>CAWIXO010000014.1:0-72421 GCA_963840005.1 uncultured Actinomycetota bacterium | reverse complement strand
ACGTCCAGGTGGACTCGTCGCCCTCGCCGGTGCCGACGATGACCAGGCAGTCGCCGAGCTCGGCGAGCCGGGCGCGCAGCTTTTCGACGGCGGGCTCGGCCGCGTCGAGCAGGAACTGCACCTCGTAGTCGAACTCGGCGGAGCCGCTCTCGCGGGCGGCGACCAGCGCGCGGCTGGTGCGCGGCGCCGGCAGCAGGCGGGGCTCGGGCCGGACCTCGCCGGTCACCACCTCGGTCAGCGCGTCGAGCAGCACGCACAGGCCGCGCCCGCCGGCGTCGACCACGCCGGCCCGGGCCAGCGCGGGCAGCTGCTCGGGCGTGTGGGCCAGCGCCTCGGCCGCGGCACCGGCGGCGGCCCGCACCGTCTCGGCCAGCGACCCGGCACCCTCCGCCGCGGTGGCGGCGGCCGCGGCGACGGTGAGCACGGTGCCCTCGACCGGCTCGGCGACCGCGCCGTAGGCGGCGTCGGCGCCGGCCCGCAGGCCCCGGGCGAGTGCCGGCCCGTCGAGCGTCGGCAGGGCCGAGGTGGCGTCGGCCAGCCCGCGCAGGATCTGCGAGATGATCACGCCGGAGTTGCCGCGGGCGCCGAGCAGGGCGCCGCGCGCCATCAGCCGCAGCACCTGGCCGTGTGGGGTCGGGTCGCCCTCGGCGCTCGCGTCGAACACCAGCGCCTCGTTGGCCGAGGTCAGCGTGAGCACGAGGTTGGTGCCGGTGTCACCGTCGGGCACCGGGTAGACGTTGAGCGCGTCGATCTCGCTCTGATGGCGGCGCAGGGCCGCCAACGCACCCGCGCACCAGCGGCGCAGCGCCGGGGCGTCGAGGCTCTCCAACACGTACTGAGCCTATCGGTTGCCCCTGACAACTCCATCGATCCCGACCCCGGGGGCTACTCGGTGGCGACCATTCGGAGGCCCTGCTTGTAGTCGACGACCGCGGGCGACCAGCCGAGCTCGTTCTGGGCCTTGCTCGTTGGAGACCCGCATCGAGGTGGTCATCGCCTCGTAGCCGTACGGCGCCGTGAACTTCAGGACCGGTGCCGGCACCCGCATCGGCGGCTTGGCGTCGACCAGGCTGGCCATCTCGTCGAGGAACTCGCCCCAGGTCACCGGCGCGCTGTCGACGATGTTGTACGCGTTGCCCGCCCGGCCCTTCTCCAGCGCGGCCACGGTGGCCGCCGCCGCGTCGTCGAGGTGGACCATGGGAACCTCGCCGCCGCCACCCTTGATCACCGGGAAGCGCCGCTTGCGTACTGCGTCGATCATCCGTTTTGTCCCAGGATCGCTGCCGTAGAACAGGCCGTACCGCAGCGCCACGCCCTCGAGGCCGGGGGTCTCGCACGCGGTCGCCTCGGCCTCGTGGAGGGCGTCCATGACCGGGCCGAGCGGGCCGTCGGCCGGCACGGCGAACGGGTCGGCCTCGGTCAGCAGCGTCGTGCCGTGGTCGCCGTATCCGTACCCGTAGACGATCGACTGGGTCAGGAACCGCTTCGCGCCGACCTCCTGCGCCGCGGCGACCAGGTTGGCGCTGCCCGTCGTACGCAGCTCGTTGGTCTTGTCCAGGTCGTGGAAGCGCAGCGGCGGCCGGGTCAGGGCGGTGCACTCGTGGATCACCGCGTCGGCCTGTCTGCCGGACACCGCCCGCAGCAGGTCGTCACGGTCCAGCACGTCGGCGACCAGCACTTTCGCCCCGAAGGCCTCCAGCCGCCGGGCGTTGGCCAGCAACCGCGTGATCCCGATGACCTCGTGGTGGTAGGCGACCAGCCGCTGGATCAGCGGTGTCCCGATGGCGCCCGTGGCGCCCGCCAGCAGTACCCTCATGACGACCTCCCACCCTCCAGTCAACCCCGCCGCGCGCTGCGGTGGGAGCCGATTCGCCGGGTGCGGCAGGGGTCGGGTATTCTCGACAGGTTGCCTGGTCGGCGTCGACCCACCAGCAACCCCCAAGGCGACCAATCCCAGGAGTATCCCGTGGCTAGCGTGTGCGACGTCTGTGGCAAGGGGCCGGGCTTCGGCCACAACGTGTCCCACTCGCACCGGCGGACGAACCGCCGCTGGAACCCGAACATCCAGACGGTGCGTACCCCGGCCGGTGGTGGCAACACCCGCAAGATGCAGGTCTGCACCTCGTGCATCAAGGCGGGCAAGGTCACCCGCGCCTAAGGCGCGACCGAGTCGAGTTGTAAACCGCCGGGTCCTCTGGACCCGGCGGTTTGTCGTGCTCACCTAGAGCGTGCGGCCGAAGGAACGCACGCCGGGCTCGTCCCTGTAGTAGCCGAAGTCCGGGATCCGCTCGTAGCCGTTGGCGACGTAGAACGCGATCGCCTCGGGCTGCTTGTCGCCGCGTCTCCAGGATCACCCGCTTGCGCCCGGCCTCCCGGGCCGAGTCCTCGATCGCCCGCAGCACGGCCCGGGCCACGCCCCGGCGGCGCCCGGCCGGCGCGGTGTACATCCGCTTGAGCTCGGCCTCCCCCGTCGGTGCCGTGGCCGCGCCAGCCCGCGCAGCCGACCGGCTCCCCGTCGAGGAACGCCACCAGGAAGTCGCCGCCGGGCGCGTCGAAGTCGGCCGGGTCGACCGGGGTGTCGTCACCCGAGCTGCCGTAACGGGCGCCGAGGTCGATCATCAGCTCGGTGACCAGCGCCACTGACTCGGGCGCGGTAAACGGCAACCGCCGTATGTCGAGATGTTCCACGGAAAAGACGGTACGGCGGCGACCGGTCGGTGACCGGCCGCCGCCGCTGTCGCGACGATCACGTCCTACCGCTCGCCGGCCTTCGCGACCACCTTGTGGGTCCAGAGCACCTGGTAGCTGACCTCGTTGTCGATGCCGGACGCCCGCCCGACGGCCCGCCCCGTGGCCGGGTCGAAGAGCAGCTCGTTGAAGTGGCCCTGCTCGGTCTGCCGGATCGCCCAGACCCGCTTGCCGTCGAACACGGTCTCCCGGGCCGACAACCCCTTCCAGCTCTTGATCGATTTGAGCATCGCCACCCGGACGTCGGCCTTCAGCAGCGGCTCGGAGCTGACCAGCAGCTCGCCGATCTCCTTGCCCAGCAGGTAGTCGTCGGTCCACTTGGCGTTGTCGCCGATGCCCTCCAGCAACTCCTTCCGCAACGCCGCCGGGCCGGTCGGCAGCGCCGCCAGCCACGCCGGCGTCGGTTGCCAGATGTACGGCGTCCCGACCGGCGCACCCGCGCCGGCGTCCACCTGGTTCTCCACGCCGTTACGAATGTTCTTGACGGCTGCCATGCCCTCCGGGTTGAACCAGAGCTCGGTCTCGTCGGCGGCCGTCACCGGCGCCGTGTCGTCGCCGATGTTGTCGCTCGAGCTCAGCCCGTACATCCGGGTGTAGATCAACTGACCGGGCTGGACCGTCTCCGTCGGTGAGCCCGCGACTTTCGCGGCGAGCCGGTCGAGCGACTGCCGGGCGTTGATCGACTTGCTGGAGCCCAACGCGGGTGGCGGACCCACCGGCAGGCCCGGCTTGGCGCCGCCGCCCTTGGGTCCGTCGGACGGACCACCGGTCTTCGAGCTCGCCGGCGCGCTCGGTGGGCTGCCGACCCCGACGCCCGGGTCGGCGCCACCGTCCGGAAGGAGCACGACGCCGGTGGCGGCCAGACCGGCGACCACCAGTGCGGCGGCGGCCGGCACCCACCGGCGGAAGCCGGGAACGGGCGGGCGGTGCCTGGCGGCGGGCCAGGGCGTACCAGGTGCGGGAGACCGACTCGTCCGTCGGTTCGGTGGTGCCGGGCAGCAGGTCGCGCACGGCGACGATGTCGGGATCTGCGCGGTTCACGGTGTTTCTCCTTCAGGGGTGAGGGCGGCGCGGACCTTGGCGCGCGCCCGGTGCAGGGCCGACCGGACCGTCCCGGGTGGAATGTCGAGTGCCGTGGCGATCTCGGCGTAGTCGAGCTCCGCCACCGCGAACAGGAGCAGCACGTCGCGCTGGCGCCGGGGCAACCCGGCGAGCACGGCGGCGAGCCTGCGCACGGTGCGTTGGGCGTCGACCCGATCCGCGGCCGCGTCCGGCCCGGGTTCGGTGTCGGCGAGCGCCCGCAGCGCGCGGACCTCTTTACGCCGGTGTCGCCGCAGCAGGTTGGTGGCGATGCCGTAGAGCCACGGCAACACACCGCCCCGGCTGGGGTCATAGCGGAAACGCTGCTCGTACGCGACAAGGAAGGTTTCCGCCACGACGTCTTCGGCGACCTGCTCGCCCACTCGGCGGGTGCAGTAGCGCAGCAGTTCCCGCCCGTAGGCGGTGAACATGCCGGCCAGATCCGCCGGGTCGGCGCCGGTGTCGGCTCCCGTGGTCGTCGTGGTCATACCCCTACTTGCCACGACGCCCCATCGAGGTTCCCCTTTTCCCTAACTAGAGAAGTGGTCCCAGCCGATCGGGCCCTTGGGCACCTTGCCGTCGACCGTGACGCCCGTACCCTCGCTGACCCGGCCGATCTCCTGCCAGCCCTCCGGGAGGGTCCGGTCCCGCGGGAAGGTCGCGGCCAGCGCGTGGTCGTCGCCGCCGCCGAGCACCCAGTGGTACGGGTCGACGCCGAGCGCCTGCGCCGCGTCCCGCATCTGCGGCGGCACCTCGAACGCGGCGCGGTGGACGTCGATGCGCCACCTTGCTCGCGCGGGCGATGTGCCCGAGGTCCTGCAGCAGCCCGTCGGAGACGTCGAGCATCGCGGTCGCGCCGGCCCGCGCGGCCGCCGGACCGGCGGCGTACGGCACCCGGGGCCGCCGGTAGGCGTCGACGAGCAGCACCGGGGTGCGGAAGCCGCGGCTGAGCACGGTGTAGCCGGCGGCCGCGTAGCCGACCCGGCCGCAGAGCGCGACGATGTCGCCCGCCCGGGCGCCGTCGCGGGTCACGGGCCGGCGTCCGCCGAGGTCGCCGAGCGCGGTCACGGCGATCGTCAGGGTCGGGCTGCCGGCCATGTCACCGCCGACCACCGCGGCGCCGACCGTGGCCGCCTCGGCGGCCAGCCCGTCGGCCAGGTCCTCGGCCCAGCGGGCGTCCAGGTTCGGCGGCGCGCAGAGCGCCACCAGCAGCGCCGTCGGGGTGGCACCCATCGCGGCGATGTCGGCCAGGTTGGCCGCCGCCGCCCGGTGGCCGATCTCGACGCCGCTGGCCCAGTCGCGCCGGAAGTGCCGGCCCTCGACCAGCGCATCGGTCGACGCCACCACCCGGCCGTCGGGCGCGGCGACGATCGCGGCGTCGTCGCCGGGGCCCAGCAGCGTGCCGGGGCCGGGTTGGAGCCGGGCGGTAACCCGGGCGATCAGCCCGAACTCGCCCGTGCGCGCCACACTCACCAGTAACCTCCGGGTTCGGTGCCTGCTCCGTTGCGGTAGTTTCACTTCTCGTGCCGTTGGCGGCGATTGGAGACTGGTCGTGGTCCAGGCGTACATCCTCATCCAGACCGAGGTCGGAAAGGCGCGTGACGTGGCCGCGTCAATCTCGGATATTCCGGGCGTCGTCCGGGTCGACGCCGTGACCGGACCATACGAGGTCATCGCCCTGACCGAGGCGCACACCCTTGACGAGCTCGGGAAGATGATCGTTTCCCGGGTCCAGCTCGTTCCCGGAATCACCCGCACGATCACCTGTTCGGTGGTGCATCTCTGAGTGGACCGTTCGACCCGCCAGGCCGCGCTGCTCGCGACCGCGGTTGCCATTCCCCTGGCCGTACTCGTGGCTTTGCTGTCCTTCTGGCGCTTTTCGCCCGACGAGCCGAAAGCCGCGCCGGCCACCTCCGCTCCCGCGCCGCAGGCGACGACACCGGTGCCGATGGCGGCGCCGGCCCTCACGCCGCGGGCCGCGACGCTGTGCCGTGCCCTGCTCTCCCAACTGCCGCAAACGGTACGCGACCGGGCACAGCGGCCGGTCACCGCGGGCACTGAACAGAACGCCGCCTTCGGCGACCCGGCCATCACGCTGGCCTGTGGCATCCCGGCGCCGACCTTCCCGCCGACCGACCTGGTCAACCTGCTCGACAAGGTCTGCTGGCACGACGTCGTCACCCCGGAGGCCACCGTGCTGACGACGGTCGACCGCGAGGTCACGATCCAGGTCACCGTGCCGAAGTCGTACGAGGCCGCCGGCCAGTGGGCGATCGTCTTCTCGAACCCGATCATCGAGACGGTGCCGAAGCTCGCCGCCCCGCCCGCCGGGTGCGCCGGCTCAGCCTGACGCATGGAAATACGTCAGTAACAACGCAAGGCCTCAGGGGAAATCTGGCCCTTACAGACTGCGCGTCATGTGGATCTTCCCGAAGGGGGACGCGTGACGCAGCAGCAAGCCATCCCGCCCGCCGTCAGCCGCCGAGGATTCCTTCGCGCCGTCGGGCCTGAGCGGGGGCGCGGGAGCGATGTTCGCCACCATGGGCGCGCTCGGCCTCGCACCGACCGCCGCCGCGGCGGCGCCCGCGTACCGGGCGCCCAGTCCGGCGGACTTCCATCTGACCGGCCGCGGCCGGGCCCGCGTCGTCATTCTCGGCGGCGGCGTCGCCGGCCTGGCCACCGCGTACGAGCTGGGCAAGGCCGGCTACGACTGCACGGTGCTGGAGGCTCGCGACATCGTCGGCGGCCGCAACTTCACCGTGCGCGGCGGCACGACCGAGACCGACCTCGACGGCGACACCCAGAAGGCGCGTTTCGGCGACGGCGTCTACCTCAACGCCGGCCCTGGCCGGCTGGCCCAGTGGATGGTCACCCTGGACTACTGCCGCGAGCTCGGCGTGCCGATCGAGGTGTTCACGAACGCCAACGCCGACGCGCTGATCTACAACGAGTCGGCCGGGATGACCGCGCCCGGTCCGCTACCGCACCGCCAAGGCCGACGTCTTCGGGTACGTCTCGGAACTGCTCGCCAAGGCGACCGATCAGGGTGCGCTGGACGCGGCGCTGACCACGGCCGACAAGGAGCGGCTGACTGACGTTCCTGCGAGTTCGGTCGGATCGCTGGGCTCGACGCTCGGCTACACCGGCGGCGGCCGGCGCGGGTTCGCCGAGCTATCCGGGTGCGGGCAACGACGAGGGCACCTTGCTGGGTGCTCCGCCGGCCCTGTCGGACGTGTTCGCCAGCAACGTCGGGCGGTACTTCTCCTTCGAGCTCGGCTACGACCAGGCGATGCTGATGTTCCAGCCGGTCGGCGGCATGGACCAGATCCCGAAGGCGCTGGCCAGGGCGGTCGGCGCGCACCGGATCAAGGTCGGCGCCGAGGTGACCGACGTGACCGACAGCGGCGTCATCGGTCGCGGTCACCTACCGGCAGGGCCGGGCCACCCGGGTGCTGCACGCCGACTTCTGCGTCGCGACGCTGCCGCCGCACCTGATGGCGCGGGTCCCGCACAACCTGGGCACGCCGGTGACCACGGCGCTGGCCGAGTTCGGCGTCACGGCCGCCGGGAAGATCGGGCTCGAGTACAAGCGGCGCTGGTGGGAGGAGGACGACCGGATCTACGGCGGCATCACCGAGACCGATCTGGACCTCCAGCACATCTGGTACCCGTCGCACGGGTTCCACGGCCGCCGCGGCCTGGTGGTCGGCTACTACAACACCGGTGCGGCGGCACGGACCTACAGCGCGCTCCCGCACGCCGAACGCGAGGCGCGCGCGCTGGCCCAGGGCGTGAAGATCCACGGCGAGAAGTACCGCACCGAGCTGACATCGTCGTGGTCGCAGGCCTGGGACCGCACGAAATACCTCGAAGGCGCCTGGACCTCACCGCGCTACACATCGGCCGGCTACCAGCTGCTGCTCCAGCCGGCCGGCCGGGTCTACTTCGCCGGCGACTGGCTGAGCCACGAGGTCGCCTGGCAACACGGCGCCTTCGTCTCGGCCCGGTCGGTCGTCACGGCGATCCACCAGCGGGTGCTGGCGCCCTAGTCACTCGGCGCGCAGGGCCTCGCCGGCGATCTCGATGTGCACGGTCTTGCCGACCAGGACGCCGCCGCTCTCCAGGGCGACGTTCCAGAGCAGGCCGTAGTCCTCGCGTTCGATCTCGGCGCTCGCGCTGAAACCGAAGATGTCCTGGCCGTACGGGTCGCGGCGGGCGCCGCCGCACTCCACGCTGAGGTCGACCTGGCGGGTCACGTCGCGGACCGTGAGCTGGCCGTGCAGGGCGAAGCGGACCGGGCCGGGCGCCGGCTCCGGGCCGGTGGCCCGCCGGTTGAGCTTGTTGTTGCGCAGCCGGGCCCACAGGAAGATCGGATCGTCGGCGCCCTTCCAGGTCATCCCGGTGCTGCGGTAACGCAGGGTGGGGAAGCGTTCGACGTCGAGGAAGTCGGGGCTGCGCAGGTGGGTGTCGCGGTCCGGGTTGTGCGTGGTCAGGCTGCCGGTCTGGATGATCGCGGTCACCGACGACGCCAACGGATCCTCGCCGACGACGATCTGCGCGCTGGCCTCGCGGAACTCGCCGCGGACCGGGCTGACCATCATGTGTCGCGCGAGGAAGCCCACCCGCTTGTGCGCTTGGTCCAATGTGTAGACGCCAGCACTTGGGATGCTCATGCCTTCCCAGGTCCTGGTCGGCAAATGTGGACACGGTTTTATCTCGCTCCCCCCAGATCGACTCAACCAGCATAAAGACGCCTTGGTGAGCGCTGGGGTTCGCTGACGCCAACGTGTCAGTTGACACAAAGAAGCGCGCCACCCCCGGTCTCGGGGGTGGCGCGCTTCTTACCTAGTCAGTCTCAG
The DNA here is from genome assembly GCA_963840005.1 of uncultured Actinomycetota bacterium. Classification (GTDB taxonomy): domain Bacteria; phylum Actinomycetota; class Actinomycetes; order Mycobacteriales; family Micromonosporaceae; genus Asanoa. Next base: position 63,734 of record CAWIXO010000014.1, on the reverse strand, counting down.
GCGGTGAAGCGGAGGCGACGACGACGGGCGACGAAGAACAGCGCGCCACCGACGGCCAGCAGGCCGCCCGCGCCACCGGCGATCGCACCGGCGTTGGCACCGGTCTTCGGCAGCGTCGGGGTGTCGCCACAGTCCGGCCGGCTTCTCTTCGTCGTAGTCGACGACGAAGTCTTCCTCGCCCTCGGTGCTCGACGGTCGACCTTGAGGCCCGCCGAAGCCGGGAAGACGACCGCTCCATCTCGGTGCCCGGCTCGACCTTCATGGTCTGACGGCTCGCCGACGCGTCGGCGTGAAGGACCAGGTCGACCTCGAGGCCGTCGGCCGGGTTCGTCGGCCGGAAGCTCAGCTCGTCACAGGTCGGCTTCGTAGGTGCCGACGTCGGGCTCACCGCAGTCGCCCTGGGCTCTCCCAGGCGAACTTCTCGGTCCACTTGGTGCCCTTCTCGGTCACCGTCGACCGAGGTCGCCTTGTCCTTGGCCCTCGGTGACCGGCACCACGATCGGCTCGGAGGACTTGCCGATCTGTGACGTGCCGCTCGGAGATCGGCCTCGCCCTCGACGTGGACGCTTGTAGCGTCAGCTTGCTGCGGGTCGCCTCAGGCGCCGTTGGACACCACCACGGTGACCTGGCCGGCGCAGTCGTCGGTGAACGTCACCGCCGGCTTCGCGGTCGCCGCAGCCGCCCTTGGGGATCGTTGGCGGTCGCCGACTTCGTCGCGTTGATGTCCTTGCCGCCGCGCTTCCAGTGCGCGTCGACCGGAGTGGCGCAGCTTGGTCCGTGACTCGAGCGTCTGGAGGCGTGCAGCGAGGCCGTCGGTGACCGCTGATAGGCCGGGAGCGTCGCGCCGGCCTTGATGACGTGTCGCTCGTGCGACGGCCTCGGGTTGAAGGTCGCGCCCGTGACGTGTCGCCAGCGAGGTCCTTCTCGGCTGTTGGCGACCGTCCAGTCGACCTGCCACTTGCCCTCGACACACGCGGCGGTGCCGGAGACCTCGGGGTGGTGCGCGCTGGCGGGGGAGCCGAAGGCGACCGCCGCGGCGAGGCCGACGACGGCGGCCCCTGCGACGGCGAGCGGTCGCCGCACGACGGATGGGATGTGGAACACGCGTACTCCTGACAGGATGGGGCGCTTTCAGGGCACGGTCGAGGCACCCGCGGCCACCGTCGACATAGGTCGGTCGTGGCTCGGATCGAGGCCTCGCACGTTTTGCGTCGGCTGGGCGGCAGCCGACACAGGCGCAGACCTTAGCGGTTCATGAATTTGACACACCGTAATCAGCAGAATCTAAGGATGGTGATATCGATTCGTGACCGTTGATGCACGACACGTCACTTTTCGATCTCCGATAGTTGCGGTGCGGGAAATGAACGGCCCCCGACCGGACGAGTAGCCTGCACGGATATGGGCAGGCAGTCATGACCCGCATCGTCGCGGGCACGCTGGGCGGTCGCCGGTTGACGGCACCGCCGGGAGCGGGCACCCGACCCACTTCCGATCGGGTACGCGAGGCGCTGTTCAGCAGCATCGAGTCGATGGTGGACCTCGACGGCGCCCGGTTCGCCGACCTCTACGCCGGCTCGGGTGCGGTCGGGCTGGAGGCGCTGTCCCGCGGCGCCGCGCACGTGCTGCTGGTCGAGTCCGACGCCCGGGCCGCGCGCACGATCCAGGTCAACCTGACGACGTTGCGCGCCGAGCCGGCCGCCCGACTGGTCGTCGACCGGGTCGCCGCGGTCCTCGGCCGGGGCCCGGACGGCGACCCCTACGACGTGGTGTTCGCCGACCCGCCGTACGCCGTGACCGACGAGGAGATCGCCGAGACGGCGACCGCGCTGGTTCGCGGCGGCTGGCTGGAAGCGGACGCCGTGCTCGTTTTCGAGCGTTCGTCCCGGAGTGGCCCCCCGCCGCAGGTGGACGGGGTCACGTCCGTGCGCAGCCGGCGTTACGGCGAGACGACCCTTTGGTACGGTCGCCGATCATGAGGCGTGCGGTGTGTCCCGGATCGTTCGACCCGGTCACCAATGGTCACTTGGACATCATCGGCCGGGCCAGCCGGCTGTTCGACGAGGTGATCGTCGGCGTGTTGATCAACCAGTCGAAGACCGGGTTGTTCAGCGTCGACGAGCGCATCGAGATGCTCCGCGAGGCGACCAGCGGCTACGGAAACGTCCGGATCGAGTCGTTCCAGGGTCTGCTGGTCGATTTCTGCCGGACCGTGCAGGCGGCCGTGGTGGTCAAGGGCCTGCGCGCGGTCAGCGACTTCGACTACGAGCTCAAGATGGCGCAGATGAACATCGGGCTCGCCGGCGTGGAGACCCTGTTCATGCCGACGAACCCGCTCTACTCGTTCCTCTCGTCGAGCCTGGTCAAAGAGGTGGCGAAGTGGGGCGGCGACGTTTCCGCGCACGTGCCGGACCACGTCCTGGACGCGCTGCGCGACCGGCTGGCCGTCGGCGGAGTGCACTGACCTTCCGGTCGACCGATCGTCATGGTTCGATACCGGGTGCGTGCGCCCCTCGATACGCTGGGCGACGCGCCGATCCGGAATGGGCTGGGTGTCGCCTTCGGGCCGCATCATGGATGGAGCAGCCGACCGGCCGCCGGCCGAGAGATGACAGGAGTGTGCGGTGGATCCGTTCGAGCAGATCGACGAGATCATCGCGATTGTGGAACAGGCGCGCGCGGTTCCGATGTCCCGGAACAGCGCCATGGTCGAACGCGGCCCCATGATCGCCAAGCTTGACGAGCTCCGCGCCGACCTGCCCGGCGAGCTGCGGCGGGCGGCGGCGCTGCTCGACGAGCGCGACAAGATCATGGACGCCGGCAAGCGCGAGGCCGACCGGATCATCAACGAGGGCGAGGCCGAGCACGCCCGGCTGGTCTCGGTCAACGAGATCACCGTCAGCGCCGAGCACGAGGGCGCCCGGATCATCGGCGAGGCCCGCGCCGAGGCCCAGCGCCTGCGGGAGGAGGTCGACGACTACGTCGACACCGCCCTGGCCAACTTCGAGCAGTTCCTCACCCGCGCGCTAGCCTCGATCGAGCGGGGGCGCGACAAGATGCACGCCCTGCGCGAGATCGGCACCTTCACCGGCGAGGATCACGAACGTCCGCTGCCCTTCTGACCGGTTGCCGGACCGGTTGGCTTGGCCGGCTTTGCCGGCCCGATTGGCTCGTGCCGGCACGCCTCGGGTAACCTGGCATGTCGGCCTCGACTGGCCGGAGTCTGACTATGCCAAAAAACACGCAGAGCTTCCTCGACCCCCGCGCCCCGCTGGTTCTCGACACCCGAGAGCTGCCACGGCGCCCTGGTGCGCTGCGCACCGTCGAGCGCGTGGTCTCGGCACCGTCGGACCTCGGCCTGGAGATGATCGGTGTGCCGGCGGGCGCCGAGTTGGGTCTCGATCTGCGACTCGAGTCGGTTTCCGAGGGCGTGCTCGTCTCCGGGACGGTCCATGTCCCGGTCACCGGTGAGTGCGGCCGCTGCCTGCGCCCGATCAGCGACTCGGTGGACGTCAACGTCCAGGAGCTGTACGCGTATGCGAACAGCGTCACGGACGAGACGACCGAAGAGGACGAGATCGGCCGGGTGCAGGGCGATCTGATCGACCTGGAACCGGCGGTACGGGACGCGGTGGTGCTCGAATTGCCGACGAACCCCGTGTGTCGTGCCGACTGCCCTGGGCTGTGCCCCGAATGCGGGGGACTGCTCGACGACCTGCCCGCTGATCACAAGCACGAGCAGGTTGACGCGCGCTGGGCCGCGCTGTCTGAACTTAACCGTGAAGGGGAGTAACTACCGTGGCCGTTCCGAAGCGCAAGATGTCGCGGAGCAACACCCGGTCGCGCCGGGCGCAGTGGAAGACCACGGCGGTCGCGACCGTGGCCTGCCCGCAGTGCAAGTCGCCGAAGCTGCCGCACGCCGCGTGCAGCGTGTGCGGCACCTACAACGGCCGTCAGGTCATCGAGGTCTGATCTCGGCGTGACGCACCCGACCCTCGGTCGGGCAGCGTCGGCGCCCGGCGTGCCGGTTCCCGGACGTTCCCTGGAACCGGTCGCCGTGCGGATCGCCGTTGACCTCCTCGGCGGGGACGGAGCTCCCGCCGTCGTGGTTGACGGCGCTCTGCGGGCGTTCGCAGCTGATCCCGATCTGCGCCTGCTTCTCGTCGGCCCCGCTGAGGTGGCCGACGAGTTCATCGCTGCGCTCCCAGCCGCCGACCGACACCGTGTGTCGGTGCGGCCCCTCTGGGGTGCCGTCGGCATGGCCGACCCGCCGCAGCGTGGCGGGCGCTTCGACACCACCGTCCGCGGTGCCGCCCTGGCCGTCGCGGAGGGCGCGGCCGACGCGCTGGTCTCCGCCGGCGCGACCGGCGCCATCGTCACCGCCGCCGTGCTCAGCCTGGGCCGCTGGCCCGGCATCCGGCGGCCCGCGCTGCTCGCCACGATTCCCGCCATCGCCGGCCCGGTGACGCTGCTCGACGTCGGTGGCTCGCTGGAGGCCCGGCCGATCACGTTGGCCGGGCACGCCCTGCTCGGCGCCGCGTACGCCGCCGTCGTGCACGACATCGCCCGCCCCCGGGTGGGCCTGCTCTCCATCGGCACCGAGCCCGGCAAGGGCGACCGGGCGCGGCGGACCACCGACCCGATGCTGGCCGACCTCAAGCTCGGCGGCGACGCGCACTACGTCGGCCTGGTCGAGGGCTACGACGTCTCGTCCGGTGAGCGGGCCGACGTCGTGGTGACCGACGGATTCACCGGAAACATCCTGCTCAAAGGCATCGAGGGTGCGTACGCCATGGCCGGCGGACCCCCGCCGGGCGGCGCCGCGCCCCGGGCCGCCGCCCTGCTCGGTGTCGGCGGCACCGTCGTGATCTGTCACGGCGGCGCCACCGGCGACGACATCGCGTCGGGCCTCGCGCTCGCCGCCACCCTGCACCGAAACCACGCGATCGCGCGCATCGCGACGGCGCTGGCCGACCTGATCGAGGTAACGACATGACGAATGACAAGCGCAGGCGACCACCCGTCACGCACCTGGAAGCGGCGTTCGGCATCGGGTTCGACGTGGACATGCTGGAACGGGCGCTGACCCACCGGTCGTACGCGTACGAGAACGGCGGCCTGCCGACCAACGAGCGCCTCGAGTTCCTCGGCGACTCGGTGCTCGGCGTCGTGATCACGACCGCCCTCTTCAACAACCACCCCGACCTGCCCGAGGGTCAGCTCGCCAAGCTGCGGGCCAGCGTGGTCAACATGCGGGCGCTGGCCGACGTGGCCCGCCGGCTCGGTCCGGCCGGGCTCGGCCCGTACCTGCTGCTCGGCAAGGGCGAGGAGACCACCGGCGGGCGCGACAAGAACAGCATCCTGGCCGACACGCTGGAGGCGCTGCTCGGCGCCATCTACCTGCAGTACGGCCTGGACACCGCGGCCATGGTGATCCACCGGCTGTTCGACCCGCTGATGGCGGAGTCCGCCGGCCGGGGCGCGGCCCTGGACTGGAAGACCAGCCTTCAGGAGCTGACCGCGACGCTGAGCCTCGGCGTCCCGGAGTACCGGATCGACGAGGCCGGCCCCGACCACGCCAAGACATTCACCGCCTGGGTCGTGGTGGCCGGCAACCGCTATGGCGGCGCCGACGGCCGCAGCAAGAAGGAGGCGGAGCAGCGGGCCGCCGAGTCCGCCTGGCGGGAGCTGTCCGATCGAGTGACGGAGAAGGTGGCCGCGCCGACCGCGGCCGAATAGGTTTTACCGGTGCCTGAGCTACCCGAGGTCGAAACGGTCCGCAGCGGTCTGGAGAAGCACGTCGCCCAGCGGCGGATCGCGTCGGTCGAGGTGCACCATCCGCGTGCGGTCCGCCGCCATCTGCCCGGCCCGCTCGACTTCGCCGGCCAGCTCGTCGGCCGCCGGGTCGTCGACGTCCGCCGCCGGGGCAAATACCTGTGGCTCCCGCTCGACAGCGGCGACGCCATCATCGGCCACCTCGGCATGTCCGGCCAGATGCTGCTCCAGCCGGCCGGCGCCCCCGACGAGACCCACCTGCGGATCCGCTTCCGGTTCGACGACGGCGATCCCGAGCTGCGCTTCGTCGACCAGCGCACGTTCGGCGGCCTGTCCGTCTCCGCGGGCGGCGCCGACCTGCCCGCCGAGATCGCCCACATCGCCCGTGACCCGATCGACCCGGAGTTCTCCGACGAGGGCTTCGCCGCCGGTCTGCGCCGCCGCCGCACCGAGGTGAAGCGGGCGCTGCTCGACCAGACGCTGATCTCCGGTGTCGGCAACATCTACGCCGACGAGGCGCTGTGGCGGGCCGGCCTGCACGGCGCCCGGCCCACCGACCGGCTGACCCGGCCGGCCGCGCTGCGCCTGCTCGGGCACGTCCGCGACGTGCTGGAAGAGGCGATCCGCGCGGGCGGCACCAGCTTCGACGCGCTCTATGTCGACGTCAACGGCGAGAGCGGCTATTTCGAGCGGGGCCTGAACGCGTACGGCCGGGAGGGCCTGCCCTGCAACCGCTGCGGCGCCGCGATGCGCCGCGAGGCGTTCATGAACCGCTCGTCGTTCTCCTGCCCGAAGTGCCAGCCGCGGCCGCGGACGGCGGCCTGACCCAGCGGTTCGGACATCGCCGCATTTCCGGCGGCGCGTCCGAGATATGTCCTTGATCCACCGCGGGCAGCGGGAAGATCATCCAGCGTGTACGTTCCTGCGGGGCCATCGAGCCCAGAAGGAGCGTGAACGGGGACATGCCGGCTGACAACAGCCAACCTCCGTCGCCGGCCTGGCCGCCGCCGCAGGACAACCACCACCCAGCACCACCACCGATCCCGCCGGCCGGGCCGGCTTTCACCGCGCCGCCGGCGCAAGCACCGTGGCAGCCACCGACGTACGGCAGGGCACCCGCGACGCCGGTGCCACCCCACGTAGCCGCGCCTCCGGTGCCGTCGTCCCACACGTCCGCGCCTCCGGTGCCGTCGTCGCATGTGGCCGCGGGTCCGGTGCCGTCGTCCCACGTGGCCGCGGGTCCGATGCCGTCGCCCTACGCCGCCGCGGCGGCAGTGCCGTCACACGTGGCCGCGGCAGCGGTGCCGCCCCACCTGGCGGCGGCGCCGCTGCCGCCCTATGCGGCCGGGCCGTCCTTCGCCGGACCGCCGGTTTCCGGAGGGCCGTTGGCGCCCTCGTCCGCTGTGCCACTGGTTTCCGGGACGGCGCGGGGGCGTCGCGGGCGTGTGGTGGCCGTCGCGGTGGTCGCGGTGCTGGCCGTCGTCGCGGTGGCCGAAGGTGCCTGGGCGTTGCAGCTGTCGAGCCGACTCGGTGCCGCGGAGCGGGCGCTCGACGCCGACCGCGCCGCCGCCGGCGACCGTCTCGGCGCGTTGGAAGGCCGTGCGGACGCGCTCGAGGAGCGGGTCGGCAGCGCGTTCGACGCGGAGGCGATCGCGGCGGCCACGGTGCCCAGCGTCTTCCGGGTCGCCGCCGGACCGGTGACCGGCACCGCGTGGGCGGTCGGCGCTCCGGCGAGCGGCGGCGGCACCAACCTGATCACCAACTTCCACGTCGTCGAGGACGTCTACGACGGCGGCGGGCGGCAGGTCTTCCTGGAGCGCAAGGACGCGCGCTGGCCGGCCACGATCGTCAAGGTCGACAAGGACAACGACCTCGCCCAGCTCACGTCGAAGGCCGCGTTCGACGGCCTGGCGACCGCCACGAACGCGGTGCAGACCGGCCAACAGGTCGCCGTCGTCGGCGCCCCGCTCGGCCTCACCGACTCGGTGACGACCGGCGTGGTGAGCGCCATGCGGCCGATGGACGACTCACCAGGGCCGCTGATCCAGTTCAGCGCGCCGATCAACCCCGGAAACTCCGGCGGACCGGTGATCAACTCGGCGAAACAGGTCGTCGGTGTCGCCACCGCCAAGGCGCAGGACGCCGAGGGCATCGGCCTGGCCGTGCCGGTCGAGGTCGTCTGCCGCCTGTTCCCCGTCTGCTGACTACTCCGTCTGCTGACTACTTCCAGCTCGCGCTCCGCGTCGGTGTCCTGATCGGCGCGGTGCCCGGGCGATCCGACCACCCCTCCGGAGCGAAACCTCCGGTGCGACACCTGGAGTGCACGATGACGCAAGCCCCTGGCCCCAACGACGAGGCGACCACGCCGGTGGTCCCGACCACTCCGGAGCAGCCGACGGTCGCGTTCGGCGCGTCCCCGACCCCGCCGGCGCAGCCCACCTCGCCGTACGCGGCCCCGACCGCGCCCAGCGCGCCCTACGGCGCTCCGACGCCGCCCAACGCGCCCTACAGCGCTCCGACGCCGACGTACGCGGCCCCGACCCCGCCGTCACCGTATGCGGGTCCGACCCCGCCGAGCGCGCCGTACGGCGCTCCGACCCCGCCCAACGCGGCTCCAACGCCGACGTACGCGGCTCCGACGCCGACCTACGCGGCCCCGGCAGCGCCCTACACCGCGCCGACGGCGCCGACCGCCTCGCCGTACGCGGCCCCGGCCGCACCCGCCGCCGCACCGCCCTACGGCACCCTGCCGGCGGACGGCACCGCGCAGACCGCCTCCCCGTACGCGGTGCCGGGGGTTCCGCCGGTCTCCGGCCAGCCGGCCTACGGCTACCCGTACGCCGACCAGCCGTTGTCCGGCCCGCCCTACGGCGTGCCGCCGACCGCGGCGCCGAAGCCCCGCCGTACCGCGGTCATCGTCCTGTCCATCGCCACCGCGCTGTTGTTCGTAGCCAGCGGCGTGCTCGGCGGCATGTTCGTCGTGCAGCGCGGTCAGACCGACGACGGCAACGTGCGGATCGCCGCACTGCAGGCGGACGTCACCGCGAAGACCAAGAAGCTCGAGGAGCTCCAGGCCAACCTCGACTCGGTCAACTCCGCGAACATCCTGAAACAGCAGGAGCTCGACGGGTCCAAGAACGACCGGAACGAGCAGGAGCGGCAGAAGAAGGTCATCGGCAAGTGCCTCGACCTGCTCCTGGAGGTGTTCGCCGCCGACACGGAGTCCGAGTTCGACAAGAAGATCAGGGGCGCCGAGAAGACCTGCGACGAGGCCGACAGCTACATGTGACCAGGCAAGCCGCCGGCCCGCACGGGCCGGCGGCTCAGCCCGGTACGACCGCCAGCGGGCGGGGTGCGTCCGAGGGGAGGCCCTGCCACGGGTTCGGCGGCCAGCGGTCGGTGACCAGGCCGAAGCCGGCACCGCGCCAGGCCATCACGCGGCGGGCGTGTTCGAGCTGCCACGGCGGCACGCTGTGGATCAGGTGGCCGTCGCCGGGCAGCGCGCCCTCGCCGGTCCACTCCTGGTAGTCGTCCCAGGCGCCCTCGAAGACGCAGATCGGCACACCGAGGTCCCGGTAGACGGGCTCGGGCGGCGTGCCGGGGTTCAGCACCGTCGCGAACAGTCCGGCCCGGCGGGCGACCCGCACGGCCAGCGCCACCGGGCCCATCCCGAACGCACCGGTGGGCGACTGGTCCAGGAACACCCCGGACATCGGGTACGCGCTCCAGCGGTCCACATCACCGAGGATGTCGGCGATCGGCCGCGCCGAGTAGCCCAGGTCGACGTAGCCCAGCATCGGCACACCGGCCTCCGCGAGCCGGGCGGTGGCGGACAGATAGGACTCGTCGGTGTCGGCACCCGGCCCGTCGTGCACGTTGACGACCACGGTCGCGCCGTCGAGCGCGTCCGGGTCCCAGGCCCGTGGGTCCTCGGACGGGTGCACGTAGAGCGGCACCAGCCTGGTGGGCGCCGGCCCGGCGGTGGAGGCGCCGGGTACCCGGCGGGGCAGCTCGATCATCGATAGCTCCCGGGATGGAAGACGGTGTGTGCGGTGGCCGCGAGGCCGAGCACCGAGGTCGCGGCCAGGCCGGCCACCGTCGCGGGCAACAACACCTGGATCAACGAGTCGGCGCCGTCCGCCGGCACGGCCACCAGCCAACCCGCTACCGGCACCACCGCGAAGGCGACCGGCGCCAGCGCGAGCAGGGCCGCCAGCACCAGCCGGCCGCGGGTGGCCAGCAGCAGTGTCGCCGCCCACGCACCGGCCAGCAGCATGCCGGCCGCGAGCGCCAGCACCAGCGCGCGGGCGTCCGGGTGGCGGGACAGCTCGTACGGCAGCCGGAACGCGGCGACGACCAGCGCGGCGCCGATCGCCAGTGGCGGCACCAGCGCCGCGAGCGTGACCGCACCCAGCGCCCGCAGATGGCGGCGGTAGGCCGAGACATCGTCGTAGAGGTCGAGGCCCGCCGCGGCGGCGGCCGCGTGCCAGCCGACGAACAGCTCGATCAGCGGCACGGCCAGCAGCAGCGGCACGGTCGCCGCCGCGATGCCCGGCACCAGATGGGAGACCAGCAGGAACGCGCCCGCCTGGCCGGCGCCGATCAGCAGGTACGCGGTGACCGCGCCGACCGGTGTGCGCACCGGCACCCGGGCGTCGGGCGGGTCGCGGCGTACCGCCGGCACGAACGCGCGGCCGGCGGCGACCGCGACCGCCGCGCCCAGCGACCAGGCGTACCGGTCCGGCAGCAGCCCGGCGAGCAGCGCCAGGCTGACCATCCAGATCGGCACCGACCAGCCCAGCACCGCGCCGACCCGGTCTCCGACCAGCGCGGCGGCGATGCCGGCGAAGGCCAGGAGAGCGACACCGCAGACCGGGTACGCCACCGCCCGGGCACCGACAAACCACTCCGGGCCGAGAGCGACGAACGCGCCACACCAGGCCGCCCCTGACCAGCAGACCGAGCCCGACGCGGCGGAGTGCGGCACCGGTCGCACCGTGCAGGGCCCGGGCGTACCCGGCGCAGGCCAGCGCCTGACCGCCGGACCAGCCGAGCACCAGCGTCAGCGCGAGCAGCGGCCAGCCGACCCGGTCCAGCGTCGCGTCCGCGGCGACGGCGGCCAACGCGGGCGTCAGGAAGAGCGCCGCCCGGGCCAGCGCGGCGCGGGCGAACGGCGCGATCGCGGCGCGCGCCGGCACCGTTCCCGGCCGGCCGCGCTGGGCCCAGAGCCGGGCCAGCACCGCCTCACCGAGCGCGAACACCGTCGGCACGCCGTACCTGACCTGCGCCTGCTGGTCGCTGATGCCGGCCGCCTCGATGGCCGCCACGAGCTCGTCGACGTCGACCACGACCACGCTGCCGGCGAACCGCTCGGCCAGGTCGGCGATCGACCGGGGCAGCGGACCAACCGGCGGCACCGGCCCTGTCCGCCGAGGTCCAATGGTCGGCGCGCTCATGCGCGCCACCCGCGCCGGACGGACGTCGGTATAGAGCTGGCGGTACGCGGCCAGCATCCGGTCCACCGTGAAGTGCGCCAGCGCGCGGTCCCGGCCGTGCGCGCCCAGCGTCCGTCGGCGCTCACCGTCGCCGAGCAGCTCCAGGCAGGCCTCGCCGAAGGCGACCGGGTCGCCCGGCGGCACGATCAGCCCGGTGTTGCCGACCACCTCGGCCACCCCGCCGACGTCGGTGCTGACCGTTGGCCGGCCGCACATCATCGCCTCGATGATCGTGTACGGCATGCCCTCCGAGATGCTGGACAGCGCGACCACGTGGCCGTCCGCGTACGCCTGCCGGCTGCAGGTCACCGGTCCGGACAGGTCGACCGCCGCCCGCAGGCCGAGCCGCTCGATCAGCGCGAGGCAGCTCGCCGCGTACTCCCGGCCGGTCTCCGGCACCGGGCCGGCCAGCCGCAGCCGGGCCAGCGGTTCCGCGTCCCGGACGGTGCGCATCGCCCGGATCAGCGTGTGCAGGTCCTTGAGCGGGTCGATCCGGCCGACCCAGGTGATCGTCGGCACGGTCGGCTCGGTGGCCAGCGGCGGGTAACGCAGCGGCTCGACCCCGTTGGGCACCACCACGACCTTGGCCGGGTGGGCGCCGTGCCGCAGCTCCCAGCGCTGGTTGAACCGGCTGACGGCGGCGACGAGCTCGGCCTCGGCGTACCCGAGCCGGGCCAGCGCGCGGTAGAACCGCAGCAGCACGGTCTTGACCGCGATCGGCATCCCACCGCCGGCGCCGTACTCCAGATAGCGTTCGCGCAGGTAGACGCCGTGTTCGGTGAGCAGGAACGGGATGCCGGCGCGCCACTTCGCGGCCAGCGCGACGAGCACCGGGAGGCCGGCGGCGGCCGGGTGGCAGAGATCCACCGGCGGGGTGCGGTAGGCCAGCGGGCGCACCGCGTGCTCGAGCAGCGACCGCGGCGGCGCGGGCGTCGCGCAGCGAGAGCCGGGGCAGCGGTGGCCGGCCGGCCGACGGTCCGGCCGAGGCCTGCCAGGCGTCGAGCAGCACCTCGGCCAGCTCCGTACCGAACAGCGGGTGCGCGCCGTCGCCGGACAGCTCGGTCAGCCGGCGCAGCCCGTCGGCGAACATGCCGGCGCTGTGCGGGTCGTCGCCGAGCAGGCCGCGGCAGAGCAGCACGGCCGCGGCGGACGCGGCGCGCCGGCGCCGGTGCCGGGCGACACCGCCGGAGACGGTGACGGGCCGGTCCCAGACGGGGTACGTGTCGACCGCGGTGACGGACGCCGGGCACCGGGTACGCCGGCGCTCGCGCGGCCCACCGTGCCCGGTGAGCGCGACGACGTGGAACGCGTGCCCGTCGAGCCCGTTGAGAATCTGGTGGCACCAGGTGCCGACGCCTCCGGGCGCGTACGGGTAGGTGCCTTCGTTGATCAGTGCGACGCGCACGATGGGACTCCGTGCGCCGCGGCGGCGGCGGTCTGGGTCATGCAGAAGGCAACGACCCAGCGCCGCGCCGACGCGCGCCATGTCGAATAAAGACAATGCCTAACTTCGACTGCGCCAGCCGCGTGGCCTAGATCAGGCGACTGATCCGAACAGCTGCGTCCAGTACGGGCTGCCGTCGGACGCCTTCGCGAGCCCGACGCCGATCGCCTTCGCGTCGCAGTTGAGGATGTTGGCGCGGTGGCCGGGGCTGTTCATCCAGCCGTCCATCACCGCGGCGGCGTCGCGGTAGCCCATCGCCACGTTCTCGCCGATGGCGTTGTTGTAGCCGGCCGCCTTGGACCGGTCCCACGGCGAGCTGCCGTTGCTGCCGTCGTGCGACATCGTGTTGTGCTCGGCCTGGTCCACGCTGTGCAGCCTGGGCGGCCTTGGTCAGCTTCGCGTTGACGGTCACCGCACCGCAGCCGTTCATCGCCCGCTGCTTGTTGGTCTCCGCCACCACCTTGGCCTGCTCGGTGCCGCCGGCGCCGCTGGTCGAGACCGTGTTCCGCCGCTGTTCGTGACCGCTTGGCCGCGACGACGTCGTCTTCTTCGGCGCGGTGGTGGTCTTGCGGGCGGTCGGCTTCGGCGCCGGGGGCGTGGTGGGTGTGACCGCCGGCGGGGTTGGCGACGGCTCGGACAGCGTCTCGTCGCCGTAGCCGTCGCTGTCCGGGCCGTCCTCGACGCCGCTGGTGTCGGCGTCGAACGCGCCGTCGCCCGGGCCGGCGATGGCGCCCTGGGTGGAGCTCTTGGAGGTGCCGATGAAGCTCGAGGGCAGCAGTGCCGCCCCGGCGCCCAGGCCGCCTAGAATGATCATGACCACGAACGCCAGGCCGAGGGGCCCGAACGTACGCCGCGGGTCGCGGTGCTTTCCCTGCCGGCGTGCTCGGTGTCCTGCACCCGGTCCCTCCTAACACGACCCCTTTGGGTCGAACCTGTTGCATCAAGCCGGACGGGACGCTATACGTGACCTGCTGAATCGGGCAATCTGCCTAAGGAATTCCTAAGGCTTTCTTGTTGCGCTTGACGAACGCGGGTCGCAGGCGGAACATGGAGGTGTCGCCAGTCGCGCCCGATCGTGCCCACTTGTGCCCGTGGGCAGACGTCGCGAGGCATTGGGCGCGCGTTGGCCGGCCATTTCCGGCTGCGCATTACAAGGAGACGATATGGCGAAGGCCCTCTACGGCCACGTGGGTGCGGCGCCTGACCGGCGCCTGCTCGACGAGGTCACCCGATTGCGTGCCCGGGTTCAGGCACTGGAGTTCGAGATCACGCAGGTTGCGTGCCGAAAACGACCGGCTCGCGGCGGCGGCGGCTGAGGCAGATGGCCTGCTCCGGCTCCCGGAGCCCGCACTGACCTGATCTTGACGGCCGGATCACCGCCGGCTCGCGTGACCCGCACGCACCACAGAAGCGCGCCGCCACTCATGTGTCGGCGCGCAGCTTTTTGCCCTTGCGGCGTGTCGCCGGCTTCACCGCAGGTAGGCGATCATACTGCCCGGCAGGCGCGACCCATACTGCCGGGTAGACCCTCCTGCCGACCGAGTCCGGCACCGGAGCGTCAGGCGCAGCGCGATACGGCTTCAGGCGCTGGACACCACCAACGGGAGCCCCGACGGCGGGCCGTCGGACGAGGATCGATTAGGTGCATCTCAAGAGCCTGACGGTGAAGGGCTTCAAGTCCTTCGCCTCCGCGACGACGTTGAAGCTGGAGCCGGGCATCACCTGCGTGGTGGGGCCCAACGGCTCGGGCAAGTCCAACGTCGTCGACGCCATCGCCTGGGTGCTCGGCGAGCAGGGCGCCAAGGCGCTGCGCGGCGGCAAGATGGAAGACGTGATCTTCGCCGGCACCGCCGGCCGGGCGCCGCTGGGCCGGGCCGAGGTCACGCTGACCATCGACAACACCGACGGCGCGCTGCCGATCGACTACACCGAGGTGTCGATCACCCGCCGGATGTTCCGCTCCGGCGAGAGCGAATACGAGATCAACGGCAACTCCTGCCGGCTGCTCGACATCCAGGAGCTGCTCAGCCGACTCCGGCATCGGCCGGGAGATGCACGTGATCGTCGGCCAGGGCCAGCTCGACGCCGTGCTGCACGCCAAGCCGGAGGACCGCCGCGCGTTCATCGAGGAGGCCGCCGGCGTCCTCAAGCACCGCAAGCGCAAGGAAAAGGCGCTGCGCAAGCTCGACGCGATGCAGACCAACCTCAACCGGCTCACCGACCTCACCGCCGAGCTGCGCCGCCAGCTCAAGCCGCTGGGCCGGCAGGCCGAGGTGGCCCGGCGGGCCGCCGGCATCCAGGCCGACCTGCGCGACGCCCGGCTGCGGCTGCTCGCCGACGACCTGGCCACGCTGCGCGCGACCCTGGACAAGGAGATCGCCGACGAGACGGCGCTGCGCGAGCGCCGCGAGGAGGTCGAGCGGCGAGCACGCAGCAGGTGCAGACGCCGGCTGGCCGAGCTGGAGGCCGGCGCTGGCCGAGGACGCGCCGCTGCTCGCCGCGGCGCAGGACACCTGGTACCAGCTGTCCGCGCTGCAGGAGCGGTTCCGGTCGACCGACCAGCTCGCCACCGAGCGGCTGCGGCACCTGACCGCCACCCCGGACGAGGAGCGCCCCGGCCGCGACCCCGACCAGCTGGCCGCCGAGGCCGAGCGGGTCCGCGAGCAGGAGGACCGAGCTGCGCGCCGCGCTCGAGGACGACCAGGCCCGGCTGGCCGAGGCGGTCGAGCGCCGGCAGGAGCTGGAGCGCCAGCTCGCCGCGGCCGAGCAGGCGCTGCGTCGCCGCGCCAAGGCGATCGCCGACCGGCGCGAAGGGCCTGGCCAAGCTGACCGGCCAGGTCAACGCCGCCCGCGCCCGGACGCCCAGCGGCGCCGAGGAGATCGAGCGGCTCGCCGCCGCGCACGCCGAGGCGCAGGCCCGGGCCGAGCAGGCCCAGGCGGACGTCGACGCGGTCGCGGCCGAGTCGTCGCGAGGCCGACCGGGACAACGCCGACCTCGACGCCCGGCACGACGAGGCGGTCGCCGCGCACGAGGCGGCCGCGGCCGCAGGTCCGCGAGCTGACCGACGCCGAGCGGGCCGCCGAGAAGGACGCGGCGACCTGGAAGGCCCGCGAGGAGGCGCTCGCGCTCGGCCTGCGCCGCAAGGACGGCGCCGGCGCCCTGCTCGGCCCGGGCCGACCAGGTGCCCGGCCTGCTCGGCAGCGTGGCCGCGCTGCTGACCGTCGAGCCGGGCTACGAGGCGGCGCTGGCCGCCGCGCTCGGCGCGCTCGCCGACGCGGTCGCGGTCGCCGGGGTCGACGAGGCGGCCGAGGCGATGCGCTGCTCAAGATCCAGGACGCCGGCCGGGCCGCGCTGCTGGTCGGCGCGCCGGCCGGCCCCGGCATGATCGGCTCGCCGGACGCGCTGCGCCCGGCGCTGCCCGACGGCGCCGCTGGGCGCCCGACGTGGTCCGCTGCGCCGACGCGGATCCGGCCGGCGGTGCACCGGGCGCTGCGCGACGTGGTCCTCGTCCGCGACCTGGCGACGGCGACCCAGGCGGTGGCCGGCAACGCCGCAGCTGCGCGCGGTCACCCCCGACGGCGACGTGGTCGGCGCCTACGCCGCCGCCGGCGGCTCGGCCAAGGCGCCGAGCTTCATCGAGGTGCAGGCCGCCGTCGAGGAGGCCCGCGGCCAACCGGGCCGAGCGCCGAGGCGCGGATCGCCGCAGCTGCGCGACGCAGCTCGCCGCCGCCCGGGCCGCGGTCGCCGAGCCGCAAGGAGGTCGTGCAGGTCACCGCCGCGGCGAGAAGCGGGCGGCCGAGGGGCAGCGCAACGCCGCCGCCCGCCGGCTCGCCGAGCTGGGCGCCGCCGCCCGGTCGGCGCAGGCCGAGGCCGACCGGCTGGCCGCCTCCCGGGCCAAGGCCGAGGAGGCCCGCGACCGGGACCTGGCCGGCGCTGGCCGAGCTGGAGGAGCGGCTCGCGCTGGCCGAGGACCACCCCGATCGACGCGGAGCCGTCCACGGAGGAGCGCGACGAGCTCGCCGCGATGGTGCCGCAGGCCCGGCAGAACGAGATGGAGGTCCGGCTCGCGGTCCGCACCGCCGAGGAGCGGGTCGCGTCGATCGCCGGCCGCGCCGACGTCGCTGGCCCGCCAGGCCGCCGCCGAGCGGGCCGCCCGCGAGCGGGCCGCCGCCCGCCGGGCCGCCCGGGCCCGCGGCGCCGGCATCGCCCGCGCCGTCGAGGTCGGCGCCCGCGAGGCGCTGGCCCGGGTCGCGGTCTCGCTGGCGGCGGCCGAGGAGACCCGCGACGCCGTCGCCGCCGGCGCGGTCCGCGCGCGAGGCCGAGCTTCCAGGAGGTACGCGCGGCGGCCAAGCGGCTCGGCCGCCGAGCTGGAGCGGCTGACCAGCGCGGTGCACCGCGACGAGGTGGCCCGGGCCGAGCAGCGGCTGCGGATCGAGCAGCTGGAGGCCAAGGCGGCCGAGGAGTTCGGCGCTCGACGTCGAGACCCTGGTCGCCGAGTACGGCCCGGCGCAGCCCGTACCCGCCGACCGCAGGCGGCGCTCGCCGCGGCCGACGCGGCGGGCGAGCCGGAGCCCGAGCCGGTGCCCTACGACCGGCCGACCCAGGAGAAGCGGGCCGCCAAGGCCGAGCGCGAACTGGCCCTGCTCGGCAAGGTCAACCCGCTGGCGCTGGAGGAGTTCGCGGCGCTGGAGGAGCGGTTCAAGTTCCTCTCCGACCAGCTCGAAGACCTCAAGGCCACCCGGCGTGACCTGCTCACCGTGGTCAAGGACGTCGACGACCGGATCCTCGAGGTGTTCGCCACCGCGTTCGCACGACACCGCGCGCGAGTTCGAGCAGGTCTTCACGGTGCTGTTCCCCGGCGGCGAGGGCCGGCTGGTGCTCACCGACCCGGAGGACATGCTGACCACCGGCGTCGAGGTCGAGGCCCGCCCGCCGGGCAAGAAGATCAAGCGGCTGTCGCTGCTGTCCGGCGGCGAGCGGTCGCTGACCGCGGTCGCGATGCTGGTCGCGATCTTCCGGGCCCGGCCCAGCCCGTTCTACATCATGGACGAGGTCGAGGCGGCGCTCGACGACGTCAACCTCGGCCGGCTGATCACGCTGATGGCGCAGCTGCGCGAGAAGAGCCAGCTGATCATCATCACGCACCAGAAGCGCACGATGGAGGTCGCCGACGCGCTGTACGGCGTGACCATGCGCAACGGCGTCACCGAGGTGATCAGCCAGCGGCTCGGCGGGGAAGAGGACTGATGCGGCCCGAAGGCCACCGCGCTGCTGGTCGACCTGGACGGCGTCCTGCGCCGCTGGGACCCGGCCGTGATCCACGGCATCGAGGCCGCGCACGGCCTGGCGCCCGGCGCGCTGCTACCGGGCGGCGCTGGACTGGTCCCGGCTGATGCCGGCGATCATCGGCGAGCTCACCCACGACGAGTGGGCCGACGTCATCGCCGCCGACCTGGCCGACCAGACCGGCGACCCGGACCGCGCCCGGGCGGCGGTCAAGGAGTGGGAGACGCTACCGGGGCACGGTCGAGCCGGGGCTGCTCGCCTTCATCCGCGACGCCCGCGCCGCCGGCGTCAAGGTCGGCCTGGCCACCAACGCCACCGACCTGCTCCACGCCGACCTGCGCACCCTCGGCCTGGCCGACGAGTTCGACGTGGTGATCAACTCCTCGGAGCTGCGCATCCCGAAGCCGGCGCCGGAATACTTCGGCGCCGCCTGCCTGGCCCTGGGCACCCCGCCGGCCAACGTCCTGTTCGTCGACGACAGCGACCGCTTCGTCCGCGGCGCCCGCGCGGCGGGCCTGGCGGCCTACCGCTGGACGGGCCCGGACGACCTGCCGTACATCCGGGCGGCCCTCAGCCTGGCATAGTGACGGGCATGCCGCAGGGCATGCTTCTCGATATACTTTCACCATGGCCAAGACCACGATCAGCGTCGAGTCGCGCATCCGCGACCGCCTGGCGGCGTGGGCGGCCAAGCATGGTCGGTCCATGGGGGAGGAGATCGAGGTGTTGCTCGACGTCGCGGAGCGCAACGAGTTCTGGGACCAGGTCTCGGTTGGCTATGCACACGGATATGAGCCTGGGCCCGACGACGAGTTCCCCGAGTACGCCCACCTACCGGCCCTCGGTCCGTTCCCGACACCGCCGGAGATGGTCGACGACATTCCGCCGACCGTGCACGACCGGTGAGGGCGGGCACCCTCCACATCGCCGACCTCGGCCACACCCACGATCGTGGGTCCGAGCAGGTTGGTCGGCGTCCGGCGTTGATCGTCCACAGTCACGACTACGCGCGCATTCCCAACCTCGCCCTGATCTGCCCGCTGACCATGACTCATCGCGGCGTGCCGAACCATGTCGAGGTGCTACCCGACGCGGGCAACGGTTTGCAGGCCAGGTGCTTCGTGATGACCGAGCAAATTCGCGCTCTCGACAGGCGATTCCTACACAGACAGATCGGCAGCGTCAGCCAGGAGGTGCTGGCGAAGGTCGCTGGCGATCCTGACCCAGCGGTTGATCGCTGCGCCCTGAGCCGGGTCAGTCGCCGGTTTTGCCGTCCAGGCGTTCGCGGAGCAGGTCGGCGTGGCCGTTGTGGCGGGCGTACTCCTCGATCATGTGGGTGTAGACCCAGCGCAGGTTGATCGTGCGGTCGCGGGTCGTGTCGAAGGTGTGGTCCAGCGGCAGGTCGGCGACCAGCGCGTCGGCCTTGGCGCACTCCGCGCGGAACGTCGCGAAGTCGGCCTCGGCCGACTCGGCGGTGCCGTCGTCGAAGTCGCCGTCCAGGTTGTCGTCGCTGTAGTAGAGGTCGTCGTGCGCCGCGCCCGCCGCGCGGTGGAACCAGCTTCGTTCGACCGCGGCCATGTGCCGGACCAGGCCGAGCAGGCTCAGCGTCGACGGCTCGACCGTCCGGCGCGTCAGCTCCTCGCCGGTCAGGCCCTGGCACTTGAAGAGCAGCGTGTCGCGGTGCAGGTCGAGCCAGCCCTGGAGCATGGTGCGCTCGTCGGCGACGTACGGCTCGTTGCGGCGGTCGATCTCGGGGGCAGTCCAGGTCATCGGGGCATCATGCCGGTTCGTTCGTGGACACGCCGCCCAGTTTCGTCGCCTGGGCCGGCACCGGAGGCGGTGCCGCCGCCGGCTCGGTCAGCGGCAGCGACGCGACCCTGGTGAGGACGCCGTCCGCCCGAGTGCCCTCGATGGTCACCGCGGCCGAGACCCCCGACAGCGACAGCGTGCTGACCGCGTTGCCGAAGTACGGGCCGGCCAGCTTGCGCCAGCGGACCCCCGGCTTGCGTACCCGGGCGGTCTTGGCCAGCGCCGCGGACCAGCGCCGACGGGCCGCGCCACCAGCCGAGCGTCATCACCGGCGCATCACCGCCGGCACCGGGTTGTGGATCGGCGAGCAGGTGAGCTGGTGCACCGGCGTGGCCACCTCGGGGTCGGCGGAAGCGGGCCCGGGCCACGTAGGAATGGTGCACGTCGCCGGAGAGCACGCTGATCGACGCCGGCGCCGGGTACGCGGGGCCGGCGCCGACCCGCTCGCCGCCGGCCGTGCGCGGGCCGGAGCCGAGCCGGGCGAACAGCTCGGCCAGCTCCTCGAACGAGCGCTGGAACGCCGCCCAGTGCTCCAGGTCGACGGCACGGCGCAGCCGCTCGGCCGACGCCGCCACCGAGGCCGCGGGCGAGCCCGCCAGCCGCTCGTTCCACGCCTCGAGGTGGTGGATGCCGTGCGGCAGCAGCCACGGCAGCGACGAGCCGACCACCAGGTGGTCGTAGTCGCCGTGCGCCTGGTCGAGGAACCAGGCCCACTCGCCCGGCGGCAGCATCGCCCGGTGGTCGGGGTCGAGCACCCGGCTGCACCGGTTGTCGAGCATGACCAGCCGGGTCCGGCCGAGGTCGAGGCGGTAGCTCCACTGGTACTGCGTGGCCCGCCAGCGCTCGGTGTCGTGCGCCGGCGTCGGCCTCCAGGTCGACCCGCTGCGCCGAACTCGCGCAGCACCTCGGTCGCGTCCTCGGCGCCGGCGACCTTCGGGTAGACCGGGTCGGCGGCGATCTCGTCGGGGTGCAGGTTGCCCAGGTGCTGGTAGACCCAGTACGAGGCGAGCCCGCTGGCGATCCGCTCCCCCCACCAGGGCTGTTCCGTGGCCGCGGCCCGCCAGGACGCCGACGTGTTCCAGTCGTCGATGATCTCGTGATCGTCGAAGATCATCACGCTCGGCACGGTGGAGAGCAGCCAGCGGATCTCCGGATCGCGCCACGACTCCAGGTAGAGCTTGGTGTACTCGTCGAAGCGTGACCACCTGGTCGGCGGCGCGTCGGTCAGCTGGCCTTGCGCCGCCTGCGCCGCTCGCGCAGGAACCGGCGCACCGTCCGGCGAGGTCTTGTCGGCGTAGACCTGGTCGCCGAGCAGCACCATCAGGTCGGGCCGGACCCGCCTCGTCGGTCCATCAACCGGCGGGCGAACGCGTCGAGCGCGTCCGGGGGCAGCTTGTGCCCGGTCGAGTGCGGTGGCCTCCCGGCAGGAGCCGAAGATCAGCTTGACCGGCTGGCCGCCGTCGTCACCCTGCCGGGTGCGGATCACGCTCGGCGGGTACGCGGAGTCGGGCTCCGGCCAGACCTTCTCGTCGTCGACGAACACCTCGTACGGGGTGTCGCGTCCGGCCGGCAGCCCCTCGACGACGACCAGCGCGTAGTGGTGGTCGAAGGCGGTGAAGGTGTGCGCGCTCACCTTCCGCACCGTCCCTCCGCACGCACCGTGACCACGGCGGGCGTCGCCGTCTCCACCCAGATCGTGGCCCGGGTGTCGACGACCCGGCGCAGCACCGGACCGATCAGCAGACCGTGCGGCCGACATGCGTTTCCGATCTCCAGACGGCGGAGGGACGGCGGGCCATCCTTTCTACCCAGGGTGCCCGGCGCCATCAGGCGAACGCGCGACACCTCGCACGCGGCCGCCGCGGTGCGGCGGCTGCGCCGCGCCGGCATCTGACAGGATTTCGGTATGGAATACGTCGTCCTCGCAATCGTCCTGGCCGGCGTGCTGCTGCTGGCGGGGCTCGGCCTGCTCGTGCCCCGGATTCGCCGCCGGGCCGAGCCGCCGGCCCCGCCGCGCCCGACCGGAGCGCCCGAGGAGGCCGCCGAGGACGGCCGGTGTCGGCATCCTGGCGCCGGAACGCCCGACCGAGGCGCCCGAGGCTCCACCGACACCCACGTCGAGACCCCGGCGCCGACCGCCGGCCGGCTGGTCCGGCTGCGCGCCCGGCTCTCCCGCTCGCAGAACGTGTTCGGCAAGAGCCTGCTCTGCCGTGCTCTCCCGCGACCAGCTCGACGACGACGCCTGGGAGGAGATCGAGGACAGCCTGATCGGCGCCGACGTCGGCGTCGAGGCGACCCGGGACATCGTCGACCGGCTCCGCGAGCGGACCAAGGTGCTCGGCACCCGCACGCCCGAGCGAGCTGCGCGCGCTGCTCGCCGCCGAGCTCGTCGAGGCGCTGGACCCCACCCTGGACCGCTCGCTCAACCGCCACCGGCAAGCCCGGCGGTGCTGCTCGTGGTCGGCGTGAACGGCGCCGGCAAGACCACCACCTGCGGCAAGATCGCCCGGGTGCTGATCGCCGACGGGCACACCGTGCTGCTCGGCGCCGCCGACACGTTCCGCGCCGCCGCCGCCGAGCAGCTGACCACCTGGGCCGGCCGGGTCGGCGCCGAGGTGGTCCGCGGCCCCGAGGGCGCCGACCCGGCCAGCGTCGCGTTCGACGCGGTCAAGAAGGGCATCGACACCGGCGTCGACACCGTGCTGATCGACACCGCCGGCCGGCTGCAGAACAAGGTCGGCCTGATGGACGAGCTGGGCAAGGTCAAGCGGGTGGTGGAGAAGCACGGCCCGGTCGACGAGACGCTGCTCGTGCTCGACGCGACCACCGGGCAGAACGGCCTGGAGCAGGCCCGGGTCTTCACCGAGGTGGTCGACGTGACCGGTGTGGTGCTGACCAAGCTCGACGGCACCGCCAAGGGCGGCATCGTGATCGCCGTGCAGCGCAAGCTGGGCATCCCGGTCAAGCTGGTCGGGCCTCGGCGAGGGTCCCGACGACCTGGCGCCGTTCGAGCCGGCGCCGTTCGTCGACGCGCTTGTTCGGCACGGACGCGTAACCTCGGGTGACCTACCACGGCCGCAGGCCTCCGGACTCGGGAGACCGTACGTGACTGCAGCAGGAGTTCCCGCTGCGCGGCGGGAACGTCAGCACCGTCGTGCGCGTCGGCGACACCGTCCGGCGCAACGCCGGGCCGTGGACCCCGTCCGTGCACGCCCTGTTGCGCCACCTGGAATATGTCGGTTTCACCGGCTCACCCCGGGCGCTCGGGATGGACGAGCGCAACCGCGAGGTGCTCTCGTACCTCGAGGGGGAGTGCGGCGAATACCCGCTGGCGCCGCACTGGGTCACCGACGAGGCGCTGATCACGGTCGCCACGATGCTGCGGATGTTCCACGACGCGCAGTACGGCTTCGCGCCGCCGCACGGAACGCGGTCTGGCGCTCGTTCGGGCCGCCGCCGCCGGACACCGAGGTGATCTGCCACCACGACGCGGCGCCGCACAACGTGATCTGGCGCCCGGACGGCACGCTCGCCCTGATCGACTTCGACCTGGCCTCGCCCGGCGCGCGGATCTACGACGTCGCGTACGCGGCCTGGACCTGGGTGCCGCTGTTCTCCGACCGGGACTCCTACACGCTCGGCTGGAAGCGGCCCAACCGGCCGCAGCGGCTGCGGATGTTCGCCGACGCGTACGGGCTGATCCCGCGCGACCGGCACCGCCTGGTGCGCACGATCCGCAAGCGGATCGTCGACCACGTGGAGGGGATCCGCCGGATGGCGGCCGCCGGCGACCCGGCGTTCGTCCGGATCGTGCACAAGGGTCACCTTCGTCGCCCGATGCGCGATCTGCGCCTGCTCGACTACGAACGCCACACCTTGGAATACGCACTGCGTTGAGTGCGGGTTTCTTCACACGTACGAAACAACCCGTCACGACGCGGTAACCGACTCGCGACCTTGCGCGAAACAGCGGCCCGGGAAGCTTCCGCCGCAACCGGCTGTCGGGCGACGCTGCTCTGCCTGCCGGAGGGAGGAATCTACCGAGAGGAGGCAGCGTGGAGATCGACACCGGGAACACCGCCTGGCTGCTTTTGTCGTCCGCGCTGGTGCTGCTCATGACACCGGGTCTGGCCTTGTTCTACGGCGGCCTCAACCGGTCCAAGGGCGTACTGAACATGATGATGATGAGCTTCAGCTCCATCGGGCTCATCTCAGTGCTTTGGGTCATCTACGGCTTCACCTTGTCATTCGGCTCCAACGGCAACTCTGGCCTCAACAACGTCATCGGCAGTTTCACGCAGTACCTCGGCACCGAGACGAACTTCCTCGGTGACATCTGGGGCACGACCGGCATTCCGGTGTACGTGTTCCTGGTCTTCCAGATGATGTTCGCGATCATCACCGTCGCGCTGATCAGTGGCGCGGCATCCCGACCGGATGAAGTTCGCCGGCTGGCTGCTGTTCGCAGGCGCCTGGTTCACGCTGGTCTACATCCCGGTCGCGCACTGGGTCTGGGGTGGCGGCTTCATCGGCGCCAAGATCAAAGCCTTGGACTTCGCCGGTGGTACGGCGGTGCACATCAACGCCGGTGCGGCCGCGCTCGGTCTGGCGCTGGTCCTCGGCAAGCGGATCGGCTGGCCGAAGGAGAGCACCAAGCCGCACAACGTGCCGCTGGTCGCGCTCGGCGCCGGCCTGCTCTGGTTCGGCTGGTTCGGCTTCAACGCCGGTTCCGAGCTCACGGTGGACGGCACCACGGCGGTGGCGTTCCTCAACACCCAGGTCGCGACGGCGGCCGGTGTGCTCGGCTGGATCATCGTGGAGTGGATCCGGGGCGGCAAGCCGACCCTGGTCGGTGCCTCGTCCGGTGCGATCGCCGGTCTGGTCGCGATCACCCCGGCGTGTGGCTTCATCGCGCCGATCCCGGCCGTGATCGTCGGTGCCATCGCCGGTGCGGTCTGCGCCCTGGCGGTGAGCCTGAAGTACAAGCTCGGCTTCGACGACTCGCTCGACGTGGTCGGTGTCCACTTCGTCGGCGGCTGGATCGGCTCGCTGTCGATCGGCTTCTTCGCCACCACGCAGGTCAACTCGGCCATCACCGACGTGGTGGGCGCCAGCAACGGCCTCTTCTACGGCGGCGGCGCGACCCAGCTCGGCCGCCAGTTCGCCGGCAGCGCGATCGTCACGGTCTACTCGCTCGTGCTCGCCATGGGCATCGCGTGGGTGATCAAGAAGATCGTCGGTCTGCGCACGTCGCCCGAGGCCGAGGTCGAGGGCATCGACGTCGCCGAGCACGCGGAGATCGGGCTACGACCTGCAGCCGGCCAGTGGCAGCAGCGGTGGTGGTGCGTTCCAGCTCGCCGGGATCGGCACCGCCGAAGTCGAACAGCGACGTACCAGATGAGCCAATCCGGTCAGCGAAAAGGTCTCCGGTTAAGTTTTCTAGCGATGGAGGGGTTGGATATGAAGCTGGTGACCGCGGTCATCAAGCCGTACCAGCTGGACGCGGTCAAGGAGGCCCTGCACGCCCTCGGCGTGGCCGGCCTGACCGTCAGCGAGGTCCAGGGATACGGCCGGCAGAAGGGGCACACCGAGGTCTACCGGGGTGCCGAGTACACGGTGGAGTTCCTGCCGAAGATCCGGGTCGAGGTGCTGACCGACGAGATCGACGTCGACAAGGTGGTCGACGCCGTGGTCACGGCGGCCCGGACGGGCAAGATCGGTGACGGCAAGGTCTGGGTGACGCCGCGTCGAGGACGTCGTCCGGGTCCGCACCGGCGAGCGCGGCCTCGACGCGCTCTAAGAGAACGACGATGACCAGGGGATCGACGCGCGCGACCGCCGGCGTCGACCCGGGCTCTGCTCATCGCCGGCATCGGCGCGGCCGTTCGCGGGCAGCGCGCGGCCGACGCGCTCGACGCGTGGCTGCGCGGGCTGTTCCCGGCTTCCGCTCCGGCTCCGGCGTCGCGCTGGTCGCGGTCGGCGGGCTGGGCCGGCGGAGTGCGCACCGCTACGGCGACCTCGACCTCGTGCTGCTGCACGCCGGGGTGCCCGGCATGGACCAGCTGGCCGCCGTCGCTCTGGTATCCGATCTGGGACGCCCGGCTCGGCCTCGACCACTCGGTGCGCACCATGCCCGAGGCGCTCTCCGTGGCGCACGACGACGTCAAGGTCGCGCTCGGGCTGCTCGACGCCCGGCACATCGCCGGCGACCCGGCGCTGGCCGCCACACTGATCGACGCGGCCGCCGACCAGTGGCGGCGCACCGCCGTCCGGCAGCTGCCCGCGCTGCGGGAGGTCACCACGGCCCGCTGGCAGGCGCACGGCGAGCTGGCCTTCCTGCTGGAGGGCGACCTCAAGGAGGCCGCCGGCGGGCTGCGCGACGTCGGCGTGCTGCGCGGCATCGCGCGCGCCGGTGATCACCGACGCGCTGCGCCCGGCCGTACGGGCCGCCCACCTGCGGCTGCTCGACACCCGCGACGCCCTGCACGCAGCGGTCGGCCGGCGGGTCGACCGGCTGGTCGCCCAGGAGCGCGGCGGCGGTGGCCGCGCTGCTCGGCCTCGACGACGGCGACGCGCTGCTGCGCCGGGTGGCCGGCGACGCCCGTACCGTCAGCCACGCCCTCGACGACGCCTGGCGGGCCGCCGACCGGCTCGCTCCGGGCGATCCGCCGGCGCGGCGCCGACGGCCGCCCGCTGCGCCGCCCGGTCGCCCGCGACGTGGTCGAGCAGGACGGCGAGCTGGTGCTCGCCCGCACCGCGATCGGCGCCCGCCCCGACCCGAGCCTGTCGCTGCGGGTCGCCGCGGCGGCGGCCACCGCCCGGTCTGCCGATCGCCCGGGCCACCTGCGAGTGGCTCGCCGCGTACTGCCCGCCGCTGCCCGCGCCCTGGCCGCCGGCCGCCCGGGCCGCGCTGATCACCCTGCTCGGCGCCGGTCCCGGCCTGGTGCCGGCCTGGGAGACCTGCGACCGGTACGGCCTGGTCGACGGCTGGCTGCCGGAGTGGCCCCGGATGCGCAGCCTGCCCCAGCACAACCCGGTGCACCGCTTCACCCTCGACCGGCACCTGGTGCAGGCCGCGGCCGAGGCCACCGGCTTCGCCCGCGAGGTCGACCGGCCCGACCTGCTGCTGCTCGCCGCGTTCCTGCACGACGTCGGCAAGGGGCTGCCCGGCGACCACAGCACCGTCGGCGCGCCGGTCGCGGCCGCGGTCGCCGCCCGCGTCGGGCTGCCGCCGGCCGACGTCGCGCTGATCGAGAAGCTGGTCCGGCTGCACCTGCTGCTGCCCGAGGTGGCCACCCGGCGTGACCTGTCGGACCCGAAGACGATCGCCTCTGTCGCCGCGGCCGTCGGCGACGCGACCACGTTGGACCTGCTGCACGGGCTGGCCCGGGCCGACGCGCAAGGCCACCGGCCCGGCCGCCTGGTCTGACTGGAAGGGCCGGCTGATCGCCGAGCTCGTACGCCGGACGCACACCGCGCTGGACACCGGCGTGCTGCCGGCGCTGCCGACCCCCGACCCGGCGCTGGTGGCGGGGCCACTGCCGGCCGTACACCTCGATGGTGACCGGGTGGCGGTGGCCGCGGCGGACCGGCGCGGGCTGCTCGCGGCGGTGGCCGGTTGTCTGGCGCTGCACCGGCTCGACGTGCTCAGCGCCGACGTGTCCACGGTGGAGGAGCGGGCGCTGGTCGAGTTCCTGGCCCAACCTCGCTACGGCGCGCCGCCGGATCCGATCGCGCTCGCCGCCGACCTGCGCCGGGCGGTGACCGGCGACGTGTCGGTGACCCAGCGGCTGCGCGGCCGGGGTGGCCGCGCGGCCGGCTCCGGCGCGCCGCCGCGGGTGGTCTGGCACCGGGACGCGGCGACCGACGCGGTCGTGCTGGAGCTGCGGGCCGCCGACTCGCCGGCGCTGCTCTACCGGGTGGCCAGCGCGCTCGACGAGGCCGGCGCCCCGGTGCGGGCGGCCCGGATCTCCACCCTCGGCGGCGACGTGGTCGACGCGTTCTACCTGGTGGGCATCGGGGCGGGTGAGACGGCCGTGGAGGCCGCCGTGCTGCGCGCCGCTGCGGCCTGAGCCCCCGGGTCCCTACGTCTCCGGGCGTACGCCGGATGCCGCTTCGGCTCGGACGCGGGTCGGTCGTGTGCCGGGCAACGTATGCGGCATGGAACCGGTGGTGTGCGAAAAGCTGACGAAGCGGTACGGCGAGGTGGTCGCCGTGCAGGATCTGGATCTGTCGGTCCGGGCTGGCGAGGTCTACGGCTTCCTGGGCCCCAACGGCGCGGGTAAGACCACCACCCTGCGGATGCTGCTCGGGCTGGTCCGGCCGACCAGCGGGCGGGTCCTGCTGCACGGCCGGCCACCCGGTGACCTGTCCGGCGTCGGCGCGCTGATCGAGGGCCCGGCGTTCTATCCCTACCTGAGCGGGCGGGACAACCTGCGGGTGCTGGCCCGGTACGCCGGCGTCGACGACCGGCGGATCGACGTCGTGCTGGACCTGGTCGACCTCGCCGACCGGGCCAAGCACAAGTTCGCCACGTACTCGCTGGGCATGAAGCAGCGGCTCGGCGTCGCCGCGGCCCTGCTCAAGGACCCGCAGCTGCTGATACTCGACGAGCCGACCAACGGGCTCGACCCGGCCGGGATGGCCGACATGCGCACGCTGATCCGCCGACTCGGGGCGGCCGGATCGACGGTGCTGATCTCCAGCCACCTGCTCGGCGAGGTCGAGCAGATCTGCGACCGGGTCGGCATCATCGCGCGCGGCGCGCTGGTCGCCGAGAACACCGTCGCCGAGCTGCGCAGCGAGCGCCGGGCTGCGGATCTCAGGCGGCGCCGCTGGACAACGCGGCCGCCTGGCTGCGGCTGCTGCTGGGGCCGGCGGCGGTGACCGTCGTCGACGGGGCGCTGGACGTCACGGTCGAGCCGGCCCGGGCCGCCGAGATCAACGAGTCGCTGGTCAAGGCCGGGATCGCGGTCAGCGAACTGCGTACCCGCGAACGTGACCTGGAGCAGGTCTTCCTCGAACTCACCGGAGGCGAGAGCAATGGTCGGTAGTTTCCGCGCCGAGCTGATCAAGCTCAACAAGCGGCCGGCGACTGTGGCTGCTGCTCGGCGATCGCGCTGGTGCTCGGCGCGCTGTTCGCCTACGTCATCCCGTACCTCGGTGCGACCACCGGCACCACCGGATCCACCGCCGACCGGGGCCTCGCCGCGATCCTGCCGGCCAACGTGGTCGGCAACACGCTCGGCGGCTATCCGGTCTTCCTCGGCGCCCTGCTGGTCGTGCTCGGCGTGCTGTTCGTCGGCGGCGAGTACGGCTGGGGCTCCTGGAAGACCGTGCTCACCCAGGGGCCGTCGCGGATGTCGGTGCTGGCCGGCAAGTTCGGCGTGCTCGCCGCTCGCCGCGCTCGGCTTCGTCCTGGCGATCTTCGCTGATGGGCACGGTGGCGAGCGTGCTGATCGCGGCCGCGCGAGAACGCAGTCGATGGCGTTCCCGTCGGCGTTCGACATCCTGCGCGGCATCGGCGCCGGCTGGCTGATCGCCACGATGTGGACGATGTTCGGCGCGGTGCTGGGCATCCTGCTGCGCGGCGTCGCGCTCGCGGTCGGGCTCGGCCTGGTCTGGATGCTGGCCGTGCAGAACCTGATCTCGGCAGCTGGCCGCGCCGCTGCTGCCCTGGGTCGACACGGCGCAGCAGGGTCTGCCCGGGCCGGGCGCCGGCTCGCTGGTGGCGGCGCTGGGCGCGCCGACCGGGCACGCCGGGCGTGAGGCGCTGATGGGTGGCGGTCCGGCGGCGTTGGTGGTCGCGGCGTACCTGGTCGGTTTCGTCGCGCTAGGTGCGGTGGTCCTGCGCCGCCGTGACATTCTCTGACGTGTGGAGGCTGTGATGAGCTCGCGTGCCCGCCGGGGCGGCTTGGGTCGCTGGCTGGCGGACGGGCTCGTCACGGCGTTTCTGCTGCTCATCGGGGCTTTCGGGTCGCATTTCGCGCAGGAGAACCAGGAGGCCACCGGGACGCTGCGGACCCAGCTCGACGCGCTCGGCTACGCGCTGATCCTGTCGCGCCGCGGCGGTGACGATCGCCCGGCGGCGCTGGCCGCTGCCGCACGCTCGCGGTCGTCGCCGGGCTGACCGCGGCGTACCTGATCATCGGTTATCCGTACGGGCCGATCCTGATCAGCTTCGTCGGTGGCCATCTACACGGTGGCCGCGGGTGCTGCCGCTGCGCGCAGGCGGCCTGGGTCGCGCGGCGTGCCGCCTTCGTGCTGCTGGCGCTGCACGCGTTCGTCCCCTTCAGCGACCTCACCAACACCCACTTCAACGGCCTGCTGCCGGCGGCGGCCTTCGTGGCGGTGCCGTTCGCGATCGG
Source organism: uncultured Actinomycetota bacterium (assembly GCA_963840005.1). Taxonomy (GTDB): domain Bacteria; phylum Actinomycetota; class Actinomycetes; order Mycobacteriales; family Micromonosporaceae; genus Asanoa. The sequence continues at coordinate 33,557 of CAWIXO010000014.1, read as the reverse complement.
GGTGACGGTCGGGTGAGCCGGGAGGCGGTGCGCGGTCGCGGGCCGACGAGGCCCGCCGGATCGCCGACGACGAGCGGCTGCGGGTCGCGCAGGAGGTGCACGACGTGGTCGGGCACGGGCTGGCCGCGATCAACATGCAGGCGGAGATCGCGCTGCACCTGCTGCCCCGCAAGCCGGAGGAGGCGGAGGCGGCGCTGACCCGGATCAGCCGCAGCAGCAAGGCGGCGCTGGACGAGCTGCGGGTCACCCTGTCGGTGCTCCGCCAGCGCGGCGACCGGGCCCCGGCGCCCGGGCCTGGCCCAGGTGCCGGCGCTGCGCGAGCGGCTCGCCGAGTCGGGGCTGCCGGTGCACCTGTCGGTGGTCGGCGACGCGGTGGAGCTGCCGCTGGCGGTCGACCTGGCCGCCTACCGGGTGGTGCAGGAGTCGCTGACCAACGTGCTGCGGCACGCCGGCGCCGCGACCGCCGCGGTGGTGATCACGCTACCCGCCGAGTCGGTGGTGGTCGAGGTGACCGACACCGGGCGGGGCGGCGCCGGCCCGGCGCCGACGCCCGGGCACGGGCTGTCCGGCATGCGGGAGCGGGTGACGGCGCTGGGCGGGACGCTGTCGGCCGGGCCGCGTGACCGGCCGGTCGCGGCTGGCGGGTGCACGCCGAGTTGCCAGTGGTGCCGGACGGCGCCGCGGTGACCGGACGGGGCCGAGAGGTCGGATGGGGCATGGTGAGTGGCCGTGACGGACGAGATCGGTGTGCTGATCGCCGACGACCAGGACCTGGTCCGGCATCGGGCTGCGCTCGCTGGTCGAGAGCGAAGACGGGATGCGGGTGGTCGGCGAGGCCGCCGACGGCTCGAGGTGGTCGCCCGCGCCGCGGCGCACGGCGCCGTACGATCGTGCTGATGGACGTGCGGATGCCCGGCATCGACGGCATCGAGGCGACCCGGCGGATCGTGGCCGACCCCGCGCTGGAACGGCACCCGGGTCATCGTGCTGACCACCTTCGAGCTCGACGAGTATGTCTTCGACGCGCTGCGGCACGGCGCCAGCGGTTTCCTGACCAAGGACACCAAGCCGGCCGAGCTGCTGCGGGCGATCCGCCTGGTGGCGGCCGGCGAGGCGCTGCTGTCGCCGTCGGTGACCCGGCGGGTGGTCCGCGAGTTCTCGACCCGGCCGTCGCGGACGCTTCGCGCCGCATCCGCAACTGGGCACGCTGACCGAGCGGGAGCGCGAGATCGTCGGCCTGGTCGGCGAGGGCCTGTCCAACGAGGAGATCGCCGCGCGCCTGGTCGTCTCGCCGGCGACGGCGCGCACCCACGTCAGCCGCGCGATGATCAAGCTGGGCGCCCGGGACCGGGCGCAGTTGGTGGTCTTCGCGTATCAGTCCGGGTTGGTCGAGCTCTGAGCCCAGCGAGCACGCGCAGGGCGCGCAGCGTGTTCCAGCGGCTGGGCTGGCCGTCGCCGTCCTCGAGCGAGAAGAAGACGAGCCCGGGGTGGGTGTTCTCCAGCAGCCAGGTGCCGTCGTGCTGCTGCTTGCGCTGGACCAGCTCGACGGCCTCGCGTAGATCGCGGGTCGGGCGGTTCGCCCGGTGGCCCGGAAGTAGTCGAGGGCGCGCAGCACGTCGTAGTGCCAGCGGAACGGGAACGAGAAGCTGAGCCAGTCGTCGTCGACCACCGCGCCGGTGGACTTGCGCCGGAAGAGCGCGCGCTCGAGCAGGTATTCCTCGCCGCGCCGGCGGGCGGCTTCGACGTCGTAGCGCGCCGCCGGCCTGCTGGTAGGTGAGCAGCCCGTCGAGCACGTTGATCGTGCTGGCGAACGAGGAGACCTTGGCGCCGTTCTGCAGCTCGCAGTTCCAGCCGCCGTCGGCGTATTGCTCGCGGAGCAGTCGCTCGACGATGCCGTCGACCGGCTGGCCGAAGTAGGCGCCGATCCGGACCGTGCGCCCGTTGATGCAGGCCTCGACCTCGCCGTCGAAGAACGGCAGGTCGTCGTATTCCCACCGGACGGTGTCGCGCACCGCGGCGACGGCTTTCTGGACCCGCGCGTCGGCCGGGTCGACGCCGAGCTCGACCAGCACGTCGAGCGTCGGGAGAGTGGAGACCCAAGGCTGCCCGTCTTCGCCGTCGGGCGGTGCCTCGTGGTCGGGGCCGGTGTGCCGATAGCCCCGGCCGGGGAAGCACGCTCCGCCCGCCGCCCATCCGCCGCCCGCGTCCTGCAGGGCCAGCAGCCGGGCACCCCAGCCTTCGCGGGCGACCCGGGCACGTTCCGCATCGACAACCTCGGGCCCGGCGCCGGCCAGATCGCGCAAAACCTGCCACCGGATCGCCGGGTCGCTGTCGAGCAACCAATCCATGACGATCATCGGCTGAGGCTAACCGAGCCCTCCGACAAGATGTGCCTCGGCGGCGCGCGAGGCGGTCGATTACGGGGTGAACTGGACCGGCGGCGGACCTGGCAAACGACGCGTCAGCGAGTGGTCCCCGGCGGGAGCGACGGTCGCGCCCACGGCGTACCCGGGAAATGATCTGTTGGTTCGGCGACGACGCCCTCCGGCGGATCGGCCATAGCGCACGTAGCCGGATACCCTAACTGTGGCTCTCGTGGCCTGCTTCGCCCACCGAACTATGACAAACGGGATGTTTACGTGTTCGACACCCTGAGCGACCGCCTCAACGGGATCTTCACCAAGCTCCGTGGCAAGGGGCGGCTGACCGATGCCGACATCGACGCTACGGCGCGCGAGATTCGGCTGGCGCTGCTCGAGGCCGACGTGGCGCTGCCGGTGGTCCGCACGTTCATCGCGCGGATCAAGGAGCGGGCGCGCGGTTCCGAGGTCTCCCAGGCGCTGAACCCGGCGCAGCAGGTCATCAAGATCGTGCACGAAGAGCTGGTCAACGTGCTGGGTGGCGACACCCGGCGCCTGCAGCTCGCCAAGCAGCCGCCTTCGGTGATCATGCTGGCCGGTCTGCAGGGTTCCGGTAAGACGACGCTGGCCGGCAAGCTGGCCCGCTTCCTCGCGGGGCAGGGCCACCAGCCGCTGCTGGTCGCGGCCGACCTCCAGCGCCCCAACGCGGTCACGCAGCTCCAGGTGCTCGGTGAGCGGGCCGGTGTCGAGGTGTTCGCGCCCGAGCCGGGCAACGGGGTGGGCGACCCCGTCGAGGTGGCGCGGGCGTCCATCGAGCACGCGAAGCGCGTGGCGCGCGACATCGTCATCGTCGACACCGCCGGCCGGCTGGGCATCGACGCCGAGATGATGACGCAGGCCGCCAACATCCGCGACGCGGTCGACCCCGACGAGGTGCTGTTCGTCATCGACGCGATGGTCGGCCAGGACGCGGTCAACACCGCCGAGGCCTTCCGCGACGGCGTCGGCATCACCGGCGTGGTGCTGTCCAAGCTGGACGGTGACGCCCGCGGTGGTGCGGCCCTGTCGGTGCGCGAGGTGACCGGTCAGCCGATCCTGTTCGCGTCCACGGGCGAGAAGCTCGAAGACTTCGACATCTTCCACCCCGACCGGATGGCGAGCCGGATCCTCGGGATGGGCGACGTTCTCACGCTGATCGAGCAGGCCGAGCAGGCCTTCGACGACGATCAGAAAGAGAAGATGACCGCCAAGCTCATGGGCGGTGAGCAGTTCACGCTCGAGGACTTCCTCGACCAGATGGTGGCGATGCGCAAGATGGGCCCGATCGCCAACGTGCTGGCGATGATGCCCGGCATGGGCCAGGTCAAAGACCAGCTGGCGGACCTCGACGACAAGCACTTCGACCGGGTCACCGCGATCATCCGCTCGATGACCCCGGGCGAGCGGGTCAACCCGAAGATCATCAACGGCTCGCGCCGCGCCCGCATCGCGAACGGCTCCGGTGTCACGGTGATGGACGTGAACCAGCTGCTCAACCGCTTCACCGAGGCGCAGAAGATGATGAAGCAGATGGGCGGCATGATGGGCCTGCCCGGTTCCCGGCGCAAGGCCACCAAGAGCCCGAAGAACAAGCGCAAGGGCACGAAGGGCGGCAACCGTCCGCGTCCGGTCGGCGGCCTCCCGGGTGGTTTCCCGGGCGCCGGCGGCATGCCACCCGGCTTCGACCCCTCGGCGCTGTCGGGCGACGGCGCGCAGGGCCTGCCGCCGGGCTTCAAGCTGCCGAAGATCGACTTCAACAAGCTCCGCCGCCAGGAGGGCAACGAGAAGTAGTCGCCGGTCGGTGCGAGCTCTGGTGCCGTGCTGATCGGCGGGCCGATGTCGGTGGGGCCGCTTAGGATCTCCGGATGGCATACGAGTTTCAGGTGACCGTCGACTGCGCCGAGCCGCATGTGTTGGCTGACTGGTGGGCCGACGCGCTCGGGTGGGATGTCGAGGCCCAGGACGAGGCCTTTATTCGTCGCATGGTCGAGCAGGGGCACGCCACCGAGGACGAGACCGCTCGCCACAACGGGGCGTTGGTCTGGAAGAGCGGCGCGGCCATCCGGCACCCCGAAGGGCTCGAGCGGGCGCCGCGGTTGCTCTTCCAGCAGGTGCCCGAGCCCAAGACGGTGAAGAACCGGGTGCACCTCGACGTGCGCACCGGCGATGACCGTGACGCCGTCGTGGCCCGGCTGCTCAGCAAGGGCGCCACCCATCTCCACGACGGGCGGCAGGGTCCGCAGAGCTGGGTGACGCTGGCCGACCCGGAGGGCAACGAGCTGTGCGTGAGCTGACGCCGCTGCACGTCCGCGGTGTGGTGCTGCCCGACGACACCACCCGCGATCTCTGGCTGGTCGGCGACCGGGTCACCTTCGAGCCGGTGTCCGGCGCCGAGACGATCAGCGACGGCGGTTTCGTGCTGCCCGGCCTGGTCGACGCGCACTGCCACATCGGCATCGCGGCCGGCGGCGCTCCGATCTCCACCGTGGACCAGGCGCTGGCCGCCGCGGTGGTCGACCGCGACGCCGGCACGCTGGCGATCCGCGACGCGGGCTCGCCTTTCCCTATCCGCAGCTCGACGACCATCCCGACGCGCCGCGGCTGTCCCGGGCGGGTCGCCACCTGGCCGCGCCGAAGACGCACCTGCGGGGCATCCCGATCGAGTGCTCGCCGGACGAGTTGCCGGCCGCGGCCGCCGAGCAGGCCCGGGCGGGCAACGGCTGGGTCAAGCTGGTCGGCGACTGGCTGGACCGTGCGTCGGCCGACCTCGGCCCGACCTTCGAGCCCGACGTGCTGGCCGCGGCCATCGACGCCGCACACGCGGCGGGCGCACGCGTGGCGGTGCACACGTTCAGCGAGACGGCCGTGTCCACATTGGTGCGCGCGGGCGTCGACTCGGTCGAGCACGGCACGGGCCTGTCCTTCGACGACATCGACGAGATGGCCCGCCGCGGCACGGTCCTGGTGCCCACAATGATCAACATCGAGACCTTCGGCGACATCGCGGAGCGGGCGGAGGGCAAGTTCCCCGGATACGCGACACACATGCGCGCCCTGCACGCCCGCTTCCCGGAGGTGGTGCGCGCCGCACACGAGGCAGGCGTCCCGATCCGCGTAGGCACCGACGCCGGCGGCGCCATCCCACACGGCATCTGCGCCGACGAGATGCTGATGCTCCACGAGAAGGCCGGCATGTCGGCGGTCGACGTCCTGGCCGCGGCATCGTGGGCGGCCCGCGACTGGCTCGGCTTCCCGGGCCTGGTCGAAGGCGGCCTGGCCGACCTCGTCGTCTACGACGCAGACCCCCGCGCGGACCTGAAAGTGGTCCGCGACCCACGCCGAATCGTCCTACGGGGCCGCGTCATCCGTTAGGCGGGTGGTCGCGCCGGTCGGCCCTGGTGCACGAGATCGCCCACCATTTCGAACGTGCTGACGAGCCCACTCGGCGAAGAACGTTGGCCGCAGGTGGCCGGGCCACGCCGAAGGTGACCGCGGCAGCGGCCGCTTCAGCGGAGGTCCACCACCAGCGGACGGGGTCGGCCTGGGTGCGATGCCAGACAGGCTGGCTGCCCGCGGCGCGCGTCGGGCTTCTTGATCGTGTGGGGCTCACCGGGGAGATGACGGCCGGCTTTCATGATCAGTTGCACGTGATCTGTGGAACCGGCGGCGTGCCGTCCAGGTCTGCCGCACCTGATCATGGGTAGACCCTCCGATCGACTCGACAAGCCGCACACGATCAACGGATCGCACCGTGGTGCATTCGATCGAGCTTCACCCGCCGGACCCCTCGGCGATGTCGTTACCACCACGGCCAGAGCTGCGGCAGGGTGCGCGGCCCGCGGCTAGTCGCTGTCGGCGTCCGGCCGCTCGGCGAAGACCGCGAGCGCGGTTTGATAGGTGTCGAAGGCACGGGCCGCGCCGGCATACGCCTCCAGATGGATGAAGAGCTCCACGATCTCGGCCTTGGTCACTCCACTGTTCAGAGCGATCCGCACCTGCCCCCGCAGCGGCTCATGGGTCCCCAACGCCGCCGCGATCGCGACCGAGATCAACGCGCGGCTGCGGTCGTCCAGCCCCGGCCGACTCCACGAGTCCCCGAACGTGTGCTCGGTAGCCAACCGCCGGAACTCGGCCCCCACCGCCGGCTCCCCAGGCCCGAGCGGCAAAACCAACGGCTGCCCCAGCAACCGCTCCGCGGTGACCAGCGCCCGCTCGTGAGCATCAGAAGTCGTCATCGAGACCCAGCGTAAATCGGAAGACGCGGCATTTGCCCCAGATCACCCGGCCCGGCGCGCCCCCACCCCAGCCGCATTTGCTCTGCACCCATATACGCACCACCCCGGTCAGGCGGTGGTGCGTATATGGGTGCAGAGCAAACCCTGGGTTTGTAGACCCACCGCGAACCCGGCAGGGCGGCCCCCCAGGGCCGCCCGTTGCGCGCGGGAGCAAGCGGTCGCGCCCACGACGAACGCGCGCAAACATTGGTGACGTTCTTCTGGGCGGCCTTCTGCACGACCGGGTCGGCAAAGACCCGCATCCCTGACAGCGCGGTGACGATGACCAAATAGCGTCTCGCTAGGATTCCCGGTTATGGCTCGTGTGCTCACTCCCCGTGCGGAGGACTTTCCCCGCTGGTACCAGGATCTGATCGCCAAGGCGCAGCTCGCCGACAACGGCCCGGTTCGGGGCACGATGGTGATCCGACCGGCCGGGTACGCCATCTGGGAGCGCATGCAGGCCGAGATGGACGCGCGGATCAAGGTCGCCGGTGCGGAGAACGCGTACTTCCCGCTGTTCATCCCGGAGAGCTACCTCAAGCGCGAGGCGGACCACGTCGAGGGCTTCTCGCCCGAGCTCGCGGTCGTCACCCACGGTGGTGGCAAGCCGCTGGCCGAGCCGGTGGTGGTCCGGCCGACGTCCGAGACCGTTATCGGCGAGTTCATGGCCAAGTGGGTCGACTCCTACCGGGACCTGCCGCTGCTGCTCAACCAGTGGGCCAACGTCGTGCGTTGGGAGCTGCGCCCGCGGATCTTCCTGCGGACCAGCGAGTTCCTCTGGCAGGAGGGCCACACCGCGCACGCCACCGAGGAGGACGCGCGCAGCTACGCGCGCAAGATCCTGCACGAGGTGTACGAGGACTTCATGGTCGACGTGCTCGGCATCCCGGTGGTGGTCGGGCGCAAGACCAACCGGGAGCGGTTCGCGGGCGCGACCAGCACCTACACGCTCGAGGGCATGATGGGCGACGGCAAGGCGCTGCAGATGGGCACCTCGCACGAGCTCGGCCAGAACTTCGCCGAAGGCGTTCGACATCACGTACTCCGCGGCCAGTGGCGGGGTCGAGCACGCCTGGACCACCTCCTGGGGCACGTCCACCCGGATGCTCGGCGGCCTGATCATGAGCCACGGCGACGACAACGGGCTGCGGGTGCCGCCGCGACTGGCGCCGATCCAGGCGTACGTGATGGTCGTCAAGGACGGCGACGGGGTACTCGCCGCGGCGACCAAGCTGCGTGACGCGCTCCGCGACGCCGGCGTGCGGGTCGGGCTCGACGACCGGGTCGACACCGCGTTCGGGCGGCGGGCGGTCGACGCCGAGCTCAAGGGCTACCCGGTGCGGGTCGAGGTCGGCCCGCGTGACCTCGCCGCCGGCAACGCGGTCGTGGTGCGCCGGTTCGACGGCAGCAAGACCCCCGTGCCGGTGGCCGACGTGGTCGGCCGGGTGCTCGCCGCCCTCGAAGACGACCAGCAGGGGCTGCACGACGAGGCGCTGGCGTTCCGTGAGTCCCGCACCGTCGAGGTGTCGACCCTGGCCGACGCGATCGCGGCGACGGCGACCGGCTGGGCCCGCGTGCCGTGGTCGGCGGTCGGCGTCGACGGCGAGGCGGAGGCCAACGGCCAGGGCGTGACCGTGCGCTGCCTGGTCCGGGCCGACGGCTCGGTGCCGGACTCGCAGGACGAGCCGGACCTGGTCGCCATCCTCGGCCGCTCCTACTGATGGGGTTCGCCCCCGGCAGCCTGATCGTCCACCGCAACGCCCGGCACGACCGCCTGGGCTGGGTCCGCCCGGCCCGAGTGGTCAGCGACGACGACCGCGGCCTGCTGGTCTGGATCGCGCCCGGCTCGGTGGTCGCCTCCGAGGTCTCCGCCGACGGGCGGGGCATGCGGGCGATGCCGTTCGCCGAGTGGATCACGCTCTCCTACGGGGTCAAGCGGCATCCGTGGATGGGCTTCGGCGTGCTGAAGTTCCACCCCGTCGGCGCGGACCATTCGGTCTGGTGGTTCCGCGACGCCGACGGCGGGTTCGCCAACTGGTACGTCAACCTGGAAGAGCGCGCCGTCCGCTGGGACGACGGCGCCCTGGCCGGGATCGACGTGGTCGACCAGGACCTCGACATCGTGGTCGACCCGGACCGGTCGTGGCGCTGGAAGGACGAGGACGAGTTCACCGAGCGGCTCGCGTTCCCGGACCACTACTGGGTACGCGACGAGGCCGCCGTCCGCGCCGAAGGCTGGCGGGTCGTCAAACAGATCGAGGCGGGCGACTTCCCCTTCGACGGCACCTGGATCGACTTCCAGCCCGACCCGTCCTGGGCGACCCCCACGGAGCTCCCGGCGGGCTGGGACCGGCCGGTCGTGTCGCGCGGGAGCGCGGACGCCAGCTGATCTCCGTAAGGTGCGGTTCATGGCTTTCAGTCCTGGCCGCACGATCGTGCGGCGCTATTGGCGTGGCGGGCGGGTCAGCTGGATCGGCTCGATGGTGGTGCTCTCCGACGACGACCGGGGCCTGCGGCTGTTCCAGCCCGCCGGGGTCAACTTCTGGCGGCTGATGACGCCCGACGGCCGCAGTCACCACGACGGCACCCTCGACGAGCTCGGCCCGATGGAGTTGACCGCGCAGCCCTGGATCGGCGGCCCGATGATGCCGTTCCACCCGGCCGACGGGTCGCCGTGGTCGGTCTGGTGGTTCTTCGACCAGCACACGGGTGAGTTCGACGGCTGGTACGTGAATCTCGAAGACCCGTTCACCCGCTGGGATGACGGCACCCTCGCCGGCATCGACACCGCCGACCACGCCCTGGACATCACCGTCGAGCCCGACCGAACCTGGCGCTGGAAGGACGAGGACGAGCTAGCCGCCAAAACCGGCAACCCCGACTACTGGGACGCGGCCGGCGCCGCCAAGATCCGCCAGAACGGCGAAGCGCTAATCGAGCTGATCGAGGCCGGCAAGTTCCCCTTCGACGGCACCTGGTGCGACCTACGCCCGGACCCGTCCTGGCAGATTCCCGCTGAACGCCCGCCCGGTTGGGACCGCCCGCGCAGCATTTGACCGGTTTTTTCGCACTGACCGCGACCAGCGGCGGACCTGGCAAGGGCAGCGAAGCGGAGCGATCCCCGGCGGGAGCAACGGTCGCGCCCCAGACGAATCCGGGACACAGATTTTCACCCGATCTAACCCGCCGCGTGGCTTCGCAAATCGTCTGGCAGAATGGGTTGTTGGTATCCGGCACGCGCTTGGCGCCCTCTACCCCGGGCGCGTCGCCAGTCCACGAACGGTCTTCGGCTCAAACCCCACTGCGTCGGCCGACCGATCACCCACGTATCGCAACAGGAGCGAACAGACTGTGGCCGTAAAGATCCGGCTTCTGCGGATGGGCAAGATCCGCAACCCGCAATACCGCATCGTCATCGCCGACTCGCGCACCAAGCGTGACGGCCGGGCGATCGAGTACGTCGGTATCTACCACCCCAAGGAAGATCCGTCGCTGATCGAGGTCAAGTCCGACCGGGTGCAGCACTGGCTGTCCGTGGGTGCGCAGCCGAGCGAGGCCGTGCAGAGGATCCTCGAGAAGACTGGCGACTGGCAGAAGTTCAAGAACCTGCCGGCTCCTCCGCCGCTGCTGGTCGCCGCCCCGCGCGTCGACAAGCGTGAGGCCTACGAGGTCGAGGCGCGTGCCGCGGCCGGGCTGAGCGAGGCGCCGGCGCCGACCAAGGCAGCGAAGAAGGCCTCGAAGGCCGCTGAGCCGAAGGCTGAGGCGGCCGAAGGCACGCCGAAGGCTGAGGCTCGCCAAGGCCGAGCCCGAAGACCGAGGCACCCAAGTCCGAGGAGCAGGCGGTTGCGGACTCCGGCGAGCAGGCCTGACGTGGCACTCCGGCCCGCGCTGGAGCACCTCGTCAAGGGCATCGTCGATCACCCGGATGACGTTCGTGTCCGGTTGGTCGACTCGCGTCGTGGCAAGCGGCTCGAAGTGCGTGTCAACCCCGAAGACCTGGGCACGGTGATCGGCCGCGGCGGGCGCACCGCCAAGGCCCTCCGCCAGGTCATCGGGTCGATCGGCGGCCGGGGCGTCCGGGTCGACATCGTCGACGCGTACTGATGCTCCTCGTCGTCGGCCGGATCGGTCGGCCACACGGCGTCCGCGGTGAGGTCACCGTCGAGGTCCGGACCGACGAACCCGAGCAGCGGTTCGCTGCCGGGTCGGTGCTGCGCACCGACCCGGCAGCGGCCAGCGTCGTCTCCGTCGTGCCGGAAACCCTGACGATCGAAGAGGTGCGCTGGCACCAGGGGCGCGCGCTGCTGCTCTTCGACGGCTACTACGAGCGCGACCTCGTGGAAAACCTGCGCAACGTGCTGCTCGTCGTCGACTCCGCGGAGATCGACGTCCCGGATGACCCGGACGAGTTCCTCGACCACCAGTTGGTCGGGCTGTCCGCGGTGAGCCCCGGCGGCGACGTGCTCGGCACCGTCGCCCGGATCGACCACGCGCCGTCCTCCGACCTGCTCGTCCTGTCCCGCCCGGACGGCCGTTCGGCACTGGTCCCGTTCGTGAAGGCGATCGTGCCCGAGGTCGACCTGGCCGGCGGTCGCGTTGTCGTCGATGCCCCGGCGGGCCTGCTGGACCTGTGATGCGGGTCGACGTCGTCACCATCTTCCCGGACTATCTCGCGCCGCTGTCGCTCTCACTGATCGGCAAGGCGCAGGCCAGCGGGCTGCTCTCCGTCGGTGTGCACGACCTGCGCACCTGGACCTCCGACGTGCACCGCACGGTCGACGACACGCCCTACGGCGGCGGCCCCGGCATGGTGATGCGGCCCGAGCCGTGGGGACAGGCGCTGGACGCCCTGGCCACGCCCGTCGGCCCGGCTCGTCGTGCCGACCCCGGTCGGCGCTCCGTTCACCCAGGCCACCGCGCACGAACTCGCCGACGCGTCCCACCTGATCTTCGCCTGCGGCCGCTACGAGGGCATCGACCAGCGGGTCATCGACCACGCCGCGACCCGAATGCCGGTAACCGAGGTCTCGCTCGGCGACTACGTGCTGTTCGGCGGCGAGGTCGCGGTCCTAGTGATCATGGAGGCCGTGGTCCGGCTGCTCCCCGGAGTCCTCGGCAACGCCGACTCGCTCGCGGAAGAGTCGCACGCGGCGGGCCTCCTGGAAGCGCCGGTCTACACCAAGCCTCCGGTCTGGCGGGACATGGCGGTCCCGGACATCCTCCGCTCGGGCGACCACGGCCGCATCGCGCGCTGGCGCCGCGACGAGTCCCTGCGCCGGACCGCCCAGCGTCGCCCCGACATGCTCACCGGCCCCTCCGCTCCCGCCCTCGACAAGTCCGACCGTGCCGTCCTCGACACCTCCCCGGTAGATCTAGGTAAATAGGTGCTGCGGTAGCAGCGCTTATCTACCAAGATCTCGACCGTCGGGTTTGAGCGCGACCAGCGCGGACCTCGCAGCGGAGCGAAGCGGAGCGGTCCCCGGCGGGAGCAACGGTCGCGCCGACGACGGACCCGGGACCGCGATTTCCGATCGAGATCCGCCGTATGGCAAAGTAGTGGGGTTGCTTGCCGCAGCGAACCGGCTGCGAGGATCCCCTGAAGTCGTGGGGGATCAGAATCACCCGTCGCACCTCACCGTGCCGTCATAGCGAAGGATTCACCATGAACACCCTGGACGCCCTCGACGCCCAGTCGCAGCGGACCGACATTCCTGATTTCCGCGCCGGTGACACCGTCAAGGTGCACGCGCGAGTCGTGGAAGGCGCCCGGTCGCGTGTGCAGATCTTCCAGGGCGTGGTCATCCGCCGCCAGGGTGCCGGTCTGCGTGAGACGTTCACCGTCCGCAAGATGAGCTTCGCCGTCGGCGTGGAGCGCACCTACCCCGTCAACAGCCCGGCCATCGACCGGATCGAGGTCGTGACCCGCGGTGACGTGCGGCGCGCCAAGCTCTACTACCTCCGTGAGCTGCGCGGCAAGAAGGCCAAGATCAAGGAGAAGCGCGAGAAGCAGCCCAGCTGACATCTGTCACTGCTGTGCCGTGGCCTCGTGCGGTTAGGCTAGCCCCCACGAGGCCTCTCGATCGGGATCCGCCTCGGGCGGTAGTGCCTGGCGTCCGCGTGCGGGCATTCGGCTGACCTGGGGAGAGGCTGCGGCGTGGATCGAGGCGATACCAGCCAGGAAGGTCGGCGCCGGTTTCCCCGGCGCCGAATGCAAATGCCCCTCTGGCAAGAGCTGCCGCTGCTGCTGATTGTGGCGTTCTGCCTGGCCGTGCTCATCCGCAGTCTGCTGCTGCAGGCGTTCTTCATCCCGTCCGGCTCGATGGAGAACACGCTGCTGGTTGGCGACCGGGTGCTGGTCAACAAGATCGTTTATGACGTACGGGATCCGAAACGCGGCGAGGTCGTCGTGTTCCGGGGTCCCGAGGCCTGGGCGCCGCAGCCGGTCGACGGCGGCGACCCGGGCCTGTTCAGCAAGATCGGGCGTACGTTCGGCGACCTCATCGGGATCAGCCGGCCGGGCGCCAAGGACTTCATCAAACGGGTGATCGCCGTCGGTGGCGACCGGGTCAGCTGCTGCGACGACCAGGGTCGCGTGATGGTCAACGGCAAGGGCCTCGACGAGCCGTACATCTTCGACAACTCACCGCTCGACGTGGCGCCGGCTGCCGGCGAATGCCGGTCCCGGCAGTTCACCGAGGTGGTCGTGCCGCCCGGGCAGTTGTTCGTGATGGGCGATCACCGCGGCGTCTCGCAGGACGCGCGCTGCCAGGGTCCGATCCCCGTCGACAACGTGGTCGGGCGGGCATTCGTGGTGGTCTGGCCGCAGGATCGGTGGGCCAACCTGTCGGTGCCCGACACCTTCAAGGACGTCCCGCCACCCAACGACGGGGGCGAAGGCGGAGGCAGCGGCGTCCCGATTAGCGCACCCGAATCGCCATTGCCGGGAAAGGGAGACATTGTCGTCACAATGCCAATCTTCGCGTCCGTCCTTTTTCTGGCGCGTTCTCGACGTGGACTCCCAGACCGGCAACGTAGGCTCCGTCCGTGATTGAGGAACAGACCCCCCAGAAGCCGGCTCGCAGCTCGTCGTTCTGGAAAGAACTGCCGATTCTGCTCGGCGTCGCGATCCTCGTCGCCGTCCTGGTCCGGGCCTTCCTCCTGCAGACCTTCTACATCCCGTCGCCGTCGATGGAGCACACGCTCAACGTCAACGACCGGGTGCTGGTCAACAAGATCGTCTACAACTTCCGCTCGCCCGAGCGCGGCGAGATCATCGTGTTCCGCGCGCCGCAGGAATGGCGCAGCGGCCTCGATGACGAAGACTTCATCAAGCGCGTGATCGCCGTCGGCGGCGACCGCATCGAGTGCTGCGACGAGCAGAAGCGACTGCGGGTCAACGGGCACTCGATCGACGAGCCGTACCTGTTCAACGAGAACGGCATCAGCGACCCGCCGGCGGACCAGCCCTTCGACTTCACCGTGCCCAAGGGCCGCATCTGGGTGATGGGCGACCACCGCGCCGCGTCCGGCGACTCGCTGGAGCACTGGAAGCAGAGCGACGGCGACCCGATCATCTCGACCATCACCGAGGACTCGGTGGTCGGGCGGGCGTTCGTGGTCTTCTGGCCGGTGGGCCGCGCGACGTGGCTGTCGGTCCCGGAGACGTTCAATACGGTCCCGGCCCCGTCTGCCGGGTAGGGATTGCCTCCCGCGCGGACGAAGGCGGACCGTCTGACCGCACGTCGAACCAACTAGTTGGTTGCTTTCGCCGACACCGAGCAAAGCAACCAGCTAGTTGGTTTTCTGTAGGCGCCCTGCGGCGCCCACTCCGAGTCAGACTCTTCGGCGCGCCTGACTAAGCTGGCTCGGTGACCGAGTTCCAGCCGCGCCGAGCCGCGCGGGTGTTGCTGGTCGACGACGCCGAGCGGGTGCTGCTGTTCCACGGCGTCGATCCGGGTCGGCCGGACCATCGCTACTGGTTCACGCCGGGCGGCGGGCTGTCGCCCGGTGAGCCCGCGGTGGCCGGCGCCGTGCGCGAGTTGGCCGAGGAGACCGGCCTGGTCCGCGACGCCGCCGAGCTCGGGCAACCGGTGTTCCAGGAGACGACGGAGTTCCCGTTCGACGGCGTCTGGTACCGCCAGCAGCAGGAGTTCTTCCTGCTGCGTGTGCCATCGTGGGTGGTCGACACGACCGGGTTCGACCAGGTCGAGCAGTCGTCGATCGTCGACCACCGGTGGTGGTCGATCGAGGATCTGGAGCGTACGAAGGAGCGGTACTACCCCGACGAGCTGACCGCCTTGCTGCGCCGGGTCCTGGGGAAGGACTGATCAGCCGTGCTGACACCACCGCGCACCGTGGTACGCCGTGAGGGCGGCCTCTATGCCCTCGAGCGGGCGTTGCAGCGGCGCGGTTTCCGTCACGTGGCCGGTGCCGACGAGGCCGGCCGGGGTGCCTGCGCCGGCCCGCTGGTGGCCGCGGCCGCGGTGCTGCCCGAGGGCAAGCGCGGGGAGATCGAAGGCCTGGCCGACTCGAAGCTGCTGACCCCGTTGGCCCGGGAGCGGATCTACGCCGAGGTGGTCAAGCGCGCGACGGCGTACTCGGTGGTGATCATCCCGGCCGCCGAGGTCGACGCCCGCGGCCTGCACGTGTGCAACCTGCTGGCGATGCGCCGCGCGCTGGCGTCGCTGCCGGTGGGTCCCGAGTACGTGCTGACCGACGGGTTCCCGCTCGACGGCATGGGCGTGCCCGGGCTGGCGGTCTGGAAGGGCGATCGGGTGGCCGCCTGTGTGGCCGCCGCCAGCGTGCTGGCCAAGGTGACCCGGGACCGGATCATGGTCGAGCTCGACGGGCAGTTCCCGGACTACGGATTCTCGGAACACAAGGGGTACGTGACGCCGGAGCACAACGCGGCGCTCACCGAGCACGGGCCGTGCGCCGAGCACCGGTTCTCCTATATCAACGTGGCCAATGCGTCCGGGCGGGATTCGCGGCCGCCGCGGAGCCGCCGGCCCCGGGCGTTGACGGATCCGTCCAAGTTGGGCGGTGAGGTCGTGCCGGACCTGGACCCGGAAGCCTTGGCCGCCGAGCTGAGATCCTCTTGATCTTGGCCGGAGTGGTTTACGTCACTGCCGTCTGGTCGTTTGAGACACCCCCCGAGGGCCGGTCATTCGGCTCGGATGGCCGTGATCCGGACTGATCGGGCGTTGACTCCGATCTGGATCTGCGGCCCCATTCGATTCGCGATTGGGCGGCTCTCTCGCTGGTTTCTGGCGCCGATCTTGGCCTTGTCAGGCGGCCCTTCGGGTGACGTTCGCGCCCGTCCGGATCCGGTAGGGCGCGCTGAGCCCCCAGGGGGTACCGTCGGCGTGGCGTCCGGCGAGCGGCTTCGGCCGTCCACGCCGGTGGGGGAAGATGGTGCCATGAAGGGCGGAGTGCGATGAGCGCAGAGGATCTCGAGAAATACGAGACCGAGATGGAGCTGCAGCTCTACCGGGAATACCGCGATATCGTCCGCCAATTCTCCTATGTCGTCGAGACTGAGCGCCGCTTCTACCTGGCCAACCAGGTCGACCTGCACGTCCGCAACTCTGACGGCGAGGTCTACTTCGAGGTCGAGATGCACGACGCCTGGGTCTGGGATATGTACCGTCCCGCGCGTTTCGTGAAGAACGTCCGAGTCATGACCTTCAAGGACGTCAACGTCGAAGAGCTCGAGAAGCCCGACATTTCCCTCCCGGCCGACTCCGGCTTCGGCAGCTGATACCACCTCTCGCCTTCGCGCGGGGGTTATCCACAATCCACAGGCCGCCGAAGGCCGCGTTGCCGCTCCCCCTGGCCACGCACGAGGCTGCCATGCATGAATTGGTACGCGCTTCGTAACGCGGTGTTGTGGCTGCTGGCTGTTGTCCTCGTGGTCGCCGTGGCGGTCCTCGTCCCGGCGTCTCCTGGGGTCGGCGGTGGGCGATTGGGCTCGGCGGTCGGGTCTGTCGGGGTCCGCGGTCTTCAGCTAGGCGTCGCGGTCCGGGATGGTCCGCGCTCGGTCATTCAGGTTTCCTTCTCCGGCAGTCGACGCGAGATCGCTGGTCTTGGCCCCGCGGATGATCCGTCGATCGGGTCAGCCGTTCGCCCGTCGGTCGAGCGGGGTCCGGGTGGTCGTTTTCGACCGCCGGTGGCGCCGCCGCTGCGGGTCACGCGGCGGTTCGACGGGCCGCCTAGACCGTGGTTGCCGGGTCATCGCGGCGTCGATCTCGCTTCTTCCCCCGGCGCGACCGTGTGGGCTGCCGGCCCGGGCGAGGTTGTCTTCGCCGGCCCGGTGGCCGGCCGGTCGGTGGTCAGCGTCCAGCACGCCGGCGGGCTACGCACGACCTACGAGCCATTGGTCCCCGCCGTGCGCCGGGGCGACCAGGTCGGCGTCGGCGATCCGATCGGCATGGTCGAGCCCGGGCATCCCGGATGCCCGGTGGCCGCCTGCCTGCACTGGGGTCTGCGCCGGGACGCCGACTATCTCGATCCGATGCTGCTGCTCGGCTTCCGCGTCCGACTGTTGCCGGCATAGCGCCGGCCCCTGTCAGCGCAGGAGGGAGGGGAGGCGTTCGGCGAAGCGCTCGTACTCGCCGGCGTGGTTGTAGACCTGCCCGCAGATCCGCAGCCAGCCGCGACCGTTCCAGGCGTTGAGGCTGACCTCGGTCTTGAGCTCGTCGGAGATGCGCTCCCGCAGGCTGACGGCCTCGGGATGGGTGGTCGCGACGCCGGCGGGCAGCGGGATGAGGCGCATGGGCACGTCGGGGCCGCCCGGGCCGGGCAGCTCGTCCGGCGACAGGCCCAGCGCCGCGCCGATCACCCGCTGGCCGTAGGCGGCGAGGGCCGTGTTGTGCTCCCGGACCCGGTCGATGCCGAGGCCGCGCAGGGTGAACAGGCCGACCGGCGCCGCGAGCCACGGTGTGTAGTCCAGCGTCGCCTGGAACTCGACGTTGCCGGGGAAGCCGGTCGGCTGCTGCCACGACACGACGAGCGGCTCGATCTGGTCCACCCAGCGCTCGGCCACGCTCAGCACGGCGGTCCCGCGCGGCGCGTACGCCCACTTGTGGAAGTTGCCCACCCAGAAGTCGGCGCCGAGCCGGTCGACCTCGACGGGCAGCATGCCGGGCACGTGGGCGCCGTCCACGAGCACGGCCACACCGAGGCGGGCGGCGACGGTGGCGATGGTCGCGACGGGAAGGTGGTACGCGGTCGCCGAGGTGATCTGGTCGACGATCAACAGCTTCGTCCGGCCCGGCGACAGCGCGGCACGGATCTGCGCGACGACGTCGGTCTCCGACGCACGCAGCGGCAGGTTGACCACGCCGGCCGTGGCCCCGGTGCGGGCGCACTCGCGTTCGACGGCGAACGAGATCGACCCGTACCCGTGGCTGGTCGTCAGGATCTCGTCGCCGGGGCGCAGCCGCAGCGACTGCAACGCGATCGCGATGCCGGTGGTCGCGTTGCCGACCAGCGCGGTCCGCTCCGGGTCGGCGCCGAGGAACGTCGCGAGATGCCGCCGGGTATGCGCGATCCGGTCGAAGAACCCGCGGTCGAAGAACCGCAGCGGGTTGCTCTCGACCTCGTCGCGCAGCCGCTGCTGGGCCCGTTGCACGTTGATCGGCACCGCGCCGAACGAGCCGTGGTTGAGGTGCGCGACGGCGGGATCGAGCGAGAACAACAGTCGGGCGCCGGGGATCGGGGTGGGCGGCTCTGGCTCAGCCACGCGCGGACCTCATACCGATGATCGTACGAGTCGCGTCGGCCCATGGGACGGATGTCGGCTCTAGGCTGCGGCATATGGCCTCCCGCGACTCCCACTGTTCCTACTGCGGCGCCGCTTACGCGCCCGATCAGCCCTGGCCCAGGCGGTGCGTGGCGTGCGGCGAGACGACCTACCGCAACCCGGTGCCGGTCGCCGTCGCGGTGCTGCCGGTCGACGACGGCGTGTTGGTGATCAGGCGGTCGATCCCGCCGCGGGTGGGCCTGCTGGCCCTGCCCGGCGGGTTCGTCGACCACGGCGAGTCGTGGCAGCGGGCGGTGGTGCGCGAGCTCTTCGAGGAGACCGGGATCGTGGCAGCCGAGCCCGACGTGTCGCTGTTCGACGTGCACAGCGCACCCGACGGCACGGTGCTGATCTTCGGCCTGCTGCCGGCGACGACCGCGGCCGACGTGCCGGTGTCCACGCCCAACGCCGAGGTCGCCGGCTGGGAGATCGCCCGCGACACCGACGGCATGGCGTTCGACCTGCACGCCCGGATCCTGACCCGCTACCTGGCAGACCGCATCTCCGCCTGACCCGACCGCTCGCCGCGGACGGAATGCCGTACCGTCTGCGCCATGGTTGAACGCGTTCAAGTTTCCGTGTACTCGGCCGACGGTCAGCGCGCTCTCGCCTGGCTGGCCGCCGGCTACTGCGCGGCCGCGGCGGTCGTGTTCACCGTGGATTTTCCCGCGCTCCTGGAGTTCTGCGCCTTCTTCGTTGTCTGCGCAGCAGCGCCCGCCGTCATCCGGCCGCGGCGTGCGTTCCGTCTTGCGGTCGGGCTGTCGATCACCCTCATCGCGGTCTTCAGCGTGTTGTTCTACTTCTTCGGCGGCGTGCAGTTGGCAGCCGTCATCCCGCTGGCGCTCGCGCTGACGCCGGCGCCCACCCGGGCGCCGCTCACCGTCGGCCTGGCCAGCGCCGGGCTGCTCCTGGTGCCGATCGGGTTCCTCGCCGCGGCGACGTGGTGAGCTCAGGCTCGGGGATGCGCCTGGCGGTAGGCGGCCCGGAGGCGCTCCATGGAGACGTGTGTGTAGATCTGCGTCGTGGCCAGGGAGGCGTGCCCGAGCAGCTCCTGCACCGCCCGCAGGTCGGCGCCGCCCTCCAGCAGGTGGGTCGCGGCCGAGTGGCGCAGCCCGTGCGGCGTGGTGTGTGGCAGGCCGGCGGCCCGCGCGTACCCGCTGACCAGCCGCCGCACCACGGTCGGCTGCAACCGCCCGCCGCGCGCGCCGAGGAACAGGGCGTCGGCGCTGGTCGGCCCGGCCAGCGACGCCCGGCCCAGCCGGAGCCAGTCGTCCAGTGCCTCCTGCGCCGGGTGTCCATAGGGGACCGAGCGTTCCTTGTCGCCCTTGCCGATCACGCGCACCACCCGGCGGCCGGCGTCGACGTCGGCGCGGTCCAGGCCGCACAGCTCGCTGACCCGGATGCCCGTGGCGTAGAGCAGTTCCAACACCGCGCGGTCGCGCAGCAGACCCGGCGCGGCTTCGTCGCCCGGCGCCAGCACGAGCTCGGTCGCCTGGTCGGCGCGCAGCACGGAGGGCAGGTCGCGGTTGGCCTTGGGGGTGGCGAGGTGGGCGCCGACGTCGGCCTCGAGCAGCCCGCCGCGGTGCGCCCACGCGCTGAACGTGCGGGCCGCGGCCGCGCGGCGGGCCAGGGAGGCGCGGGCACCGCCGAGCGTACGCAGCCGGGCCAGCCAACTGCGCAGCACGGCGATGTCGAGGTCGCCCGGCGTCGCGGCGCCCATCCGGGTCGCGTGGTCGAGCAACGAGACGACGTCACCGACGTACGCGCGTACGGTGTGTGTCGATCGGTTCTCGACGTGTGACAGGTGCCGGGCGAACTCGTCGACCGCTTCGCGCATCGCGTGCGGAAGCCCCTCGTGCAACGCCTGCGTTGACCGGCCCATCTCCGCGACGGTCACCGCCGCGGCTGCCCGCGTCAAGCCGCCGCGCCGTTCAGGCGGCGGGTCAGGCGGCGGCGAGGCCCGCGGCGAGCAACAGGCCGAGGCCGACGACCAGGTACACCGCCGGCGGCCGCAACCAGCCGTCCGAACCGTCGGCCCGCGCGGCGCCCGTCGTCGCGGCGTAGAGGCCGACCGCGAGCAGCGGCAGACCGGCGATCAGCAGCATCCCGGAGACGATGCCCGAAATCACCAGGTTGCCGGTGAAGATCGAGTCGAAGAAGATCCGCAGCGCGCCGATCTCGAAGATGGCGGTGAGCACGCCGTAGACCAGGGCCAGCGCCGGCCGGCGGGTGCGGTAGACACCCTCGGCGGCCGGGCCGTTCGGCGCGGCACCCGGGCGGCGCAGCGGATCGGTCGGGAAGCGTTGGGTCTCGTCACGCGGGGTGATCGGGGGCATCAGACCGGTCGGGGCGTTGAGGCCAGCCGCATCGTGCGGCGGCAGCGGCGGGTCGGGCAGCGGGAGTGGCGCCGGCACCGGCTCACCGATGGGGAAGCGCAGTTCGGGCGGGGCCGGCCTGGGCAGCTCCCCGGTCGCGGGTCCGGCCGGGTCGACGGCGTACGGCCGCTGCGGTAGGTCGTCGACCTGGCGACGCACGCTGTCGGCTGGCAACGGCCGCGCGGAGGTGTTCCACGACGGCTGGTCCGACGGCTGGCCCTCGCCGGCCCACCGCGGCTCTCCCGGCGGGCCGTAGCCGCTCACGAACCCGTTGAAAGACGGCTCGGCATCGCGGTCGCCAGCGGCTTCGCGGGAGTGGCCCCCCTCGCGCCAGCCGCCACCGCCAACGCCGTGGTCGTCGTCGTTCCACCGCTGTTGCTGCTCGTCGTCCGGGTATCCGCGTCGTCCGTCCACGGGCCGCACGGTATTCGAGGTGCCGGTGGCGCGGCCACCCAGGCTTCCGATATGCGAGTTTAAGCGCGGTGATTCCGGTCCTGGCGGGTGACGTAGCACTCATCGGTGTGACGGAGCGTGGTTTCCACAGGCGCGCGTTGTCCACAGGGGAGGGCCGCACGCCCTGCGCCGCCTCGGTCCGGTCCCGCATCGTCAGCGGCATGACGGTGGCACGGCAAGCGCTGGGCGCCTGGGGTGAACGGCGGGCCGCCCAGCATCTGACCGACGACAGCTTCCGGGTCGTCGCGCGCAACTGGCGCTGCCCGCTCGGTGAGATCGACATCATCGCGTGGGATGGCGAGACATTGGTCTTCTGCGAGGTGAAGACCCGGCGCGGGCTGGGCTTCGGGCTGCCCGCCGAGGCGGTGGTGGCGGCCAAGGCGCGACGGCTGCGGCGGCTCGGCGCGCGGTGGGTCTCGCTCAACAATGCGTACCCGCGGGAGATCCGGTTCGACGTGATCGCCGTCCTGGTCCGACGTCCGGGTTCCGTCGAGATAGACCACATCCGTGGCGCGTTCTAGCACGTTGGGGCACCCCGGTGTGCGTTGTCCACAACCGAGAGTTGTCCACAGGGTTCGAGCGGGATCATCCTCGCCAGCGGCACTGTCTCTGCCGTGAGCTACGCGAAGGTGTTGTCCGTCGGGTTGGTCGGTGTCACCGGGCACCTCGTCGAGGTCGAGGCCGATCTTTCCGCCGGGCTACCCGCCGTCGTGATGTCCGGCCTGCCGGACACGGCTCTCAACGAAGCCCGCGACCGGGTACGCGCGGCGGTGGTCAACTCCGGTGAGCGCTGGCCCAATCGGCGGATCACCGTCAACCTGTTGCCCGCGACCCTGCCCAAATACGGCTCTGCCTTCGACATGGGCATCGCGGCGGCGCTGTTGGGGGCGGCCGGTGAGCTACCGCTGGCCGCCCTCGACGGTGTCGTGATCCTCGGCGAGCTAGGGCTCGACGGCAGCGTGCGACCGGTGCGCGGCGTCCTGCCGATGGTCGCCGCGGCCCTGCGCGCCGGCATCCACCGTGCGGTCGTGCCGCTGGCCAACGCCGCCGAGGCCGCGGTCGTGCCGGGCGTCACGGTCAAGGCGGTCGAGACGCTGCACCGGCTCGTCGCCTACATCCGCACCGGAGGCGGGCTGCTCGACCCGCCGTCCGACCACCCGCCGCCCGAGCCGCCGATGCTCGACCTGGCCGACGTCGCCGGCCAGGCGCTGGGCCGGCGGGCGATCGAGGTGGCGGCGGCCGGCGGACACCACGTGGCGATGTTCGGTCCGCCTGGCGCGGGCAAGACGATGCTGGCCGAACGGTTGCCGTCGCTGCTGCCGCTGCTCGACGACGCCGCCGCGCTCGAGGTCTCCGCGCTGCACTCGGTGGCCGGCCTGCTGCCGGAGGGCGGTCGCCTGGTGCGCCGCCCACCGTTCCAGGCCCCGCACCACTCGGCCACGCTCGCGGCACTGGTCGGCGGGGGCTCCGGCCTGGCCCGACCCGGCGCGGTCTCGCTGGCACACCGTGGCGTCCTCTTTCTCGACGAAGCGCCCGAATTCGCCACAAGAGCCCTCGAAGCGCTACGCCAACCGCTGGAGTCCGGCCGGGTGCTGCTGAGCCGCACAGGTGGCGCGACCGAATATCCCGCCCGGGTGCAGCTCGTCGTCGCCGCGAACCCGTGCCCGTGTGCCAAGCCCCAGGGCGACGCGCATTGCGAGTGCACCCCGCTGGCCCGGCGCCGCTACCTGGGCCGGCTTTCCGGTCCGCTGCTCGACCGCATCGACGTCCAGATCGAGCTGATGCCGGTCACCGCGGCCGACCTGTTCGTGACCACCCGCGGCGGCGAGCCGTCGGCCGACGTGGCCGAGCGGGTGGCCAAGGCCCGCGCGGCCGCGTCGGCGCGTTGGTCGGCCGACGGCTGGCGGGTCAACGCCGAGGTGCCGGGTCCGCAGCTACGCCAGCCGCCCTGGCGGCTGGCACTGCGCGACACGCAACCCCTGCGCCGCCGGCTCGACAGCGGGTCGCTCTCGGCGCGGGGCTTCGACCGGGTCCTGCGCTTGTCCTGGTCGATCGCCGACCTCGACGGCCGCGACCGACCGACGGTCGACGACGTCGAAGAGGCGCTGGCCCTGCGCACAGGCGGCGGGCGGCGGTTCGATGGCTGAGACCGACATTCGGCTGGCCCGGGTCGCGCTGGCGCTGCTGGCGGAGCCCGGCACCCGGGCGGTGCATCGGCTGGTCGCACGGCATGGCGCGCAGGTCGGCGCTGTCGTTGGCGCTGGCCGGGGAGATCCCGGACGAGGCCGCCCGCGACGCGGTCCGGGCCCGGCTGGGCGCCGGCGACCCGCGCCAGGCGGCCGAGGCGGCCCTGGCGACCACGGAGCGGCTCGGCGCTCGCCTGGTGATCCCGGAAGACGACGAGTGGCCCGGGTCGTTGCGGGCGCTGGAAGACGTCCGGCTGAGCGGCGCCGACCGCCGGGTCGACCGCGAGCTGGCGCCGCCGCTGTGCGTCTGGGTGCGCGGCGCGTGGCCGCTGGCCGAGGCGCTCGACCGCTCGGTCGCGATCGTGGGTTCGCGGGCCGTCGACCCAATACGGCGAGCACGTTGCCACGGACCTCGCCTACGGCCTGGCCGAACGCGAATGGACGGTCGTCTCGGGCGGCGCTTTCGGCATCGACGCGGCCGCTCACCGGGGCGCGCTGGCGGCCGGCGGGCTGACCATCGCGGTGCTCGCGTGCGGGATCGAGCGCGCCTACCCGGTCGCGCAACACGGCCCTGTTCGACCGCATCGCCGACACCGGCCTGCTGGTCACGCGAGTGGCCGCCGGGCGCCGACCCGCTGCGCCCCCGGTTCCTCATCCGCAACCGCGTGATCGCCGCCGCCACCCGTGGCACGGTGCTGGTCGAGGCGGCCGCCCGCAGTGGCGCGACGCAGACGATGCGCCGGGCGCATCGCGTTGCACCGCCCGGCGCATGGTCGTACCCGGCCCGGTCACGTCGGCCATGTCGGTCGGGCTGCCACGAGATCCTGCGGCAGTACGACTCGGCGCGGCTGGTCACCAACGTCGCGCACGTGCTGGAGGAGGTCGGCCGGATCGGCGCCGACCTGGCCCCGCCGGCGCAGGGTCCGGAACGCCCCCGCGACCAGCTCGACGACCAGGCGACCTTCCTGCTGGAGTCGATGCCCCGGCGGGGCGCGATCGGACCCGACGCGTTGGCGATCCGCGCCGGCGTCGACATCCGCACGACCCTACGCAAACTCACCCTGCTGGAGACCCTGGGCTTCATCACCCGCCGAGGCGGCGGTTACGCCCTAACCCAGCCCACCCGCCGTTCCACGGAGGCGGAGCCATGACCGTGCCCAGCCGCCGTTCCGGGCAGGCGGACCCATGACCGCGCCCAACTCCTACCTCGTCGGAGGGGTCGCGGAGTTTCGCATCAGCCGGATCGGTCGCCACCGTTGCCCGCCCGTTCTCGTCGTTCGGGCCCTGGCGGTGCGAGCGGTGATCGTCGACGTGATCGAGCTGGTGTGTGTGGCCCGCCCCGCAGGGCCCGAAATCCCAGGTCCGGACGAAAGGAGACCGCTGCGATGACCTATCTGACCGGGGACGAGCTGAACGAACGTCTGCGAGCGGCCACAGCTGCGGCCGCCCAGCGAAGATCCGAGCGCCTGCCGCCTCGCGCGCGACCTTCGCCGCCACCCGCGGCGTCGGCCTACAACAAAGACACGCGACAAAGCTCGCGCGCCTGGACAGAGAGGTTTCCGACCCCCCAGACCCGATCCCACCCCCATAAACCGCGCTGGACGATGGTCGCCGAGCTATCGAGTTCTCGCGACTGGGCTTGCGGGTGCTAGCGGCGGCCGGCGGGTTCGGGGTTGGGACCAACGACAAACCTGGCAGGGAGAGGGGCCCACTTTGTGGGCCCCGGACCGCTCCCCAGCGGGAGCAACGGTCGCGCCCACGACGGACCCGGGAAAGAAATCTAGGTCTCGCTCTAAACCGGCGAATACATCACAAACAGACAACAGGCCAGATAACTGACGTCATGGCGATTGATCGTCGTGGTGGGAGGGCCTGCGGAGGTGGGGAAGGGTGGCGATGTCAGACGGCGTACACTTGGGTTTTGGCGACCGCCGCAGGGCGGTCGACCTCGCGCGCCCTTCTCGCGTTCGGTCCGTGGCCGAGGTGAGCGACGGCCCCCTGGTCCCGATCTTGATCGGGTCCACCATGGCCGGCGACCGGGCGCCAGGACGCTCGGCCACCCGGCCGGCGTGACAACCAGGGACAACATGAGGAGCACCCCACCATGGCCGTCGTGACCATGCGCCAGCTGCTGGAGAGCGGTGTCCACTTCGGGCACCAGACCCGGCGCTGGAACCCGAAGATGAAGCGCTTCATCTTCACCGAGCGCAACGGCATCTACATCATCGACCTGCGCCAGACCCTCGACTACATCGAGAAGGCGTACGAGTTCGTCCGCACGACCGTCGCCGAGGGCGGCAGCATCCTGTTCGTCGGCACCAAGAAGCAGGCCCAGGAGGCCATCGCCGAGCAGGCGACGCGGGTCGGCATGCCGTACGTGAACCACCGCTGGCTCGGTGGCATGCTCACCAACTTCCAGACGGTCTACAAGCGGCTGCAGCGGATGAAGGAGCTGGAGGCGCTCGGCGACCTCACCGGCACCGCCGCCGGCTACACCAAGAAGGAGACCCTGCAGCTCTCGCGCGAGAAGATCAAGCTGACCCGCACCCTGGGTGGCCTGCGCGACATGCAGAAGCTCCCGGCCGCGATCTGGATCGTCGACACCAAGAAGGAGCACATCGCCGTCGACGAGGCCCGCAAGCTGGGCATCCCGGTGATCGCGGTGCTCGACACCAACTGCGACCCGGACGAGGTCGACTTCCCGATCCCGGGCAACGACGACGCGATCCGCTCGGCCGAGCTGCTGACCCGGGTCGTCGCCGACGCCGTCGCCGACGGTCTGATCGCCCGCTCCGGCCGTGCGTCGCGGCGGCGACGAGAAGCCGGAGCCGGGCGTCGTCGGCGCCGACGAGCCGCTGGCCGAGTGGGAGCGCGAGCTGCTCGAGGGTGCCGACAAGAAGGCCGACGACCGAGCAGCCGCCGCCGAGCAGGCTCGACCGAAGGCCGGCAGCCGGCGTCGCCGCGGATGACGCTGGTCCCGAGCCCGCTCCGATGCGGGCGGGCTCGGCCCACGACCCCACCAAACCGTCGAAAGAGAGAGTCATGGCCGAACTTCACCGCCGCGGACGTCAAGAAGCTCCGCGACCTCACCGGCGCCGGCATGATGGACTGCAAGAAGGCGCTGACCGAGGCCGAGGGCGACTTCGACAAGGCCGTCGAGATCCTGCGCGATCAAGGGCGCCAAGGACGTCGGCAAGCGGGCCGGCCGCACGGCCGCCAACGGTCTGGTCGCGCACTCCGGCAAGGCGCTGCTCGAGCTCAACTGCGAGACCGACTTCGTCGCCAAGAACGCCGACTTCATCGCGCTGGCCCAGCAGCTGGTCGAGCACGTCGAGCGCGCCGGCGTCGACCGACGTCGAGGCGCTGCTCGGCCAGCACGCTGGCCGACGGCCGCACCGTCGCCGACACCGTCCAGGAGGCGTCCGCCAAGATCGGCGAGAAGCTGGTGCTCAACCGCTTCGCCGTGCTCGACGGCACGGCGGTCGCCGTCTACCTGCACCGCAAGAGCCCAGGACCTGCCGCCGGAGGTCGGCGTGCGGTCGCAGTACACCGGCAAGACCGACGAGGCCGGCGACGCCGACGCCCGTGGCGTCGCCATGCAGATCGCCGCGATGCGGCCGAAGTACCTCACCCGCGACGAGGTGCCGGCCGAGGTCGTCGAGTCCGAGCGGCGCATCGCCGAGCAGACCGCCCGCGAGGAGGGCAAGCCCGAGGCGGCCCTGCCGAAGATCGTCGAGGGTCGGGTCAACGCCTTCTTCAAGGACTTCGTCCTGCTCGAGCAGGCGTCGGTCGCCGACAACAAGAAGACGGTCAAGCAGGTGCTCGGCCGAGGCCGGCATCGACGTGACCCGGTTCGTCCGCTTCGAGGTCGGCCAGGCCTGAGCCGGCTGCCGGGCGCCGCCGCGTCCGTCGGGCGGGGGCGCGTCACCGGCCAGGAGGCCGCCGGTGTACGTGACAGGCACCGCGGCACTCCGTCGTCACATAGGGTCGGCACCGGCAGGTGCGCGGTACGACGCGCACGCGGGCTGGTGCGCGAGGCGACGAGAGGCGGGTCGGATGACGCACGTGGCAGGCGAGTCGGACGCGGGTGGTCGACGACCCGACGGCGCCGCCGCCGGGACGGCCCCGCCGGGTCGTGCTCAAGCTGTCCGGTGAGGTCTTCGGCGGCGGCGCGGTCGGTGTCGACCCGGACGTGGTGCAGGCCATCGCCCGGCAGATCGCCACGGTGGTCCGCCGGGGCGTCCAGGTCGCCGTCGTCGTCGGCGGCGGCAACTTCTTCCGCGGCGCCGAGCTGCAGAAGCGCGGCATGGACCGGGCCCGGGCCGACTACATGGGCATGCTCGGCACGGTCATGAACTGCCTGGCCCTCCAGGACTTCCTGGAGAAGGAGGGCATCGAGACCCGGGTGCAGAGCGCGATCACGATGGCCCAGGTCGCCGAGCCCTACATCCCGCTGCGCGCGATCCGCCACCTGGAGAAGGGCCGCGTGGTCATCTTCGGCGCGGGCGCCGGGATGCCGTACTTCTCCACCGACACCGTCGCCGCCCAGCGGGCGCTGGAGATCCGTGCCGACGTGGTGCTGATGAGCAAGAACGGCGTCGACGGCGTCTACACCGCCGACCCGCGCACCGACCCGACGGCCAGCAAGTTCGACACGGTCACGTTCGCCGAGGTGCTCCGGCGCGGCCTGCGGGTCGCCGACGCGGCCGCGTTCAGCCTCTGCGAGGAGAACGGGCTGCCGATGCTGGTGTTCGGCGCCGAGGGCGACGACACGATCATGCGAGCCGTCGGCGGTGAGCGCATCGGCACCTTGATCACCGCCAACTGAGTTGCCACATCGCCCAGAAGGAGGCGACGGACCAGGTGATCGACGACACCCTCCTCGAGGCCGAGGAGAAGATGGAGCGCGCGGTCGAGCACGCCAAGGAGGAGTTCGCCGCGATCCGCACCGGCCGGGCCACCGCGGCGATGTTCTCCAAGATCATCATCGACTACTACGGCACCCCCACGCCGCTGACCCAGATGGCGTCCATCGGCATGCCCGAGCCGCGGATGGCGATCATCAAGCCGTACGACGCCTCGCAGATCAGCGCGATGGAGAAGGCGATCCGCGACTCCGACCTCGGCGTCAACCCCAACAACGAGGGCACCCAGCTGCGCATCGTCCTCCCGCAGATGACCGAGGAGCGCCGCCGCGACATGATCAAGGTCGCCCGGCACAAGGGCGAGGACGCCAAGGTCGCGATCCGCAACGTGCGCCGCAAGGCCAAGGAAGAGCTCGACCGGCTCGTCAAGGACGGCGAGGCCGGCGAGGACGACGGTCGACGGGCCGAGAAGGAGCTCGACGACCTGACCCACCGGTACGTCACCCAGATCGACGAGCTCCTCAAGCACAAGGAAACCGAGCTGCTCGAGGTCTGAGCGGGAGGTCGGCCGCGGGTGCAGTAGGCTCGGCACGATTCCTCCTGGTCAGGAGATCGATGGGCGAAGGGGGCTCGGCGACATGCGGCGTTCAACGGCGAGCTCGATTCGGCGCCTGATGTCCTACTCCGACCCCTATTCGAGCGTTGATCCGCGTCGGGCGCGACACCCGGTGTCGCGCCCGAGAAGTACGACCCGGGCTTCCCCACCAACCTCGATGTCCCGGGCTGGGCGGGCCCGACGCAACCCGGGCATCGAGCCGAGCCGGAACCCGACCCGCGCCAGGAGCCGGACGTCAACGGCTACACCGCCGAGACGACCCAGCTTCCCGTCGTCACCCCGCGCGACCAGGACCAGCGCGGCGCCCGCGGCGACCAGGACCAACGCGTCGCCGTCGGCGAGCCAAGACCAACGCCTCGCCGTCGGCGAGCCAGGACGACCGAACCGGACGACGACGTGACCCCGCCCCGTCCGACCGGC
This sequence comes from uncultured Actinomycetota bacterium, assembly GCA_963840005.1. Taxonomy (GTDB): domain Bacteria; phylum Actinomycetota; class Actinomycetes; order Mycobacteriales; family Micromonosporaceae; genus Asanoa. The sequence continues at coordinate 4,163 of CAWIXO010000014.1, read as the reverse complement.
GGCCCCGGCCGGCGCCGGCGCGGGCCGCGGGCCGGCCGGCCGACCGTCCAGAAGACCAGCCGCGCCGGCCGCAACCTGCCCGCCGCGATCGGCGTCGGCGTCACCCTCGGCGCGGTCCTGGTCGCCTCGCTGTACCTCTACAAGCCGGCCTTCCTCGGCGTGCTCGCGCGTCGCGGTCGCGATCGGCATCTGGGAGGTCAGCCGCGCGACCCGCGAGGTCCAGGCGCCACCCGCCGCCCGTCCCGCTGATCGCCGGCGGGGTGCTGATGGTCGGCCTCGCCTGGTACGCCGGCGCCGACGCCCTCATGCTCGGCCTGCTGGCGACGCTGCTGGCCGCGACCGTCTGGCGGCTCGCCGACGGGCCGAAGGGCTTCAAGCGGGACATGACCGCGTCCACGCTGATCGCGGTCTACGTGCCGTTCCTCGCCGGCTTCGCCGCGCTGCTCGCGGTGCCGCCGAGACGGCGCCGACCGCGTGCTGGTCGTGCTGATCGGGGTCGTCCTCTCCGACACGGGCGGCTACGCGGCCGGTGTCTTCTTCGGCCGCCATCCGATGGCGCCGACCGTCAGCCCGAAGAAGTCCTGGGAGGGCTTCGGCGGCTCGGTGGTGGCGGCGGCCGTCGGCAGCGCGCTGAGCTGCTACTTCCTGCTCGACGTCGACTTCTGGTGGGGCGCGCTGTTCGGCGTGGCGATCAGCGTCGCGGCGGTCCTCGGCGACCTCGGCGAGTCGATGCTCAAGCGCGACCTGGGCGTCAAGGACATGAGCCACCTGCTCCCGGGCCACGGCGGCCTGATGGACCGGCTCGACTCGATCCTGTTCGCGGTGCCCACCGCCTACCTGCTCTGTCGATCTTCGCCCGGTCCGCTGAGCCCGAGCCGTCGCGGCAGTGGTTGGGGAGTGATGTTCGGAAGCGGAGTGCGGTACAGCGCAATTAGCCGTACGGGTACTGATTGTGCGCCCGGACCTGGCAGCGAAGCGGTGCGCGGAGCGAGCGGTCGACCTCCGACGGACGCGCGTCGATGAATTGGTATCGGATCTTCGGATTGTGTTCCGGCACCCGGGCAGGTGAGGTGATCGAGCAGTCGTGGGAGACTGGAGCCGGCCATGACGAGCCTGCCCATCATTCAGCCGATCGGCCGCGACCGCCGGGCGGCGGGCGGCCATGCCGCCGCGCCACCTTGCCGATCTTGACGTGCCGGGGCGTGAGGCCGCGTTGGTCGCGCTCGGTGAGCCCCCGTTTCGGGCCCGGCAGCTGTCGACCCACTACTTCGGGCGGCTGGTGCGCGACCCGCGACGCGATGACCGACCTGCCGGCGGCCAGCCGGGCGAAGATCGCCGACCGACCTGCTGCCGCTGCTGCTGACCCCGGTCCGCGAGATGGCCTGCGACGACGGCGCCACCCGCAAGGCGCTGTGGCGGCTGCACGACGGCTCGCTCGTCGAGAGCGTGCTGATGGGCTATCCGGACCGGGTCACCGTCTGCATCTCCAGCCAGGCGGGCTGCGGCATGGCCTGCCCGTTCTGCGCGACCGGCCAGGCCGGGCTGACCCGCAACCTGTCCACCGCCGAGATCGTCGACCAGGCGGTCTACCTCGCCGGGGTCGCGGCGTCCGGCGTGCTCGCCGGGTCGCCCGCCGCGGCTGTCGCACGTCGTGTTCATGGGCATGGGCGAGCCGCTGGCCAACTACAACCGGGTGCTGGCCGCGGTCCGGCGGCTGACCTCGCCGGCCCCCGAGGGGCTCGGGCTCTCCCAGCGGCACATCACGGTCTCCACGGTCGGGCTGGTGCCGGCGATGCGCAGGCTGGCCGAGGAAGACCTCTCGGTGACTCTTGCGCTGTCGCTGCACGCGCCCGATGATGATCTGCGCGATGAACTGGTGCCGGTCAACCAACGGTGGAAGGTGGCCGAGGTGCTTGACGCCGCGTGGCATTACGCGGATCGCACGGGGCGCCGTGTTTCCATCGAATACGCGATGATCAAAGACGTGAACGACCAGCCGTGGCGAGCCGACCTGCTCGGGCGGCTGCTGGCCGGGCGGCTCGCGCACGTCAACCTCATCCCGCTCAACCCGACGCCGGGCAGCAAGTGGGATGCCAGCCCGAAGCCGGTCGAGCGGGAGTTCGTCCGGAGGCTGCGCGCGGCGGGCGTGTCGACTACCGTGCGTGACACCCGAGGTCGCGAGATCGACGGTGCGTGCGGCCAGCTCGCCGCTGCTGAGGTGACGACATGACCGCGTTCGGGGCCGCGGCCGAGCGAACTAACCAGGAGACATAGTGGCGAGTCAGGGTCAACGATTCCGCCGTCGGGCGCTCCGTCGCGGCTACAAGGTCGACGAGGTCGACGCGTTCCTCGACCGCGTCGAGGCGACGCTCGCGGGCGACCCGATCGGCCAGCCGGTCGCCGCGCAGGAAGTCCACGACGTCGTCTTCCGGGTCCGCTTCGGCGGATACGACGAATGGCAGGTCGACCTGCACCTCGACCGCGTCGAGCGGCAGGTCGGCGAGCTCGAGGAGCGCAACGGGCGCGCCGGCGGGCCTGACCGGATGGGGCTGCCGGACCGGATGGGTCCGCCCGGAGCCCTCGGCCCGCCCGACCGCTTCGGCCCGCCGGACCGGATGGGTCCGCCCGATCGCATGGGCCCGCCGGATCGCATGGGTCCGCCGGATCGCATGGGTCCGCCCGACCGGATGGGTCCGCCGATCGCGGCGCCGCCGCCCGGCTCGTTCGGCCCGCCGGACCGGATGGGTCCGCCCGACCGGCGCGCGGCCGCCATGGGTGGCGGTCCGCTGCCGACCCGCCCGCTGCCCAACGATGACCCCTACGCGCGTCCCGGCCCGCCGCCGCCTTACGGTGGCGGATTCGACGGACCGCCGCCGCGCGGGTACGACGGCGCTCCGGCCGGCCCGCCCCCGATGGGTGGGCGTGGCGGTGGGCCCGGCTTCCCGCCGGACGAGCGCTACGACGGCCAGGACCAGCCAGGTCGCCGCGCCAAGATGGACATGACCGCCGAGATCCGCATGCCGGAACGCGGTGACCTTGGCCGAGGCGGCCCGGCACACCCGGGCGGCGGCGGTCCCGGCATGGGCCCCGGTCCCGGTGCTCCCGGGATGGGTGGCGGCCCTGGCCTCACGATGGGCGGCGCGCCCGGCGGTGCATCCGGCATGGGCGGTCCGCCGCTGATGGGTCCGCCCGGCAGCGACCTCGCGCGGGTCGACCAGATGCGGCGCTCGTTCCAGGTCCGCCGGTTCGGCAGCGGCTACGACCCGGCCCAGGTGGACCGGTTCTTCGAAGACGTGCTGACCGGCATGACAGGTCGCGGTCCGATCCCGACCACCGACGCCGATTTCGACGCGACGCAGTTCGGTCTGGTGCCTGGGGGCTACTTCGAGGCCGAGGTCGAGCAGGCGCTGATGGAGATCCGCGACATCGTTCGGCGGCGCTGAGGTCTTGACTTCCGTCCCGCTCGCCGGTCATCTGACCGGTGGGCGGGACGTTTGTTTGTCCGCACGGTTTCCTCGCGGTGGGCCGGCGGGTCGGCGCTCACCACGCGGGCGGTAGCCGGCGGAATTCGCCTCGATCGCCGGTGCCAATCCGGGCATAGGCGGGCGTCGGGCCCCTTGACGCCTGAGCAGCGCCTGCAGGCCGGCGGGGTCGAGGACGGCGTTTGTCGGTCCGGCGGGTCGAGGGCGGGCGCTTGCCGGTCCGGCGGGGTCGGGGACGGCGTTTGTCGGTCCGGCAGATTGGGGGCGGGCGCTTGCCCGGCGGCGGCGCGGGAGAGCGGCGTTTGTTGGTCCGGCGGGTCGAAAGCGGGCGCGTGCCCGGCGGCGGCGCGGGAGAGCAGCGTTTGTTGGTCCGGCGGGTCGAAAGCGGTGCTGTCAGTCCGGCGGCGCGAGAGCGGGAGGGCGGTCAGTGCCTGCTGTCTTGTCTCTCGGTCCGGCTTCGTTCTGCGGGATCGGTGACCGGGGTGGCGCCCGGCGTTGGATGCCGCGCCTTTCGCGCCGACCTAGTGGACGACCCACGCGCCGTTCCAGCTCGTCGCCGCATCTGGGCGGGGCCGTCATCGTGTCGGTGTGGCGGACCGTGCGCCGCCCACCGCGGAGCTGTTCGCTTTGCGGTGGGGTGATTGTGTGGCGCGGGCCTGGCAGCGAAGCGCAGCGTAGCGG
>CAWIXO010000013.1:0-66831 GCA_963840005.1 uncultured Actinomycetota bacterium | reverse complement strand
GGCGCCCTCCCGCACCCGCTTTCTGCGCGCAGACTTCGCCGCCGCGCTCGAGGGGCTGCGGGGCGAGGGGGTCCGGCCCGACGGGATCGTCTTCGACCTCGGCATGTCCTCGATGCAGATCGATGCCTGGGAGCGCGGCTTCTCCTACTCCTACGACGCGCCGCTCGACATGCGGATGGACCCCGACCAGGAGCTATCGGCCGCGACGATCGTCAACGAGTGGCCCGCAGGAGCGGCTCGCGAGGGCGCTGCGCGACTACGGCGAGGAGCGCCGCGCCGGCTCGATCGCGCGCGAGATCGTCCGCCGCCGCCCGCTCGAGACGACCTCCGAGCTGGTCGCGGCCATCAAGGCCGCGATCCCGCCCGCCGACCGCTTCGGCCGCGGCCATCCCGCCAAGCGCACCTTCCAGGCGATCCGGATCGCCGTCAACGGCGAGCTCGAGGCGCTCGACCGCGGCGCTGCCGCTCGCCTGGGCAGCCTGCTCGATCGGGCGGCCGCCTCGGCGCCATCTCCTTCCACTCGCTCGAGGACCGGCGCGTGAAGCGCTTCCTCGCCGACCGCGCCCGCGGCTGCGTCTGCCCGCCCGAGTTCCCGGTCTGCGTCTGCGGCCGCGAGCCCGAGGCCGAGCTGCTCACCAAGCGCGCCGTCGCGCCGCAGACGCCGAGGAGGTGGAGCGCAACCCGCGCTCGACCTCGGCGCACCTGCGGGTCGCCGCGCAAGCTCCGTCGAGGAAGACGACGGCTGATGGGCGCCCCCGCCGTGCCCAGCGCCAGCTCCCGCCCGGCCCCGCGGCGCAAGGCGCGCCCGGCGCGCCGGCGGCCCAACGGCGCTCCGCCTCCGGGAAGGCCGCCCGCCCGAAGGCAGCCCCCGGCGAAGGCAGCGCCCGCCACCCGGCGAGCAACGCCGCGCCAGCACCCGATCCGCTTCGCGGGAGGCAGTGCCGCGGACGCCGCCGCGATGCTCCCGCACGCCGCGGTGCGCACGGCCGGCGCCGTCCGCGATTTCGCCGACTCGAGCCTGATCGTCCGCCTCACCCGCGGGCCGCAGCTGGATCGGGGTGCTCGGTGTGCTGCTGGCCGGGATCGTCGCCCTCAACGTGCTCAGCCTCAGCCTCAACGCGGGGGCCAGCGTGGCCGGCGAGAAGATCGACGAGCTCGAGCGCCAGAACTCGGCGCTGCGCGTCGGAGCTCGCCCAGAAGCTGTCGGCGAGCCGGGTCGAGGCCGACGCCGCGGCCTCGGCATGTCGTCCCCGACGCCAAGGAGGTCACCTACCTGCGTCCCGAGGACGACGACGCGGCCAAGGCGGCCGCCGCGCTGAAGCCCTAAGGAGGAGCTCTGTGAAGCGGATGAACAGCCGCCTGGGGCTGCTCTTCGTCTGTTCACCCTCCTCTTCATCTGCGCCTTCGCCCGCGCCGCCTGGCTGCAGGGCGTCAAGGGCGGCGAGCTCCGCGCCGAGGCCCGCGGCCAGCAGGTCGACGGTCCGACGTGCCCGGCTTGCGCGGCACGATCCTCGACCGCAACGGCAAGGCGCTCGCCGTCTCCGAGGACGCGGCGACCATCTTCGCGACGCCGTACCAGGTCAAGGACCCGCCGGGACCGCGGCGAAGCTCGCCGACGCGCTCGACAGGGAGTCCGAGCGACGAGCTCGAGGAGCTGCTGTCGGATCGCCGACTCCGGCTTCGAGTACATCGCGCGCAAGGTCGACCTGCCGACGGCCGAGCAGATCGAGCAAGCTGCGACCTCGCCGGGATCGGCGACGCTCCCCGACAGCCGCCGCGATCTACCCGCAGGGCGAGCTGGCGGCGCAGGTGATCGGCGCCGTCGGCACCGAGAACCAGGGCCTGACCGGGCTCGAGGCCGGCCAGAGGACGACGTGCACGGCAGCGACGGCGAGCGCGGAGATCACCCGCGACGCGCTCGGCGAGGAGCCGATCCGCCTCGACACGATCGAGCAGCCGACACCGGCGAGGACATCCAGCTGACGATCGACGCCGCCATCCAGGCCGCGCACCGAGGAGGTGCTGGCCGAGCGTCGGCGAGACCTACAGCGCCAAGGGCGCGACCGCGATCGTCATGGACCCGCAGACCGCGGCGAGTCCTGGCGATGGCGAACTGGCCGGCCGTCGACCCCACCGACCTCGGCGCGGCGACCCCGAGGCCGAGCTCGTCGAACCGCGCCACCGGCTTCACCTACGAGCCGGGCTCGACCTTCAAGGCCTTCACGGTCGCCGGCGGCGCTGGAGGAGGGCATCGTCACGCCCGAGCACGCTCTTCGACCTGCCCCCGACGATCCAGGTCGCCGACCGCGTGATCGAGGAGTCGCACGCCGCGGCCGCCGGTGACGCTGAGCGTCGCCGACATCCTCGCCCAGTCCTCGAACGTCGGCGCGGTCACGATCGGGCTGGAGATCGGGCGCGCGAGCGCTTCGACCACTGGATCCGCGAGTTCGGCTTCGGCGAGCCCGACCGGGATCGACTTCCCCGGCGAGGAGCAGGGGCATCGTCCCGCACCTCGAGGACTACTCGGGCTCGACGATGGGCAACCTGCCGATCGGCCAGGGCCTCTCGGTGACGCCGATGCAGATGGCCGCCGCCTACGCGGCGATCGCCAACGGCGGCATCCTGCAGACCCCGCGCCTGATCGCGCGGGTGGACGGCGAGCCGGTCGAGCCCGAGGACGACGGCAGCGGATGATCAGCGGCGACACGGCCGCGCAGCTGCGCGAGATGCTCGAGGGCGTCCTCGCCCCGGGCGGCACCGCCTCCGAGGTCGAGGTCCCCGGCTACATGCTCGCCGGCAAGACCGGTACCGCCCAGAAGGTCGTCGACGGCGTCTACTCGGAGACCCAGTTACGTCGCCTCGTTCGTCGGCTTCGCGCCGGCCGAGCAACCCCGAGCTCCTGGTCGCCGTGGTCGTCGACGAGCCCCAGGGCGACTACTACGGCGGCACGGTCGCGGCGCCCGGCCTTCGGCGAGATCGCCAAGTTCGCGCTGCCGTACCTGGGCATCGCGCCCGAACTGAGCCGGGCGCCTCGGGCGTCCGTACACTCGGCCTCGATAGAATCGCTCGCGATGAAGCTCCGCGAGGTGCTCGCGGGCGCTGCGGTCGCCGAGTCGACCGCGGCGATGGCGACGTCGAGATCTCCGGACCTCGCCTACGACAGCCGCGCGGTCGGCCGCGGGACCCTGTTCTTCTGCGTGCCCGGGCGGGACCAGCGACGGGCACGATTCGCCCCGCGGCGCGGTCGAGGCCGGCGCGGCCGCGCTGGTCGTCGAGCGGCGGCTCGAGCTGGACGTCCCGCAGGCCGTCGTGCCGGACGCGCGCGCGGCGATGGCGCCGGTCGCGGCGCGCGTTCTTCGGCGACCCGACCGCCGAGCTGCGACGTGGCCGGGGTCACCGGCACCAACGGCAAGACGACGACCGCGTTCCTCGTCCGCGAGCTCCTCGAGGCCGCCGGGCGCCAGTGCGGGCTGCTGGGCACGGTCAAGCAGGTGGTCGGCGGCGTCGAGGAGGAGGTCGAGCGCACGACGCCCGGAGGCGATCGACCTGCAGCGCGACCTTCGCGCGAGATGCTCGACGCCGGCGACCGGGCCTGCGCGATGGAGGTCTCCTCCCACGCGCTGTCCTCAGCACCGCGCCGACGCGATCCACTTCGCCGCCGCGGCCTTCACCAACCTCACCCAGGACCACCTCGACTTCCACGACGACATGGAGGACTACTTCGAGGCCAAGCGGCTGCTGTTCGCGGCCGAGAGCGGCGCGCCCGCTGGCGCGAGGCCGGGTCGGTCGTCAACGTCGACGACCCCTACGGGCGCCGCCTGGCCGCTGAGCTGCGCGGACGGGCGACGGCGACGCTGGTCACGTTCTCCGCCGACGGGCGCCGAGCGCCGACCTGCGCGCGCGCGGACGTCGATTCGACGCCGGCGGCTCGCGCTTCACTGCGCACGCCCGAGCGGCGAGCACCGGTGTCGAGCTGCGGCCTGCCCGGGCACTTCAACGTCGCCAACGCGCTGGCCGCGCTCGCGCCGCCGCGCGCGCCTCGGCGTCGAGCGCGCCGACGCCGCGGCGCGCGCTCGCCGACGCCGAGCCGGTGCCGGGCCGCATCGAGCCGATCGACGAGGGCCAGGCCTTCGCGGTGCTCGTCGACTACGCGCACACGCCCGACTCGCTCGAGAACGTCCTGCGGGCCGCGCGGCGGCTGACGCCAGGGCCGCGCTGATCTGCGTGTTCGGCTGCGGCGGCGACCGCGACCGCGACAAGCGCCCGCTGATGGGCGCGGCCGCGGCGCGAGCTCTCGGACCTGGCGGTCGTCACCTCGGACAACCCGCGCTCCGAGGACCCGGACGCGATCGTCGCGGAGATCCTCGCGGGCATCGAACGGGTCCGCCGCCACAGGCCGAGATCGAGGTCGAGGTCGACCGCCGCGCGGCGATCGCGCTCGGCGCTCGCCGCCGCGGCGGAGGGCGACACCGTCGTGATCGCCGGCAAGGGCCACGAGCAGGGCCAGGAGTTCGAGGACGGCAGGAAGATCCCGTTCGACGACCGCGACGTGGCCCGCGAGGAGCTGCGGGCTCTGCCGGCGGCGCACGTGATCGAGCCTCGGCGCCGAGCGCATCGCCGCCGAGGCGCGGGCCGAGGTCGCTGGCGCGAGGGCGGCCGCGGGCCGCCCCGAGCGGGCGACCATCGACTCGCGCGACGCGGCGCCAGCGGCGACCTCTTCTTCGGGCTGCCGGGCGAGCGCGCCGACGGCGGCGAGTTCGCCGCCGGCGCGCTCGCGGCGGGGCGCCTGGGGCGTCGTCGTCGAGCCGCCCGGGCGCGACGCCGCGACGCGAGCGCTGCGCGGGCGGACGGCTGGGTGCTTCGCCGCCGACGATCCGCTGGCGCGCGCTCCAGCGCGCTGGCGCGGGCATGGCGCCGCGAGCTCGGCTGCCCGGTGGTCGGGATCACCGGCTCGACCGGCAAGACCTCGGTCAAGGACATCGCGCGCGCGCTCCTGCCGCTGCGCGTCCACGCGAGCCCGGAGAACTTCAACACCGAGATCGGCCTGCCGCTGACGATCCTCGCGGCGCCGCCCGAGACCGAGGTGCTGGTGCTGGAGATGGCGATGCGCGGGCTGGGCCAGATCGCCGAGCTCTGCGAGATCGCCGAGCCCGACGTCGCCGCGATCACCAACGTCGGCCCCGTCCACCTCGAGCTGCTCGGGCACGCTCGAGGCGATCGCCGAGGCCAAGGCGGAGATCCTCGACGGGCCTCGGCGCGCGGCGGCACGGCGGTCGTGCCCGCCGACGCCGAGGCGCTCGAGCCGCACCTGCACGACGAGCCCTGGAGACGCTGCACGTTCGGCGCCGGCGGCGACGTCTTCGCCCGGAGGTCGCGCCGAGGCCGAGGGCGGACCGAGCGCCCTCGTCGCGCACCCCGGCGGGCGAGGCAGCGCTTCGAGCTTCCCTTCGCCGAGGCGCACAACCTCGACGAACGCGCTGTGCGGCGATCGCGATCGGGCGTCGCGCTCGGGATGCGAGCTCGACGAGATGGCGCGTCGGGCGCCGGGGATAGAGTCTTCTCGCGCCTGCGCGGAGAGCTGATCGAGCTCGCCGGCGGAATCGCGATCCTGATCAACGACTGCTACAACGCCAACCCGATCTCGATGCGCGCCGCGCTCGAGCACCTGGCGCGCGGCGTCGAGGTCGCGCCGAGGGCGGCGCGTCGCGGTCCTCGGCGAGATGAAGGAGCTCGGCCCCGACGCCGCCGCCTACCACCGCGAGGTCGGCGCGCTCGCCCGCGAGGCTCGGCGTCGAGCCGGTGATCGGCGTCGGGCGAGCTCGGCGCGCGAGTACGCGCCCGACGAGTGGGCCGCCGACGCCGAGGCGGCCGCGAGCGCTCGCCGACGGCTGCTCGGCGACGGCGACGCGGTGCTGGTCAAGGGCTCGCGCTCGGTCGGGCTCGAGCGGCTCACCGACGCGCTGGCGGCTCGGCGCGGCGAGGCACTGGCTGCTCGCCGGAGCGCTCGCAAGCGAGGTCGCTCGGCGGCCGATCGACCGCGGCGAGGTCCTGATCGCCGGCATGGCGGCGATGCTGATCACGATCTTCCTCGGCCCGAAGTTCATCGAGTTCCTGCGGGTCAGGGAGTTCGGCCAGCAGATCCGCGAGGAGGGCCCGCAGGAGCACCACGCCAAGGCGGGCACGCCGACGATGGGCGGGCTGATCATCTTCCTGGCGATCTCGGTCCCGTACCTGGTGCTCTCCGACCGCGACACGCAGAGCCTCGCCGTCTTCGGCGTCGCGCTCGGCTGCGCCGCGCATCGGCTTCGCCGACGACTTCATCAAGATCTCCAAGCGCCGCTCGCTCGGGCTCTGCGGCCCGCTACAAGCTGCTCGCCCAGATCGCGCCTCGCGGTCGGCCTCTGGTACGTCGCGACCGAGGTGGTCGGGCTCGACCCGGTGATCGAGCTCGCGGGTCTTCGACGCCGAGCTCGACATCGGGCCCGTGGCCTACCTGATCTTCGTCTTCCTGGTCATCGCCGGCGCGTCCAACGCCGTCAACCTCACCGACGGCCTCGACGGCCTCGCCGCGGGCTGCGTGCGCGATCGTCCTGCTCGCCTACATGGCGATCACGTATCACCACCGGCCAGGAGGGCCTGGCGCTGCTCTCGGCCTGCCTCGTCGGCGCCTGCATCGGCTTCCTCTGGTTCAACGCCTTCCCGGCGTCGATCTTCATGGGGGACACCGGGCTCGCTCGGGCTCGGGCGGCGCGATCGGCGCGCTGGCGGTGATGACCCAGACCGAGCTCCTGCTGATCATCCTCGGCGGCATCTTCGTGATCGAGGCCCTCTCGGTCGCGATCCAGGTCGTCCGTTCAAGCTCTTCCGCCGCCGGGTCTTCCTGATGGCCCCGGTCCACCACCACTTCGAGATGCTCGCCTGGTCGGAGACCAAGATCATGCTCCGCTTCTGGATCGTCGCCGCCGTCTGCTCCGGCATCGGCTACACGCTGTTCCAGAACTCGATCGGCTGAGCTCGGGCTGAGCGGCGACGCCTGAGCGGGCGGCACGCGCACGGCGGGGCAGGGCGACACCGGGTCGAAGCGCGTCATGTGGCTCGTTCGACGCCACGAGCGCCCGCCGCTGCCCGGGGGGCCCTATCTGGTCGTCGGGCTGGCCCGCTCGGGGCAGGCCGCGGCGCGCGCTGCTGGCCGCGCGGGGGGAGCGCGGTCATCGGCGTCGATTCGGGATCGCCCTGACGGGGCGGAAAGGCTGGCGCGAGGCGGGCGTCGAAGTCAGCCTGGATGACGACGGAATCGAGCTGCTCGACGCGATCGCAGACCGTGGTCAAGAGCCCCGGCGTGCCGCGCGAGGCGCCCGTCGATCGCCGCCGCGCGCGAGCGCGGCATCCCGGTCATCGGCGAGCTCGAGCTCGCCTGGCGGCTCGCTCCCGAACCGCTTCGTCGCGGTCACCGGCACCAACGGCAAGACGACCGTCGACCGAGCTGCTCGGCCACGTCTGCCGCGCGGCCGGGCGGCCGGTCGCGGTCGCCGGCAACGTCGGCACGCCCGCTCGCCTCGCTGGTCGGCGAGCTCGACGCCGACGACGACCGTCGTCTGCGAGGCTCGAGCTTCCAGCTCGAGGACTCCGACGCCTTCGCGCCCGAGTGCGCGGTGCTGCTCAACGTCGCGCCCGACCACCTCGACCGCCACGGCACGCTCGAGGACTACCTCGACGGCGAAGCTGCGGATCTTCGCCAACCAGGGCAACGACGACGTCGCCGTCTACAACGGCGCACGACCCGGCGCTCGCGGCCGCGACCTCGGCGGCTGCGCGCGGCGGGTCGCCTTCTGCCGCCGACGCGAGGCGCGATCCCGACTGCGAGCTCGAGCCTCGACGGCGAGGCGATCGTCTGCGGCGGGCGAGCCGCTCGTCGGAGCTCGGCGAGCTGCAGCTGCTCGGCCCCCACAACGTCGAGAACGCGATGGCGCGCGGCCGCGGCGGCTCTCGCGATCGGGCATCGACGCGCGACGCCGTCGCCGACGGGCCTGCGCAGCTTCGAGGGCGTCCCCCACCGGCTCGAGCGCGGTGCGCGAGCGTCGGCGGCGTCCTCTACGTCAACGACTCCAAGGCGACCAACGTCGCCGCGGCGCGCGGCGGCGATCGCTGGCGTTCGACGAGCGGCGTCCACGTGATCCTCGGCGGCACGCTCAAGGGCGAGACGCTTCGAGCGGCCTCGCCGGGCCGGTCGCGCGAGCGCTGCGCCGCCGTCTACCTGATCGGCGAGGCCGCCCGCGCGCTGGACCGACGACCTCGGCGCCGGCCTGGCGACGGCGGCGTCGACGCACGCGACGTCCGGCACGCTCGAGCGCGCCGTGGCGGCGGCCGCGGCCGCGCCCAGCCCGGCGAGGTCGTCCTGCTCGCCCCGGCCTGCGCGAGCTTCGACGCCTACCGCGACTACGAGGCAGCGCGGCGAGCACTTCCGCGAGCTCGTGGAGGCGCTCTCGATGAGCTCGCCAAGCGCGTCGCCGCGATCGGGCCCAGGCGCCGCGCGGCGCGCCGCCGCTCGAGTACTCGCTGCTGCTGACCGCGACGCTCTGCCTGGTCGCCTTCGGCGTCGTGATGGTCTTCAGCGCCAGCTCGACCGACCTCGCTGCTCGGCGAGGGCGGCGGCGACGGCGCCTACTACCTCAAGCGCACGGTGATCTTCGGCGCGCTCGGGCTGCTCGCGATGCGGATCGCCTCGCGTCCGCGGCGTGCGCGATGGTCGCGCGCGCGCTGACCCCGCTGCTGCTCGGTGGTCGTCGATCGTGCTGCTGGTCGCTGGTGCTGGTGCCCGGGCGTCGGGCAGACGGTCAACGGCGCCAAGCGCTGGCTCGGCGCCGGGCTGCTTCCAGATCCAGCCCTCGGAGATCGCCAAGGTCGCGCTGGTCCTCTACGGCGCCCACCTGCTCGCCACGCGGCCGCAGCGGACCGCACGCTCGGCGGCCTGATGCCCTTCCTGCTGCCGTGGTCGGCGCTCTGCCTGCTCGCTGATCGTCGCCGAGCCCGACCTCGGCACCGCGATGGTCGCCTGCTTCGCGCGTCGGCTGCCTGCTGATCGCGGCCGGGGTCGAGGCCGCGAACGCTGGCGCCGCTCGCGCCGGATCCTCGGCGTGGTCGGCGTGCTGGCGATCGCTGATCGAGCCCTACCGGATGGCGCGGCTGACGGGCTTCCTCAACCCGCGGCGCGATCCCGGCGGGCGCCGGCTTCCAGGCCACCCAGGCCACAGATCGCGCTCGGCTCGGGCGGGCTCTTCGGCGTCGGGCTCGGCGAGAGCGTGCAGAAGGCCTTCTACCTGCCCGAGGCCCACACCGACATGATCGCCGCCGTGATCGGCGAGGAGCTCGGGCCTCGCCGGGATCGCGCGTGCTGATCGGCGCTGTTCGGGCTGTTCGGCTACGCGGGCTTCCGGACCGCGCAGCGGGCCCGCGACCGCTACGGGAAGCTGCTCGGCGGCCGGGCTGACCTCGCTGATCATGGCCCAGGCGACGATCAACCTCTTCGCGGTCCTCGGGCTGGCGCCGCTGACCGGCGTGCCGCTGCCATTCGTCTCCTACGGAAGCACGAGCCTGCTGGTGACGCTGGCCGCGGCGGGGCTGCTCCTGAACGTCGCCCGCAGGCGGCGGCGCCGCCGGGCGCGGCGACGCAGGCCGACGCGCGCCGGCAGTGCGACAGGCGACCGAGCGGCGCCGACGCCGCGAGGCCGCTGGCAGACTGCGCGTGCTCGACGGGGCGCTCGAGCACGGACAGCAGAAGGAGCGCGACACCGGTGCCAAGAGTCGTGATAGCGGCCGGCGGCACAGCGGGGCACGTCGTGCCGGCGCTCGCCGTCGCCGACGCGCTTCGCGCTGAGGGCGCGACGGTCTCCTTCCTCGGCACGCGCGAGCGCGCTCGAGGCCGAGCTCGTCCCCGCGGCCGGCTACGAGATCGACTTCCTGCGCGTCCGCGGGCTCGACCGCCGCAACCCGCTGAAGGCGGCGCGGCGCCGTCGGCGCGGGCCGCCGCGCGCCGTCCGCGCCGCGCGCAAGGTGCTGCGCGAGCGCGGGCGCCGACGCGGTCCTGGGCGGCGGCGGCTACGTCGCCGGGCCCGGCCGGGCTCGCGGCGCTCCGCGGAGCGCCTGCCGCTGGTCCTGACCGAGGCCGACAGCCACCTCGGCCTCGCCAACCGCATGCTCGCGCGCCGCGCGCGCCGCGTCTGCCTCGCCTTCCCGATCCCCGGCCGCGAGGGCGAGCGCTACCTGATCACCGGCCGCCCGGTCCCGCGCAGCGATCCTCGACGCCGACCGCGCCGCCGCCCGCGCGCGCTTCGGGATCGCCAGGGCGACACGCTGCCTCGCCGTCTTCGGCGGCAGCCTGGGCGCGCGCTCGATCAACGAGGCGGCGCTCGACGGCCTTCGGCGGCGACGGCGCGGGCGACCGGGCTGCTCCAGGTCCTCCACATCGCGGGCACGCCGCGACTACCCGAGCTGCGAGCGCGGGCTCGCGGGCGCGGGCGGCCCGCGCGCTACACGCTGCTCGAGTACGAGCCCGCACCTCGGCGACGTCGCTCGCCGCCTGCGACCTGGTGCTCGCCCGCGCCGGCGGCTCGGTCTTCGAGATCGCCGCGGCGGGGCGGCCCGCGATCCTCGTGCCCTATCCGCACGCGACCGCCGACCACCAGAGCGCCAACGCCGCGCTGGATGGCGGAGCGCCGGCGCCGCGGTCGTGATCGAGGACGGGGAGCTGACGCCGAGCGGCTGCGCGGCGACGGCGACCGAGCTGCTCGCCGACCCCGAGCGCCTCGGCGGGATGGCGGAAGCGTCGCGCGGGCTCGCCAGCCCCGACGCCGCCGAGCGGATCGCCGCCGAGATCCTTAGGGCGGCGGGCACGTGATGGCCGCGACCGACTGGCAGGGCCGCGCGCCTCCACTTCATCGCGATCGGCGGCGCCGGGATGAGCGGCCTGGCGCTGGTCTGCCACGGGCTCGGCGCCGAGGTCACCGGCAGCGACCGCGCCGAGTCCTCCTACATCGAGCGCCTGCGGCGGCCGGGCTCGAGCCCGCGATCGGCCACGACGCCGACGCAGGTCCCCGCGGAGGCCGAGGTCGTCGTCTCGACCGCGATCGCCGAGGACAACCCCGAGCTGGCCGCGAGCGCGGGAGCGCGGCCAGCGCGTGATGCACCGCGGCGAGCTGCTCGCCGAGCTGTGCGGCGAGCGGCGGCTGATCGCGGTCGCCGGCACCCACGGCAAGACGACGACGACGGCGATGCTCGTCCACGCCCTGCGCGCGACTCGGCGCCGACCCGGCCTTCTTCCTCGGCGGCGAGCTGCCGGGCGCCGGCCCGGACGGCGAGGCCGACCAACGCCGGCTGGGGCGAGGGGGAGTGGGTCGTCGCCGAGGCCGACGAGAGCGACGCCAGCTTCCTCGAGCTGCGGCCCGAGGTCGCGGTGGTCACCAACGTCGAGCTCGACCACCACTCGCGCTGGGGGTCGCTGCAGGAGCTGCGCGAGGCCTTCGCGAGTTCGCCGCGCCCGCCGCGCGGTCGTCGCGGCGCCGGGGTGGACCTCGCGGCGCGGCCGATCAGCGCCGGGTCAGCTTCGACCTCGAGCCGGCCCGGCCGACCTCCTGGCGGAGGAGATCGAGGCGGACGGGGTCGAGACCGCTTCGGCGCAGGGCGTCCCGCCCGGATGGCAGGGCGCCGCCGTGGAAGTCGGCTCGGGGTGCCGGGCCGCCACAACTCGCTCAACGCGCGCGCGGCGCTCGGGGCGATCGAGCAGGCCGGCCTCGACTCCCGAGCGCCGCGCGAAGGCGCTCGGGGCTTCCCCGGCGTCGCGCGGCGCTTGGAGCTCAAGGGCGAGCGCGCCGGCGCGCGGATCTACGACGACTACGCCCACCACCCGACCGAGGTCGCGGCGACGCTCGAGGCGGCCCGCGAGCTGGACCGCGGGCGGCTGATCGCCGCCTTCCAGCCCCACCTCTACTCGCGGACCAAGGCGCTGGCCGAGCGAGTTCGGCGCCGCGCTCGCGGCCGCCGACGAGATCGCCGTGCTCGACGTCTATCCGGCGCGCGAGCAGCCGGTCGGCCCGCTCGAGGGCGTCAGCGGGCGCTGGTCGCCGAGGCGGCCGCCGACCGCGCCGGGGGCGGCCGGTCTGGTGGCTCCCCGACGCCGAGGCCGCCGCGGCGGCGCTGGCGCCGCGGCTGGGCGAGGGCGACCTGCTGATCACGATCGGCGCCGGCGACATCCACCGGCTCGCCGAGCTCTGGTGGAGGACTGGATGAGCGAGCCGCCCGAGGGCGTCGAGCGCGACTACCCGCTCGCGCGGCTGACGACGGTCCGCATCGGCGGGCCGGCCGACTTCTTCGCCCGGCCCGACTCCGAGGAGCGGCTGGTCGAGCTGCTCGCGTGGGCCGAGGGGGAGGGGGCCGCGGTCGGCGTCGTCGGCTCGGGATCGAACCTGCTCGTCGCCGACGCCGGGCTTCCGCGGCCTCGTCCTCAAGCTCGCCGGCGACCTGGCCGACTTCGAGCGAGACGGAACCGGCTGCGTCGGCCGGCGGCGGCGCCCGCCTGCCCTCGGCCGCCGCCAAGGCCGCCGCCTGGGGCCTACCGGGCTCGAGTTCGGGGTCAACATCCCGGGTACGGTCGGCGGCGCGGTGCGGATGAACGCGAACGCCTACGGCGGCGAGCTCGGCGAGGTGCTCGACTGGGTGACGATCTGCACCGCCGCCGGCAGCGAGCGAGCGAGCCCGGAGGATCTCGGCTTCGCCTATCGCAGCTCGAACCTCGGCCCGGGCGAGGTCGTCGCCCGCGCGTCCTTCGCGCTTCGAGGGCGACCCGGACGCGGTCAAGCAGACGATGGCGGGGATGCGCGAGCGACGGCGCGAGGCGCAGCCCAGCGGCATCAAGACCTTCGGCTCGACCTTCGTCAACCCCGACGATGCGAGAGCAGAGGGCCAGTCCGCCGGCCAGCTGCTCGACGCCGTCAGCTGACGGGGCGACACAGGCAGGTGGCCACGCGGCACAGGTCGACCGCGCGCCGTTTGGTGAGGAACGTCCCCATGGGTGGAAAGGCTACCAGCAGTGCACTGCGCGGTCACCGGGCTGACCACCATCCGGGAGCGGCTGCCGGGTGAGCCGGGTCACGAGTTGAGCGGCACGTTGTCGGCGGTCGCGGTCACGGCCAGCCCGTCGGGAGCGGCTGTGACCTTCGTGAGCACCATGTTGAAGGGCAGCGCCGGGACATCCACGTTGATCGAGATCCGCTGGATGAACCTGGTGACCAGTTCCTGGGCGAGCGGCACCGCGGGCAGGCCGTCGGCGGTCGCGTCCTTGAGCTGGATCTTGATCTGTCGGCCCTGGATCGACAGGTCGGCCGCGCCGTTGACCGTGAACCGCTGGCCGGCCACCTCGATCGGGGCGCTGGCGAGCAACTTGCCATCGCGCTCGGAGAGCTTCAGCCCCGGCTGGTTCATCAGCGCGGTGACGCTGTCGTAGGTGATCGTCCCGGTGCCGTCGACCTTCTTGGCGACCACGTCGCCCTGGCCGCTGCGCAGGGTGTCCAGCGAGGCGGTCACGTCGCGCGCCACCACGTCGAGCCGGGGCAGGCTGACCGCGTCGCCGTCGACGTCACCCTTGACGTCGCGCAGGACGATCGAGATCTCCTTATATTCGCCCGCCAGCACCTGGGTGAGGAACGGGAAGCCACCGACGGACACCTCGGGCGGCGCGGCCTGCACGTTCTGCGCGGCGGCCTCGGAGCTGACCTGCTCGGCGATCTTCTTCTCGGCGAAGTTGGCGGCCACCCGGTCACCCGCGAACAGGATCCCGGCGATCACGATCAGCATCACGAGCAGCGTGATCAACGCGCGCCGCCCGCGGCGACGGCGTGGGCGGGTTTCCTCCGCGTAGTAGGTGGTCGTCACCGTTCCTCCTCGTTGTTGGATTCCTCCTTACCCCGACAGGTCAAGTCAGGAACAACACCGTCATGACGTACGCCGCCGGCGCGGCGAGGGCGATGCCACCCAGCGGGCCCTGCATGTGCCGGGCCACCCAGAGCGTGGGTCGGTCGCCGGCCATCTGCCGCCCGGCCTCGGAATAGTCGGCCGCCAGGTCGGCCAGCACCGCGAACGTCGCTGTCACCAGGCCGACGACGGCGGCGCTGCTCGGGCTGAAGGTGAACAGGTAGGAACCGATGACGGCGCTGAGCAGCGTGCCGACCATCGCACCGAAGATCACGCCGCTGGCGCCCCGGGGCACCTGCGGCGCCAGTCGCGGCTTCGGGTAGACCGCGTCGACCAGCCGCGCGACCACCAGCGCGGCCGCGCTCGACGTGACACTGAGGAAGATCACCTGGGTGCCCAGCGGGATCCGGCTGAGCATGATCAGCGACGCGAACGCGCCCACGCCGAGGATCAGCACCAGCGTGGCCCGCAGCGACTCGCTGATCCGGCGCCGGTCGTCCGGCCGGACGGCCTGGCCGATCACCGCGACCGCGACCCCGGCCAGCGCGATCAGGGCGAGCGTGCCCAGCCCGGGCTCCGCGGAGCGCACCGCGTGCACGTCACTCCAGCCGGCCACGACGAGGCAGACGCCGCCCACGAGGAGCAGCGCCGGCGGGCGCGTGGACATCAGCCAGGCGAGCACATAGAGGGCCTGGACGCCGGCGAGCATGAGGGCGAACGGGACCCGGGCACCGGGGCTGGCCGATTGGGCGCCGAAGACGAGACCGATGCCGACCAACCCGGCGAACACGGCGATCGCCACGGACAGCGCGGGCCGGACCGGCGTGATCTCTATCTCGTCGAGATCGTCGTCGTCGGGAGCGCCGGCGTCGGCCGCGGTCGCAGGGGAAGTCGAGGGGAACACGGTCCGATCGTGCCAGACCCGCACGAAGCAGGGGCACTTCGCTGGGTCCGATCCACCAATCGTCCATATGAACGGCCCGACACCGGGCGGTTACAGCCGTCTCATCGGTTAAGCTCGGTTCGACTCGTGGAGGGCGTTTACGCAGGCGTAACACGACTGAGCGAGGCTGGCACCACCCCGTCAGCGAAGCCGGGTTCCCCGCCGCGGCCATCGGGCCGCGATAAGACGGAGGTGACTGACGCGTGGAGATTCTGCTACTCGTGACCGCGCGAGCCGGCGAGCCGGCGACGGTGCTGTCCGCGCTCGACCTGCTCCCGCACTCGGTCCGCACCGCGCCTCGCGACGTGCGCACGTTGGTCAGTGGCCCCAGCCCCGACGCCGTGCTGGTCGACGCCCGCTCGGAGCTATCCGAGGCCCGGGCCACCTGCCGGATGCTGCACGCGACGGGGCTCGGCGTCCCGCTGATCGCGGTGGTCACCGAGGCCGGGCTGATCGCGCTCAACGCGGACTGGGGCGTCGACGACGTGATCCTGGCCAGCGCCGGCCCCGCCGAGGTCGAGGCCCGGCTGCGGCTGGCCGTCGGCCGGATGACCAACGCCGTCAACGCCGCCAACGGGCTCATCCGGGCCGGCGAGCTGACGATCGACCCCGACACGTACGCGGCCAAGCTCAAGGGCCGCCCGCTCGACCTGACCTACAAGGAGTTCGAGCTGCTCAAGTTCCTCGCCCAGCACCCGGGCCGCGTGTTCACCCGCGACCAGTTGCTGCGCGAGGTCTGGGGCTACGACTACTTCGGCGGCACCCGCACGGTCGACGTGCACGTGCGGCGCCTGCGGGCCAAGCTCGGCTCCGAATACGAGTCGATGATCGGCACCGTCCGCCAGGTCGGCTACAAGTTCGTCACGCCGCCCACGCGCTCGCTACCCGACAACGAGCTCCTGTCGGTGTGATTTCCCGAGATTCGTCAGAGCCGCCCCGTAACTTCGGGGCGGCTCTTCTCGTTTGTCCAGGTTTGAGCCCGTAAAACACGAAAAATCCATACGCTGACTTTGTGAAGATCGGACCCACCACACGGACCATCGCGATCGTCACGGTCATCGTCTCGGCGATCATCGGCAGCTCGCACCTCATCGGCGACACCGGCCAAGAGGACTCCGAGCAGCCCAGCGCGGCGACCGGCAGCTACGACCGCGACGCCGCCCGCGGTGATCGGCACCGCGGCGCCGCCGACGACCAGCCCGGCCTGCCGCGAACGCCGCCGAGCCGGGCCTGGTCGAAGCAGAGCGAGCCGCCGCCGAAGGCCGACACGCCACCGCCGTCCAGCGCGGCGCAGGGTGGTCCCGCGCCGGCCCACCAGGGCGTGCCGGCCGCGCCGCCGCTCCCGGCCGTGTTCAACCAGCAGGTCGTGGTCGGGCCGGGGAAGCCGCCGCTGATGCCCGACAAGGCCGGGCCGTTCGGCAGCCGGATGACCACGGGGACGGTCCAGGTGGCGCTGACCTTCGACGACGGTCCGGATCCGAAGTACACACCCGAGGTGCTCGCGCTGCTCGAGGAGTACCAGGTCAAGGCCACCTTCTGTCTCGTCGGGGAGATGGTCGAGCAGTTCCCGGAGCTGGTGCGGGAGATCGTCGACCGGGGACACACGCTCTGCAACCACACCTGGAACCACGACGTGGAGCTCGGCAAGAAGACCAAGGCGCTGATCCGGGCCGACATGCAGCGCACCAACGACGCGATCCACAAGGCGGTGCCGGACGCCAAGATCTCGTACTTCCGGCACCCGGGTGGCGCCTGGACCCAGGCCGCCGTCGACGTGGCCAAGGAGCTGGGGATGTCGTCGCTGCACTGGACGGTCGACCCGCAGGACTGGACGAAGCCAGGTGCGAAGAGCATCGAGAAGACCGTCAACACGGGTACGGCGCTCGGCTCGATCGTCCTGATGCACGACGCCGGCGGCGAGCGCGACGGCACCGTCACGGCGCTCAAGACGATCCTGCCCGAGCTGGAGAAACGGTTCGCCCTCGCGGCGCTGCCGCCCGGCATCGACAAGCCGAAGCTGCACGGCCGCGAACTGCCCATCCACGCCGGACAGAAGTGAGAAAGTAACGTGATCACGTGACCAACGTGATCCGGCTCGATCGACTGCGGGCGCCCGATGTGACGGCGGTGCTGGACCTGGCCTCGCGGGCCGGCGACACCGACGGTGCCTACCCGTTCTCCGAGCACGTCGTGCTGCACATCCGGCACGGTGGCGAGCAGGCGGCCGTGCACCTGCTGGTCCACAGCGACGGGACGCTGGCCGGGTACGCGCACGTCGACACCACCGACGAGGTCGAGGGTGCCGCCGCCGAGCTGGTCGTGGACCCGGCGCACCGCCGGCACGGGCTCGGCCGGGCGCTGGTCACCTCGGCCATCGACGCCGCCGTCGCGGCCGGCTCGCGGTCGCTTCGGCTGTGGGCGCACGGCGACCACCCGTCGGCGGGCGCGCTCGCCGAGGAGCTCGGCTTCACCCGGGCCCGGGTGCTGTTCCAGATGCGCCGCTCGCTGTTCGCGCCGCTGCCCGAGCGGGACTTGCCGACCGGGTGTCACGCTGCGCGCCTTCGAGCCGGGCCGCGACGAGCAGGACTGGGTCGCGGGTCAACGCCCGCGCCTTCGCCCACCACCCCGACCAGGGGCAGTGGACCATCGACGACCTCCGGATCCGGATGGCGGAGCCGTGGTTCGACCCGGCGGGCTTCCTGCTCGCGGTCGACGCCGAGACCGGCGCGCTCGCTCGGCTTCCACTGGACCAAGGTGCACGGGCAGGGCAGGGCGACCACGGCACGACCCGATCGGCGAGGTGTACGTGGTCGGGGTGGACCCGGACGCGCACGGCCGTGGGCTGGGCGGCGCGTTGACCATCGCCGGGCTGCGCTACCTGCGCGGGCGCGGGCTGGACCAGGCGATGCTCTACGTCGACGAGTCCAACACGGCCGCCTACCGGCTCTACACGGGCCTGGGTTTCACCGTCTGGGCGACGGACGTGAGCTACCGCCGGTCGCCGTTACAGTGACCGGCCGTACTCGGCCAGCGCGCCGATCAGGCTGACCAACGCCGCGAGGCACAGCCAGGTGCGCACGTGGTTCCAGCGCACCCATTTCGCCTCGAACGCCGCACGTACGGGGTGGGGGTCGGTCATCTTGGCCGGGTCGCCGTCGGCCACCAGCGCGTTGTTGAGCGGGACGTTGACGCCGAA
Source organism: uncultured Actinomycetota bacterium (assembly GCA_963840005.1). Taxonomy (GTDB): domain Bacteria; phylum Actinomycetota; class Actinomycetes; order Mycobacteriales; family Micromonosporaceae; genus Asanoa. The sequence goes on along the minus strand of CAWIXO010000013.1, from coordinate 48,730 downwards.
CGTGATGCCGAGCTGCACCGCGTAGAAGACGGCGGCGGGGACGATCCACCACACCGTCGAGTCTCCAGCGTTCAGGCCGAGCGCGATCAGCGTGAAGAGCATCGCGCCCCCGAACGAGAACGCGAACAGGCCATTGAGGATCTTGATGTTGATCTCGCGCATCGCGGTCACGAAGGTGCGGTCGTCGGTCGCCGCCAGCCCGCGCATCACCGCGACGTCGAACGCGTAGAAGAGCCCGGCGGCCAGGCCGGTGGCCAGCACCGCCAGCGCGAGGAAACCGCCACGGACGGTCAGCACGTCAGTCATACCGATGAGTCTGTCCGGCGCACCTACATCGAGCCAATCGCTGAAACGCTCGCGCGCATACGCGGTCGTCTGCGGCCGGTTAACGGAATCGACATCCGTGGCTCAGCAGGTAGCAACCCCGGCGGCCGGAGCTGTTCACCCCCCGTTCACTCGGGTCCGGGGAGTCGGCTACCTACCCCTCTTAACTTCCCTGGTAGCCGGCTAATCGTCGGTGCAACCCGGGGGTGAACCGCTCCCGGATCCTACCGAGAAAACCCGTTTCGAAGGGATATCCCTCAGGTGAAGCTCCAGCGGCACGGCACCATCGCCTGCCTTGCTTTGACGGCGGCGCTCGCGCTCAGCGCGTGTGGTTCGGACAACGAGGCGCCCAGCACGCCTGCCGCGTCCGGCGGCGCCTCCAGCCGCGGCGGCCGACTGCGCTACGGGCACGCTCAACGCGTTTGGCTCGTCCGCGCAGAAGAACGCCATGGACGAGTGGCGCAAGGCCTACCAGCAGCTCTGCACCGGCGCGACCATCAACTACGAGCCCAACGGCTCGGGTGCGGGCATCCAGTCGTTCATCGCCAAGACCGCCGACTTCGCGGGTTCGGACTCGGCGCTCAAGGAAGAAGAGCAGCCGCAGGCCGACGCGCGTTGCGCCTCCGGCCCGGCGATCCACCTCCCGATGGTGATCGGCCCGGTCGCGGTCGCCTACAACCTCCCCGGCGTCGACGGCCTGCAGCTCAAGCCCGACACCCTGGCGAAGATCTTCGCCGGCACCATCAAGAAGTGGGACGACCCGGCGATCAAGGCCGACAACGCGAGCGCCACGCTCCCGTCGACCAACATCCAGACCGTGCACCGTTCCGACGAGTCGGGCACCACCGACAACTTCACCAAGTACCTGGGCACCGTCGCCGAGTCCGACTGGACCTTCGGCGCCGGCAAGGCGTGGAAGGCTCCGGGCGGCACCGGCTCCAAGGGTTCCGACGGCGTTGCCACCTCGGTGAAGAGCACCGAGGGCTCCATCGCCTACATGGAGTGGTCGTACGCGGAGAACGGCGGCCTGTCCAAGGCCAAGATCGCGAACGGCGCGGGTGAGTTCACCGAGCTGACCGCCGACGCGGCCGGCAAGACCATCGCGGGCGCCGAGGTCACCGGCACCGGCGACGACCTCAAGATGAAGATCGACTACGCCACCAAGACCCCGGGTGCCTACCCGATCGTCCTGGTGACCTACGAGATCGTCTGCAGCAAGGGCACCCCGGCCGACAAGCTCGCGCTGGTCAAGGGCTTCCTGAGCTACGCCGCCAGCGCCGAGGGCCAGGGCTCGCTCACCGAGCTCGGCTACGCGCCGCTGCCGACCGAGGTGCAGACCAAGGTCGCGGCCGCGATCAAGACCCTCGCCTGAGCAAGCCCTAGGAACCGAACCGAACCGAAGACGAAACGAGCGAGCAGATGGCCGACAGGCACTCGCGCTCGGCCGACGTCAGCACCGGGGGGCCGGGTGTGACTTCTAGTCACGCCCGGCCCGCCGGTGCAACGGCGTCGACCGGCGTTCTCGACGGGCAACCGGGTGGCAACACCCCGGTGCCGCCGGACTTTCGCACCAACGGTGGCGGGCTGGGCGGTGGCGGGGCACTGCCGCGCCGCAAGGGGTTCGGCGCCGAGTCCATGTTCCGCGGTCTGACCCTGGCCGCCGGCACGATGGTCCTGGTCATCATCGTGGCCATCACCGTCTTCCTGATCGCGAAAGCGGTGCCCGCTCTTCGGGCCGACGACGCGAACTTCTTCACCGAGACCGACTGGTTCGCCAACGAGACACCGGCGCGGTTCGGCATCGCGGCGCTCGCCTACGGCACTGTCATCACCGCCGTGATCGCCCTGGTCGTGGCGGTGCCGATCGCTCTGGGCATCGCGCTCTACCTGTCGCACTACGCACACCAGCGCGTCGCGACCACGCTCGGCTTCCTGATCGACCTGCTGGCCGCCGTACCCAGTGTGGTGTTCGGCCTCTGGGGCGTCATCGTCTTCGTCGAGCCCGTCCGGGACTTCTCCGTCTGGCTCAACAAATACTTCAGCTGGATCCCGCTGTTCGGCGGCGAGGGGCCCTTCGGCCGCTCGCTGATGCTCGGTGGGCTGGTGCTCGCCATCATGGTGCTGCCGATCATCACCGTCGCTGTCCCGCGAGGTGTTCATGCAGACGCCGACCGCCAACGAGGAAGCGGCGTGGGCGCTCGGCGCGACCAAGTGGGAGATGATCCGCACCGCGGTGCTGCCCTACGGCAAGCCCGGCGTGATCGCCTCCGTGATGCTCGGCCTCGGCCGTGCGCTCGGCGAGACCATCGCGCTCGCGATGACGCTCGGCTTCATCAACGAGATCACGCCGAACCTGATCAAGAACGGCGGCAACTCGATCGCCGCCAACATCGCCAACGGGTTCGGCGAGGCGGGTGAGATCGGCCGCGGTGCCCTCATCGCGTCGGGTCTCGTGCTCTTCACGATCACCCTCATCGTCAACATGGTTGCCCGGGCGATCATCTACCGGCGTCGCGAGTTCACGGAGTCCGCAGCATGACGCTCACCGCGCTTCCCGCTCCGGGTCAGAGTCCGAAGCTGCACGCCAAGAAGCTGCCGTCCGTCGCGTTCATCGGCGTCGCCGTCGTCGCGCTCGGCCTGTCGGCCGCGATCTGCTACGGCACCGGCATCGGCGGCTGGGTGCTCACCCTGGTCGTCGGGCTGATCCTCTACCTGGTCGGCATCTTCATCGCGGTCAACGCGGTCGAGGGCCGGCGCTCCGCGCGCAACCGCACCTGGAGCGCGCTGATCCACTCGGCCTTCGTCCTCGCCCTGCTGCCGCTGGTCTCGGTGGTGTGGACGCTGGTCTCCAAGGGCGCCGAGCGGTTCGACGGCGACTTCTTCGGGTCCTCGATGAACAACATCGGCGCCCGTGACCCCAAGGGGGCGCGTACCACGCGATCATCGGCACCCTGGAGCAGGTCGGCATCGCCGCCCTGATCACCATCCCGCTGGGCGTACTCGGCGCGATCTACATCGTCGAATACGGCCGTGGCCGGTTCACCTTCCTGATCCGGTTCTTCGTCGACGTCATGACCGGCATCCCGTCGATCGTGGCCGGCCTGTTCGTGCTGGCGTTCTGGGTGCTCATCGTGTCGCCGTGGTTCAACGACGGCGCCCCGGTGTTCTCCGGCTTCGCGGCCGCGTTGGCGTTGAGCGTGCTGATGTTGCCGACGATCGTGCGGTCGACGGAAGAGATGCTGCGCCTGGTGCCGGCACCGCTGCGCGAAGGGTCCTACGCCCTCGGCGTGCCGAAGTGGAAGACCATCCTGAAGATCGTCATTCCGACGGCGCTCCCGGGCATCGTCACCGGCATCATGCTGTCGATCGCCCGCGCGGCCGGCGAGACCGCACCGGTGCTGCTGGTCGCGGGCGGCAGCGCCGCGATCAACTTCAACCCCTTCGACGCGCAACAGGGCTCGCTGTCCCTGTTCGTGTTCCAGCAGGCCGGCGACGCCTCGCGCTTCGCACCTGCCCGGGCCTGGACAGCAGCGCTCACCCTGGTGGCACTCGTCCTCATCCTGACCATCGCGGCGAAGCTGCTCGCCCGCCGCAACCGCATCCCTCGCTAGCAACCTGAAGGACTGACAAATGGCCAAGCGTGTCGAAGCGACCGGGGTCACCGCCTACTACGGCTCGTTCAAGGCGATCGACAACATCAACCTGAGCGTGGAGCCGAAGACGGTGACCGCGCTGATCGGTCCGTCGGGCTGCGGTAAGTCGACGTTCCTGCGTTCGATCAACCGGATGCACGAGGTGCTGCCGGGTGCGCGGGTCGAGGGTTCGCTGACGGTCGACGACGAGAACATCTACGACAAGGATGTCGACGTCACGGCCGTACGCCGGATGATCGGCATGGTCTTCCAGCGCCCCAACCCGTTCCCGACGATGTCGATCTTCGACAACGTGGTCGCGGGCCTGAAGCTCAACGGCGTGCGCCGCAAGTCGGTGCTGCAGGACGCCGCGGAGAAGGCGCTGCGGTCGGCGAACCTGTGGGACGAGGTCAAGGACCGCCTGGGCAAGCCGGGTGCGGGTCTGTCGGGCGGTCAGCAGCAGCGGCTGTGCATCGCCCGGACGATCGCGGTCGAGCCGCAGGTCGTGCTGATGGACGAGCCGTGCTCGGCGCTGGACCCGATCTCCACGCTGGCGATCGAGGACCTGATGTTCAAGCTGAAGGACCGCTACACGATCATCATCGTGACCCACAACATGCAGCAGGCCGCCCGCGTCAGCGACCGCACCGCGTTCTTCTCGATCGAGCGCACCGGCGACCCGGGCCGCCTGATCGAGCACGACTCGACGCAGAAGATCTTCAGCAACCCGAGCCAGAAGAAGACCGAGGACTACATCACAGGCCGCTTCGGCTGAGCTTTCTGCTCGATTCGGCCCGCGACACCCGGTCGCGGGCCGAATAGGATCCGGGCGATGTCGACGCCGCACCCCGAACTACGGCTAGCGCGGTTCGCCGCCGCGGCCCTCGCCGTCGGGTTCGGCTTCGGCGGGCTGGTCGGCATCGTCAACAGCGCGCAGCCGGTCATCCACCGGCTGGTGGCGCTGGCCCTGCTGATCGCGCTGGTCGTCCTGCATCTGCGCAACTGCGTCCGCCCGGTGGACGGCAGCCGCCCGGCGGCCTGGCGGTGGTCGGTCGCGGTCCAAGCGCTGCTGACCGGCGTCGGCATGATCTGGTTCGCCGACACCTGGTACGGCAACTCGGGCTTTCTGGCCGCGGCGCTGCTGTTGCTGATCCGGCCGCCCCGGCTGGCCTGGGCCGGCTTCGGTCTGGTCGTGGTCGCGCAGTTCGCCGCCGCCCTGCCGGTCCGGCCATCGGTCGGGGAGGCCCTCTATCTCGCGGTGGGCCACACGGCCTTCGTCGGTATCGCGCTCTACGCGGTTGCCCGCCTGGCCGACCTGGTCGCCGATCTGCGCGAGACCAGGCTGGCGTTGGCCGCCGCGGAGGTGGCCCGGCAACGCCTGGCGTTCGGGCGTGAGCTCAACGATCGGGTCGGTGCCAGCATGCGCCGGCTGATCAGCCACGGCGAAGGCATCCTGGCCCGGCCGGACGCGGCCGACGCGCGGTCGGATCTCGACGAGGCGCTCACGATGGCCCGCGCGGCGTTGAACGACGCGCGCTCGGTCGCGCACGCCCAGCGCGACGAGGCCGTCGTGCCGCGCCACCCCGCCGCGGACCTCGGCACCGTGGGCGTGGCGGCGCTCGGCGGCCTGGCGGTCGTGCTCATGATCGTCCCCACCGAGCTGCGCTGGGCGGGCCGGGTCGGCCTGTCCGGCGGCGAGTTGGCGTTGCTGGCGGTGGCGCTGCCGGCCTTCCTCGCCTGCTACCTCCGTGGCTGCCTGCCGCTGCGCGACGGCACCCGGCCGCGCTGGTGGCCGGCCATCCTGCTCGCCGCCGGTGTGCTGGCCGTGGCGCCGCTCGCGGTGTTCGACTTCCCGGTGTGGCACGTGGCGTACTTCCTGCCCGGGCTCACCCTGGTGCTGTTGCGCGGGCCGCTGCGCTGGATCGTGAGCGGGCCGCTGATCTGTCTGGACGCGGTGCTGTCCGTGTGGGACGCGAACATGGGCGATCCGACGGTGCTGGGCCTGGCCTACGAGGCGGTGTGGTCGGGCGAGCGGGCGTTGTTGGTGTTCGCACTGGCCAGCATGGCCGGCCTCACGGCCCGGCTGGTGACCGCGCGGGCGGAGCTGGCCCGGGCCGCCGTGGTGCACGAGCGGCTGCGGTTCGCACGGGACCTGCACGACCTGTTCGGCTTCGGCCTGTCGGTGCTCGTGTTGAAGAACGAACTCGCGCGGCGCCTGCTCGGCCGGGATGCCGGTCGGGCCCGTGCGGAGCTCGCGGAAGGCGTCGAGGTCGCCCGGCAGTCCCTCGCGGAACTCGAGTCGGTCGCGGTGGGCTATCGGTCGATGACGGTCGACGTCGAGGCCCGCACCGCCCGCACGGTGTTGACCGACGCCGGGATCGAGGTGACGGGCGAGATCGCGCCGGGACCGCTGGACGACCGGACCGACACCGTGCTCGCGATCGTGCTCCGCGAAGGAGTCACCAACCTGCTGCGGCACAGCGAGGCGCGACAGTGCACGTTGGAGGTCGAGCGGACCGCGACCGAGGTCCGGATCCGCATCGCCAACGACGGCGTCGCAAATCTCGGCGAGACCCGGCCGGGGATGGGCCTTTCGAGCCTTACGGGTCGCGTCGGTGCCCTGGGCGGACGCCTCCGCACCGAGTCCGCCGGGGATCGCTTCACGCTCGTCGCGACCGTGCCGCTAAAGCCAGCCCTGGTCGGTCGCGATGCGGATCGCGTCGACCCGGTTCCGCGCGTCGAGCCGGGTGATCGCCGACGAGAGGTAGTTGCGCACGGTGCCCACGCCGAGGAATAGCGCGCCGGCGATCTCCTCGGGTCCGGCGCCGGTCGCGGCCAGCCGCAGCACGTCCAGCTCCCGCGCGGGCAACGGGTTGTCCGGGGTCTCCAGCGCGGCCAGCGCGAGCTGAGGATCGATCACCCGCTCGCCCGCGGCGATCTTCCGGATCGCGTCGACCAGCGTCTGCGGCGCCGAGTGCTTGAGGAGAAACCCCGACACGCCGGCGGTGAGCGCCCGGCGCAGATGACCGGGCCGGGACAGGCCGGTGAGGATCACGTTGCGGCAGTCCGGCAGCCGTTCCCGCAACTGGCCGGCAGCGGAGATGCCGTCCAGCCCGGGCAGGTCGATGTCCAACAGGGCGACGTCCGGCCGGACCCGGGTGGCGGCTTCGAGGATCTCGTCGCCACGCTCCACAGTGGTCACGACCGTCAGGTCGTCCTCGAGCTCCAGCACCGCCGCCAAGGACTCGCGCAGCAGCCGGACGTCCTCGGCGATCATCACGCGGATCATGTGAGTTCCTCATAACGAGTCGCTGAGCGCCGCACTACCGGCCGGGATGGCCGAACCGGAACTCTATCCACACGTCCGAAAGCCGGGCCGGTGGAAGGAGAACGACGATGCGCAGGATCATCGCCTCGACGTACGCGACGCTCGACGGGTTCATCGACAACCCGCACCTGTGGTCGATGCGCTACAACAGCGCGGACGCCATGAAGTACGCGCTCGAGCTCGCCCTCGGCGCTGACGCGCTGCTGCTGGGCCGGGTCACCTACGAGGGCATGGCGCAGGCGTGGCCCGCGATGGGCGGCAACCCGTACGGCGACCACGTCAACAGCATCGAGAAGTACGCCGTCTCGTCGACCCTGACCGAGCCGGCCGACTGGCACAACTCCAGCATCATCCCGGCCGACGAGCTGCACGAGCGGATCACGGAGCTGAAGAACCGGCCCGGCAAGGACATCCTGATCTGGGGCAACGGCCGGCTCACCGACGACCTGGCCGCGCACGGGCTGCTCGACGAGTACCGCGTCTGGCTCTACCCGGTCATCAAGGGCAGCGGGCAGCCGCTGTTCGGGCCGGACAGTGTCGCCGGGCTCGAACACGTCGACACCACGACCTTCGAGTCGGGCGTCGTCGTGCTCACCTACCGGGTCAGCCGCCAACTCGGGTGAGGCGGGCGGAGAGGTGCGGTGATAGCGGCTGGCCGACGGCGGCCATCTCCTGCGCGTAGAGGAGTGCGCCTTCGACGATGCCGTAGAGGCGGTGGCCGGCGGTGACCTCTTTCGCCGTCGGCGTCCGCAGCACCAGGTCGGTCGCCATCTCGACGCGGGTGCCCTCGATCTTGCCGATGTGCATCTCCATGATGCCGGTCGGCGTGGTGAGCAGGGCCTCGATCTCGCCGGTGCCCTTGCCGTCCACCATGACCGGGCGCCACCAGCCTGTTTCGCGGCCGGCCGGCCGGACCGGGAGGTTCTCCTCGCTGATCACCCAGGCGCGCGACTCGTAGTAGAGGAACGGCCGGCCGTCGTGGGTGATTTTGATTTCCTGGCCGTAGTCGAAGTCGTCGATCGTCGGGAAACCGCCCCGACCACGCCCCCGCCACAGGCCGATGTACGGCAACAGGGGCTGCAGCGCCGGGTGCAGGTCGGGGCCCTCACGCAGGTCGTACGTCTCCACGAACGGATACGGCTCCACCGGCGGGGCATTGAGCCACGGCGGGGGTGCGATCGGGTTCTCGTCGGTCACCATCTGCCCCTTGCTACGCGTGCTGCCAGGTAGACCAGACCACCGGCCAGCGCGCCAAAGCCCGCCACGAGCAGGCTTACGAACCCGATCTCGGTCACCACGTGAACGATCCTATGCTGAGCCGATGGCTCGTACCCTGATCGTCAAGGTCACCGCCGGGGCGGATGCGCCGGAGCGGTGTGCCCAGGCCTTTACCGTCGCCGCCACGGCGGTTGCCGCCGGCGCCGACGTCTCATTGTGGCTGACCGGGGAATCGTCCTGGTTCGCGCTCCCCGACCGGGCGGCCACCTTCGAACTGCCCCACTCGGCGCCGCTCGAGGATCTGCTCGCCGCGGTCCTGGCCGCCGGGCGCGTCACCCTCTGCACCCAGTGCGCCGCCCGCCGGGAGATCACCGAAACCGACGTCATCCCGGGCGTACGCATCGCTGGCGCGGCCACCTTCGTCGAAGAGTGCCTGGCTGACGGCGCGCAGGCGTTGGTCTACTGATGGCCCGCGACTGGGTCGACTGGCACACCGGCTACGCGGACCCGGAGTCATCGACTCTCGCAACGCTTGCGCACTGTGCAGGAGCAGATCCGCGCGGCCCTGGACGACGCACCTCGCCGGGCCGATCCCGGTGGTGAGCATGTGCGCGGGGGAGGGCCGCGACCTGCTCGGCGTGCTCGCAGACCACCCGCGGGCCACCGACGTCGACGCGCGCCTGGTCGAGCTCGACCCGACTCTCGCGGAGCGCGCGCAGGCAGACCGCGGCGACGCTTGCCGGCGACGATCGAGGTGGCCACGGCCGACGCGGGCTTCACCGACGCGTACGCCGGCGCGGTGCCGGCCCAACTGGCCCTGTTCTGCGGCGTCTTCGGCAACATCTCCGACACGGACATCGCGGCAACCGTCGCGGCCGCACCGGAGTTCGTGGCGACCGGCTGGCGTGGTCGTCTGGACCCGGCACCGCGAGGAGCCCGACCTGGTGCCGCGGATCCTGGAGTGGTTCGCGGAGGCCGGGTTCGAGCCGCTGTTCGTCTCGCCGAAGGATGCCGGTTTCGGCGTCGGCGCACACCGCTACGCCGGACCGGCCCGCCCCCTCACCACCGGCCGCCGGCTCTTCACCTTCCTGCGCTGACAAGATCGCCCCAGCCGCGCCGACCCGCCCTGTGTTCGGGCCCTTTGCGCTGCACCCATATACGCACCGCAGGTCAGAGCGGTAGTGCGTATATGGGTGCAGAGCAAAGCGGCCGGAGAACAGGGCAGTGCCCTCCCCGGGGTCGGGGAGGGCACTGGCCGGTCACGGGGCTGTCAGGCGCGGGCCTTGCGGGGGAGCAGGAAGCCCAGCGCGAACGTGATCGCCGTCAGTGCCAGGGCGATCAGGGTCACCCGTTCCACGCCCACGTCGATGCGGCTGAAGAACACCGTGCCGAGGACGGCGACGCCGAGCACAGCGCCCAGCTGCTGCAGCGACTCCAGGATGCCGGCCGCCGAGCCGACCTCGTCGTCGCGGACCTCGCCCATGATGATGTCGAACAGCGGCACGAAGATCATGCCCATCCCGATGCCGTAGACCAGCAGCGGCACGAGCAGCTGGCGGACGCCGAGGCCGTCGATCTGGAACACCGGGTACAGGGCGGCGGTGCCGACCAGCATCAGTGCCAGTCCGATGTGCAGGATGTGCCGGCCGAGGCGGTTCATCATCGTGCTGCCGAAGCCCGAGCCGATGAACGCGCCCACCGCCCACGCCGCCATGGTCAGGCTCGCCTTCATCGGGCTGTAGCCGAGCACCAGTTGCAGGAACATCCCGACGGCCAGCGAGAAGCCGGCGATGGCGCCGAAGAAGAAGATCACGAAGAGCACGCCCGACGCGTACGAGCGGCGGGTGAACACGCGCAGCTCCACCAGCGGGTCGCGGCCCGAGCCGGCGCGGCGGATCTGCCGCACGGCGAACGCCACCAGCACCGGCACCGCCGCCGCCATCATCGCGAACGTCCACACCGGCCAGCCCAGCTCACGGCCCTGCATCAGCGGGAAGACCAGCAGCAGGAGGCCGGTCGCCGCGGTCAGCGCACCGGTCACGTCGAGGCGGGTGCGCGTGCGGGGCGCGGTTCTGGTCGGCAGCGCCGCCCGGCCGGCCAGCAGGGCGAAGAGGCCCAGCGGGAGGTTGATCGCGAAGACCATCCGCCAGCCGGTGCCGAACAGGTCCGCGTCGATCAGGGCGCCGGCCACGACCGGGCCGAGGATCGTCGAGAAGCCGATGATCGGGCCGAACGTGCCGAACGCCTTGCCGATCTCGTGCGGCGGGAACAGATCCCGGATCAGCCCGAATCCCTGCGGCACCATCACGGCCGCGAACAGGCCCTGCACCACGCGGGCGGCGATCAGGCTCTCCGGCGACCAGGCCGCCGCGCACAACAGTGAGGCGGCCACGAAGCCGACCACGCCGATCAGCAGCACCCGCCGCCGGCCGAACATGTCGCCGAGGCGCCCGCCGGTGAGCAGCCCAACGGCCAGGGCCAGCGTGTACGAGGCCGCCACCCACTGCAGGCTCGTGTAACTGCCGCCCAGCGAGGCCTGGATCGCCGGCGCACCGACGTTGACCACCGTGGTGTCCAGCAGGTTCATGATCGTTGCGGCCAGGATCGCGAAGAGGCCGAGCCAGCGGCGGGAGCGGACGGGCGCCGCGACCGCGGCCGGCGGGGCGATGGTGACGGGATCGAGGACGACGGTGCTCACGGCTACCTCCGAGGCGGAGCGGAATGAACTGTTCCGCCTTCAGGCTAGCAGAGCGGAACGATCCGTTCCAGTCCTCGAAGGCGGAAACAGAACAGAATTTTTCGTTCCGTTCGGGTGGTAGTCTTGCGGGCATGACCGTCCCGCTGAGCGGACGCCGCGCCCAGGCCGCCCGCAACGACTCGGTGATCCTCGACGCCGCCCGCGATGTGTTCATCGCCGATCCCGCCGCGCCGATCGCCGCCGTGGCGCACAAGGCCGGTGTCGGGATCAGCGCGCTCTACCGGCGTTACCCGAGCAAAGAGGAGCTGCTGGCCAAGCTCTGTCTCGACGGTCTGCTGCTCTACGTCGAGCTGGCCGAGGAGGCCAACGCGGCGCTGGACGCGGGCGCCGACCCGGCGGAGACCTTCAAGACGTTCATGGTGCGGGTCGTCGACGCCGACACGCACTCGCTGACCCAGAAGCTGGCCGGGACGTTCGAGCCGACCGAGGAACACACGCGCAACGCCATCCGGGCCGGCGAGCTCAACCAGCGGCTGGTCGACCGCCTGCACGAGGTCCGGGTGGTCCGCCCCGACCTCGCGTTGGCCGACCTCGGCCAGCTCTTCGAGATGATCGCCGCCATCCGGTTCGGCGACGACGAACGCCGCGGCCAACTCCGGCGCCGCTACCTGAGCCTGCTGATGGCCGGCCTGTTCCAACCCGACGCGAGCCCGTTGCCCGGCCCCGCGCCGTACGTCGGTGAGTTCGCGGGCCGCTGGGCCAAGGCAACCTAGGGCCTGGGCGGCGAACTAGTATTCGATGGTGTCGGATTCCTCGCTTGCTGAAGTTCTCCGGGCGCGTGGGCTGCGGCTGACCGCCCAGCGGCAGCTCGTCCTGGAAGCCGTCTACGAGCTGGGTCACGCGACACCGGAGCAGGTGCACAACGCGGTCCGCGAGACGGCCGCCGGTGTGAACATCACCACCATCTACCGCACCTTGGAACTGCTCGAGGACCTCGGGCTGGTTACCCATACGCACCTCTCGCACGGGTCACCGACGTACCACGCGGCCGGTAACCACCAGCACGTCCACCTCGTGTGCCGGTCGTGCGGCGAGGTGACCGAGATCGACCCGTCGGTCCTCCAACCACTGGTGGACCAACTCGCCACCGAGCGCGGGTTCCGGGTCGACGTCGGGCACGTGGCGCTGTTCGGCGATTGCCGCAGCTGTGAGGGGCGGGAGCAGGGATGATCGACGTACCGGGTGCGGTGGCCATTGAGGCGATCGACGAGGAGAGCGCCGACCGGGGAGTTGCCGCGCACTACGGCGACCCGACGCGGGAGCAGCGGCTGCTGGCCAGTGATGTCGGGCTGGTCGACCGGTCCAACCGTGGCGTGATCGCGGTGCCGGGCGAGGAGCGGGCCTCCTGGCTGCACACCCTGACCACTCAGCACCTGGCCGACCTGGCGGCCGGCCAGGGCAGCGAGCTGCTGGTGCTGTCGCCGCACGGGCACGTCGAGCAGCACGCGCTGGTCGCCGAGGACGGCGAGACCACGTGGCTCGACACCGAGCCGGGCGCCACGGCCGGCCTGCTCAAATACCTCGAGATGATGCGGTTCTTCACCAAGGTCGACCCGCGCGACGCCACCGCCGAATACGCGATGTTCGCGCTGGTCGGCCCGCGCGCGGTGGAGGCCGCCGCCAAGCTCGACGAGAGCCTGGGCACGCTGGCCGCGCCGGACGCGGTCGCGGTGCCGGGTGCCAAGTTCACCGCCGGTGACGCACCGAAGCGGCCGACCACGATCTACGACGTACGGGCGCTGCCCGGTGGCGGCTGGGCCCGTCGCACGGCGCTCGGGGTCGACGTCCTGGTGCCGCGCGAGCGGTTCGCCGAGACGACCCAGCGGCTGCTCGACGCGGGCGTCGCCCCGGCCGGCCTCTGGGCGTACGAGGCGACCCGGGTCGCCGCCCGCGTACCCCGGCTCGGTTGGGAGACCGACCACCGCACGATCCCGGCCGAGGTCGACCTGATCGCACCGGCCGTGCACCTCGACAAGGGCTGCTACCGGGGCCAGGAGACGGTGGCGCGGGTGCACCACCTCGGCCGGCCGCCGCGCCGGCTGGTGCTGCTGCACCTCGACGGCATCGCCACCGACCAGCCGCCGGCCAAGGGCACCGAGGTGACGTCCGACGGCCGCACGGTCGGCTTCGTCGGCACCGCCGTGCGCCACCACGAGCTCGGCGCGGTCGCCCTGGCCGTCCTCAAGCGCAACGTCCCGACGACGCCACCCTGCACGTCGGCGAGTCCACGGCCGCGATCGACCACGAGTAAGGACCCCGCTTAGGATCGCGCCATGACAACAACGACGTTGATCACGGTGGCGCCGACCGGGGCCGAGTCGGCCAAGTCCGACGTGCCTGCCCTGCCGGTCACGCTGGACGAGCTGGTGGTGACCGCCAAGGAGTGCGCCGCGTTGGGCGCCTCGGTGATCCACGTGCACATCCGCGACGAGAACGCCCGGCCGACGCTCGACCTGGGCCGGCTGCGCGACACGGTGACCGCCCTGCGCGAGTCGACCGACCTGATCGTGCAGCTGTCCAGCGGCGGCGCGGTGACCGACCCCGAGGCCGACCGGCTGCGGGTGCTCGACGCCGGCCCGGACATGGCCTCCTGCACGATGGGCACGGTCAACTTCGGCGACGACGTGTTCCTCAACCGCTGGGAGTTCATCGTCGACCTGCACACCCGGATGCAGGAGCGGGGCATCGTCCCCGAGTACGAGATCTTCGACCTCGGCCACCTCGCGGCGCTGGAGCGGCTGCTCGGCAAGCACGGGCTGCCGGCCGGTGGGCATGTCCACGTCGACTTCGTGATGGGCGTGCCGGGCGGCATGCCGGGCACCACCGCGGCCCTGGTCGCCTGCGCCAACGAGGTGCGCAACCTGCCGGCGGGCACCACCTTCTCGGCGACCGGCATCGGCCGCACCGCGATCCCGGTCATGCTCGCGTCGCTGTCGGCCGGCGGGCACCTGCGGGTCGGCATGGAAGACACCGTCACGTACGCCAAGGGCCGCCCGGTCGAGTCCAACATGCAGCTCGTCGCCCGCGCGGTCGGCTTCGCGCAGCTCGCCCAGCGCCCGCCGATGACCCCGCTCGACGCGCGTGAGCTGCTCGGTCTCAAGAACAACTCCTGATCACGACGGGTACGGTCGCAGCCATGGGCAAGTTCTACGAAGGCGGCGTACGCCTCGCCGAGGTCGTTCGGTCCGGCTTCCCGGAGGGCTATCACCACGGATCCGTGGTGGTCCTCGACGCGGCCGGCACCACCGTCGCCGCCGCCGGTGACGTCGAGTCGCCGATGTTCCCGAGGTCGTCCAACAAGCCGATGCAGGCGGTCGGCATGCTGCGCGCGGGGCTGCGGCTGACCGACCCGGCCGACCTGGCGCTGGTCTGCGCCAGCCACTGGGGCCAGGACATCCACGTCACCCGGGCCGCCGCGATGCTGCGCTCCGCGGGGCTGGACGAGTCGGCGCTGCGCCTGCCCGCCCGACCTGCCGCTGGACCCGGCGGCCGCCGCCGAGGTGATCCGGGCCGGTGGCGGGCCGACGCGAATCCAGATGAACTGCTCCGGCAAGCACACCGGCATGCTGCTGACCTGCGTGGCCGCCGGCTGGCCGACCGACGGCTACCTCGAGCCCGAGCACCCGCTGCAGCAGGCCCTCACCGCCGCGGTGGCCGACCTCGCGGCCGAGGACGTGGTGGCCACCGCCGTCGACGGGTGCGGTGCACCGCTGCTCGGCATCTCGCTGACCGCCCTGGCCCGGAGCTTCGGCACCCTCGTCGAGAGTGCTCCCGGCACATCCGAGCGCGCCGTCGCGGACGCGATGCGCGCCCACCCCGAGCTGGTTTCGGGCACCGATACGGTGGAACAGAAGCTGATGGCCGCCGTACCCGGGATGCTCGTCAAGGCGGGCGCCGAAGGCGTCATGGCGGTCGCCGTGCCGGGCGCCGGCGCGGTCGCGATCAAGATGGACGACGGCGCCCACCGGGGCAACCGGCCGGTGCTGGTGTCCGCGTTGCGCCGGATCGGCGTGACGGGCTCGGCACTCGAGCAGGCCGCCGCCGTGCCCGTGCTGGGTGGCGGCGAACAGGTCGGAGAACTGCACAGCACCTGGTAGTTGTCCGATTTGATACTTCGTGACACTGCTAACTGCTGTTAGCGTTTCGCTTGCAGGAGCTAGCAAACGAAGCTAACGTCGTTGGCATGCCCTCGAAAGATCTGCCCCGCGACGTGGGGGGCTTCATCCGCGATCTGCGACGCAACGCGCAGATCTCGCTCCGCCAGCTCGCCGAGCAGGCGGGCGTCAGCAACCCTTACCTGAGCCAGGTCGAGCGCGGGCTGCGCAAGCCCAGCGCCGAGGTGCTCCAGCAGCTGGCCAACGCGCTGCGCGTGTCCACGCCGGTGATGTACCTGCGCGCCGGCCTGCTGGAGGAGAAGGAAGGCTACGGCGTGTTGACCGCGATAGCGGCCGACCCCGAGCTGACCATCGCGCAGAAGCAGTCGCTCAGCCAGATCTACGAGACGTTCCGCCGCGAGAACGCGCGGCACGCCGAAGCGGAAGCGGAGACGGCCAAGCAGGCCGAGGCCGCGAGCGAGGCGGCCGCCCAGGCCGCGCGCGCCGCCGACGCAGCCGCGGCCGCGGCCGGTCGTGCCGCCGGAGGGCCGACGAAGGCCCCGACCGGCTGGCCCGACGGCACCGAAGAAGCCACCCCAACACCGGCGGCGGAAACCGCCAAGCCGGTGGTCAAGAAAACGGCCAAGAAGGCCGTGAAGAAGGCGGCACCAAGGGCCGCCGAGGAGGAGAACTGATGTCCCAGCCGAAGACGACCCGCATTCCGGCTCCGTTGTACGCGGCCGCCGGCGCCGGGGAGATCGCCTACCGTCAGCTGCTCAAGCTGCCGACGTACGCCAACGACCTGAGCGACAAGGCCGCCAACAACGGTGCCGAGATTCGCCAGTCGGTGATCACCACGACCACCGGGCTGCGCGAGCGGGCCGCCGCGGCCTACCGGCAGGCCAACGAGCGCGCGGTCAAGCTGCGTCGCGAGGACCTCGACATGGACCGCCTGCGTGACCTGGCCATGCGCAACGCCGGCCAGTTCATCGTGACCGCCCAGGAGATCCAGGAGCGGGCGATCTCGTTCTACGGCGACCTGGTCGCGCGCGGCGAGAAGGTCGTGGGCACCGGCGTCGTCGAGGCCGCCGACGTCGTGCAGGCCGACATGGTCGAGACCGGCAAGCCGATCACGCCGAAGGCGGAGAGCAACGGGCACGGCAACCTGAACAACGCCGAGCCCAAGGCGACGGTCAAGAAGAGCGCCCCCACCACCCCGCCGAAGAAGGCCACCAACAAGTAGCACCGCTGAAAAGGGGACCGACCACGTGGTCGGTCCCCTTTCGCATGCCTGGGGTCAGTCGGCGATCCGGACGCGTACCCGGCGGTTCGCCTTGCCCTTGCTCTCCACCTTGACCACCTGCACCCGGCCGATCTGGCGGGTCGACGCCACGTGGGTGCCGCCGTCGGCCTGCACGTCGAGGCCGACGATGTCGACGATGCGGATCTCCTGCTCGTCGGCGGGGATCAGGTTGGACTGGGTGCGGATGATGTCGGGCAGCGCCAGCGCCTCGGTCCGGGGCAGCACCTGCACCGCGACCGCCCGGTCGGCGGTCACCTCGGCGTTGACCAGCTCCTCGAGCTTGAGCTTGAAGTCCGGCGGCACCTCGGGGAGGTTGAAGTCCATCCGTGCCTCGCCGGGCTCCATGTTGCCGCCCGTGACCAGCGCGCCGAAGTCGCGGAACACCACACCGCAGAGCACGTGCAGGCCGGAGTGGGTGCGCATGAGCATCGTGCGGCGGGCGTCTTCGACCGCGCCGGTGACCGCGGTGCCGGCCGGCGGCAGCGGGTCGCCCTCGGCGGGCAGCAGGTAGAGGTCGTCACCCTTGCGGGTGCCGACGATCCGGGTCTGGGTGCCCTGCCAGAGCAGCGTGCCGTGGTCCGGCGGCTGGCCACCGCCGCCCGGGTAGAAGGCCGAGCGGTCCAGGACGATGCCGTCGTCCGGCGACGAGTGCAGCACCGTGCACTCCCACTCGCGCAGGGTCGGGTCGATCAGGTCGAGGCGGTGTGTGCGGCCATGTTCGGAAACGCCCATGACCGGGCAGACTACTCCGGCGCGTTGAGGAAGTCGGAGATCCGGGCGCGCAGGTCCGCGCGGTCGGTCCAGACCACGCCTGGCTTCTCGTAGACGTGCAGGCTGGCGTTGGGCAGCGCGGCGGCGAGCCGCTCGGCGACCGCGACCGGGTGCAACTCGTCACCGGCGCAGCCGATCACCAACGCGCGTGCGGTGACCTTGCGCAGCGGAGCCGGGTCGGCGATCGCCACCCGCTCGGCCAGCGAGGCCAGGTCGGCCGCCAGCCCGTCGCGCATGAGCTGGTCGATCCGCTGCCGCAGGTAGGCCCAGACCGCCGGGGTGCCGCGCAGGTTGGGCGGGATCTCCACGGAGATCGCGTCGGCCACCGCGGCCACGTCACCCGCGCCCACCGCGGCGGCCAGCGTGGCCAGCCGTTCCTTGACCGGGGCCGGGCGGGGCAGGTCGAGCACCGCCGGGAGGAAGAAGACCAGCCGGTCGAACCGGTCCGGGCTGTCGGCGACCAGCCGGGTCAGCGCGCCGGCGCCCAGGCTGACCCCGAGCGCCCGGGTCGCCCCGGAGAGGTCGGAGATGGCGCGCAGGTCACGGGCCAGGTCGGCGTACGACCACGGCCCGGGCGGCGCGTCCGAGCGGCCGTGGCCGCGGAACTGGAAGAACACCTTGCGGCCGCCGACCGCGCTGCCCAGCGGCCGGGTCACCGCGATGCCGCTGGCCAGGCCGTGCGCGAACACGGTGGTCGGGCTGCCGGTGCCGGTGACCAGGCGTTCGAGGCGCACACCGTGTGGCGTCGCGACGATCTCGGTCTCGGGCTCGGGCAGCGTCGGACGCCCGCTGCGCGGAGCGCTCGGGCCGGGCCCGTAGGTCCGCGGGCCGCCGTCGGGAGGTGGCGGCCAGCGGAAATCCCTCACCAGAAGCCTTTGCCGTCGGTGAGGTCCTTGAGCCCGACGCGCACGTCGAGCAGGTAGACCAAGGCCGCACCGATGCCGACCAACTGGAAGATGTTGAGCGTGTTGTTGGACAACAGCAGCGACAGCAGGAGGCAGATGCCCAGGATCGCCAGCCAGCCACCCTTGGGCAGGGAGCCGATCGCGGCGAACGCGTCCCCGCGTTGGGTCAGGCAGTGCACGAACGCCACACCGATCAACACCAGCGAGAGGACCAAGGTCAATATGTTGATGCCCCACAGGACATTGTCGTAGAAGATTGGCGCGCTCGTGGACATGCCCCTAAGCGTACTTCCGTGCTGGCCGCCAGGGTGCCGGGAGCTTCCGGGGGCGGTCGTAGTCGCTCATGGCGGGGTCCGTGCCTGCTGCCACCGTGATGCGCGGGGCGCCCGCTAACGCTCCGGCACGTAGCGCCACGGCGGGTCGCTGCCGGGTGCGTCGTCGGCCACATATGTCTCGGTGAGCTTCTGGTCGCCGTCGGGGCCGGTCCAGCGCCATTCGTGGGTGAGCGGACTCGGCGGCAGGCCGTCGGTGATGGGCACCTCGATCTGGGTGCCGTCCTGCGGGCCACCGATGACCGGAATCCACGCGTTCGCCATGCTCCGATCATCGCTGGGCGATTGTCGGGCGCGCAGGAAATCGCGCTATCCGGACGGCTCGGGCAGCAGCGCCGCCAACTTCTTCGGCGCCATGATCCGGTAGCTCTCGGTCAGCAACTCGCCCACCTCGACCCAGTCGGTGCGCCGGCTGAAGGTGAGCCCCACCACATTGCTGCCCCACTCGGCGCGGAAGAACGGCGGGCCACCGCCGGCGAAGGCGGCGACCTCGTCGTCGGGCGCCCGGAAGGTCATCACCACCAGCGGCCTGGTGTGCCGTTCGTCGGGATCGCGGGTGTAGACGTGCGCGATGGTGCGCTGCCGGATCCGCCAGCGCACGCCGACCCAGGCCGGCTCTTCGTAGGCCTCCGGCAGACCGAGACAGATCTGCCGCAGCCGGCGCAGGATCTCGGGTGGCACGTCGCCGGGCGCGGACATGGCAGGACCGTAGCGCCCGCGTCTGACAGTTCCGTAGCCTCGGGCGCATGCCTCAGGTCACCCTCCGCCCGGCCGAGGAAGCGGACGCGTCCACGATCGCCGAGATCTGGCGACGGGGCTGGGCCGACGGCCATCTCGGCAATGTGCCTGACGCGCTGGTCGCGATCCGGACCCCGGAGACCTTTCAGGCCCGAACCATCGACGGCCTCCCGCACACGACGGTCGCCCTGTCCGGTGAGTCGGTGGCCGGCTTCGTCATGGTCGTCGACGACGAGGTCGAGCAGGTGTACGTCTCCGCCGCCCACCGCGGCTCCGGTGTGGCGGGGGTCCTGCTCGCCGAGGCCGAGCGCCAGGTGGCGGCCGAGGGCTACGCCGAGGCCTGGCTGGCGGTGGCTCCGGGCAACGCCCGAGCCCGCAGCTTCTACGAACGCAACGGCTGGTCAGACGCCGGCATGTTCGACTACCTGGCCAGCACCGCCGACGGCCCAATCCAGGTCCCCTGCCACCGCTACATCAAGGCCGTCGCCTAGACAGACGAAAGCGCCCCGCACCTCCGAAGAGATGCGGGGCGCCCTGATCAGGGACGACTACGAGCGTGTAGGCTGCAGTCGTCGCAGGGCCGACGTTCGCCGCGTCCGCTGGTCGCGTCGAGTCGTCACGGTCCACTGCGTGCGGTACGTCGATCCCCTGAGCACTTCAACCGTCGCCTCGCGAGTGTGATCGCGTCGGCGTCGACGGCTGGACGTCGAGTTCGGCGGCGCGGACGAGGCCGTTCGGTGGCGGCGTAGCCTTCTCGGCAGAATCGTAGGCAGTGCGGGCTTGTCCGCGCCGGCACGGTGCCGATGTCGTCGCTGGTGACGCCGATCGGCGAGATGCCGTGACCTTGGCGTTGACGTGTTCGTCGTTCGGCGACGCTGACTTGAGTTGACGTTCGTCGGACTCGGTCGGGCACAGCCCGTGGTCGTGCTGCCGAGGTCGAATCGTGCCCGTCGACGGTGATGCGGCTCGAAAGTCTCGGCCTTGGCGCCGTCACGGTGGTGGTGGCGCTGTAGAGAACACGGCCTAGGCGATGCCGGTGGCGGCCATGACGCCAGCGGCGGCGAGGGTGGCGGCGAGGATTCGCTTCGAACGCTTCTGCAAGGGAGGTCTCCTAGGGCGTGCCGGCGTGTCCGGGCCGGCGAACATTCATGGCGGGTGTCGCGGACACACCGGGTGTTTCCGGCCAGTTCTGGCGACCCGGGAAACTTTGCCCGAATACGGCTCGAGATCGCGGCATAGAGAACACGGTTCGTGGTTGTTCACCGACAAGTGATCCCTTCCGTCGGGTCAGGTCGATGCGCTGCCAGCTCGGGTGACCCCGAATAGGTGACGTCGCCCTAACGCATTATTGCTCGATCGCGGAAAGCAGAATTTAGACGTGTATGACATCGATCGTTGCTGAATGGCGCCGCGAATTGCTCGCGGGATTGCGACTCATGTCGCGGCATCAGATCAACGGTGAACGCGAGCCGCGCTCGCAAATTGCCAGTCGCCGGTCAGCGGTTTCGGATGACACCGCATACGCTGGCTCGCGTAACCGATGTGGTAGCACCGCGTTTTAGCAGGTCAGAGCCTGTCGCAATGAATCGCACCTGCGGATGAAGCGGACTAAACGGGCATATCAGATCACTCTAATGAGTTAAGCCGTCAGGGTTGTAGTTCAGCTATTTGTGCACAGCAAAGGTCGGACGGTTGCTTGTTGAGCGAAAAGCGGGATCTGCGGCAAAGTTGTCCTCGGCGCCGGACCGCCTCCACCGGACCGGCGCCAACATAGACGAATTCTTTTCGCCCAGTCGCCAGTTCGGCTTTGTGAAAGGGAATCATCATGCGGAAGATCACCAAGCGCGCCGGAGTCATCATCGGCGTCGCCGCGGCCCTCGGCATCAGGGCGGCGGTTGCCTGGGCGGTGTGGACGATCACCGGAACCGGCCACCGCCACCGCCACGGCCGCCACGATCAAGCCGATCGACGTCGTGACGCGCGACGTCAACGGCCTCTTCCCCGGTGGCAAGAAGAACCTCGTGGTCAAGTCTAACAACCCGAACGATTTCCCGGTGCATATCACGACGCCGGGGCGACCGTGACGCACCAGTTCGAGACACGCTGCGACGCGCGATCAACGTGTCCTTCAGCGCCGCCGGCGGACCCGGTGATCCGGGCCGAAGTACTACACGTTGGCAGACGTCCGTCGGCGCGATGTCGATCGAAGACGCCGGACGCGTGCCAGGGCGCGACTTCACGGTCGTCATTCTACGGTGCTCGGGCCTCAGTAACGCGCCCTGATCGCCGTCGGCGGGTGGGGCGGCTGGTTCGGCCGCCCCCCGCCGCAGCCCCGAAATCAACGTAGGAGCGTCCATGCGCAACGTGTCCCAGCGAACCGCGATGATCACGCTCGTCGCCGTCATCGTGGCCGGGATCGCCAGCGTGGCCTGGGCGGCGTGGAGTGTCACCGGCAAGGCCACGGCGACCGCGTACGGCCGGCCGACGTCACGGCGCTGCAGGCGAAGGCCACGCCGCAATCGGACCTCTATCCGGGCGCCAAGGCCGACATCGATGGTCAGCGTGACCAACCCGAACGAGTTCGCCGTCGAGGTGCAGTCGTTCACCTCCGGCGCCGCGGTGCAGGTCGACGCGGCGCACGCCAAGGGATGCGCGGCCAGCAGCGTCGCTCAAGACGACCAAGAACGCGCTGGCGCAGCGGGTGGATGCCGACGACAGCGAAGCAGTTCACGGTGCCCGACGCGGTCGCGATGGTCTACAGAGCGCCCCGCGAGGCGTGCCAGGGCGCTTCGTTCGAGATCACGCTGGCGCTCGCCGGTGTGAGCCTGCCGGACTGAGAGAAGACGCCGTGAAACTGACAACGGCGGCCGCCGCCGTCGCGATGGTGCTCGGCTTGGCGGGCATGGCGACCGGTTCGGTCGCCATCGCCGCCGAGTCGGCTCAAACTGTCGAACTTCTCCGCGTTCCACTGGCCGTGGCAGAAACCCCACTCGCCGCCGCCGGGCTCGCACACGTTCACGATCGAGGCGACGCTCGGTGTCCGGCCTCTATCCGGGTGCGAAGCGGTCCATGGCGGTGCGGGTGCGCAACCCGTACGACTTCGACCTGAGCATCAGCCGCCTCACCGCCGAGGTCGTCAAGAGCTCCCGCCGCGCCTGCCCCGCCCGTCCGGCCAACCTCGTCGCCGGCCCGCATCATGGCCGTCTGCCCCTAACGGTGCGCGCCCGTCAGTCGCGTGATGCCGGTTCGATTCCGATCCGGATGCCCGCCTCGGTGACCAACGAATGTTCGGGGGTCACCTTCACCATCCGGATCACCGGTGTAGCCACGAAGGTGAACAAGTGAAAAGACTGATCGCCACCTCTCCCGCCGTGCTCGGCGGCATCGCGGCCGTCACCCTGGTCGCCGGTGCCGGGGCTGCGATCGCCGCGTGGCGCGTCCAGAGCGACGAGGTCGTGCTGACCGCGGAGACGGCGACGCTCTCGCCGGGCAACAAGCCCGCGGTGCGAGCGGCCGGCAATCTGGTGAC
This sequence comes from uncultured Actinomycetota bacterium, assembly GCA_963840005.1. Classification (GTDB taxonomy): domain Bacteria; phylum Actinomycetota; class Actinomycetes; order Mycobacteriales; family Micromonosporaceae; genus Asanoa. Next base: position 25,798 of record CAWIXO010000013.1, on the reverse strand, counting down.
CGTCTCCTGGACGCCCAACACGTTCGGCGAGCGGAAGGTCGACAGTTACCGCATCCAGCGCTACGACCTGGCCGGCTTGGCGCAGCAGCCGCTCGGCACCTGCGAGGAGAACGTCGCCAAGGAGTCCTGCACGGACTCGGGTGTGCCGACCGGCTCGTGGCGCTACACGGTGGTGCCGGTCAAGGGCGGCTGGACCGGGCCCGAGAGCGCCAGGAGCGACGCGGTGATCGTCGCCGCCGACGGCAAGGCCGTGGTGATTCCCGACCCGGCGGTCGACAAGACGGCCGGTCCCGCGGCCGGTCCCGCCGTGGTGCAGGTCGGCGACCCGGCCAGCCCGGGCGACCCGGCGGCGACGCCCGCGCCCGGCAGCCCAGCGGCCTGGACGCTGCAGCCCGGCGCCGACGGCGTGCTCGGCACCGATGACACGCTGACCTACGCCGGCGGCGCGCCGGTCGACCCCGACGACGTCATCAACGGCTGGAACGGCGACAAGCGCCCGGTCACGGTGGTGGCCGAGGCCGGAGACCAGCCCGTGCTGACCGTCGACGACGGCGCGACCCGGGTCTTCGGTCCGCTCGCGGTGCCCGGCCCCACGGTGCCCGCCAACGTCACCTTCGACGCGAAGCTCGCCGCGGTCGACGGCCGGATCGTGGTCACCCTCGGCGCGGTGCGGGCGGCACCCGCCCCCGACGAGGCGGCGACCGCTCCTGGCGCGCCGACCGAAGCCACCGACCCCGCGGTCACCCCGGAGACGCCTCCTGCCGGCACGCCCGACACTCCGCCCACGGAGACCGCCGACCCGGCCGAGCCCGACAGCACGCCGAGCACCACCGAGTCGGCCCCCGGCGACGGGGAGCCGGCGGGCGCCGACCAGCCGGGCGGCGGCGGGAGCGGCGACCCAGGCGCCACGACGGGCGGTGACAGCACCGAAGGGGACCCCGCCGCCGCGACCGGCACACCGGCCGCGGAGGTGAGCCCGTCGACCGCCAGCAGCGACGCGGCGGTCGTGCTCGTCGCGGCATGACCGATCCGACCGGCGAAGAACCGACGACCCGCGAGGTCACCGGCCGTAACCTCGCGCCCGCCCCGAGCGGTGTTACCGGTGTGCAGCTCACGCCGAAGAAGGTCCTCGCCCTGATACTCGGGATCGGCCTGCCCGTCGTGGTGGCCACCGGCTGGGCGCTCGGGCAGCGGCAGGCCACCGGCACGCCCGCGAACGGGTCCGGGGCGATGGGCACCGCGCCGCACGAGCAGGTGCCGTCGCCGGCCGCGCAGTACGACGTCTACGACGACGCGCCGGTAGTGGTGCCGATGGCCAGCACCTCACCGGCGCCGACGCCCACCCCGGGCGAGGTCGCGCCGAAGACCACCGCGGCGCCGCAGCCGGACCCGACCACCCCGCCCACCGTCGTGCCCGAGGACCAGACGCCCAGCCCGGAGCCGAGCCCGTCGGACACGTCGCCGAGCCCGGCGGACCCCAGCGCGGAGACATCTGGATAAAACCGGCCAAACCACCCACCAGGGCGCCTGGCGCCCGTACGGTCAGCTCATGGGCCTGATCCTGGCGATCGTTTCGGCGATCTGCTACGGCGCGGCGTCGGTGTTCCAGGCGGTCGCCGCCCGCCGGGCGCCGAAATCGGACGCCGTCAGCGCGAAGTCGCTGGTCGGGGTCGTCGCGCAGTGGCCGTACATCCTGGGTCTGGGCCTGGACGGTCTGGGCTTCGTGGCCCAGTTCCTCGCGCTGCGCAGCTTGCCCATCTTCCTGGTGCAGGCAGCGCTGGCGGCCAGCCTCGCGGTGACCGCGGTGATCGCCATCCCGCTGCTCAAGCTGCGACTCGGCACGCCGCAGTGGTTGGCGGTCGCCGGCGTCTGCGTCGGCCTCGCGCTGCTGGGCGTGTCGGCGGGCCGGGAGAACGCCGACCAGCCCTCGTGGACGTTCCGGATCGGGCTGACCATCGCCGTACCCGTGCTGGCCCTGCTGGGTCTGGCCGCGATCAAGCTCAAGGACCCGCTGCGGGCGGCGACGCTCGGCCTGGTCGGCGGCCTGTTCTTCGGGATCGTGGCGCTGGCCGCGCGGTCGATCTCGGACGTCGACTTCGTCGACTGGTTCAGCGGTCCGGAGATCTACACCCTGGTGGTCGCCGGCGGCCTGGCCTTCCTCTTCTACACGATCGGCCTGCAGAAGGCCTCGGTGACCACGGTGACCGCCGGCCTGGTGATCGGCGAGACCGTGCTCCCGTCGGTGGTCGGCGTGATCGCGTTGGGCGACAGCACCCGGCGCGGCTTCATCCCGGTGGCGGCGGTCGGTTTCGCGCTCGCCATCGCGGCCAGCCTGATGCTGGCCAAGTACGGGAGCCTGGAGGAACCGGACGAGCCGGCGGCGGCACCCGAGACCGGGGCCGGAACCGGCGCCGCCGAACTACAAGCGGACTAGACGGCTTAGACAGGCTGGTCGGCGATCCGCCGGGCGCCCAGCGGCCGGTGCACCCCGGGCTCGACCCGGTAGGCGTCGGCACCCGGCGCGGAGGTGACCGCCTCGACGAGCTCGGTGCCCACGTAGTGCAGCCCGACGCCGTCGTCGCTGGCGTAGCCCGCGGGCAGCGTCCCGTCGTCGACCAGCCGCTGGAACAGCGCGCGGCGTGGCTGGTGGGCGTAGTCGTGGTGCACGCCGTTGCTGTAGGGCAGGAGGCCGAGCGCGTCGGTCACCGGGTCGAGGTCGTCGCGAGAACGAGTCGGTGGTGCCGCCCGTGTGCCAGCAGATGCTGCCGGCACTGCCGCCGCCGAGCACGACGCCGGCCTCCCAGCACTCCCGGATGATCTCGTCGAGCCGGTGCGCCCGCCACACCGCCAGCAGGTTGACCACGCTGCCGCCGCCGACCCAGATCAGGTCCTGGGACAGCAGGAAGGCCCGCACGTCGCGGACGTTGGGCTGGGGGAAGAGCTGTCAAGTGGCTCGCCGTCGACGTCGGCGGCATCCCGCAGCACGGCGTAGAGGCTGGCGATCGCCGGCCGGGTCGTCGCCGACCGCGGTGGGACGAAGCAGACCTTGGGCCGGCGGTACGCCGGTCAGCGAGATCGCGTGGTCGAGCAGGGCGCTGCGGCGATCCGGCGGCGTGCCGAGCCGGTCGGCCGGCGGGCGAGACGGCGAAGATCTGCGGCGGACGGGACACGCTTTGATCATCTCAGTTGGGCCAACCGGCGGGGCGAACGACGCCCACCCCCGTAAGCGTCGCCCGCTCTCCCGCCGGTGTCAGGTGGCCTGCCGTCCCCCAACGGCAGGCCACCGTACCCCCAATGCTTCGCTCGCAGTCGCCGGGCCTCGCGGCCTGCGGCTTCCCCCGAAACCCCTTCGAGCGTGGCGCCGGTAGATTACGGTAGTTCTTCACGAGATCGAGGGACAAGCGAGAATGGCTGTCTCGCCCATCACATCGGTCCTTACCGTTCAGTAGCCGGCGAATCGGCGCTGGACGACGGGAAGAGATGCGCGAATGCCTGGAGGTTGGCCAGCGACTCGCCGCGCTTGACCCGCCACTCCCACTCGCGCCGGATCGCCGAGCCGAAGCCGATCTCCAGCATCGGTGTCGAAGGACTCGTCGGCGTAGGTGAGCACCGCGCCGAGCAGCCGGTCGAGCTCGTCCTCGGTCGACGGCGGCCAGCCGACCCGGCCGATCAGGTAGACGTCGCCGACCGCGTCGATGGAGAACGCGACCCCGTACATCCGGGCGTTGCGCTGCAGCAGCCAGGCCCACAGCTCCTCGCGGTTCTCGTCGGGCTGGCGCATCACGAACGCCTCGACCCGCAGCGCGTGCTCGCCGACGATCAGGTTGCAGACTCGTCTTCAGCTTGTGCGTGCCGGGCAGCGTCACCACGTAGGACAGCTCGCCGGTCGGCTCGCACGGCGAGCTCCCGCTCGGCGCAGACCCGCTCGATCAGCGCCGCGACCTCAGCCGGCGACGAGGGCTCACCACGCGGTCGTGCCCGCGCCCAATGCCGCCGCTTCGCCCTCGAGCCGGGCGGTCAGCCGCTCCCGATGCTCCGTCACCGCCCCACCGTAGACGGCGAGCAGCCCGCTCGCCGTGCGCGTACCAGGAGAAGCTCGCTGGCGTGCGCGACCGCGCCGCCGGGACAGCTCGGCCGCGGCGGCCGGGCGCGGCCAGCAGGCCGCCGAGCACCCGGGCCCAGTCGGCCGGGTCGTGCCCGTCGACCAGCACGCCGGAGATCCCGTCGCGGACGGCGGTGACCAGGCCGCCGACCGCGGCCGCGACCACCGGCGTGCCGCAGGCCTGCGCCTCGAGCGCGACCAGGCCGAACGACTCGTTGTAGCTGGGCACGGCGACCAGGTCGGCCGCCCGGTAGACGTCGGCCAGGTCGGCGCCGGTCTGCGGCGGCAGGAACCGCACCGCGTCGGCGATGCCGAGCGACGCGGCCAGCTCGATCAGCGCGGTCGGCCGGTCCAGGCCGGTGCCGCTCGGCCCGCCGACGATCACCACGGTCAGGTCGCGGGCGATCTCGGGGTCGCGGGCGCGCAGCTCGGCGGCCGCGCGCAGCAGCACGTCGGGCGCCTTCAGCGGCTGGATCCGGCCGACGAACGCGACGACGTGGCCGCGCTCCGGCAGGCCCAGCCGGCGGCCGGGCGCGCCGAGCTGGTCGCCGGGGCGTGAAGCGGTCCAGGTCGACGCCGGGCTCGACGACGCCGACCCGGTCGGGGTCGGCGCCGTACAGGTCGATCAGGTCGCGGGCCTCGGCCGGCGTGTTCGCGACCAGCCGGTCGGCCTCGGCGACCACCTGCTCCTCGCCGATCACCCGGGCCAGCGGCTCGGGCCGGTCGCCGTCGGCGAGCTGGGCGTTCTTGACCTTGGCGAGGGTGTGCGCGGTGTGCACCAGCGGCACGCCCCAGCGGTCCTTGGCCAGCCAGCCGACCTGGCCGGAGAGCCAGTAGTGGGAGTGCACCAGGTCGTACTAGCCGGGCGCGTGCGCCGCCTCGGCGCGCAGCACGCCGGTGGTGAACGCGCACAGCTGCGCCGGCAGGTCCTCCTTGGCCAGGCCCTCGAACGGGCCGGCGATGACGTGCCGGACCAGCACGCCGGGCGCCATCTCGACCACCGGCGGCAGTCGCTGGAGGTGGCCCGGGTGAAGATCTCCACCTCGACGCCGGCCTCGGCGAGCCGGCGGGCGACCTCGACGATGTAGACGTTCATGCCGCCCGCGTCGCCGGTGCCGGGCTGGTCGAGCGGCGAGGTGTGCACGGACAGCGTGGCGATGCGTCGGGGGAGCGGCCAGGGCTTGGGACCTCGCTGCCGGCCGACGCCGGACGGCGCCTGCACCACATCTGCTCCCTTCGCAAGCCAGGGGCCCGACATCGCCGGGCGCCCATGTATAAAACCTCTCCCCCAGGCGACATCTTCCCCACGCACGAGTGGCTACGCCTACTCCAGCGGGATACAGACGTGACGGACTTCATCCGGCCGTGAGGCGCGACACGCGATGCGAGAGGATTGTCGGCATGCCGATCGCCGTCGTCACCGGGGCGTCCAGCGGGATCGGCGCGGCCACCGCCCGCCGGCTGGCCGCCGAGGGTTTCACGTGGTCCTCGCCGCCCGCCGCGCCGACCGGCTGGCCGCGCTCGTGACGCAGATCACCGACGCGGGCGGCGGTGCGGTCGCCGTGCCCTGCGACGTCACCTCCGACGATCGGTCGCCGGCTGGCCGAGGCGGTGGCCGACCTCGCCGAGTCCGCGGGGCGCGGGGCGCCGGGCCGGACGGCGGGTCACCCTGCTGGTCAACAACGCCGGCGGCGCGCTCGGCCTCGACCCGGTCGAGCACGGCCGGTCGACGACTGGCAGTGGATGTACGAGGTCAACGTGCTCGGCACGCTGCGGGTGACCAAGGCGCTGCTGCCGCTGCTGGAGGCGTCCGGCGCCGGCACGATCGTGATGATCAGCTCGACCGCCGGCCTCATCGTGTACGAGGGCGGCGGCGGCTACACCGCCGCCAAGCACGCGCAGACCGCGATCGCCGACACGCTGCGGCTGGAGCTGTGCGGCCGCCCGGTCCGGGTCGATCGAGATCGACCCGGGCATGGTGCGGACCGACGAGTTCGCGACCAAGCGGTTCGGCGGCGACGCCGAGCGGGCCGCCGCGGTCTACGCGGGCGTCGCCGAGCCGCTGATCGCCGACGACATCGCCGACTGCGTGGCCTGGTGCGCGACCCGGCCGCACCACGTCAACATCGACCGGCTCGTGGTCCGCCCGCTGGCCCAGGCCGCCCAGCACAAGGTGGCGCGCGGGCCCATCGGACGGCAGAACTGACTCGGCCGCAGGGGGACATCACCCGCGGCACGACCAACCCCAACCGGCTGCGGCGGGTCGACAGCTGGATCGCCGCGTACGCGGGGCCGCGCTGCGGGACGCCGCCGATCCGCTGGTGGTCGACCTCGGCTACGGCGCCACCCCGGTGACCGCGGTCGAGCTGCGGCCGCGGCTGGCCCGGGTGCGGCCCGACGTGCGGGTGGTCGGGCTGGAGATCGACCCGGCGCGGGTGGCCGCCGCCGCGCCGGCCGCCGACCCGCCGGGGCTGACGTTCGCCCGCGGCGGCTTCGAGCTGGCCGGGCTGCGGCCGGTGGTGGTGCGGGCGCTCAACGTGCTGCGCCAGTACGACGAGGATCGGGTGGCGCCGGCCTGGGCGACGATGACCGGCGCGCTGGCGCCGGGCGGGATCGCTGGTCGAGGGCACCTGCGACGAGCTCGGCCGGCTGGCCGCCTGGGTCTGCCTGGACCGGGCCGGCCCGCGCTCGCTGACCCTGGCCGCCCGCCTGTCCACCCTGGACACCCCGGCGACGCTGGCCGAGCGGCTGCCCAAGGCGCTGATCCACCACAACGTGCCCGGGCGAGCCGGTGCACGCCCTGCTGCGCGCGCTGGACGACGGCTGGCGGGACGCGGCGCCGTACGCGACGTTCGGCGCCTCGGCAGCGCTGGCGGCGAGCGGTGGCCGCGGTCAAGGCCGGTGGCTGGCCGGTGCTCGACGGACCGGCCCGCTGGCGGCTCGGCGAGCTGACGGTCGCGTGGCCGGCGGTCGCTCCGACAAAATTCTCTTAAGCGGACACGCCACCTAAATCGCCACATCCTCGTTGGGCCGTTCGACAACAACCCATCACACAGACGGGGAGGACAGGCTGTGCGTAACCGGCTGTCCCTCATTCTCGCCGCTTTCGCGCTCCTGGTGCCGGCGATCGCTCTGACCAGCGTGGCGGCTCAGGCCGCGCCGGCCGCATCGGCGGCCTTCAGGCCGCGCAGGGGGCTACGCGGCTCCGAACTGTCCGCCGGGCTCCGTGCAGCAGGACTACTACTGCGAGCCGACCGACACTCCGACGACTCCGACGACGCCGGCCACCGAGGAGCCGGACCCCGGAGCCGACGCCCCGACGCTGCCACAGACCGGCGCGGACGCCGGGACCGTGGCCGGGATCGGCGGCGGCGTGCTGCTGGTCGGTGCGGTCATCGCGGTCTGGGCGACGGCCTTCCGCCGCCGTCACCGTTTCGAGGCCTGAGCTACAACACCCCCAGCCCGGTGCGTACCCGGGGGTCCAGTGGGGGTTACCGAAGGGGGTCCGCCGGCGCTTTCGGCGCCGCAGGGCCCCTCTTCACTTAGGTTGCAATCTCAGAGCGCGCAGTTGACCAGGACGGGCTCGGGGTGCAGCGTCACGCCGAACCGCTCGTGCACGCCGTCGCGGATCTCCCGGGCCAGGTCCAGCAGGGCCGCCGTGCTGCCCTGGCCGCGGTTGGTCAGCGCCAGCGTGTGCTTGCCGGAGATGGCCACCCCGCCCCGCCCGCCGTAGCCCTTGGTGAACCCGGACCTGTCGATCAGCCAGGCGGCGCTGACCTTGACCAGCCCGCCGGGGCCGGGCCACGACGGCGGTTCGCCGACGCCACCGGCGCCGGGCGCGCAGGAACTCGAAGGCGGCGGCGTCGAGCACCGGGTTGGTGAAGAACGAACCGACCGACCAGGTGTCGTGGTCGACCGGGTCGAGCACCATGCCCTTGCCGGCGCGCAGCGCGCGCACCGCGGCCCGGGCCTCGGCCAGCGGCACCCGGTCGCCCGGCGCCACCCGCCGAGCGCCCTGGCCAGCTCCGCGTAGCGCACCGGTGCCGACCGCGGGTCGGCGGGCCAGCCGGAAGTCGACGGAGAGCACGACCCAGCGGTCGCTGTGCTTGAAGATGCTGGTCCGGTAGGCGAAGCGGCACTCGGCCGGTGCCATCCGGCGGACCGTGTCGTCGACCCGGTCGTAGACCTCGACGCTCGACGATCGTCTCGGCGACCTCCTGGCCGTAGGCGCCGACGTTCTGGATCGGCGTCGCGCCGGCCGAACCGGGTATGCCGGACAGGCACTCGACGCCGGACCAGCCGGCGTCGACGGCGGCGGCGACGAACTCGTCCCAGGGCTCGCCGGCCGCGACCCGGACCAGCACGTGGTCGGCGGCGGCTCGATGCACCTCGACGCCGCGGGAGCGGATCAGGACCACCGGACCGGGTACGCCGGCGTCGGCGATCACGACGTTGCTGCCCCCGGCCAGGACCATGCGCGGGTGCGCCGTCGCGCGCGGCCGCGCGTACCATTTGCACGATTTGGTCCGGACTATCCGCCGTTTGCACCTCGCCCGCGGGGCCGCCCAACCGCAACGTGGTGAAGTCGGCCAACGCTCGTGGATCGAGCGGGCCGGCGGCGGTCGGGGGTTCGGCGCTAACGTCTGGCACGCTGTTCACCCTAGGCTGAGAGGCTCCGGCATCTGTGGCGACGGTCCGGCCTGCACCGAAGGAGCATCCGATGACCAGACTGCACGGCACCAAGGACTTCTGGCTCGGTGGGCTGCGGGCCGAGGCGGCCGCCTTCGCGGCGGCCGCGGCCCAGGCGCGCTCCGGACGCGCCGGTGCCGTCGTGCCCCGACTGGACCGTCACCGATCTCGTGCACCACCTCGGCGGCTGCTACGAGTGGGTGCACCGCGTCTGGTCGAGCGCGGCGGCACCGAGCGACCCGAGCCGACCGTGCGCGACCCGGTCGACGCCCGCCGGCCGGCGACGCGGCGCTGGCCTGGTGGCAGATGCGCTACGACACCCTGGTCTCCACTCTGGACGCCGCCGACCCCGAGACGCCGCTGTGGAACTGGGCGCCGCAGGCCAAGAAGGCCGCGTTCTGGCACCGGCGGATGGCGCACGAGACCGCCGTGCACCGGTGGGACGCGCAGATGGCGCTCGGCCGGCGCGAGCCGATCGAGGCGAAGCTCGCCGCCGACGGGATCTCCGAGGTGCTCGACACGCTGGCTGCCCGCCGGCCGGCGGCAGAGCGGCGACCGCCCGCACGGCGTGGTGCAGCTCTTCGCCGCCGACGCCGACCAGGAGTGGCTAGTCCGGCTGCGCGGCGAGGGCGTCGCGCTGCTGGACACCGACACCATCCTCGACACCGACGAGCCGCCGGCCCGGGTGCAGGCCGAGGGCACCGCGAGCGACCTGCTGCTGGCGCTCTACGGCCGGGTGGGTTTCGACGTCCTGGTGGTCAGCGGCGACCCGACGCTGCTGACGGCGTTACGCACGGGGTGATCTCTTGACCAGGGCGAAGAACGGACACGCGCGAGCGACCGACCCTGGAGGCGGTGGCGCAGCGGGCCGGCGTGTCCCGGGCGACCGTCTCGCGCGTGGTCAACGGCTCGACCACGGTCGCCGAGCCGATCCGGGACGCGGTCCGGCGGGCCGTGCGACGAGCTGGGCTACGTGCCCAACCTCGCCGCCCGCAGCCTGGTCACCCAGCGCACCGACTCGTTCGCGCTGATCCTGCCGGAGACGCCGACCCGGGTCTTCTCCGACGACCCGTTCTTCGCCGGCATCATCCGCGGCGTCAGCCAGGAGCTCGACGGCGGCCGACAAGCAGCTCGTGCTGATGCTCGCCGGCTCCGCCGCCAGCCACGACCGGGTCGAGCGGTACGCCGATCGCGCCGGCACGTCGACGGCGTCCTGTTCGCCTCGATGCACGGCGCCGACCCGCTGCCGGCCGCGCTGTCCGGATGGGCATCCCGGTGGTCGTGCAGCGGCCGCCCGCTCGGCGCCGGGTCCAGGTGCCCTACGTCGACGTCGACAACGTCGGCGGCGTCGCGGCTCGGCCGTGCGAGCACCTGCTCGACGACCGGGCCGGCGGCGGATCGCCACGATCGCCGGCCCGCAGGACATGGTCGCCGGCATCGACCGGCTGGCCGGCTACCGCGCAGGCGCTGCGCGACTCGGACCGGCGCTCGATCGTGGCGGTCGGCGACTTCACCCGCGAGTCCGGCACGCGGCGCGATGCGCCAGCTGCTCGACGACGACCCCGAGCTCGACGCGGTGTTCGTCGGCCTCCGACCTGATGGCGCACGGCGCGCTGCGGGCGCTGCGCGAGGCCGGCCGGCGGGTGCCCGACGACGTCGCGGTGATCGGCTTCGACGACATCGAGATGGCCCGCTACACCGAGCCGCCGCTGACCACCGTCCGCCAGCCGATCCAGCAGATCGGCCGCGAGATGGCCCGCCTGCTGCTGCGCCTGGTCGCGGGCGAGGACATCGAGCCGGTCCGATGCTGCCGACCGAGCTGATCATCCGCGAATCCGCCTAGCGCCGGTGCAACAGATTCACGTCGGCCCACGTTCTTAGCGTCGTGGATCGATGGAGTTGGCGTGGACGCTGAGACGCGGCACGACTTCACGCACCTTCGTCGCCAACCGGTCCGCGGGGCTGTTCCGGTTCGCGATGGGGTTGACCGGGCACCCGCACCAGGCCGAAGACCTGCTCCAGTCGGCGCTGGCCAAGGCCTACCGGCACTGGGGGCGGGTGCGGCACGGCAACCCGGAGGCCTACCTGCGGCAGGCGATGTGCCGCGAGCAGATCGACTGGTTCCGGCGGCCGAGTTGGGGGCGGGAGCTGCCGAGCGAGCGGCTGCCCGAGCGGCGGGTCGCCGACGGCACCGCGACCGTCGACCTGCGGCTCGCGCTGCGCGAGGCGCTCGGCCGGCTCAGCCCGAAGCACCGGGCGGTGCTGGTGCTGCGCTATCTGGAGGACCTGCCGGACGACGAGATCGCCGTGCTGCTCGGCTGCCGGCCGGCGACCGTGCGCAGCCTGGCCGCCCGCGGTCTGGAGCGGCTGCGGGTGCTCTGCCCCGAACTCGCGCCCCGGCTGACCGAGGAGCGGCGATGAGCACCGAACTGCGCCGCGCCCTGCGCGAGCTCACCGACGTGCCGCCACCGCCCGACCTGGCCCACAAGGCGATCCGGCTCGCCGAGCGGCGGCGCCGCAACCGGGTCGTGGCCGGCGCCGCGGCGGCGGTCGTGCTGGCGGTCGCGGTCGGCCGTGCCGCTGTCCTGCGGCCCGAGCGCGAGCCAGCAAGCCGTTGCCGATCGCGCCGACGCCGACCCCGACCAGCCACCGGTCGCCGGGTTCGCCGTCGGCCGGTGCGCACTCCCAGGTCGCCGCCTTCGCCTACACGGACCTCGGCCGGATCGGCGTCTCCTACATCCTGGACCGCGGCCGACGCGGCCAGTCACCGGGCTGGTCCCGTATCGGATGGCGGTGCCGTCGCCGGACGGCCGGCGGTTCTTCGTGGGCGATCGAGCACGGCGGCGGCATCATCGACGGCGCGGGCGGTGCCGTGCGACTGGATCGACGCCTACGACGGCCACACGCGCGGTCGAATGGTCGCCGGACGGCCGCCGGCTGCTGCTCAGCCAGCCGGACAAGGACGGCCCGGGCGGCTTCACCATCGTCGACGCGGCGACTGGCCAGGCGCCCGGTGGCCTTCGTGCCGCTGACCGACATCGGCGGCGTCAACGCGCTACGGGCGCGACCTCTTCTGGAGTCGCGACGGGCAGAGCATCGGGAGGACCGTGACGGTCTCCGACGGCGCGAACCCCGAGAAGGTGGACGGCATCCGCTTCTACAGCCGACAGGGCGTCCTCCAGCGGACGGTCGAGCACACGCGGCGTGACCGTGGTGCGAGACGGCCAGGACATCTCGCCGGACGGAAAGCGGGCGGCGGCCGTGCCCGACCACGGGAGAGCAGCTGGTCGAGATCATCGACCTGGCAACGGGCAAGGTGACGCATCGGTTCCGCCGCCGGTGACGTGGTCGGCTGGTACGACCTCGAGCACCTCGTGGTGCGCGGCGACCGGGCGCTCGATGTCGTCGACCTCACCGGTCGGGTGGTCCGTTCGCTACCCGGGTCGTGGGACCTGCTCCGGTGCGACCGGGTGCACCTGATCGACGCGGCGGGTCTGCCGGCGGCGTCAGCCCGCTACGCGTTCTAGCTCGCGGACCGCCAGCGCCCGGCGGGCGGCTTCGCGGTCGCGGGCCGGGCCGGTCACCAGGTGGCCGACGGCGGCGGCCAGGCCGATCGAGCCGACCACGATCCAGTGCCAGCCGCCGAGGTGGTCGAGGCTGAGCCCGCCGAGCGCCGGGGTGATGAACGCCGCGGCCGGGAAGGTCAGGCTGAACACCGACTGGTAGCGGCCGCGCAGCTCCTCGGGCGACAGCTCGGCGTTGACCTCGGCGTTGGGCGGCGCGGCCAGCATCGAGCCGATCGTCCAGATCAACGCCGCGATCAGGTAGACGGCCAGGTGGTCGGCGAAGGCCAGGGCACCGAAGCCGATGCCGATCAACCCGAGCGCGGTGGCCAGCACGGTGTGCTTGCGGTGCCCGTCGATCAGCGGGGGCACGAAGAGCTGGCCGACCACGATCAGGGCCGCGCTGATGGCGATCACCGTCCCGTACGCGGCCGGGCTAGCCCGTCGGCCCGCATCGCCAGCGGCATGATCGTCGAGGTCTGGGTCGAGAGCGCGGCCAGCAGGAACGTCAACCCGACGAAGACCAGGTACGTGCGGTCGGTCAGAGCCGTCAGCAGCCCGCCGTTGGTCGAGGTTCGCCGGTGGCGCTGGAACGTCTCCGGCACCTTCCACGCGATCACCACCGCCGTCACCGCCGTGGCGCCCGCGTCGGCGAGGAACAGCGCGAGGTAGCTCGCCTGGGCGAGCAGGCCGGCGAGCAGCCCGGCCGCGGCCATGCCCAGGTTGAACGACCAGAACTGGAGGTTGAACGCGCGCGACCGGCGTTCGGCCGGCACGACGTCGACGATCGCGGCCACGAACGCCGGCATCGGCATCGAGTGGACCAGGCCGAGCAGCACGGTAGCGCCGCGATCAGGCCCAGGTGCGTGGTGAACGCCAGCGCCGCCATCAGCCCGGCCGCCACGGTGTGCGCCCAGAACAGCGTGGCCCGCCGTCCCCAGTGGTCCGCGAGCAGCCCGCCGAGCAGCGTGCCGGCGACGCCGCCGATCCCGTAGCCGCCGACGACCAGGCCGGCCAGGCTGGCCGAGGCGCCGCGCTCGTCGGTCAGGTAGACCGACATGATCAGCATCGCGAAGGCGCCGACCCGGTTGATCAACATGCCGGACCAGAGGTACCAGTAGGTCCCGGGCAGGCCGCCCGCGGTGTTCCGCCACCAGGCCCGCAACCTGCTTCCCCCATTCAGTTAAGAAGGCTTACGGAGGGACGCTACGAAGCGGCGGAGGTTGGCGCCAGCGTGTCGCTCATCACGCCGGGCGGAGCGGGTGTGACGGGCACGGATGCGCGGGCGGCGGCCGCGACCGCGGCCGTGCGCCGTTCCCGCGCCGGCCCGGCGGTCAGGTTGATCGCCGCCGCCAGGAAGGCGATCAGCGCGCAGCCCGACCCAGAGCGCGGTGTTGCCGAGCAGGTCGCGGACGAAGCCGCCGGCCACCGGCGCGGTGAAGCCGGCGATCGACCAGGAGAGCGCGAAGACACCCTGGTAGCGGCCGCGGACCGAGGCGGGCGCCAGGTCGGCGATGGTCGCCGCGTTGGCCGGCGAGTAGACCATCTCGCCGACCGTCCAGACCAACACCGTCATGGCGTAGAGCCACGCGCTGCCGGCCAGCGCGGTCAGCCCGAAGCCGACGCCCTGCACGATCGTGCCGACCGCGAGCACCCGGGCCCGGCCGTGCCCGGCGATCAGCTTCGGGATGAAGAGCTGACCGAGCACGATCAGCACGCCGTTGAGCGCGATCACCCAGCCGAAGGTCGACGAGGACAGGCCGTCGTCGGTCATCGCGATCGGCAACATCGAGATGTGCTGCAGGAAGACCATCGCGGCCAGCAGGTTGGCGAACGTGAAGACCAGGAACACCCGGTCCCGCAGCACCATGCCGAGACCGCCGCCGCCCGCGGCGACCGCCAGGTGCGCGCCGACCGGTCTGGTCTCCTTGATCTTGACGAACACGATCGCCGCGGTGATCAGCGTCGCGGACGCGTCGAGCACGAAGAGCAGCAGGTAGTCGAGGTGGGCGGCGAAGCCGCCGAGGATCGCCGCGGACGCGAAGCCCAGGTTGATCGCCCAGTAGTTGAGGGAGAACGCGCGCACCCGGTCGCGGTCGGGCACGACGTCGACCATCATCGCGGCGAACGCCGGCCGGGCGGCTTCGGCGAACATGCCGAGCGCGAACGCGACGCCGGCGATCATCGCGAACGGGCGGGAGAAGCCGAGCAGCAGCATCATGCTCGCGCCGCCGACGTGTGCGATCAGCAGCGTCGGCCGCCGGCCCCAGCGGTCGGCGAGGATGCCGCCGACCATCGTGCCGATCCCGCCGCCGGCGCTCCACAGGCCGACCACCAGGCCGGCCTGGATGTCGCTGAAGCCCCGCTCCTTGGTCAGGTAGACCGTCAGGAAGATGAGTACGAAGCCGCCGAGCCGGTTGACCAGGGTGCCGCACCACAGGTACCAGAACGTCCTGGGCAGTCCACCCGTTGTTTCACGCAACCAGCCTCGTACCACTACCTTGGCCCCCCTTGTAATGACCGCCAATCCACAACGGCCTTACGCAACCTAAGTTGTGGGCACCCAGGAAGTCATCAGGATTACCGCATGGCGGTCGTCACCCCGGGTGGTTGCCGGCCGTTCAGCTGCCTGCGCGAGGATGGCCTCATGACTGTGGGGACGTTGGTGCTGCTCCGGCACGGCGAGAGTGAGTGGAACGCGAAGAACCTGTTCACCGGGTGGGTCGACGTCGACCTGACCGACAAGGGCGAGACCGAGGCCCGGCGCGGCGGCGCGCTGCTGCGGGAGCACGACCTGCTGCCCGACGTGCTGCACACCAGCGTGCTGCGCCGCGCGATCCGCACCAGCGAGCTCGCGCTGGGCGAGGCCGGCCGCTCGTGGATCCCGGTGCGCCGGTCATGGCGGCTCAACGAGCGCCACTACGGAGCGCTGCAGGGCAAGAACAAGAAGCAGACGCTCGAGGAGTACGGCGAGGAGCAGTTCATGCTCTGGCGCCGCTCGTACGACGTGCCGCCGCCGCCGATCGACCCGGGCGACGAGTGGGCCCAGACCGGCGACCCGCGCTATGCCGATCTGCCGCCCGAGCTGATGCCGCGCACCGAGTGCCTCAAGGACGTGCTCGTGCGCACGCTGCCGTACTGGTACGACGCGATCGTGCCGGACCTGCTGGCCGGTAAGACGGTGCTGGTCGCCGCGCACGGCAACTCGCTGCGCGCCGTGGTCAAGCACCTCGACGGCATCTCCGACGAGGCGATCGCCAAGCTCAACATCCCGACCGGGATCCCGCTGCGCTACGACCTGGACGCCGACCTGCGCCCGGTCACCGCCGGCGGCGCCTACTTGGACCCGGAGGCCGCGGCCGAAGCCGCGGCCGCCGTGGCCAACCAGGGGCGTTAGTTCGACGACGCTTGCGGCTGTTCGCCGGTCACCAGGTAGATGACGTGGTGGCCGGCGTTCACCGCGTGGTCGGCGAAGCGCTCGTAGAAGCGGCCGAGCAGGGCGCCGTCGATCGCGGTCTCGGCGCCGTACGGCCAGTCCGGGCTCAGCATGACCTTGAAGAGCTCGACGTGCAGCGCGTCCATCGCGTCGTCGTCGGTCTCGAGCTCGGCGGCGCCGACCGCGTCGAGCTTGGAGATCACGGTCGCGATCTTGGCGGCCATCTTGTCGGCGACGTCGGCCTTGGCCTGGAAGACCGGGCGGAGCTCCGCCGGGACCGCCGGCGACGGGTGCCGGCGCAGGGCGGTCTTGGCCACGTGGTCGGCGAGGTCGCCCATCCGCTCCAGGTCGGCGGCGATCTGCAGCGCGGTGATCAGCACCCGCAGGTCGCTGGCGACCGGCGCCTGGCGGGCCATGAGATCGGTCACCCGCTCCTCGACCTGCTGGTAGAGCGCGTCGACCTCGGCGTCCCGGGCGATCACGTCCTCCGCGGCGACCCTGTCGGCGCGCAGCAGCGCGATGGTCGCCTCGCTCATCGCGGTGCGGACCGCCTCGGCCATGTCGACCAACAGCTGGCTGACGATGTGCAGGTCAGCGCGGAACTCTTCGCGCATGGCCATCTCGGTGCTCCTGGGGAACGGTGTGTCGGTGGCAGAAACAATGTGACCCGAGAGTAGTATCCGGTCACGCTTCGCTTATGTCCGGTTCACCGTAGGTGTACGCCACAGAACGCTAGTGAACGGCGCTGAGCCGGCCGGTGAACATTGTGCGATCTGCGCCCGCTTTGCCCGGCCCGACCAGCCTGTTCGTTAACAATGACCCTACGATCGCCACGTGGAATGGGCGATCGTGGCTGGCGTGTGCGTCAGTCTGTTGGCGGGCTTTGCCGCCGGATCGCTGATCCCGCGCTTCAGGCGGCGGGGGTCAGCGTCCGTCGCCGCTACCCGCGCTGCTGGCGAGGGAAGGCAGGCGATCACCATCGACCGGCACGATCCGCAGCCCGGACTGGGTCGCAAGAGCCTCGACTCGCTGCGGGTCGGCGTGGTGGTGCTCGACGGCGACGACACCGTCGTGCTGGTCAACCCGGCGGCCCGGGCGATGGGCCTGCTCCGCTCGGCGGGCACGCCCGGCAGCCGGGTCGCGCACCCGATCATCCGCACCCTGGCCGGCCAGGTCCGGCGCACCGGCGTCCGCCGCGAGGTCGAGCTGGACCTGCCCCGCGGCGGACGGCGACGCCGAACCCCTCGGCGTGCACCTGCGCGCGGTCGGCCTCGGCGGCGACTTCGTGGCCGTCGAGGCGGCCGACGTCACCGAGGCGCACCGGGTCGCCCGGGTGCGCCGGGACTTCGTCGCCAACGTCAGCCACGAGCTGAAGACCCCGATCGGCGCGCTGCAACTGCTCGCCGAGGCGCTGCTCGACGCCACCGACCCGACCAACGTCGGGCCGCAGCCCGGCGCCGGCCCCGAGGAGACGTGGCCGCGGCCCGCCGGTTCGCCGAGCGGATCCAGCACGAGTCGACCCGGCTCGGCCGGCTGGTCAACGAGCTGCTCGAGCTGTCCCGGCTGCAGGGCGCCGACCCGCTGCCCGACCCCGAGCCGGTCTCGGTCGACTGGGTCGTCGCCGAGGTGATCGACCGCACCCGCACCGCGGCCGCCGCCCGCGAGATCGAGGTCGTGGTCGAGGGCAGGCGCGGCCTGACCGTCTACGGCAGCGACAGCCAGTTCGCCACCGCGCTGGCCAACCTGGTGGAGAACGCGATCGCGTACTCGAACGAAGAGACCCGGGTCACCATCACGACCGCGCTCGACGAGTCGTCGGTCGTGCTCTCGGTGGCCGACCAGGGCATCGGCATCGCGCCCGACGACCTCGACCGGATCTTCGAGCGGTTCTACCGGGCCGACCGGCCCGCTCCCGGGCCACCGGCGGCACCGGCCTCGGCCTGGCGATCGTCAAGCACATCGCCACCAACCATGGCGGCCGGGTCGACGTTGTCAGCACCTGGGGGAGGGTTCGACGTTCACCCTTCGGCTTCCGGCCCGCCCGCCGGACGCCGCCCTCCCGCTACCGCCCTCTATTGAGATCGTGACCGGATCGGTCGAGTCGCAGCCGATCCGAGCGGTAAGGAAGGAAAGTCCGTGGCCCGCGTGCTCGTGGTCGAGGACGAGGAGTCGTTCTCCGATGCCCTCTCGTACATGCTCCGCAAGGAGGGTTTCGAGGTCTCGGTCGCGGCGACCGGCACCGCGGCGCTGACCGAGTTCGACCGGACCGGCGCCGACATCGTGCTGCTCGACCTGATGCTGCCGGAGATGTCCGGCACCGAGGTCTGCCGCCAGCTCCGGCAGCGTTCCAAGGTGCCGATCATCATGGTCACCGCCCGGGACAGCGAGATCGACAAGGTGGTCGGCCTGGAGATCGGCGCCGACGACTACGTCACCAAGCCGTACTCGCCGCGCGAGCTGGTCGCCCGGATCCGGGCGGTGCTGCGCCGCCAGGGCACGGAGACCGCCGAGCCGGACGCGCCGACCCTGGCCGCCGGGCCGGTCCGGATGGACGTCGAGCGGCACGTGGTCACCGTCGACGGCTCGTCGGTGCAGCTGCCGCTCAAGGAGTTCGAGCTGCTGGAGCTGCTGCTGCGCAACGCCGGCCGGGTGCTCACCCGGGGCCAGCTGATCGACCGGGTCTGGGGCGCCGACTACGTCGGCGACACCAAGACCCTCGACGTGCACGTCAAGCGCCTGCGCTCGAAGATCGAGCCGGAGCCGTCGACGCCGCGCTTCATCGTCACCGTGCGCGGCCTGGGCTACAAGTTCGAGCCGTAGGCCGGCCCACCGCCTAGCGCTTCTTGGGCGGGTTGGGTGGGGCTGCGGGCTCGGCGCCGCCGTTGAGGTTGGTGGTGCGGGTCAGGGGGAGGCGGCGCTTCGGGTCCGCCGGGTGCGGCGCGACCATGCCGCGGCGGGCGCGGGCGGCGCACAGCTCGGCCAGCTTGCGCGTACGCCGCCTTGCCGATCAGGGCGGTCAGCTCCGGCTCGTACGACAGGTACATCGCCTCGTTGCCGACGTGCGCCTCGGGTGACGACGTGCACCACCAGTGCAGGTCGTGGCCGCCCTCGCCCCAGCCGCGCCGGTCGAACTCGCTCAGCGTGGTGACCAGGATCTTCGTGCCGTCGGGGCGCTTGGTCCAGTCCTGGTCGCGGCGGACCGGCAGCTGCCAGCAGACGTCCGGCTTGTACTCCAGCGGGTGCACGCCGTCGCGCAGGGCCTGGGCGTGCAGCGCGCAGCCGCCGCCGGCCGGGAAGTCGGCGTCGTTGAGGAACACGCACGGCGCCGTCGGCGGACTGGGTCGCGGTGCGCCGGGCCGGCGTCTTGCCGTCGACCGTGTCCATCTCGGTGTAGTTCTTGAACCCGCGCCGGTAGTGCTGCCAGGTCTCCGGCGTGAGCTCTTGGCCGCCGCCCGGACCCGCTTCTCGTCGTCGGCGTCGGTGAAGAACGCGCCGTGCGAGCAGCAGCCGTCGGCGGCCCGGCCCTCGATGATGCCGTGGCAGCCGCTGGCCGAAGATGCACGTCCAGCGGGACAGCAGCCAGGTCAGGTCGGCCCGGATGAGGTGCTTGGGGTCGGCGGGGTCGAAGAACTCCACCCATTCCCGCGGGAAGTCGAGGTCGACCTCGCGGCTGCGGGGGTCGTCGGGGTCGTCGACGAGAACACGGAGCTGGTTGCGTGCTGGCACCGGACAAGCCTACGCCCGAATGGGCTGGCGGACCCGCGTTGCCGCACGGCAACGCGGTGGCGATAACCGTTGGGCCATAAGGTTCGGGCATGCGGCTGGGCGTGCTCGACGTCGGTTCCAACACCGTGCACCTGCTGGTGGTCGACGCGCACCACGGTGCGCACCCGTGGCCGGCGCACTCGGAGAAGGCGGTGCTGCGGCTGGCCGAGCAGATCGGCCCCGACGGCGCGCTCACCAAGGCGGGCGCGGACGCGCTGGTCGAGGCCGCACACGACGCCCGGGCCAGCGCGCGCCGGCTGACAGGCCGACGACCTGCTGGCGTTCGCCACCTCGGCGGTCCGGGACGCGACGAACTCGCCAGGAGGTGCTGGCCCGGGTGCGCGAGGAGACCGGCGTGCGGCTCCAGGTGCTCTCCGGCGACGACGAGGCCCGCGCTGACCTTCCTGGCCGTCCGGCGCTGGTTCGGCTGGTCGGCCGGGCGGCTGCTGGTGCTCGACATCGGCGGCGGCTCGCTGGAGATCGCGGCCGGCATCGACGAGGACGCCGGACCTGGCGATGTCGCTGCCGCTGGGCGCCGGCCGGCTCACCCGGGAGCGGCTCGGCGTCGACCGGGACACCTCGTCGCCGCCGTCGCCCAGGGCCGTCGACGACCTCCAGGCGTACGTCGAGAAGCAGCTCGAGCCGGTCGTGGCGAAGCTGGCCGACGTCCGGCTGGGACCGGCGCGGTGGCCACCTCGAAGACGTTCCGCACCCTGGCCCGGCTGGCCGGCGCGGCGCCGTCCCGGCAGGGGCTGTGGGCGCCGCGCGCCCTGACCGCGCAGCGGGCTGCGCCAGGTGCTCGGCTTCATCCGGCATGATCCCGCCGCGCCAGGTCGCCGAGATGGAGGGGGTCAGCGCCGAGCCGGGCACACCAGCTGCTGGCCGGTGCGGTGGTGGCCGAGGCGGTGCTGCGCCGGCTGCGAGATCGACGCGGTCGACATCTGCCCGTGGGCGCTGCGCGAAGGCGTGATCCTGCGCCGCCTCGATCAGCTTGAATCCGCATAAACGACGGATTTGGGGTGGCTCGTCCGAGTGGCTGCTGCCGGCTAGGACTACCCTGAACGACGTGACCTCGCGCACCCCCGTACTCCTGTCAAGCTCTTCGGTCTTCCCCGAGCCGACGGCGGCGGCCTTCGAGATGGCCGCGCGCGCTGGGCTACGACGGCGTCGAAGTCATGGTCTGGACCGACGCGGTGAGCCAGGACGCCGGCGCGCTGCAGCGGGCTGGCCGCCCACTACGGCGTGCCGGTGCTCAGCGTGCACGCGCCCTGCCTGCTGGTGACCCAGCGGGTGTGGAGCTCCGACCCGTGGGAGCGGCTGCGCCGCGCGGCGGAGCTGGCCGAGGCGCTGGGCGCGCCGACCGTGGTCGTGCACCCGCCGTTCAGCTGGCAGCGCGACTACGCCCGGTCGTTCGCAGCCGGGGCTCGAGCGGATCGCGCACCACCACAGCGACCTGACCTTCGCGGTCGAGAACATGTACCCGGTGCGCATGGCCGGCCGCGAGTTCGTGCCGTACCGCCGGGCTGGAACCCGACCGAGTCCGGCTTCGACGCGTACACCCTGGACCTGTCGCACTGCGCCGCGCGCCGCACCGACGCGCTCGACATGGCCGACGCGATGGGCGACGGGCCTCACGCACGTGCACCTCGGCGACGGCACCGGCGAGGGCCGCGACGAGCACCTGGTGCCCGGCCGCGGCAACCAGCCGTGCGGCGAGCTGCTGGAGTCGCTGGCCGGGCGCGGCTTCACGCGGCTCGGTCGCCGTGGAGGTCGCCACCCGGGGCGCCAAGAGCCGCGCGGTCCGCGAGGCCGACCTGCAGCGCGGCACTCGAGTTCGCCCGAGCCCACCTGCCCGCGCCGGCCAAAGTCTGACGAACGCCCCGCAGCAATCCTGGGCCGGCTAAACGCCGGCTAATGTCGCCCGCTTGCGGGCCCGGTGCGCCGCCACGTGCGACCGGGTCGCGCACCGCTCGGAGCAGAAGCGCCGGCAGTTGTTGGACGACGTGTCCAGGTAGACGTTGCCGCACCGGTCGTCGGCGCAGACGCCGAACCGGGCGCTGCCGTGCTGCACAGCCAGACCGCCAGGCCCCAGACCGCGCCGGCGAGGTACTCGGCGCTGACCGACGCGCCGCGGCTGGTCACGTGCATGTGCCAGTCGCTGGCATCGTGCCCGGAGATCCGCGGCTGGACCGGATGGTCCTTCAGCAGGGTGTTGAGCTCGTTGACCGCCTCGGTGTCGCGGCCGGCGCAGCCGAGCTCGAAGACGTCGCGCAGCCGCTTCTGGGCCCGGCGGAACGTCGTCACGTCACGCTCGGTGGCCTCGTCGCGCATCCAGGCTTGTCCGACGACGAAAACGGCCCGCAGGTCGTCGATGCCCTCCATCGGCGCGTTGACCAGGTCGACGGCGGTGCGGGCGTACGCATCGAAGTTCACCCGACAACCGTAGACGACGCGGCGACGGGATGCCTCGTCCGTCGGGCCACTCCGCGACGAAGCCACTCCGCTAAGCGATCATGAAGGCCTGCCAAGCTCGCCGAGAAGCGCCCGCCGACGGGCGATACGCTGCGGTCATGCTCCGATCGGTCATCCTCGCCGCGTCCCGGTCATCCCGGGTCGAGCGGCTCGTCGAGACGGCCCCGCTCACCCGCGACGTCGTCCACCGCTTCATCGCCGGCACCACCGCCGACGACGCGCTGCACGTCGACCCGCGAACTGGTCGGCGACGGCCTCGCGGGTCACCCTCGACCACCTCGGCGAGGACACGGTCAACCCCGACCAGGCGACGGCCATCAAGGACGAATACCTCGCGCTGCTCGGCGCGCTGCCGCCGCCGGCCTGACCCCGGCCGCCGAGGTCAGCGTCAAGCTCTCGGCGCTCGGCCAGAACTTCGACGAAAAGCTGGCCTACGAACACGCCACGGCAGATCTGCGCGCCGGCGAGCGAGGCCGGCACCACGGTGACCCTCGACATGGAGGACCACACCACCACCGACTCCACCCTGGAGATCCTGGCCAAGCTGCGGGTCGACTACCCGACGACCGGCGCGGTGCTGCAGGCCTACCTGCGCCGCACCGAGGCCGACTGCCGCGAGCTGGCCGACGCTCGGCTCCCGGGTGCGGCTGTGCAAGGGCGCCTACAAGGAGCCCGAGTCGGTGGCGTTCCAGTCCGCGCATCGAGGTCGACAAGTCGTACGTGCGCTGCCTGAACATCCTGATGTCGGGCGAGGGCTACCCGATGCTCGCCACCCACGACCCGCGACTGATCGCGATCGGCGAGGACCGGGCCCGCTGGTTCGACCGCATCGCCGGACGCGTTCGAGTTCCAGCTGCTGCACGGCGTGCGCCCGGACGAGCAGCTGCGGCTCGCCGGCGAGGGCTACACGGTGCGGGTCTACGTGCCCTACGGCAACGACTGGTACGGCTACATGATGCGCCGGCTGGCCGAACGTCCGGCGAACATGCTGTTCTTCGCCCGCGCCATGAAGTCGCGCAAGTAACTCGTCCGTACGGCTGATCCCTCGATCGGGTAGATGGCCTTAATCTCGCCCGGATGGCTGAGGAGACAGGTGCGCCGGCAGCAGCACCACGCCGGCGGTGGTCCTTGTGGCTGCCCCTCGGCCTAGTGGCCGTGCTCGTGCTGTGCGCCGCCCCGGTCGGGGTGGGCGTCGTCGTGTTCCGCGGGCTCGACTCGCCGGCCTGGCCGGCGACACCCGCGGCCAAGGCCGAGCCGGCCCGCAGCCCGGTCGCCGGCGACGAGGAACGGGTCACCGCCGCCTGGCTGCGCGAGCGGATCGGCACGGCGCTGGGCGCACAGGGCACCGCACTGCTCGGCGGCAACCAGGCGGGCTTCCTCGCGATCGCCGACCCGGCCAGCCCGGCGACGGCGACCCTGCGGGCACAGTTCGCCTCGTTGCGGGCCCTGAAGGTCACCCGCTGGACGCCGTCGGCCGACGCCATCCCGTCGTCGGTCGGCCCGGGCAAGTGGCGGACGCTGGTCGAGGTCGAGCACTGTTTTGTCGAGCCGGACTGCAAGCCGATGACCATCACCTACGGCACGGTGTGGACCGACACCGCGGCCGGGCTCAAGCTGGTCGGCATCGAGCCGTCGATGTCGACGTACGACGGCCCGCGCCCGTGGGAGGTCGACCAACTGGTGGTCGCGACCGGCAAGCGGGTCGTGGTGGCCACCACGCAGGCACTGCGCGGGCAGCTCAAGACCGTGCTGGCCGAGGCGGAGAAGGCCGCTGTGGTCGCCGACCGGTACGCGGTCGGTGGGCCGCCGCCGGCGCACTACGAGGTGTTCTACGCGGGCGGCGCCCAGTGGAAGCGCTGGTTCGGCGGCAGCCGGCCGGCGTGGACCGCCGGCTACGCGCTGCCCGTGGGCGGGCGCCAGATCGACGTCGTGATCAACGCGGCCGCGCCACAGCGCAACAACCTCGACGACCTCCTGCGGCACGAGATGACCCACGCCTCGACGATGCCGTCCAACGGGTTCCCCACGTCGGCCTGGTGGCTGGTCGAGGGGATCGCCGAGCTCGCGGCGTCCGGTGGCGCGGCGCCGCAGGCCTACGAGGGCATCGAAGAGGTGCGCAAGGTGGTCAAGGAGCGCGGCTGGGCCGGTCCGCTGGAGGATCTCAAGATCGCCGATGGTGCGGCCGACTGGGAGGTGGCCGGCGCGTACGGGATCGGCTACCTCGCTGTCCGGCAGCTCGCTGAACGGTTCGGCGAGGCCGACGTTTTGATCTTCATGAAGGCCCTGACACATGACCGGATGTCGATCGACGAGGCCAGTCGAGAGGTCTTCGGCGAGCCGTGGTCGGCCCTGAACGATCAATGTGTGGCGGCGATCCGGGCCGCGGCGGCCTGATACCGCAGTCGAGATATGTCCCCTTTAGGGGTAAATATCGGGAAAACTCGGTGAGTTGGCTTGACGAACCATGATCAAATCCGCGAAGGGATCGCGCCGGTAACAACGGCACCGCTACCGTACTAGTTACACGAGCGCCTGACGGCGCGCGCCGGGGATGGATTGGTTGGTGAGCCATGGCAGGATCACCACAAGCCGACAGGCTGTCGGAGGTCAAGTTCCTCACGGTGGCCGAGGTGGCGACATTGATGCGGGTGTCGAAGATGACGGTCTACCGCTTGGTGCATTCGGGTGATCTCACCGCGGTGCGCGTCGGTCGATCGTTCCGGGTTCCGGAGCACGCCGTGAACGAATACTTACGGGGCGCGTTCCAAGAGTCCGCATAAGAGTGACCATGGAGCCGGCCGCGGGGCTGTAACGGCCCCGCGGCCGGGGTCGCTTTGGCTGGGCTGACGGTCGACGCGTACCCTGGATCGCGATTCTCACCCCGCTGTGGTGCAATGCGCCCGCACGTCGGGTCGGATCCGATGTCAGATCGCCGTCGGCCTTCACGTCCCCGTGACGTCCGGCGCATGTCGCACGTTCACTGGGAGAGGGCTGTCGTATGGGCTCGGTGGTCAAGAAGCGCCGCAAGCGTATGGCCAAGAAGAAGCACCGCAAGCTGCTGCGCAAGACCCGCGTCCAGCGTCGCCGTCTCGGCAAGTGACGCCGGCCCGGGCCTGAGGTCCAGTCCTGGGCCATCGGCCTGGGTCTGAACGTCAGATGCCTGTGGCCCGGCGCGTCCGCGCGGCACCCTCCTGAGCATTGACCGGAGGCCAACGTGAGGTCGCGACCAACAGGCTCGGTTGTCGTCACCGGCGTCAGCCGGTTCCTGGGCGCGCACGTCGCCGCCCGGCTGGCCGCCGACGACCGGATCGGCCGCGTGGTCGGGCTCGACCCGCACGCGCCGCCGGCGGAGTTCGCCCACCTGCTCGACGGTGTCGAGCAGGTGCGCGGCGACGCCGGTTCGGCCAGCACCGTGATCGCCGACCTCGATGCCGAGGCGGTGGTCCATCTCGCGCTGGCCACCGCGCCCGACCCGCAGCACGGCGGGCGGGCGGCGATGAAAGAGCAGAACGTCATCGGCACCATGCACCTGCTCGCCGCCTGCCAGCAGGCGCCGCGGTTGCGCAAGCTGGTGATGCGCTCGTCCACGGCCGCGTACGGCGCGTCGTTCCGCGACCCGGCCGTGTTCACCGAGGACACCGAACCGCGCGAGGTGCCGCGGGGCGGGTTCGCCCGGGACATCCTCGACATCGAGGGTTACGTCCGCGGCTTCCGGCGGCGGCGTGCCGACGTCACCGCGACCGTGCTGCGCTTCGCGCCGTTCATCGGCTA
>CAWIXO010000012.1:0-230059 GCA_963840005.1 uncultured Actinomycetota bacterium | reverse complement strand
CGCTCGTCCGGCAACTGGCATGTCGCCGACGCGGCCGAGGTCGGCCCGCGCCGGGAGTGCAGCGGGCTGGTCGCCGCACACCTGCAGTGGCACCTGGAACGCGGGTTACGCTCGCTGCCGCTGGTTGATCGCACGACGGGGGAACAACAGAAATGATCAGGTCACGCAGCGCGCGCCGGGAGGTGCGGCCGCCGACGCCGCACGAGTCGGGTGCCCGCCCGCCGAAGCTGCCAGCCGGCGCTCTGCCGAAGCACGTGGCGATCGTGATGGACGGCAACGGCCGTTGGGCCAAGGACCGTGGGCTGGCCCGCACCGCCGGCCACGAGCGCGGCGAGCACTCGCTCTTCGACACGATCGAGGGCGCCATCGAGATCGGGATTCCCTACCTGACGGCGTACGCCTTCTCGACCGAGAACTGGCGCCGGTCGCCCGAAGAGGTCCGCTTCCTGATGGGCTTCAACCGCGACGTCATCCGGCGCCGCCGGGACCAGCTCGTCGACCTCGGCGTGCGGGTGGTCTGGTCGGGCCGGGCCGGGCGGCTGTGGAAGAGCGTGATCTCCGAGCTGCAGACCGCGGAGGAGATGTCCCGCGGCAACACGAAGCTGACCCTGCAGTTCTGCGTCAACTACGGCGGCCAGGCGGAGATCGCCGACGCGGCGGCCGCGATCGCGCGCGACGCGATGGCCGGGAAGATCGATCCGGACCAGGATCACCGAGA
Organism: uncultured Actinomycetota bacterium; assembly: GCA_963840005.1. GTDB lineage: Bacteria > Actinomycetota > Actinomycetes > Mycobacteriales > Micromonosporaceae > Asanoa. The sequence goes on along the minus strand of CAWIXO010000012.1, from coordinate 229,341 downwards.
AGACCATTCAGCGCTACCTCTACCACCCCGAAGTGCCCGAAGTGGACATGTTCCTGCGGCCGTCGGGGGAGGAGCGCATCTCGAACTTCATGCTCTGGCAGTCCGCGTACGCGGAACTGGTCTTCCTCGACACGCTCTGGCCCGACTTCGACCGGCGCCATCTCTGGTACGCCTGCGAGCTGTTCGCCAAGCGCGACCGCCGTTTCGGTGGAGCGATCCCGAACCCGATCGCCCCACCGCCCGCCGGAATGACCTAGCCAACGCCGGCGGCGACGGTGTACCGTCGTCGCATGCGTTACTGATGTCCTCAGGGATTTCTGTGTGCCGGTCCGCCCTTCGTCGGCGGTCTTCGAGCGCCCGGGGCGTCATGCCTTCTCAGATCAATGCGCCACCGGGCATCCGTCTGTCCCTCCCCGTTTTCCGGAGGCCTTCGCATGCCTGCATCCGAAAACTTCTCCTCGACCTGTCCGCCGGCGAGTCCCCGACCCGAACTCGGCGGCGACAACCGCGCGTCGCGGCGGGCCAAGGCCGGCAAGCCGCACGGGCCGCGAGGCCGGGCCGGTCGTCCACAAAGGGCGGTCGCAGCAAGCCGGCGGCGCAACCGAAGAACTACGCCTTCCGCCGCGCCTAAACCGAATAGGAAGGGGCCCTGCTATGCGCGGGCGACTGGTCCCTTCCTTCACAGCCGCGGCCACGGCCGCCGCAGGTCGAGTGCGTAAAGCACCTTGTCATAGCGCAGATGGCCGACCGCGACGAAGTCGATCAGCCGGCCGTACTCGTTGAAACCGAGCGTGCGATAAAGCGCCAGCGCGCGCTCGTTGTCGCCGCGCGCGTCGAGGGTCAACACCTCGATGCCGGCTTTGCGGGCGCTGGCCACCAGCCCCTCGGTGAGCGCCCGCCCGATCCCGCGCCCCTGATAGCCGGCCGGCCACCGCGACCCGCTCCAGGTCGGCGTGCGGCCGGTGGGTCTGCCGGCGTAGCGGCGCCAGTAACCGAGCCCGGCCAACACCGTGCCGTCCGGCCGCGGCATCGGAGCGACGTCGAGGCCCGCCGGCGCCAGACGTCCTCGTCCGACGCGTAGGCGACCAGCAGCGCCGCCTCGACACCGCCGCGCCCTCGACCACGCCGGTCAGCAACTCGCGCACCTCGGCCTGGCCGGGTGGCACCGCCCAGCCCAGCGCCGCACCGGCGGAGACCATCTGGAAGATCCGCCAGACGTGCGGCACCAGCGCCTCGATCTCCGCCGGATCGGTCACTTCGGCCAGTCGTACGCTCATCGCCACCGCCTCGTTTCGCACGCGTTGGAGCGAGACACTAGCCCAGAACGGGCCGGAACGTATCCGTGGTGATGCTCACGGTGAGGATCGCGACGGTCAGCAGCACCGCACCGAGCACGAACAGCGTGTCGGCGCGGGTGAAGCGTTGCTGCGGGCGTGCGTACGCGGGATGCCGCTGTCGAAGCCCCGGGCGTCCATCGCGGCGCCAGCCGGGTGCCCCGCCGGATCGCGCCGACCAGCAGCGCGAACGACCGTCGAGGCGAACAGCCGCGCCGCCGCCGACCGGGTTGCCGCCGGCGTCGACGCCCCGCGCCCGGCGGGCCATCCGCAGCGCCTGCCACTCCTGCCCGAGCAGCGGTACCAGCCGGAACGCGGCCAGCGTGCCGATCGCGAACCGGGCCGGCGCCTTGGCGTTCTGCACCAGCGCGTCGGCCAGGTCGGTCGGGTCGGTGGTGGCGAACACCATGATGCCGGGCAGGGCCAGCGCGACCAGCCGCAGCGCGAGCCCGAGCGCGACGGTCAGCACCCCGGTGGTCACGTCGAGCGGGCCGACCGCGAACACCGTCGTCGCCGCCGCGGTTGGCGCCGAACAGGATGGTGGTCAGCACGACGCCGAACACCGACAGCAGCAGCGGCCAGCCGCGGCGCAGCAGGGTGCCGTAGCGGACGCCGAACAGCGGCAGCAGGACCAGCTCGGCGGCGATCGCCAGCGCCGGCGTCAGCGGGTCGAGGGTGGCCAGCACGCCGACGGCGAACACCGTGGCGGCGACCAGCTTCGCGACCGGGTTGCGCCGGGCCAGCGGTGCCGACGAGCGGACCATCGCGGCGGTGAGCGTCATGGCGTCAGCTCCAGCCGCCGGTCGGCCAGCGCCTCGACGAACGCCGCGTCGTGGGTCACGGCGAGCACGCCGTGCCCCTCGTCGCGCAGGTCGGCCAGCAGCGCGACCAGCTCGATCCAGGTGCGCCGGTCCTGGCCGAAGGTGGGCTCGTCGAGCACCAGCAGCCGCGGGCGCGGACGCCAGCGCCGTCGCGACGCTCAGCCGCCGCGCCTCGCCACCGGACGAGGGTGTACGGGTTGGCCCGCGCGAGATGGTCGAGGCGCAGCCGGGCCAGCAGCTCGTCGACCACGGCCAGCGGGCGGCCGAGCCGGCGCGGGCCCGACCGCCAGTTCGTCGCGGACCGTCGACGCGACGAACTGGTGCTCCGGGTCCTGGAACACCGAGCCGATCCGGGCGGTCAGATCGGCGGCCCGCCAGCGGTGCGGCGGGCGGCTCGCGTCGTCCCCGGCCAGCACCGGCGACGCCACCACCCGACCCGCGGTCGGCTTGAGCAGCCCGCCGAGCAGCAGCGCCAGCGTCGACTTGCCGGCGCCGTTGGGCCCGAGCACGGCGAGCGCCTCGCCGGTGCGCACCGCCAGGTCGGTCGGTGCCAGCCGGGGCGCCAGCGCCACCCGGTCGGCGGTGACCAGCACGTCGCCGGGAGCGCCGAGCCGCCCGGCGGGGCGGCCGGCAGCGGCCGGCCGGGCACCCAGATCCCGTCGGCGGCCAGGGCGGCGCCGTGTGTCGCCGAACACCTCGGTCCGGCGGGCCGGACGCGACCACCCCGCCGCCGGGCGCCAGCACGACGACCCGGTCGACGAACGGCACGACCTCGGCCCAGCCGGTGCTCGACCATGATCACCGTGGTGTCCCGCGACACCGCGGCGCGCAGCGAGGCCCGGACCAGGTCGGCGCCGGCCGGGTCGAGGTTGGCGGTCGGCTCGTCGAGCAGCAGCAGGTCCGGGCGCAGCGCCAGCACCCCGGCCAGCGCCAGCCGCTGCTGCTCGCCGCCGGACAGCGCGTGGGTGGGCCGGTCCAGCGGGTGGGCCGAAGCCGACCGCGCCGAGCGCCTCGCCGCACCCGCGGCCAGATCTCCGCTCGCGGGCACGCCCCGGTTCTCCAGCCCGAACGCCACGTCGTCGCCGACCCGGGACATCACGAGCTGGGTCGCCGGGTCCTGGAACACGATGCCGACCCGCTCGCGCGCCTTGCGGGTGTCCAGGCCGTCGATCTCGGCGGTGCCCTCCCGCTCGCCGGAGTCGTCGGCGAGCAGGCCGGCCAGCGCGGCCAGCAGGGTGCTCTTGCCGGCCCCGGAGGGACCGAGCAGCAGCACCCGCTCGCCGCGCTCGATGCGCAGGTCGACCCCGCGCACCGCCCACGCCTTGCGGCCGGCGTGCCGCCAGCCGAAGCCGCGCAGTTCGACGGCGCTCAACGGCTCAGACCGCCGCGCGTTCCCGGCCGGCCGGGAACCGGTCGAGCACGCCGGTGTTGACCAGCGCCCGGGTCAGCGCCCAGCCGCCGCCGCCGGCGATCACCAGCGCGGAGCTGACCGCGGTCATCGCCAGGTAGGGGAGCCGAAGCTGCTCCAGAGTCTGTCCGGGGTACCAGTAGACGACGTCGTAGAGCGCCGCGACGAGGCCGGCAGCGGCCGCCGGCGAGCGCAGCCACCGGCAGCTTGTAGACCCGGTACGCGAACAGCGCGAACACGAGCTCAGCGCCGAGCCCTTCCAGCGGGCCCTGCAGCACGAGGGTCCAGCCCCAGACGCGTGCCGAAGGCGACCGAGACCAGCGCGGCGACCGTCTCGGTGAACAGCGCCGCGCCGGGCTTGCGGATGACCAGCGCGCCGAGCACGGCCGGCAGCAGCCAGACGCCGTAGAGCAGGGTGCGCGCGGGCAGCGGGATCGCGTCGGCGGGTCCGTTGTAGAGCAGGCCCCAGGCCCAGAACACGACGCCGAACGCGACGCCGAGCACGGCGGCGACGACGATGTCGACGGTCCGCCAGCGGTTGACGGTGTTGCTCATTGATGTGCCTCCCAGTTCGGTGAACCAGGAGAAGACGCACGCCATGCCCAATGAATCGGACATGGCGCGGCTGGAGAAAGACCGAACTCCCTGCGCTGGCATTACCCAGATCAGGTTCGAGGGTCTGCGGATGGCTACCGCACTCTCAGCGCTGTGCGCTCCCCTGTCGGATGTGAAGTTGTCTCGCCAGGTTAACACCGGTGCCGGGCGGTACGCTCGCGCGCATGCGGATCGAGACGCGCGGGCTGACGTTCGACGTCACGGAGGGTGGTCCGCCCGGCGGGCCACCGGTGATCCTGCTGCACGGCTTCCCGCAGAACCGGCACAGTTGGGCCGCCGTGACCGCGCACCTCAACGCGGCCGGCCTGCGGACCTTCGCGGTCGACCAGCGCGGCTACTCGCCGGGCGCGCGGCCCAGCGGGGTCGACGCCTACCGGCATGGCCGAGTGCGTGGCCGACGCGGCCGCCTTCGTCGACGAGCTAGCCGGCGGCCGGGCCGACGTGGTCGGCCACGACTTCGGTGCCCTGGTCGGCTGGCAGCTCGCCGCGGCGCACCCCGCGCGGGTGCGCTCGCTGACCGCCGTCTGCGTGCCGCACCCGGCTGCCTTCGCCCACGCCCTGCAGACGGATCCCGACCAGCAGCAGCGGTCGTCGTACATCCAGCTGTTCCGCATGGCCGGCAAGGCCGAGGAGGTGCTCACCCGCGACGGCGGCGCCGGGCTGCGCCGGGTGCTCGACGGCGTGGGCGACGACATCGACGTGTACGCCGAACCGCTGCTGGAGCCGGGCGCGCTCACGCCGGCCCTCAACTGGTACCGCGCGCTGGTGGTCGAGGACCTGGCCAAGGTGGGCCCGGTCGAGCGACCGACGACCTACGTCTGGGGTGACCGGGACGTGGCGGTCGGCCAGGTCGCGGCGACCTTGACCGGCGAGCACGTCACCGGCGACTACCGCTTCCTACCCCTACCCGGGGTCGACCACTGGGTCACCGAGGCGCAGCCCGACGTGCTGGCCCAGGCCATCCTCGCCCGGATCGCGGAGGCATCGTGAGCAACCACCCCGCCGAGGCGGCCGAGCGGCTGCCGCACACCCGCGAGTCGCTCGTCGCCGACCTGGCCGCGCTCGGCGTCCGGCCCGGCTCGACGCTGCTGGTGCACGCCTCGCTCAAGCCGGTCGGCTACGTGGCCGGTGGGGCGCACGCGGTGGTGCTCGCGCTGCGCGACGCGCTCGGCCCGGACGGCACGCTGGTCGTACCCACGCACACGCCCGACAACTCCGACCCGGCCGAGTGGCAGAACCCGCCCGTACCGCCGGGCTGGTGGCCGGTGATCCGGGAGCACATGCCCGGCTTCGACCCGGCGGTGACGCCCAGCCGCTGGATGGGCGCGGTCGCCGAGGTGGTCCGCACCTGGCCGGGCGGGCAGCGCAGCGACCACCCGCAGGTCTCGTTCGCGGCGCTGGGCCGGCTGGCCACGGAGGTGGTCTACGGCCAGCCCCGCTCCGGCATGCTCGGCGCCGACTCGCCGCTGGGCAAGATCTACGGCCTGGACGGCGACGTGCTGCTGCTCGGCGTCGGGCACGACTCGAACACCTCGCTGCACCTGGCCGAATACCGCCAGTCGGACCCGCCGACCGCCCGCCTGGGCGCGGCGGTGCAGACCGCGGACGGCGGCCGGGAATGGGTCTGGTGGGACGACGTCGATCTCGACGAGGAGGACTTCGAGCTGCTGGGCGCCGAGTTCGACGCGACCGGCATGGTCCGCACGGGCCGCGTAGGCGGCGCCCTGGCCCGCCTGATGCCCCAACGCGCGGCGGTGGACTTCGCCGAGCGCTGGATGTCCGAGAACCGCAAGAAGTAGTCAGTTGCCCATGCCGCGGGCCATCGCGCGGCGCATCGGCGGCACCGCCGCGGTCAGTCGCAGCATCGTGCGGAAGCCGGTGCGGCCGAGCGCCGACGAGTGCGCGGCCTGCTCGGCGTTGCGCAGCGACTGCCGCACGGCGGCGAAGCCGTACCGCAGCATCTCGCGCTCGTAGCGGGCGACCGCACCGACCAGGTCCTCGGTGCCGGTCAGCTCGTGCCGCAGCAGGTCGGCGTCGCGCAGCGCGGTGTTGGCGCCGACGCCGGCCATCGGCGTCATGTTGTGGATGGCGTCGCCGAGCAGGGTCACGCGACCGGTCGGCCACGGGTCGACCGGCGCGGCGCTGCGGACCCGCAGCGCGTTGACGCTGGCCGGGTCGCTGCCGCCGACCAGCCGGTGGAAGGCGGGGGACCAGCCCGCGATCCGGTCCAGGACGAGCTGCCGCAACGCCGCCCCGTCCAGGTCGGTCACGTCCGCCGGGAACCGGCCGGCCGCGTCGGAGAAGCCCCAGATCGCGGTGTCGGCCTCCGCGCCGCCGGCGCCGCGCCAGACGGCGGTGAACAGCGATCCCCGCCCGCGCGGCACGACCAGGTTGGCCCGGCTGGTCAACGCGTGCGGCAGTCCGGCTACGGAGTCGGCGGTCAGCGGGTACCGGCCCGCCACCGCGACCACGCCGGTGTCGACCCGATGGGCGTGCGGCAGGAGCTGGCCGCGGACCCGGGAGTTGGCGCCGTCCGCACCGACCAGGAGGTCGGCGGTGGCCGTGCCGCCGTCGGCGAAGCGGGCGGTGACCCGGTCGCCGGTGAGCTCGTACCCGGTGAACTCCCGGCCCAGGTGCACCACGTCGGACAGGCCGTCGAGCAGGACCTCGCGGAGCCGCAGCCGGCTGACGCCGTAGTGCCGGTCCGGCGGCGCGGCCGAGGGGTCGTTGATCTCGGCGTCGGCCAGGCCGAGCAGCTCGGTGGCCTGGTCGGTGAGGAAGCCGAAGCCACCGTCGCCGGTCGAGACGGTGTCCAGGAAGGACTGCCAGCCGGCCGGGGGTAGGCACTGGTGCAGGGCGCCGGCCCCGGCCGGGTTGATGTGGATGCGGTAGCCCTGGAGCCAGTCGGTGCGTTCGCGGGTGCGTTCGTAGACCTCGACCGCGATGCCGGCGCGGCGCAGCCCGTGTGCGAGGGCCAGGCCGCCGATCCCGCCGCCGATGACCGCTACGGAGAAGTTCGTCATGCTCTCCAGCGTTACTCGATCGAATGACTCTGTCAACCATTCGTTTGATTGATACGATCATCGGCATGGCTGAGGCGAGTCCGCGGCGTTCCCCGTCGGGCGCGGAGCGCAAGCGCGACGCCGAGCGCACCCGGGAACGGATCCTCGACGCCGCGCTGGTCGAGTTCGGCGAGCACGGGTTCGCCGGTGCCCGGGTCGGCGCGATCGCCCGCCGGGCAGGCGTCAACCAGCAGCTGATCTCGTACTACTTCGACGGCAAGGAAGGGCTCTACCGGGCGCTGATCGAGCGCTGGCGGGCGCTCAGCGCCGGCCTGAACACCCCCGGTGCCCCGATCGACCAGGTGCTCACCGCGTTCGCCCACGTGGGCGAGACGCAGCGGCACTGGGTCCGACTGCTGGTCTGGCAGGCGTTGGAGGGCGACCGGGAGGAGGGCGGGGCCGCCTATCGGCAGGGCATGGTCGACGACCTGCGCCGGCGGCAGGCCGCGGGGGAGATCGCCGCCGACCTGGACCCGGCCTTCCTCCAGGTGGCGCTGTTCGGAGCGGCCCTGGCGCCGACCCTGCTGGCGCACTTCGCCGAGGACTTCACCGGCCTGCCCACCGACTCGCCGGAGTTCCGCGAGCGGTACGCCGCGCTGCTCAGGGGGATCGTCGCCAGGCTGAGCTGACGTGATCTCGCGTTTCGCGCGGTGGCGCGGCGGGAATTGACCGCGGACCGGCGCCCAGAACGACGACCATGGGGCAGCCGGCATCCACCCGGCCGCACGAAGGAGCCCGCATGGCCCAGGACCAACCCTCGGGAGACCCCGAAGCAGCGGTGGGACCGTAACTTCGCCGACCTGCTGCAGGAGTTGCGGGTCGCGCAGACCGGCGTGCAGATCCTGTTCGCGTTCCTGCTCACGCTGCCGTTCAGCAACGGCTTCCCGGAGACCACCGCCTACCAGCGGGACGTCTATCTCGTCGCGCTGCTGGCCGCGGCCGCCGCCACCGCGATGATCATCGCGCCGGTGGCCTTCCACCGGGCCCTGTTCCGGCAGGGGCGCAAGCCGGAACTGGTCAGGTTCGGGCACAAGATGGCCACCGGCGGCCTGGCCTTCATGTTGATCGCGATGGTCAGCGCGGTCCTGCTGATCACCGATTTCGTTCTCTCGCGCCCGGTCTCGCTGGTCCTGGGCGGTGTCACCGCCATCTTCTTCGTCACCTTCTGGGTCGCGCTGCCCTGGACGCACCGGGACTGGGGCGAGCCGGACGAGACCGAGGAGGAGATCGAAGAGCGTCGCGAGAACCCGAAGGAATAGCAGAAGCCTACCGACGGGTAACAAAGCGGGGTACCGTCAGAACCAGCACAGCCCAGCCCGGACAAAAGGGGGAAGCCGTGACGACAACGCAGAACAGGCCGCCGGAGGCCGGCGGCGCCGACGGTGCCGGTGCCCTCCCTCAGGAGGCCGGCACGGTTTCCTACCAGGAGTCCCGCGAGGTCGCCGAGGCGTCCCGGGAAACCGACTGGACCAAACCCAGCTTCGGCAAGGAGCTCTTCCTCGGCCGGCTGCGGCTCGACCTGATCGACCCGTGGCCCCAGCCCGACCCGATCCGCACGGCCAAGGGCGAAGAGTTCATCAAGAAGCTCAACGCGTACGTACGCAGCGACGTCGACGGCGCCCTGATCGAGCGCGAGGACCGCATCCCGGACGACGTCTTCCACGGCCTCGCCCGGCTCGGCGCGTTCGGCATGAAGATCGACGAGAACTACGGCGGCCTCGGGCTGACCAACCTCGACTACGCGCGCAGCCTGATGCTGGTCGGCTCGGCCAGCCCGGCGATCGGCGCGCTGCTCTCGGCGCACCAGTCGATCGGCGTGCCGCAGCCGCTCAAGCTGTTCGGCACCGCCGAGCAGAAGCGCCGCTACCTGCCCCGGCTGGCCGGCGGCGAGGTGTCGGCGTTCCTGCTCACCGAGCCCGACGTCGGTTCCGACCCGGCCCGCCTCGGCACCATCGCCGAGCCGGTCGAGGGCGGTTACCGGCTCAACGGCGTCAAGCTCTGGGCCACCAACGGCACCGTCGCCACCCTGCTGGTGGTGATGGCCCGGGTGCCCAAGTCCGAGGGGCGGCGCGGCGGCATCACCGCGTTCGTGGTCGAGGGCGACTCGCCCGGCATCACCATCGAGCGCCGCAACAGCTTCGTCGGCCTGCGCGGCCTGGAAAACAGCGTGACCCGCTTCCACGACGTGTTCGTGCCGACCGACCAGATGATCGGCGGCGAGGGTCGCGGTCTGAAGATCGCGCTGACCACGCTCAACACCGGCCGGCTGTCGCTGCCCGCGATGTGTGTCGGCGCCGGCAAATGGTGTCTCAACGTGGCCCGCGAGTGGTCCGCCGAACGCGTGCAGTGGGGTCGCCCGGTCGGTGAGCACGAGGCGATCGCGCAGAAGCTGTCCTTCATGGCCGCGACCACGTACGGCATGGAGACCATGCTCAACCTGTGCTGCATGCTGGCCGACGACGACCGCAACGACATCCGCATCGAGGCGGCGCTGGTCAAGCTCTACGCGAGCGAGATGGCCTGGAAGATCGCCGACGATCTCGTGCAGATCCGCGGCGGCCGGGGCTACGAGACGGCGGACTCGATGAAGGCCCGCGGCGAGCGCGCGGTGGCGACCGAGCAGATCCTCCGCGACCTGCGGATCAACCGGATCTTCGAGGGCTCGACCGAGATCATGCACCTGCTGATCGCCCGCGAGGCGGTCGACGCGCACCTCTCGGTGGCCGGCGACATCATCGACCCGAAGGCCGACCTGGGCCGCAAGGCGAAGGCCGGCGCGCGGGCCACCGCGTTCTACGCCAAGTGGCTGCCGGGTCTGGCGGTGGGCAAGGGGCAGAACCCGTCCGCGTTCAACGACTACGGTCCGCTGGCGCAGCACCTGCGGTACGTCGAGCGGGCGTCCCGCAAGATGGCCCGGTCGACCTTCTACGGCATGTCCCGCTGGCAGGCGCGGATGGAGGACCGCGAGGTCTTCCTGGGCCGGATCGTCGACATCGGCGCCGAGCTGTTCGCGATGGCGGCGGTCTGCGTCCGGGCGACCTCCGAGCGGGAAACCCGTCCGGAGGCCATGGAACTGGCCGACCTGTTCTGCCGGCAGGCCAAGGTACGCACCGACGCGCTGTTCACCGCACTGTGGGACAACACGGACGCGGTCGACGTGAAGGCGGCGAAGCGGATCCTGGACGGGCGCTACGCCTGGCTCGAGGACGGCGTCGTGCACCCCGAGGGTGACGAGCCCTGGGTGGCGACCTGGAAGCCGGGTCCGTCGACGGCCGACGACGTCCGTCGGCGGATCCCACCCGCTTGATCACACGCTGTACGGCAGCGGCCCGGGCTTCGGCCCGGGCCGCTGTCGTCAGTGTTCGTCTTGCCCCGCCCCGACCTCCTGAGGCTGTGGCGGCGTCTTCGGCGGCCGGCGGCGGTGCCGGAGCCACTGGATCAGCTCGGCCACCCCGGCCAGGAGCAGGGCGATGCCGAACCCGAGCGCGAGCCCCTGGATCGGGTGGTCCTGGAACGCCGATCCACCGACGAAGCCCAGCAGCGTGGTGTACGCGGCCCACGAGAAGCACGCGATCGCGTCGAACGCGGTGAACCGCCGGCGTGGGTACCCGATCGCGCCGCAGGTCAGCGTGATCGCCGTCCGGCCGCCCGGGATGTACCGGGCGATCACCAGCGCGACGCCGCCGTGCGCGAAGAGCAGCTCACGTACCCGCTCGAAGGTCCTGGCCCGGCGGGTGCCCTCGGGTATCCGCCGGATGATGTTCTCGCCGCCGGCCCGCCCGATGAGGTACGAGATGTGGTCGCCGAGCATGGCGCCGGCACCACCGGCCAGGATGACCAACAGGACGTTGGGCTCACCGCTGGCGGCGAACACCCCAGCGGTGATCAGGGTGGCCTCACTGGGCACGATCGGGAGGAACGCGTCCAACGCCGCCAACGCGAAAACGACGCCGTAGACCCACGGCGACGTGACGAATGGATCAAGGAAGTCTAAGAAGCCATCCATGGCGTGAAGATCGCGTAGACAGTGATCTTCAAAGCGTAGCCCCGGTATCGGGGTTCACCCAGTCGCGCTGATCACCGTTGTCGCAGGCCAAGGGACTTGAGCTCGAGCGCGGCCAGGGCTTCCACTGTGGAGTCGTCGGACGCCCGCCACGACTCGGCGACGTCCGGGCCGAGCTTGGCGAGCTTGCTCAGTGGCTGGGTGGCCAGGGCGCGCAGGGCGAGCAGGTCGCGGCCGGCGGGGGAGCGGCGGACCCGGGACGCGGCGGTGGCCCGGCGGACCCAGCGGGCGCGCAGGGGCAGCCAGAGCAGGAGCACGAACAGGATCGGCAGCACGGCGGTCAGCACCGCCAGCGCGAGCGCCAGGTCGCCGACGACGTCCTGCTGGGACTGGCCCGCCTCGGCGACCGAGCGGGCCGCGTCGGCCGCCTTCTCGAACGGCGCGGTGAGCTCGTCGCCGACCAGCGGCACACCGCCCACCTTGCTGCCCGCCTCGGCCAGGTTCTGGGCCAGCGCGGTGCCGGCACCCTCGAGCTTCTGGCCCGGCACGCCCAACTTCTGGACCTGGTCCTGCAGCCACAACGCACCGCGGATCCAGAAGTAGACCCACGCGATCACGAACAGGTCGGTGAGGACCTGGATGAGGAACCGGGGAAAGCGGTCGGCGTAAATCTTCACGCGGACAGCGTCCCGCACCCGTGGCGTTAGCGCACGGTTCAACTCTTGCAGCAGCCCCGGCAGGTTCCGAAGATCTCCAGGGTGTGGCTCACGTCGGTGAAGCCGTGCTTCTCGGCCACCCGGTCGGCCCAGTGCTCGACCGCCGGGCCCTCGACCTCGACCGTCGAGCCGCAGGACCGGCAGACCAGGTGGTGGTGATGGCCCTCGCTGCACCGGCGGTAGAGGTGCTCGCCGCCGGGCGGGCGCATCACGTCGATCTCACCGGCGTCGGCCAGGCTCTGCAGCGTGCGGTAGACGGTGGTCAACCCGACCCGCTCACCCCGGTCCCGGAGCATCGAGTGCAGCTCCTGGGCGCTGTGGAAGCCCTCGACCGAGCCGAGCAGCGAACTCACCGCACGCCGCTGGTGCGTGTTGCGCAACGTGCCCCTCGGTCATGTCGGGTCCCCACTCCGTGGTGACCCGCCCTGCCCGGGCGGGCTCTGCTGATGATGCCCTCGCCAAGGCTCGGTCATGATGCCTCCCGGGCGTGGCTGACCGCGTCGGCCACGATGTGCGCGATGTGCTCGTCGACAAGGGAGTACGCGATCTCCCGGCCCCGCCGGTTTCCGCGTACGACGCCCGCGCCACGCAGCACCCGAAGGTGCTGGGACACCAGGGGCTGCGGCGCGCGCAGCGACTCGACCAGCTCGTGCACGCAGCGCTCGCCGCCGCCGAGCTCCGTGACGATGGCGACCCGGATCGGCGCCGCGAGAGCGCGCAGGAGTTCCCCTGCCCGCTCGTACGACTCGTACCCGTTGCCCTCCGTCATACCGGAACCGTAGCTCAGCGCCGAGCTTGACCCTCTTGTGACGCCTGGTCCTTCGGACGGCGAGATCAAGACCTGAAACTTCGGTCCAGGACCACTTCGTGTGGCTCCGCGTCGGCAGTGGTGATAACCGGCCGGCCCGGTCCACGGTCGGGCCGGCCGGCGCGAAGGGCGGCGCGTCTGCGCACCGCGCGAAGGGCCGCCAGCGCCACGGCGACGACCAGGAAGCCGGCGATCGCGAGCACGACGATGGTCGCGCCGAGCGCGGTGTCGATCTCCCAGGCCAGCCAGACGCCGGAGCCGGCGGCGGCGACGCCGAGCACCATCGCCAGCCCCATGGTGGCCACGAAGCCGCGGGCCACCTGTTGCGCCGTCGCCACCGGCACCACCATCAGCGCGCTGACCAGCAGCAGGCCGACCGCGCGCATGGAGATGGTCACGGTGACCGCGGTCAGCACCGCCACGAGCAGGTTGAGCGCCCGCACCGGCAGGCCGGAGACCCGCGCGTACTCCTCGTCGTGGCTGGCCGCGAACAGCGCCGGGCGCAGGCCCAGGGCGAGCCCGAGCACGACGGCGCCGAGCACCAGGATCAGCACCAGGTCCGACCGGGAGGTGGTGGCCAACGATCCGAAGAGGTACGTCATCAGGTTGGCGTTGCTGCGGCTCCCGGACAGGCCGACCAGCATCACGCCGCCCGCGATGCCGCCGTAGAAGAGCAGGGCGAGGGCCAGGTCGCCGGAGGTGCGGCCGCGTTCCCGGATCAGCTCGATGGCGATCGCGCCGATCGACGAGACGACCACCGCGGTCCAGACGGGCGAGGTGTTCGAGCAGCAGGCCGACGCCGACGCCGGTGAGCGCCACGTGGCCGACGCCGTCACCGATCAGCGACATCCGCCGCTGCACCAGGTAGATGCCCAGGGCGGGCGCGGTCAGGCCGATCACGACGGCGCCGATGAACGCCCGGATCATGAACTCGTTGGCGAAGATGCTCATGCCCCCCACATCCCCGGTCGCTCCTCGTGGCCCGTGCGGGTGGACATGGTCGTGGCCCGGGTCGGCGTGGTGGCCGGCCGGTTCCGGCACGGCGCCCTCGTGCGCGACCTCGCCGTGGTGCACGACGACGCAGCGGGTGATCAGCGGCTGCAGCGGGCCGAGCTCGTGCGCGACCAGCAGCACGGTGCCGCCGCCGGCGACGAACTCGCCCAGCGCGCCGGCGAACGCGGCCTGGCTCGCCGCGTCGACCCCGGCCGTCGGCTCGTCGAGCACCAGCAGCTCGGGGCGGCCGGCCAGGGCCCGGGCGATCAGCGTGCGCTGCTGCTGGCCGCCGGACAGGCTGGCCACCGGGTCGCCGGCGCGGTCGGCCAGCCCGACCTGCTGGAGGGCGGTCGCCACGGCGGCCCGGTCGGCGGCCCGCGGCGGGCGGAAGATGCCCCGACGGGCGACCAGGCCGGACCCGACCACCTCGGCCACCGTCGCCGGCACGCCGGAACCGGCGCCGATCCGCTGCGGCACGTACCCGATCCGCTCCCATCGTTTGAAGCGGCGGTCGCCGAACAGGGTGATCGCGCCGGCGCTCAGCGGCACCAGCCGCAGGATCGACCGGACCAGCGTCGACTTGCCGGAGCCGTTGGCGCCCAGGATCGCGACCACGTCGCCGCGCTGGACGCTCAGCGAGACGCCCCGCAGCACGATCTTGTCGTCGTAGCCGACGACGGCATCGCTCACCTCGACGATGTGTGTGCTCATGTGCAGTCCAGGGCGGTGCGGAGGGCGGTCAGGTTGGTGCGCATGATCGAAAAGTAGTCGCCGGTCGCGCCGGGCTGGAGCCCCTCGATGGGGTCGAGCACCGCGGTCCGGGCGCCGACCTCGTGCGCGATCGTGTCGGCGACCTTCGGGCTGACCAGCGTCTCGAAGAAGATCGTGGTGGCGCCGTGCTCGCGCGCCTCGTCGGCGACCGAGGCCAGCCGCTGCGGCGCCGGCTCGGTGTCCGGGGTCACTCCGGTCAGCCCGACCTGCTCCAGGTGGTAGCGGTCGGCGAGGTAACCGAACGCGGCGTGGCTGGTCACGAGCTCGCGCCGCTGGCAGTTCCGCAGGCCCGCCGCGTACTCCTGATCGAGCCCGGACAGCTCGGTGCGCAACCGGGCCGCGTTGGCCGCGTAGTCCGCGGCGTGCTCCGGGTCCTTGGCCGCCAGCCGGTCGGCGACCTGTTGCCCGATCGTCGAGAGCCGGGTGGGGTCGAGCCAGACGTGCGGGTCGGTGGTGCCGGTCGCCTCGTGGGCCTCTTCGCCCTCGTGGACGTGGTCGCTCTCGTTGGCGCGCAGCAGCGGGCACGGCGTGGCTCACGTCGAACGCCCGGTCGCCGCCGACCTGCTCGACCGCGTCGTCCATCGCCGGCTGGAAGCCCTTGAGATAGACGATCACCTCGGCGTCGGAGACCCGGCCCACCTGGCGGGCGCTGAGCTCCAGGTCGTGCGGCTCGGCGCCGGGCTTGGCCAGGTTGGTCACCGCGACGTGCTCGCCGCCGACCTGCTCCGAGACGAACTGGAGGGGGTAGAAGGCGGCCACCACGTCGACCTTCGCCGGGCGCGGCCGCGGACCCGGTGGTGCAGGCCGCCAGGCCGGTCGCCGCGAAGGCGGCGAGACCGGCGAATACCACGGCGAGGGTACGGCGGCGACGCATGACACCCACTGTCTCCGACAATGAAATTGATTGTCAAAAACGCATGAATCGTGAGTGGTACGCGCCTCAGAGGATTTTGAGGACGGCGATGCCGATGAGGGCGGTGAGCAGCACGAGGCGCACGAGGCGGGTCTGCGGCGCCTGGACCGACCAGGTCAGCCGGGCCAGCGCGATCATGCCCGCCGCGAGCACCAGCAGGACCAGGCCGCCGATGATCCCCGGCAGCAGGAGCCCGGCCAGGATCAGCGCCAGGGCGGCGAGGAACGCGCGGGTCGGATTGACCCGGGCCAGGCGCTCCGGCAGAGCGCGCTGCGTAGGCTGCATCCCGACACTCTACGAGGAGGTTCGTCCGTGCTGGTCGTCAACCGGTTCGTGGTGGCCGAGGAGGCCGCCGACGGGTTCACCGAACGGGCCCACGCCGCCCTGGGCGCGCTGGCCGCCCGCCCCGGCTACCGGTCCGGGCAACTCGTCCGCGGGCTCGACGACCCGACCGCCTGGTGCCTGGTCACCGACTGGGAGTCGGTGGGCACCTACCGGCGCGCGCTGGGCGCGTTCGACGTCAAGGTGCACGCGACGCCGCTGCTGGCCGAGTCGCTCGACGAGCCGTCCGCGTTCGAGCCGCTGGCCAGCGCCGAGCCCGGCGAGTCCGTGGTGACCATGGCCAGCGACCGGTCGGTAGGCCCCGGCCGGTGAGCCTGGCCGCATTACGCTTGCGGACATGAACCCGACGCCCGGCCCGCCGGAGATCCCGCCCGGCCCGCCGTCGGGCTTCCCCACCCCCGCGCCAGCCGCGGAGCTCCCGGCCCCGGCTCCCGTCGGGCCGCCGCCCCCGCCGTTGGGCCCCGGGGTGGTGCCCCCGTTCGCGGCGCCGCCCACCGAGGGTCGCACCAAGCGGCTCTGGCTGGGGCTCGGCGCGGCGGGCCTGTTCGCGCTGCTCTGCTGCGGTGGTGGCGCCGCGGCGGTCGCCGGGTTGGGCATCGTCGGGGTCCGGGCGATCGACGAGCAGGCCCGGGTGGTGGTCACCGACTACGTCGAGGCGCTCCGGAGCGCCGAGTACGGCGAGGCGTACGCGCTGCTCTGCGACGCGCGGCAGCGGGTGCAGACGCCGAGCGACTTCGCCCGCACCGAGTCCCTGGCGCCACGCATCGACCGGTTCCAGGTGCACTCCACCGAGACCGGGGCCACCGACATCATCGTGCCGGTCGACGTCACCTACGCGACGGGGTCGTCGTCGACGCTGAGCTTCGTCATGGCGCAGGACAGCGGGACGGGCGGTTTAGAGGTCTGCGGCGTCACCGACTAATCTCGGTGCGTTCACGCGGCGGGTAACCGTACCGTTGGGTGGTCGTTTGAGTGTCTGTCCATTCGCACGCCCCAGCCGACCGCCAGCCGGTGTAGGAGAAACCATGCCAGCCGATCGCATTGACGCCATCGTCAGCCTCGCCAAGCGTCGGGGCTTCGTCTTCCCGTCCAGCGAGATCTACGGGGGCACCCGGTCGGCGTGGGACTACGGCCCGCTCGGCGTCGAGCTCAAGGAAAACGTCCGCCGGCAGTGGTGGAAGACCATGGTGCAGGAGCGCGACGACATCGTCGGCCTCGACTCCGCGGTGGTCCTGGCGCGTGAGGTGTGGTCGGCGTCCGGCCACATCGGTGAGTTCGTCGACCCGCTGACCGAGTGCCAGTCGTGCCACAAGCGGTTCCGGGCCGACCACCTCGAAGAGGCGTTCGAGGCCAAGCACGAGCGCCCGCCGACCGGCCTGACCGAGATCAACTGCCCGAACTGCGGCGTCAAGGGCGCGTTCACCGAGCCGAAGATGTTCAACGGGCTGATGAAGACCTACCTCGGCCCGGTGGAGAACGACGAGGGCATGCACTACCTGCGTCCGGAGACGGCACAGGGCATCTTCATCAACTACAACAACGTGGCGACCTCGGCCCGCAAGAAGCCGCCGTTCGGCGTCGCCCAGGTCGGCAAGTCGTTCCGCAACGAGATCACGCCCGGCAACTTCATCTTCCGGACCCGCGAGTTCGAGCAGATGGAGATGGAGTTCTTCGTCGAGCCCGGGTCCGACGAGAAGTGGCACGAGTACTGGCTGCAGGAGCGCTGGAACTGGTACCGCGACCTCGGCCTGTCCGAGACCAACCTGCGCTTCTACGAGCACCCGAAAGAGAAGCTCTCGCACTACTCGAAGCGCACGGTCGACATCGAGTACCGGTTCCGCTTCGGTGGCACCGAGTTCGCCGAGCTCGAGGGCATCGCCAACCGCACCGACTTCGACCTGACCACGCACTCCAAGCACTCGGGCGTCGACCTGTCCTACTTCGACCCCGACAAGAAGGAGCGCTGGGTCCCCTACGTGATCGAGCCGGCCGCCGGCCTGACCCGCGCGGTGCTGGCGTTCCTGCTCGAGGCGTACGACGAGGACGAGGCACCCAACACCAAGGGCGGCGTCGACAAGCGCACGGTGATGCGCTTCGACAAGCGCCTGGCCCCGGTCAAGGTCGCGGTGCTGCCGCTGTCGCGCAACCCGGAGCTCTCACCGAAGGCCCGCGACCTGGCGGCCCGGCTGCGCAAGCGCTGGGTGGTCGAGTTCGACGACTCACAGGCGATCGGCCGCCGCTACCGCCGCCAGGACGAGATCGGCACGCCCTATTGCGTAACGGTCGACTTCGACACGCTGACGGACGACGCGGTAACGGTCCGAGACCGCGACACGATGACCCAGGAACGCATCCCGCTAGAAGGAATCGAGCGCTACCTGCTCGACCGCCTCTAGCTAAGCAAGGGACCCTTCTTAACGCTTTCCGCATAGGAAGGGTCCCTTGTTAACACGTCGCAGGTGACGGCGCCGAGCCGTGCGTCGTGCGCCTCCTCGATGAGGCGGCGTACGCGTCGGGGGTTCGTGCGAATCTCGGCCGGGGTGAAGTGGAGCACGAGCACGCCAACGCGGCCCAGTTCGTTGTGCCGGTCCATCGTGCGGCGCCACCCGTCCGCCGAGTAATGGAACTCCTGCGAGTCGACCTCGATCGCGAGGGCCGAATTCGCGATCCACGCATCGGGCGTCGGGAGTCGTGTGCCGTCGGTTTCGTGAAGCGACGGGTTCCAGCGCAGCAGGGGCTCGAGGGCGCTGCCGTCCAGGCATTCGCGCAACTCCGCTTCCGGCGCCGAGCGAACGCCCGCGAGGATCTCGTCGACAACGCGCCTGATCAAAGCCGTACGACTGCGCTTCGCCCGGCGGATCTCGCCGACCAACGCGGGAGGGTCAGTGAATCCGCGTTGGACCGCCTCGGCGGTGATCGCCCTGATCGGGCGCAATTCGCGGAGTTCGCGTCCCGCGTCCACCACCGCGCGGGCTGGCGAGCAGACGCGATAGAGACCGGCGTCGCGGGCGTTGGGATCCAACTCCATGGCACGAGCGATGACCACGTGGCCGGCCGACCTGCGGCGAGCCTCATGGGGCACCAGGAGCTGGACGCGGTCGGAGCTGGGCGCGTATCGGAATCCGTGCCAGGCCAGCGCGGCGAGGCTGGTGATCTGCGCGTTCTCACCGGCGTAAAGAGCACCGGCGATTCGGCGTTGCTCGTCGCTGAGATGCCCGGTGGTCAGCACGTAGACGCCGGGGAGGACACGCTGCCAACGCGCCGACCTGGTGCGACGGTAGATCGCCATGTCGTCGTATCCGGCGATGAGTAGCTGGGCTCGGGTAACGATCTGCTGTTGTCGTTCGGCCAGTTCGGTGATGTCGACGCGAGTCGGTCGTGAGGTCGCGGTCATCTCCGCACCTTGCCGTCCGCGAGCCATGCGCCGCTTACCCCTGTGGATAAGTGCGCGTTAGTAAGGGGCCCTTCCTATGCGGAAAGCGTTAAGAAGGGACCCTTGCTTAAAAGGCGAAGCCGCCTGGGCGGGTGTTGCGGTCGGCTATCAGGCCCGCCAGGGTGGCGATGGCGATCTCGGCCGGGGTGCGCGAGCCGATGTTGAGGCCGATCGGGCGGTGGACTCGGGCGATCTCGTCGTCGGCTACGCCGAGGTCGCGCAGGGCCTTGATGTGGGGGCCCTCGTGGTGGGGGTTGCCCATCAGGCCGATCCAGCGGGTCTTGGCCGCCGAGCGCGTCGCGGATCAGCGGGCCGAGCTCGTCGCGGTGGTGGTCGCAGACCACGACGTCGGTGTTGCCGTCGAGAGCCGCGGCGTCCAGAGAGGACACGGTGCCGTCGGCGTGCTCGTGCGGGTCGGCCCGAGCTTCGTCGGGTCGGGCTCGACCAGCACGGTGCGGTAGCCGAGGTCCAGCGCGTAGCGCAGCAGCTGCGCGGACATCGGCGAGGCGAAGATGGCGACCAGCGTCTTGGGCTCGTCGCGCGGTGCCGGCGCGTCGCCGTGGGCGACGGCGCAGGAGGCGTCATGCACGTGGTCGGTCACACCTATGACTCTGCCACGACCACCTCGTCGTCCGGCGATCTGGCCAGCGCGCGGCGGTGCTTCGTCGACAGCGGCGCGAACGGGGTGACCGTGATCGTGCGTTTGCGCCGGCGCCAACTGCCGGCGACGGCGCCGTCGGCGAGCACCACGCCCGGGTTGGCGGTCGCTCGCCAGACCTGCTTGCGGAGGGCCGGGTCAGGCACCAACAGGTCGCGGTCGCCGAGCTCGAGGACCGGGTCGTAGGGCGGCAGCAGACGGACACCCCGGGCGGGCGGTGCGGCACGGGCCGCGGGAGGTCGTCCGGGTGCAGGAACAGCCGGCGTCCGTCGACCTCGACGGGCACCACGTCGGCGAGGTCCCACCAGCGTCGTGCGGCGGCGGGGGAGAGGGCCAGCCAGGCGGCCAGGCCGTCGCGGCTGGTCGGGCCGGCATAGCGGAGGAACCGTCGGACCAGTTCCCGGCGGGCGGCCGACGGGTCTTCGGCCGGCCAGGGTGGCCCGGCGACGAAGTCGGCCGAGCCGTCGCCGTTGGGGGTCAGCCGCAAGCCGGCGGGTAGCGACGCGAGCCGGAACAGGGCGTCGTCGACATGGTCGGCCCCGCAGCCCGGGCACCACGGCCGCAGCCGTGCGTCGACGGTTGCGCGCAGGGCCGTCGACAGGTCGCCCTTGCCACGCTGGACGCCGTCGGCCATCACCTCGGCCATCGCGCTGGCAACGTCATCGAGTGCCGCCCCGATCGGCCGGTCGAGGGCCGCGAAGAACGGCCCGAACGCTGTTTTCGCAGGTCAGATGCATCGTCCGGGCGGAGCGCGGCGGCCAGCAGCGGGCACATCGGCCACCCGGTGCAGGTGCATCGCACCCCGGGCGCCGTGCACCAGCGCCATTCCGTCGTCGGCCGGCTCCGGGTGGCCTTCGAGCCGGGCGCGCAGGGCCTGGTCGGGCGCTCGTGCCCGGTGGGGTGTCCTGAATGCCCGTGTCGAGGACGCCGATCTCACCGGCGGCGGCCGCGCCGGTCGCCAGTTGATGCGTCGCCACCCGGTGGGCGCGCACCTCGGCGGGGGTCAGCGGGCGTCGGCCATGAGGGCAGGATGCCGCACGGGTACGACAACGTACGCTCGATGCGTGACGCCTCTCTCCTCGGACCGCACAAGGTCGATCCGCCGGTGGTCCTGGCACCCGATGGCCGGGATCACGAACGTGGCCTTCCGCCAGCTCTGCCGTGAGCAGGGCGGCGGCCTCTACGTCTGCGAAATGATCACCACGCGGGCCCTGGTCGAGCGCAACCCCAAGACGTTCAAGATGATCGCCTTCGCCGGCGACGAGCGCCCGCGCAGCCTCCAGCTCTACGGCGTCGACCCCGAGGTGACCGCGGCCGCGGTGCGGATGGTCGTCCAGGAGGACCTCGCCGACCACGTCGACCTCAACTTCGGCTGCCCGGTACCCAAGGTCACCCGCAAGGGCGGCGGCGCGGCCCTGCCCTGGCGCCGGCGCCTGTTCGCCCGCCTGGTCCGCGCGGCCGTCGACGCCGCCGAGGGCGCCGTCCCGGTCACGATCAAGATGCGCAAGGGCATCGACGACGACCACCTGACGTACGTGGAAGCCGGCCTGGCCGCCCAGGACGCCGGCGTGGCGGCGGTGGCCCTGCACGCGCGGACGGCCGCCCAGCGCTACTCCGGCACCGCCGACTGGGCCGCGATCGCCACCCTGAAGCAGGCGCTCGACGTGCCGGTGCTGGGCAACGGCGACATCTGGGAAGCCGAAGACGCGCTGCGGATGGTCGCCGAGACGGGCGCCGACGGCGTGGTCGTCGGCCGCGGCTGCCTGGGCCGCCCGTGGCTGTTCGCCGACCTGGAGGCGGCGTTCGCCGGCCGCCCGACCCGCAAGCTGCCCACGCTCGGCGAGGTGGCCGGCGTGCTGCGCCGGCACGCGGAGCTGCTCACGAGACGTTCGGCAGCGAGCGCGACGCCTGCGTCGACATCCGCAAGCACGTCGCCTGGTACCTCAAGGGCTTCCCGGTGGCGCCGAGCTCCGCCGCGCGCTGGCCATGATCTCGAGCCTGGCCGAACTCGACGACCTGCTCGGCAAGCTCGACGCCGACGAGCCGTTCCCCCTGGACACCCTGGGCCAACCGCGCGGCCGCACCAACGCCCCGGGCAAGGTCCACCTCCCCGACGGCTGGCTGGCCTCCCGCGACACCGACACGGTCCCCGAGGGAGCCGAAATGGCCGACTCCGGCGGCTAGTCAGCAGGAGGCTGGATCTCTAAGGCCCGCCAGGCGGGAAGCATTGACACACCTTGAAGCCCTGCCCTTGGCTCTGGAAGTTTTTCGTGAGCAACCGGCGAAACAGCGGCGGTGCCTCGGTGGCATTGATCGCCCCGGTCTCGACCGCCTCCTGCACGGCGAGGGCGATCTCGAGGCTTTGGTGTGCGGCGGTCAAAGTGGCCTCCCGCGCAGTGATCACTGTGCCGTCCTGGAGCCTGCGAGGGGCGCGGAACCGCGAGGAAACCGAGATGGGGTCCGTCGCCGGGACACCGTTCACCCTGTAGGCGAAGAAGATCGGGACGCAGTTCGTCTCCTGCTCGTTGGGGAGAACGGGGTGGAATCGGAACAGGGCAGGGTCGATGTGCGGCGTCTGGCCCATGTCCGGGGTGGCCCCGTCGCCGGGCGCCGTGACGACCGGGGGCTCCTGCGTCTCGGTCCCGCCGGACGACCCGCCGGCGGGTGGGTCGGACTGCTCCTCGACCACCGTGACGTCCACGCCGGACGTCTCCGCGGTGCCCGTCTCGGGATTAACCGAGGCCGTGCCGACCACCTCGCCGGTCGCTCCGTCGACGACGACGCCGCTCGGGGTGCCTGCGCCGGGATCCGGGCCGGCGGTTCCGCCGTCACTCCCGGAGCCGCCGCCACCGGAGAACCCGCCACCGACGGACCCGCCGCCGGAGCTGAACTCCTCGACGAAGGTGACGCCGTCGTCCTGGTCCTCCTCGCTCTCCACCTCGGTTTCCATGACGAGGTTGTCATCGTCATCGTCCTCGTCGGCCACGCCGCCCAGCCTAAACGGACAAATGGTCGCTATATCGGCGAAAGACCGATACCAGCGGGGGCCTTCGCCAACCGACCTGCGCGCCGGTCCCCATGGGCCGGTGCGGTAATTTCGTGCGGTAGCTCAAGGAGGGGTAGACACCGTGGCGCAGGCAATCGAGGCCGACTGGGTGGCGCGTTTCGCCGACGAGGTGATCGCCGAGGCCGACAAGCGGGCGCCCGGTAAGACCATTGTCTGTGCGAGTGGGCTCAGCCCGTCCGGGCCCGTGCACCTGGGCAACCAGCGCGAGCTGATGACCCCCCACCTGGTCGCTGACGAGATCAGGCGGCGTGGGCGCGACGTGCGGCACATCCTGTCCTGGGACGACTTCGACCGGTTCCGCAAGGTGCCCGGCGGCATCGACCCCTCCTGGGCCGAGCACATCGGCAAGCCGCTGACCGCGGTGCCGGCGCCCCGAGGGCAGCGAATACCCCAACTGGGCCGAGCACTTCAAGGCGCCGCTGATCGCGGCCATGACCCGGCTCGGCATCGAGGTCACCCCGATCAGCCAGACCGCCATGTACACCTCCGGCGCCTACCGGGCGCAGATCCTGCACGCGATGAGCCAGCGGGCCAAGATCGACGAGGTGTTGGGGCGTTACCGGACCAAGAAGAAGCCCGGCAAGGCCATCACCAACCCCGACGAGGTGGCCGCGGCCGAGGGGTCCGGCGCCGCGAGCGAGGAAGACGGCGGCACCGCCTCGGGCTACTACCCCTACAAGCCCTACTGCCAGGACTGCGGCAAGGACACCACGACCGTCACCGCGTACGACGACGCGACCACCGCGTTGACCTACACCTGCGCCTGCGGGCACAGCGAGACCGTGCTGCTGAGCGAGTTCAACAACGGCAAGCTGGTCTGGAAGGTCGACTGGCCGATGCGCTGGGCGTACGAGGGCGTGGTCTTCGAGCCCAGCGGCGTCGACCACAGCTCGCCGGGCTCCAGCTTCGTCGTGGGCAGCCAGCTCGTGCGTGAGGTCTTCGGCGCCGAACCGCCGATCGGCCCGATGTACGCCTTCGTCGGCATCAAGGGCATGGCCAAGATGAGCAGCTCCCGGGGCGGGGTGCCGACCGCGGCCGACGCCCTGGAGATCATGGAGCCGCCGCTGCTGCGCTGGCTGTACGCGCGCCGCCGGCCCAACCAGTCCTTCGACATCGCCTTCGACCAGGAGATCCAGCGGCTCTACGACGAGTGGGACGGGCTCACCAGCCGGGTCGAGAACGGCACCGCGTCCAGCGGCGACCTGGCCGCCTACGGCCGCTCCGCGAGCACCGCCGCCGGGCCGCTCCCGTTGACGCCGAGAGCGGTGCCCTACCGCACGCTGGCCTCCATCGTCGACATCACCACCGGCGACGACGACCAGACGCTGCGGATCCTGCGCGACCTGGACCCGGCCGACCCGGTCAAGGACCTCGACGAGACCCGGCCCCGGCTGGACTGCGCCAGCAACTGGGTGCGCACCCAGCTCACCCCGGACGAGCGCACCCGGGTTCGCGAGGAGCCCGACGCGGTCCTCCTCGACGGCCTCGACGACGACCAGCGCACGGCGCTGCGGATGCTCCGCGACGGGATCGACGACAACTGGTCGCTCGCCGGGCTGACCACGCTCGTCTACGGCGTACCCAAGCAGCTGCTCGGCCTGCCCCCGGACGTGAAGCCGACCCCGGAGCTCAAGGTCGCCCAGCGGTCGTTCTTCGCCCTGCTCTACCGCCTGCTGATCGGCAAGGAGACCGGCCCCCGGCTGCCCACCCTGCTGCTGGCCACCGGCGCCGACCGGGTCCGCGACCTGCTCGGCGGGTCGTAGGCTCGAAGGCAGGGGAGGGCACCACCACGCCGGCCGACCTGAGGAGGTCGTCCGATGAAGGGCAGCGTTACCCATTTCGAGATCCCGGCTGACGACGTGCAGCGGGCCGAGCGCTTCTACGCCGAGTCATTCGGCTGGAACATCCAGGACATGCCGGAGATGTCGTACGCCATGCTGAGCACCACGCCCAGCGGGCAGGACGGCCGGCCGAAGGACCCTGGCGCGATCAACGGCGGGATGATGAAGCGCAGCGGCATGTTCACGGCCCCGGTCGTCACGATCGACGTCGAGGACATCGACGAGGCGCTCGCCACGGTGGAACAGCACGGCGGCACGACCCGGATGGGCCGGCAGGCGGTCGGCGACATGGGGTTCACGGGCTACTTCGCCGACACCGAGGGCAACCTGATCGGCTTGTGGCAGTCTGCGAACAATTAGCAGAGCACCCGGCCCCGCCGTGCGCGGTTTTGCACGGGAAAACGCTCCCAACACCGTCCGTGTGCGTAGCGTTGTGCCAATAGTCACCGAGGGCCCGACCGGCCTGATACCTCGCTTAACCTGCGCCCACGGTGGGAATGGGTAGCTAAGTGGTCGTTCAGTGTTGAGCGCGCAGGAGGACTCCGGTGACAAAGTTCGTCTATGCCTTCTCGGAAGGGAACAAAGATCTTCGCGATCTGCTCGGCGGCAAGGGAGCGAACCTCGCGGAGATGACCAACATCGGGCTGCCGGTGCCACCCGGCTTCACGATCACCACGGAGGCCTGCCGCGCCTACCTCGACTCCGGTCACCAGCCGGAAGGGCTCGCCGAGGAGATCGCGACCCACCTCGACGCGTTGGAGTCGTCGATGGGTCGCAAGCTGGGCGAGCCCGGCGACCCGCTGCTGGTCTCCGTGCGCTCCGGCGCCGCCTTCTCGATGCCCGGCATGATGGAGACGGTGCTCAACGTCGGGCTCAACGACGCCTCGGTGGATGGGCTCTCCCGGCAGGCCGGCGGCAACGACCGGTTCGCCTGGGACTCGTACCGGCGGCTGATCCAGATGTTCGGCAAGACCGTCTGCGACGTGCCGGGCGACGAGTTCGAACACGCCATCGACACGGCCAAGCGGGCCAAGGGCAGCGACAACGACCTCGACCTGGACGCCGAGGACCTGCGCGGCCTGGTCGACGAGTTCAAGGCGATCTTCGCCAAGCACACGGGTCGCGAGTTCCCGCAGGACCCGAAGGAACAGCTCGACCTCGCCATAGGCGCGGTCTTCGAGTCGTGGAACGCGGACCGCGCCGTGCTCTACCGGCGGCAGGAGCGGATCCCGGCCGACCTGGGCACCGCGGTCAACGTGGTGGCGATGGTGTTCGGCAACCTCGGCTCCGACTCCGGCACCGGCGTCGCCTTCACCCGCGACCCGGCCTCCGGCGCGCAGGGCGTCTACGGCGACTACCTGGCCAACGCGCAGGGCGAGGACGTGGTCGCCGGCATCCGCAACACCGTGCCGCTGCAGGACCTCGAGCGGATGGACAAGGCGTCGTACGACGACCTGATGCGGATCATGGCCACGCTGGAGGAGCACTACAAAGACCTTTGCGACATCGAGTTCACCATCGAGCGCGGCAAGCTCTGGATGCTGCAGACCCGGGTCGGCAAGCGGACGGCCGCGGCCGCCTTCATCATCGCCGGCCAGCTCGTCGACGAGGGCGTGATCGACCTCGACGAGGCGCTGCACCGGGTCACCGGCGCGCAGCTCGGCCAGCTGATGTTCCCCCGGTTCGACCTGTCCGGCGCGCCCCGCCAGCTGACCAAGGGCGTCGGCGCCTCACCGGGCGCGGCGGTCGGCAAGGTGGTGTTCGACGCGCAGGCGGCCAAGGAGATGGCGGCCGGGGGCGACGACGTGATCCTGGTCCGCCGTGAGACCAACCCCGACGACCTGCCCGGGATGATCGCCGCGCAGGGCATCCTGACCTCGCGGGGCGGCAAGACCAGCCACGCCGCGGTGGTCGCCCGGGGGATGGGCAAGACCTGCGTCTGCGGCGCTGACGACATCGCGGTCGACGCCAAGGGCAAGGAGTTCACCGTCGCCGGGAAGACCGTCGGCGAGGGCGACGTGATCTCGATCGACGGCACCACCGGCAAGATCTACCTGGGCGAGCTGCCGGTGCAGCCGTCCGAGGTGGTCCGCTACTTCGAGGGCACGCTGGACCCGGGGCAGACCAACGACGCGCTGGTCAAGGCCGTACACCGGATCATGTCGCACGCCGACGAGCGGCGCCGCCTGGCGGTGCGGGCCAACAGCGACACCGGCGCCGACTCGGCCCGGGCCCGGCGCTTCGGCGCGCAGGGCATCGGCCTGTGCCGCACCGAGCACATGTTCCTCGGCGACCGGCGGGAGCTCGTCGAGCGGCTGATCCTGGCGGCCACCACCGAGGAGCGGGAGGCCGCGCTGGCCGAGCTGCTCCCGTTGCAGCGGGACGACTTCGCCGAGATCTTCAAGGAGATGGACGGCCTGCCGGTGACCATCCGGCTGATCGACCCGCCGCTGCACGAGTTCCTGCCGTCGCTGGAGGAGCTCGCCGTGCACGTCGCGGTCGCGCACGAGCGCGGCGAAGAGGTGGGGCGCGACGAGAAGCTGCTCGCCGCGGTCCGCCGGATGCACGAGCAGAACCCGATGCTGGGCCTGCGCGGCGTACGCCTCGGTCTGGTCATCCCGGGCCTGTTCGCGATGCAGGTGCGCGCGATCGTCGAGGCGGCGGTCGGGCGGGCTCGCGAGGGCGGCACGCCCAAGCCCGAGATCATGGTGCCGCTGGTCGGCGCCGTGCAGGAACTGGAGACGGTACGCACGGAGGCCGAGCGGATCATCTCCGAGGTGGTCGGCGACAGCGGCGTCGAGGTGCTGATCGGCACGATGATCGAGGTGCCGCGGGCCGCGTTGACCGCCGGCCAGATCGCCGAGGCCGCGCAGTTCTTCTCGTTCGGCACCAACGACCTCACCCAGATGTCCTGGGGCTTCAGCCGCGACGACGTCGAGGGCGCGTTCTTCTGGCGCTATCTCGAACTCGGCATCTTCGGCATCTCGCCGTTCGAGTCGATCGACCGCGACGGTGTCGGCCGGCTGATCCGGATCGCGGTCGACGAGGGCCGCGGCGCCCGCCCGGACCTCAAGCTGGGCGTCTGCGGCGAGCACGGCGGCGACCCCGACTCCGTGCACTTCTTCCACGAGGTCGGGCTGGACTATGTGTCCTGCTCGCCGTTCCGGGTGCCGATCGCCCGCTTGGAGGCCGGCCGCGCCGCCTGCGAGTCGCGCGGCTCGGACAGCCGCTAAGGCCAAGGAAGGGACCCTTGTTAACGCATAGCGTTAACAAGGGTCCCTTCCTTGCTCACTAGAGCTCCATCTCCGATTCGATCTTGCGGAGTTGGTGGCGGGCCATCGCGAGGTTGGCCCGGTTGCGCTGCAGTGCGATGTAGAGGAACAGGCCCTTGCCGGCCCGGCCGGTGAGCAGCCGGATCAGGTGGTACTGCGAGTCGAGGGTGATCAGGATGTCCTCGATACCCTCCTTGAGCCCGAGCATCTCGAGCGTGCGCAGCTTGGCCCGCACCACGTCGGTGTTGCCGGCCGCCGCGACCGTCAGGTCGAGGTCCTTGCCTCCGCCCACCACGCCCAGCGACATGCCGCTGGTGTAGTCGACGAGCGCGACACCGATCGCGCCTTCGATCGTCATGCACTCCTTGAGTGCGGTGTCCATGTCAGTCATGAGCCTGTCCTCCGTTGGGTTCGGGCCTACGGCCCGGACCGTCGAAGCCGAACGACGGTTTCGGGCCGCTGTGTGTCAGGACCGGGCAGCGCTGGGTCGGCCCGGTCCGGTCGGGCGGGTGTTGCGGCGGGGCAGCGGTTCACGCGCCGGTGGAGCCGGCGGCGGCGGGTTGCCACCGGGGGCGCGCCCCGGGGGTTGGGCGGCGAGCTCCTCGACGAGCACGCCGAGGCGTTGTGCCGAGAAGCGGGCGGCGCGGTGCACCAGAGCGAGGTTGGCCTGCGGCACGGCGACGACCGTGAGCAGCGCGGCACCGGCCGCATAGCTGACCAGGCAACCGCCCTCGGCCTGGATGACGGTCTCGCGGTGGACGCCGAGGCCCACGGTCTCGGCGAACCGCCGGCCGAGACCGACGGTGGCCGCCGCCATCGCGGCGACGGTGTCCGGCTCGACCCGGTCGACGTCGCTCGCGATGAGCAGCCCGTCGGGGCCGGCCAGGACCGACCCGACCACGTCCGGGACCTCGCGCAGCGCGCGGAGCGCGGCGGCGATGGCGCGATCGGTTTCCACTGGCGGTTTCTCTCCTCTGGTCTGGTTGACGGCGGCGGCCCCCAGCGGCGGACCGCGGCTCACCGCAGTGCCTTCAACGCGGTGCGGATGCGCTTGAGCAGCGCCTCGTCGGCCGGGACGGGCGCTGCGGCGCTCTGCAGTTCGTCGGTGAGGTCAGGTAGTCGCTCGCCCGGTGCGCGCCGGGGCAGCGCGGGCAGGGAGCCCGGCGGTGCCGGCGCCGGCACCGCCGCGCGGATGGGTGGCGCGGGCTCGTCGCCGGGCGGGCTCCCGGTCGGTGCCCGACGGCGGGGCACGGACACCTCGGCCACCGGCGGGTCGACCCGGGACCCGTCGCCGCCCGCCGGGGGCCGGACCACCTCGCCGGTGTACGGGATCAGGGGGACCGGGCGATGCGCGGTGGGAGCGTCGCGTACCACCAACGGGATCGCGCCGGCGGGCAGGGCGACGAGGCCGGCCGCGGCGAGCCGGCGCACCTCGGTCAGCACGGCGTAGCCGGCCCGGCCGAGCTCGCGGGCCAGCCGGATCGGGGTGAGCGTGCCGTCGGCGCGGCCGACGATCTCCCACTGCAGCGCCGACAGCACCACCCGCGGCATCGGCGGCCGGCGGATCGGCACGCGAGGCGTGGTCGACCCCGGGCTCGGGGTAGATCTCGTCGAGCAGCTTGCGCCGTCGGGCCACCTCTCTGCCCAGCACGGCCGGGTCGACCGAGGTGACCGCGCCCATCCCGTGCGTCTCGCCGTCGACGAAACGCAGCATCGCGCTGGCCGAGCCGAGCGCGAAGTAGGCCGCGTCGTAGATCGCGCCGAGCACGCACAGCTCGAGCTCGCCGTGCGTGAGGTGGCCCTGTTGGACGAGCCAGGCGCGGGCCGCACGTCGGCCTTGCCCGCGGCGCCGCCGGGGCCAGGGCGGCCAGCCAGGTCTGCTCGGCCAGCCGGCCGGACGCGGTGAGCAGGTCGCCGATGCTGGGTGAGCTGCTCGACTCGGCGAACACCACCGCTCCGTTGAACAGGTAGACGCAGTCGTCGGTGCCGATGTGCAGCGCGCCGGTCGCGCTGGAGCCGGCCAGTTGGGTCAGGGCGCGCCGCGGCGAGCCCGTGCGGGGGATCCGGACGGACTTGGCCAACGCTCCTCCTGACGACTCGATTGCTCCGGGCGTTCCGGATCTAGGGGACATGTCCTGGGCGACGGAGGCCGCATGGGGTTGCTGGTCACGGTGTGCCGGTGTCTCAGGCCGCGACGAGGTCGTCGGCGAGGATGCGGATCCGTCGTTGGGCGACGGCCAGGTTGCCTTCGTGGCGATCGAGCCACACGTAGAGCAGCAACCGGCTGTCGAAGTCGGTGCGGATCATGCGCAGCAGGTGGTAGCCGCCGTGCGTGGTGATGACCACGTCTTCGACCAGGTCGTTGGGGCGCGTCGACGCGAACGGGGCGCGATTGATCGCCGCGTGGATGACGTCGGACGAGCCGGCGGCGGACGCGTCGGGGTCACCGGTGGGCGCGTTGCCCGCCCACGCGAGCGCGAAACCGGTCGTGTAATCGACCACGCTCGCCCCGATAGCGCCAGGGATGGTCATCGCCTGCCGGAGGCAGTCGTCTATGCCGGACACACGTGCTCCTCCACCCGGGCGGAGCCTTTCGCGTCCACTCCGGCCAGAGGGCGCGCGAGAATCCCGGGTAAACGGGTCGGGGCCGGCATGGCCGGCCATGACGATGTGCTTCCGCGAAACTACTCCCGGGCGAAGATCGTCCGCAGTAGTCTCACCCTCGGCGATCGTCCAGCAACTCTCGACTGATCGGGTGTTGCAAATGGGACGCAGATGGGCATGTGCCCCGCGCGGTGCTCAGGACGACCGAACGGGCGCACCGCCGATCGTGGGCGTAACCTGGCGGACACCTTCTCGTTTCCGTCCGTCCGTGCCGTCCGCATCGGAGGTAGTTCATGGGCAATCGCTGGGAGAACCTGGTGGTGGACGCGCGCGACCCGGCCCGGCTGGCCCGCTGGTGGGCCGAGGCGCTCAACTACCAGATCACCTACGAGAAGCCCGACGAGGTGGAGATCCGGCGGTTGCCCGACGAGCTGCCCGGCCTGGTGTTCGTGCCCGTGCCGGACACCAAAGAGGTGAAGAACCGCCTGCACATCGACCTGCGCCCGGACGACCAGGAGGCCGAGGTCGAGCGCCTCGTCGACATGGGCGCCCGGCACGTCGACATCGGACAGGCCCCGAGCGCGCGGTGGATCGTGCTGGCCGACCCGGAAGGCAACGAGTTCTGCGTGCTCACACCCAGGCAGTAGCGTTGACCATGTGACCACTGGCGACGCGGAGCGCTGGGCGCCCGAGCCGCCCAAGGACACCGGCGCGGGGCGTGGCCCCTTCGAGCGGGACCGGGCCCGGGTGCTGCACTCGGCGGCCTTCCGCCGGCTCGCGGCCAAGACCCAGGTGCACATGGCGGGCACGGACGACTTCCTGCGCACCCGGCTGACCCACTCGCTCGAGGTCGCCCAGATCGGTCGCGAGATGGGCGCCCGGCTCGGCTGCGACCCCGACGTGGTCGACGTGGCCGGGCTGGCGCACGACCTCGGGCATCCGCCGTTCGGGCACAACGGCGAGGCCGCGCTCGACGACCTGGCCCGGTCGTGCGGTGGCTTCGAGGGCAACGCGCAGACGCTGCGGGTGCTGACCCGGCTGGAGGCCAAGGTGCTCGGCGCCGGCCTCAACCTGACCCGGGCCGCGTTGGACGCCAGCTGCAAATATCCGTGGCCGCGCCAGGACGGCCGGCGCAAGTTCGGCGTCTACGACGACGACCTGCCCGTCTTCGACTGGCTGCGGGCGGCGGCGCCCGAGGCGGAGCGGCGTTGCCTGGAGGCCCAGGTGATGGACTGGGCCGACGACGTCGCCTATTCGGTGCACGACGTCGAGGACGGCATCCACGGCGGTTACGTGCGGGTGCGCCGGCTGATCGACGACGCGGACGAGCGGGCGGCGGTCTGCCAGGCCGTGGCCGAGACCTACTCGCCGGAGCCGGTGGACGCCCTCGCGCCGGTGCTCGACGATCTGCTCGCCGACCCGGCCCTGATCGCGGTCGCCGACCACGACGGCAGTCATCGGGCCCAGGCCGCGCTCAAGGGCCTGACCAGCGTGTTGACCGGCCGGTTCGTCGCGGCCGCGGTCGAGTCGACGCGGGCCGCGCACGGCACCGGCCCGCTGCGCCGCTATGCCGCGGACCTCGTCGTGCCGGCCCGGATCCGGGCGCAGTGCGCGCTGCTCAAGGGCATCGCCCTGCGCTACGTGATGCGCCGGCCGGGCGCCCACGACCGCTACGAGCGGCAGCGGGCCGTGCTGACCGAGCTCGCCGAGGCGCTGGCCGACCGAGCGCCGGACGGGCTCGACCCGGCGTTCGCGGCCGCGTGGAAGGGGGCCCCCGACGACTCGGCCCGGCTGCGGGTGGTCGTCGACCAGGTCGCGTCGCTGACCGACCCGGCCGCGGTCGACTGGCACTATCGATTGACCCGCTGAGCACCGGCCCGGTCAACGCGCGACCCGGGCAGGGTGGGTGCGGCTGGTCCGGCGGCGGGTGATCCGGTTGAACAGCCGCTTGCGGTCGGCGTCGGCGATCAGGTCGCGCTGGTGGTCGTGGGCCAGGGTGAGCATCAGATCGGGGTGCTGGTACATCTCGGATCTCCCAACGTTTCGGTGATGACTCCATCCTGTTCGGACGGGCCCACCGCGACATCGGGACCGGTTCCCTAACTTCCCGGGCCCACCCTCCTTAGGCCGACCCGGACCGCGCCTAGGTATACCTAGACATGCCCTAGTGGCGCAGCTGGTAGAAGCGGAAGAAGCCGAAGTCCTCGATCGGCAGGACGTCGACGTCGGTGAAGCCGGCGGCACGGGCGTAGCCGCGCAGCGTCTCCGGCCGCATCACGGTGCCGGTGCCGACCGACTCCGGGTCGGTCATGCTGTCCGGCAGGCAGACCAGCGTGCTGAAGCCGTACATCAGCCGCTCGATGTCGTCGCCCGGCGCCTGGAACGACTCGCCCACCGCCTCGTCCATCACCACCACCGGCGCACCGGGCCGGACCGCGCCGCGCATCGCCGCCAGTACCTCGACCGGCCGTGGCAGGTCGTGCACGCACTCGAAGGCGAACGCCGCGTCGTAGTCGCCGCTGTCCGGCAGCCCGGCACCGGCGTCGACCAGGTGGAACGTCACCCGGTCGCGCAGCTCGACCTCGCTCGCGTTGGCGGTGGCCATCGCCACCGTCGGCGGGTCGACGTCGAAACCGTCGACCTGGGCCTGCGGGTACGCCCGGGCCAGCGCGATCGACGACCAGCCGCCACCACAACCGACGTCGGCGATCCGGGCACCCGGGCGGCGCAGTGCGGCGTCCAGGTCCGCGACCCCGGCCAGCGCGGCGGGCAGCGCGTGCTCGAACCACGGCCGGTTCGCGTCGGCCTGCGCCTCGCGCATCTCGGTGCCGAACGCGGCCCAGCCGACCCCGCCGCCGTCGCGGTAGGCGCTGACCAGCGCCGGCAGCTGGATCGCGGCGGCGGCGAGGGTGCGGGCCAGCGGCGCGAGGTAGTTCAGGCTCTGGGTGTCGGTGAGCACCTCGGCGGCACCCGGCGGCAGGGCGAACCGGCCGTCGGCGGTCGTGGTGAGGATGCCGTACGAGGCCTGCTGCTCCAGCCACTCGTGCGCGTACCGCCGCGTGCCCCCGGCCCGGCCGACCAGCGCCTCCGCGTCCGCCGGGCCGCCCTCGGCGAGCGCCCGGTACCAGCCGAGCCGGTCGCCGAGGTAGACCGAGAGCATCTCGGCGGTGCCGAGTGCGGCGCGGAACAGCCGGTCGGCGAACTCTTCCGTGGTCTGCGTCATCGTCGGAGGCTAGCCACCGCGCGGGCAAACCACGGCGTGAAACGCGACAGTACGTAGTTTCTGGTTGACTGTCCGAATGAGTGAGCGGGTGTTCGTGATCGTGGGAGCGTCGCTGGCCGGCGCACGGGCCGCCGAGACGTTGCGGGACGAGGGCTTCGACGGCCGGATCGTGCTCATCGGCGCTGGAGGACCAGCTTCCGTACGAGCGACCGCCGCTGTCGAAGGGCTACCTGCTCGGCAAGGAAGAACGTGGCAAGGCGTTCGCGCACGACGAGCAGTGGTACGCCGACCAGCGGATCGAGCTGCGCCGGAGCACCCGGGTCACCGCACTCGACCCGGCCGCGCACCGGGTGACCCTCGACGGCGGCGAGCAGGTCGGCTACGACAAGCTGCTGCTGGCCACCGGCTCGTCGGCGCGCACCCTCGACCTGCCCGGCGCCGAGGGTCCGCGGATCCACCACCTGCGCACGATCGAGCAGTCCGAGGCGCTCGGCGCGACCCTGCGCGAGGGCGGCCCGCTGGTGGTGATCGGCGCCGGCTGGATCGGGCTCGAGATCGCCGCCGCCGCGCGCCACTTCGGCTGTGACGTCACCGTGGTCGAGACCGACCGCGCGCCGCTGCGCCAGGTGCTCGGCGACGAGGTCGGCGAGGTCTTCCGCGACCTGCACGTGGCGCACGGCGTCGACTTCCGTTTCGACACCCAGGTCCGCGAGTTCGGCGGCATCGGCGACCGGATCACCCACGCGGTGCTCGACGACAACACCGAGGTGCCGGCCTCGGCCGTGCTGGTCGCCGTGGGCATCACCCCCAACGTGGAGCTCGCCCGGTCCGCCGGGCTGCGGGTCGACGACGGCGTGGTGACCGACGCCGCGCTGCGCACCAGCGACCCCGACATCTACGCCTGCGGCGACGTCGTGTCGGCGTACCACCCGCTGGTGCACGAGCACGTCCGGGTCGAGCACTGGGCCAACGCGCTCAACGGAGGGCCGGCGGCGGCCCGGTCGATGCTCGGGCAGGAGGTCTCCTACGACCGGCTGCCCTACTTCTTCACCGACCAGTACGACCTGGGCATGGAGCTGGCCGGCTGGTACCCGCGCGGCGGCTACGACCGGGTGGTGTTCCGCGGCGATCCGTCCATCGTGGATGGCAAGGCGCCGGAGTTCATGGCGTTCTGGACCCGGCGGGGGCACGTGCTGGCCGGGATGAACGTCAACGTATGGGACGTACAGGACGATATCCAGAAACTCGTGCGTGGCGGCTACACCGGCAAGGATGTCGACCTCGAGGCCCTGGCCGACCCCAAGGTGCCCCTCGACACGCTTCTCGCCGGATAGCACGCCGGATTTCCCGATCGCCCGCAGGTCGCTCATCCGGCTGGCAATGCTGAAGTTCTGGCGACAGCCGAGGAGCGAGCGATGGCAATCAACCAATCGACCGCGCCCGCGGTCACGGGTGTACGGGGTCCGGAACGCGAACCGGTCACCCTCGACGTCAACGGTTCGACCTACCCCGTCGAGCTGGAACCGCGGGTCAGCCTG
This sequence comes from uncultured Actinomycetota bacterium, assembly GCA_963840005.1. Lineage (GTDB taxonomy): Bacteria > Actinomycetota > Actinomycetes > Mycobacteriales > Micromonosporaceae > Asanoa. The sequence continues at coordinate 193,919 of CAWIXO010000012.1, read as the reverse complement.
CTCGACGCGCTGCGCGAGCATCTCGACCTGACCGGCAGCAAGAAGGGCTGCGACCAGGGCACCTGCGGCGCGTGCACGGTCTGGGTGGACGGCCGCCGGGTGCTGTCCTGCCTGACCCTGGCGATGGCCTGCGAGGGCCACGAGGTCACCACGATCGAGGGCATCGCCGCGGACGGTGAGCTGCACCCGATGCAGCAGGCGTTCATCGACCACGACGCGTTCCAGTGCGGCTACTGCACGCCGGGGCAGATCATGTCGGCCATCGCGCTGATCCGCGAGGGCAACGCCGGCACCGACGCGGACATCGCCGAGCACATGAGCGGCAACATCTGCCGCTGCGCAGGCCTACCCGAACATCCACGCGGCGATCCGCGAGGTGCGCGACGCGGACGACGACGGGGGTCGATGACGATGCGCCCGATCACGTTCTTCCGCGGCCGGATCGATCGACGACGCGGTCGCCGCGGTCAGCCGGCAACCCGGACAGCGCGTTCCTGGCCGGCGGCACCACGGAGATCGACCTGCTGCGGCTCGGCGTGATCCAGCCGACGCTGCTGGTCGACGTCAACGACCTGCCGCTGACCGATCTCGAAGACCTCGACGACGGCGGCGTACGCATCGGCGCGATGGCCCGGATGAGCGACGTCGCCCGGGCACCGCGGATCGTCGAGCGCTATCCCGGCATGTCGCAGGCGTTGCTGCTGGGCGCCTCCGAGCAGCTGCGCAACATGGCCATCGATGGGCGGCAACATGTGCCAGCGCACGCGCTGCGCCTACTTCCGCGACGGCCGAGTCGCCCTGCAACAAGCGCGAGCCCGGCAGCGGCTGCTCCGCGCTGAACGGGGTCAACCGCGGGCACGCCATCCTGGGCACCTCCGACCAGTGCATCGCGACCCACCCGTCGGACGTGGCGGTGGCGCTGGTCGCGCTGGACGCGGTGGTCCGCACGATCGGCCCGGACGGCACGCGGACGATCCCGATCGAGAGCTTCTTCCTGCGCCCGGGCGACACCCCGAGCGTCGAGCACCCGCTGGCGCACGGCGAGCTGATCGTCGCGATCGACGTGCCCGACCTGCCGGTCGCCCGCACGTCCCGCTACGTCAAGCACCGCGACCGGGCCTCGTACGAGTTCGCGCTGGTCTCGGTCTTCTCCGCGATGCGGGTCGACGACGCGGGCAACGTCGCCGAGGTGCGGCTGGCGCTCGGCGGCGTCGGCACCGTGCCGTGGCGGGCGCACCGGGCCGAGGAGGCGCTGATCGGCCGCCCGGCGACGGCCGGAGAACTTCGCGGCCGCCGCCGACGCGGAACTGGCCGACGCCGACACCCGGCCGATGAACGCGTTCAAGGTGACGTTCGCCAAGCGGGCGATCGTCCGGGAGCTGCAGCGAGGTGATCGTCATGAGCCCGGTGTTGGGCAAGCCGGTCAACCGCGTCGACGGGCCGGACAAGGTCACCGGCACCGGCCGCTACTGCGGCGAGATCGTGCTGCCCGACCTCGCGTACGGGCTGATCGTCGGCGCCGACGTGGCCAACGGCCGGGTGGTGTCGATCGACGACGACCGCGGCCCGAGGCGGCCGGCGGCGTCTGCGGCATCATGACCCACCGGAACACCCAGAAGGTGGCCAACGCAGCCGCACCTGCTGCCGTCGCTGGCCGGCCAGCCGGCGCCGGGGGAGAGCTTCTTCCCGATGCAGGACGACGTCGTGCACTACTGGGGCCAGCCGGTCGCGCTGGTGATCGCCGACTCGCCGGAACAGGCCGCGCACGCCGCCGCGCTGCTCGACATCGACGTACGACGCAGGGCGTCCCGGTCGCCACGATCGAGGACGGGCGGCGGCCAGGCGTACGAGGCGAAGACGCTCTTCGGCGGCCTGATGCCGGCCCGCGACGAGCGCGGTGACGTGGCCGGGGCCCTCGCCTCGGCGGAGGTGACCGTCGACGCGACCTACCACTTCGCGGCGAACCACCACAACCCGCTGGAGACCTCGGTGACCACGGCGCAGTGGGACGGCGACCGGCTCACGCTCTGGGACTCCACCATGGGCGTACGGGCCAGCCAGCTCACCGTCGCGACGTTGCTCGGCATCCCGCTGTCCGACGTCCGGGTGATCACCCACTTCGTCGGCGGCGGTTTCGGCTCCAAGGCGATGGTCTGGCCGCACGTGACGCTGGCCGCGATGGCCGCCCGGCAGGTCGGGCGCCCGGTGCGGCTGGCGCTGACCCGGCCGCAGACCTTCACCTCCAACGGCCACCGCGAGGAGCAGGAGCAGCGGATCACGCTGGGCGCCGGCCGCGACGGGCGGCTGACCGCGATCCGCCACCAGAAGCTCTCGGTCACCTCGCCGTTCGACGACTGGGCCGAGCCGGCGACCGGCGTCTCGACCCAGATCTACGGCTGCGACAACTACCTGGGCACGCACAGCCTGATCAAGGGCAACACGATGACGCCGACGTTCACCCGGGCACCGGGCGAGTCGCTCGGGTCGTTCTCGCTGGAGACGGCGATGGACCGGCTGGCGTACGAGCTCGACATGGACCCGGTCGAGCTCCGGATCATGAACCACCCGCCGATCGACAACCACGGCAACCCGTGGTCCAGCGACGGCATGGCGGACTGCCTGCGCCGCGGCGCCGAGCTGTTCGGCTGGGCCGATCGCGACCCGACGCCGGGCGTACGCCAGGACGGCAACGACCTCATCGGCACTGGCGTGGCCGGCGCCGGCTACCCGGTCGCGTTCTTCATGCCGGTGCAGCACGCCCGGGCCCGGATCTTCAACGACGGCAGCGTGGTCATGCAGACCAGCGCGCAGGAGTTCGGCATCGGCGTGACCACGTCGATGTCCCAGGTCGGCGCCGACGCGCTCGGCGTCGACATGGCCGTGCTGCGCTTCGAGGCCGGCGACACCGACCTGCCCAACACCACGTCGGCGGTCGGGTCGATGGGCGCCACGATGGCGTCGTCCGCCGTGCACAACGCCGGCACGACGCTGCGCAACGAGCTGATCGCACACGCGGTCAACGACGACAAGTCGCCGCTGCACGGGCTGTCACCGAGCTCGGTGCGGGCGGCGGACGGCCGGATGACGTCCACTCTGGACCCGTCGATCAGCGAGTCCTACGCGGACCTGCTTGCAACGCAACCGCCTGCTCGACATGGAGGCGCTGGGCAGCTGGACCCCGCCGCCGTTCACCACGCCGCACGGCCTGCTCACCTTCGGCGCGCAGTTCGCCGAGGTGGCCGTCGACAAGGACCTCGGCCTGGTCCGGGTCCGCCGGATGGTCGGTGTGTTCGCGCCCGGCCGGGTGCTCAACCCCAAGCTCGCCCGCAGCCAGCTGCTCGGCGGCATGCTCTGGGGCCTCGGCCAGGCGCTGCTGGAGGGCAACCAGATCGACCGCCAGTCCGGGCGCTGGGCGCTGAACAACCTCGGTGAGTATCTCGTGCCCGTGCACGCCGACATTCCCGACATCCAGGTCGACTTCGTGGAGGTGGAGGACGACGTGGTCGGTCCGCTGGGCGTCAAGGGCGTCGGCGAGGTGGGCCAGGTCGGCGCCGCCGCGGCGATCGCCAACGCGGTCTTCCACGCCACGGGCCGGCGGATGAACGAGCTGCCGATGACCGCCGAGGTCGTGATGAACGGTGGCGGCGCGGGATGAGCTGAGCGCGGCCGCCGCCCTACCGGAGCGGCCGGTCATCAGCACTCCCACCCGGGAGCTGGGGCCGGCCGTCCGGGCCGCACTGCGGCGGAGCGTCGCCCGCCAACCGTGGCTCGGCCTCGCCGGGTTGCTGCTGGTGGTGCCGATCGCGGTCGCGCTGGCGTTCGCGCTCGACGGTCCAGCCCGGTCGGTCGTGGTGATCGGCCCGCTGGTCACCTTCTCGCTCGTCCCGGTCGCGGTCGTCGCCTTCTGGTGGAACGACTGGCCGGGCACCGCGCTCGCGCCGCGTTGGCTGTCCGGCTGGCTCAACACCCTGTTCATCGTCGCGCTCGGCGTGGGACTGACGTTCCTCGGCCAGCTGATAGCCGGCGGGGTCGACCCACGCGGCGTGTTCGACCCGAACCCGGGACCCGGCCACCTGCCGACCTTCCCGGCCACGCTGCCCATCGCCGGCGTCGCGTTCACCGCGATGCTGCAGTTCACCCTGGTCAACGAGGGGTGGCCACTGCGCAAGCTGCCGCGGGTGCCGGCCGGGCTGCTGGCCGCCGCGGTGGCCTGGGGCGCCGCGCTGCTGGTCTACTACCTCGTCGTCGACGTGCACCCGCCGCCGTCCACCGGCCTGCGCGGCCAGACGGGTCCGATGTCCGGCGCCGCGCTGGGTGCCCTGACCGTGACGATCGGCGCCTGGCAGACCTGGCTCTACGTGACGTGGCGGGGCTGGCCGTTCAACCTGGTCCAGCGCCGCTGGCTGCGGCTGCTGTTGGCGAACGGGACGGTGATCCTGGGTGGCTGGGCCACGTACACCCTGATCCACCTGGCGGTCAGCCCGGCGAAGATCATCGCCGGCGCGGCGGGCTTCATCGCCGCGGGCCTGGTGGTCTCGATGCTGTTCGAGAACGCGGTGCGCCCGCACGTGAGCGCGGTGATGGACAAATGGCTGTCGGTGACCACGGTGTCCGCGCTGGCGGTGGTGCTCTACGTGGTGCTGACGGCGTACGCGCGGACCGTCGACTTCGGCCGCCTCGAACCGAGCGAGTTCGTGGTGCACGCCAGCCTCAACGCACTCGCGTTCTCGGTGATCACCCACGTCGCGGTCGGCCGCCGATGGCCGTTCGCCCGCGACCTGAGCTGAGCCGACCTCGCTAGGGGCGCTCGCGCTTGGGCAGCTTGGCCACGACGGCGTCGTAGGAGGCGTCGATCGCCTCGAGGATCTCGTCGTCGGGGATGCCGGTGCCGACCTGGAGGGTGTTCCAGCCGGACCGTCCGATGTAGGCCATCACCGCGCGCGGAGTCCGGGTAGCGGGCCAGCCACTCGTCGGCCATCTCCCGGTTGGCACCGCACTTGAGCCCGACGGTGGGCGGCGGTCCGGCACCGAGAAACGCGAAGATCTTGCCACCCACCTTGGCGACCTGGTCGCCCTCCCACGGCTCGTCGGGCCACGCGCCGGGCTTGGCCAGGCAGTACGCCACCAACTCGTCCCGGGTCATGCGGCCACCCTAGCCGCCCGTGCGCCGCGGAACCGGGCACACCGCGCCCGCCCGCCTACTGCTCCCATTCATAGAGCACGTTCTCCGGCCTGCTCCAATCGGCCCCCCCACCCACTAATCACCGCCTCCCCCACCAACCCACAAACGCCCCGGTCCGCGACACCGTGACCGTTCGTAGTCGGACCGGTCCGCGAGCGTCGAACATTCGATGGAACCGGAAACATATTCGTAACGAGGTCTTGACCCCCTCGCTGATCTCGGCGCAAACTCCCGGAAACGTTTACAGCTATCGGGTGGAGGTGCGGAGCGTGAGTCGTAAACGTTTACAGGACTCCGGCGACGGCCGGCCGACGGTGCATACCGTCGCCGAGCGCGCCGGTGTCTCCATCGCCTCCGCGTCCCGGGTGCTGAACGGTGTCGGCGGTAGCCCGGAGACCGTGCGCAAGGTCCGTGCGGCCGCGGCCGAGATGGGCTACGTGCCGAACGCGATCGCCCGGTCGCTGCAGTCGCAGCGCACCGAACTGGTCGCCCTGGCCGTCGAGGACATCGGCAACCCCGTCTACGTGCAGATGATGCGCGCCATCGAGGCGGTGGTCGCGTCCTCCGGGCGGCAGTTGCTGGTGCACGCCACCGGTGGGCGGATCGACAACGAGACCACGCTGCTGCGCCGGCTGGCCAACCGCTATGTGGACGGCATGATCATTTCGCCGATCCGGGTCACCGCCGACCATCTGGCCGCGCTGGTCGACAGCCCGGTGCCGGTGGTCGTGATCGGCCAGCTCGCCGAGGACGCTCCGGTCGACAACGTGCGCACCGACTCGCGGCGCGGCATCGCGCTGGCGGTCGACCATCTGGTCGCCACCGGCCGGCGCCGGATCGGCTTCGTCAACGGCCCCCTCGACACCGTCCCCGGCGCCGCTCGCGACGCGGGATTCCGCGCCGCGCTGGCCCGGCACGGCATCGCGGTGGACGAGAACCTGATCGAGGTCGGCGACTTCCAGTACGCCGCCGGCCGCGCCGCCACCGAACGGCTGCTGGCCCGTGCCGAGCCGGACGCCCTGGTCTGCGCGAACGACCTCATCGCGGCCGGCGCCCTGCACGCGCTGCTCGCCCTCGGCCGGCGCGTGCCGACCGACGTCGCCCTGGTCGGCATGGACGACACCGAGCTGGCCCAGATGATGTTTCCCCAGCTCTCCAGCGTCTCGCTCGGCTCGGCCGAGCGTGGTCGCCGCGCGGCCGAACTGCTCCTGCAACGCATCGCCGAGCCGACCCTGCCCGCGCGCCGCGCGTCGGTCGAACCCAGCCTCGCGGTCCGTGCGTCGAGCGCGGCGATCCCGGCGCGCCGCCAATCCCGCGAAGGGGTGACGTCATGACGACGGTGGAAAAGCGCCGTCCCGGCGCCCGGGCCCGGGCCGACCGGACAACCATCTACCTGCTGCTGCTCCCCACGCTGCTGCCGGTCCTGGTGCTCTCGGTGTTCCCGCTGCTGCGGGGCATCTACCTCGGCTTCACCGACGCCCGCGCCGGCCGCAACGTCGAGGTCAGCTTCACCGGCCTGCAGAACTACCGGGAGCTGCTCGGCGACGAGCTGTTCTGGAACTCGTTCAAGGTCGGCCTGTTCTGGGCGTTCGGCGTGACGGTGCTCCAGTTCGTCCTCGCCCTCGGCCTCGCGTTGCTGCTCAACCAGCAGCTGCGCTTCCGGGGCGTGGCCCGCGTGCTGGCCGTCGTGCCGTGGGCGATGCCGCCGGTCGTCGTCGGCATCCTGTGGAAGCTGGTCTACCACCCGGACGCCGGGCTGCTCAACGAGTTCTTCCACCGGATCGGCGCCGACGGGCTGCGCACCAACTGGCTCGGCGACTTCAGCACCGCGCTGCCCGCGGTGATCGTCGTCGGCGTCTGGGCCGGCATGCCGCAGACCACCGTGGTCCTGCTCGCCGGCCTGCAAGGCGTGGCCCGCGAGCTGCACGAGGCGGCGGCCGTCGACGGCGCCAGCACCTGGCACCGGTTCCGGCACGTCACGCTGCCGGCCCTGATGCCGGTCATCGTGGCGATCACGTCGCTGGACTTCATCTGGAACTTCAACTCGTTCGGCCTGGTCTACGTGCTGACCGCGGGCGGACCGGGCGGCAAGACCATGCTGCCGATGCTCTTCGCGTACGAGGAGGCGTTCCGCTACGGCAACTTCGGCTACGCGGCCGCGCTCGGCAACGCGATGGTCGTGATCATCGTGGCGCTGCTCGCCATCTACCTCCGTCGCCGGCTGAGGGAGGCGAACTGACATGCCGGCAAACCCAGCCGCACCGGTCGGATCCTGCAGTACCTGACCCTGGCCGCGTACCTGGTCTTCCTCGGGTTCCCGCTGGTCTGGCTGCTCTCGACGGCGTTCAAGCCGCCGCGGGAACTGGTCCAGCTGCACCCGACGCTGATCCCGCACAACCCGACGCTGCACAACTTCGTGCAGGCGTTCACCGAGCAGGAGCTCGGCCGGGCGGCGCTGGAACAGCCTCCAGGTCTCGCTGTCCTCGGCCGTGATCACCGTGCTCGTCGCCATGCCGGCCTCGTACGCGCTGGCCCGGTTCCGCTCCAAGCTCGGCACCGTGGCCCTGGGCTGGGTGCTGGTCTCCCAGCTCTTCCCGTTCGTCCTGCTGATCATCCCGATCTTCCTGGTGCTGCGGCAGGCCGGCCTGGTCAACACGCACGCCGGTCTGGTGCTGATCTACGTGGTCTGGGCGCTGCCGTTCGCGCTGTGGATGCTCCAGGGCTTCGTCCGCAACATCCCGCGGGAGCTGGAGGAGGCCGCGTCGGTCGACGGCGCGAGCCGGCTGCAGATCCTGCGCCGGGTGGTCTTCCCGCTGCTCGCGCCGGGCCTCGTGGCGACCGCGCTGTTCTCCTTCATCTCGGCCTGGAACGAGTTCTTCTTCGCCCTGGTGCTGATCAAGACGCCCGAGCTGGCGACGCTGCCGGTCGCGCTCGCCCGGTTCGTCGGCATCGAGGGCACCGCCCGCCTCGGCCCGCTGGCCGCCGGCTCGCTGCTGGCCACGCTGCCCAGCCTGATCTTCTTCGCGTTCATGCAACGCCGGCTCTCGTCCGGGTCGCTCGCCGGCGCGGTCAAGGGCTGATCCATCCTCCCAACCCCAAGGAGGTAACCCCCGATGCTCCCTATCCGGTTCCGTCGACTAGCCGCTGCCGCGGCGGTCGCGGTCGTCGGCGTCGGCGCGCTCGCCGCGTGCGGTGACGGCGGCGACGACGAGGCCTCGTCCGGCCCGGTCAAGCTGCGCTTCCTCAGCCTCGCGTGGCAGAAGGAGTCGCTGCAGGCCAACAAGGACCTGGTCGCCAAGTGGAACGCCGAGCACCCCGACATCCAGGTCGAGTACGTCCAGGGTGACTGGAACTCGGTGCACGACCAGCTGCTCACCTCGTTCGAGGGCGGCGACGCCCCGGACATCATCCACTACGAGGCCGCCTCGATCGGCGAGTTCAGCAAGCAGGGCTACCTGGCCGACCTGACGGACCTGATCCCCGGCGACCTCAAGGGTCAGATCGACCAGGGCGTGTGGGACACCGTCACTTTCGACGGCCAGGTCACCGGCGTGCCGTTCCTGCTGGAGTCGCAGGTCGTCATCGCCAACAAGAAGCTGCTGGACGCCGCTGGCGTCGCGGTGCCGCCGGCCGACGGCGGCTGGACCTGGGACGAGTTCCAGGCCAACGCCCAGAAGCTGACCAGTCCGGCCAGTACGGCGTGGCCTGGGCGCTCAAGTCGCCGACCAACCGGGTGCTGAACCTGGCGCTCAACTTCGACGGCAAGTTCTTCTACTCGGACGGCGGCAAGACCGAGGTCAAGTCGGCGACGCCGAGAAGGAGATCCCGAAGCGGATCCACGACATGCTCTACACGTCGAAGACGGCCTCGCCGGAAGCGCTGGGCATGAGCGGCGCCGACACGCTGCCCGGCTTCTTCGCCGGCAAGTACGCGATGCTGCCCGGCTCGGTCTCGCTGCGCCAGCAGATGGTCGAGCAGGCGCCGGCCGACTTCGAGTGGGTCACGCTGCCCCCGCTCAAGGGGCTGTCCGCCAAGCAGGCGGCGAACCCGCAGACGCTGTCCGTCTCGGCCGACTCCAAGCACAAGGAGCAGGCGGCGCAGTTCATCGCCTACTTCCTCAACCCGACGCAACATGGCCGCGCTGGCCAAGGGCGACTGGCTGATCCCGACCGGCAAGCAGGCCACGAGGAGCTCGTCAAGCTCACCGAGGGCAAGAACGGCTGGGACGTCGCCGCGGACAGCGCCGCCGGACCTGACCGTCGCACCGTTCCAGCAGGCCGACGGTTACCCGGAGTGGAAGACCAAGTTCGCCACCCCGGCCCTCCAGCAGTACTTCGCCAACAAGATCACCCTGGACCAGCTGGCGACCCAGCTGATCGACGGTGGCAAGCAGGTTCTGAGGTAGCAATGTCACTCTTGCTCGACACATCGGTCGGTGCTCTGGTCGGCGCCGCGGTCGGAGACGCCCTCGGCGGCGCCACCGAAACGGCACTGCCGGAACAGATCCGGGCCCGGTTCGGCGGCTGGGTCGAGGGGATCGTCCCCCCCTTCCACGCCGACTGGGCCACCGCGCGGCCACTCGCGCCGTACCACAAGGGCGACGGGCACATCACCGACGACACGTTGATGACCCACGCCCTGGTACGCGCGTACGCGGCCAAACGGGACCACCTCGACGCGTACGACGTGGCGGATCTGCTGGTCCCCGATCTGATCGAGCGGGTGGTGCGCATCCCCGACCTGGAGCGGGACGGGGTGACCTTCCTGCGGCTCGCGGCCGCCGAGCGCTGGCTGGTCACCCGCCTGCACCACGCACACGCGGACCCGCGTGAGGCCGGGGTCGGCAACATCGTCAACTGTGGCGCGGCCATGTACATGGCCCCGGTCGGCATCGTCAACGCGGGCGACCCGGCCGGGGCGTACGCCGAGGCGGTGGAGATCGCCGGGGCGCACCAGCACAGCTACGGGCGGGAGGCCGCGGCGGTCTTCGCCGCCGCGGTCGCCGCGGCGGCGACCCCCGGGGCGCGCGTCGACGACGTGGTCACGGCCGGCGCTCGACGTGGCCCGGGACGGCACCCGCGCTGCGATCGACGCGGTGGTCAAGGAGGCCGCGGGGACACCAGGACTGGCGCACGGCGATCCCCGCGCTGCGGGCCGCGGTCGCGCCCTTCGACACCGTCGGCGAGGACTACCGCAGCCCGGGTCTGGGCGCCCGCCGCCCGAGCCGGCTGCACGCGATCGAGGAGCTGCCGGTCGCCCTCGGCATGCTGGTCGTGGCCAGCGGCGAGTTCCGCCCGGCGGTGCTCGGCGCGGTCAACTACGGCCGGGACGCCGACTCGACCGCCACCATGGCCGGCGCGATCGCCGGCGCGCTCGGCGGCGCGGCCGCGGTCCCGGCGGACTGGTCCGACGGCGGTCGCCACCGCCTCGCAGACCGACCTGGAGGCGCCGGCCCGCGAGCTCGCGGCGGTCGCCACCGAGGTCTTCGAACGCGACCGCGAGCCGGTTCGCCCGGCGCGGCCGAGCGGTTCGCCGGCACTGGCCGGGGCACCGGCGCTGTGAGGATCACCTGGGTCCAGCCCGAGGACCTGCTGCCGCACGAGCTCGCGGCCAGCCGGGACGAGGGACGCGACGTGTCGGCGCTGGCCGAGCGCTGGACGTTGCGGCGGGCGGCGACCCGACCCCGCCGGTCAGCGGGGCGTCGCCGAACCCGGCGACGCCGGCCCTGCGGGCCCTGGCCGTGGAACTGCTGGACGCCGCCGACGCGCTGCCGGCGGTCGACGCGACGGACGAGCCGGACGAGCTGGCCGGACCTGCGGGCGACCTGGCCCGCCGCCTGGTCACTGCCGACCGACCGTCGACGCACGACCGGCTGCACGGTGCCTGGCTCGGCCGGGCGGTCGGCTGCCTGCTCGGCAAGCCGGTGGAGAAGATCCCTCGCGACGGGAATCCGGGAGATCCTCACCGCGACCGGCGGCTGGCCGCTGCGGGACTGGTTCACCGCGCAGGGGTTGCCGGCCGAGGTCGCCGCGCGCTGGCCCTGGAACCGGCGCAGCGCGCCGACCAGCCTCGCCGAGAACATCGACGGCATGCCCGAGGACGACGACCTCAACTACGCGCTGCTGGCGCTGCGCCTGCTCGAGACGCACGGCGCGGCTTCACCAGCGACGACGTGGCGCAGGCGTGGCTGGACTGGCTGCCCGGCGGCCGGGTCTTCACCGCCGAGCGGGTGGCCTACCGCAACCTGCTGCTCGGGCCACGCGCCGCCGGCCAGTGCCCGGCGGCACAACCCGTTCCGCGAGTGGATCGGCGCGCAGATCCGCACCGACGTCTACGGCTGGGTCAACCCCGGCCGACCCGGACCGCGCCGCCGAGCTGGCCTGGCGGGACGCCACGGTCAGCCACGTCCGCAGCGGGGTGCACGGCGCGCATGTAGGCCGCGGCGCTGGGGGCCGCCGCGCCGGTCGCCGGCACCGTGGACGAGGTGCTGGACGCGGCCGAGGCGGTGCTGCCGCCGCGCAGCCGGTTCGCGGCCACCGTCCGCGACGCGCGGGCCCTCGGTGCCGGCGCCGACGACTGGGAGCGCGTGGTCGACGAGCTGTACGCCCGGCACGGCCACCTGCACTGGGTGCACGTGCGCAACAACGCCGCCCTGGTGGCCGCCGCCCTCGCGTACGGCCGGGGCGACCTCGAACGGTCCATCTGCGCGGTGGTCAGCGGCGGGTGGGACACCGACTCGACCGGTGCCACCGTCGGCGCGGTCACCGGCGCGCTGTCCGGCGCGGCCGCGCTGCCGGAGCGCTGGGTCGCTCCGCTGCGCAACCGGCTGGCCAGCAGCATCGCCGGTTTCGACGGGATCGGCTTCGACGAACTGGCCCGGCGTACCCTCGTGCTGGCGGAGGCGGCGCGGTGAGCGAGCGAAGCGAGCGCGGTCAACTCAGCCGCCTGCGCTCTTGCTCCGCCGACCGAAGGGAGGCGGCGGCATGAGCGCGCGGGTGGTGGTGCGTCGGCAGCACCAACCTGGACCTGGTCGTCACGACGCCGCAGCTGCCCCGGCCGGGCGAGACGGTGCTGGGCGAGGACTTCCGCACCGTGCCCGGTGGCAAGGGCGCCAACCAGGCCGTCGCCGCGGCCCGGGCCGGAGCCGTGTGCGACTTCGTCGGCGCGGTCGGCGTCCGACGAGTTCGGCGCGCTGCTGCGGGCGAGCCTGGTCGGCGCCGGCATCGGTGTGCGGGGGCTGCGTACCGTGCCCGGCCCCTCCGGTGTCGCGCTGATCGCCGTCGACCGGGACGCCGAGAACATCATCGTGGTCGCACCGGGCGCCAACGCCGCGCTCACCGCCCTGGACGACGACGACCGGGCCACGATCGCCGCGGCCGACGTCCTGCTGCTCCAGCTGGAGGTGCCGCTGCCGACCGTGGTGCGGGCCGCCGGCTGGGCCCGGGCGGCCGGCACCACCGTCGTGCTCAACGCCGCGCCGGCCGCGTCGCTGCCGGCGGAGCTGCTGGACCTGGTAGACCTGCTGGTGGTCAACGAGCACGAGGCGGCGATCGTCGCCGGGCGAACCGTCGCCGACGCTCGACGCGCTGCTGCGGCTGGTGCCCCGGGTCGTGGTGACGCTGGGCGCGCGCGGCGCCGCGTACGCCGACCGCGACGGTCGGCGCCTGACGGTCCCGGCGCCGCGCATCGAGGCCGTGGACACCACCGCGGCCGGCGACGCGTTCACCGGCGCGCTGGCGGTGGCCTGGGCCGAGCGCGGCGGCGACGCGGTCGAGGCGAGCCTGCGCTGGGCGTGCGCCGCCGGTGCCGCCTGCGCGCAGCGCCCCGGCGCCTCCTCCGCCCTGCCCGACCGCGCCACCATCGACGCCCTGTACCGAGGTGCACCATGAGCTTCAACCCGTACGTCCCGCGCCCCATCGACCGGCCGACGGACGTGCCGCTGGTCCGGCCACGCCGACCTGACCGAGCTGGACGAGGCGAAGATCTTCGCCGCGCCGGACGACCCGGCCGACTGGCCGGCCTGGCGGGCGCAGCTCGCCCGGTGGCGGTCCGGCGCCCGGACCCGGCTCGGCTACACCGGCAGTCACTACGACGAGATCGCCGGCGACTGTCTTCACGATCTGCCTGGCCTGGCTGTGGGACGAGACGCTCTACGACCACGCGCGCGGCGTGTTCACCGTCGACGGAGTTCCTCGAGAGCGCCGCGCAGGACTTCGGCGGCTTCGACGGCGTGGTGCTCTGGCACGCGTACCCGGTGATCGGCCTGGACGACCGCAACCAGTTCGACTTCTACCGGGACGTGCCCGAGCTGCCCGACGTGGTGCGGGCGTTCCAGGGCCGGGGTGCGGGTGTTCGTCGACTACAACCCGTGGGACACCGGCACGCGCCGGGAGCCGGGCAGCGACGCCGCCGAGGTGGCCGAGCTCGCCGCCAAGCTCGGCGTCGACGGCGTCTTCCTGGACACCCTCAAGGAGGGCGCCGGCGCGCTGCGCGCCGCGCTCGACGCGGTCCGCCCCGGCCTGGTGCTGGAGGGCGAGAGCCGGGTCCCGCTGGCCCGGATCGACGACCACGCGATGTCCTGGGCGCAGTGGTTCGCCGACTCCGCCGTCCCCGGCGTGCTGCGGGCGAAGTGGTTCGAGCGGCGGCACATGCTGCACCACACCCGCCGCTGGCACCGCGACCACCTCGACGAGCTGCACTCGGCCTGGCTCAACGGCGCCGGCGTGCTGGTCTGGGAGAGCGTCTTCGGCGTCTGGGTCGGCTGGAACGAGCGCGACCGGGCGGTGCTGCGGGCGATGCGCCGCGTGCAGCGCGAGCCACGCCGCCTGGTTGCGGTCCGAGGACTGGACGCCGCTCGCCGACCACCCCGGCGACAGCCAGGTGTACGCGTCCCGCTGGGACGCACGACGACAGCTCCGCTGTGGACGGTGGTGAACCGGGGCGCTGACCACGACGGGCCGTGGCTGGTCACCGAGGCGCGGCCGGCGGCGCTCGTCGACCTGGTCACCGGTGCCGGCGCTGACCGTCAGTCCGTTGGCGACGGCCGGGTCGCGGTCGGCGGGCCGCTGCCGGCCGGGCGCGATCGCCGCCGTGCGACCGTCGACCGACGCCGGCTATCGCAGCCGCACGAGCCGCCATCCGGTCGACCCGTCGTTCCCGGCCCGCGCCGCCGTGCGGCTCCGCACGCCGCTGGGCGCCCGCTCCCGGATGCGCCGGCCGGCATGGTCGCCGTCGCCGGTGGGCGGCGTGAGCTGACCGTCCGCTACCGGGTGCGGGAGACCGGCCTGTACGGCGAGGCGCCCTACGTCGACGAGTGGAAGCCGCTGCCGCCGCGGCTGCACCACACCGCCACGCTGCGCCGCACCGTCGACCTTGGCCGGTTCGCGATCGCCGACGCGCGAGGTGACCCACGGCCGAGTACGCCGCGTTCCTCCGCGCCACCGGCTACCGGCCGGCGCGCCCGGAGCGGTTCGACCGCCGGGCCGGGTCCGGCCGGACGCGCCGGTCACCGACGTCGACCTCGCCGACGCCCGGGCCTACGCGGCGTGGGCCGGGCTGCGGCTGCCGACCGAGGACGAGTGGCAGGTGGCCGCTGCGGCGGGGCTGCTCGTGCGGCGGGAGCCGCTGGTGTGGAACCTGACCGAGAGCGAGCACACGCGACGGGCGCACCCGGTTCGTGATCCTCAAGGGCGGCGCGCGCTTATCGGGCCGAAGGCTCCGACTGGTACTTCGACGGCGGCCCGCAGCCGGCCGACGTCTCGGTGAAGCTGCTGCTGACCGGCGCTGGACTGACCCGCTCCGACCAGTCGGATTCCGCTGCGCCGCCGACCTCCCGCATACCGAGGAGTGACCTGATGAGCAGACTGTGGCGGATCGGCGGCGGGGCGGCCGTCGTGCTCCTCGCGCTCGGCCTGGCCGGTGCGATGCCCGGCCCGGCCGGCGCGGAACGCCTCCGCGCCGGCACCCTGGCCACCGCCGTGGCGCCGTCACCGGCGCTGGGCGGCAGCATCGACTACACCGTCTACCTGCCGTACGGCTACGACAAGGCGGCCAGCACCCGAGTACCCGGTGCTCTACCTGCTGCACGGCCGCGGCGACACCATGAGGCCTGGACGCGGGTGAAGGCCGACCTGGACAAGCTCATCGCCGACGGCGACGTGCCGCCGGTCATCGCCGTGCTGCCGGACGCGCCGTGGAGCAGCCGCGGCAACTACTACGTCGACTCCGCCTACACCGGCGCCGACGACCCGGGCCGACCGGTCGAGACGGCCTTCACCCGGGACCTGGTGGCGCATGTCGACGCCACGTACCGCACGGCCGCGCACCGCGGCGCCCGGCTCATCGGCGGCTACTCGATGGGCGGCGCCGGCGCGCTGCGGTACGCCCTGGCGCACTCCGACCTGTTCGCCAACGCCCTGGTGCTCAGCCCGGCGGTCTACCGCCCGCTGCCGCCGGTCGACTCGTCCGCCCGCGAGTTCGGCGCGTTCGGCGCGGGCGAGGAACGCTTCTCCGACGAGGTCTACCAGCGGCTCAACTACCCGGCCTGCTCGCCGACCGCGACGAGGACACTCCGGTGCGGATGTACATCGCCGTCGGTGACGACGAGTGGGCCAACCCGGACCCGGCCGACGCGGCACACGACCTCGACTACGAGGCCGCCACGCTCTACAACTCCGTGCGCCGCGCCGACGGTGTCGCCGCCGAGTTCCGCGTGATCGACGGCGGCCACGACTGGGACGTCTGGCGACCGGCCTTCGTGGACGGTCTCAAGCACCTCGCGGGCACGCTGAGCGCCACACCGCCGGCCGGTCTGCCCGGACCTCTGCACGGCACCGCCGGCCAGGACTGGGCGGGCGGCGTCGCGGCTCACCCCGACGGCGCGACCACCATCGGCTACGCGGCCTCCGGCGGGGTCGCCGGCCAGCCGTACGCCGGCGGGCTCGACGCCGTGGTGAGCCGGATCGGCGGGTGGACGGCGCAGTTCGGCACCCCGGCCAACGACCGCCTGTACGGCGTCGCGGCGCTGGCCGACGGCGGTGTGCTCGCGGCCGGCTACACCCGCGGCGACCTGGACGGCACGCACCCGGGCAGCCCCGCGGACGACGCGTTCCTGACCCGGCTGACCGCCTCCGGGCAGCGTTCCTGGCTCACCCAGGTCGGTGACGCGGCCAAGGCCGACCGGTTCTACGCGCTGGCCGCTGCGCCGGACGGGGGCGCCTACGTCGCCGGCTACACCAGCGGCTCGTTCGCCGGCCAGCCGACGGCCGGTGACAAGGACGCGGTGCTGGCCCGGGTCGCCCCGGACGGCCGTGTCGTCTGGAGCCGGCAGCTCGGCGGTCCCGGCGAGGACAAGGCCTACGCGGTCGCCGCCGACGCGAACGGCGTCTACGTCGCCGGCAGCACCTCCGCCGGGATGCCCGGCACGACACCGCTCGGCGGCCTCGACGGCTGGCTGGCCCACTACGGCACCAACGGCGAACCCGGCTGGGTCACCGCCGTCGGTGGTGCCGACGACGACCTCCTCGGCGGCGTCGCGATCAACACGAACGGCCTGGCGGTAGCCACTGGGTCGGCCAACGGCGATGTCCTGACCGCCGCCTATTCCACGGCCGGCAAGCAGCGCTGGCAGGTGGTCACCGGCGGCCCCGGCGCCGACGCGGGCGCGGACGTCGTGCCCCTGCCCGGCGGCGACGTCGCGGTGGTCGGCTTCACCGGCAGCGCACTCGGTCTGCCGGTCGGCGGTGCCGACGTGCTGACCCTGCGCCTCGACGCCCGCGGCCGCCAACAGGGCGTGGCCCAGTACGGCACGGCCCGGGACGACGCGGCCGACCCGTTCGGTGAGGAGAACGTCTACGCGACCCGCACGGCCGACGGCCGCCTGCTGGTCAGCGGGTTCACCGCCGGGTCGCCGATCGGCGGCGGAGCGCCCGGCAACGGCGACGTCTTCCTGACGACCGTCGACCCGCTCAAGGGAACGCCATGACGGCTGCGCTTGACGGTGTGAAGGTTGTCGACCTGGCCACGCTGTTCGCCGGGCCGCTGGCGGCGGCGTTCCTCGGTGACTTCGGCGCCGACGTGGTCAAGGTGGAGCATCCGGCCAAGCCCGACCCGGCCCGCGGCCACGGCCCGGCCAAGGACGGCGTCGGGCTGTGGTGGAAGGTGCTGGGCCGCAACAAGCGGACGGTCACCCTCAACCTGTCGGACCCTGACGGTGCCGCGCTGCTGCGCCGGCTGCTGGCCGACGCCGACGTGCTGGTCGAGAACTTCCGTCCCGGCACGCTGGAGCGGTGGGGCCTCGGCCCGGCCGAGTTGCACGCCGTCAACCCGCGCCTCGTGATCGCCCGGGTCAGCGGGTTCGGGCAGGTGGGCCCCTACGCCCGCCGGCCCGGCTTCGGCACGCTGGCCGAGGCGATGAGCGGCTTCGCCGCCGCGACCGGGGAGCCGGACGGTCCGCCGACCCTGCCGCCGTTCGGGCTGGCCGACTCGGTGGCCGCGCTGGCCACGGCGTACGCGGTGATGCTGGCCCTGCGCTCCCGGGACGTCAGCGGCACCGGGCAGGTGGTCGACCTGGCCATCATCGAGCCGATCATGGCGATGCTCGGACCGCAGATCACCTGGTACGACCAGGTCGGCTACGTGCAGCCCCGGCTGGGCAACCGGTCGAACAACAACGCGCCGCGCAACACGTACCGGTGCGCCGATGGTCGTTGGGTGGCGGTCTCGACGAGCGCGCAGAGCATCGCCGAACGGGTGCTCCGGCTGGTCGGGCGGCCCGAACTGGTCGACGAGCCGTGGTTCGCCAGCGGCAGCGGCCGGGCCGCGCACGCCGACGAGCTCGACGCCGCGGTCGCCGCCTGGGTGGCGGAGCGCGACCGCGACGAGGTCGTGGCCGCGTTCGAGGCGGCGCAGGCGGCGGTGGCACCCGTCTACGACGTGCGGGACATCCTGGCGGACCCGCAGTACGCGGCCCTCGGCACCGTTCACACGGTGCCCGACGAGGAGCTGGGCGAGGTACGGATGCAGAACGTGCCGTTCCGGCTGTCCGAGACGCCGGGCGAGATCCGCCATGCCGGGCGGCGCCACGGCCAGGACACCGACGCGGTCCTCGGCGCGCTGGGCTTCGACGCCTCCGAGCTGGCGTCGTTGCGTACACGCGGGGTGATCTGATTGCTGCTCACGTTGTTGTACGTGCCCGGCGACCGGCCGGACCGGTTCGCGAAGGCGGTGGCGTCCGGCGCCGACGCGGTGATCCTCGACCTGGAGGACGCGGTCGTCGCCGGCCGCAAGGGTTTTGCAAGGGAGGCGGTCGCCGCGTTCCTCGCCGACGTACATCCGGTCCCGGTGCAGGTCCGGGTCAACGAGCTCGCCGGGCCCGATCTGCCGCTGGATCTGGCCGCCCTGGCCGGCCGTCCCGGGCTCGGCGGGCTGCGGCTGCCCAAGGTCGAGTCGCCGTCCGCCGTGACGGCGTTGGCGGCACGGGTCGGCGTGCCACTGCATCCCCTGGTCGAGTCGGCGGTCGGGCTGGAGGCCGCGTTCGCCATCGCGTCGGCCGACCCGGCGGTCGCGTCGATCGGGCTGGGTGAGGCCGACCTCCGCTCGGATCTGGGCGTGAGCGACGACGACGGACTGCTCTGGGCGCGCGGCCGGATAGTGGTGGCGGCCCGCGCCGCGGGTCTTCCGCCGCCGGCGATGTCGGTGTACGCCGATGTCGCCGACGCCGACGGACTGGCCGCCTCGACCGCGGTCGGTCGGCGGCTCGGCTTCCTCGGCCGGACGGCCATCCACCCGCGCCAGCTGCCGGTGATCGTCGAGGCGTTCCGCCCGTCCGAGCGGGAGGTGGACCGGGCGGCCGAGCTGTTGGCCGCGGTCGCCGAGGCGGAGCGCCGGGACTCGGGTACCGTCGTGCTCCCCGACGGCCGGTTCGCCGACCGCGCGATGGTCGCCGCCGCCCGGCGTACCGTCGACCTGGCCGCGCGCTACGCGGGCTGACACACGATGAAGGTGAGGCCATGACGGGTCCGGAGGAGCTGCGCGCTCTCGTCGCCGAGCTCGAGGAGCAGGAACGACGCCTGGTGTTCGCCCGGTTCGACAACGACGACGCGTGGCGGCTCGGCAGCCTGATCGTGTCGCTGGCGCGGGAGCGGAAGCTGCCGGTCACGGTCGACATCCGCCGGCACGGGCATCAGCTGTTCCACGCCGCGCTGCCGGGGACCGCGCCCGACAACGACCGGTGGATCGAACGCAAGATCCGGGTCGTCGAGCGCTTCAACGCCGCCTCGTATCTGGTCGGTCGGCGGCTGAGCGTCGCCGGCCGCACGCTCGGCCCGGACGAGGGCATCGACCCGGTGGAGTACGCGCCGCACGGCGGGTCGTTCCCCGTGCGGATCGCCGATGTCGGCGTCGTGGGCACGGTCACCGTCTCCGGCCTTCCGCAGGCGGACGACCACGCCCTCGTGGTCGAGGCTCTCGGTACGTTCCTGGCCGGTTGACCGACGCGCCGTTCTTGTCGGTGTCGATCGGTATGGTCCGGGACATGGACCTGTTGCCTGTCGCCCCGATCGAGACGCTGCGTCGGCGGCGCAGCGCCAAGTGGCGCGTCCACCCTGACGACGTGTTGCCCCTGCCGGTGGCCGAGATGGACTTCGACCTCGCACCGCCGGTGCGGGCCGCTCTGCGGGAGGCGGTCGAGCGGTCCGACGCCGGCTATCCCGCGCCCGTTCCCACCTTGGCCGAGGCCCTGGCCGGGTTCGCCGGCGAGCGGTGGGGCTGGGAGATCGATCCCGGCTCGGTGACGGCCGTGACCGACGTCGGCGTGGGCGTCGTCGAGCTGTTGCGGGTGCTCGTGCGGCCGGGCGATCCGGTGGTGATCTGCACGCCGGTCTACGCGCCGTTCTTCGACTGGGTGCCGGAGGCGGGCGGCCGGGTGCACGAGGTGCCGCTGGTCGACGGGCGGCTCGACCTGGCCGGTCTCGAGCGGGCGTTCGCCACCCATCCGGCCGCGTTCCTGCTCTGCAACCCGCACAACCCCGTCGGGCGCGTGCACACCCGCGACGAGCTGGCCGAGGTCGTCCGCCTCGCGACGGCCTACGGCGTGCCCGTGCTGAGCGACGAGATCCACGCGCCGCTGACGCTGCCGGGCGCGACCTTCACCCCGATCCTCACCGTCCCCGGCGCCGCCGCCGTCGCGGTGAGCCTGGTGTCGACGAGCAAGGCGTTCAACCTGGCCGGGCTCAAGTGCGCGACCATCGTCACCGCGTCGCCGGAGATGGCCGCCCTCGCGGACCGACTACCGCCGGACACACCCTGGCGGATCGGCCACTTCGGGGTGCTGGCCAGCGTGGCCGCCTACACCGACGGCGGGCCGTGGCTGGACCAACTGCTGGCGACCCTCGACGACCGGCGGTCGCTGCTCGGCCGCCTGCTGGCCGCGCGGCTGCCCACGGTCACCTGGCGCCCGCCCGAGGCGACGTTCCTGGCCTGGCTCGACTGCTCCGCCATCGGCGCCGGCGCCGCACCGCGCGACCTGTTCTTCGAGAAGGGCCGGGTCGCGCTAGAACCCGGCCCACGGTTCGGCGCCGCCGGCAGCGGCTACGTCCGGCTCAACTTCGGCACCAGCGCGGAGATCATCGAAGCCGCCGTCGACCGCATGGCGTCCGCGCTCGGCGACTAACTCTGCCCGCAGTCGTTCGGCGAGGGCGGCCTGGTCCGCGTCGCTCACCGGCAGGATGCCGCGGCTGCTCATGACGGCGGCGAACTGCTGCTCGGCGTACGGGACGCCCGGGGGGAGCGGGGCGACGTGCCAGTGCACGTGCGCGTTGCCCTGGTGCGAGCCGAGTGACATCAGGTAGATCGCGCTCGGTCGGCACGACCCGCTTGAGGGCCTCGGCCACGTCGTGCACGACGTCGGTGAGGTGGCGGAACAGGGCGCGGTCGCCGGTCACGTCGACCACGTGCGCGCGCGGCACCACCAGGGTGTAGCCGAGCAGCGGGGGATAGCGGTTGAGGAACGCGGCGCAGGTCTCGTCCTCGTACACCAGATGGTGGCGGTGGTCCGGGTCTCCGCGCAGGGTGGCGCAGACGAAGCACGGCCCGGTGCGGACCCGCTGCTCGTAGGCCGCCGCGTCGAACGGGACCTTCATCGCTTCAACGACGGCCCGGTGACGGTCGGCGGCCGGGCGCCGAGGAAGAAGACGCCGGGGAAGCCGCTGGTCTCGAAGCCGTCGCTGCGGTTGCCCTTCCAGGTCGAGTTCTCCACCCGCATCGTGCCGCTGCGGTCGTTGCTGACGAAGAAGACACCGCCGCCGCCCTCCTTGGCGGTGTTGTTCTGCACGACCGAGCCGGCGATGCGCAGCGTGAACAGGTTGCCGTCCAGGTAGATGGCGCCGCCGCTGCCACCGCCGGGCGAGCCGGACCGGGCCGGGTTGGCGCCGCTGCCGATCGCCTTGTTGCCGCTGAACACGCTGTTGAGCACCACCCAGGACACGCCGATGCTGGACAGCGCCGCGCCGTTCGAGCAGACGCCGCCCTGGAACGTGCTGCCGACGACGTACACCGGCTCGCCGTGGAACTGGCTGAGCACCCGGATCGCCGCGCCGCCGAGGTCGGGGCCGGACGAGTCGCAGCGGTTGTTGGTGAACTTCGTGTTGACCGCCTTGAACCGGCCGCCGCGTACGAAGATGGCCCCACCGCCACCGCCCTCGGTCGTGTCGCCGGTCGAGTTGCCGCCGGTGAAGGCCAGGTTCTGCACGGTCAGCCGCGGGTGGTCCTGGTCCTGGCAGTGCGAGGTGGTGAAGCCCTGTGCCTCGTCGCAGGTGTTCATGTAGAGGATGCGGCGCTTGCCGCCGCCGCTGAGCGTGACCTTCCCGCCGCCGTCGAGCACGATCTTCGGACCGTTGGCGTTCTTCACCTTGGCGGTCGCGGTCATCGTGATGGTCACGGGGTCGGGGCCGCAGTTGAAGGTGATGATGCCGCCGGCCGCCACCGCCTTCACCACGGCGGCGGAGGTGCAGCTCGCCTTCGTACCCGTGCCGATTTTGCGGGTGGGCTTGCTGGTGTTCTCGGCGCGCCCGTCCGCCGGGACCGAGGCCTTGCCGCCCGGGTTGCCGAAGCTGGCCGGTTTGGCCGGCGGCTTCGGGGTCGGCCCGCGGCCGATGGCGTCCTTGCCGGGCGGCGCGGTGGTCGCGGCGGCGCTCGGGGCCTGGCTGTCCGTTGTCCCGGCACCGGTCGGGGCCGGCTGGCCCTGGCCACAAGCCGAGATCAACAGCGCCAGCAGCAGGGGTACGGCGGTCGCGCGGATCGTTCGCACCCGGTCGACCTTAGGGGTTAGGCGTGGAAATCCGCGAGCCGTTCGCCTTCCGCGTGCAGCCGCTCGCGCTCGGTCGCGGTGAGCCGGCGGAACTCGTCGTATTCGAGCGTGCCGTCGACCGCCTTCCACGTGCCGGCGACCGCGCCGTCGACGAGGAACACGGGGAACGACTGCGGCGCGCGGACGTGGAAGATCCGTTTGCGGAAGTCTTCCGGCAGCAGCCCCGACCGTCGTGCGTGGACCAGCAGCGCCGCGTCCCAGTTCGGCAGGAAACGGGGCGGGGCGTCGGCGTCGCCGTCGGCGATCGGCCCGCCGGCGAGGTCGACGAGCTCGGTGCCGTCCTCGTCCTGGTAGGTGGTGGAGTCGAGCTCGGCCAGCACCGCGCGGACGGTGGTGACCGGCAGGCCGGCCCAGGTGGCGATCTCCTTGCGGGTGGCGGGGCCGAAGCCGGTGAGATAGCGCCGGACGAGCTGCACCCGGCCCTGCTCGACCGTGCTGTCCGGCGGGCCGACCCAGTCGTCGGCGAGGGTGTAGAGGTCGGCGCGGCGCCGCTCCCAGGTGCCACAGGGTGGCTGGCGGACCAGGTCGAGCCAGAGACCGATGCCGCGTCGTCGGTCGGCGCCGATCAGCTTGTCGATCTCGCCCTGCTTGAGTGGGCCTTCGGCGAGCGCTTCGCGCAGGGTGGCGGCGGCCGCTTCCATCTCGTCGTGCGACGGCGTGCCCCGCCAGGCGCGCAGGGCCTGGACCCGGCGGTCCTCGCGGACGGCGAGCGCCCAGGGCCAGTAGTCGCGCCGGCTGACCACGTGGATGGTGGAGCGCAGCAGGGTGCCCTGGATGATCTCGCGATCGTGCAGCAGGCGGGTGACGGCGTCTCGTTTGACGGCTTCGGCGCGGGACCACAGGCCGATGTAGATGGCGGGCGCGTACTGCGCCTGCAGGCCGGCCATGCGCTCCAGCACCCCGGGAAGATCGTCGTGGGAGCGCTCCAGTAGCAGCTGGCGGTGCAGGACGGTGCGGTTGATCTCCGCAGCGGTCAGGGTGCGTGTCACGGCAACGACACTTTCATATCCGCCAGGTGGCTGATGTCTCAGTGGCGACTTGCGTAGAGGCTGGTTCTCGTGCCAACCGGCCGCCCCACAAAGCTATGAGCGGCGGTAACCTTCGAACGATCGGCCTCCGCAGGCGTCGATCTGATCGAGGTTGCCGCCGCCCATGGTCGCGAGGGTTGGCCGGCCAGCACCCCTGCGTCGAAGCGGATTCGATGGCTGCCACCATCGAATTAGATAGCGCTCGACCCTTCCGGGAAGAGTCGGCGCGGGGCATCATTACATGTCAAGCCATACGTTGCTCGTGTGAATGACACTGGAGGCAGCCGCAGCCGAAAAGTGGGATGCCGCATGCGCAGAAGTCATGAACGAGCCAGTGAGAGTCGCAGCCAAGATGGCGGCGACCGCTGCTCCCGCGGCCAGAGTTCTGGTGGTCAATGCGGGGAGTCTGCGCTGATTCTTCATGGCGGGCTCCTAAATGGACAGTTGCACAGTCACCCTGGCCAGGTAGCTGAGTATTGCAAGATGAACTCGATCGATACAACGGCTGGTAGTGGCGCGACTACAGACAGTTGGCGATAAGCGACCTGGCTCTTCGTAACCTGGATGGCGGATTTTGACCGATCTGAACGGCTTTCACGTGCGCAAAGACATGCAATGTGCAATTGCTCGCCCGTAATCAGCGCATATAAGTCTTTACTTAGTCGCCGAACATTGGGCTGAAGTGCCGCGCGGTCGGGCGTTACGGAGGGAGTGAGCGGTGGCAGAGTTGCCTATGGCCGCAACTCCGATCGGTCGCGAGCGCCAGGTCGACGCCCTCAGACGGCTCGTCGAGATGCTCGCGTCGGGTCGCGGCTCCGCCGCCCTGGTCGAAGGTGAGCCGGGCATCGGTAAGACCTCGCTCGCCCGCGCCGCCGTCCACACGAGCCACGGCACCGGCATTCAGGTCGTCTGGGCCGTGTGCGACGAGCTCAGCCAGGCGTTCCCGTTCCTTCCTCTGCTCGAGGCGTTGCGTTCCCACCCCGATATCTCGGCCGAGCAGCACGCGCGGGTGTGCGACCTGCTCCGCGCCGACCCGGGGATCGGCAACCGGATGGACGTCATTCCGGCCGCCACCGAGCAGTTGCTCTCCCTCTTCGAAGATGTCTGCGCCAAGACGCCCACCATGCTCGTGGTCGACGACCTGCAATGGGCCGACATCGCGACGGTGATGTCGCTGGGCCGGCTGCTGCGGGGTCTCGACCAGATGCGCCTGTTGGTGGTGGCGCTCAACCGCACCGTGCCGCGCCGGGACGACCTGCTGGCACTGCGCCGGGCGATCGAGCCCAACGTGCTGCGCATCGAGAGCCTCTGCGCGGAAGAGGTCACGGCGTTCGTCGCCCAACTCGTCGGCGGGCTTCCCGGCCCCGGCCTGCTCAAGCTTGCCTCCGGTGCCGGCGGCAACCCGCTCTACCTCACCGAGCTCGTCGACGTGCTGGTGCGGGCCAAGGCCCTCGACACCACCGACGAAGGCGTCGAGGCGCAGGAGACCGCCACACCGAGCTCCCTGGCCGCCGCCATCTCCGACCGTCTCGAGTTCGTCTCGACGCCGACGCGGGACGTGCTGCGCGTCGCCGCGCTGCTCGGCATCGACTTCTCGGTCAGCGAGCTGGCGGTGGTCTCCGGCACCCGGCTTCCCGATCTGGTGCCCGTTCTCGACGAGGCCATCCTCGCCGGCGTGCTGCTCGAAAACGGCACCGAGATGGCCTTCCGCCACCCGCTGATCCGCCAGTCCCTCTACGACGGCATGCCGGCCGGCGTGCGCGCGGCCTGGCATCGCGACGCCGCCCGGGCGCTCGCCGACAACGGGGCCTCCGCCGAGCGGGTGGCCCGCCAGCTGCGGCCCACCGTCGAGGAGGACACCACCGGCAAGGTGGTCGACGCCTGGGTGGTCAGCTGGCTGTCGGACGCGGCGCCGCAGCTCGTGGGCCAGGCGCCACAGGTCGCGATCCCGATGCTGCGGTGGGCATTGAGCGGCACGGCGCCGGGCAACGACGTCTACGACGTGCTGTCCTGCCGGCTCGCCGACGCCCTCTACCGCGTCGGCGACCCCACCAGCGCGGCCGACGTGGCGGCCACCGCCCTGCTCCACGTCAAGCGACCCGACTCGTTGGTCGACCTCCACTGGACGCTCACGCAGTGCCAGGCGCTCGCCGGGCGCTCGCAGGAGTCACTCGACCCCTTGCGGCGGGCGCTCAACGCGCCCGGCATCGGTCCTCGTCATCGCGCCCGGCTGCTCGTGCTCATCGCCCGGGCCTACCGCACACTCGGCCGGGTCGACATGGCCAGCCGGGTGGCCGACGAGGCGCTGTCCACCGCGACCGAGGCCGGTGACCGCTGGGGAATGGGCTGGGCGCTGTTCGTCCAGACGATCGTGCACGGCATGCGCGGTGAGTCCGAGCAGGCACTGCCGCTGTTCGACCGCGCACTCGCGGTTGCCGAGGGCGACCCCGCGCTCGCCGACCTCCGGCTGATCCTGCAGATCAACCAGTCCGTGGCGCTGGGCGTGCTCGATCGCTACGACGACGCCATCCGGGTCGCCGAAAGCGTCCGGGACGCCGCCGGCCGGGCCGGCAACGTGTTCCGCCTGGCCCAGGCCCACTGCGCGCTGGGCGAGCTGCTCTTCGACGTCGGCAAGTGGGACGACGCGCTGGTCGAGATCGACCTGGCGCTCGGCGTCTCCAAGGATCCGATGGTCGACTGCTTCCAGCACGGCCTGGCGGCGACCATCCAGCTGCACCGCGGCGACGCCGACAGCGAGCGCCACCTCAAGGCGGCGGACCGCTTCGCCGAGAAGGTCGGCGCCCGCATCTGCCGCCCGTTCGCGATGGCCCGGGCGCTGCAGAAGGAGCAGGCCGACGCACCGGCCGCCGCGCTGGAGATCCTGCTCGACGGCTTGTCCGACCGCGTCCAGGAGTCCGAGGACACGGTCAACATGCTCGCCGACGCCGTCCGGCTGGCCACCATGCTCGGTGACCAGTCGGCCGCCGAGGCGGTCGTCCAACGGTCCGCGGCGATGGCGGAAGACTCCGCCGGTCCGCACCGCAGGGCGGTCGCCCAGCACTGCCAGAGCCTGCTGGCCCGCGACGCGACCGGCCTGGTCGAGGCGGCCAACGGCTATCGTTCCGCCGGCCGGCCACTGCCCCGGGCGCAGGCGCTCGAGGCCGCGGCGCTCGTCTTCGCCGACCGCGGCGACACGACCGAGGCCCGCGACCTGTTCACCGAGGCCTTCGGGCTCTACGCGAAGCTGGGCGCCGAGTGGGACCTCCCCCGCACCCAGGCCACGTTCCGCAACTACGGCATCCGCCGCGGCCCGCGGGTCCGCCACCGCCAGGCGCGGCGCGGCTGGGAAGCACTGACGCCGACCGAGATCAAGATCGCCGGGATGGTCGCGCAGGGCATGTCCAACCCGCAGATCGCGGCACAGCTGTTCCTCTCCCGCCGCACCGTGCAGACCCACGTCTCGCACATCCTCGCCAAGCTCGAGCTCTGTCGCGCATCGACATCGCCCGCGAAGCCGGCCAACGCGACACCACACACGTCGTGAGCTGAAGCATCGGTTCAGACCAAGGTCTAAGACCGGGCTGCTTACTCGGGTCCGTGGTGGTGCGGACCGTTCCTCCCGTCGGTTTTGCGGCCGTGTCCGGTGCTCAACGCCCGGGTCCGGCGACAGTTTCGCCGACGTCGATGACGGCTTCGCCGTCGGCGATCAGCGTTGGCCAGGTGCCGGCCGATGCCGTTGCAGCCCTCGACCGCCCACACTCGCTCGAGATGCGGCGCCCGCGGCCACCATTGCCTGGTAGCCGCCCCCGTGGGTGTCATACCGGCCAAGGTCCAGACCTGTTCACGCTGGTTGATGACTTCGATGGTGGCCGAGCGTTTGTGCGGTCTACACCGATGACAACCTGAGCCATGAGCGAGTGCCTTCCCGTTGGATCCGACAGGGGGTGTCGGCGGAGGCAACGCTACTTCGAGCTGGCCAGTCCCCTCTTGAGCCTCTCCACGCCGCGGTGACCGGCGAAGTCCACACCGGGAGATAGCTACACCCCGCTATCTGGTGGCAGCGAGAGATGGAATGCTCCGCCAGTCACCTCGACCAAGCCTGCCGCCGCGTCGTAACACCATCCTACACACGAGAGACCGCTCCGCTTCGCTCCGCTGCCAGGTCCGCGTCGGCAAGCCCCGGTGCCTCGCGAACCGCTATGCCCGGAAGCTCGCCGGGTCGCGCGGCGGCGTGCCCGCCGACCGCCTCGCCTAGGACCTGGCCGGCGCCGCCATCGGCGCGGCGCCCGGCGCCGGCAGAGATGCCAGATCGCGGTCCAGACCTGAGAAAAGCCGTTCCCGGGTAGAGCCTTGCCTTTGACCTCGGCGTGGGACTTGTCGGGGGACGGAGACGCCACATCGGGTGGAGGCGGCCCGATGTGGCGTCAGTTCCGTGTCCGTGGAGTCGGTGCGACTTACAGCGGCGGGGCGTCCCGTTGGCCGGGGATGCCTGGCCAGTGCGGCGGCCGGCAGGTGCAGGTCCAGCCGCCGAAGCGACGGCGGGTGCGATAGGCGCCGAGGCGGGCTGGGCTGGTCCCGCATCCGCACCGGAGGCAGGCGCGGCCCGCCGTGGTGGAGCGGCGCCGGCCGAGCCATCGCCCGACCGGCACCGATCCGTACCCGCGACCCAGAGTCAGCCGGCGCGGCATGACCTGGTGACCCGCGCCTCGGGGGTCGGCTTGGAGGCGCCTCGCTGTCGCGGGATATAGGCGCGCGGGAGGTCGATCTGGTCGACCTCGTCGCGACCGCCCATCGTGAGCAGATGACGACCCAGGTGGGCGCGGAGGCTCGCCTCCCAGACGTTCTGCTCGATGTGTGGTGGCGCCACCCAGCGATGTGAGCTGTCGCTGTAGTGCAGGTGCTCGTCACCACGACCAAGAATGCTCAATCAAGACACCTTCTCCGCCGTTTCCGGCGCCGGCGGTCCCAGCGCTTGACCAGAAGCTTCGTCCGACCGCGTGGCGGAGATAACGGCCAGCGCGCTGAGATCGGGGTGCCCCGTCGACCCCCGAAATGGCGTACGTATGCAATCGGCCTTCCATACATGCGCCACCTGGCGGATGTCCGGGTGGCATTTCGGAGGCAGGCTCGATACAACCGAGCGTCAAGTCCTCGCCGACGTACCGCCAAGGGGCTGCGGTGGTGGGAGACACAGGGGACGTGACCGACCCCCCGACGGTCACGCCCCCTGCTCGGGATAGTCGTGAAGCCGCACACACCCACCCCCACCAAGATCCGCACGGCAGTGCAGGATGGAGGCGGACAGGGTGAGGGGAGCGCATGGCAGGCCGGATCCGCGACGAAGACATCGCGCTGGTGCGCGAGCGGACCTCGATCGCCGACGTCATCTCCGACCACGTGACGCTCAAGTCCGCGGGCGGCGGCAACCTCAAGGGCCTGTGCCCGTTCCACGACGAGAAGACCCCGTCGTTCACCGTCGCGCCGGGCCGCAACGTCTTCTTCTGCCACGGCTGCGGCAAGGGCGGCGACGCGATCTCGTTCCTGATGGACGTCGACCACCTCGACGTTCGTCGAGTCGGTCGAGCGGCTCGCCGGCCCGCGCCGGCATCCAGCTGCGGTACGTCGAGGGCGGGCCCGGCGCCGGTCCGGGCCCAGCAGCAGGGGCAGAAGCAGCGCCTGGTCGCCGCGCACGCGGCCGCCGCCGAGTTCTACGCCGGGCAGCTCAGCACGCCCGGGCGCCCGGCTGGCCCGCGAGTTCCTCGCCCAGCGCGGCTTCGACCGGGCCGCCGCGCAGGACTTCGGCTGCGGTTTCGCGCCCGAGGGCTGGGACCCGCTCACCAAGCACCTGCGCCAGACAGGGCTTCACCGCGGCCAGGAGCTGGTCACCGCCGGGCTGTCCGCGCGAGGCCCGCTCCGGCACCCTGATCGACCGGTTCCGGCGCCGGCTGGTCTGGCCGATCCGCGAGCTGTCCGGCGACATCATCGGCTTCGGCGCGCGCAAGCTCTTCGACGACGACGACGGCCCGAAGTACCTGAACACCCCCGAGACGCCGCTCTACAAGAAGTCGCACGTGCTCTACGGCATCGACCACGCCAAGCGGGAGATCGCCAAGCAGGGCCGGGCGGTGATCGTCGAGGGCTACACCGACGTGATGGCCTGCCACCTGGCCGGCGTGCACGACCGCGGTCGCGACCTGCGGCACCGCGTTCGGCGGCGACCACATCGGCGTGCTGCGCCGGCTGCTGATGGACACCGACGCGTTCGCCGGGGAGATCATCTTCACCTTCGACGGCGACGCCGCCGGGCAGAAGGCGGCGCTGCGCGCGTTCGAGGACGACCAGCGCTTCGTCGGCCGACGTTCATCGCGGTCAGCCCGGACAACATGGACCCGTGCGAGCTGCGGCTGGCCAAGGGCGACCTGGCCGTCCGCGACCTGGTCGCCCGCCGGGAGCCGCTGGTCGACTTCGCCCTGCGGCAGATCCTGCAGCAAGTTCGACCTCGACACCGTCGACGGCCGGGTCGAGGCGATGCGCCGCGCCGCGCCGCTGGTCGCCAAGATCAAGGACCGGGAGAAGCGCCCCGAGTACGCCCGCAAGCTCGCCGGCGACCTCGGCATGGAGATCGAGCCGGTGCAGCGCGCCGTGGCCAACGCGGCCGCGCCGCGGCCACCGCGACCGCCGCCGCCAACGCCGCGGCCGGCCGCGCCGACAGCCCGCAGCGCCCGGGTCGAGCGCGAGGCGCTCAAGCTGGCCCTGCAGGAGCCGGTGCTGGCCGGGCCGATGTTCGACGCGATCGGCGACGAGGCCTACTCGACGCGTCGAGCTGCGCACCGTGCGCGCGGCGATCGCCGAGGCCGGCGGCGCGGTCAGCGGCACCGGCGGGGTGGTCTGGATCGAGAGGGTCCGCGACGCCTGCGCCGACCTGACCGGCAAGGCGCTGATCGGCGAGCTCGCCGTCGAGCCGCTGCTGCGCGACGGCGAGCCCGACCCGCACTACGTCTCGGTGCTGCTGGCCCGGCTGCAGTGGGGCGCCACCGACACCCGGATCCGCGAGCTCAAGTCGAAGGTGCAGCGGATCAACCCGGTGACCAGCAAGGACCAATACCTGGCGCTGGCCGGCGAGCTGTTCTCCCTGGAGCAGCACGCCCGCGCCCTGCGCGAGCAGGCGGCGGGCGGGCTGTGAGGACGACACGATGAGCATGTGGGACCTGTTCCGGCGGCGCGCCGAAGCTGCCGGCCGACGCCGGCGTCGGCGCTCGACCCCGGACGAGCGGGTGATCGCCTGGGCGCGCACCGAGACCGGCGCCTACGTCGTCGCCACCGACCGCGGCCTGCGGCTGCCCGACCGCGACCGGCTCGACTGGCACGAGATCCACAAGGCGGTCTGGTCCGGGCGGGAGCTGACGGTGACCCCGGCCGAGGTGGTCGAGCAGCGCGACGGCTACGACGTGCTGGCCGACGCGCCGCCGCGGTCGGTGCTGTTGCTCGAGCCGCGTGAGGTGCCGCAGCAGGTCCGGGCCCGGGTGACCGGCTCGGTGTCCTACACTCGCACCACCCGGTCGAGGGCGGCGGCGGAGTGCGGGTCGTCGGCCGCAAGGTCCGCGGCCGCGACGGGCTGGCCTGGTCGGTGCGCTACGACCCGGGCACGCAGACGTCCACACCGGACGGTCGTGGAGGCCACCGGCGCGCTCGTGGCGGAGGCCCGGTCCGCCACCACGCCTCGCGATCTCTGACCGAAATTCAATCAGCGGGCGCCGATATCCGCTGTCCCTTGTCGTACGCCGTCGCTAATGTCCGCCTGTGACTGACGGCAGGCCTCTCATCGAGGCGACGGGGCTGGTCAAGCGGTTCGGCGGGTTCACCGCGGTCGACGGCATCGACGTCGCGGTGCGGGCCGGCGAGGCGTTCGGTTTCCTGGGCCCCAACGGCGCGGGCAAGAGCTCGACCATGCGCATGATCGGCTGCGTGTCACCGGTGACCGAGGGCCGGTTGCGCATCCTCGGCCTGGATCCCGCCCGCGACGGCCCGGCGATCCGTGCCCGGCTCGGCGTCTGCCCGCAGACCGACAACCTCGATCCCGAGCTGACGGTGGCCGAGAACCTGACGACCTATGCGCGGTTCTTCGGCATCCCGCGCAAGGTGGCCCGCGCCCGGGCCGCCGAGCTGCTCGACTTCGTGCAGCTGAGCGAGCGGGCGGGCAGCAAGGTCGAGCCGCTCTCCGGCGGCATGAAACGGCGCTTGACGATCGCCCGCGCGCTGATCAACGAGCCCGAGGTGGTGCTGCTCGACGAGCCGACCACCGGCCTCGACCCGCAGGCCCGCCACCTGGTCTGGGAGCGCTTGTTCCGGCTCAAACAGCGCGGCGTGACGCTGGTGCTGACCACGCATTACATGGACGAGGCCGAGCAGCTGTGCGACCGGCTCGTGGTGATGGACGGCGGGAAGATCGTCGCCGAGGGCTCGCCGCGCGAGCTGATCGCCCACCACTCCACCCGCGAGGTCGTCGAGCTCCGCTTCGCCGCCGAGTCGCAGGAGCTGTTCGTCGACAAGCTGGCCGGCATCTGCGAGCGGGTCGAGCCGCTGCCCGACCGCGTCCTGCTCTACGTCGACGACGGCGACGCGGCGGTGGCCACCGTCCACGAGCGCGCGCTGGCGCCGGCCAGCGTGCTGGTCCGCCGCAGCACGCTCGAAGACGTCTTCCTCCAGCTGACCGGCCGGACGCTGGTGGACTGATGACGATCGCGACGGGCGGCCAGGCCGCCGCAGTGCGACCACAACCGACGGGTCTGACCCCCACCGTGGCCGTTTTTGAATATCACCTGGTCGGCTACCGACGCACCTGGCGCGGCACCGTGTTCGGCACGTTCCTGCTGCCGGTGCTCACCATGCTCGGCTTCGGCGTCGGCCTCGGCGCCTATGTCACCGGCGGCGTCGACGGCGTGCCCTATCTCGACTACATCGTGCCCGGCCTGCTGGTCTCGACCGCGTTCCAGGTCGCGGCGGGTGACAGCAGCTGGCCCGTGCTCGGCATGTTCGAATGGCACAAGATCTATTTCGCCCAGGCCGCCGCGCCCCTGCGGGTCGCCGACATCCTCGGCGGCCACCTGCTCTTCGTGCTGTTCCGGGTGGCCCTGTCGGCCACCGCGTTCCTGCTGGTGGCCGCGCTGTTCGGCGCGGTGCACTCGGCCTGGGCGCTGGTCACCCTCCCGATCGTCGTGCTGTTCGGCGCCGCGGTGGCGGCGCCGGTGTTCGCCTTCGCCGCCAGCATCCGCACCGACAGCTACCTGGCGCTGCTGTTCCGGTTCGCCTTGCTGCCGATGTCGCTGTTCTCGGGCGTCTTCTTCCCGGTCGACCAGCTACCGGTCGGGTTGCGCCTGGTCGCCTACGCGATGCCGCTGTGGCACGGCGTCGACCTGTGCCGGGCGGCCACGCTCGGCGTCGCGCCGGAGTGGTCGGTATTGGGTCACGCCGCCTACCTCGTGGTCTGCGTCGCCGGCGGTTGGTGGCTCGCCCGGGCCCGGTTCCGCAAACGCCTGGTGCTGTGACGAGACGAGGGAGAGGTCATGGTCGCGCTGGTCCTGCCCCGGCTGGTCAGTTTCGAGGGTTCCGCCCGGCGGTCCGCGTCGGTCGCGGAGCGCAACGCCGTCGCGCTGCGGTCCGCCTACTGGCTGGTGATGATCTCCGGCTTCGTCGAGCCGCTGGTCTACCTGCTGTCCATCGGCGTCGGCGTCGGTGCGCTGGTCGGCGACATGACCCTGCCCGGCGGCGAGGTGATCGGCTACGCCGCGTTCGTGGCGCCGGCGATGCTCGCGTCGGCGGCGATGTCCGGTGCGCTGTCCGAAACGACGTTCAACTTCTTCGGCAAGATGAAATACATGCGCCTCTACGAGGGCGTGCTTGCCACCCCCGTGCGGCCGTTCGAGATCGCCCTCGGCGAGCTCGCCTGGGCGATGGTCCGCGGCTCGCTGTACTCGGCCGCGTTCCTGGTGGTGATGGTCGCGTTGGATCTCACCACGCCGGGACGGGCGCTGCTCGCGTTCCCGGCCGCGGTGCTGGTCGGCTTCGCGTTCGGCTCACTCGGCATGGCCCTGACCACCTGGGTGCGCAGTTGGCAGGACTTCGACCTGATGGGCTCGATCCAGTTCACGCTGTTCCTGTTCTCCGGCACGTTCGTGCCCGCGGAGAGCTACCACCCGGCACTGCGGTGGCTGGTCGAGGTGACGCCGCTCTACCGCGCGGTCGACCTGATCCGGGGCATATCGACCGGCACCGACGAAGTCCTAGGCGGATTGATCGACGTCGGTTATCTTCTGCTCGTCACCGTGGTCGGCCTCGTGATCGCCGGTCGGCGCATGACAACTCTGCTATGTAAGTAGCGGATCACCGCACGTCAGGGCGTTTTGGCCGGACGAAACCGGCATCTCCGCCGCAGTGCCGCGAAGATTCATTACCTAGGCCCACAGCTTTTGTTGCTCCCAGCAAAAGTTATCGCCAAGAGATCCGAAGCTCTTTACACGTACAGCGGAAGCTCATACTGTGTCGTCCACAACACCCCGGACGTTGCGCCGGTGTGAACGGGTCGACCAAAGGATGGGTGCCGTGCGGGCTGTTGAGCCTCTGCACCTGCGGCTGCTGCGGCTGCTGCGAGACAACGGCGCGGTCTCCCGTGCCGAGCTCGCGGACCGGCTCGAGATGCCGCGGCCACGGCTGCTCGCCGAGCTCGAACGCCTTGTCTCCCTTGGTTATGTCGCCGAGGCCGGGCTGGCCGCCTCCCGCGGCGGGCGTCGCTCCACACTGGTCGAACTCAGCCCCAACCTCCGCTTCGCCGCCGTCGACCTGGGCGCCAGCTCGATCGACGTCGAGATCGTCAACGGCCGGCTCGAGCCGGTCGTCGCCTACGCCGAGCCGGCCGACATCCGCAGCGGCCCTAAGGGCACCCTGCTGCGGGTCAACGAGCTGCTGCACAAGGCCAAGGTGGACGGTTCCTACGAGCGCCTCGACGCGGTCGGCATCGGCGTGCCCGGCCCGGTCAGCTTCCGCGACGGGGTGCCGGTCTCCCCGCCGATCATGCCCGGCTGGGACCGCTTCCCGGTCCGCGAGCTGTTGACCCGCGAGCACGGTTGCCCGGCGGTGGTCGACAACGACGTCAACATCATGGCGATCGGCGAGCGGCACGGCGGCGTCGCCCACTCGGTCGACGACTTCCTGTTCGTCAAGATCGGCACGGGCGTCGGCTGCGGCATCTACCTCGCCGGCGAGGTCTACCGGGGCACCGACGGCTGCGCCGGCGACATCGGGCACATCCAGGTCGACTCGCACGGTCCGATGTGCTCCTGCGGCAACGTCGGCTGCCTCGAGGCCCTGTTCAGTGGCGCCGCGATCGCCAAGGACGCGACCGCCGCGGCCCGCGCCGGCGGCTCGCCCGCGCTGGCCGAGCGCCTGGCCGCCAACGGCTCGGTCACCGCGGTCGACGTCGCCGAGGGCGCCATCGAGGGCGACGTGGTCTGCATCCGCCTGATCCGCGACGGCGGCCGCCGCGTCGGCGGCGTCCTCGCCGGACTCGTCAGCTTCGCCAACCCGTCGATGATCGTGATCGGCGGCGGCCTCGCACAGCTCGGCCACATCCTGCTGGCCGAAATCCGCAGCGTCGTCTACCGGCGCTCGCTCCCACTCGCCACCGGCAACCTACCGGTGGTCCTGTCCGAGCTCGGCAGCCGCGCGGGCGTGACCGGCGCGGCGGTGCTGGCCAGTGACATGGCCTTCATGGAGGCGTCATGACCGAGAGCACCGCACCAGAAACCGGCACGCCATCCGGCGCCGCCGGCGACCATAAATCGACCCCCAACGGCACCACCCCGCAGCCGACCGCTGCCACGTCGGCGGACGGTTCGACGGCCGCTACCACGGCGGACGGTTCGACGGCCGCTACCACGGCGGACGGCTCGACGCCGCCACCACGGCGGACGGCTCGACGGCCGCCACCACGGCGGACGGCTGACCCGACGGCGGACGGCTCGACGGACGCCGGCGACGCCGGGACCGCGACCCCGACCACGCCACCCCGCAAGCGCGCCGCGCGTGCTCCCCGCGCCCGCGCCGCGCCAAGCCTGACAACGCTGCGAACGGAACCTCGGAGTCGGACACCGCGCCGGCTGCGGCGGCGTCGCCGGCCAAAGCCACCTCGCGGGCCTCGACGTCCAAGCCGAAGGCCACGTCGGCGAGCGCGTCGACTTCGGTCGCGGCCGCTCCCGCGGTCGCGCCGGCTGAATCCAATGCTTCGCAAGCGTCCGTGAAACCTCCGGCCACGGACGCGCCGGCGAAGTCCGGCGGCGACGCGCCGAAGGCCGTGGCCTCAGAAGCCGCCGCGGCCTCCGGCGCGGAGTCCGCATCGGATGGTCCGGGCGCCTCCGGTGCCGGATCGGAGCCGGTCGGCGACGACGTAGCCAAGGTTCCGCAGGCGCGCCACGCCGCACCGGACGAAGTGGACACTGCCACGGCCGCCGACGCGGAGGATGTCGCGAGCGACTCCGCCGACGACGATGACACCGTCGCGGCGACGCCGGATCTGGTCGGGCCCGGGGCCGACGCCGGTGACGGTGCCGAGCGGCCGGTCGTGCTGCGGCTGACCGACGTGGTCAAGACGTTCCCCGGTGTGCGGGCCCTCGACGGCGTGCAGCTGGAGGTGCGCGCGGGCGAGGTGCACTGCCTGCTCGGCCAGAACGGCGCCGGCAAGTCGACGCTGATCAAGGTGCTCTCCGGAGCGCACCAGCCCGACTCCGGTGTCGTCGAATGGTTGGGTGAGCCGGTCAAGTTCGCCAACCCGCAGGCCGCCAACAAGGCCGGCATCGCCACCATCTACCAGGAGCTCGACCTCGTCGACGATCTCTCGATCGGCGAGAACGCGTTCCTCGGGCACGAGCCGAAGATCGCCGGCTTCGTGCGGCGCGGCACGATGAACCGGCGTACCCGGGAGATCCTGTCCCGGCTCGGCCACGGCGAGATCACGCCGACCAGGATGGTGCGTTCGCTGCCCGCCGCCGGCAAGCAGGTGGTCAGCATGGCCCGCGCGCTCTCGCACGAGGCACGGCTGATCATCATGGACGAGCCGAGCGCCGTGCTCGCGCACGACGAGGTCGAGAACCTCTTCCGGATCATCCGGGAGCTGACCTCGCAGGGCATCGCGGTCATCTACATCTCGCACCGGCTCGAGGAGATCCGCGAGATCGGCGACCGGGTCACCGTCCTCAAGGACGGCCGGACCACCGCGGCGAGCCTGCCGGCCCGGACGACACCGACCCGCGACCTGGTCAGTCGGATGACCGGACGGACCATCGAGTACGTCTTCCCGGAGCGCGTCGACGCGCCGACGGATCCCGAGGAGCTGCTGCGCGTCGAGGGGCTCGGCCGTCAGGGCGAGTTCACCGACATCTCGCTGACCGTCGGCAAGGGCGAGATCGTCGGCATCGCCGGCCTCGTCGGTTCCGGCCGGTCGGAGCTGCTCGAGACCATCTTCGGTGCGCGCCAGGCGGAACAGGGCCGGATCTACGTCAAGGGCAAGCCGTTGCGGCCGGGCGCGGTCGGTGCCGCCGTGCGCGCCGGACTGGGCATGGCTCCCGAGGAGCGCAAGGCGCAGGCCCTGCTGCTCGGCGAGTCGATCTACCGCAACATGACCCTCTCGACGTTCAGCCGGATCGCCAAGTTCGGTTTCACCAACGTGGGCAAGGAGCGGGCCGAGGCGGAGAAGGTCGCCGAGCGGCTCGAACTGCGCCCCCGCGACGTACGCCGGGCGGTGCGCACGCTCTCCGGCGGCAACCAGCAGAAGGTGGTGGTCGGGCGCTGGCTGCTCGGCGACACCGATCTGCTGCTGCTCGACGAACCCACCCGCGGCGTCGACGTCGGCGCCCGGGCCGAGTTGTACCAGGTGATTCACGCGCTCGCGGCGCAAGGCGTCGGAGTGCTGCTGGTTTCCAGCGAAGTTCCGGAGGTCCTCGGTCTCAGCGACCGGGTGGTGGTCATGCGCGAAGGCCGGGTAGTCCGCCAGGCGCGCGCCGAGGAGCTCGACGAAGAGACTGTGCTCGACCTCGTCATGGCGGGGTCCTTGATGGAAGGTGCGCCCGCATGACCGAGCCTTGGGCGAGGGCATCAGAGGCAGAGTCCGCGGGCCAGGTGGCGACCCGCATGACCGTCAGATCAGCGGAGCGAGCGGAGACCGCAGATGACCGGGCTTCCGGCGCAGACGGCGCCGGCCGTCAAGGAGGCACTGGGCGGTGGCCCGGAGGAGCACGGTTCGGGCGGCGGCAACGGCTGGTGGAAGAGCGAGGCCGGCGAGGCGACCCGACGCAACCTCGGGTTGATCGGTGTGCTGATCGGCCTCATCGTGATCGGCATCATCACCCGCTCCGACCTCTACGGCCGCGAGGGCTGGTGGATCGACAACGTCTGGGCGATCCTCAAGCTGGGTTCGACGGTCGGTGTGGTCGCGGTCGGCATGACCTTCGTGATCATCGGCGGCGGCATCGACCTGTCGGTCGGCGCGATCATCGCGCTGGCCGGTGTCTGGTGCACGACGGTGGCCACACAGGAGTTCGGCGCCGGCGGCATGATCTTCACTGCGCTGGCGGTCGGCGTCGGCGTGGGGCTGGTCAACGGCTTCCTGATCTCGTACGGGCGGCTGGTCCCGTTCATCGCGACGCTCGCGATGCTGGTCGCGGCCCGGGGTCTCGCGGCACAGATGTCCAACAAGCAGACCCAGCAGACCAGCAACCAGACGATCAACAGCATCGCCGCGGACAGCTTCCTCGGCGTGCCGATCCTGGTCTGGATCCTCGCCGTCGTCGTGTTCCTCGGTTGGGTCCTGCTCAACCGCACGACGTTCGGCCGGCGCACGGTCGCGATCGGCGGCAACGTCGAGGCCGCCCGCCTGGCGGGCATCAACGTCCGGCTGCACACCATGATGTTGTACGCGCTGGCCGGGCTCTGCTGCGGCATCGGCGCGATCATGCTCACCTCGATCGGCACGTCGGCTCAGGCGGCCATGGCCACCAACTACGAGCTCGACGCGATCGCCGCGGTGATCATCGGTGGCACGCTGCTCAGCGGCGGCCGGGGCACGATCGTCGGGTCGCTGCTCGGCGTCGTCATCTTCTCCACCATCACCAACCTGTTCACGCTCAACGCCTTGTCGACCGAGGTCCAGAACATGGTCAAGGGCGGCATCATCGTGGCCGCCGTGCTCATTCAGCAGTTCCGCTTCAACTCCGTGAGCCAGTTCTTCAAACGGAACCGGATCACTACAGCTAGCTGACACCGATACGCACTATCCATGGTGGTCGTCCGATCTGGACGCTCGCCTGGCCGTTCACACCCTCGATACCCCCGCAAGTAGAGAATCCAGGAGGTCGTCAATGACCCAGCACGACCCGGTACGCCGGCGGTTCCTGCTCGGCGGCGCCGCGCTCGGCGCCGGTGCGCTCCTCGCCGCCTGCACCAGCAACGACAGTGGCGACGACAGCCCCAACACGCAGACCCAGGGCAACGCCTCGCCGAACGCCAACACGGCGCCCGGCAAGAAGGTCACCATCGGCTTCTCGGCGCCCGCCGCCGACCACGGCTGGATCGCGGCCATCACCAGCAACGCCAAGGCGCAGGCCGGTGAGTACTCCGACGTCACCTTCACCACGGTCGAGGCCGGCGCTGACGCCGCCGCGCAGCGGTCCGCGCTGTCGACGATGATCTCCCAGAAGCCGGACGTGATCGTCCTGCTGCCGCACGACGGCAAGGAGCTCAACGCCTTCGGCCTCGAGGCGATGAAGGCCGGCATCCCGGTCGTCAACCTCGACCGGGCCTTCCCGGACCCGCTCGCCTACCGCCTGCAGATCAAGGGCGACAACTACGGCATGGGCGTCGCGGCGGGCAACTACATCGCCGCCCAGATGAAGGCGAAGAACATCAGCGCGCCGATCATCGGCGAGATCGCCGGCATCGACAACCTGGAGCTGACCCAGGAGCGTTCGGCCGGCTTCAAGGCCGCGCTGGCCGCGGCCGGGCTCACGATCGCCAACCGGCGGGCGGCGCAGTTCACCGTCGACTCCGGCCAGGCCGAGATGAGCCAGCTTCTGCAGGCGCTGCCGAAGATGGACGCGCTCTGGAACCACGACGACGACCAGGGCATCGGCGTCCTGGCCGCGGCCACCCAGGCCAACCGCAAAGAGTTCCTGATGGTCGGCGGCGCCGGCTCGAAGGCCGCCATGGAGGCCATCGCGGCCGACAACACGGTCCTCAAGTGCACCGTCACCTACAGCCCGTCGATGGCTTCGTCGGCCATCTCGCTCGCCCGGCTCATCGGCCAGGGCAAGGGGATGTCGGACCTGGTCGAGCTCCAGGTGCCGAAGGAGATCATCCTGGCCTCGGAGACGATCACCAAGGAGAACGTGAGCACCTACCTCCCGCTCGGGTTCAGCTAAAGGGGGAGACCCA
The DNA here is from genome assembly GCA_963840005.1 of uncultured Actinomycetota bacterium. Classification (GTDB taxonomy): domain Bacteria; phylum Actinomycetota; class Actinomycetes; order Mycobacteriales; family Micromonosporaceae; genus Asanoa. The sequence goes on along the minus strand of CAWIXO010000012.1, from coordinate 153,868 downwards.
CCTTGTCCACTGATTCACTTTCCCCGAGGACCGCGAGCTGCGGGTCGGCATGATCGGCTACGCGTTCATGGGCGCCGCGCACTCACACCGCGTGGCGCACCGTGAACTCGGCGTTCGACCTGCCGGCACGCGCTCGGATGGCCCTGATTTGCGGCCGGGACGAGTCGAAGGTCGCAGCCGCGGCCCGCAAGCTCGGCTGGGACGCAACCACGACCGACTGGCGTGAGGTCGTCGAACGCGACGACATCGACGTGGTCGACGTGTGCACACCGGGCGACAGCCACGCCGAGATCGCGATCGCGGCGCTGGCGGCGGGTAAGCACGTGCTGTGCGAGAAGCCGCTGGCGAACTCGGTCGACGAAGCCCGTGCCATGGTCGCCGCGGCAGCCAAGGCACAGGCCGACGGCATCCGGTCGATGTGCGGGTTCAACTACCGCCGCGTCCCGGCCGTCGCGATGATGCGTCAGCTCATCGCGTCCGGCCGGATCGGGGTGATCCGCCACGTCCGCGCGGTCTACCTGCAGGACTGGATCGTCGATCCGCAGTTCCCGCTGGTCTGGCGGCTGCAGAAGGACAAGGCGGGCTCCGGCGCGCTCGGCGACATCGGGGCGCACATCATCGACCTGACCCAGTACGTCACCGGCCAGAAGATCACCGGGGTCAGCGCGCTGACCGAGACGTTCGTCAAGGAGCGCCCGTTGCCGAGCGAGTCGAGCGGCCTGGCCGCCTCGTCCGGCAACGGGGCCGACGCTCCGGCCACAGGCCAGGTCACGGTCGACGACGCCGCGCTGTTCCTGGCCCGGCTCGACGGCGGCGCGATCGCCACCTACGAGGCGAGCCGCTTCGCGATCGGGCGCAAGAACGGCCTCCGGGTCGAGATCAACGGGTCGCTCGGCTCGCTGGTCTTCGACCTGGAGCGGCTCAACGAGCTGGAGTTCTACGACTCGACGGCACCCGTCGCGGAGCAGGGCTTCAACCGGATCCTGATCACCGAAGCCGACCACCCGTACATGGCCGCGCTGGTGGCCGCCCGGCCACATCATCGGCTACGAGCACTCGTTCACCCACGAAATGCGCGACTTCATCGAGGCCATCGCCACCGGCACCGACCCGACTCCCTCGTTCCTCGACGCCCTCCAGGTCCAGCTCGTGCTGGACGCGGTGGCGCGCTCGGCGGAGCAGGGCACGGTCTGGACCGACGTCGAACCGGCCCTCGCCGAAGTAGCCGCCTGACCCCTCGGGCCGACCCGCGAGGGTCCCGCCGCGGTTGCGCCCCGCGGTGGGACGGGTCGTCCGGAGGTATCCGGTCGTCCGGTGCGACCGGACCGGGATTCCCGGTCGCACCGGACGCCGACCAGCACCACCAGCACAGTACCGCAAGCAGCCCGCACCCCGCTCCACGGCACGCAAACCTTGGCGAAGCAGGCATCTCGCCAGGGGTCAGGCAATCTACGCGTCACACCCGTTCGCGCCCACGAGCAGGTGCCCTATGGCGCCCGCCCCATGACCCCGGAGGGCACTATGAGCCGTCCGCCACACCCACCTCCTCCTTCCGATCCCGGCGCAGCCGCCGGCGTCTCGCGGTCCGCCAGACCATTGACCCCGGCATGACGCGGGGGAGGCAGGGCCGCGACGCCGACCGGCCCTGCCTACCAAGCCCCGTCCGCCCGATCCGGCCCGGGTCCGGATCCGGCGTCGTTGCCGCCGACTCCGACGCCGTTTCCGGGGTGCCATCCCGAGGCGGAGCGGGCGGGCGGGGCCCATGCCAGCGACCGGTACCGGCGCAAGCCGGCACCGGCCGCACCAATCACGGGGCATCAAACAGCACAGCACAGCGAGCAGGAGGGGACACCATGAGCACGGGTGTCTGGCTGGTAGGCGCGCGCGGATCCGTCGCGACCACCAGCATGGTCGGGGCCTTGGCGCTGCGCGCCGGGCTCGCCGAACCGACCGGATGCGTGACTGAGCATCCCGATCTGCGCGGTTCCGCGCTGCCACCGATCGCCGATCTGGTGTTCGGCGGGCACGATGTCGTCACCACATGCCTGGCCAAGAAGGCGGAGACCCTCGGCGAGGCGGGTGTCGTGCCGCCTCGGCTGGTCGCCGCCGTCGCCGATGACCTGGCCGCCGTCGAAGAGAACCTCCGGACCGTACCCGCCGGTGGGACGCAGGCCGAGACGGCGGCCGCGCTGGCCGCCGACATCACCGCGTTCCGTGACCGGCTCGGCCTCGATCGGGTCGTCGTCGTCAACGTCTCCACCACCGAGTCGCTGCCCGAGCCGCGGCCCGCACACTCCGATCTGGACCTGCTCCGCACCGAACTGGACGGTGGCGGATCTCCGCTGCCGGGCAGCTCCCTGGCCGCCTTCGCGGCGTTCACCGCCGGCGCGTCCTACGTGGACTTCACCCCGTCGACCGGCGCCCGACTGCCCGCATTGGACGCGCTGGCCCGCGAGACCGGCCTGCCGTACGCGGGGCACGACGGCAAGACCGGCGAGACGCTGGTCAAGTCCGTGCTCGCGCCGATGTTCGCGCAGCGCAACCTTTCGGTGCGCAGCTGGAGCGGGCTCAACCTGCTGGGCGGCGGCGACGGCGCGAACCTGGCCGCACCCGGCCCCAACGCCGCCAAGTCGGCCAGCAAGCAGCGGGTGCTCGCGGAGACCCTCGGCTACGAGCCCGAGGGCAACACCCGCATCGAGTACGTCGACGACCTGGGCGACTTCAAGACCGCCTGGGACCTCGTCAGCTTCGCCGGCTTCCTCGGCGTGCGGATGCGGATGGAGTTCTCCTGGCACGGCTGCGACTCCGCGCTGGCCGCGCCGCTGGTGCTCGACCTGGCCCGGCTGACCAGCGCCGCACACCGGGCCGGCCGGCAGGGACCCCTGACCGAGCTGGCCTTCTTCTTCAAGGACCCGATCGGCGACGTGCCGCACGGGCTGAGCGAGCAATGGGAGCTCCTGCGCACCTTCGTCGCCGGACTTCAGTGATGCCGACGATTCAGGACGTGACCGGACGCAGTCGTGATGCGGCAGCATCGCGGCTGCGGAGGACCCTGGCTGACTACGCGGAGCTGGTCCGGGCGCCGGCTGGGCTGTCCGTGCCCGGCGACGTGGTGGCGGGCGCGGCGGCCGCGGGTGCGCTCGGTGCCCGCACGCCCGCCCTGGCCGGCGCCTCGGTGCTGCTCTACTGGGCCGGCATGGCCGCCAACGACTGGGCCGACCGCGACCTCGACGCCAAGGAACGCCCGGAACGGCCCATACCCAGCGGCCGGATCGCGCCCGGCCAGGCGCTCGCGGTCGCGGCGGGGCTGACCGTGGCCGGCGTCGCGGTGGCCCGGGCCGCCGGCGGTCGCCGGGCGCTCACCGTCGCGGTGCCGCTGGCCGCCGCGGTCTGGGCGTACGACGTGAAGGCGAAGAACACCGCGGCCGGCCCGGCCGTGATGGCCGCCTGCCGCGGGCTGGACGTGCTGCTCGGCGCCACCGGCGGGCGGACCGCACGGGCGCTTGCCGGCGGCGCTGCTGGTCGCCGCGCACACGTACACCGTCACCGCGCTGTCCCGCCGGGAGGTCTCCGGCGCCGACCACCGCCTGCCGATCGCCACCCTGGTGGGCACCGCGGCGGTGACCGCGGCCGCCGTCCGGCCGGGCCGGCAACGGGGCTGGCGTGCCCTGGTGCCGGCGGCGCTGGCCGGCTGGTACGCCGCCCGCTACGGCGCCGCGCAGATCCGGGCGGCGGCCGATCCGTCGGCGCCGCGTGGTCCGCGCGGCCGTCGGTGCCGGCATCACGTCGCTGCCGGCCCTGCAGGGCGCGCTCGCCGCCGGCGCGGGTGCGCCTGGCGCCGGGTGCCCTGGTCGCCGCCGCCGCGCCGCTGGCCCGCCGGCTGACCCGGAAGGTGGCCGCCACATGAGGTTCGGGTACGGCACCAACGGCTTCGCCAACCACCGGCTGGACGACGCGCTCGCCGTGATCGCCGAGCTCGGCTACGAGGGCGTCGCGCTCACCCTGGACCACGACCACCTCGACCCGTTCGCGCCGGGTCTGGCCGCCCGCACCGACGCCGTTGCCCGCCGCCTCGGCGACCTCGGCCTCCGCGTGGTGATCGAGACCGGCGCCCGGTACCTGCTCGACCCCTGGCACAAGCACGCGCCGACGCTGCTGCACGACGACCCGGCGCTGCGCCTGGAGTTCCTCCGCCGGGCCGTCGCGGTCGGCGCGGACCTGGGCGCCGAGGCGGTCTCGTTCTGGAGCGGCATCCGCCCACCCGGTGTCGACCCCGACATCGCCTGGCAGCGGCTGGTCGACGGCTGCGCGGCCACCCTCAAGGCGGCCGACGAACGCGGGGTCACGCTGGGCTTCGAGCCGGAGCCCGGCATGTTCGTCGAGGACATCGCCGACTGGCGCCGGCTGCACGCCGCACTCGGCGCACCCGCCGCCTTCGGCATCACCCTCGACATCGGACACTGCCGCTGCCTGGAGGACGACCCGGTGCCGGACTGCGTCGCCGCGGTCGCCGACCACCTGGTCAACGTGCAGATCGACGACATGCGCCGGGGCACGCACGAACACCTCGAGTTCGGCACCGGCGAGATCGACTTCCCGCCGGTGCTGCGCGCCCTGGACGACGCCGGCTACACCGGTCTGGTCGCGGTCGAGCTGCCCAGGCACTCGCACGCGGCGCCGGACGTCGCCGCGCGCTCCATCGACTTCCTCCGCAAGGCCGCCGACACGGGAAGGGAGACGCGATGACACCCGAGGAGTTGCGCGCCGCGCTGGCCCAGGCCGCGGCGGACTGGGTCGACGAGGCCGTGCGCCAGATCCAGGCCGATCCCGGCGCGATCGCCCGGCTGTTCCCGCGGGCCGCCCGCGCCTGCGGCCGGGCACCCCTGACAGGTGACTGGACCGCCGACGAGGCCGCCCGGGCGCTGCTGCTGCTCGCGCTGCCGGCGAACCGCGTCGGCGCCGAGGCGGACCGGCTCTACCGCTACGGCGACGCCAGTGAGAAACGGGCCGTGCTGCGGGCGCTTCCGCTGCTGCCGCTCGGCGAGGCGGGCGTCCCGCTGCTGCACGACGCGCTCCGCACCAACGACACCCGCCTGGTCGGCGCCGCGCTCGGCCCGTACGCCGGGCATCTGGACGCCGCGACCTGGCGCCAGGGTGTGCTCAAGTGCGTGTTCATGGGTCTCCCGCTGTCCATCGTGGACCGGCTCGACGAGCGGGCCGACGAGGAGCTGCGGGTGATGCTCGCCGGGCTGGCGGAGGAACGGACCGCCGCCGGGCGGCCGATGGCGGCTGACGCCACCGGGCTGCTGAACCGGTTGGCCGGCACTGCGTTGCGGAAAGAGGCGTGATGCGAATCTTCGACCCCCACATCCACATGACCTCGCGTACCACCGACGACTACGAGCGGATGGCCGCCGCCGGCGTGCGGGCGCTGGTCGAGCCGGCGTTCTGGCTCGGACAGCCGCGCACCTCGGTCGACTCGTTCACCGACTACTTCGACTCGCTCGTCGGCTGGGAACCGTTCCGGGCGAGCCAGTTCGGCATCCGCCACCACGCCACCATCGCGCTGAACCCCAAAGAGGCCAACGACCCCCGCTGCGCCGGTGTCCTCGACGTGCTGCCCCGCTACCTCGAGAAGGACGGCGTGGTCGCGGTCGGCGAGATCGGCTACGACTCGATGACGCCCGAGGAGGACCACGCGTTCGCGGCGCAGCTCGCGCTGGCCATCGAGCACGAGCTGCCGGCGCTCGTGCACACCCCGCACCGCGACAAGGCGCGTGGCACCGAGCGCACCATCAAGGTGGTCGCCGAGTCCGGCATCGAGCCCGGCCGGGTGGTCGTCGACCACCTCAACGAGGTGACCGTGGCGATCGTCAAGGAGTCCGGCAGCTGGGCCGGCTTCTCCATCTACCCCGACACCAAGATGTCGCCTCCGCGGATGGTGGAGATCCTCAAGGAGTTCGGCACCGAGCGGGTGCTGGTCAACTCCGCGGCCGACTGGGGCCGGTCTGACCCGCTGCTGACCCGGGAGACGGCCGACCTGATGCTCGCCTCCGGGTTCAGCGAGGACGACGTCGACCTGGTGTTCTGGCGCAACCCGGTGGCCTTCTACGGCCAGTCCGGCAAGCTCGACCTCGACGACATCGAGCCGGACGCGCTGTTCGAGGGCAACTCGATCCTGCGTGGGGGCAGCTGATGCGGCTACGCCACCGCGACGGAACGACCGTCCATCTCAGCTACTGCACCAATGTGCACCCGGCGGAGGACTTCGCGGGCATCGTCGCGCAGCTCGACACGTACGCCGTCCGGGTGCGTGAGCGGCTCGGCTCGGACGTGCTCGGCCTCGGCCTGTGGCTGCCCGCGCCCGTCGCGACCGAGCTGGCCAACCGGGCCCGGCTGCGCCGCCAGCTGCGGGCCGAGCTCGACGCCCGCGGCCTGGAAGTGGTCACGCTCAACGGCTTCCCGTACCAGTCCTTCCACGCACCCGTGGTCAAGCAGGCCGTCTACCACCCGGACTGGACCACGCCGGAACGCCTGGAGTACACCCTCGACCTCGCCCGGGTGCTGCTCGACCTGATGCCCGACGACGCCGTCCGCGGGTCGATCTCCACGCTGCCGTTCGCCTGGCGCGAGCCCTGGGACCAGGCGCATTCGGGCGCCGCGGAACGGGTGCTGGAACGCCTGTCCACCGGTCTGACCCGGATGGCCTGGGAGACCGGGCGGGCGGTCCGGGTGGCGTTCGAGCCGGAGCCTGGCTGCGTCGTGGAATCCACCGAGCAGGCGGTGCGTCACCTGGCGTCGATCGACACCGACCGGATCGGCGTCTGCCTGGACCTGGCCCACCTGGCCTGTGCCTGGGAGGAGCCGGCCGCGGCGGTCGGCCGGCTGCGCGACGCCGGCATCCCGGTCGTCAAGGTGCAGGTCTCCGCCGCGCTGGAGGCGGCCGATCCGGTGGCCGCTGCCGAGACCCTGCGGGAGTACGTCGAGCCACGCTTCCTGCACCAGACCCGTGCGGCCGCGACGGCCGGCGCCGACGACCCGGCCGCACCGGCGAACGCGGCCGACGACCTCGACGAGGCGCTCGACCGTGGCCTGTCCGACGGGCCCTGGCGCGTCCACTACCACGTGCCCTTGCACGCGGACCCCGTGCCGCCGCTGACCTCGACCGTGCCCGTGCTCAAGACGGCGCTCGGCGAGCTGGTCGGCGGGCCCAAGGCGATCTGCGACCACCTCGACGTCGAGACGTACACGTGGGGCGTGCTGCCGCCCGCCCGCCGGCCGGAGGGCGACGCGGCGCTGGCCGAGGGGATCGCCGCCGAGCTGGCCTTCGCCCGGGACACCCTGGTCGACCTGGGCCTTTCCGAGCAACGAAGCGAGGTCGCCGCATGAGCCCCACCCCTTTGGTCGTCATCAACGTCGTGGGGCTGACCCCGCGGCTGCTCGCCCGGATGCCCCGGCTGCGCGGGGTCGCCGAGCGCGGCTTCCAGGCGGAGCTCGGCACCGTGCTGCCCGCCGTCACGTGCTCGGCGCAGGCCACCTTCCTGACCGGCGAACCGCCGTCCGGGCACGGCATCGTCGGCAACGGCTGGTACTTCCGTGACCTCGGCGAGGTGTTCCTCTGGCGCCAGCACCACGCGCTGATGGGCGGCGAGAAGGTCTGGCAGGCGGCCCGCCGCACGCATCCCGGCTACACGGTGGCCAACGTCTGCTGGTGGTACGCGATGGGCGCCGACGTCGACTGGACGGTCACGCCCCGGCCGATCTACTACGCCGACGGGCGCAAGGAGCCGGACTGCTACACCGACCCGCCGGAGCTGCACGACGAGCTGACCGGCGCGATCGGCGAGTTCCCGCTGTTCACCTACTGGGGCCCGAACGCGGGCATCGCCTCGTCGCGCTGGATTCGCCGGGCAGCCGAGCAGCTGCTGGCCACCCACCTGCCCGACCTGACGCTGGTCTACCTGCCGCACCTCGACTACGACCTGCAGCGGTTCGGGCCGGGCGCACCGCAGGCGGCCGCGGCCGCGGCCACGCTGGACGCGGAGATCGGCCCGCTGCTGGACGCCGCGCAGCGGCGTGGCGCGACGGTCGTGGTGCTGTCGGAGTACGGCATCACCGACGTGTCCCGCCCGGTCGACGTCAACCGGTTGCTGCGCGCCGAGGGTCTGCTGCGGGTCTACACCCAGGACGGCATGGAGTACCTGGACCCGTGGACCTCGCGGGCGTTCGCGGTCGCCGACCACCAGGTGGCGCACGTGTACGTCCGGGACAAGGCCGACCTGGCCGCGGTGCGCAAGCTGTGCGAGGGGCTGCCCGGCGTGGCCGAGGTGCTCGACGAGGACGGCAAGGCGGCGGCCGGTCTCGACCACGAGCGGGCCGGCGAGCTCGTGCTGGTCGCCGAGCCCGACGCCTGGTTCACCTACTACTACTGGCTCGACGACGCCCGTGCGCCCGACTTCGCGCGGCTCGTCGAGATCCACCGCAAGCCGGGGTACGACCCGGCGGAGCTGTTCTTCGACCCGGAGAACCCCGGGAAGGCCAAGGGTCGCGCAGCGCTCGCGTTGGCCCGCAAGAAGCTCGGCATGCGCTACCTGATGAGCGTGGTCGGGCTCGACGCGGGTGCCCGTGCGGTCCGTGGCTCGCACGGCCGGCTGCCGGCGGACGCCGCCGACGCGCCGGTGCTCCTCTGCACGGACGCCGCCGCGGCGCGGGAGCGATTCGCCGCGACCGAAGTGAAGGATCTGTTGCTGCGCTTAGCCGGGCTGCTACCGGCTGACGCCTCGGCCGGCCAGGGGCCGGCGAACGATGAAGTCGGCCCGAGGGCCGCCAAGGAGGAGTGATGACGGTCGACGTCCGCCCCGTGGACGCCGCGGAGCTGCGCGCGCGGTTCGACGCCGAGCTGGCCGCGTTCCTGGAACGCCAGGATCCGGACTGGCCCGACGGCGCGCCGCGCGGCGTCTTCACGACGCTGCACCGCTTCGTGCTGGCCGGCGGAAAACGGCTCCGGCCGCTGTTCTGCTACTGGGGTTGGCGTTCGGCCGGGGGTACCGACGGCGCCCCGATCATCGCGGCGGCGGCGGCGCTGGAGCTGTTCCACGCGTTCGCCCTGATCCACGACGACATCATGGACGGCAGCGACCGGCGGCGGGGCGAGCCGTCGGTGCACCGGCTCTTCGCCGACCTGCACACCCGCTCCTCCTGGCGCGGCGATCCGGCCTCGTACGGGCGCAACACCGCCCTGCTCTGCGGCGACCTCTGCGCGGCCTGGGCCGACCAGATGTTCCACGAGTGCGGGCTCTCCGCCGAGCAGGTGCACCAGGGCTACGGCGTGTTCGCCATCATGCGCACCGAGGTGATCGCCGGGCAGTATCTCGACCTGGTGTCCGGCGTCGGCGACGGCTCGGTGGCCAGCGCGCTGACGGTGATCAGGATGAAGGCGGCCCGCTACACGGTGACCCGGCCGCTGCAGATCGGTGCGGCCCTGGCCGGTGCCGGCGACGAGTCGTTGGCCGCGCTGGCGGCGTTCGGCGATCCGCTCGGCGACGCCTTCCAGCTCCGCGACGACGTGCTCGGCGTCTTCGGTGACCCGGCGGTGACCGGCAAGTCGGTCCTCGACGACCTGCGTGAGGGCAAGCCGACGGTGATGATGGCGCTGGCCCGGGGCAGTGCCGACCGCGACCAGCAGCGCCGGCTCAAGGAGCTGTTCGGCAACCCGGACCTCGATCCCGAGGGTGCGGCCGAGCTGCGTCAGGTCATCATCGACACCGGTGCCCTGGACCGGATCGAGCAGATGATCAAGGTCCGTACGGACGCGGCGATGGGTGCGTTGGCGGACGCCCCGGTCTCGGCGGAGGCCCGTCCCGTGCTCACGGCCCTCGCGGCCGAGGCCGTCGACCGGCAGCTCTGAACAAACTTTTTGCCGGACCGGCAGCTGTGCAGAACTTTTTGCCGGACCGGCAAAAGTGGAGCCATCTGCGACAGAAGCTATAGACACATGTCCCTGAACTAATTTACTGTGTCGACCACCGCGGTTTACAAGTTTGGAATCCGCTACGGCAACAGGCGCGACGGCGCGCGCCCTGCCTGGCAAGAAAAGTCAGGAAGGGACCGTCCATGTCTCTAATGGACAATCGTCGTTCGCTGCGCCGTCGAGCCGCCGGCTCCGCGTTGCTGCTGGTCGCCGCCGCACTCAGCGGCACCCTCGCCAGCACGCCGGCCGCGCAGGCCCACACCATCAACGCCACCGACTTCCAGCAGGTCACCCTGGCCAAGGGCGTCGCCGAGGTCGGCGAGCCGATGTCGCTGGCGGTGCTGCCGGACCGCTCGGTGCTGCACACCGCCCGCAACGGCCGCTGCGCCGCACCGACGCCAACGGCACGACCAGCGTGATCGGCACCCTCCCCGTCTACACGCACGACGAGGAGGGTCTGCAGGGCGTCGGGGTCGACCCGGGCTTCGCCACCAACCGGTTCATCTACCTCTACTTCGCGCCGCCGCTGTCCACACCCGGCCGGTGACGCGCCCGCCACCGGCACCGAGCTGGACCGCCTGGCAGGGCGTCAACCGGCTCGCCCGGTTCACCCTCAACGCCGACTTCACGCTCAACATGGGCAGCCAGGTCACGGTCCTGGACGTGCCGGCCGACCGGGGCATCTGCTGCCACGTCGGCGGCGACATCGACTTCGACGCGGCCGGCAACCTCTACCTGTCGACCGGCGACGACAGCAACCCGTTCGACTCGGCCGGCTACGCGCCGATCGACGAGCGGACCAACCGCAACCCGGCGTACGACGCGCAGCGCTCGCGCCGGCAACACCAACGACCTGCGCGGCAAGGTCCTGCGGATCAAGGTGAACGCCAACGGGACGCTACTCGGTCCCGTCCGGCAACCTGTTCGCCGCCGGCACGGCCAACACCCGGCCGGAGATCTACGCGATGGGCTTCCGCAACCCGTTCCGGATCAGCGTGGACAAGGCCACCGGCGTGGTCTACGTCGGTGACTACGGCCCGGACGCCGGCTCCACCGACGCCAACCGCGGCCCGTCCGGCCAGGTGGAGTTCAACCGGGTCACCTCGGCCGGCAACTACGGCTGGCCGTACTGCACCGGCACCAACACCAGCACCGAGACGTACAACGAGTGGAACTTCGCGACCGGCACCACCGGCGCGAAGTACAACTGCACCGGCGGGGCGACCAACAACTCGTTCCGCAACACCGGCCAGGGCACGCTGCCCGCCGCCCGGCCCGCCTGGATCAAGTACGCCGGCGACAGCGGCACCCCGACCGAGTTCGGCGGCGGTTCCGAGTCGCCGATGGGCGGCCCGGTCTACCGCTACAACGCGTCGCAACCCGTCCACCACGAAGTTCCCGCAGGCCTTCGACGGCCAGTTCTTCGCCACCGAGTTCGGCCGCGGCTGGATCAAGCCGATCCACGTCAACGCCGACGGCACCCGCGGCACGATCGACACCTTCCCCTGGGTCGGCAAGCAGGTGATGGACTCGGCGTTCGGCCCGGACGGCGCGCTACTACGTGCTCGACTACGGCACCGGCTACTTCAACGGTGACGCCAACTCGGCGCTCTACCGCTTCGACTACGTCGCGCGGCGGCAACCGGGCACCGACCGCGGTCGCGACCGGCTCGCCCACCTCGGGCCAGGCGCCGCTCGACCGTGCAGTTCTCGTCGGCCGGCTCCACGGACCCCGACGGCGGCGCGCTGACCTACTCGTGGGCGTTCGGCGACGGCACCACGTCGACCGCGGCCAACCCGTCGAAGACGTACACCACCAACGGCACGTACACCGCGACGCTGACCGTGCGTGACCCGCAGGGCGCGACCGGCACGGCCAGCGTGCAGATCAGCGTCGGCAACACCGCGCCGACGGTCAACATCACCGTCCCCGGCAACGGCCAGCTGTTCAACTTCGGCGACACGATCCCGTTCACGATCACGGCGAGCGACCCGGAAGACGGCACGATCAACTGCGCCCGGGCCAAGATGACCTACGTCCTCGGGCACGACCAGCACGGCCACCAGATCACGTCCGTCACCGGGTGCTCCGGGTCGATCACCGTCCCGACCGACGGGGAGCACGACGCGGCGGCGAACATCTTCGCGATCTTCGACGCCGAGTACACCGACAACGGCGGGCTGACCACGCACAAGCAGTTCACCCTGCAGCCCAAGCACCGCCAGGCCGAGCACTACAAGACCGCGTCCGGCGTCGCGCTGATCACCAAGACCGGCGCCGAGGGCGGCCGGACGGTCGGCGACATCAACAACGGCGACTGGATCTCGTTCGACCCGTACAAGATCAATAACGCCACCTCGGTCACCGCCCGGGTCTCCTCCGGCGGCGTCGGCGGCACCCTCCAGGTGCGGGCGGGCTCGGCGACCGGCACGGTCCTCGGCTCGGTCGCGGTGCCCAATCACCGGCAGCTGGGAGACGTTCACCAACGTCACCGCCAACCTGACCGGCCTGCCGGCCGGCACGCACGTCGCTCTACCTGACCTTCGCGGGCGGCACCGGCGCGCTCTTCGACCTCGACGCGTTCACGTTCAACACCAGCGGCGGCGGCACGGGCACCGGCCCGGTCGTCGGGCTGGCCGGCAAGTGCCTCGACGTCCGCAGCGGCGCCACCGCCGACGGCACCCAGATCCAGCTGTACACCTGCAACGGCACCGCGTCGCAGAGCTGGACCCGCACCGGATCGACGCTGCGGGCGCTGGGCAAGTGCCTGGACGTCAGCGGCGGCGGCACCGCCGACGGCACGAAGATCCAGCTCTGGACCTGCAACGGCACGGCGGCCCAGAACTGGTCGGCCGGCGCCAACAGCTCGCTGGTCAACGCCGGCTCGAACAAGTGCGCTCGACGTCAGCGGCAACAACTCGGCCGACAGCACGCGTGGTCCACCTGTGGACCTGCAACGGCGCCGCGAACCAGCGGTGGACCCTGCCCTGACCCTGATCGCGGGGGCGTCCGCCCAGGCGCCCCCGCACCGTCCCTGGGAGAGCAGATGCGCAGACTCATCCGGACCGCCATCGGCGCGGTCACCGCCGCCCTGGCCGTCATCGCCTGCACCGCGCAGGCGGGGCCCGGCCAGCGCCGCCGACGCCGCGTACGACGTGCTGGTCTTCTCGAAGACCGCCGGCTTCCGGCACGACGCGATCCCGGCCGGCATCCAGGCCATCCGCGACCTGGGCGCGGCCAACAACTTCACCGTCACCGCCACCGAGGACGCCAACGCGTTCACCGCCGCCGGGCCTGGCGCCAGTACGAGGCGGTGGTCTTCCTCTCGACCACCGGCGACGTGCTCAACGCGACGCAGCAGACCGCGTTCGAGAACTACATCCGCTCCGGCGCGCGGCTACGTCGGCGTGCACGCGGCCGCCGACACCGAGTACGACTGGCCCTGGTACGGCAACCTCGTCGGCGCGTAGTTCGCCTCGCACCCGGCGATCCAGCAGGCCAACGTCAAGGTGGAGAACCGGGCGCACCGCGGCGACCGCACACCTGCCGCAGACCTGGACCCGCACCGACGAGTGGTACAACTACCGCACCAACCCCCGGTCGACCGCGCGGGTGCTGGCCACGCTCGACGAGTCGTCGTACTCCGGCGGCGGCATGGGCGCCGACCACCCGCATCATCTGGTGCAAGGCGTACGACGGCGGCCGCTCCTTCTACACCGGCGTCGGGCACACCCAGGCGTCGTACGCGGACGCGGCGTTCCGGGCCGATGCTGCTCGGCGGCATCCGCTACGCGGCGGCGCGGACCAAGGCCGACTGCCGGCCGGAGACCGGCTACACGGCCATCTACAACGGATCGACGACCGGCTGGTCGCAGGCCGGGCCGGGTTCGTTCACCAACACCGACGCCACGCTCAAGTCGACCGGCGGCATGGGGCTGCTACTGGTACAGCGGCAAGCAGTACACCTCGTACTCGCTGAAGCTCGACTGGAAGATGGACGGCGACGACAACTCCGGCATCTTCATCGGCTTCCCGCCGTCGACGCGACCCGTGGTCGGCGGTCGACAACGGCTACGAGATCCAGATCGACGCGACGGACGCGGCCGACCGCACGACCGGGCTCGGTCTACACGTTCAAGTCGGCCGACATCGCGGCCCGCGACGCGGCCCTGAACCCGCCGGGGGAGTGGAACACCTACGAGCTCCTGGTCGAGGGCGAGCGGCTGCAGATCTTCCTCAACGGCGTGAAGATCAACGACTTCACCAACACCAACCCGGTACGGTCGCTGGCCGGCCACATCGGCATCCAGAACCACGGCACCGGCGACGACGTCGTCGTTCCGCAACGTCCGGATCAAGGAACTGGGCACCCCGCCTGTCGGTGGCGACGTGACCGTGCAGGCCGAGTCGTTCTCCTCGGCGTCCGGTGTGCAGGCGTTCACCAAGGCGGGCGCCAACAACGGGCAGACGCTGGGCTACATCGAGCCGGGCGACTGGGCCGCGTACAACGGCGTCAACGTGGGCGGCGCGACCTCCTTCCGGGCCCGCGTGGTCTCCGGCGGTGCCGGCGGCACGATCCAGGTGCGCAACGGGTCCGCCACCGGCACGGTGCTGGGCTCGGTCGCGGTGCCGAACACGGGCTCGTGGGACACGTACGCCAATGTCTCGACGTTCTTTGACCGGCGTGCCGTCCGGCAACGCGAACGTCTACCTGACGTTCACCGGCACCGGAACGGGACTGTTCGATGTGGACGACTTCACGTTCGTGAAGAGCTCGACGCCGCCGACGGGCACGGGCCCGATCGTCGGGCTGGCCGGCAAGTGCCTGGACGTGCGCAGCGGCGCCACGGCCGACGGCACCCAGATCCAGCTCTACACCTGCAACGGCTCGGCGTCGCAGACCTGGACGCGCAACGGACACGACGCTGCGGGCGCTGGGCAAGTGCCTGGACGTCTACGGCAGCGGCACGGCCAACGGCACGAAGATCCAGCTCTGGACCTGCAACGGCACCGGCGCCCAGAACTGGTCGGCCGGCGCGAACGCATCGCTGGTCAACGCCACTTCGGCCAAGTGCCTGGACGTGAGCGGCAACAACTCCGCGGACAGCACCATCGTCCACCTGTGGGCCTGCAACGGGGCCGCGAACCAGAGGTGGACCCTGCCGTAACGGCACCCGGCCGCGGTGGCCGGCAGGGGACGCCCACAACCCGTGCCGGTCACCGCCTCCACCCGACGTACCCTCCGCGCCTGCCCTGCGGAGGGTGCGTCGCTGTCCTTGACCGGGATCGGGGATCTGACCGCAAGCACGCCACAGCCCACTTGACGGGCTGGCGTACCTCGCGGCCCGGCTCGAATCGATGTGGACCGGGCTGTGTCGTCGCGGCTTTCTTGATCATGTGCATCAGATCCAGTCAGCGATCGCGCCGCGACGTGATCGTGTGTGGCTGATCTGGGCGACACGCCGTGGCGAGACCAGCTGAGGCACACCCGATCACGGACGCACTGCGCTGAATCCCCGATGGGACACACTCGATCATGACTGGACCCGCACCCCGCGGTTTCTGAGGATCGTCAAGATCTCGCGTCGAACCGCCTGGCTTTCGCGGGTCAGGCGAGCGTGGCTGAACCGCACGACGAGAATGCCGCGTGCCGCTAGGGCGGCGTCGCGGCGCAGGTCGATCTCCCGCTGCTGGGGACCGCCGTGCACGCTGGCCCCGTCGAGCTCGAAGTTGACGCGCGTCTGTTCGTGGTAGACGTCGAGATAGGTCGTGTAGTTGTCGAGGCGGACTGGGACCTGCCGGGCGAACGCCGGCATGCCCTGCGTGACGAAGACCTGCTCGTCGCCCCAGATCTCCAAGGCGCTGCGGCACCCTGCGGCGAGCTTGGCGAGTAGCCCGCGTAGCTCGGCACGAGCGGTGAGTTTGGGTGCGGCGGCCAGCGCGTCGCCGACACGCTGTGCAGTGGTGAGGCGACCGTTGACGGCGGCGATGATCGGGGCTCGCCGATGATCCGGCGGCAACCAGGGCCACGCGTCGACCAGCGACCGCTCGAGGCGGGTAACGGGAAAGTCGTCCCGCATGACGACGGGTGGCGTCACGAGTGCGTGATGAACGACCAGCCAACCACGCGAGCGGGCTGTCGACCGCCGCTCGACGATGACGTGCTCCCGCTCCAAAGGCCCGTCGTCCACAAGCCCGAAGACCGCCAACGCTGATGTGTGGCTGAGGGCCCCACCCCCACCCTCCCCGCCCGGTCTTGGCGGTTGGTTCTTGGCGCTGGTGGCGTAGGCCAGCGCGGCGCGGCGGCGCACCGCTGGGTCGTCGGCCGACGACGACGCCGCGTATACGCCCGGCAGTAGCCGCACCAGGGAGCCCGCACGCCGGCCGTCGTCGAGCGCCCACCGTGGCACCGACATCTCGCCGTCAGGCCTCCAGCGCACCACCCCGCCTCCGGCGGCCAGTGCCTTGACCAGTGTCGGATTCACCGGAGACAGGATGGCGCGAGTCGATTGCCGTCGGCAATCAGCAACGGGACGGCTGTGGATAACCCCGGGGCTGTGGACAACTCTTCCCCGATCAAGGTGGTCGCTCTAGAGTGAGGTTCGCAGCCGCGGAAGCGGCCGGCGGCCGGGCGGGAGGCGCAACCCGCCCGGGCGTAAGGGGCGTGACGCCCTGCCGGTCCGCCCTCCCGCGCGCGGCGTCCGACCACCGCCCGGACGGTCTCCTCGCGCCTGTCCAGCAGCAGGATCCCGGGTCACTCTCGAGGGAGAAGAAGGACAAATGGCGCGACCCATCACGCTCTTCACCGGCCAGTGGGCCGACCTGCCGTTCGAAGAGGTGTGCCGGCTGGCCTCCGACTGGGGCTACGACGGGCTCGAGATCGCCTGCTGGGGCGACCACTTCGACGTCGACAAGGCGCTCAACGAGGACGGCTACGTCGACCGCAAGCGGGAGACCCTGGCCAAATACAACCTGCAGGTCTTCGCGATCTCCAACCACCTGGTCGGCCAGGCGGTCTGCGACCACCCGATCGACGAGCGCCACCAGGACATCCTGCCGGCGCGGATCTGGGGCGACGGCGAGCCCGAAGGGGTTCGGCAGCGGGCCGCCGAGGAGATCAAGGACACCGCGCGGGCCGCGGCCAAGCTCGGCGTCAAGACCGTCGTCGGGCTTCACCGGCTCGTCGATCTGGCACACGCTGGCGATGTTCCCGCCGGTGCCGCCAAGTCGATGATCGAGAAGGGCTACGAGGACTTCGCCAACCGGTTCAACCCGATTCTCGACGTGTTCGACGAGGTCGGGGTGCGGTTCGCGCACGAGGTGCACCCCAGCGAGATCGCGTACGACTACTGGACGACCAAGCGCACCCTGGAGGCGATCGGCAACCGGCCGGCGTTCGGGCTCAACTGGGACCCGTCGCACTTCGTGTGGCAGGAGCTCGACCCGGTGAACTTCATCTTCGACTTCCACGACCGGATCTACCACGTCGACTGCAAGGACGCCAAGGTACGCACCGGCGACGGCCGCCGCGGCCGGCTCAGCTCGCACCTGCCGTGGGCCGACCTGCGCCGCGGCTGGGACTTCGTCTCCACCGGCCACGGCGACGTGCCGTGGGAGGACTGCTTCCGCGCGCTCAACGCGATCGGCTACGACGGCCCGATCTCGATCGAGTGGGAGGACGCCGGCATGGACCGCCTGGTCGGCGCACCCGAGGCGCTGCAGTTCGTCCGCCGGCTGGCGTTCGACGCACCGAGCGCGGCCTTCGACGCCGCGTTCTCCAGCAAGGACTAGGAAGACACCGAAAGGGCCCCTCACCACGAAGGCGAGGGGCCCTTTCCGGCGCGGCCCATGATCAGGGCATGGGCTTTGTGGGTGCCGCCGACGATGACGACGCCGTCGACGAGGTGAGCTTGTCGGCGCCGTTGCCAGTCGAGTGGCTGTGGCCGCTGTCCGTGCTCATCTTCTCGCCGAGCTTGGTGTGGCTGATCCGGTCCTTGCCCTCGGTGACCAGGCGGTTCGCCTGTGCCTGGGCGGTGCCCTTGGCTTCCTGCACCGTCGGGTGATCCATCACCTTGCGGGCCTGCTGGACGATCTCCTCGTACTTCTCCCGGCCCGCGCGGGCGCCCAGGACGAAGCCGGCGGCGAGTCCGCCGATGAACCAAAGCTTTCCGCGCATTGCGGCTCCTTCCGTGTGCCGGACGCGATGATCCGCGTGCACGGCGACGTTGCTGTCCCCGGTGTACCTACCCATCGTGCAACCGACCCATGCGTCGGAAGCGCTATCTGACTAATTTGCCCTGTTTCCGCCGCCAGCGGGCGGGAACGCACCCGGAACCCCGGGCAGCGCGTGTCGTACCCCCACCCGATGCCCCCTAAACAGCCCGCATCCTGTACTCTCGTACCGGTCGCGCAGCACCGGGAAACCGGCGAAGCACACGATCCCCCGTAGCTCAATTGGCAGAGCAGCCGGCTGTTAACCGGCAGGTTTTTGGTTCGAGTCCAAACGGGGGAGCCACCTCATCCCACCAGCGGCACTCCCGCCGCTCATCCGATCAGCGGCAGCTCCCGCCGCACCGCGCCCGCGATGCTCTCCGCGTCCAGCCCGCGCGCCTTCAAGATCGCATTGCGCGAGCCGTGTGCCAGGAACCGCTGCGGCAGGGCCAGCGAGCGCACCGGCACCTGGGCACCGGCCGTCCGCAGCGCCCGCGAGACCGCGTCGCCGTAGCCGCCGTGCGCGCCGCTGTCCTCGACCGTCACCACCAGCCGGTACGCCGCCGCGGCCGCGACCAGCTCCGGGTCCACCGGCAGCAACCAGCGTGGGTCGGCGACGGTCACCGGCACGTCCAGCCGGTCGGCCGCCTCCAGCGCCGCGGCACCGAGCGGACCGACAGCCAGCACGAGTACGCCGTCCGGCGTCGGATCCGGCCGTCCGGCACACCCGGAGGCCGGCACCTGCCCGGAGGCCCGCCAAGGCCCACGAGACGAGGCCACTCCCGTGCCGCCCAGCGCCGATGCCGAGCCACCGACCGCGCCACCCGGCGCCGAGCCCGATCCCGAGCCACCCACCGCGCCACCCGGAGCCGAACCAGCCCGCTGACCGCCCGCCGGACCCCAGCGCAGCACGTCGGCGCTGCCCAGCCGCCCCACGGCGGCCAGGGCCGGCCCGATGTCCGCCTTGGGGAACCGCAGCGCCGCCGGACCACCCCGATGCGAAACGGCCTCGCGCAGCAGCAGCCGGAGCTGCTCGCCGTCGCGCGGCGCGGCCACCCGCATCCCGGGCACCATCCCCAGCACCGACAGGTCCCACATGCCGTGGTGCGACGGACCGTCGCTGCCCGTGACGCCGGCCCGGTCGAGCACGAAGGTGACCGGCAGCCGGTGCAGCGCCACGTCCATCAGCACCTGGTCCAGGGCCCGGTTGAGGAACGTCGAGTAGACGCAGACCACCGGGTGCAGCCCGCCGGTGGCCAGCCCGGCCGCCGAGGTGACCGCGTGCTGTTCGGCGATGCCGACGTCGAACGCCCGGTCCGGGTACGCGTCGGCGAACGGCTGCAGCCCGGTCGGCCCGAGCATTGCCGCACTGATCGCCACCACGTCCGGCCGCGCGGCGCCGAGCGCCACCATCTCCGCCCCGAACACCGAGGTCCAGCTCTGCGCACCCGAGGACGCGCCGGCCGGGCCCACCGTGTGCATCCGGTCGGCCTCGTCCTGCTCGGCCGGCGGGTGCCCGAGACCCTTGCGGGTCAGGCAGTGCACCACCGTCGGCGTGCCCAGGGTGCGCGCCTTGCGCAGGGCCATCTCGACCGCCGCCGCGTCGTGCCCGTCGACCGGGCCGAGATAGGCCAGCCCGAGCTGTTCGAACACCGACTGCGCGGCGCCGTCCCGCAACGCGGCCAGGTGGTGGCCGACGGCGCCGGCGGTCGGCGCGTACGAGCGGCCGTTGTCGTTGAGCACGACCACCACGGGCCGCTGCGGTGCGGCGCCGATGTTGTTGAGGGCCTCCCACGCCATGCCGCCGGTCAGCGAGCCGTCGCCGACCACCGCGACCACGGCCCGGTCCGGCCGGCCACCGATCGCGAACGCCTTGGCCAGCCCGTCGGCGTAGGACAGGGCGGTCGAGGCGTGCGAGTTCTCGACGATGTCGTGCGCGCTCTCCGACCGCGACGGGTAGCCCGACAGCCCGCCCTCCTGGCGCAGGCTGTCGAGCGCGGCCCAGCGGCCGGTGAGCATCTTGTGCACGTACGCCTGGTGCCCGGTGTCCCACACGAGCGCGTCGTGCGGTGAGTCGAACACCCGGTGCAGGGCGATGGTCAGCTCGACCACGCCCAGGTTCGGCCCGAGGTGCCCGCCCGTCCGGGAGACCGTCTCGATCAGCCGGGAACGGATCTCCTCAGCCAGGTCGGGCAGCGCGGACTCCGGCAGTGCCCGCAGGTCGGCCGGGCACGCGATGCGCTCGAGGAAAGGCATCCCGTCACCGCCCGACGGCCGCCCGCATGGACTCCTTGAGGGATCCGAGTGTGGCGATGACCGCCGTCGGCTCGTACCCGCAGTGGGCCATGCAGTTGGCGCAACGGGGATCCTTGCCCCGGCCGAACGCGTCCCAGTCGGTCTCTTCGATGAGCTCCTTGTAGGTGGACGCGTAGCCGTCGTCGAGCAGGTAGCAGGGCCGCTGCCAGCCGAGCAGCGAGTAGGACGGAATGCCCCACGCGGTGCAGGCCAGGTCCCGCTTGCCCTCCAGGAAGTCCAGGAAGATCGGCGAGTGGTTGAGCCGCCACTTGCGCCGCCGGCCGTTGGCGAAGGCCTTGGCGAACAGCTCGCGGGTCTCGTTGACGCCGAGCCAGTGCTCCTGGTCGGGTGCCTTCTGATAGGCGTACGCCGGTGAGATCTGCATGTTGTCGACCTCGACCACGTCGTTCAGGTAGTCGAGGACGCCGATGACGTTCTGCGGCGAGTCGTTGCTGAAGAACGTCGTGTTGGTCATCACCTTGAAGCCGGCCGCCTTGGCCAGCTTGATGGCGTCGATCGCGCCCTCGAAGCCGCCTTCCTTGCTGACCGACAGGTCGTGCCGTTCCTTCAGCCCGTCGACGTGCACCATCCACGCGAAGTTGCGGTGCGGCTTGAACTTGTGGAGGTGCTTCGGCATCAGCAGCGCGTTGGTGCACAGGAAGACGATCTTGTTGCGCGCCAGCAGCTGGCGGACGATCTCGTCGATCTCCTTGTGCATCAGCGGTTCACCGCCCGCGATGGACACCATCGGCGCGCCGCTCTCCTCGATCGCGGCGATCGCCTGCTCGACCGGCATTCGCTTCTTGAGCAACGCCGCGGGCTGTTCGATCTTGCCGCAACCCGCGCACTTCAGGTTGCAGGCGAACAGCGGTTCGAGCTCGACCAGCAGTGGGAACTTGTCCCTGCGCAGCAGCTTCTGCTTCAACAGGTAACGCCCCAGCCGAACGCTCTGCCGAAATGGCATGGCCATCGTTCAGCTCACCTCCTTGGGCAATGTGAATCGCAGGACTTCCGGATCCGTGGCCGGCTCCGCCACGGTGAGGGGTCCGAGTCCGCCAAGGCAGTCGACCAGTTCGTCGACCAGGGTGGGCGGCGCGGACGCGCCGGCGGTGACGCCGATGCGGCGTACCCCGGCGAGCATGCGGAGGTCGACGTCGGCGGCGTGGTCGACGAGCCGGGCCGGCACGCCTTCCCGCTGTGCGACCTCGACCAGGCGGAGCGAGTTCGACGAGTTGGCCGAGCCGACGACGAGCAGCAGGTCGCAGCCCGCGGCGATGTCGCGCACGGCGCGTTGGCGGTTGGTGGTGGCGTAGCAGATGTCGTCGCTCTTCGGTGCCGCGATGGCGGGGAACCGTTCACGCAGCACGTCGGCGATGGCGGTCGCCTCGTCGACGGCGAGCGTGGTCTGCATGGCGTACGCGACGTTGCCGGCGTCCCGCGGCACGACCCGGGCTGCCGCGGCGACGTCTTCGACGACGACCACGTCGGCCGGCGCCTCGCCGAGGGTGCCCTCGACCTCTTCGTGGTCGGCGTGTCCGATCAGGAAGACGGTCGCCTCCCGGGCGCTGTGCCGGCGCACCTCGGTGTGCACCTTGGTGACCAGCGGGCAGGTGGCGTCGACGACCCGCAGGCCGCGCGCCTCCGCCTCGGCCCGCACCGCGGGGGAGACCCCGTGCGCCGCGAACACCAGCACGCTGCCGGGCGGCACCTGGTCGACCTCGTCGACGAACACCGCACCGCGATCCTCGAGGTCCCGCACGACGTGGGTGTTGTGCACGATCTGCCGGCGTACGTAGACCGGCGCGCCGAACTTCGCCAACGCCCGGTCGACCACGTCGATCGCCCGCTCGACGCCGGCGCAGAACGAGCGCGGGTTGGCCAGCCGCACCTCGCGGGCCCCGGTCGCGTCGGCCCAGGCGTCCAGCGCGGGCGCGGCCTGGCGCAGCCGGCGCAGCGCGCGGACGCCGCGACCGACGGTGCCGGGGCGCAGCAGTGGTTCGGTCGGCGGTGTCGACGACGACCCGGACCACGGCGAACGGCGACTCGGTGGGCGCGAGCCAGATCGACTCGGTGTCGACGGCCAGCGCGCCGGTGGCGGCCAGCCGGGCGCGGGCGGCCCTGCCGGCCACCCGGTGTTCCGAGGCGATCGGGCCGAGGTGCACGACCAGGCCGTGCCGGCGCAGGTCGGCGGCGAGCAGCGGGGCCGAGGGGCACTGCCGGACGCTGCCGTCCGGGCCGCGCACCTCGGTGGCCACCACGACGTCGCCAGGGCGCACGCCGTCGCCGACCCCACCACCGACGCCGGCCACCAGCACCGGGCGTCCGCCGAGCCCGCCGGAGGCGCGGAACGCCGGCCGCCGACCGCCGGGGACCCATGCCGACCCGCAGCACGGCGGTGTGCGCGTCGCGCAGCGCCCGCCGCTCGACGCCGAGGGCGACACAGATGACCGGCGCGTGCCGGCGGGGCGCTGGTCATGGCGTGACGTCCAGGTAGCGGCCGAGCGCGGTGATCGGGAAGACCAGCCGGTAGAGGTGGTAGTTGATGTAGAAGTCGCCGGGGAACCCGGTGCCGGTGAAGTGGTCCTCGTCCCAGCCGCCGTCGGCGCGCTGGGTGCTGATCAGATGGTCGACGCCGGCCCGGGTCGCCGGGTGGTCGGTCTCGCCGGCGGCGAGCAGCGCGAGCAGCGCCCACGCGGTCTGCGACGGTGTCGAGGCGCCCTTGCCGGCCCAGTTCTCCGGGTCGGCGTACGAGCGCAGGTCCTCGCCCCAGCCGCCGTCCGGGTTCTGGTGCGCGACCAGCCAGTGCACCGCGGCCCGGATGGCCGGCGCGCCGGCGTCGACGCCGGCCTCGACCAGCGCCGGCACGGCGGCGCCGGTGCCGTAGACGTAGTTGGCGCCCCAGCGGCCGAACCACGAGCCGTCGGTCTCCTGGTTGCGCAGCAGCCAGGTGACCCCCCGCTGGGTCACCTGGATCGCCGGCGCGTCCCTCGATCGCGAGCATCTCCACCACGTGCGCGGTGACGTCGGCCGACGGCGGGTCGATGACCTCGCCGAAGTCGCAGAACGGCAGCTTGTTGGCCAGCGTGCGGGTGTTGTCGGCGTCGAACGCGCCCCACCCGCCGTCGGCCGGACTGCATGCCGACCGTCCAGCCGACGCCGCGGCTGACCGCGCCCTCGATGTCGGACCGCAGCGGGTCGTCGTCCGGGCAGCCCGGCGGCGACCCGGCGCAGCGCCAGCACGATCTCGGCGGTGTCGTCGGTGTCCGGGTAGAGGTCGTTGGCGAACTCGAACGCCCAGCCGCCGGGCGCCAGGCCGGGCCGGCGCACCGCCCAGTCGCCGGGCACCGCGATCTCCTCGCCGAGCAGCCAGGCCGCCGACCGGCGGACCGCCTCGTCGCCGGCCGGCACGCCGGCGTCGAGCAGCGCGACCAGCGCGAGCGCGGTGTCCCAGACCGGCGACTGGCAGGCCTCCAGCCGGCGTACCCAGCCCGCCTCGGTCTCCTCGCGGATGGTGAACGCGTCCAGCCCGGCGAAGCCGGCCTTGAGCGCCGGATGGTCCAGCGGGTAGCCGAGCAGGTGCAGGGCGAGCAGCGAGTAGACCCACGGCGGCTGGATGCCGCCCCACGAGCCGTCGGCCTCCTGCCGGGCCAGGATCCACTCGGCGCCGCGCCGCTGGGCCAGCTCGCGCAGCGGCTTGATGGCGTGCCGGCCGTAGAGCTTGAGCACGCGGTCGGTGCGCTGGAAGAACCCGGTCCAGGTCCACAGCGGCGCGGACCGGGCCGACGACGCGCCGGTGCGCAGCTCGTCGATGTCGATCGGCAGCGGGCGCACCGGCCGGAGGCTGCCGACGATGGTCAGCGGCACCACGGTCTGCCGGGCCCAGCACGCCCAGTCGTAGACGTTGAGCGGGAACCAGCGCGGCAGGAAGATCATCTCGGGCGGCAGCTCGGGCAGGTCGTCCCAGGACCACAGGCCGAACAGCGCCAGCCAGATCCGGGTGAACACCCGGGTGCGCTCCAGCCCGCCCATCTCCCGGATGAACGTGCGGGCCCGGGCCATGTGCGGCGCGTCCGGGTCGGTCGCCGGCCAGCCGCAGCACCACGTACGCCTCGACGGTGGTCGACAGGTCGCCGGGGCCGCCGTGGAAGTTGGCCCAGGTGCCGTCGTCGCGCTGCTGCGAGCGGATCCACCGGGCGGCCTCGTCGGTCTCCCGCTCGGTGCGGATGCCGAGGAACTGCCGCAGCAGCAGGTCCTCGGCGTCCATCGTGACGTTGGTCGCCAGCTCGCCCTTCCACCAGCCCGCCGGATCCTGCCGGGCGCGCAGGTGGCCGACCGCGGCCGTCAGCGCCTCCGCGACCGACCGCGGCGGCTGGTCGAGCGCCGGCGTACCCGACATCGACGGTCGTAGTCATGAGTCCCGGTCCACGATGAACCTCCCGAGAGCCATCAGTTCCGTCCGGGCTTCCTCGTCGATGTCGACGGTGGACAGTGCCTTCTCGGCCAGCGACATGCGTTCGCGTGCCTCGGACAGCGCCCAGTCCCGGCCACCGGCGTTCTCCACCAGGTCGGCGGCGCGGCGCAGCGCCGCGTCGTCGGGCTCGCCCGGCGCGGCCAGCCAGGCCGCCAGTTCCGGACCGTGCCGCGGGTCGCCGAGCGTGTAGCTGACCGGCAGCGTCTTCTTGCGCGAGCGCAGGTCGGAGAAGACCGGCTTGCCGGTCACCACCGGGTCGCCCCAGATGCCCAGCACGTCGTCGACGAGCTGGAAGGCCAGCCCGACCTGCGCGCCGAACGTCTTCAGCGCGGTCTCCACCGGCTCCGGCCGCGCCGGCCAGCACCGCGCCGATCGCCGCGCTGGCCGCGAGCAGCGAGCCGGTCTTGCCGCTGGCCATCTCGATGCACTCGTCGAGCGTCACGTCGTCGCGGGTCTCGAACGCCACGTCCTGCACCTGGCCGCGGGTCAGCTCGCGGGTGGTCGCGGCCAGCAGCAGCCCGGCCCGCGCCGCCGCCGGCGTGCCGGCCTCGAGCACCACCTCGTGCGCGAGCGCCAGCAGCGCGTCGCCGGTCAGGATCGCGGTGTTGCCACCCCAGATGGCCCAGACCGTGCGGCGGTGCCGGCGTTCGACGTCGCCGTCCATCAGGTCGTCGTGCAGCAGCGAGAAGTTGTGCACCAGCTCGACGGCGACCGCGCCGGGCAGCCCGACGCGGGCCGGCGCGCCGGCCGCCTCGGCGGACAGCAGGGCCAGCGCCGGCCGGATCGCCTTGCCGCCGTTGCCCTCGCCGGGCGTGCCGTCGGCGGCGCACCAGCCCAGGTGGTACGAGGCGGCCAACCGGCTGGCCGGGTCGAGCTCGGCGACCGCGGCGCGCAGCGCGGGAAGCAGATGCTCGCGGCTGCGGTCCAGCGCGGGCAGCGTCTGTGTCATGCCGGCACCCCCTGACACCTCTGCGGGCCGGCGGCGGGCCGCCCGACCCTTTTGTCTACAGTGGATGCTGTAAGGGCGGCCTCGGCGGCCGTGTCGCCGCTCCGCACGGCACCCTCCATAGTGGCCGGCCACCCGGTGTCCGTCCATGCCCCGGCCAGGAAAAGGCCCGGGACCGCGGTAACCGCCGGCGGCCGGAACCGCTGCGAGCCCGGTGCGGCGCGGAACGTGGCGGTGCGCTCCCGGGTCACGAAGAAGTCGACGACGGTCGCGTCGGCGAGCGCCGGGAACAGCGCCTCCAGGTCGGGGAACAGCAGCTCACGCAGCTTCGCGACGGGCAGGTCGATCAGCTCGCCGGCGGCCGACAGCGAGATCGCGAGGTACTGCCCCGTGCGCAGGCCCGAGGACGCGGTGCGGTCGAAGACCCACTGGATCGGCGTGCCGACGCCCGCGACGAACGGTTCGGTCGAGCACCGGGCGGTCGAGCACCAGGTGGACGTTGACGATCGGCGACGTGCCCAGCGCCGTCCGGACCCACAGCCGAGGTCCGGTGCCAGCCGGTGCACGATCGGTGGCGGCACCGCCAGCACCACCTGACACGCGGTCAGCTCGTCGGCGTCCCGCAACCGCAGCGTGAAGCCGTCGTCGCCGCGCACCACGGCGTCCACCTTGGTGCCGGTGAGCACGGTCGCACCGGCCGCGGCCAGCGCCCGCTCGGCCGCGTCGCCGTGCAGCTGCCGCAACGGCACGGTGGCCCAGCCGATGTCGGCCGCGTCGTTGTCGGTCAGCAGCCCGACCTGGAACACCATCGCCGCCAGGGCCAGCGACGCCTCGTCGGCCGGCACGTTGAGCGTGGCCAGCCCGACCAGGTCCCACATCGCCCGTACCGTCTGCGCGTCCTGGCCCTGCTCGCGCAGCCAGTCGCCGAAGTTCCGCTCGTCGAGCGCCGGGTCGGTGCGGTCCAGCGCCTTCATGGCCAGCGCGGCCTTGGTGAACTTGAGCCGCTGGAGCGGGCTGAGCAGTCCGTAGCCGAGCAGCGCCCCGCCGAGGTGCAGCGGCGCCGGCAGGTTGTTGCGGCGCAGTCGGGCGGTGCCGACGCCGGGCTGGTGCACCGCGATGTCGAGCCGGTCCTGCAGGTGGGTCTGCCCGGTGACGCCGAGCCGGTCGAGCAGCGCCCGATAGGCGGTGCAGCAGCGCAGGAACACGTGCTGGCCGTTGTCGACGTCGAGCTCACCGCGGCGGAACGAGTGGGTCAGCCCACCCAGCCACGGCTTGGTCTCGACGAGCGTCACCCGGTGGCCCGCGTCGGCCAACCGCAGCGCGGCGGTGATCCCGGCGAGACCGCCGCCGACCACCGCGACATCAGTTCTGGTCATGACACACCCGCCAGGGCGCGCACCGCCACGGACGCCTTCTGCCAGCCGGACAGCGACAGCCGCCGGTCGTACACCAGCCGGGGGTCGCTGGCGATCTGGTCCAGCAGCCGGCGGTAGATGCCGGACATGGCCGCGGCGCACGCGGCGCTGCGGCGGTCGAGCAGAGGCAGCAGGCGCAGGCCGCGGTCGTACCAGAGCCGGGCTCGCTCGGCGGCGAACGCGATGAACCGGGCCAGCCCGCCGTCGCGGTCGACCAGGTTGCCCTTGGCGTCCAGCGCCAGCCGCACGCCGAACCGGTGCAGGTCCTCGCTGGGCAGGTAGATCCGGTTGTTGGTGCAGGTCCTCGCGGATGTCGCGCAGGATGTTGACCTGTTGCAGCGCGATGCCCAGCGCGTCGGCGTACTCGCTGGCCCGCGGGTCCGCGCGGGAACCGAACACACCCAGGCAGAGCCGGCCCACCGAACCGGCCACGCAGCGGCAGTAGCCGACCAGCTCGTCGAAGGTGTCGTACCGCGTGCCGTTGAGGTCCATCTGCACGCCGTCGACGAGCTCGCTGAACGCGCCGACCGGCAACGGGAAGCGCCGGGCGGTGTCGGCCACCGCGACCAGCACCGGGTCGCGGCTGCCGTCGATGTCGGTCAGCTCGGCCTTGAGCCCGTCCAGCGCGGTCGTCTTGTCGGGCAGGGCCAGGTCGCCGTCGCCGATGTCGTCGATCCGGCGGGCCAGCGCGTAGACGGCGCAGAGGCTGGTCCGCTTGGCCGGCGGCAGCAGGCGGATCCCGTAGTAGAAGTTGCGAGCCTCGGTGCGGGTGATCGCCTCGCAGGTCTCGTACGCGGTGGTCAGCGTGTTCTCGGCGGGGCGGGTCATCGGGACATCACCCCCGAGCCGAACGTCGCGGCGACGGCCTGGGCGAGGATGTCGCGTTTCGACGGTCGTGGTGTCCTGGCGAGCACGTCCCATTCGGCGCGGCGGAGCGCGTACAACGTGGCCCGGCCGCCGGCGAGGTAGCCGGTGACCGCGAGCCGGGCCCAGCCGCGCAGGTGCTTGAGCAGCGGCAGGCCCTGGTCGAGGAGGGTGCCGGCCCGCTCGGCCTCGAACGCGACCAACGCGCGCACGGCCGGACTGGCGCGCGGGGCGTCGAGGTCGGTGGGCCGCACGTCGAACCGGTCGAGGTCGGCCAGCGGCAGGTAGATCCGGCCCGCGCGGCGGTCCTCGGCCACGTCCTGGCAGTGCTCGATGATCTGGAGCGCGGTGCACACCCGGTCGGACAGGTCCTCCAGCCGGGGACCGCCGGCGCCGAAGACGCGCAGCACGATGCGGCCGACGGGGTCGGCCGACAGCCGGCAGTAGGCGACCAGATCGTCGAACGTGCCGTAGGCGGCCTTCTCCTGGTCCTGGAGGTTGGCCGCGACCAGGTCGTGGAAGGGTTTGGCGTCGAGCCCGCAGGCCAACATGGTGGGACGCAGCCGCTGGAGCACCGGGTGGCGTGGGGTGCCACCGCCGAAGAGCGTGTCCAGGTCCGCGTCGAACTCGCGCAGGGCGGGCCGGCGGTCACCGTGGCCGCGGTCGCCGAGGTCGTCGACGACCCGGGCCACGTCGTACACGGCGAGCAGGTGCGCCCGGTGTCGGCGCGGAAGAATCCGCAGTGCCACCGGGAAGTTCTCGGCTTGCTCCTTGGCGCGCAGATACGCGTCGCCGGCGCCGGCCGGGTCAGGGAGGGAGGTCATGTCCGCAATGCTGCCTGGTCGCGGCGCGACCGGGTGGGACTCGACGACCATGACGGCCGTCACCTCGCTCGATTGATCCCCCTGTATCGAGCCCATCTTTTGGTGCTGCCCCCTTCGTCCGCGGTGCCCAGGCCACTCGCGGCGACTGCCATCGATCGGACTCGTATCGCCGGCCCGTGGGTCTGGTGCGCCGGTTAGCTCATATCTTTACGGACAGGTATGCCCTCTTCGCGGAAAACAGGCCAGAATGGTCCAAATTCCTCGCTTGATCTGCTTGATGGGTCCGCCCCCGTCTCACCCGACCGTCGGGACAGCTCGTCGATGACCGCTACCACTGCGCTGGCGAGGCCGCGCGCGCCGGCGCCGAGCGTGGGGTCCACGGTGATCCCGATGTCCAGGCACCGGTCCCAGCCGATAATGCCGATGGCCAGCGGCGCACCGGGCGCGAGCGGCACGACGGGGTGCACCCAGTGCACGGCCCCGCCGGCCAGCCGGTACGCGCCGGTCGGGCCGACCATCGTGGAGACGATGCCCTCGAAGAAGCGCTTCCCGTAAACCACCCGGGCAAACCACCGCTGCGCGGGCGGAGGCAGGGCACCGTTGACGCTTTCGATGATGAACCGGCCGCCCATCGCGCGCGTCCCGGCGCGCAGCCGGCGCGTGCGCCGGGCGGTCTCCCGCAGCCGCTCCACCTCGTCGTCCGGCCCGAGCGGCAGTTCCATCAGGACGGCGGCGGTGACGTTCCCGACCGAGCGGTCGGTGATGGAGCGCATCGTCAGCGGCACGCTCACCCGGATGTCGGCGGTGGTGTCGCCGGCCGGCAGCAGCCGCTTGAGCGCGCCGGCGCTGGCGGCCAGCAGCACATCGTCGACGCGTACGTCGTAGGCCAGGGCGGTCTCGTGGACGACCGAGGTGGGCACCTTGGCCATTCCGTAGTCGCGGTCCCGTGGCGACCCGGACGGCAACGTGTGGTCGGCCGGCCCGTCCTGGGCGAGCTCCCGGATGCCCTTGATCACGGCGCCGGTCCGGTTGAGCACGCTCAGCGTGGGCAGGTCGGGGTCCGGCGACTCGGGCCGCGGGTCGAACAGCCGCGTGGCGTTGAAGACCATCGCCATCCCGTCGGAGACCACGTGGTGCAGCAGGAGCACCACGGTCACCTCGCCCGGTGCCACCCCCGTGACCGTGTAGTAGCGCCACAGCGGGCGGTCCCGGGGCAGCGGCGTGCGCTGCAGGCCCGCGACGAACGCCTCGAGCGCGGCCGACCCGCCCGGGCCGCCCCCCGGCCGGCTCAGGTCCTGGATCGGCAGGTGCCAGTCCCAGTCGAGGTCGCCGACCGGCACCCAGCGCGGTCGTCTCCAGAAGGAGCCCTCAGCCACCCGGTGCCGGAACCGCGGCATCCGGCCGAGGTTGACCCGGAACCGGGCCAGTAGCTCCTCCCGGAACTCCGCCCCGGTGCGCCCGTCGCGCATCACGATCACGCCGCCGACGTGCTGCGCGTCGCCGGTGGCGGTCTCGGCGTGCAGGAAGAAGGCGTCGGCCGCGGCCAGTCGTGGTCTCTTGGTGTTGGGCTTGTCGGTGACCAGCGTCAGCAGCCCGACACACACCAACGTGACCAGGGCGCCGCCGACCGCGTCGAGAACGTAGTGGTTGGCGGTCGCCATGATGACGAAGGTCGTGATCGACACGTGCAGCAGGCACAGCGCCTTCACCCACCAGCGCCCGCTGAAGATCGAACTGACCACGATGGTCACCCAGACCGCCCACCCCACGTGCAGCGACGGCATGGCCGCGAGGTGGTTGGCGTCGGCGGTCAGCGGCGAACCCCACGATCCGAACGTGCCGCCGGAGGTGACGGTGTCGACGTAGCCCTGCCCGGGCAGCAGCCGTGGCGGCGCCGCCGGATAGATCGCGAAGATCGAGATGCCGACCGCGTTGATCATGACGAACGAGGTACGGGCCCAGCGGTACCACTCGGAACGGGTCAGATAGAGGATGATCAGCAGGCCGAAGGAGCTCGCCACGTAGGCGAACGCGTACTCGTAGTTGGCCACTACGGACAGCGCGTCCTTGGGTGCCAGCCAGGCGTTGAGCGACCGTTCGACGTCAATGTGCAGGAAGCGTTCGAGGTCGAGCAGGTCACGGCCGTGCCGCAGGGCGATCGACTCGCGGAACATGCCGCCGCCGCGCGAGATGCCGACGTAGAGCACGACGACCGCCGCGACGATGGCCAGCTCGCGGACGAGGACTGGCCGGGGCCGATGGGCGCGCACGTCAGCGGTGCCGTCCGGGTTGTCCCACTCGGGCGGCTCAGGCCCCTTCTTCAGGTGCACGGTTCCAGGTTGCGTCGCCGCCCCCGTTTCCCGTGCGGAAACGCCAACCTCGGCTCGCGCTTCCGCCGGTTCAGTGGCTCGTCTGGGGTTTCGGGGGGCCGTGTGACGGCCCGGACCGCACCCCGTACTGCTCTTCTGCGTCGTCCCGCACGCTCGGCGAGTGCGCGAGACCGATTGCTCCCGCCGATACCAGCACGGTTGCGATCACGAGTGCTGTGAGCTGCGTCGCACTGTCGGGAAGTGTGACGTTGAACGCAAAGATACCAATCAGGTAACTCGCCACCGGATTCGTGATGTTCATCGCGGCGACGGCCGGAGGTAACGAACCGGCCGCGAAGGCACCTTGTTCGAGGAGGAGGCCGGTGATCGTCGAGACGGCCAACGCGTACCCCGGCCAGTCGGTCGCCGTCGCCGCGATGCCCCGGTTGACCAGGTCCTCCACGGTCAGGCTGAGCGCCACCGCGCTGTAGGCGAAGCAGAGGCCCGCCGCGATCGCGATCAGGAACGAGTGCACCGCGGGCCGGCGGCCGGTGGCGGCGCCGATGATCAGCACGACCGCGACGGCGGTGACCAGGCCGGCCAGGATGGCCCAGCCGCGGTTGGCCTGGTCGGCGCGCGGCGCGACGCCGCGCACGCTGAGGAACAGGGCCAGCCCGCCGCAGATCAACGCTGCCGAGACCAGGTCACGCCAGTCGGGCCGGCGGTGGCGCAGCGACAGGGACAAGGGCAGGGCGAACAGCAGTTGGGTGACCAGCAGGGGCTGGACCAGCGCGACCGAGCCGAAGTGCAGCGCCACGGCCTGGGCGCCGAAGCCGAGCAGGTTGGCGCACCACCCGATCAACCAGAGGGGTTGGCGGAACAATCGGCGGATCAACCTGAGCAGCGAGATGACGACGACCCCGTGTTTGGGCGTGTCGTTCTCGCCCGGGTGGGCCGGTGCGTAGTCGGACTGGCGTGCCGCGTGTTGCTGGAGAGCGGCCGAGGTGCCGAAGAGGAATGCCCCGAACACCGCGAAGGTTACCGCCCAGACCACACTTGATCCCTACGTCCGGTTTACCAACTTTCTCCGTACCCGGCTCCTTGGTCGAGCTTTACACAGCATCGACCGACGACGGACCTAACTGCCGCCGAATCGGCTGGCCAGGGCGCGGTAGGTGCCGGGCAGACCGCTCCGGACCGCCACCGGGAGGCGGAGCCAGGCGGGTCGGTAGAGCTCGGCGCCGCCGGACGCGATCAGCCCCACCAGGTCCCGGCCGACCGGGCCGGGGTCGAGCGGTGCCGGGCGCGTCCGGCCGTACGGGCGGCCGCGGCGCTCGAAGAACCGGGTGTCGACCACACCGGGCACCAGCACACCAACGTCCACACCGGTCCCGCGCAGCTCCAGCCGCAGGCTCTCGGCGAAGCCGTCCAGACCGGCCTTGGTCGCCGCGTAGACCGCCTCACCGGCGACTCCGGTGCGGCCGGCGATCGACGTGACGTAGGCGAGGTAGCCAGCGCCCCGGGCCCGCATCGCCGGCAGCAGCGTCTGCGTGAGCGCGATCGGCGCGGCCAGGTTGACCGCGAGCAACCGGTCGCGATCGGCGTCGGCCATCTCCTCGAACGGCCCGGCCCAGCCGACGCCGGCGTTGGCGACCAGGATGTCCACCCGCCCGCTGCGGTCGAGCGCCGCCCGACCCAGCTTCTCCGCCTCGCCCGGCGTGCTCAGGTCGGCGACCAGCGCGTGCCCGTCGAGCCGGGCGGCCAGCGCCTCCAGGGCCGGCCGGTCGCGGCCGTGCACGATGACGTTGGCGCCCTCGGCCGCGAGGGCCAGCGCGGTGGCCCGCCCGATGCCCGACGAAGCGCCGGTGACCAGGGCGACCGCACCCGAAATCCGCATCACACCATCTTCGGGTACGACGGTCCACGAGGGACCGGAATTCCTGCGCGGCCGATCGCGCGTCGGTAAACTCCCGTTGCGTCGATTGACTGCGTCGATCCAGGGAGACCGATGCCTGCCAGCCCGCCCGCCTCCGCCGACGTGGTCATCGTCGGTGGTGGCCTCGCCGGCCTCGCGGCCGCCCGCCGGCTCGACCGCGCGGGCCTGGACTGGGTGCTGCTGGAGGCGGCCGACCGGCTCGGCGGCCGGGTCGCCACCGACCTGGTCGACGGCTACCGGCTCGACCGCGGCTTCCAGGTGCTCAACACCGCCTACCCCCGGCTGTCCGCGCTGGTCGACCTGGCCGCGCTCGACCTGTGCCAGTTCACGCACGGCGTGCTGGTCCGGCGCGGCCCGGACGTGGTCCGGCTGGCCGCCTCGCTGCGCCCCGGCGTGCTCGGCGCGTCGCTGGGCGCGGCCACCCGGCTCGGCTCCCGCCTCGACCTGGTGCGGTTCGCGGCACTGGTGGCCCGCTACGCGTCGCTGTCGCCGGCCCGGCTGCTCGACGCGCCGGAGACCACCGCCGAGGCGGCGCTGCGCCAGGCCGGGCTCTCGCACGCCTTCATCGAGGAGTTGGCCCGGCCGTTCCTGTCCGGCGTGTTCGCCGACCGCTCGCTGGAGACCTCCAGCCACGTGCTGGCGATGATCGTGCGCTCGTTCGCGCGGGGCCGGATCGCCGTGCCGGCCACCGGGATGGCCGCCCTGCCGGTCGGGGTGGCGGCGCCGCTGCCGACCGACCGGCTGCACCTGCACACCCCGGTCGGGGCGGTGGCACCCGGCAGCGTGTCCCTCGTGGACGGTCTGGTGGTGCGCTGCCGTGCGGTGCTGGTCGCCGCCGCGACCAGCCTGCTGCCGGCGGTGCCGATGCCGCGGATGCACGCGCTGACCACCTACTACCACTCCAGCGCCCAGCCGCCGCTCGCCGAGCCGACCCTGCTGCTCGACGGAGACCGCCGGGAGATCGTCGCCAACACGGTGGTGGTGTCCGCGGCCGCGCCGAGCTACGCGCCGCCCGGGCGCTCGCTGATCGCCACCTCGGTCGTCGGCCCGGCCGCGCCGCCCGAACCGGTGGTCCGCGCCGAGTTGGCCCGCCTCTACGGCGTGCCCGTCGACGACTGGGACCACCTGCGCACCGTCGCCATCCCGGCCGCGCTGCCGGCCGCGCCACCGCCGCAGGGCCGGCTGCGGGCCCCGGTGGCGTTCGGCGACGGCCTCTACGCCGCGGGGGACCACCGCGACAGCCCGTCCATCCAAGGCGCACTGGCCAGCGGCTGGCGCGCCGCCGGCGCCATCATCGCCTCGCTCCGCTAGCGGGCCATCGCGGCCGCCACCGCGCGGTCGACGCCCAGCGCCCCGCCGGCCCGCCAGGCCGCGTCGTAGGCGGCGGCACCCAGCCGGGCCCGGGCGGCCGCCGGGTCCAGTTCGATCGCCGGCCAGGGTGCGACGCACGCGCGTATCCACATCTCGTCGGCCGGGGTCCGCAGTGCCTCGGCGGCGGCGGCCAGCCGGACCGCGGCCGCCAGGTCACCGTCGCGGCCGTCCAGGTCCAGCCGCAGCGACGCGCGGCTGGTCACCAGCGCGGTCACGCCGGGTGCCGTGCGCAGGATCTCGGCGATCACCGAAGCGGCGTCGGTGAGCTGTTCGAAGTTGTCGACGACCAGCAGGAGGCGCTTGGCGCGCAGCCAGGAGGCCACGTCAGTGGCGGCCGGCACCGCGCCGGAAGTGCGCACCCCGAGCCCGCGCGCCAGTGCCTCGCCCACCAACGCGGCGGAGTCGATGCCGGACAGGTCGACGAACCGAGCCCCGTCCGGGAAGCGGTCCGCGACCCGCTGCGCGGCGGCCGCCGCGAGCCGGGTCTTGCCGATCCCGCCGGTGCCGGTCAGGGTGACCAGCCGGACGGCCTCGTCGGTCAGCAGCGCGGCCAGGCCGGCCAGGTCGTCCTCCCGGCCGATCAGGGTGGTGCGGAACGCGGGCAACCGGCCCGGCTCCGGGGCCGGCGGCCGGTGGACGGGCCGGTCGAAGCGCTCGGAGAGCAACAGCGCGAGGTCCCGCTCGACCAGGTCGCGCAACTCGCCGGCGGTCCGGAAGGTGCGGTAGGACACGAGGGTGTCGGGGCGGAGCCCGGCGACCATGGTCGCCAGTCGCTCGTCACGCCGGTCGGCCGGCTCCTTCACGTAGATCAGCCTGGGCAGGGTGACGGCCAGCCGGAACTCGTCCTCCAGCCCGGAGATCTGCTCGCCGGGTGCGATCCAGCCGTAGCTCTCGCCGTACACGCCGACGAAGACCTGGCTCTGGGCCAGGTACGCGCGGTAGAGATCGCGGGGCGGGTGGGGCCGGGCGCCGTGCTCGAACATCACCGGTGCCAGCCCCATCCGCCGCACGGCGTCCCCGCACCGCCTCCCGTTCGGCCGCGAGCTCGCGGAGCGTGGAGCTGACGAACACCCGGACCCGCTGGTCGGGCGTGAAGATCGCTGGTCGGTCCGACACCGCGTCAGCCCACCCCAGTGGCCAGCGCGACCGCCCGGTCGAGCCCGAGCCGCTCGCCGTCCCGCCAGGCCGCGTCGTAGCCGTCGGCACCCAGCCGGGCCCGGGTCGTCGCCGGGTCCAGCCCGATCAGCTGCCAGGAGGTCACGAACGCCCGCATCCACACCTCGTTGGAGGGGGTCCGCAGGGACTGCGCCGCGGCGGCCAGCCGGACCGCCCGCGCCAGGTCACCGTTGCGGCTGTCGATGTCGGCCACCGCGGCGAGGTACAGCGCCGAGGGCGGCCTCGTCCCCGGACTGTCGCGGCGAGCTCCAGCCCGTCGACCAGGTGCTGGCGCGCATCAGCGGGTTCGCCTGGGCGAGGGCGCAGATCGCCCAGGCGTAGTGGGCGACGACCACGGTGAACTCTCCTGAGCCGCGCTCGCCAGCTCGAGCGCGGCGCGCACGTGTGCCCACGGCGCCTCGGTGCGGCCGTCCTGGACCGCCACCAGCGCGAGCCGGCTGAGCACCAGACTGACCTGCCAGTTCTCGCCCGCCTGGGCGGCGAGCTCGCGCCCCTCCGCGAGGTAGCGGCCGGCCCGCTCCCGGTCTCCGCGTTGCGCGTAGAACTGGCCGAGCGCGCTTACGGCGATCGCCAGGGTGCTCTCGTCGCCGATCGGTCGCAGGATCGCCACGGACCGATCGAGCGGGTCCTGCGCCTGGTCGAGCTGCCCGGAGATGAGGGCAGTGGCGCCGATCGCGAGCAACACCTGGCCGATTTCGAGCCCGCCCAGCAAGGGCTCGCGGTCGAGGATCCGGCGCAGCTCCCGGCCAACCTCGTCGACGTGTCCGCGTCGCCACCAGAACGTCCAGGTGGACCAGAACAGCCGCAGCGCCGCCGCGGGGTCGTCGTGGTCGAGGAACCAGCCGACGGCGGCGTGCAGGTTGTCGTGCTCCAGCTCCAACCGGTGCAGCCAGCCCGCGCCGTCCACACGGTTAAGGTGCGGCGCCGCCTCCTGGGCCAGCCGCAGGTAGTGGGCGGAGTGCAGGCGGTGGGCGGCCGGGCAGTCGTCGCCGGCGCGCAGCCGCTCCAGCGCGTAACGCCGGATCGTGTCGAGCATCGAGAACCGCACCTCGCCGTCGGGCAGCGTGTCCTGGCCGACCAGCGACGACCCGACCAGCGCCTCCAGCATCCCGAGCGGCTCGGCGCCCGGGGGTGTGAGGGCCTCGGCAGCGTCGAGGTCCCAGCCGCCGGCGAACACGGCCAGCCGGTCGAAGAGCGCCCGCTCGTCTGCCCGCAAGAGGTGATAGCTCCAGGTGATGGTGTCGCGCAGGGTGCGTTGTCGGTCGGGTAGGTCGCGCGGGCCGCCGGTGAGCAGGCCGAGCTGGTCGCCCAGGTGTTCGACGATGGCGGCCGGTGGGAGCACCCGCACCTTGGCCGCGGCGATCACGATCGCCAACGGCAGGCCCTCCAGACCGCGGCTCAGCTCGACCACGGCCTCGAGGTTGGCCGGGGTCAGCGAGAACCGCGGCGACGCGGCCCGGGCCGTGTCGACGAAGAGCCGCACGGCCGCTGAGTCGGCCGGGTCCGTCTCGTCGCCCGGGCCCGACAGCGGCTGCACCGGATAGACCCGCTCGTCGGCCAGGCGCAACGGGGTCCGGCTGGTGACGAGGGCGGTCACGCGGGGCGCGGTGCGCAGCACGTCCGCGATCACCGGCGCGGCGTCGGTGAGCTGCTCGAAGTTGTCGACCACCAGGAGCAGGTGCTTGGTGTGCAACCAGGCCGCGACGTCGGTGGCGGCCGGGGCGCCGCCCGAGGTGCGCACACCGAGCCCGCGCGCGAGCGCCTCTCCGACCAGGTCGGGCGAGTCGACCGCGGACAGGTCGACGAAGCGGGTGCCGTCCCGGAACTGGTCCGCGACGCGTTGCGCGGCGGCCACCGCGAGCCGGGTCTTGCCGATCCCGCCGGTGCCGGTCAGGGTGAGCAGCGGTACGCCCTCGCCGGTCAGCAGCTTGGCCAGCGTGGCCAGGTCGTCGTCGCGGCCGACCAGCGTGGTGCGGAAGGCGGGCAACCGGCCGGCGGCCGGTGCGGCCGGCGGGTCGGTGGCCCGGCCGAAGCGCTGGGAGAGCAGCCGGGCGAGGTCCTGCTCGACATGCTCGCGCAGTTCCTCGGCCGTGCGGAAGCGGCGGAAGGCCACGGCGGCCTCGGGCGGGATCGCGGCGAGCATGACCGCCAGCCGCTCGTCGCGTCGCTCCGCCGGCTCCTTGACGTAGATCAGTCGGGGGAGCGCGTCGGCCAGCCCGAACTCGTCCTCGAGGCCGGAGATCCGCTGGCCGGGCCCGATCCAGCCATAGCTCTCGGCGTACACGCCGACGAAGACCTGGCTCTGCTCCAGATAGGCGCGGTAGACGTCCCGGGGTGGGTGGGGCCGCGCGCCGTGCTCGAACATCACCGGGACCATCCGCATCTGGTCCACCGCGGCGCGCACCGCGGCCCGCTCGGCCCTCAGCTCGTCCAGTGTGGAGCTCACGAACACCCGGACCCGCTGGTCCGGGGTGAGGATCGTCGGACGTTCGGCGGGCATCGGGCTCACTCCCGCGCCGTCGCCTGGGCGACCGCCGGCTCGATGCCCAGCTCCTCGCCGGCCCGCCAGGCGCGGTCGTAGGCGTCGGCGCCGAGCCGCGACCGCGCCGCCGCCCGGTCGAGGCCGGTCGCCGGCCAGGGCGCCACGAACGCGCGCATCCACATCTCGTTGGACGGCGTCCGCAGCGCTTGCGCGGCGGCGTCCAGCCGGACGGCGCGGTCCAGGTCGACGCCGCGCTGTCGAGGTCGGCCAGCGCGCCCAGGAACTGGGCGACGGCGGCCTCGTCGCCCGCGGCGGCGGCCACCGACAGGCCCGTCGACCAGGTGGCCGCGGGCGTCCGGACGCGGCTCGCCGACGGCGACCCACCAGACGGCCCAGGTGTACTGGGCGATCAGCTGCGACGAACTGGTCCGGCGCCGCGCGTGCGACCTCCACCGCGCAGGCGCAGGTGTCGCCAGCGCCGCGTCGTCGTCGCCCTCGGCGATCTTCAGTCGGGCGACCCGGCTGTGGTAGAGGCCCGTCCTGCCAGTCGCTCGCCCTTCGCCTTGGCCTCCTCGAGGCAGGCCTTGGCGCGCTCGACGTCGCCGCGCAGCGCGGCGAACTGGCCGAGCGGACCCAGGGCGAACGACACGCCCTGGTCATCGCCGGCCGGCCCGCAGCAGCGGCAGCGCTTCGAGGAACAGCTCCTCGGCCCGGTCGTGTTGCCCGGAGACGAACGCCATGATGCCGCCCGCGAGCAGCGCCCGGCCGGTCCGCGGCCCGTCGAGCTGGTCCCTGCGCTCGAGGATCCGCGCCACCTGCCGGCTCGCCTCGTCGATGTGCCCGCGCCGCCACCAGAAGGCCCAGGTGAACCAGATCAGCCGCAGCGCTTCCGCCGGCTCGTCCTGGTCGAGGAACCAGCCCAGTGCCGCGTTGACGTTCTCCCGCTCCCGCTCCAGCCGGTGCAGCCAGACCGGCCCGGAGGCGCGGTTGAGGTGCGGCGCCGCGACCTCGGCCAGCGCCATGTAGTGCGCGGCGTGTGCGCGGTGCGCGGACTGCCACTGGCCACCGTCGCGCATCCGTTCGAGGGCGAACCCCCGGATCGTGTCGAGCATCGAGAACCGCGGCTCGCCGTCACGCGTCGCGTCCTGGCGCACCAGTGTGGACTCGACCAGCGCTTCCAGCAGGTTCAGCGGGTCCTCCTCGGTGTCGGCGACCGCCGTCAGGGCTTCGAGGTCCCAGCCGCCGGCGAAGACGCCGAGCCGGTCGAACAGCGCCTGCTCGCCCGGCCCGAGCAGGTCGTAGCTCCAGGCGATGGTGTCGCGCAGGGTGCGCTGCCGGTCGGGCAGGTCGCGGGGGCCACCGGTGAGCAGGCTGAGCTGGTCGCCGAGGTGCTCGACGATGGCGGCCGGAGTGAGCAGCCGGACCTTCGCGGCGGCCAGGATGATGGCCAGTGGCAGCCCGTGCAGTCGCCGGACGATCTCGACGACGGCGCCGGCGTTTCCCGGAGTGAGGGCGAACCCGGGCGAGGCGGCCC
Source organism: uncultured Actinomycetota bacterium (assembly GCA_963840005.1). GTDB lineage: Bacteria > Actinomycetota > Actinomycetes > Mycobacteriales > Micromonosporaceae > Asanoa. The sequence continues at coordinate 114,063 of CAWIXO010000012.1, read as the reverse complement.
GGGCCGTGTCGACGAAGAGGCGCACCGCCGCCGAGTCGGTGGCCTCCCCGGGCAGCGGCGGCACGTCGTACACCCGCTCGTCGGTCAGCCGCAGCGGCGCCCGGCTGGTGACCAGAGCGGCGACGTGGTGCGCGATGCGCAGGATCTCGCCGATCACCGGAGCGGCGTCGGCGAGCTGCTCGAAGTTGTCGACCACCAGCAGGAGGCGCCTGGTGCGGAGCCAGGCCGCGACGTCGGTGGCGGCCGGCACCGCGCCGGACGTGCGCAACCCGAGACTTCGCGCGATTGCCTCGCCTACCAGCGTCGGCGAGGTGACGGGCGAGAGGTCGACGAACCGGACCCCGTCCCGGAACCGGTCCGCGACGCGCTCGCCGGTGGCCACCGCGAGCCGGGTCTTGCCGATCCCGCCCGCCCCGACCAGGGTGACCAGCGGGGCCGCGTCGTCGATGAGCAGCGTGGCCAGGGCGGCCACGTCGGCTTCCCGGCCGATCAGCGGGGTGCGGAAGGCGGGCAACCGGTCGAACTCCGGGCTTGGCGGTGGTGGCGGCCCGGACCGCGCGAAGCGCTCCGAGAGCAGCACCGCCAGATCCTGCGCGACCTGTTCGCGCAGCTCGTCCGGGGTGCCGAAGCTGTGGTAGGAGACGGCACCGCCCGCGCGGACCCCGTCGAGCAGGGAGGCCAGCCGGGGGTCGCGGTCGTCGACCGGCTCCTTCACGTAGATCAACCGGGGCAGGTCACCCGCGAGCTGGAACTCGTCCGCCAGCCCGGACACCTGCTCGCCGGGTGCGATCCAGCCGTAGCTCTGGCCGTATACGCCGACGAAGATCTGGCTCTGCCGCAGGTAGGCGCGGTAGACGTCGCGCGGTGGGTGCGGACGCGCGCCCTGGTCGAACATCACCGGCACCATGCGTAACCGGCGCACGGCGTCCCGGACGGCGCGGCGCTCGGGGGCGAGTTCGGTCATGGTGGAGCTGACGAAGACCCGGACCCGCTGGTCCGGCGTGAGGATCACCGGCTGCTCGCCGGACGGGTCGATCGACACCGAACCACCCCATCCTGAACTCTTTTCAGGATATAGGGGGATTATTCGATCTTGACCGCCACCGGGCCGACCCGCAGCGTGCCGTCGTCGAGGGGATGGCAGCGGACCCCGCCGTGGCCGCGCAGGGCCTTGAAGGCGCCCGGCGCGATGGTCGCGTCCATCCAGGCACAGGGGTTCGCCCGGCGGCGGACGTCGAGCCGGACCGGGCCGCTGCCGGAGTCCAGGCTCAGGATCCGGCCGACCAGGTCGTCGACGGCGATGCCGGCCACCAGGATGTTGCGCCGGAGCTGGGCCAGGCCCGCCCCCGGCGGCAGGCCCTCGCGGGCGATCACGGTGACCAGGGCGTCCCGGTGCGCCGCCCGGCCGAAGTAGCGATCGCCGACGATGCCCAGCCCGGCACGGATCTCGATCTGGTCGACGAGCTCACCGGGCGGCGCGGGTGCCGGACCGTCGGCGGGGCGGCCTTCGTACCTGTGTACGGGTGAGGCCAGCAGCGCGACGATTTCCGGCATCCCACCGAGTCTGGCATGTGTCGGTCCTGGGGTGGGTATAACCAGGTCGTGGACGCCATGCGGTTGCGATTCGAGCGGGGCGCCGCCGCGGGCACCGCCCGCCGGGCGGTGCGGGAGGCGCTCGACCGCTGGAAGCTGGCCCACCTGGCCGACGACGCCCTGCTGGTGACCACCGAGCTGATGCAGAACGTGGTCCGGCACACCGGCGAGGGCGGCGTGCTCGTGGTCAGCCGCAGCGCCGGCGGGCTGCGCATCGAGGTCGCCGACGGCAGCGCCAGCCAGCCCACGGTGCGCGCGCCGGATCCCACCCGGATCGGCGGCCGGGGCCTGTCCATCGTCGCCGCCGTGGCCCGCGCCTGGGGCACGCTGGCCCGCACCGGCCAGTCCGGCAAGGTGGTCTGGGCCGAACTGGCGGCTTAAGCCTCCGGCGCCTCGTCCACCCAGAGACAGAACGGGTGCCCGACCGGGTCGATCATGACCCGGACGTCGTCCTGCGGCTGGAACGCGGCGACCTTGGCGCCCTGCTGCTCGGCCCACGCGACGGCCGCGGACAGGTCACGCACCTCGACGTCGAGGTGGACCTGCATCTGCTGGTCGCCGTCACCGGCCGGCCAGACCGGTGGGACGTGGTCGGTCTCGAGCTGGAACGAGAGCCCGATCCCGCCGCCTGGTGCCCGCAGGGTGACCCAGGTCGACTCGTCGGAGATGCGCTGCCAGCCGAGGAGGCGCTCGTAGAAGTCGGCGAGCGCGCGCGGATCAGGTGCGCCGAGCACCATCCCGTTCGGACGGAGGTACGGACGGTCCATGTCCGGACCCTAACGCGGTGCCCGGCGGGCCGCATCCCAGGCGGCGCGGGTCAGCGCGTACTCGACGTCACCCTCGTCGGAACCCTCGATCACCTCGGGCCAGACGCCGTGGAACTGCCGCACGAAGGTCAGCCCGGCCTTCTCCAGCACCCGCCGCGAGCGGTTGTTGACGGTCATCGTGTCGGCCACGATCCGGTGCACGCCGAGATCCCGGAATCCCTTGTCGACCAGCGCCCGGGAGCCCTCGGTGGCGTACCCGAGCCCCCAGGCGTCCCGGCGCAGCCGGTAGCCGAGATCGGCGACATCGGCCCGGTCGGGATCGACCGGCCGCAGCGAGAACCATCCCACGAACCGCCCGGCGGCCCGCTCCTCGGCGGCCCAGACGGCCCGCCCACCGCCGAAGGCCGGGAACCCGCGCAGCAGCTCGGGCAGCGTCCGTTCCCGGATCGCCGCCCGGCTGGCCGGCTTGCCGCCGTTGATGAACCGCATCACCTCGGGGTCGTCGTCGAGCCCGAACAGCGCCTCGACGTCGCCATCGGTGAAGTCGCGCAGCACGAGCCGCTCGGTGGTCAGGAACGCCATCCCGCGATGGTGCCCGTGTCCGCCCGCCGTACGCGACGGGTTTTCCGCATTGTCGGCTTGGTGTCTGCCGTGGACGGGCGATGGTGCGAACATCCGTTCGTCAAAGGGGGTTGTCGATGTTTCGCAGAGCCGCCGCCGTCGTCACGGTCGCCACGCTGGGTGTGCTCGCCGGGGCCGGTCCCGCGCGGGCCGACCACGGCACCGCGCACACGATCGCGCAGATGACCGCGCACTACCGGGACCCCGGGCTGGAGCCGCAGAACAAGCCGTTCGCGCTGCTCTACCTGCGCACCACCGAGGGGATGCGGGACGCCAACGCCGAGGGGGAGTTCTCCGCGCCGGAGTTCTGGGACCAGGAGGTGATCCCGACCTTCGCCGACTACTACCTCGACGCGTACGCGGCCTGGGACCAGCACCGGTCGCGTGACGTCGATCCCGCCTGGCGGATCGCCTTCCGCACCGCGCCGGAGCGGCTCACCTGCACCCAGATGATCTACCTGGGCATCAGCGCGCACATCAACAACGACCTGGCTTTCATGATCGAGGAGATGGGTCCCCGCTACACGTACGCCGACCACAAGCACGTCGACGACGTGCTGGTGTTCCGGACCCGGCCGGTGGTCTACCCGGAGATCCAGCGTGACCTGTGCCCGGGGCTGTTCGGCGAGACGGTGCCGGCCACCGCCGACGTCGACATCTTCGCGTGGCGCGAGTTGGCCTGGCAGAACGGCCAGGCCCTGCTCGCCGCGCCGGACCGCCGGGCGCGCGAGGCGATCGCCCGCCAGATCCGCGACCATGCCCGCGACAAGGCCCGCGAGATCCTGCGGTGGCACCGCTCGGCGCCTGGCGGCTAGCGGCTCGCGGCGCGGCGGTAGCGGGCGATCGACATCGGCACGAAGATCGCCAGGATCAGCAGGCACCAGCCGATCGCCAGCCAGATCGGGTGCGCGGCCGGGAACCCGGTGCCGTTGGCGGCGCCGGCCGGCGCGTTGCCCCACAGCTCGCGCAGGGACAGCACCACCGACGAGATCGGGTTCCACTCGGCGATGGGTCTCAGCGCCGCCGGCAGCGACGAGGTCGGCACGAACGCGTTGGAGAGGAAGGTCAGCGGGAACATCCAGATGAAGCCGGCACTCTGCGCGACCTCGACCGACTTGACCGTCAGCCCGATCACGGCCGAGATCCAGCTCATCGCGTACGCGAAGAGGAACAGGATCGCGAACCCCGCCACGCCGCGCAGGAAGCCCTCGTTGATCCGCCACCCGACGATCACGCCGGTGATCGACATGACGATCACCGTGAAGACGTTGTTGATCAGGTCCGACGACGTACGCCCGAACAGCACCGCGCCGCGCGACATGGGCAGCGAGCGGAACCGGTCGACGATGCCCTTCTGCAGGTCGTCGGCGAGCCCGATGGCGGTGATGCCGGCGCCGAACGCGACCGTCTGCACGAAGATGCCGGGGATCAGGAACTCGCGGTAGTTGATGCCCGGGGTGGCGATCGCGCCGCCGAACACGTATGCGAACAGCAGCACGAACATGATCGGCTGGATGGTCGAGAAGATCACCAGATCCGGGACCCGCTTGATCTTCAGCAGGTTGCGCTTGGTGACGACCCAGCCGTCGCTGGCGCTCTCCAGCAGCATGCTCACGGCGTACCCCCGGTCTCCGGCTGTTCCTCGGGCTGCGCGGGCTGGCCGGTGAGCGTGAGGAACACGTCGTCCAGCGTCGGCTTGCGGATCTCCAGGTTGGTCGGGGCGATCTCCGCGCCGTCCAGCTTGCGCACGGCCTCGAGCAACGCCGCCGTGCCGCGGTCGATGTGCACCGTGACCTCGCGGGCCTGCTCGTCGACCTCGGGCTCGTCGATGCCGACCGAGCGCAGCACGTCGGCGGCGCGGGCCAGCTCGTCGCGCTCACCGACGGCGACGGCCAGTTTCTCGCCGCCCATCTGCGACTTCAGCTCCGTCGCCGTGCCCTGGGCGATGGCCCGGCCGTGGTCGATCACCACGATGTCGTCGCAGAGCCGGTCGGCCTCCTCCAGGTACTGCGTGGTGAGCAGCAGCGTCGACCCGGCCTTGACCAGGTCGCTGATGACGCCCCACATGCCGAGGCGGCTGCGCGGGTCGAGCCCTGTCGTCGGCTCGTCCAGGAAGATCACCGGCGGCTGCACGACCAGCGCGCCGGCGAGGTCGAGCCGCCGGCGCATGCCGCCGGAGTACGTCTTGGCCGGCCGGTCCGCGGCGTCCGTGAGCTCGAACTGCTCCAGCAGCTCCTTGGCCCGGCGCCGGGCGCTCCGCTTGCCGAGGTGGTAGAGCCGGCCGACCATCTCCAGGTTCTCGTAGCCGGTCAGGTAGTCGTCGACGGCCGCGTACTGCCCGGAGACGCCGATGATCCGGCGCACCCGGTCGGGATGGGCGCACACGTCGATGCCGCCCACCTCGCACCGGCCGGAGGTCGGCGTGATCAGCGTGGTCAGCATGCGGACGGTCGTGGTCTTGCCGGCGCCGTTCGGTCCGAGCAACCCGAGCACGGTGCCCTCGGGTACGACGAGGTCGAGGCCGACCACGGCGGTCACGGAACCGTAGGTCTTCCCCAGCCCTTCGGCGATGATCGCATTCGCCATCTGCCCACCGTAGCCGGACGAATGCGGTGAGTCGGGCGGGTCGCTTGCTCTGCACCCACATACGGACCACCCCGGGCCGAGGGTGGTGCGTATATGGGTGCAGGACGGCAACAGCTCCCCCGCCTCAGGCGACAGTCCCCGTTTGGCAGCCGAGCAGATCCCTTGTTTTCAAGCCATAGGCCATCGGTGCGTGGCGGCGAGTCGGCTTGTTTGTCGGCTAGCGGATCACCCTGAATCGCAGATGGGTGGCGTTCGGCGATGTCGATCACCTTGGTGCGCTCGAGCTGGAACTGGCCGCCCAGGTGATCGAACAGCCGGGTGCCGCTGCCGAGCAGGACCGGGGCCAGATGGACCTGGATCTCGTCCAGCAGGCCGGCGGCGAGGCACTGCTGAGCGGCGCTGGCGCCGTGCACGCCGACCACCTTGTCCCCGGCCGCCACCTTCGCCTGCTCCACCGCGCTGTGGATGCCGTCGGTGACGAAGGTGAAGACCGACGGCGCCCGGACCGTCTCGGGGGCCGGTGCGTTGTGGGTGAGCACGAAGCACGGCGCCGGGCCGGCCGGGCCGCCGTCACCCCACCCGCCGTCGCCCTCGGCCAGGTCGTAGGACCGTCGGCCCATCAGGATCGAGCCCAAACCTCGCGCCATCCCGGCCAGCAGCTCGGTGTCGTGCGGGTCCGGCTCGTGCAGCCACTGGTGCAGGACCTCGCCGCCTTCGCCCAGTTGTTGCTCGCGGGTGACGTCCGGTCCGGTGACGAACCCGTCCAGCGACATCGAGATTCCCGAAATGACCGTGCCCATGTCGTCTCCTTCATAGTGGTTGGCCGTGCCTGTGCGCACGATGACGTCGCGGATCGCCGGATCCCTGGCGGTCCCGAGCGGGACGTCGCTCACGACAGCGCGGCGCTGCGGCGCTGCGGCCACCATCGGCGGGCCTGCGCAGTCGCATTGACCCCGCCGCTGTCGGGCGCCGATGACCGCCGCCGCAGCGCCCGTACCAGGCGGTAGCGGGTGGCCTCGGCGCGTAGGCCGACGGCGCGGGCGGCGTGCAGGTCAAGCGTTAGTTTCGGGTCGGTGACCATGACGCGCTCCTCGTGGTCCACTGTCTTCGGCAGTGTGGTGGGTTGCCTGCATGTGAGCCTGCCGCCGATGTTCAGGCGGTGCATCCGTGCCGCCCACGGATCCACCACGGATCGGTCACCACGGATCGGCCACGGAGCGCCGGATGAGGGATCATGTCGTGGTGGAGTCGGAGGAGATCTCGCCACGGGAGGCGGAGGTGCTCGCCGCGTCGCGGAGCACCTGTCCAACGCGCAGATCGCCCATCGCCTGCACATCTCCGTGCGCACCGTCGAGAGCCACGTCTCGTCGCTGCTGCGCAAGCTCGGGGTCGGCCGACCGCCGGGCGCTGGCCGGCATGGCCGGACCGACGGCCAGGCTGCCGGCCGACACCGGCCGGCTCACCGGGATCCCGGTCAGCCGCACCACGTTCGTCGGGCGGTCGCGGGACGTCGAGGTCGCCCTGGAGCGGCTGGCCCAGGCCCGGCTGGTGACGCTGCTCGGTCCCGGCGGCGTGGGCAAGACCCGGCTGGCCGCGGTGGTGGCCGAGTCGGCGCCGCGCCGGATACCCGGCGCGGCGGGGCGTTCGTCGACCTGGTGCCGGTCCGCGCGGGCTTCCTCGTACCGGCCGTGGCCGTGCGCTGGGCGTCACGGAACGGCCGCCGCGGTCGCTGGAGGACGCCGTCATCGAACGGCTCGGCGCCGGCCGGTCACTGCTCGTGCTCGACAACTGCGAGCACCTCCTGGAGGAGGTCGGCCCGTTCGTGGAGCGGGTGCTGTCCGAGTGCCCGGACACCGCGGTCCTGGCCACGAGCCGGGAGCGGCTCGGGCTGACCGGGGAGCACGTCGCGCCGGTGCGGCCGCTGCCGCTGGACCCCGACGCCGAGCGGCTGTTCCTGGACCGGGCGCGGGCCGTGTCGCCCGACTTCGCGGCCGAGCCCGCCGCGGTCACGCGGATCTGTGCCCGGCTGGACGGCATGCCGCTGGCGATCGAGCTGGCCGCGGCCCGGTCGCGCGTCGCTGGGCGCCGATGGCCTGCTCGCGGCGCTGGACGAGCAGCTGCGCCTGCTGACCGGCGGGCGGCAGGCCGACGAGCGGCACCGCTCGCTGCGCGCGGTCATCGGCTGGAGCTACGACCTGCTCGACGAGGACGAGCAGGCGCTGTTTCGCCGGTTGTCCGTCTTCGTCGGCGGCTTCGACCTGACCGCCGCCGCAGGCGGCCGCTCCGGGCGCGACCCGCGCGCGAGGTGGCCGACCTGATCGGCCGGCTCGTCGACAAGAGCCTGGTCGTCCACGGCGGTGCCGGTGCGGGCCGGTGGCGGCTGCTGGACACCGTCCGCGCGTACGGCCAGGAACAGCTCGCCGACGCGGGCGAGGCGGACACGGTCCGGCGGTCGGCATCTGGACTGGGCGGCAGCCACCGCGGCGACGCTGGAGGCACGGATCGCCGGCGGGTGGGAGCCGGAGTTCGACGAGGTGGCCGACGACCTGCGCGCGGCGCTGGCCGCGGCACGGAACCGGCCCCGGACGCCACCGCCCACGGCCTGGCCCGCGCCCTGGCCCATCTGACCTTCGCGCGCCGGTTCTTCCTCGAGGCCCGCGCCCATTACCGCGCCGCCGCCGACCGGGCCGGCGACGCAGCGAAGCCGCGGGCCGCGACCTGCGCGACGCCGCCGCCGCAGCCCTCATCGTCTCCGACGGACCGGCCGCGTTCGGCCTGCTGCTGGATGCCGCCGAACGGGCACGCGCCGCCGGTGAGCGCAACGCCCGAGCAGCTGCGCTGGCCCACACCGTCGATCGTCACCGTCCGCCACCCGGCCGGCCTCCGCGGCAAGGTCACCGCCGAGCGGCGTGCGGAGCTGCTGCGGAGACGCGACCGCCGCGGCGATGGACGCCGACCCGACAACGGCCGCGCTACTCGCCGCCGCCCGCGCCTGGCAGCAGCACGGCGCGGGCGACGGCGCCCGCCCTGGCGCGAACGGCCGTGGACGCTGCCGCGGCGGACCGGTGACCCGGCGCTGATCGCGGCCGCCCTCGACGCTCTCTACGTCGCCACATGCACGCGGGCCAGTTCCGCGAGGCGCACCGCATCGTCGAGGAACGGATGCGGATCGTGGCGACCCTGGCCGCCCACCAGCCCATCGGCGCGGCAGAGATCACCGACGCGTACCACGTAGCGGCATCCGCGCGCGCTGGCCGCGGGCGACCTGCCGGCCGCGCGCACCGCCGTGAACAGGCCGCGCCTGCACGACCCGATCGGCGGCCACCCCTACCTGTCGGCGCCGAAGCTGGTCCGGCTACTCACCCTGTCCGGGCAGTTCGACGAGGCGAGCGACGTCGCGCAGACCCTGTGGGACAGTTGGGTGCGCGACGGCTCGCCCGCCATCACCTGGCTGTCGTCCGCCCTCGCCGCGGCCGCTCTCGTTCACGGGTTACGTGACGACGGGCAGTACGAGAGGTGGCGTTCCCGCTCGCTCACCGCTGCCGGCTGCGACGACCCGACCGACTGTCCCGACCTGAAAGCCATCATGGCATTCGTGGACGCCCGGATCGCGATCCACTCCGGCGATTACCACCACGCCGACACCCTGGTCGAGCGGGCCGACGCCACCTTCCCGGAGCGGTGGTGGGAGGGGTACGCCCGCGCCGCCGGAGCCGAACTCGCCGTCGTCGCCGGACTCCCAGACGCGGCCTACGCCTCACCCGCACCGAATCCCTCGCCGCCGAACATCACTGGGCGGCCGCCGCCTGGCCCGCGCCCGCGGACGCCTCCACCGCGACCCCGACGCCATCACCGAGGCGCTCAACCGTGGGAAGACCTCGATGCACGGTTTGAACACGCCTGCACCCTGCTCCTGCTGCCCGGCCGTGAGCCCGAGGGCCGCGCCGAACTACACGCCCTCGGCTGTCCATCGCCAGCGCACCGCGCGGCCGCCACCTGAGGACCCCCGGCTCGTGCCGGAACTCGGCGCTATTCCCCGCCGCGGCTCCGAGGGCAGAATGACCGGCGTGGCTATCGCGGCCTTCAGGGACATCTGCCTCGACGCCACCGACGCGCTGACGCTCGGTCGCTTCTGGTCGGCCGCGCTCGGGGCGAGCTTCGTCGACAACGGCGACAAGTCCGCGCGGATCGACCATCTTCGGCCCGGCGACCTGACCATGTGGGTCGACCCGGTGCCCGAGCCGCCGAGCGGGAAGGCCCGGGTCCATCTCGACCTGCGGCTGCCCGCCGCCGACCCGGCACCGTTGGTCGCGGCCGGCGCGACCGCTGGTGCGCGTGCCCGACGGCGAAATCGGCTGGTGGGTGCTGGCCGACCCGGACGGCAACCTCTTCTGCGCGTTCCCGCCCCGGCCGGAGCCGCGCCCCGGGCTGTCGAGATCTACGAGCTCGTCGTCGACTCCGCCGACCCGGCCGCGCAGGCGGCCTGGTGGGTGTCGGTCCTCGGCGGGCGGGTCGAGACCGACGGCAGCGGGGCGGCCTCGGTGATCGGCGCCGCCGGCTTCCCGTGGGACCACTGGGTCTTCGGCACGGTGCCCGAGCGCAAGACGGTGAAGAACCGGATGCACTGGGACGTCAACCTCACCGCCGCCGACCCGGGGGACCTCGTCGCGGCCGGCGCCCGCGTGCTGCGCGAGCCCGACGACGGGATCTCCTGGTGGATCATGGCCGACCCGGAGGGCAACGAGTTCTGCGCGTTCGCGCCTTAGGGCACCATTGACGCGTGCCTGACCCGCTGTCCGCGCTGATCGACCTGGTGGCCGAGGGTGGCGTCGCCGTGCTCAGCGGCGCCGGCCTGTCCACCGAATCCGGCATTCCCGACTACCGGGGCCCGACCGGGGTCAGCGCGGAAGTTCGCGCCGATGACGTACCAGACGTTCACCCGCGACCCGGCGGCCCGGCAGCGCTACTGGGCGCGCAGCCACGTCGGCTGGCGGGTGATCGGCCGGGCCGCGCCCAACGCCGGCCACCACGCGGTCGCCGGGCTGCAGCGGGCCGGGCTGGTCTCGGCGATCCTCACCCAGAACGTCGACGGCCTGCACCAGGCGGCCGGCGCCCGCGACGTGGTCGAGCTGCACGGCAGCATCGACCGGGTGGTCTGCCTCGACTGCGGCCAGACCACCGCCCGGGCCGAGCTCGACGCGCCGGCTGCGGGCCGCCAACCCGGCGTTCGCCGCGCTCGCCGCGGCCGTCAACCCGGACGGCGACGCCGACCTCGACGACGCCGACGGTCGAGGCCTTCCGGCCGGTCGACTGCGCCCGTTGCCGGACCGGCGTGCTCAAGCCCGACGTGGTCTTCTTCGGCGAGACCGTGCCGGCCGAGCGGGTCGACCGCTGCTTCGCCTCGGTGGCCGGGGCCCGGCTGCTGCTGGTGCTCGGCTCCTCGTTGACGGTGATGTCCGGGCGGCGGTTCGTGCTGCGCGCGGCCAAGCTGGGCATCCCGGTGGCGATCGTCAACCAGGGACCGACCCGGGGCGACCCGTACGCGGCCCTCAAGATCGACGCGCCGCTCGGCGCGGTCCTACCCGCCCTCGGCGACGCGTTGACGCTGGCTCAGTCCGGCAGGTCGAACGAGCCGTAGACGGCCCGGCCGGTCGGCCGGTAGACGTTGATCACGATGCCGGTGTCGGTGGTCCGGTGGTGCACCAGCTCCAGGCCGGTGGGCAGGCCCATCACGTCGAAGAGCCGCGCGCCGTCGCCCACCACGACGGGCAGGGTCAGCAGCCGGAACTCGTCGATCAGGTCGTGCGACATGAGGTACCGGGCGAGCTCGCCGCTGCCGTGCACCTGTAGCTCGCGGCCCGGCTGTTCCTTGAGCGCGGCCACCGCGTCCGGGACCTCGTCGAATCACCGTGGCCGGCTCCCACTCGGCCACGGCCAGCGAGCGCGAGGCGACGTACTTGTGCAGCGCGTTGAGCCGGCCGGCGATCGGGTGGTCCGGGTCGGTCACCGTCGGCCAGTACGAGGCGAAGATCTCGTACGTGCGGCGGCCGAGCAGGAACGCCCCGGCCCGGTCGTAGACCTCCCTCATGAACGTGTTCATGCCCTCGTCGGCGTATGGGACCATCCAGCCGCCCCGGGCGAAGCCCCCGGTGGTGTCCTCGGTCGGACCACCCGGCGCCTGCATGACACCGTCCACCGAGACGAGCGTGGTCAGCGTGAGATCCACGGCCATGCTCCTCCCGTGCGGCGGATTTCGTACCCTTCGACCCTATTCGCAGACCACGCCGTCGTTGTCGGCATCGCGATACCAGCCGTACTCGGGATCCCCGCGCCGGTACGGACCGTAACCGGCGTCCTTCGCGTCCTTGCAGGTGTCGAAGCGGGGGTCGGTGGCCGGCTCCGGCTTTGGTTTCGGCTTCGGGGGCGGGTTCGGCGCGTCTCCGCCGTTGGCCCGGGTCGCGCTCTCGCAGGCCACGCCGTCACGGTCGGCGTCCAGCGCGGCACGGTAGCCGGGCTGGCCGCGGCGCAGCGGCGCCTTGCCGGCGGCCCGGACGGCCGCACAGTTGGCGTAGCTGACCGGCGCGGGGCTCGGCTCGGTCGCCGGCTCGGTCGTCGGCTCGGTCGGCTCGGCCGCCCGCGTCGGATCGGCGGTCGTCGGGGCGGGCTCCGGCTCCGCGGCCGCGGCGGCCGTGGTCGGCGGCACGGCGGGCTCGACGACGGCCGCGCGCCGGTCTTCCGGGCGGTTGTCGTCGCCGGGCAGCAGTGCCACGAAGCCGGCCGCGCCACCGCAGCAGAGCAGCAGCGACGCGCCGAGGATCACGCCGACCCGGCGGATCGGGGAGAGCCGCGTGAACCAGTTCGGCGCCACCGGCGGTGGAGGGTAGGACATCGCGTCAGTCTCACCGCCCACCGGCGCGGCCGGCATGGACCGACCCGGCCGTCCACTGTGGCGAGCGGCGGTCGGTGCCGGATGTTCGTCCCATGGCCGGGACCGGGAGGCGGAGCCGCCGGCTGACACCCGGTGACGCAGCGTCAACACGGGCCGGTCCGTCCGATTATGAGGGACAATTCGGTCATGGGCGACGTGCTGGTCACCGGGGGCACCGGAAACCTCGGCCGGGTGGTATGCGACAAGCTGCGCGAGGCGGGCCACGAGGTGCGGGTGCTCAGCCGGCGCCCCCAGCCCGGCCAGTCCGTGCGCGGCGACCTGCGCACCGGCGAGGGCATCCCGGCCTCGGTGGCGGGCATCAAGACCATCGTGCACCTGGCCACCGCGCCGCGCGGCGACGTCGAGGCGACCTCCCGACTGATGGCGGCGACCGAACCCCGCAACCCGCCACACCTGATCTTCGTCTCGATCGTCGGTGTCGACCGGATCCCGCTCGGCTACTACGCCGCCAAGGCCGAGTGCGAGCGGCTGATCATGACCTCCGGGCTGCCGTTCACGGTCCAGCGCGCCACCCAGTTCCACAGCCTGGTGCTGCGCCTCTACCACGCGCAACGCCGGGTGCCGCTGCCGCTGTTGCTCGCGCCCACCATCGACTACCAGCCGATCGACGTGCACGACGTCGCCGACCGGCTCGTCGAGCACGTCGACGCGGGACCGCGTGAGTTCGTGCCGGACATCGGCGGCCCCGAGGTGCGCACGGCCCGTTCCCTCGCGCTGGCCTACCTCGCCGCCTCGCGCCGCCGCCGCCGGATCATGCCCGTCGCGCTGCCGGGCCGGGTGTACTCCGCGTACCGCGCCGGCGCCAACCTGACCCCCGACAACGCCCACGAGGGCATCACCTTCGAGGAGTTCCTCGCCGAGCGGTTTAGGGCCAGGCCCTAGACGGCCAGCCCGAGCAGGCCGCGGTCGAGACCCACGACCAGGGTGCCGGAGGCGTACGCGCAGGACAGCGCGCGGTGGTGCACGGGGATCGCGCGTACGCAGCGGCCCGTCACCGGGTCCCAGAGCCGCACGGTGCGGTCCAGGCTGGTCGAGGCGACCAGCTGCCGCCCACCGTCCGCCGGCAGCGCGCAGACCCCGGTCACCGCGGCCGTGTGCCCGGCCAGCACGTGGTGCGGCCGTCCGTCGGCCGGGTGCCAGAGCCGGACCGTGCCGTCCGCGCCGCCCGAGACCAGCAGGTCGCGCTCGTCGGCGGTGACCGTGCCGAGCGCGTCGACCGCGTCGGTGTGGGCGAGCTGCTGCCAGCGGGTGCCGCCGTCGAGGTCCCAGAGCCGGAGCGTGCCGTCCTTGTCGGCGGAGGCCAGCAGCTCCCGGCCGCCGAGCCGCACCGTGGTCAGCGCGGTCACCCAGCTGCGGTGACCGAGCAGCACCCCGTACGCGGACCCGTCGCGCGGGTTCCACAGCCGCACCGTGGCGTCGTCGGCCCCCGTCGCGACCAGCACCAGGCCGCCCGCGTTGACGGCGCAGACCGCGTTGACCCGTTCGTGGTGGTCGGCGAGCTCCGGCCCGGCCGCGCCGTCGCGCAGGTCCCAGAGCCGCACCACGTGGTCGTCGCCCCCGGTGGCCAGCAGCGGGGCATCGACATCGGGCACCGCGCAGACCGAGGTGACCGCGCCGTCCCGGACCGGCAGGCGGGCCAGCGCGGCGCCGTTGGCCGGGTCCCAGATCCGCACGGTGCCGTCGGTGCCGGTCGACACCACCGCCGTGCCGCCCCGCCACGGAATGGCGCGCACGGCGGCCACCGGGCCCAGCCGGCCGCCGGCCAGCACCGACTCGGCCTGCCGGGTGACCGGATCCCAGAGCCGGACCGTGCCGTCGTCGCCCGCGGTCGCCAGCAGGTCGCGGTCCCGGACCCGCAGCGCGCACACGGCCCGGATCCAGGCCACGTCGCCCCGCAGGCTCGGCCGGGCCTCCCCGCTCAGCGCGTCCCACAGATGCAGCACGCCGCTCTCGTCGGTGGCGGTCAGCAGCACCGTGCCCTCGACCTCGACCGTGCACAGGTCGGTCAGCGGCCCGGCCTGCGGGTCGATCGAGCTGAGCAAATCGCCGGTCAGCGGGTTCCACATCCGGACCACGCCGTCGTAGCCCGCGGACGCCAGCGCCACCCCACCGCCGGCCCGCACCGCGCAGAGCGTGGTGGCCCAGCCGTCGTGCGCGACCACCGCGGTCGTGCAGGCGCCGGTCACCGGGTCCCAGAACGCGATCACGCCGTCGAAGCCGGTCGCCGCGACCAGGCCGTGCGGGCCGACCGGCAGGTGGGTGACCGCCGTGGCCCAGCCGCCGAACCCGGTCAGCGTGTGCACCAGCGTCCCGTCGGCGGGGTTCCAGATCCGCACGGTGCGGTCGTCGCCGGCCGACGCCAGCAGCGTCGCGCCGCCGGGCACCGGCACGGCGCAGAGGTTGCGGACCCAGTCGGAATGGCCGGACAGGGTACGCAGGTGCGCGCCCGTGCCCGCGTGCCAGACGCCGATCGTGCCGTCGTGGCCCGCCGTGGCCAGCAGCGTGCCCTCGTGGGACCTGCACCGCCCACACCCCGCGTACCCCGTCGGCATGTCCCGCCAGCACGCGCTCGACCTGGCCGGTCAGCGGGTCCCAGATCCGCACGGTGCCGTCCGCCCCCGCCGAGGCGAGGAAGTCGCGGCCGTCCATCGGCACGGCGCAGACGTCGTACACCGCGTCGGAGTGTCCTTCGAGGACGGTGCGCTCGAGCCGGGGCGGGGTGTGCGCCCAACGGGCCCGGTACGCGGCGTCCTCGGCCACCGGCGCACTGCCCAGCCGGTCGATCCGGTCGACGACGGAGAACAGCGCGGCCCGCTCGGCCGGTGGCGCGTGCGCGGCCAGCGGCGTCCGGCGCAGCAGCTGGACGCGGGCCTGCCCCTCGCGGGTGTCGGCCACCTCGGCCGCGGAGAGCAGCACACCGAGATCGGCGTGCAGCACGTACGCGTCGTCGTTGAGCAGCGTGTCGACCAGGCCGGCCCGGTCCGCGTGCCGGGCCAGCAGGCCGAGCAGGTAGTCGGGGGCGGCCGCCCAGCCGGCCCCGTGGCCGTGGCGGACCCAGGCGTACAGCAGGTCGCGCTCGTCGTCGGCCCGCGCCGCCACCGTCGCGCGGGCGGCCAGCAGCGCGTCGTCGATCGCCCGGTGGCGCAGCCGGTGTACGCCCGGCGGCCCGGTCTCGTCCTGGCCGTGCTCGACCAGGAACGTTGTCGCCCGGGCGAAGGCGGCCAGGTCGTCGTCGGTCACCCGGCCGCCGAGCGCCTGGATCGCCACCCGCCAGAGCGGCAGCGGCAGGCCCGGCGGCTCGGCGAAGGCCAGCGCGGTCAACGCCAGCCGGGCCGAGGTGGCGCCGGCGGGCGAGACACCGCCCAGGTACGCGTCGAGCGCCTCGGCCACGGTCGCGGTCGACGCCACCCGGTGCGGGTCGACCGGCTCGGCGTCGTTGCGCCCGTGCGCACCGGCCACCAGCCCCGCGAGAAGGAAGTTGCCGCCGGCCAGGGTCGCGATCCGCCGGGCCACCGGCTCCGCGCGCTCCGCGTCCGCGTACGGGTTGTCGGTGCGGCCCTTGCTCTCCAGGCGCAGCGTGGCCATCGCGTGCGCGGCCAGGTCGGCCACGCTGACGTGCTCGGCCGAGTCCAGGTCGACCAGGTCCGCGCCCGCACCGAACGCCGCCAGCAGGTCGCCCTGTTCGTCGGCCCGCCGGGTGGCGACCACGACCCGCACACCGAGCAGGTCGCCCTGCTCGGCCAGCGGCACGAGCACGGTCCGGATCAGCTCACGGGCCTGGGTCGGCGAGGCCGCCTCGTCGAGCGCGTCGATCACCAGGTTGAACCGGTCCGGGCGGGTGGCCAGCCGGTCGCGCAGGTGGGGGAGCAGGTCGCCGGGAACGGCCGGCAGGGCGGCCGACGCCGCGACCGCGATCTCGGTCGCCACCGCCAGGGCGGTCTTTCCGGCGGCGTGCACCGCGCAGGCGACGCTGCCCCGCACGGCGGTGTCGCCGGGGGCGAGCGGCGCCGCGGCGGCGTCGGCGGCGGTCACGATCCGGCCTAGCACGGCCGACTTGCCGACGCCCGGCGCTCCGGTGACCACCAGCAGGTGACCGTCGGTCCCGGGCCGGTCGAGCCAGTCGCCGACCACCCGCAGCACGGCGGAGCGGCCGCGGAACCCGGCCTCGCGGGTCCAGCCCCAGGCGGCGACCGCCTGCTCGCCGGCGGCGTCGAGCCGCCAGTCGGCGAGTGCGCCGAGCTTGAGGTCCGGCAGCGCGTCGGACAGACCCGCCGCCCGGCCGTCACCACCGGCCGGACCGGCGGTGGCCGCCTGGACGACCAGCCCGACCACCGCCTGGTAGTCGGGGGACCACAGGGGCGCGCCGGCGAACCCCGGTGCCAGCCCGGTGCTGACCAGCCGGACCTGGCCGGTGTCGAAGGCGTCGCCGATGGTGCCGTGTGCCGGGCGACCCGCCGGGTCGTGGTCCGGGAAGCCGAACGACCACCATGGGCGGCCGCCGAGCTTGCCGATGGGCGCCAGCCGAACCCGGGCGGGCCGCACCGGGTCGGGCGCCGGGCCGTCGAGCGCCAGCAGAGCGAGGTCGGGGTCGGTGCCGTGCAGCACCTGGCGGACCCGGACGCGACCGGGCCCGGCCAGCGGGAAGCCGACCCAGAGCTCGTCGCGCGGCCGGCCGCCGGGCCGGACCAGTTGCGCGCAGGTGAGCACCCGGTCGGGCGCCACGACCACGCCCGCACCGATCGGAATCGGGCTCTCCGCCGACCCGTGGATCGCCACGACCCAGGGGAAGCTCGGCGGTTGGGCCCTCATCGCTCCTCCCCGGGCTCGCTGACCGATGGCTATCGTGCCCGGGTTCGCCGTTCCTAGGCAATATCGGTCCCGGCTGTCGGCTCGTCCGAACGGTTGCCGCGAGGTTGCTTTTGGCCAGGCTGAATGGAGATCCACCCACGACAGTGATGTCGGATATCGGAAAACCCCAACTGGACCTTGCTACCACGTTGGATGGCTGGGAGAATCGGCCTGGTTCTGCGCGATCCGCTCAATTCCGTGCGTGAGGAGCATCGGCATGTCCGACGAGAAGCCGGTCACCTTCGCCATGCGCTGCATGTTGGTGATCCTCATGGCCGAGGCCCGAGAGCTGCCCAACGCGCGGATCGCCGACCGCGGGCTCGATCTGAAAAAGGAATACCGCGACCGTCTGGCGGCACGCGGCTGGATCACGGTGCGCAAGGTCGGGCGGGGATACAGCCTCGAGCTGACCGAAGCGGGCTGGGCCGAGGCGATCGGGCAGCTCTCCGCGGACCCGCCGGCGGGAGCCGGAGCCGGTGGCGCGGCACTTTATACGGTGTTGAATCGGCTACGTGGCTTTCTTGACCGGTCCGACCTGGCGGCGGCCGAGTTCTTCGCCCCGGCCGAGGCCGATCTCGACGTGCGCATTCGCAAGGCGTACGCGGAGATCGCGGTCAGCGGTCGGTGAGCTCGTGTCGCTCGCGGCGCTGCGCCCGCGACTGGCCGGCGCGGAGCGCTCCGGTGTCGACGCCGCCCTGGTCGCGCTGAGCGCGCGCGCCCGACGTGCGGATCGTCCCGGAGTCCAACCAGAAGACGCTCTCGACCGAGCAACGGGACGCGGCGGTCAGCATCGGCAATCAGGACAGGCATCTGATCGCCATCGGTGTGTGAGCCATGAACGAGGTCGAGCGGCGGGCACTCAAGGCACTCCGGTTCAACTGGGCGCCGACGCCCGACGACGTGTGGCGGCAGCCGGCGTTCCATGTCGAAGGGCTGCACCGCGACGCGCTGCGGGTGATCCTCGACGGCGTCGACGACGCCGACCGCAGCACCGACTCGAGCCCGGTCGGCGTCGCCGTGCTCGGCCAGCGGGGCAGCGGCAAGACCCACCTGCTCGGCTCGGTGCGCCAGCACGTGCAGGCCGGCGGCGGCTACTTCTTCCTGGTCAGCCTGCTGGAGGCGAGCGCCTTCTGGCGCAGCGCCGCACTGTCCATCCTCGACGGGCTCAACCGGGAGACGGCCGACCGGGAGAGCCAGCTCGAGACCTTCCTGCGCCGGCTGGCCGACCTGGTCGGCGCGCCGCGGGCGCGTGCGCCGGGCGGTGATCGGCGAGGCCGAGCTGACCCGGCCGGCCCTGGACGCGTTCGTCGACCTGCTGCGCAAGCACAACCGGCAGGTCGGCATCGACTGCCAGGACACCGCGCGGGCGCTGGTGCTCCAGGCCGCCGAGAAGCTCGGCGACCAGGACGTCGGCTACGAGTTCCTGTGCTCCAACGACGAGCTCGAGCCGGGCCAGCGGGCCGCCTGGGGGATGCGCCGGGCGCGGCGGTCCGCGCAGGAGATCGTCCGGGACGTCTCCCGGCTGCTGGCGCTGACCGGCCCGACCGTCATCGCCGTCGACCAGATCGACCTGCTGATCAACCAGGCGGCCAAGTCGCTCGACGGCGAGACCCGGCTGGAGTGGCGCGACGCGCTGCTGCTGGAGCAGATCGCCGGCGGCCTGATGGCGCTGCGCGAGACCACCCGCCGCACCCTGTCGGTCGTCGCCTGCCTCGACGAGTCGTGGTCGCTGGTCAAGACCCAGGCCACCGACACCGTCCAGGACCGGTTCCGCGAGGCCGTCCAGCTCCGCCAGATCGCGCAGCGCCGAGCTCGGCCGGGAGCTGGTCGCCAAGCGGTTCGCGGCGCCGTTCGCCGACCAGGGCTTCGACGCCGCCGTACCCGACCTGGCCCGTGCGGCCGCCGGCGTTCGTCGAGGCCGTCCAGTTCACCCCGCGCGAGCTGCTGCGGACGATCGACACCCACGTCCGGGCGTGCCTGCGCGACGAGGCCGTACGCGAGCTGAGCCGGCTGGTGCTCGACCCGGCGTCCGCGTCCGGCGGCGGTTGTCGACGAGCCGTCGCCGAGCCGGGAGCTGGCCGCGGTCGACGCCCGGTTCGCGGCGCTGCTCGCGGCCGCGGACCCGGCGACCGGCGCTCGACCCGGCGACCGAGGACGCGGTCGTGCCGGCGCTGCTCGAGGCGGGGCTGACCGCGTGGATCGGCTGCGCACGGCGGGTCCGGGGAGCTGTTCGGCCTCGACCCGCAGCCGGGCAGCAAGCCCGCGCTGCACGCGCGGCTGCGGCGCAGCCTCGACGAGCGCACCGAAGACGAGGAGCACTGGGCGTTCCGGGCCATCGGCGCCCGGCATCCCATCGCGGCGCTCAACCGGATCCGCAACGCCAGCACGGCCGCCGGCCTGACCGAGGGCGTCGCCAAGCGCAAGCTCTTCTTCCTGCGCAACGAGCCGTGGTCGGGTGGCGCCCGGACCACCGAGGTGATCGAGACCTTCAGCCGCGCCGGCGGGCGGACGCTGCGGTTCCCGGAGGGCGATGTGGTCGCATCTGGTCGCGCTGCGGGAGCTGCTCCAGGAGCGCGGCTACGAGACGCTGCGGCCGTGGTTCGCCGCCCGCCGGCCCGCCGACCGGATCGCGTTCCTGCGCGAGGCGCTGGCCGGGGCCGACGTCGCGGCGCCGACGTCGTCAGGTGGCGCAGCGGTGGGCGGGCCGGGCGCTCAGGAGCGCTCGGACGCCCAGGGGGTCCCGGCCGCGCCGGACTGGCACGGTGTCGGGTCGCCCGGCGGGCTCGGGTGCGCCCTGGCGGCTCGGCTGTTCTTGGCGGCTCGGCTGTTCGTGGTGGCTCGGCTGTCGCGGATGGCTCGGTGGTTTCGGGTGGCTCGGCCGTCGGGTGGCTCGGCGGTCGGGTAGCCCCGCTGCGTCGGGCGGGCCCATCGCGTCGGCCAGGGCGGCCGTTCCCGTCAGCCCGGCCATGCCGGGTGCTCCTGCCGCATCTGGCGGCCGGGTCCATCCGGTGACGCTGGCGCGCCGGGTGGCCACGGCGCGCGACCTCCGTTGGCGGGGCCGGTCGCCGCCGCCGCTCCGGCGCTCGCGACTGTTCGGGCGCTGCCGGTGCGCGTACCGCGCGATGATCGTGACCCTGGGACCGTGGTCCTCGGGCAGTCGGTCCATGATGGCCGGTCGATCGGGGTCGGGCTGGAGGCGCTGCGCCGGCATGCGGCGATCTTCGCCGGCTCCGGGTCGGGCAAGACCGTGCTGATCCGGCGGCTGGTCGAGGAGTGCGCGCTGCGCGGCGTGTCCGCGATCGTGCTGGACCCCAACAACGACCTGGCGCGGCTCGGCGACCCGCTGGCCCGAGCCGCCGGCGCACTGGGACGAGGCCGACGCCGCGCGGGCCGGCGGAGTACCTGCGCAGCACCGACGTCGTGGTCTGGACGCCGCGGCGCGCGGCGGGGCGGCCGCTGAGCTTCCAGCCGCTGCCCGACTTCGCCGACATCGCCGACGACCCGGACGCGTTCGCCGCCGGCGTCGACGCGGCGGTGGCGTCGCTCGCGCCGCGGGCCAAGGTCGACGGCAGCCACCGCGAAGGCGCGGATCGGCAACGCGGTGCTGCGGGAGGCGCTGACCGCGTACGCCCGGGGCGGCGGCGGTGACCTGCGGGAGTTCGTCGGTCATCTCGACCCGGCTGCCGGACGGCGCCAGCCAGCTCGACAACGCGCCGAAGATCGCCAACGAATCGGCCAGCTGCTGCCGCGCCACGATGGTCAACGACCCGCTGTTCGGCGGCGACGGCGCCCCGCTCGACCCGGGCGAGCTGCTGCGCCCCGCGCCGGGCTTCCGGGCCCGGGTCTCGGTGATCAGCTTCGTCGGCCTGCCCGACGACGACCAGCGGCAGAGCTTCGTCAACCAGCTCCAGCTCGCCCTGTTCGCCTGGATCAAGCGCAACCCGGCCGGCGACCGCCCGCTCGGCGGCCTGTTCGTGATGGACGAGGCGCAGACCCTGGCCCCGTCCGGCGCGATGACCGCCTGCACGCAGAGCACGCTCGCGCTGGCGTCGCAGGCCCGCAAGTACGGGCTCGGGCTGGTCTTCGCCACCCAGGCGCCGAAGGGCCTGCACAACCGGATCCCCGGCAACGCCGCGACGCAGCTCTTCGGCCTGCTCAACAGCCCCACCCAGATCGCCGCGGCGCAGGAGATGGCGCGGGCCAAGGGCAGCGACATCTCCGACGTGGCCCGGCTGCGCACCGGGCAGTTCTACGCCGCCGTCGACGGTGCCGGATTCGTCAAACTGCAGGCGCCGCTGTGCCTGAGCCACCACCCGTCGAGCCCGCTCACCGCCGAAGAGGTTATCGAGCGCGCTAACCCCGAATAAAAATTCGCTTCCCGCCGCGCCGATTCCGATCTACATTTATTGACGTAAGCACAACCCAGCCCAACGACAGACAGGACGACACCATGAAGCGGCCCGCGTTCTACACAGGCGCAGACGCGAGTGGTGTGTGGCTGTGCGAACTCGTCCTGGATAGGTGGACCCACTAGCGCTGACCAGCGCTGACGCCGCCTATCCCGACCCGGGACGGGCGGCTTTTCCGTTTCCACCGACCCTTTTCTCTTTTCGCGCGTGCCAACCGGCACGGCGCTATTCCGCATGCGCTTTTCCAGCCGAATCCGAAGGGAGGCGTCATTATGGTTCGCTTCTTCCCACCCGCCGGCGCGACGCGTCCCGGCTGGCCAGACGGCCCGCAGGGTTTCAGGCCACCGCGCTGACGTGCGCCGCGACCAGCCGCCAGGCGCCGCCCTCGTGCACCCAGGTGCGCGTGTAGCGGACCCTGGCGGCGAACGGCCCGTCCGGTGTCGTGCCCTCCAACGTGCCGAGGAACCAGGTCACCCCGGTGCTCCCGACGACCAGCACCTGAAGGTCCTCCTCGTCGACCCGCGTCATCCGCTGCGCACCTGTGCGATGCACCCGCAGGTCGTCCTGCTTGTCATAGAGCAGGCCGTCCGGCCCCGTGAAGATCAGCCGCTCGTCGACCAGCGCGTCGAGAGCGTCGACGTCGGACGCGAGTTGGGCGGTCTGCAGGCGGCGCTCGGCCGCGCGGAGTTCGTCGGTCATCCGGCCAGTCTGGCAGTCCACAGCCACCGCCACCGTGACAGCTGCGTCAGGGTCGCCGCGACGACCAGCACGGCGACCGCGACCGCCACCCACGCGGGCCAGGCGAACGCCGCCGCGACCACCGCGGTGACGAACTGCAGCAGGGTGAGCAGGATGGTGCCGATCCCGGACACGGGTACGACGACGTTGGCCTTGTCGCCGGGCGTCGAGAACACGGTAGGCAGCCCGATCAGCACCACAACGGCGGCGACCGCCGCCCAGGCCGACCAGCCCCACAACGCCCACGGCGCGGCCACCCACGCGACGATCTCGGCGCAGAACCGCAGCGCGGCGCCAACCTTCGGATCAGGCGCTTCTTGATCAACCACCCCGGCAGCCTCGCACGGACGCCGCCGCCCGGCGGGTCGCACCCGCCTCCGCTGGTCGCGACCAGCACACACGGGATACGATCCCGGCGCCGGTCCCGCCGGCACGGGGCCGTAGCTCAGCCGGTTAGAGCAGGGGACTCATAATCCCTCGGTCGCGGGTTCGAGCCCCGCCGGCCCCACGAATGGCTGCCTAGACCATGTCCGCTTCGCGGACAGGGTCCAGGTGGCCATTCGTCATTCCTATTCCGGGGGCGACCCCCGGAGACCCCACGGTCTGGTGGGCGCGGCCCGCGGTATGCGACGTCAGACCCAACGTCACGTTGGCTCTGACGTCGCCGGCTCGCGTCGTGACCGTGGCGTAGGACCAGAACGCAGCATCTCGCCACCTCGCATCGTGGGCGTAGCCCAGCTGGCCTGAGCGCAGATCCTGATCCTTCGGTCGGGAGTTCGAGTCCCGCCGGCCCCTTCCAGCCCCGGGGCGACCCCGGACGCACGGTCCGGTGGGCCTGCTCCTCGCACGCGCGAGCTCAGATTTCCGAAGAACCCACACGCCCACGAGATCGCGTCCGCCTACGACGCGGCCACCGTGTTCCGCACCGACGAAGGAATCTTCGACAGCGAAGACCACGTTCGCGCCGCGGCTCGGACTCCTGTCGGCGTTCCGGTCTGCCGCAGCCGCCATCGCGGATGGCCTCGACCGAGCCCTCCGAACAGGCGTTTTCTACGTTCCTGCTGGTGACCCGATCTTCGACGGCTCGGCAGAGCTCTCGCGATGGGGGTCTGGAGTGCGGGCGCGGACGAGGATGCCGGCGGCGGCGAGTAGGCACGCGGCGCCGACGGCGGCCAGGACGGGCGGGTAGCCGCCGGTTGTGGCGAGCAGGGCCGCGGCGCCCAGGGGTGCGGCCGCTTTCGCGAGGGTCACCGGCGCGGCGAGGGTTCCGGCGATCGTGGCGTAAGCGGTGGTGCCGTAGCGGTCGGCGAGCAGAGCGGGTGCGGCGAGGCTGGCGACGCCGAAGCCGATGCCGAAGGCGGTCACGCCGGCGGCGGCGCCGAGGCGGGTGCCGGCGACCAGCGGGAGAGTGATCGCGGCGACGGCCTGGATGGCGAAGATGGCGGCGACGAGCGCGGTCAGTCGGATTCGGCGTTGGGCGCCGGTGAGGAGCAGCCGGCCGGTGACGGACAGGACGCCGAGCAGTCCGGCGATGGTGGCGGCGAAGGTGGCGGGGTGGCCGGCGTCGGTGAGGAAGCCGACGAGGTGGACGGTCATGGTGCTCATCGCGGCGCTGTGTGCGACGAACGCGACGGCGAGGAACCAGAACCGCGGGTCGCGGCGGGCTGCCCGGACCATGTCGCGCTCGGGCTGTGTCGGCCGATGGGTGCGCTCGCGCGGGTGTGCAGCAGGCGGTCGGCGGATGACCGTGGCGTGCAGCGGGATCGCGGTGGCCGCGTAGAGGGCGGCGAGGATGAGCAGGGTGGTGCGCCAGCCGTAGCCGTCTCTCGAGGAATCCGGTCAGCGGCATGAAGATGGTGCTGGCGAACCCGGCGACGACGATCATGGCGAGCAGCGCGCGGGCCCGACGTGCGGGGTCGAACCAGGACACGATGACCGCGGTCGCGGGTTCGTAGAGGGCCATCGCCATCGCGACGCCGAGGCCGGCGAAAACGAGGTAGAGCTGGCCAACGGTGCGGACCTGGGACCAGGCGACGAGCAGCAGAGCGCCCGCCACCGACGCCGGCGGTCATCAGGGCGCGGCCACCGTGGCGGTCCAGCCACCGCCCGACGGGTACGGCAGCCGCCGCCCAGGCCAGGATCGCCGTGGTGAGGGCGCCGGTGACGGCGGCTGGTGAGGCGTGCAGGTCGGCGGCGATCGGGTGCAGCAGGACGGCGAAGGCGTAGTAGAGGATGCCGTACCCGATGGTCTGGGTGACCGCGAAGACGGCGACGATTCGCCAGCCGTGGAAGGCCAGCCCCGGGCCGCCGACCGTGGGGTCGGCGGCCGTGCGGGTCGGCGTGGTCATCGGTTCAGTTGCAGCAGCTGCCGGCCTGGTCCGAGCCGGCGGGTTCGGTGACCGAGATGAGGGTCAGCGGGGCGCGAAGCAGCCCGCCGGAGATCCCGGTGGCGAGGCCACGACCGGCCGGCTCGGCGTTGTGCCGCAGCGGTGGTGCCGCAGCATCCGCCGCCTGCGGTGATGGTGTCGCTGTCGAGGACGGGGTTGCTGTTGCAGACGCCGGTCTCGGGCAGGTCGAGCTGGACGTCGCGGGCGGCGGCCCAGTCACCGGCCAGGGCCGCGACGACCGAGCGGGCCTGCTCGTAGCCGGTGGCGAGCAGGAACGTGGGTGCGCGTCCGTAGCTCTTGACGCCGATGGCGTAGAAGCCGGGCTCGGGGTGGGCGAGCTCGTCGGCGCCGTGCGGTGGGACGGTGCCGCAGGAGTGCTCGTTCGGGTCGATCAGCGGCGCCAGGGCGCGGGTGGAGCCGAGGACCGGGTCGAGGTCCAGCCGCAGCTCGGAGACGATGGTGTGGTCGGGGCGGAAGCCGGTGGCCGACACGATCCGGTCCGCGGTGATGGTCTGCGGCAGCCGCCGGAGACGCGTACCCGGTGGTCTGGCGGTCGGTTCGACGCCGTTGCACGGCGAAGCCGGTGACGAGCTCGATGGTGCCGGCTTCGACGTGGGCGCGTAGCCGGGATCCGAGCGCGCCGCGGGCGGGCAGGGCGTCGGCGGCCTCGCCGCCGTAGGTGCGGGCCGGGCTGGTCGACCGGATCGCCCACACCACGCTGGTGCCCGGCACCTGCTCGGCGAGCTCGGCCAGCGAGAGCAGGGTGTTGGCGGCGGAGTGGCCGGCGCCGACGACCAGGGTGCGCTTGCCGGCGAACCGGTCCCGGTCGGCGCCCAGAACGTCGGGCAGCGCGTGCTCCAGGAAACCGGCTGCCGTCCGCTTCGCCGTGGGCGGGGATCCCGGACGCGCCGAGGACGTTGGGGGTGGTCCAGGTGCCGGAGGCGTCGATCACCGCGCGGGCCAGCAGGTCGTCGCCGTCGGCGAGGCGGACCAGGAGCGGGGTGGTCGCGCGGTCGGCGGTCCGGACGCGGTCCATGCCCAGCCGGGTCACGGCGACGACGCGGGAGTCGTAGCGGACGTGTGGCTTGAGCGCGGGCAGGTCCGCCAGCGGACGCAGGTAGTCGTCGGCGAGCTGCGCACCGGTCGGCAGCGACGTCCGGGTCGGGTTCGACCCAGCCGGCGTCGGCGAGCAGCCGGCGGGCGGCGGCGTCGACGTTGTACCGCCAGGGCGAGAACAGCCGTACGTGGCCCCACTGGCGGACGGTGGCGGCGGGCGCGTCGCCGGCCTCCAGGACGACGAACGGGATCTCGCGCTCGGCGAGGTGCGCGGCGGCGGCCAGTCCGACCGGTCCGCCGCCGATGACGACGACGGGCAGGTCGTCGAATGACGTACTCACGATGTCTCCTTGTCTTGAAGCTGTTCGAATCAGCTGGTCGGAGTCCGGCGCCGGGCCTGGCACTCGCGGTGGTCAGGTGATGGCGGGGCTGCGGCGTTCGAGCAGGATGACGTCGCGCCACCGGTCGTGGTGGCGGCCGACCCGTTCGCGGGTGCCGATGATGCCGGAATCCGGCCCGCTGGTGCAGCGCGAGGCTGGCGGTGTTCTCCGGGAAGACGCCGGACTGGATCGTCCAGATGCCGGCCGCTTCGGTCGAGGCGATCAGTGCCGTCAGCAGCGACCGCGCGACACCTCTGCCCGCGCGCGCTGCGGGTCGACGTAGACGGAGTGCTCGACGACGCCCGCGTAGACCGGTCGCGTGGAGACCGCGGACACCGCGACCCAGCCGACGACGGTCGCCGTCGTCGTCGACGGCGACGTGCCGGTGCGCGGGCAGCTTGCGTCGCGTCGAAGGTCGCCCAGGTCGGGGCCGTCACCTCGAAGCTGGCGTGGCCGGTGTCGAGGCCGGCCTGGTAGATGCGCAGCACCGCGTCGGCGTCGGCGGCGGCCATCGGGCGGATCAGCATTCGCACCCTCCGGTCGGCGTTGGGGCGGGCTCGCCCATGACGACGTCGGCGGCCGACGGGAAGCAGTCCACGCAGTTCTGGTTGATGCGGTAGTGGCGGGCGTTGCCGACCGGCTCGACCCGCACGAACCCGACCTCGGTGAGCACCTTGAGGTGCTGCGACACCGTCGACTGAGCCAACCCGACCGCGGCGACGATCTCGCCGACCGGCATCGGGCGCGCCTTGCGGGCCAGGTACTCCACGATCTGCACCCGGGTCGGGTCCGCCAGGGCGCGAAACCACGACGCGTACTCCGTGGCCACGGCACGGTCGAGTAGCTCGGCCACCATCCACCAACTTCATCGTCTATCGCCGATCAACGATGAAAGCCTAGCTCGGCGTCGCCGCCGCGAGCCACCCGGTCGCGACGACGAGCCGGCAGATCGCGACCATCGTCGCCGGATCCACGCGGTCGGCGGTGTCGGCCGGGCTGTGGTAGCCGGCCATGCCGGCGCCGATGCCGACCGCTGCCAGGCCGGCGGCGGCGTAGCGGCGGTTGTCCGAGGCGACCGGCCCGGCCGCGAGCGGCAGCCCGGTGTGCCTGGCGGCCTGGTCGAGCACGGCCAGTAGGCCGTGCGCTGGTCCGCCCGCCTCGACGGCGGCGGTCTCGTGCAGGCAGCCGGCGCCGTCGACGTTGATCACCAGCGGGTGCGGTCGTCGGCGGTGCGGAGTTGGGCCGCGTGGTGGGCGGAGCCGAGCGCGCCGGTCTCCTCGCCGTCGAGGAGGGCCACCGAGAGCCCAACGTTCGGCGGTAGGCCCGTGGCGAGGCTGCCGTGCCGCCTCGCAGACGACGGCGACGCCGCTGCCGTTGTCGGCCGCCGCCGGCTGCCGCAGACCCGGGTGGTCGCCGACGCCGTCGTAGTGCGCGGTCAACAACAGGTCCAGGCCGCCAGGCTGCGGCATCACGCAGGCGGGCGTGAATGTTGGTGCCGGCCACGTCGATCCGGCGGATGGGCGTGTTCGCCGACCAGCTCGCGCCGCCCGCTCGTGCCGCCGCCAGCAGGCGGTCGTGCAGCTCGGTTGCGACGGCGACGACCGGCAGCGGCCCGGGGTTCGGGCCGGCGAGCATCGTGAAGTGCCAGCCGTCCCCGTCGACGGCCCGGCCGACCAGCAGACCGAGCGCGCCGGAGGCGTGCCGGTAGGCGTCGGCGAGGGTCATCGCGGCCGGCACCACCAGCCATCGCCCGGCCGGCTCGTCGGCTCCGGCCACGCCCAGCGGGCCTCGCCTCGACCTCGGCAACGTCCGCCGAGGCGAGGTGGAGCGCGACGTCGCGCCCGAACACCAACGGGTACGCGGCGGTGCCGTCGCTCCAGTCGGCGGTCGGCGCGGCGTAGATCTCGGGAACCGCCCGAACCGGGAACGACTCGGTCGTCACCGTGCGCGCCGAGGTCGTCGAGGTGCCGGGCGAGCCAGGCGCGGGCGGCGGCGCCGCCGGCCGTGCCGACCCGCCGGCCGGTGAACGGTTCGCCGGCCAACGTCGCGACCGTGGCGGCCATCCGCTCACCCGACACGTCGGCCAGGAGCCCGTCGAGTGCGGGCAACGGTGTTCTGGTGGTCATCCGCAGCAACCGGATCCGGCGCGCGACCGCGTCGGCCTTCGCCGCGCTGCCGCAGCACGCGTTCTCCGCCTTCGCCTCCGCGGCGGTGCCGCAGCAGGTCGCGGCGGCCCCGTCGGGCTCGGGCAGGGACAGGTTCGCCTGGGGCGGGTTGCCGCAGCAGCCGCCGGTGCCGGCGACGGACAGCGCGGCAGCGGGGTCCCCGGTGAAGCCGCCGGCGTTCTTGGTCTCGGTCATGATCAGTCTCCTTGTCGATTCGTCGGGTTCGGTGGTGGCCTCAGCGCGGTCCGAGGACCGCGGCGATCTGGGCCCGGACGCGGTCGTGCTGCCGCCGTGCCCGCTCCTCGGCGGTGCTGACCTCGGTGCAGCTGTCGCAGAAGCGCACCCCGGCCTCAGCGGCGGTACGGCGACTCAAGCGGAACATGGCTCTCTCCTCACCAGGCTGTCTAGATGAGTCTCGAACTAGACGCTCTTCTAAACAGAGAGTTGCACGCTGTTTCGAGATCTGTCAACCTAGAGGCATGTCAAAGCAAGCGACGGCGCTGCCGCTCATCGACCTCAACGCGGACACGCCGTGCTGCCCACCTCTGGCCCAGCGAGCCGCGATCCCGGCCGAGACGGCCGCGGTCCTCGCCCCGGCGTTCAAAGCCCTCGGCGACCCGGTCCGGCTGCAGCTGATGTCGATGATCGCCTCAGCCGACGGCGGCGAAGCCTGCGTCTGCGACCTCACCCCCGCGTTCGAGCTGTCCGGGCCGACGATCTCCCACCACCTCAAGACCCTGCGCGAAGCCGGCCTCGTCGACGCCGAACGCCGCGGCACGTGGGTCTACTACCGCGCCCGGCCGGGCATCATGCGCCAGCTCGCCGCGCTGCTCGCCTTTGACGAGGTCGCCGCCTAACCGGTGCCACGGCAGCTTGATCGAGCCGCATCCCTGCAGAGCTCGGACTGACGGCAGTCGCTGGACGCCTGGTAGCCAGTGTCGGACCGGGCGGATTAGCGATCTTCGCGTCTGACCCGGGGCAGCGGGGTCGAGACAACGGCCTTACGCGCCTACCTCGACACGTGGCTGCCGCTGCGACGGAGGTTCGGCTTCGCGACGCCGAGGCTTCGCTTCCGCGCACATCCCGGACGCGACGCGTTCCAGCACGGTACGAGCATCGCCACCCCTCGCCTTCGCCGGCGGCGCCGCTGTCGGCGTGCTCGGCGGGGCCGAGTTCCGACTGCCCCTGCCGTCCCTTGACGACCAGGTCTGGGGAACGCGCGTAGTGCGTGTCAGGCATGGCCGCCGGTTTCCCGGAGGACGCGCTGGCGGCGTTTCACAACGCCGCATGGCTCGGGTTTTCCGCGATCGATCTCGACCTGCGCGCGACCGCCCGACGGCCACGTCGTCGTCATGCATGACGACAACGTGACCGGACCACGGATGGGTCAGGTCGCGTGGGTCATCTGACCCTCGCCGAGATCAACTGCGCGATCTCGGCAAGCCGGTTTGGACGACGGCGGACACCCTGTTCGCGACATAGACCGCGACCATCCCTGCGAAGAACTGGGGAAACTCGTCCGGCTCGGCGTCAACGGCATCATCACCGATCTGCCAGAGCTGTGCCGGCGACGTGCTGGCCGAGGACCCGGACGTCCGGACCGTTCGGGTCGCCACGAGCGTCAACGCCCTGCCGGAACGCCTCAGCCCGTCCTGAGTTGCTGCCGATACTTGATTGTCTGGCGAAACCGTCATACGTGTCATACGCTCGTCGCGTGGCGGTGTTGTTGTGCGGATGCCGGCGGCTGGCGAACCCGCGGCGAAGCTTCTAGAGGTGAGCGTCGCTGAGGTTGCCGAGGCGCTGGAGGCACCACTTTCATGATCAGCTGCGGATCAGTATCGATAAGGACGTGCTCGCGGTGTACTCGGTGACAGCGGAGTACCGGGCCGTTGGTGTGCTGCTCTTCCGAGACGACGACTCGTTCGTGTGGCGGGTGGCCCGGGCAAAGCCGATGAGCGGTGCCGAGTTCGAGACCTGGCTCGGGAGGGACAGCGATGAGTGAACTACCGGACTTCACAGCCATGACCAAGGAAGAGATCGGCGACTGGTTCCTGAACAACGACACCAGCGCCCTAGTGGCGGCTGCCGATCGGGCGGTCGAACCGATGGCGCAGGTGGACGAACAAGGTGTGGCCGTGATGCGGCCCGCCACCTTCCGGCTGCCGCTGTCGATGATCGAGTGGCTGGAGCAGGCCGCTGGCCGTGACCGCGAGGGCAAGTCCGGCATCGTTCGCCGAGCGTTGCAGGAGTACCGCGAACGTCATCGCGGACAAGCCGCCTGACTCCTAGACAGGCTCATTCCTATACCTGGGGCGACCCCCGGAGACCCCACGGTCAAGTGGGCGCGGTCCGCGTAGGCGCGATCTAGACCTGAGCGCGCCCGTCCAGATGAGGTCCGCCGCATCATCGTCGGAGCGCCCAAGTAGGAACGGGTTGGCCGGCGGACAGTGCTTGGCGATATCAGCGCGTTCGCCGGAAGCGTGTCGGCCCGTGAAGAGGGCCTCGACCGATCCGGTCGAGGCCCTTCTTCGGTGTGGTCTCAGGAGGCCAAGCTGAACGCGAGGCCGCCGGAGATTGAGCGGGTCGGTTGGAGGCCGGTGGTTACCGCCTGAGCCCGGTTGACCGACCCGGACCCCCCGATGCCGAGTTGACCCCTGTTGTTCTGGCCCCACGCCATCACGCTGCCACGGGTGATCGCGAGGCTATGCCCGTTGGCGGCGGAGCCGTCCTCACCCGCGGAGACAGCGGTCACCCCGCTCAGACCGAGCACGTCAACCGGGGTCAGCTGCCGCGTGTTCGTGCCGTCGCCGAGCTGGCCAGCCTCGTTGCTGCCCCAAGCCTTGACCCGGCCGTTGGTCAGCAGGGCCAGGGTGTGGCCGAATCCGCCGTCCACGGACTTGACGCGTACGCCGGTCAGGCCGACCACGGCGACCGGGCTGGGCTGCGGGGTGACCCTGTCGCCGATTCCCAACTGACCCGAGACGTTCAAGCCCCAGCCGCGTACGGAGCCATCGGCCAACACTGCCAAGCTGTGGAACGCGCCCGCGCCGATGCTCGACGCCCGCTGCGGCAGGCGCACCGCAAGCGGGGCTGGGTGCGGCTGGCTATCGGCGTAGCCCTGGCCGAGCTGTCCATCAAAATTGTCGCCCCAGGCCATGACGGTGCCGTTGGCCAGCAATGCGAGAACGAAATTTGCTCCGGCGGCGATCGCGGTCACGCGGCCGGGCAGCCCCTCCACCCGAACCGGAAGGCTCCGGTTCGATGTGGTTCCGTCGCCCAGCTCGCCGGAGAAATTGAAGCCCCACGCTCGGAGCGTGCCGTCGTGCAGGAGGGCGACGCTGAAATCGCCGGCGGCGGCGACTGCTGTGACGTCGCTCAGCCCTGCCACGCTGCCAGGGATCGGCCGCGAGGTTTCGGTGCCGTCGCCGAGCTGTCCGAACTCGTTGGATCCCCACGCTTTGACCGTGCCGTTGGACAGCAGTGCGAGGCCATGGCTGAAACCTGCTGAGACCGAACGCACGGTATACGGGCCCGCCACCGTCACGGCCGTCGGCCACGTCGCCGTTTCCCCGACCGTCCCGATGCCAAGCTGTCCCTCAGAGTTGGTTCCCCAGGCTTCAGCCTGGCTGCCGCTGCTCTTGGCGCTGCCGACGATGGCGTGCCGGACACACTCGGCAGGGCGATCAACGCCCCGACGACCACGACGGCGAGATGTCGCCGCATGAACATAGCTCGCATATGGTTCCCCTCGTGAATGCGAACGCCGACTGACCGGTCCCCGGTGGCGACCGTTGCCGCCGCGGTTCGATCGCGAGGCGTCTGCTGCGTGGTTCGCCGGACGTGTTTCGCCCGCGAAGAGGGCCTCGCCTGATCCGGTCGAGGCCCTCTTCAGCTGTGGTCAGGAAGCCAAGCTGAACTGGAAGCCGCCGGAGATCGAGCGGGTCGGGTGGAGGCCGGTGGTTACCGCCTCAGCCCGGTTGATCGACGTCGTTTCCGCCGATGCCGAGTTGACCCCTGTCGTTCTCGCCCCACGCCATCACGTTGCCGCGGGTGATCGCGAGGCTGTGCCCGTTGGCGCTGGCGCCGTCGTAGCCGGCGGCGATGGCGGTCGCGCTGGTCACGCCGAGGACGTCGACCGGGACGAGCCGCATCGGTGTTCGTGCCGTCGCCGAGCTGGCCGGCGGCGTTGCTGCCCCAGGCTTTGACGCGGCCGTTGGTCAGCAGGGCCAGAGTGTGGCCGAACCCGCCGTCCACGGACTTGACCCGTACGCCGGTGAGGCCGACGGTGGCGACCGGGCTGGGCTGCGGGCTGACGTTGTTGCCGGTCCCGAGCTGGCCCGTGAAGTTCGCACCCCAACCGCGGACCGAGCCGTCGGCCAGCACCGCCAGGCTGTGGAACAGGCCCGCGCCGACACTCGTCGCCCGCTGCGGCAGGCGCACCTCGAGCGGGGCGGGGTGCGGCCCGTTATCCACCTTGCCCTGGCCGAGCTGTCCGTTCGTGTTGCTGCCCCATGCCATGACGGTGCCGTCGGCCAGCAACGCCAGAGCCGTGGCGTCCCCAGCCGCGATCGCGGTCACGCGGCCGGGCAGGCCCTTCACCTTGACCGGGAGGCTCCGGTTCGAGGTGGTGCCGTCACCCAGCTGGCCGAGAAGTTCAGGCCCCACGACCGCAGCGTGCCGTCCTGAAGGAGGGCGAGGTTGAAATAGCCGCCTGCCGCGACGGCCTTGACGTCGCCGAGCCCCGCGACGCTGCCCGGGATCGGCCGCGTGGTCTCGGTGCCGTCACCGAGCTGGCCGAACTCGTTGGATCCCCACGCTTTCACCGTGCCGTTGGACAGCAGCGCGAGGCCGTGGTCGCTACCCGCGGAGACCGAACGCACGGTATGCGGGCCCGCTACCGTCACGGCGGTCGGCCGGAACTCCGCTTCCCCGACCGTCCCGATGCCGAGCTGTCCCACGGTGTTGGTTCCCCAGGCTTCGGCCTGGCTGCGCCGTCCTGCCGCCACCATCGTGGCCACCGCCATTGGTTGGCGCTGCGCCACCGATGGCGTGCCGAAAACAGTCGGCAGGGCGATCAACGCCCCGACGACCACGACGGCGAGCTGTCGCCGACGTATGAACATTGCTCGCATGTGGTTCCCCCCGTGAATGCGAAGCGGGCTGACCGCGTAAAAGCGCAGCTCAGTCACCCTCCGTCACATTACGCACTCGGGCCCCGCCCGACTCACGAAACTCATGGCGGGGGGCGGGTGGCCGGCGGCCAACCGGGCTTGACCTACGCGGTGCGAACCGCGCAGAGTGCGGCCACCTCGTCCGGGTCGGTCTCGAAGTGGTCGTAGCCGGACGGGACGCCGACGCCCGCGTAGGACACGTCGCCGGCTCGGGCGGTGCCCGCGGGTCGGCGGGGCGCCGCGTGCAGGTCGTCGACGCCGGTCGCGGCGACGACCAGCGCGGCGTTGGCGGCCCGTACTCCGCCGCACGCCATCACGGTGACACTTGTCCGGGTGGCCAGTTCCTTGATGAGTGGCGCACCGTCGAGTGCGGACCGGCGCCGGCCCGAGGTCAGCACCCGCGTGAAACCCAGGTCCGCCAACCGGTCCAGGGCCTGACGGGAGTCCGCGCTGACGTCGATGGCGCGGTGGAACGTCGTCTCCAGCCCCTCGGCGGCGTCGACGAACCTGGCACAGTCGTCCGCGACCGTGCCGTCCGCGGCCAGCGCGCCGACGACCACACCCGCCGCTCCGCTCCGCCGTGCGACGGCGATGTCCCGGAAGACGAGGTCCACCTCGTCGCGCGAGTAGTGGAAGTCGCCGGGTCGCGGCCGCACGAGGACGTGCACCTCGGCCAGCTCGGTGGCGGCCTCGATGAGCGCGGCGCTCGGCGTGAGGCCGCCGTCGGACAGGCCGGCGCACAGCTCGACGCGCGCGGCGCCGGCCCGGGCGGCGACCCGGACGCCATCGACCGACTCGACACTGATCTCGACGCGCATGAGGTCCTGTCTAGTACCGCTGCGCGTACCAGGTCGGTGGCTCGCCGAACATGCTCTTGAAGTCGCGGATGAAGTGGCCCTGGTCGGCGTAGCCGAGGTCCGCCGCCAGCGCGGCCCAGTCGATCGCCCCGCCGGCGGCCATGCGTGCGGTCACCTCGTGCAGGCGGTAGCGGCGGATCACCCACTTGGGCCCGATGCCGACGTACTCCGCGAACAGCCGTTGCAGCCCCCGCATGCTCAGCCCCAGCTCGCCGGCGAGGTGTTCGACCCTGGTCACGGCCTTGTCCTTGGCGATCAGCTCGACCGCGGCCACCGCCTGGCGCACCCGGGGGTCGTCGTCCGGCAGGTGTTTCAGCAGGAACGTATCCACGGTCGGCACGTCGAGCGTCGTGGGCAGGTCCGGGCCGAACACCTCGGTCGCCGGGACGACGCGGTCGGTGATCGTCGAGACGGAGGCACCGAGGAACGGGCGGAAGCAGCCCGGCCGGAACGCGACGCCGAAGACGTGGTCGCGGCCCTCGAGGACCTTGATCTGGTAGCCGCTGCACACGCCGTTGACGTCCGCGCGGCCGCCGCCGAACGACAGGTGCACGTTCGGGCGCGGCACGATCTTCTGCCGGTAGGGCTCGGCGTAGTCCCAGCGAGCCTCCCAGTACTGCTCCACCCATGGCGCGAGCGCCGGCGACGGGCCGTGGAACGCGTGGCGCTGATACCTGGTCCACGCACTCCGCAGCTCACGAACGTCCCGCCCCACACGGCAGAGTTTATGTCGCCTTTGTTCAATACCCCTCCGGCCCGCGCCGCCTAGCGTCGCCGCCATGTCACACCTTTCCAACGCGGCCGAGGCCATGGCCGCGGTCGCCCGCACCATCACCGACGACCAGCTCGCCAACAAGACTCCGTGCACGGAGTACGACGTGCGGGCACTGGTCAACCACCTCCTGTTCTGGGGGCCGTCGCTCGCCGGCGCCGGCCGCAAGGAGTCCGTTCCGCAGCCGGCGGCCGCCGAGTCCGACGTGGACCTGGCGGCCGGCGACTGGCGCGGCCGCCTGCTCGCCCTGCTGGACGACATCACGTCGTCGTGGGCGCCGCCGAGCGCCTGGGAGGGCGAGACGAGCATGGGCACGCCGCAAACGCTGCCCGCGCCCGTCATGGGCGACATGATCGTCGGCGAGCTGGCCGTGCACGGCTGGGACCTGGCGGTCGCGACCGGGCAGCGGCTGGAACTACCCGCCGACCTGCTGGCGCATCTGCACGACACGATGTTCGCCGGCGTGGAGCAGGGGCGGGAGATGGGCATGTACGGACCGGAGGTCGCGGTGCCGGCCGACGCACCCACCTTGGACCGCATCCTCGGCCTGACCGGCCGTGATCCCGCCTGGGCGAGATAGCTCCGCTAATCAGTCGTCTTCGATGTATCCCGTGCTGGGATCAACCATTGCCAGGAAATGGCGGATGTTCTCCGTGTGCTCGTCGAGCGACAGGTCTGGGGTCGGACTCGTACTGAACCCGTAGCCGGGGTTCGGCCCGCTGAGCCACGTGTAGTCGGTGCCATTGAACTCGTTCCGGCGGAGGGCGAACATCTCTCCATCGACTTCAAGCGTGTGCGTCGTGACGTCGGCGGGACCTTCAGTCTCGGGGCGCAGGGCGGGCGCGGCCTCGGGGTGGGCCTCCCGGTCGCCATCGCCGTTGTCCGGGTAGATCGCCTTCACGTGGACATCTTCGTGGATTATTGCTGCCGATTCGACCGGTTGCCCAGGTGATCGCCAGTCCGAAGAGGACGAATGCGGCGCACCGCGCTAATCACGGCTGTGGGCGCGTCCATCGCTTCCGCGGTGAACGCGCCCGCTCAGCCTCGCGTCAGGCTGAGGTCGTAGTGCGCCTCGGCAACACCCAGTCTGGCCGCGGGAAGTGGCAGGTGTAGCCGCTCGGGTAGGTGATCAGGTAGTCCTGGTGCTCGGCCTCGGCCTCCCAGAACGGGCCGGCGGGCTCGATCGTCGTGACCGCCTTGCCCGGCCACAACCCTGACGCATCGACATCCGCGATCGTGTCGCGGGCGACTCGCTCCTGCTCGTCGGTCAGCGGGAAGATCGTCGAGCGGTAGCTCGCGCCGATGTCGTTGCCCTGCTGGTTCAGCGTCGACGGATCGTGGATCTGGAAGAAGAACGCCAGGATGTCACGGTACGTCGTCTGTGTCGGGTCGAAGACGATCTCGACCGCTTCGGCGTGGCCAGGATGGTTGCGGTACGTCGCGTGGTCGTTGTCGCCGCCGGTGTATCCGACGCGCGTGTCCACCACTCCTGGCTGTCGACGAATGAGATCCTCCATGCCCCAGAAGCACCCGCCGGCCAGGACGGCCGTCTCAGTGCCCGGTTCGCGGGTGATCCGTCCGGTGTCGTTAAGTCCGCTGGTCATGATGCGTTCTCCTTCGTAACGTCCGGCTCGAACAGCGAGCGGTACTCTCCGTAGCCCTGCGTCTCGAGCTCGGAGACCGGGATGAAGCGCAGCGCAGCCGAGTTCATGCAGTAGCGCTGGCCTCCGGCGTCGGCGGGACCGTCATCGAAAAGGTGGCCGAGGTGGCTGTCGGCGCCGGCGGACCGCACCTCGGTGCGGCTCATCCAGAGCGTTCTGTCGGTCTTTGTGCGGACGACGTCGACGTCGATCGGCTTGGTGAAGCTGGGCCATCCGGTGCCGCTGTCGTACTTGTCATTCGACGAGAACAGCGGCTGGCCGGAGACCACGTCCACGTAGATCCCGGGCTGGTGGTTGTCCCAGTACTCGTTTCGGAACGCGGGCTCGGTCCCGTCCTTCTGAGTGACGCGGAACTGGGTGTCGGTGAGGCGGCTGAGCGCGTCCGAGGTCTTGCGGTAGTCGTGTGACACGATCTCTCCCCTTCTGCCGCCGTTGGCTGCGGCGTCATCTGCAACAACACTGCCGCGGACCGTTTTGGTCCCGCGATCTGAAGGAGTCGACGGGGTCACACGGAGGAGTCTCGCCGCCGGAATTGTTGTCTAGACTCCCCCCGTGTCCGCAGACGTGCTTGCCGCGGCCAGGCGACGCAGTGCCGCGTTGGTCGACAAAGACATCGAGACGTTGCTGGCCCTCATGCATCCCGATTGCCTGTACATCAATTCACGGGGAACGGTGCTCAGCCGTGACGAGTACATCGACACGTATGTGCGACCTGACGAGGTGCGCTGGACCAGCCAGACTCTGCGCGCGCCGCGCTTCACCGCTGCCGGCGAGGCCGTCGTCCTGACCTGCCTTGTCCACGATGTCGCGAGCTTCTCCGGCCAGTCTCTCGATACCAGCTTCCGCAGCACGTCGACCTGGATCTCGACCGAACACGGGTGGCGATGCCTCGCCACTCACACCTCAAACGCCGAATGACCGCCGCGGCGCCCGCACCCGCTAGGCGCCGGCGGCCACCCCGAAGGAGTACCAGTTGCTGTCGCTGGTCGTGCCGTCGGCGCTGACCGCCGTCACGATCAGCGTGTACCAGCCCGCCGCCGGGGGTGTCCAGGTCACCGCCGCGGTGCCGTCCGCGCGGGCCGGGACCTCCGTCTCGTCGCCGAAGTCGATCGACCAGCGGTAGGCGACCGGGTCGGCGAACTCCATCGGCGGGCCGAACTCGAACGTGCCGGCCACACCTGGGGCTCCGCTTTCGACGTTCATCGGGAAGTCCGTCGACCGCACCCCCGGCCACGGACCGAAGATCGTCTGCCATGACACCTGCGGGGAGACGAACCCGTTGGCGTGGTAGCTCCAGACCGAGACGTTGAGCATGCTCTGCTGCGGATCCGGTGTGAACCGGATGGTCGCGCTGCCGTCGGCGTCGGGCGCGATGAACTGCTCCTCGCCGTCGAACTCCAGCCGGTAGCCGTAGTCGGTGACCGGCGAGGCCACGTCGGCGTGCGGGGTGACCCGCAGCGCGATCTCCTGGCCCCAGAACGGCTCACCACCGACCGGGCTGACGGTCGGAGCGCTCCGACCCGAACGTCTGGTAGACCGTCTCGCTGGAGACGTTGCCGGCCAGGTCGAGTGAGCGGACGTACAGCCGTGCCGGCCCCTCGCGCGGTGCGTTGGTCACCAGGGTGGCCGTGCCGCCCGGCGCGTTCGCCCGCAGCACGCTCGGAAGCGCGAACAGGTCCGGGCAGACCATCTGGCCGTAGTCGCCATTGATGTCGCACACGTTCACGCCGCCGCTGAGGTTCCACTTGTACTGGAAGCCCGCCACGTCCCGGTTGCCGTTGCCCGACAGCGTGAGTCGCAGCGGCTCGCCGGCGGCCGGCGGCACCTGCTCGGTCACGGTCGGCGCCGCCGGAGCCGTCGCGTCGTAGCGGAAGAAGCACTTGGGCGACCAGCCGGACACCTCGGCGCCGTCGCTCACCCGCGCCTGCCAGCCGTAGGTCTCGCCGTCGACCAGCGCCGTGCTCGGCACCTCGACCGGGTTCACCCGACCCGCGAGGCCGTGCGGGTTGGTGCTCATGAAGGTCTGCCGCGCTTCCGGCGTCGACTTGGGCCAGACCGCGTACTCCATGGAGAGGTTGTTGCCGTCGGCCTCGTCCGCGTCGTAGCCGACGGCCTCCAACCGCCGCCCCGCCAGCGTGGGGTAGGGCTTCAGTGCGCTGCACTCCTTGCCCGAGTTGTAGAGGTGCACCTTGTCGACCGTCGGCGGCGTGTCGTATTGGACGAAGCCCATGTTGGGGGAGTGGCGCAGCGTGCGGCCGTATGCCGGGTCGGCCTCGAACGCCTCGGCGATCCGTAGCTCGAAGCTCACGTAGCGCTGCCGGTGCTGGAGCGCGTCGACCACCGCGGCGCCAATGTCGAACTGAAAGCTCTGCGGGCAGAAGCTCGGCGCGGTTGTCAGCTCGCCGACCTTGCCGATCGGCGCCGGGGCGCGGTTCCACGTCGGCGTGGACGAGATGCCCTTGACGCGCCACAGCTCGTAGGCCCGCTTCGGGCACTCGGCCGCGCGGGCCTCCTCGAAGAACACCGTCGCGTCGTACGTCTTGCGACCCTCGTAACGCGCCAGGTCGAAGCTCACGTAGCCGCGACTGGTGTGCGTGACGCCATCGGCGTCCACCCGCGTGCCCACCGGCCACTCGCCGTCGTCGACGTCATGTGCCTGCCGCGGCGTCGCCGAGTCGGTGTAGCCGAACTGCACCCGGGTGAGTCCTTCACCGTGTGGCGCAGCACTGGCGCTGACCGCACCGGCGGCCAGCACCGTAACCACCACGGCGCCCGCGCCCAGCGCTCGCCCAACCCACGACCGGATCACTGTCGTCCCCCCCGCGTCCCGCCATTCAGAATGCTCATTAGAGATGATCAACAAGCGCCCGGACAAGAGTCTCGGGCGTTGGTTCTAGGTTGGTGCTGTGTCTTGTTTCATCCCCACGTCGCGCTGACACAGCACGCGGTACGTCGTAAGGATGTGGGCATGAGCGCATCGCAGCCCGTCGGCGACCCCAGGCCCGAGCTGGACACGACCGAGGGCGGGCCGGATCACCGCTACCTGCTCGACAACGCGCGGGTGGAGGCGGGCGAGCGGTTCACCTGGCTGGCCGAGTTGTTCGACGGTGTGACGCGTGGGCACGTCGACCGGCTCGGAGTGAGAGCGGGCTGGCGCTGCTGGGAGGTTGGCGCCGGAGGCCCCAGCATTCCCGAGGCACTCGCCACCGCCGTCGGGCCAACGGGTTACGTGCTGGCCACCGACATCAATCCGGCCTGGTTGGACCCGCGCGGCCGGTACGAGGTGCTCCAGCACGACATCGTCGCGGACCCGCCGCCGCAGCCAGGCACGTTCGACCTCGTACACGCGCGGCTCGTGCTCGTTCACGTGCCCGACCGGGCCCGAGCGTTGGCGACGATGGTGGCCGCGCTGCGGCCCGGCGGCTGGCTACTGGTAGAGGATGCCGACACCGAGCTGCAGCCGCTGGCCTGCCTCGACGAGGTAGGCCCGGCGCAGCAGCGTGCCAACCGGCTGCGGCGCGCCGTCCGGGAGCTGATGACCCGCCGCGGCGCCGATCTGCGTTTCGGCCGTACGCTGCCACGGGCGTTGCGCGCGGCGGGCCTGGTGGATGTCACGGCGGCCGGCTTCTTCCCGGTGGGCGGGGTTGCCTGCGATCGGCTGGAGACCGCGACGGTGCGCATGGTCCGCGCCGAGTTGCTCGCCGCGGGGCTGGCCGACGACGCCGAGATCGACGCGCACCTGGCCGCCGTCGATGCCGGCGAGCTCGACCTCACCCTCGCGCCGCTCATCTCGGCATGGGGACGCCGCGCGGGCTAACCCGCGGCCTCACCGGGTTGAGCTGGAATGCCGTCCGTCGCGCAGGCGGAATCGGCGCGGTTTCGGCACCTCGGTCTCGTCCGTGTCCGGCAGCAGCCACATCGGGTTGCTGAAGCCCACCGGTGTGCCGTCGGCGGCGAACACCTCGACCCGTAGGTAGCGCCCGCCGGCCCGGTCGAGCCGGAACGGCAGCAGGTCGTCGGCGAACGCCGACCGCGGGAAGGAGTGCCGCTCGATGCTCCGGGTGGTCGCACCCGAGCGGTCGCAGACCCCCACCACGACGTCGACGGTCGCGCCCTCGGGCAGGTTCTCCGCGAAGATCTCGACCGGCAGGTAGGCCGCGTCGGTCTTGATGACCTGGCCCATCGCCCGCCGCCCGTCGACGGTCAGGTCCAGCGAGCCGGTCGGCCACAGCCGCTGGTGGTTCAGGAACACCTGGCCGGCCGCCAGCGCGGCGAGCAGGTGCCTGGCCTTGCGCGACTTCGACCAGACCGAGGTGTGGAAGTAGAACTTCCCGGCCCAGTCCCGCCCGGCGTGGTCGTCGTTCTGGACGGTCGCGGTGAGGAAGATGGCGTTGCGGGCGGCGATGTCGAACAGGGTGAACCGGTTGTTCGCGACGGTCACGTCACCGCGCGCGTCGACGGTCTCCATCAGGTCGCAGCCGAGCGCCCGACTGGCGACCAGTTCGGCGGCGTTCATCGGCGGGTGGTTGTACTGGACCAGCGCGCCGCGCTCCTGGTACCAGCGCACCATCTCCTGTGCCGCCGCCACGCTGTTGTCCAGCACCGGCGCCTTGCCCCGGTCCGGGTACGGGAACAGCTCGAAGTCCTCCATGAAGACGTTCATGTGCCGGACCATCGACACCTCGGCG
The DNA here is from genome assembly GCA_963840005.1 of uncultured Actinomycetota bacterium. GTDB lineage: Bacteria > Actinomycetota > Actinomycetes > Mycobacteriales > Micromonosporaceae > Asanoa. The sequence continues at coordinate 72,415 of CAWIXO010000012.1, read as the reverse complement.
CCCAGCAGCTGGGTGATCTCCGGGTACCGCCTGCCGAGCCGCTTCATCAGGGCACGCTGCTCCCGGACCGCCCAGCGGAGTTGGTCGCGGGTCCGCTTGATCCGCAGGCGGTCGAACACGCCCTGTCCGGTGGCGTTGTTCCGGGCCCGCACGCCGAAGCGCAGCCGGGCCAGTGCCGAGTCCTCGGCCACGAGGTCCGGCCAGAACCGGTGGATGTCGTCCAGCGGGCGGATCTTCAGCGTCTGCCAGTTCCCGGTCGCCCGCACGGTGACGACGCCGGTCAAGCCCTGCACGGTCCGGGACGCCCGGCTGCCGACGCGGTACTCGAGCACGTAGACGCCGGCGGGCCGGCCTTTGACGGCGGGCCGGTACGACGTCTCGATCTGGAACACGAGTTCCGCGTCCGGACCGGTCCGCTCGGCGAGCACGTCGAGCGCGAGCGTGGTGTCGGTCAGGTTGGTGGTGTAGAAGCTGTTGCCGCCATCACCCCACATCCATGCGCCGCCCCATTCGGTCGCGCTGGTGCCGGTGCCGGTGACCCGCATCGCCTTGCCGGTCTCGCCAGGGCTGTGCGGCTCGTCGACGAAGGCATGCCGAGCACCCGTGATCGGGCCCTCGTTCTGGGCGAACCAGGCGAGCTTCTGGCTCTCGTCGGTGCCGTCGAACCCGATGGTGTCGTAGTAGCCGAACGCCTCCATCCGCCAGTCGTGGTCGGTCCACCAGATCACGTCGGTGCCGGTCTGCTTCGCCTGTTCGAGCTGGGACAGCATGCTCGCCCCACCGCCACCGTCCGCGTAGCTGCCGCCCTCGCTGAACGACGAGTGGGTGTGCATCGACATGCTCACAGGGGTACGGCCCAGCCGCTCCCGCCCGCGTCCGGCCGCGGGCGTGCCCAGGCCTCCGACGACCGTCGCGACACCGATCCCGAGCCCGGCGCCGAGCACCGTCCGACGTGCGACTTCCCGTTCCACCACGCGGGTGCCTTTCCGTCTCTCCGCGGGTGCGGCCCCTCGCAGCGCCCGGCGATCGGTAAACGACCGTCGCGCGGAGACAGGTATGGCGGATCTCCCGGCGCGTGAGTCCGGGGGCGTGCGGCAGCCGGTCAGCCGCCGATCGCCCGCCCGGCCGGGCCCTGTTTGACGACGATCCGATCGGTGTACGCGGCCCGCAGGGCCGTCACCACGTCGTCGTCGATGTCACCCTCCACCAGCACGCCGCACGCGCCGGGCTCGACGGTGACGGCGTATGCCTTCGAGGCGCGCAGGTCGGCGCGTTGGCCGATCTCGACCGCGAGCCGGGAAAGCTCGGCCCAGGTCGTCGCGCACCGCACCACACGGTGCTTGCGGCCGGCGAGGGCCGGCTCGATCCGGCGCAACGCGGCGTTGCCGTCGGGGCCGGCGATGACCGCGACGACGAACGTGCCGTCGGGATCGGCGCTGAGGCCGACGAAGTGGCGCCGGTCGGCGGCGACGAGCTCGTCGAGCGTGCCGCCGGGTTTGCCGGCCACCGCCACCTGGATCGTGTCGCCGAGGGCGACGGCGGTGCCCGGGGGCGGGTCGACCCGGACCACTGTGCCGAGTTGACCCGCCGCGCCGGGGTCGTAGGAGATCATCGGAACCACGCCCGCCTGGGCGGCGAGCTTGTCGACCGAGGCGGCATCCTGCCCGATCAGGTCGGGCACGGTCTGCGTCGTCGAGGTGCCGGCGGCGAGCCGGTCGTCGGGGGCGGTCTCTTCGCTGTCGGCGCCGGGTGCCGCGCACGCCGTCAACAGCACGGCGGTCATCGCGACCAGCGTCAACGCGGCCAGACCGCCGCCCGAACGACCGGACATCGTCAATCTCCCATCATCGTGAGCGAATCGAGGATTGGACGGCCGGGCGCATCGGTTGGTTCCGATCCGTCACGACGTCAGCACGGTCACCCCGAGGTGGGCTTCGATGCTGTTGAGCTTCTCACCGAGCAGGTTGCGACCGCCGTCGTTGAACCCGATGATCATGCCGAGGGCTACCGCGTTGCTCGCACCGCTGCGCTGGTAGACCGGTCCTCCGGAGTCGCCGCCGCGGACCGTGACGTCGTTGGCTCGCCGTGCCCGCATGAGGCCGGTCGTGCAGCCGTCAGCGTCGCAGAGCTCGGCGAAGAGGTGGTTGACGATGAGACCGCACACCGCGCGGGTCACCATGCCGCTGAGGCACACGTTGTCGTTGACCGCAGGAAACTTGCGGGCTGTCACGTTGCGTACCGACGGGCAGCAGGGGTCGACGTGGATGGAGTTGTCGTAGGTCTCGGCCGCGGAGCTGACGCCGATCATGTCCCAGGTCGGGTAGCCGGCCTCACCCCAGGCAGTGCCCCAGAACTGGGTCGATGACCAGACCGCGTTGTTGTTGTTGAAGCAGTGGCCGGCGCTCAGACCGCCTCGCCGGCCGTCGGAGTTGCGGCGCACGACGAAACTCGTCGTGCAGATGTTGGAGTTGAGCGCGCCGGAACCCACCCGCACGCCGGCGCCGCCGTAGTGTGCCTCCCCGTCGTCGAGGCGACCGGCGCGGCTGCTGCCGCCGAGCGTCACCACCGCGAGGTCGCCGAGCCGCACGCGGGCGGCCTCCGCCGCCGCGGCGGAGCCGGGGTCGAACGACACGTGCAGGCGGGAGTCGTTGGCCTCGATGGCGAAGCTGAACGACGCCTTCGCGGCTGCCGGATGCCATGCGCGGCCGTGGAGCAGATCGGCCGCTGCCGCGAGCCGGCTGCCGGAGTAGCAACCCACGATCAGCGCCGTGCGGTAGGCCTTGGTCAGCGCGGCGGGCTGCGCCGCACTGATCCTGGCCTGCAACGCGGCCGCCTTCGCGCGGTATTCCGGTGTCACCACCGTGACGATCGTGCGGGTGTTGTGGTCTACCGTCGAGCCGATGTAGCCGCGCCGCACCAACTCCGCGGCGGTCTCCTTGCCGTCGGTCAGCCCGAACTGGGCCTGGACGGCCTTCTGGATGGCGTCGTTCGCCGCGGAGACGTCTGCCTGCCCCAGCCACTGGGCATAGGCGGGCGTGCCGTCGGCGGTCGGCGTCATGCTGACGCGCGCTGGATCCGGACCCTGCACGGTGCAACTCGCGTCCGGTGCGGCGCTCGCCGCGGTCGGCTGGACGACAAAGGCGACACCGAGCATGAGCCCGATGACGCCTATGTGGACGACCTTCCTCATGAGATCCCCCGATCATATATAGAAGGTTGCCCATACCTTAGGGGTCTCGATAGGCACAGTGGAAGGCGATTCAGACGACATGCGGGGTCGTCAATCCGACCGGGCCCCGGGATTGCGCCGGCGGCCGTGTTTAGCGTCCGTCCTCCAGCGAGGCGAGTGCCTCTCGCAGAATGCGGTCGCTGAGTTCGGTCCCGTTCGTGACCTGCACCCGGCGCTCTGACGGCACGATGACGAAACGAGACCGCCGCCAGGAGGTCCTGGCGGCGGTCTGCGATTCGTGGGTCGCTACTAGCGGATCGTGATCGTCGCCTCGCGGTAACCCTTGCCGTGGTTCTTGTCGGGGTCGTAGTTCTTCTCCACGTTGCCGGCGGCGTCGACCGAGAACCAGCGGAACGTGGTCGTCTCGGTCACGTGGAACACCTGGCCCGGCTCCCGGAACTCGGTCGCCTCGTAGCGGGGCGAATCGAGGGTGGGCCGGCTGCCGTCGGTCGTGTAGTAGATGGTGGCCGGCTCGTTCGTCTCGAAGTGCACGTCGACCGGCCGGGTGAACCTGCCGCCGCCGGGGACGAGGTCGGACTTCGGGTCCTTCTTGTCCTTGCCCCACTCCGCGGCGATCCGGAACATCTCCATGATGCCGTTGGCGTACTCCATCGTCTCGGAGTGGCCGCTGACCAGGTTCGGGTCGCCCTCCCACACCGGCTGGAACGAGCCGCCCTGCCAGTTGCCGGTGGCCGGGTTGTAGACCGAGCCGCCGACCTCCCAACCGAAGGCGTAGATCCCGTACGTGTTGTAGAGGTCCTCACGCACGTTGCCCGCGGACGAGTAGAGCACGTCCGACGAGCCGCCCACGTTCTCGGGCGTGACAACCGTTTCCCGGTAGTTCTTGACCTGCGACAGGATCCGCCCGGCCGACTGCCAGTAGAACGCCTCGTCGCCCAGCGGCGGGCGCGGCGTGGTGATGCGGCCGTCCGCGATGTAGGCGCCGGGCTGCCAGAACAGCTGGCCGCCGTTGGAGTGCACCGACATCATGAACTTGATGTTCGCGTGCTTCTCGACCAGCCAGATGATGTTCTTCGACTCCGGCTCGGACAGTTCCGCCGGACCCTGGTACGTCCCGCTGGTGCAGCTGCTCGACGCGCCGTCGTAGCCGTCGAAACCCGACCCGACCCGATAGTTGCGGTTCAGGTCGACGCCCCAGGAGTCGCGGCGACCCGGGTCGTCGTTGTCGTCGCCGCAGTGGTTGGTCATGTTCTTCCGCTGCGAGGCGAAGTTGTAGAAGCTGTAGTTCGCCCCGTCGGGGTTGTTGGAGAGGATGAAGAAGACGTCGGTGTCGTTGACGATCTTCTTCGTCTGCTGGTCGGTCTTGTAGTTGTGCACCAGACGCTCGGCCGACTCCAGCGAGGTCGTCGCCGGCACCCACTCGCGGGCGTGGTCCTGTGCCTGGATCAGGACACCGGGGCGGCTCCCGTCGCGGTGCTTGCCGATCCGCAGGACCGGGATCGTGGCCGGGCCGCGGGGCACCTCGCCCTCCGGCGCGCCGACGCGCTTCTGGTCGAGGAAGTCGGTCAGCGCGACCGGGCTGGTCGTCGCGGCGACGATGCCGGTGCCCGCGTTGGTGCGGTACGGGTGTGCCCGGTCGACCAGCCCCTGCGACTGGGTCTCCAGCGCCGCCGATACCTGCGCGGCGGTGCTGGACAGCGCCCCGGCGGCGTCCTTGGCGAGCAGGACGCGGATGGCCTTGCCGGTCACCTCGACGCCGAGCGGGAGGTCGGCGCCCGGCCGGTCGACGAACTCGACGGTGATGTCGTTGCCGCCCTGGTGGCCCCACGCCGCCGAGTCGACGACGACCGCGGACTGCCCGGTGCCGCCGATCGTGGCCTGCGCCTTGCGCTGGTAGCCGTTCGTCCGGTTAGGCAGGTAGATGATCTCGGCGATGTCCGGGTACTGCTCGGCGATCTCCTCGGCACGGGCGTACAGCTGCTGAGGGTGCTTGTAGCTGTCGATGAAGTTCGACTTGTAGCCCGGGCGCTCGGTCAGCGGGGGAGGAGCGTCTTCGAGCCAGTCCGAGACCTTGCCGACGGTGACGCCGCCGGTGGAGCTGGTGACCCTGATCTCGTACGGACGAGCGTCCAGCTTGAACAGGTTCCGGTGGAACATGTACTCACCGGAGTCGACGAATCGGCTCATGGTGCGGGCATAGCCCCACGGGGTGCTCCGGCCCGAGTCGTTCTCGAGCTGCATACCGACGATCGGGTCGGCCTGCGCCCCTTCGGTGGTCCGGGCCTCGACGTAGAGGAAGCCCTGGCCCTTCGTGGTGAACCAGTCGGCGCGGACGACCCGCACGGTGTCCTGGTGGGTGAGCGGTTGGACGGACCGGGCGCCGAAGGAGGTGGCGATGCCACCGTCCGCCACCGCTGGCCACTCGAAGCCCTCGTCGTCGCCGAGGATCTTCACGCCCAGCGCCTTGAGCTCGGCGATCTCCTCGACGGTCGCCATCGCTTCGCCCTCGATGCCGTTCGGCACCCGCTTGAGGCCGTGCTCGATGTCGAAGCCGGCGTCGTTCACCTTGTCCAGCATCGCGGCGCCGGTCAGCTCGATGCGGACGGGGCGCGCGCCGTCCTTGGCCTCCAGGTTGGACCGCCCGGCGGCGGTCGACTCCACGGAATCCGCGCCGGCGGATGGTGCTGCCATCAGGACGCTGCTCACCACCAGGGCGGGCAGGGTGAGAAGTGCGATCCGCAGTCGTCTGCGTCGCATGCTTCCTCCTTTGCTTTCTGCGCGTTGGGTCGATGCCACGTCGGTCAGGCCGAGCGGGGGAGTCCATTCAGGACGCTCGCACGCGCCTGGGTACGACGACGTAGCCTCGACCTCGAAGGATCGGGCTGGTCGTAGCGGGGCTGGGTCCGATCAGCGTATGTGCATCCTTGGTTCCCGCGACCGCGAGCAGCGGATCTTGAGCATTACTTGAGCTGCTCGAACGGCGGGCGTCAACCGGTGCCGGCCGCCCGGGAGAGCAGGGCGCGGCGGCTGCGGGTTCCGGTTTTGTCGAAGATCGACTTCAGGTGGTCCTGGACCGTGTTCTCGGTGAGGAACATCCGGGCGGCGACGGTACGCGTGTCCGCGCCGGTCGAAAGCTGGTTCAGCAGCTCGGTCTCTCGGGCGGAAAGCCCACAGGCACGGGCCAACACGGCGGTACGGTCCGGCAGGGAGGTGTCCTCGAGGGTGACCGCGATCTGGGCGTCCTGGTCGAAGGCCGGGCCGAGGCGGGCGGCGCGCATGGTCAGCCAACGGCCGCCGGCGAGATGCATGCGGGCCAGCGGTGGCTGCCCGTCGACGCCGTTCTCGACGGCGACCAGTTGGGCCGCGACGTTGTAGGCGGCGGCCGGAACCGGGTTCGGGTCGGTGTCCGGCAGCAGCCGGGCCAGATAGTCGTTCGTCCGCGGGGTCTGGCCGAGCACCCGCAGGCCGGCGTCGAGCACGAGTATCACCGGGCCGGGTTCGAGAGTCCCGGTCGTCTCGAAGCAGCCCGCGACGCACCGCCGCAGCTGCTCGGTGAGCAGCGCCGCGACGTCGTCGAGGAAGGCCAGCTCCGCGGCGGTGAACGTGCCGCCGAGGCGCCACAGGTCCAGGAACGCCCAGCAGCCGTAGCGGTCGCGGAACACCACCGACGCGATGTCAGTGACGCCGTGAGCGTGCAGCAGTTCCCGCCACATCAGACTCGCCGCGGGCGCGTCGAGACGGGCGGCCCGGGACAGGGCGGTCCAACGGTTGACCGGTGTCAGGTACTTGAGCCGGATGAGCGTGGGCAGGTCGGGCATCAGCGCCGGCGGCACGGACGCCAGCGGCGCCATCCCGACCGACGTCTCGGGATCGGTCAGCGGCCAGACACACGCGTCGAAGGGCACGACGCGGCCGATCTCGGCCAACGCGGCCGAGCGCAGCGCGCGCGACTCCGTCGCGGCGGTGCCGATCCGCCGTAACCGCTGCAGCGCCGACGCATGCGTCACGGGCCAACGGTAACCACCCAGATGTCTGGGATATGTCCGCCGACACGACAGACGTAGCGTCAGCCCATGCCAACGCTTCGTATCGAACATCCGATCACGGACTACCCGACCTGGCGGCGCGCGTTCGACTCGTTCGCCGCCGCACGCGACCGGGCCGGGGTCCAGCAGCACCGCGTCCTGTGCCCCGTGGACGATCAGCGGTACGTCACGGTCGACCTCGACTTCGGCACGGTCGCGGCCGCCGAGCAGTTTCTCGCGTTCCTGCGGACCGCTGTGTGGTCCGATCCGGACCGGGCGCCCGCACTGGCCGGCACACCCCGGACCCGGATTCTCACGTCGCCCGACAGCGACAAGAACGTCAAGTAAAGGGCCGAGAATCTCAGGGAAAAACTGTTATCCGCGCCATGCGGGCAATAGCTCTTTAGGAGATTCTTAAGAGCATAGGAGCGCGCGCGAGAACGTGCCTACGCTGCGGTGCCATCCCATGGTTCCCAATCATTGCGTAGGAGCGATTCGTGTCGTACCCGAAGCGGGGTCGTGCCGTTCTCTGGGGCAGCCTGGCCGTCGCGGCGGTGGCGGTCGCGGCGACCGCGATCCACCTGACCGGCGCCCTGGCTGCCGATCCCGCGCCGACGACGAACGCGGCGCAGGCCCTGCCGGCAGCCGCCGCCGGCGAGGGTGCCGGCGCGCCGACCGCGGCGCCGACCCCGACCGGCGGGAAGCCCGCGGCGTCCGCCTCGGCCTCGGCGAAGCCGCCGCCGGCCCGCGCCGCAGCAGGCGACCCCCAAGGGTGGCTGGATCCCGGTCGACCGGGCCGCCTGGCAGAAGCAGGTGACGGCCTACCAGGCCCGCAAGGTCGACCCGGTCCCGGCCGGCGTGGCCGACATCGCGGAGTTCCGGGCCGACTGCACCTACAGCCACCGGCTCGCCGACGACCCGATCGTCTTTCCCGGGCTGGCCGGCGCCTCCCACATGCACTCGTTCTTCGGCAACAAGGCGGTCGACGCCGACACCAAGGCGAGCGACCTGACCAGGTTCACCGCCACCACCTGCAAGCCGGTGCTCGACCGCTCGTCGTACTGGGTGCCGACGCTCTACGACGCCGCCACCCGCAAGCCGGTCGAGCCCAAGGGCTTCCGGGTCTACTACCGCTCGATCCGCAGCAACTCGACCGGGATGATGCCGATCCCCGCCGGCCTGCGCATGATCGCCGGCGACGCGAAGAAGAGGGTGGCGACGCCGCGCGGCGCGCACGGTCAGTTCTACTGCGCCTTCTACGGTCCCGGCGACCTCGACGGCGTGGCGCGCAGCAGCAACGGCAACTGGCCGATCTGCGACCCCAAGAGCTACGCCACGCTGCACTACATGCTGCAGTACCCGGACTGCTGGGACGGCAAGAACCTGGACAGCCCGGACCACAAGAAGCACGTCGCGTACGGGACCGACAAGGGCTGCCCGGCCGACCACCCGGTGCGGATCCCGTCGCTCACCTTCGACATCACGTACGGCGTGAAGGGCACCTCGCAGGGCTACTACCTGTCGTCCGACCCGAGCGGACGGACCGCCTCCTCGATGCACGGCGACGCGTTCCTGATGTGGGACACCGACGCGATGAACAAGCGCACCAAGAACTGCGTCCTGCAGCGCCGCCAGTGCGACAACGACGGCTACCAGAAGTAGCGCCGAAGGTTATTCCGATCAGCTCACCCGTTCGATCACCGCGCGCCGGATCAGGTTCTTGCCGGGCTCCCGGACCTTCTCGAAGGCCGCGTTGTTCAGCAGCACGCAACTGCCGGACGGGCTGGTGACCCGGACCGTCGTACTCCGGTTGTTGTCCAGGTTGGTCACCCGCAACCGTGTCCCGATCGGGAACGTCCCGCTGGACGCGGCCGGCGCGGCGTCCTCGTTGAAGAGGGTCACGGTCGAGCCCTTACAGACGACTTCCCCGCCGCCGGTCGGCGCTGCCTTGGTCGGGACGGCCCGGGTCGGTTCGGCCGGTGCCGGAGCGACCGGGTCGGCGACGACGGTGGTGGTGCATCCGGCGGTGGCGCGACGCTGCTGGATGAGGTCGACGACGGCCTGCCGGTTCGCGATCCGCGCCTCGGCGAGGGCGTCCGGGTTGGCCCGCTGGTCCGCGATGAAGTTCAGGTTGTTGCGCAGCGCGGTGTCCAGACCGGCGCAGCTCTCGCCGGCGTTGCCGAGCCCCGTGCCCACCGCCAGCGCGCCCGCGAGCAGAGCCACCGATGCGCCACCGAGGACTTCGCGCGGCCGGCACCCGACCCGGCGATGTTCGGCATGTCGAACGACGACGACGGCACCCGTGACGACCCGCTGCTGTCGCGGCACTCGTGGGCGGTCACCGACTACCGCCCGGACGCGGCCCTTTTGGCGAAGGCACCGACCCGCGTCGTGGTCGCGGTGGGGGAGGAGTCGGCGGGCACGTACACCGCGCGGACCGCCGCCGGGATGGCGGCGCTGCTCGGCCAGGAAGCCGTCGTGTTCCCGAGCCACCACGGCGGCTTCATCGGCGGCGACTCGGGATACGCGGGAAAGCCGGCCGAGTTCGCGGCGCGACTGCACGAGGTGCTGGACCACTAGCGCAACTGTCGCGGGCACCGTCGACCCGCACGAGGTCAGGTGGACAGCTGCCGGCGGTGTGACAGGTGTTCGTGCAGGTCCGGGCCGACGTGGCAGGCCGGGTCGGTGTGCACGGTGGCCGCGGTCAGGCGGGGCACCTGGTGGGTGAGTTGATGTTCCGCGTCGGCGGCCACCTCGTGCGCCTGGATCAGGCTCAGGTCGGCGTCCACGACGATGTCGGCCTCGGCGTGCAGGCGGTGGCCGATCCAGCGCATCCGGATGCGGCTGACGTCGCGTACGCCGCGGACGTGCCGTAGGCAGGCGTCGGCGGCGTCGATCAGCGCCGGGTCGACCGCGTCCATCAGCCGTCGGTAGATCTCGCGGGCGGCGTCCTTGAGGACGAACAGGATCGCGACCGTGATCGCCAGGCCCACCACCGGGTCGGCCCACTGCCAGCCGATCCACGCACCGACGGCCGCGAGCACGACGGCGAGAGAGGTGAACCCGTCCGTGCGGGCGTGCAGGCCGTCGGCCACCAGCGCCGCGGAACCGATGCGCCGCCCGACGGTGATCCGGTAGCGGGCGACGAGCTCGTTGCCGGCGAACCCGACGACGCCGGCGGCGGCGACCCACGGGATGTGTGTCATCGGCTCCGGGTTCAGGAGGCGGGCGACCGCGGTCCAGCCGGCGACAGCGGCCGAGCCGGCGATCACGAGGATGATCACGATGCCGGCCAGATCCTCGGCCCGGCCGAAGCCATAGGTGTACGCCCGCGTCGCCGCTCGCCGGCCCACCAGGAACGCGACGCCCAGCGGGACGGCGGTCAGCGCGTCGGCGACGTTGTGCAGGGTGTCGCCGAGCAGGGCGACCGAGCCCGAGATCAGCACGATCACCACCTGGATGGCCGCGGTCGCGCCGAGTACGGCCAGCGAGATCCACAAGGCACGCAGACCCGCGCGGGACGACTCCATCGCCGAGTCGACCTTGTCGGCCGAGTCGTGCGAGTGGGGCGTCAGCGCGTGCCCGACCCGGTGCTTGAACCTGTGCCACCGACCGTGACCGTGATCGTGGTGGTGCTCCTCGGTGGCGCTCACGGGTGCCCCTTTCTCCGGCCGGGCGGGGTGCCCACGGCGCCTTCCACAATAAGTGCTCATGTGCGCACGCGACAACGTTGCAACTGCCAAGGATGGGCGAGAAGAATCTGTGCACATGTACGCACGCGGGAAAGCGGCCGAGACCGGGTCCGGGCACGAGCAGCCCAGCGACGCGCAGTACGAGGCCGCGGTGGTGGCCCTGCGGATGCTCGCGGAGCCGACCCGCCTGCGCCTGCTCTGGCTGCTGCACGACGGTGCCGAGCGGGACGTGGGCTCCCTGGCCGCCGACGTCGGGGCGGCCCGGCCGGCGGTGTCGCAGCATCTCGGCAAGCTGCTGCTGGCCGGCCTGGTCAGCAGCCGTCGCGACGGACGTCGGGTCCTCTACCGCGCCCGGGGCGGTCACGTGCAGCGACTCGTGGCGGAAGTGCTGTACGCGGCCGACCACCAGCTCACCGACGCGCCGGAGCACGACTGAGCGGCGACACGTCTCGACATTGGTCGACCACCGGGGCGGAAAGTCCCCCGACCATCGGCCGGGTGGCACGCCACGCATGAAAGAGGCGCCACTACGGCCGATCATTTCTGGCCGGAACGGCTCGCGCCGGCGGGTGAATCGACGCGTCGGCGGCGGATCGGCTCCGCCTAGCCTGGACGGATGAGCCCACCTCGTGGCGCCGAGCCGACGCGCCCACGCCCCCGTGGGCGCCATCGCCTCGCCGCCGCTGCCGCCGTTGTCGCCGTCCTCGCGGGCAGTCTGGTCGGCGGGTGCGACCAGCCCGTGTGGACGGCACCCACGCCGCCGTCGGTCGCGCCCGCCGAACCGCTCGTGGCCGGCTACTTCACCGCCTGGGGCGGCGACGACAAGCGGCGGTACACGGTCAAGGACGTGGCGGACAGCGGCGCCGCCGGCGTGCTCACCCACCTGCTCTACGCGTTCGGCAGCGTCGCGGGTGGCCGGTGCGCCAGCACCGACCGCCGCGCCGATCAGGAACGTGTCGTCACCGCGGCCGAGAGCGTCGACGGCCGCGGCGACGCCCGCACCGACGACGCGCGCGGAACGATCAACCAGCTGCGCAAGCTGAAGGCGAGCCACCCACGGCTCAAGGTGATCTGGTCGTTCGGCGGCTGGAACGGCTCCGCCGGGTTCACCGCCGCCGCCAAGGATCCCGCCGCCTTCGCCGCGTCGTGTCATGACCTCGTCGAGGACCCCCGTTGGAGCGACGTCTTCGACGGCATCGACATCGACTGGGAGTACCCGAACGCCTGCGGCCGGCACTGCGATGCCAGCGGGCCGGATGCGATGGGCCGGCTGACCGAGGCGCTTCGTTCGGAGTTCGGCCCCGACAGCCTCGTCACCGCCGCGATCACCGGGGACGGCGGCACCGGCGGACCCGCCGACGCGACCGACTACGCCCGCGCCGTCGCACCGCTCGACTGGGCGATGGTCATGACGTACGACTACTTCGGCACCGGGTCTCCGCGCGGTCCGACCGCACCGCACTCCGCGCTGACCGGCTACCCGGGAATCCCTCGACAGGGTGCCACTGCCGAGGCCGCGGTGGCCAAGTTCACCGGCTTGGGCATCCCGGCCCGCAAGCTCCTGCTCGGCATCGGCTTCTACGGCCGAGGCTGGACCGGGGTGACCGGCGCCGAGCCCGGATCGCCGGCGTCCGGCGCGGCCGCAGCCCGCGACTACCGCGTTCTGCGCGAGACCTGCCCGCCCACCGGGACGGTGGGCGGCACCGCCTACGCCTCCTGCGGCGACGAATGGTGGGCCTACGACACCCCGGAGACGATCGACACCAAGATGGCGTACGTACGCCGGGCCGGGCTGGGTGGCGCGTTCGCGTGGGAGCTCGCGGGCGACTCCGCCGACGGAGAGCTGATCGCCGCCATCGCCGCCGGCGTGGCCTGATCCGCTATCCGGCGGTCGGTGCCAGCGCGGCGGCTTCCCAGGCGAAGCCGTCCGGGTCGGTGAACGGTCCGGCGTCGCCGCCGATCGTGAGCCGGTGCGAACCCGTGCCCTCGGGGGCCACGCCGGCGTCCTTCGCGAGGGCCTTGCGGCGGTACAGCGCCAGCTTGACGGGGCTCGAGCCCGCCGCGAACTCGACGTACACCCGGCCGAAGCTCTTGCCCACCTCGAGGCCGTTCTCGACGTAGAAGCGCTTGCTCGCGGCGATGTCCGCGACACCCAGCAGGAGCACGATCTCGTTGATCGACCGGGTGGCCGGGCCGGTGTTCTTCTTCGCCGAGGTCGCGATCTTCCAGATCGTCCCGTCCGGGGCGGTCACGACACCGCCGTAGCCCCAGAGCGACTTCGTGGCGGGCTTGAGCGCCGTGGCGCCGGCGTCCAGGGCGGCGCCGATGAGGGCGTCGACGTCGGCCGGCTGGGACACGGTGAGCGACAGCGTGAACCCGCGGAAGCCGTCCGTCGGTGCCTGCGAGGCCCGCAGCCGGATCTGCGTGTCCAGCCCGAAGGCGTCGGTGTAGAAGCGCTTGGCGGCCGTGGGGTCGGCCACGTCGAGTGTTACGGATTCGATGAATGCCATGCCCATCACGCTATGCGCGGCCCCCCGCCGCACGCTTCTTCATTCCTGACCGGTCTACCTCGGCGCCCAGGGCCACGGGTACCCGGCGGTCGGGGTTGATCACGTACATTGCCGACATGCCAGTGGTCGCCGTCGATCCAACCTTCGGTCCCCTCGACGCCGGGCCCCGCCGCGGGCCGGTGCTGACGGTGTTCGTGCTGGCGTTGGTCGCGATCGGGGTGATCGTCGGCCTTCAATGGGCCAGGCTCGCCGATGACCCGCACATCGCCACGGCCGAGACGGTCGCCGGCACGGTGATCTGGTCCAACGAGGAGACCAGGCTCATCGCGTTCGAGCAGGATGGTGTGGTGCGCGACCCGCTCGACGGCGACACGATCTACACGGTGATCGCCGACAACTGGGAGGACGTGGCCGGCACCTGGCACAGCGGCGGCATCACTTATCCGACCTGCCTCGCCGGCACGGTCGAAGACCCGGTCACGACGGACCGCCACCGTGTTCAGCTCGACGTCATTCATCGCGCGCTGTCCGGCGATCACCTGGAACACGTCGCGGTCCACGTGCGCTGTCTCGACTGAAGATCGACGATGGGTCAAGGGTTCCCGGCGGCACCCTGGGGATGCCATCATGCCCGCATGGAAGACCGTGAAAGCGATGCGAAGAGCGATACCCGCACCGGCGCCGCGATGAGCCGTCGAGTCTTCTTCGGCCGGACCTTCGCCCTGGCCGGCGGCACCGCCGGCCTGCTCGCCCTCACCGCCTGCCCGGGAGGCGAGGGAGACGACGACGATGACGACGACGGCGGAGACGACGACTAACGGATCATCTACGCTCAGCGGTCATGGTGTCGTTCATCCGGAACGTGTCGTTCGACTGTGCTGATCCGTACGCCCTGGCCGGGTTCTGGAGTGAGGTGGTCGGCCACCCGGTGGACCAGGACTTCGGTCCCGGCGACACCGAGGTCGTCATCGAGCCGCCCGGCGGGCCCCGGCTGTTCTTCCAGGCCGTCCCGGAGGGCAAGACCGTGAAGAACCGGGTGCACGTCTGCCTCCAACCGGCCGACCGTGACCGGGACGCCGAGGTCGACCGCCTGCTGGCGCTGGGCGCGTCGACCCTGACCGACCACCGCACGCCCGACGGCGAGGGCTGGGTCGTGCTGCTCGACCCCGCCGGCAACGAGTTCTGCCTGACCCGCTCGGCGGCGGAGCGGGGTCAACCGGGCTGACTCCCGAACACGTGGTGCCGGGCCGGCTACACCCGGTGCCGAACATGAATTCAGTGCACGGTGCTGACGACTTCATGACATTACGCGGCTACCTTTCCCTGCGTGTCGTTCAACGCCGCCCGTCGGCTGCTCGCTGTGTTCACCGCCGTCCTGGCACTGGGCGCCTGCTCCGCGAAGGCTCAGCCCGCCTTTGTCGCGCATGCCGGCGACACCGGCCAGCCGAGCCCGGGCACGACGACACCCGCCCAACCGCCGCCGACGGCCAGCCCCACTCCGAGCGCACCGCCCGAACCCAAGAGCCTCGAGTGGTACGTCGCCAAAGCGCCGATGTTCCAGGCCACCCTGCCGCCGCATCCGGTGCAGCTGGGCGCGAACGGGTCGGCGCCGTTCTGGCTCCGCGTGCCGACGCAGGACAAGGTCGCCTTCATCACCATCGACGACGGTGCCCTCGCCCGGCCGGCCGAGGTGCCCTACTTCATCCGGGACGCGCACATCCCCGTCACGATGTTCCTGAACTCCCCGGCGGCCACGGAGCACACCGACTACTTCAAGCAGATCGAGGCCGCCGGCGGGGTCGTGGAGAACCACACGATCCACCACACGTCGTTGAAAGGCCGGTCGTACGCGTACCAGAGGCAGGAGATCTGCGGCTCCGCCGACAAGCTGGAGCAGCTCTTCGGCAAGCGGCCGACCCTGTTCCGCCCGCCGTTCGGCGACCACGACGCCACCACGATGCGGGCCGCGCACGAGTGCGGCGCCAAGGCGCTCTTCTACTGGACCGAGACCGTCGACAAAGGAATCGTGCGGTACCAGACCCCGGAGAAGCGCGTGCAGCCCGGCGACGTGCTGCTCATGCACTTTCGGCCGCGGCTGATGGACGACCTGCTCGCGGCCCTCAAGGCGATCCAGAAAGCCGGACTCACCCCGGCCCTGCTCGAGGACTACGTCTGACGGCGGTCCGCCGCGGCGTACGACACCGCGGCGGTGAGGGCCGCGACCGCCAGCACCGCTGGCCAGGCACCGATCCGCCTGGCCAGCGGGTGCGACAGGCCGAAGGCGCCGAGGTACGTCGCCAGCAGCGCTCCGGTCACGGCAGGGCTCGTGTGTCGGGCCCACTCGCGGCCCGCCACCACGCCGCCGGCCGCGAGCACGACTCCGCCGGACCGTACACCGACGCTGGATGTCTGCTCTTACCTGCGACAAGATGCCGCGGGCGCGGCGACCGTGGCCGCCGCGCCCGTTGCTCGGTCAGGTACTACCGCGGGTCGCGCCACATCGGGTAGAGCGACGGGCCGCCCGGCAGGTCGATCGCCTCCGGGAGCCGCTGGAAGCCGAGGCGCTCGTACAGCGCCGCGTTGCGCAGGTTGCTCGCCTCCAGGTAGGCCGGCCGCCCGGCGGCGTCGAGCTCCGCGAGCCGGTGGTCGAGCAGCGCCGCGCCCACGCCGGTGCCCTGGTGGTCGGGGTGCACCGCGATGAACGGCAGGTAGGCGTGGCTGCGGTCGTGCGGGTGGTCGGCGACCATCAGCTCGTCGAGCTCCGCGACCCGCTTGAGCGTCTCGAGGTCGAGGCCGGCCTCGAAGGCGGCGCCGAGCCCGCCGTCGTCCTCGCTCCGGCACCGCGTCGATGTCGACGTCGAGCCAGAGCGTGAGTCCCTTGTGACCGTCGACGGTGTACGCCTGGCCGGTGGCCAGGACCAGGTCCACGAACCCGCCGAAGAACACGTGGTGGTGGTCCGGGCGCCGGGCCTCGTCCCGGAAGACCCACTGCGCGATCGGGTCGCCCATGAACGCGCCCGCGATGACGGACTTGAGGGCCGCCACATCGTCCGCGGTGGCGGGGCGTACACGATGGTTCGTCGACACGTGTTCTCCTTGCGGTTCGGGGTGGTGTGTCGGGCCGCGTGTGTCGGGCTTCGACGGTCGGCAGCCGCGACGGCGGACATTAATCCGGCCGGCGGGCGAAACGCAAAGATCGAGATGTCCGCCCTACCTGCCCGTGGGCACGGTGGACGGAGAAGGTTTCGCGGAGTGCCTGGTCCAGACAGCGGCCGGTGGTCGGCTCGATGAACAGTTCGGCGAGGAACAGGTCGGCCGCGTGTGCGGGGTTGACGCCGGACTCCTTGCGGCTCAGCGACTGCAGGGCGCCGCCCAGGCCGACGGAGGCGCGCACGGCCGCGGCCGGCAGGCGACCGACCCGGCGGGGTCGGCCGACCGCCTCGGCGATGCGCGCGAGCATGTCGGCCCAGGTCAGGTTCTCGTCGGCGACCGGGATGTCCGCGCCGCTGGCCTGCTCGAGCGCGTCGGCCGTGACCTCCGCCACGCTGCGGGCCGACGCGGCGGCGCTGCCGCCGGCGGGCGACCAGCAGAGGTGCGCGGGAGCGGGCCCACCGGTCCAGCGGGCCGGCCCAGTTGGGCAGCCGGTCACCGGCCCGGCCGAAGACGAACGGCAGCTCCAGCACGGCCACCGGCAGGTCCGGCCCCGCCGCGGCGCGTCCCTCGGCGGCCTGCTCCACCCGGCACCGGATGTACGTGTGCCGCTCCGGCAGGCGCCACTGCGGGCGCAGCCGGTCGAAGTAGGTGTAGTAGGAGCCCATGAGGACGCCGCGGGTGAGGCCCTCGGCCCGGGCCGCGGCGAACAGCCGCACCACGGGGTCGACGAGGTCCTGCCGGAACTCGCGGATGGATCGGCTTGGGCAGCGCGCGCTGCTCGTCGGTGCGGGTGGCGTAGACCACACCGTCGTGGCCCGCGAGCACCCGCCGAAGTCGTCGACCGAGGCGGACGTGACGTCGAGCAGATGGTCGACGCCCGGCGCCGCGGTGCGCGCCACCGTGGTCACGGTGTGTCCGCGCTCGCGCAGCACATCTACGACATGTGCGCCGACCAGACCGCTGCCACCGACCACGAGAATTCGCACGCTGCATCGTCCACGGTCGACCCACCCGCTTGTCAAGCCGGCTGGCGTCCGCTAACTGGGATCGCGCGGGTTGTTCCGGCTGACCATCAGCGGGTCGACCGGCGTGAACGGGAAGGTCGGCAGGTCCCGCTCCGGCACGCCGAACGAGGCCGAAAGCACCTCGCGGCTGAACGCCGACGCGGTCGCGCGGTAGCCGATGTCGGCCGGCATCGGCTGGTCGAAGAAGATCAGGAAGTGGAACCCGTCCTCGCCGAGGGTCTCGATGTGGTGCGGGTAGGCACGCGGGATGAAGTAGGCGTGGCCCTGCGAGAGCTCGTACTCGGTCAGCGTGCCGTCGGGGGCGAGCACCCGCATCTTGGCGTGACCCTTGTGGACATAGCCGAGCTCGGCCGTGACGGGGTGCCAGTGCGGCTCGCGCATGCCGGCGTCGTGGACCGCCAGGGAGTACATCGACAGGTCTTCCAGGGCCGCCCAGTACTGCTTGCGGGCCATCCGGGCCCAGCCGTAGTCGTAGGACAGCGGAGCGGCCTGGCCCACCACGTCGAAGAGCCGCGCGTTGGGCAGCCCGGCGTTGTCCGGGATCCGGGCCCGGCCCGCCCGGCGCACGATCTGCGACGAGTGGTGCCGGTCGAAGGCGGCGAAGGCGGACGACGGCAGGTCGTACGTGTTGCCCAGCACCGAGTTCGTCATCGCGCTGAAGCTGTCCTGCAGCGAGAAGTGCTCCGGCCGGTCGGTGCGCAGCGCCGCGATGATCTCGGCCTCGCCCTCGCCCACGTTCTCGATGTGGTAGATGGCACCGGACTCGACGTGGTACATCTGCCCCGTCTGGACGACGAACGTCGAGAAGGTCTCGGCGTTGCCGAGCGTGGAGACGAGCACGGTGCCCTTGGAGACGTACGCGATCTGGTTCGCGTTGACGTTCCACTGTGGTTCCCGGATCGCGCCCTCGGCCAGCGATATCCGCTTGATGGACATCCCGGAGAGGATCGGCAGCGAGTCGGCCGCCAACTGGGTGATGGTCCCGAACTCGTTCTCGAACACCTGCTCGCCGTCGACGAGCGAGCCGACGTACTCTGGCTGGCCGGACATGATCTGAGCCTAGCCAGCGCCGAGGGCGGGGGAGCCGCATTGCCGCAATCGCCGGGCACTGTGGACAGACGTGAACCGGCCTCAGGACAGGAGTGCGGCGAGCTCGCGCCATTCCCGGCGGGGGAGGGGCGCACCACCGGTGTCCGGGCGCAGGACGTGCAGGGCGACGTGGTCGGCGCCGGCATCCAGGTGGGCCTGGACGCGCTTGGCGACCGCGTCCCGGTCACCCCAGGCGACCACGGCGTCGATCAGCCGGTCGCTGCCGCCCGGGACCAGATCCGCCGGGCCGAAGCCGAGGCGGGCCAGGTTCGACCCGTAGGCGGGCAGGCCGACGAACATGCCGACGCCGGCCCGCGCGGCGGCCCGCGCCCGCTCGGGATCGGTGTCGAGGACCACCGCCAGGTGCGCGGCGATCAGCGGTGCGGCGCCGACCCGGGCCCGGTGCACGGCCGAATATTCGGGCGTCACCAGGAACGGGTGCCAGCCCGAGGTCCGCGCGGTGGCCAGGTCGACCATCTTGGGGCCGAGCGCGCCGAGCAGGCGCCGGTCGGCGGGGACGGGCGGCGCGGCAGCGTCCAGGCCGTCGAGGAAGCGCCCCATCGAGACGGTCGGCCGGCCGTAGTCCTGGCCGGCGTTCGTCGCGGCGTGTGCGTTGCTGACGCCCAGCCCCAGCAGGGTGCGGGGCCCGTGCGCCGCGTCCAGAGCGGACCAGCGTTCGGCCAGGGCGGCAGGGTCCTGGCCCCACATCGACAGCACCCCGAGCGCGACCGTCGCCCGCGGCGCGGCACCTAGCAGGTGGTCGACGTCGTCCAGCGCGCCCGACCCGTCCAGGCCCGGGATCCAGAGCGCGCGGAAGCCGAGGTCGTCGAGTTCGGCGGCGGCCTCCCGGACCTCCGGCCGGGCCGCGCCGCGAAGCTCCATGCTCCAGATCCCAACCCTGCCCAACGACCGCTTGTCCATCTCGTGTCCCCATTTCTATAGCGTCCACTAAAAAACACGCTAGCAGGGCATCCGGTGATCCCCCATCGGTTGTGACGGGCGTCAACAAGCGCGCCGCCACCCGCCGGCGGTGTGTCAGTCGGCGAACGCCAGGCCGCGCTCGGCGAGCGCCGTGGCCAGGATTCGGACGGCCTTCGGCCCGACCCCGTGCAGGGCGAGCAACTCCGCGCTGCTGTGCGTGGCCACCTGCGCGAGCGTCGTGATTCCGGCCTGGAGCAGGGCACTGTTGGCCGGCCGCCCGATCGGCGGCAGGTCACCGATCCGGGCCGGTACGTCGCGGGTGCTCATGCGGTGACCTCCGTGGGCCAGTGGCGTTCGAAGACGATTTTGTGCCGGTCGCCGGGCAGGACGTTGACGGCGCACTGGACCGGCCGCCCGTCCGCGGTGTAACCGGTGTCGTAGTGGACCGCGACCGGTGTGCCGGGGCCCAGGCCGAGGCGGTGGATCTCCGTCGGGGTCGGCATCCGCACGAAGATCTCGTCGATGGCGTGGTCCTGGCGGTGGCCGAGCTCGGCCAGCACCTGGTCGGTGCCGCGGGGAAGGTAGGCCGGCGACATGATCTCGGAGTCCTTGACCAGGTCGATCGGGAAGTGCGAGTCGTTGATGTTGGTCGGCTCGCCGTTGATGAGCCGGACCCGGCGGCGGGCCACGACGGTGTCGCCCGGGTCGAGGTGGAGCCGCTGCGCGAGGTCCGGGCCGGCCTGGACCAGCGAGACCTCGATGAGCTGGCTCGGCGTGCGGCCTTCCGCGATGATCTGCTGGGAGAAGCGGTCCATCGCGGGGTGGCGGGCCGTGGCCGGGACTTCTGCTGCGGCCGGTAGACCATGTGTTCGCGGTCCCGCACGAAGTAGCCGTGCGGCCGCCGGGCGACGATCAGCCCGTCGGTGATCAGCACGCCGAGGCCGTTGCGCACGGTCTGGCGCACGACGTCGAACCGGTCGGCGATCTCGGGCTCGGTGGGGAGCTGGTCGCCCGGACCCAGCTCGCCGGACATGATCTGGTCCCGGTACGTGGCCGCGATGCGCTGGTAGGCGGGCGCTCCCGCGCCCTGGTGCACCGCCATGCCGCCTCCGAATTCGCAGATGTCTAGTCAATGTAGTCGAAGCCTTGACGTAGGGTCGGCCTCCATTGTCTAGTCCATCTGGACGTCGGGAGGTGGCTTGAGGTGCTGCGCCGGATCGCCGGTGGGTTCGTCGCCGTGGTCGGCGTGCTCGCCGCGCTGCTCGCCGTCCATCTCGTGACCGCGCTCTATCCGCAGTGGCCGCTCTGGCTCTGCGTGACTCTCGGCGTGGTCTTCCTGGTGGTCATGCTGGCCGCGCAGGTGGGCCCGCCACCCGACCGGTCGGGCGACGACGACTCCGAGGCATGATGCCGGTGTGTCGTTGCTGGACTACTACCTCGTCGGCGCCGACGGCGTGCTGGTCGAGGAGTTCGTGCGCGCCCCGGACCACTCGACGGTCGGTCTGCGCGGCGTCGTCTGGACGCGGCCGGACGCCGGTTGGCGTGGCGCCGCGGCGTTGAGCCGCGCCCTGCGCGCCGACCCGCGGTCGCTCGCGCGGATGACACCCACCGATCGCGACGGTGCCGAAACCGCGTTCCGTGTGCTCTGCGGCGAGCCGCTGCCGGACGAAGCGGCGCTGCGCGCCCATGGCGACTACCAGCCGTTCCCGACCTCGGCGCCGCTGCGGCTCGGTCCGGTGGACGCTCCGGACGGGTTCCACGAGCGGCGGGTCTACCGGGTGCTGTTCGCCAAGGACCTCGACGCCGGCCGGGTGGCGGCCCTGGCGGCATCCTGGCAGCCGGCCCGCCGGCGGATCGGGGCCGACCTCGTCAGCTGGACCCTCCGCCGGGTCGGTGGGAACATCGCCTGGGCTCTCGACGTGACGGTCGTGCTGGCAACCGACGACGACGCCGCCGTCGGGCCCGCGCTCCGCGACCTCATCGCCGCCGTGCGCCGGCAGGGCTGATTCCCGTCACCACCGAGCGTTTCGCGTGACCTACTCGAGGCCCTCCCGGGAGATCGGCGGGCCGATCCGGAAGTCGCGGAACGTGGCCTCCAGGCCGGCGCGCTCGGGCGAGCACAGCATCACGCCGACGCTCACGGTGGCCGGCAGGTCGAGGTGGCCCAGCCGCAGCAACTGCCACGGGCCGTCGCCGGAGCGGCAGTGCACGGCGAGCGCGTCGTCGAAGCGGGTGACCCGCATCGACACCTCGCCCGGCGGCCCGGTGACCGGCGCGACCGACAGATCCGAGAACCCCCGCGTGTAGACCGTGCTCACCTGCACGGCGCCCGAGGTGACCTCCAGACCGGACTTCAACCAGTTGCGCTCGTCCGCCCGGACCATCATGCCGGCCTGGTCGAACAGCGTCGTGTGGCCGGCGGACACCACCACCTCGGCGGTGAAGTCGCCGGTCGCCTGCTGGTGGAAGAAGTGGCCGTTGTCAGTGGTCCAGCCGTAGAACGTCGCGCGCCAGAAGTCGGTCTTCGCCCCGGTCACCGCGCGCAGCACGTCGCCGTCCAGCGACCAGTCAGTCGGTTCGTTCAGCCAGGTCATCTCCGTCAGCACGCGCACGAGCATAACGGCATCGGAGGCCCTCTATGCTGTGCTGCGGATGGCCGAACGAGTGGAGGCAGTCGTGGACGGCAGTGCGGACCAACTGGCCTCATTGGACACCAGCGTGCCGCATTCGGCGCGGCTGTGGAACTACCTGCTCGGTGGCACCGACAACTTCCCCGCGGACCGCGCGGCGGCCGAGCAGGTGCTGACGTTCCTGCCGGAGCTGGTGCAGTCGGCGCGGTTCAACCGGCAGTTCCTCGGTCGCGCGGTGCGGCACCTGGCCGGCGAGGCCGGCGTGCGCCAGTTCCTCGACCTCGGCACGGGCCTGCCCACCGCCGACAACACCCACCAGGTCGCCCAGTCCGTGGCACCCGACGCGCGCGTCGTCTACGTCGACAACGACCCGATGGTGCTGGTGCACGCGCGGGCCCTGCTGACCAGCGCCCCGGCCGGCGCCACCGACTACCTCGAGGCCGATGTCCGCGATCCCGTGTCGATCCTCGCGGCCGCCGACCGGACCCTCGACTTCGACCGCCCGGTCGCCGTCATGTTGCTGGGCATCCTGAACTTCGTCACCGACGACGACCAGGCCCAGCAGATCGTCGCCGCTCTCACCGCGGCCGTCCCGGTGGGCAGCTTCCTGGTCATCTCGCACCCCACCCGCGAGGTCAACCCGGAGGCCGTCGACCGCGCGGTGGCGATGTGGAACGACGGGGGAGCGGCACCGATGGCGGTCCGCGACCCGGCCGAGATCGCCCGCTTCTTCGAGGGCTGGCAGCTGGTCGAGCCGGGCCTGGTCACCTGCTCGCAGTGGCGCCCCGACGGCAACGACACGACACCGGCCTCGGAGTACGCCGGGGTGGCGCGCAAGATCAACTAGCCGCGCCGGCTGGTTCGCCGGGGCGGGCGAGTCGCGCGCACGCCAGCACCGTCAGCACGGCACCGAGGAGCAGAGCCACGAGCACGCCGCCGGATTCGACGTCTGGCCCGCTGTCGACGACTCCTACCGCGACGGCGTACGCCGGCTCGAGAAGAAGCCCGTCCGGGGGCGGATCGGGCCGGCTCCGCCAGGCCTCGTCGACGGCGAGCCAGGTCAGCAGGGCCAGGGGCGTGCCGCCCGCAGCGACGATCGCGGCGGCACCGTGTTGCCGGAGCGTCCGGCGCACCAGCCAGACGTACCCGCCGAGCACGCACACCACCTCGACGGCCGCGGTGATCGGGCCGACCAGGGCAATGATCAGCGGTACGAGCACCAGCGCCAGCAGCGTGCCCGGAACCACGACCGCGACGGCCCGGCCGAGGTGGCGCAACCGTTCGCGGGGCAGCTGGCCGGTCGCCACGCCGAGGCAGGCACAGGCCAGCACCAGGCAACCCGCCACGACGGCCTGGCGCAGGAACTGCTCGCTCTGCCATCCCGGGTCCCGTATCGACGCCAGAAGATCCTCGGTGCTGCTGAAAACCCGCCTGTCCCACATCTCGCCGACGATGGCGGCGGCGAACAGCGGCAGCGCGGCGAGCAGCAAGAAGCGGGTCAACGGGGGAACACCGTGGTCCCGCAAGGCCGGATGTGCCGCGGCCGAACCGAGCACCACCGCCGCACCGACCACCGCCAGGCCCGGACGTCCGAGCATGGCGGCCGCGATCGCGACCAGCGCCGCGACGGACATCAGGGCCGGAAGGCGTGACGACATCGGCACAGGCTAATGGGTCCAGGGGTCAGGCCGCGGACAGGTACATCAGCACCGCGAGGACCCGGCGGTGGTCCTCGTCGCTGTTGGCCAGCCCGAGCTTGGCGAGGATCGAGCCGACGTGGGTCTCGACCGTGCGGTCGGTCAGCCACAGCCGGCGGGCGATGCCGACGTTGGTGCGGCCCTCGGCCATCAGCGCCAGGACCTCGCGCTCGCGGGCAGTCAGGGCCGACATCGGGTCGCCGGCCCGGCGTGGGCCGAGCAGCCGGGCCACCACCTCCGGGTCCAGGGCCGACCCGCCGGCGGCCACCCGGCGCAGCGTGTCGAGGAAGTCGTCGACGTCGAACACGCGGTCCTTGAGCAGGTAGCCGAACCCGCCGGAGGCGACCAGCTCGACCGAGTGCCGGGTCTCCACGTGCTGTGACAACAGCAGGATGCCGAGCGTCGGGTGCGCCGCGCGGACCTGCCGGGCCGCCCGGGCGCCGTCGTCGGTCAGGTCCGGCGGCATCCGTACGTCGATGATGGCCAGGTCCGGTTCGTGGGTGGCGACGGCGGCCACCAGCGTGGGCGCGTCGCCGACCTTGGCGACGATCTCGTGGCCGGCGTCGGCCAGCAGCCGGGCCAGCCCTTCCCGGAACAGGGCGGAGTCCTCGCCGATCACGACGCGCACGGCAGCTCCACCTCGACGACGGTGCCGCGGCCGGTGGGCGAGGTCAACGAGAGCAGCCCGCCGGCCGCGGCCACCCGGTCGGCGAGGCCGGCCAGCCCGGCGCCCGGGCGGACCACGGCACCGCCCGCGCCGTCGTCGCTGACCCGCACGGTCAGCCGCCCGTCGAGCCGGACCACCCGCAGGCCGATCGCCGCCGGCGAACCGTGCTTGATCGCGTTGGTCAGCGCCTCGCTGGCCACGTAGAAGGCGGTGGTCGCCACGTCGTCCGGCACCGGCTCGGCGCACACGTCCAGCGTCACCGGCACCGGCACCTTGCTGGCCAGCGACGACAGCGCCGGGCCGAGGCCGTCGTCCAAACTGGACGGCCGCAGCCCGTTGGCGATCTGCCGCAGTTCGGCGACGGCGAGCCCGAGCGAGGCGACCGACTCGTCGAGCAGGCCGTCGACGTCGACGGTGCCGTCGCCGAGGTGCCGCTGCGCCAGCCGCAGCGACATGCCCAACGAGACCAGCCGCTGCTGCGCGCCGTCGTGCAGGTCGCGTTCGAGCCGCCGCCGCTCGGCGTAGCCGGCCTGCAGCAGCCGGGCCCGCGAAAGCTCCACATCGGAGAGTGCCTGGCGCAGCTCGATCCGCTGCGCGACCACCTCGACCAACAGCGCGGCCGCGTCGGCCAGCTCGCGGAGCAGCTCCCGGCTGCCCACGGAGCCGCGCAGCAGGGCGCCGATCTCGTGGCCGCCGGCCCGCACCGGCACCCGCATGGCGTCTCCGGCGACCAGCGCCGCGCCGGACGCGGACACCAGCCCGGACGCGCCCGGCACCAGGTAGCCGACCCGCAGCCCGGGGTCCCGCAGGGCCGCCCGCAGCACCTCCTGGAGCTGCTCCGGGCGGGCCTGGCCGGTGTGCGTACGGTCGCGCAGCTCGTCGATCGCGGCCAGGGCCGCCCGCCGGGCGGGGTAGAGCCGGCGGTCCACGCCGCGCTGGACCCGCACCCGCAGAGGCGCCAGCACGGCGGCGCACACGGCGGTGGCAGCCGCCGCGGCCACCGGCGACGTCCGGCCGGCGCCGAGGCCGACCAGGAACGATGCCGCCGTGTAGCAACCCAGCAGGACGGCGGTGGCGAGGCCGTACGTCGCGGCGGCGCTGATCGCCTTGTCGACGTCGTAGAGATCGTGCCGGAGCAGCGCGATCGCGGTCGCGGCGGGCAGCGCGAGGCAGAGGGCGGCCAGCCCGAACAGCGCGAGCTCGGGGGTGCCGGTGAACAGGTAGGAGGCCCAGCACAGCAGCAGCGTCAGCGGGAGGAACAGCGCGCCCAGCGCGAACCACCTGACCTGCGCGCGGCGCACCGGGTCGGTGGCCCGCCGGTAACGGACCACCATCGCGGCCACCGAGGCGACCAGCAGGCCCAGGAATCCGCCCAGCAGCACGACGACGCCCACCACGAGGGCCGGGAACGACAGCGTGTACGGGTGCGGCACGTCCGCGAACGGCGGGGGATAGGGCGCCGGGTCGCCCGCCGCGGCCGCCGCGAACGCGACCGGCACCACGACGAGCCCGGCCGCGACCCAGCGCCAGCGCGGCCCGAGCAGGCGCCCGTCCGGGAAGACCAGCATCAGCAGGGCCGCCGGGACGTAGAGCACCATCCAGAGGCCGGGTGAGAACCCGACGTACCAGTCCCAGACCGGGAGCAGGCCGGGCCGGGCCTCGACCACGGACGTGTAGAGATCGCCGAACGCCACCCAGACAGGTGACCCGCCGACCAGCACGAGCAGCGGCGCGACCACGTTGCGCGGGCGGCGGTGGGTGACCAGCAGCCCGAGGACGACCGAGAACAGGCCCAGCACCGTGGCGGTGCCGAAGTACGCGGTCATGTCCGGCACCTGCCCGGTCAGCGCCAACCCGGTCGTGCCCAGAGCGATGACCAGCACCGCGAACACGTACGTCAGAAGCCGGGGTAGGGCCATGCGTTCACGGTAGGGCGCGGACGTCGCGGTGCGTACCCGTGCCAGTACGGAGTTCGGTCCCGTACCAGTGCCGATCCGCCCACCCGGTCGGCTGACCGACGCTGACTCCACACCGGACTTTGGAGGAGCCATGCAGCGCACCACCGCAACCACCGTCGGCCTCGTACTGGCTGGCCTGCTCGGCCTCGCCGACGCCATCGGCGTCGTGACGGGCGGCGTCGACGGACCACCCATGGGTGTCGTCGTCGCCGGCGCCGTGCTGGGCGTCATCACCCTGGTAGGCGTCGTGCTCGGCTGGCGGGGCAGCCGAGCCGGCATCGCCGTCGCGGCCGTGACCCGGGTGCTGTCCGCCCTGGCGGCGGTGCCGGCGTTCTTCGTCGACGACGTGCCGGCACCGGCCGTCGGCCTGGCCGCGGTGGGCGTCATCGTGACGCTGATCGCCGTCGGACTGCTCGCGTCGGCCCTGCGCCCGCGGGTCCGGACGGAGGTGGCCTGACCATGGCGACCACCGTCGCACCGACCGGTGCCGCACCGGTCACCCGCACGCGGGACCTGCGCACCTTCTGGCGCACCGCGCTGGCGGTCCTCGCACCGCTGCCGGTTCTCGCCCTGGCGCTGGAGATGCTGGTCGTGCCGTGGCCGGTGGGCGCCAACCTCGTGACGGCCATCGCCGGCGCCGCCGACGCGCCCGGCCGTGCCCAGGCCAGCCTCTGGCTGTCGCTGTTCTACGCGCTCACCGTGCTGCCGGCGACCATGGCCGTGCTGTGGACGGGTCGGCGCGCGGCGCCGAAGCTGACGCTGGCCGCCGGCGTCCTGTTGATCCCCGCGTTCTCGGCCAGCCTGGCCAGCAACGACCTGATCGCCGTCGTCGCCGCGCGGGGCGGGCTCGATCCGGCCGCCATCGCCGCGATCGACGACCTCGTGCAGGCCAACCCGTGGGTCGGCATCCAGTTCGTGGTGTTCCTGCTCGGCCAGACCGTCGGCTTCGTCCTGCTCGGCCTCGCGCTCTGGCGGGCCCGGGTCGTGCCCGGCTGGGTCGCCGTGGTGCTCGGCCTGTCCGGACCGGCCCATCTGCTGATGCCCGGCGGCAACGCGGGCGCGGCGGCGGCGTGGGTGATGACCGCGATCGGGTACGCCGGAGCGTCCGCCACCCTGATCCGCACGCGGGACGCCGACTTCGACCTCCCGCCGGGCACCGCGGCCGCCGAGCCGTCGCCGCCCGGGGCGGACACCCGTACCGCGTGGCGCTGGTTGTTGGCCGTCGCCGCCGTGCCGCTGGCCGTGTTCGTCACGGTGTTCCGCTTCCTGCTCCCCTACGACGCCGGCGACCAGCCCCGGGAGATCTTCGACAAGCTCGTCGCGGCACCCACGTTCCAGCAGACCGCGCTCGCGCTCGGCGGGCTCGTCGCGCTCACCGGCTGCGCGGGCGTCCTGGCCGTCGCCTGGCACACCCGCCGGCACACGCCGCTGCTCACCACGATCGGCCTGTTCCTCGCCGTGCCGGGCTATCTCGCGCTGTTCGTCGGCGGACCGTACGCCGACGCGCTCGCCTACGTCACCGGCACGCACCCGGAGGTGGACCGCGACCTCGCGTTCGCGCTCGCGTCCGGGATGGAGTCGAGCCCGCAGTCGAACGCGCTGATCCTGGTCTTCGTCGCCGGCCACCTGCTCGGCACGATCATGGTCGGTGTCGCGCTGTGGCGGGCCCGGATCGCGCCCACCTGGCTGGCGATCGGCCTGACCGTCTCCCAACCGATCCACCTCACCTCGGTGCTCACCGAGATCCGCGCCCTGGATCTGGTCGGCTGGGGACTGACCGCGGCCGGCTTCGGGTGGGCGGCCTGGCGACTGGCACGCACGCCGAACGACCAGTTCGACCTGGCACCCACCGCGCGGTGAAGAGCAAGGAAGGGCCCCTTATTAACGCTATGCGTTAATAAGGGGCCCTTCCTTGCTCTTCGTCAGCCGTCGTCGCGGCAGAGGCAGAACGGGTGCCCGGCCGGGTCGAACAGCACCCGGACGGTGTCGCTCGGCTGGTGGTCGGCGAGCGTCGCACCCGCGGCCGACCGCCTCGGCGACCGCGGCCTCGAGGTCGCCGACCTGGAAGTCGAGGTGCATCATCGGACGCTGGTCACCGTCGGCCGGCGGCCACACCGGCGGCTGGTAGCCGGTCGCCTGCTGGAACACGACGAAGGGCCCCTCGGGGGCGGTGGCCACGACCGCCGTCCCCGGCTCCTCGTGCACGAGCGGCCAGTCGAGCAGCGCGGAGTAGAACCGGCACGCCCGGGTCCGGCGCCTCGATGGCCGTGCCCCACCACATGCTCTGGGTTCGCGACAACATCAGAGCACTGTAGATCCGATCCCGGACGGTCCGCGTCCGCGATCAGCGGTGGGCCCGGCGCCAAGCGGTCACGAAGCCGTGGGAGACGCCGCCGTAGAAATGGGCCCAGGCGTGCGAGGTCGCGTACGGGCCGATCTCGTCGAACATCGCCTTCGCCTCGGTGTGCCGCTCGGCCAGCGAGTAGGCGAGGGCCAGCCAGTTGCGGCTGATCATCGCGGAGCAGTGCGCGGGTCGGCCGGCCGCGCGCCACTTCGCCGCGCAGGCGTCGACCTCGGCGCGGACCTCCGGGCGCTGGAAGTAGCGCTGGCACGCCAGGAAACCCTTGGCGGTGCCGCTGCCCCAGTTGAACTCGCGCATCGCGTACTCGAAGTGGGCGAACAGCGGCAGTGTCGTGGCCGCGGTGCCGGGCGGCGCGAGGTGGGCGGCCTCCCGCGCCACGGCGAACATCTGCTCGTGCGAGCCGTACCACTTCTCGCAGTAGAAGCTCACCGCCGCCAGGTTGACCGCGAGGTTGGTCGGGTCGCACCGGCGCGCTCGGTCGGTTGGTGCTCGCGGAACTGGTCGCCCGCGGTGAACGGGTGGTCGCCGCGGTGCGCGATCCGGCCAGGGTGGCCGACCTGGGCGTTGAGGCGCGCCGGGCCGACTATGACGACCCATCGAGTCTCGGTGAAGCGCTGGGCGGCGCCGAGCGGGTGCTGCTGATCTCCTCGCCCGACCTCGCCACGGAGCGGCGGGTCGCCCAACACCGCGCGGTGATCGACGCGGCGGTCGCCAACGGGGTACGGGCCGTCGCCTACACGAGCTTCCTCGGCGCTGATCGGGCCGGCGACGCCATGAACGCCGCGCACCACGAAACGGAGCGTGCGCTGGTCGGCAGCGGGCTGGGCCACGTCATCCTGCGCCACCCCTTCTATACGGACGCCTTCGTCAGCGCCGGGTGTTGCTCTCCGCCACCGGCCGGCGCGGCCTCAACACCGCGTCGCGGGCCGACCTCGCCGCGGCCGCGGCGAACGTGCTGACCGACGACGCGCACCTGGGCCGGGCGTACGACCTGACCGGACCGCTGTGGACCTATCCCCAGCTGGCGGAGGTGCTCGCCGAGGTCACCGGGAAGCCGGTCGAGCACCGCGACGCCCCCGACGGCGTCCCGGGGGCGATGGGCTTCCTGATGGGGCTGGCCCGGGCCGGGGCGTTGGAGCGGCAGACCGACGACCTGCGCCGAGTGCTGGGCCGTGCGCCGGCGACCCTGCGTGATGTTGTCGAGCGGGCCTTCGAATAGGAGACACGCGCGATCCGGATAACCCCGGCGTGAAGTGGATCGACGGGGGACAGGCACCGGCCTACAGTCCGTCCGATCTGGGGGAGGGACGCGTCCATGCAGGACCTCGAAGGTGACATGTTGCGGGCGGTCGCGGCGCTCAGCGGCGCGGTCGATTTCCTACGCCGCTACGACCGGCTCCACGCCGCGCTCCGGGTCGACACCGGCACCACCTCGTCGGCACTGACCCTGGCCACCGAAGACGGCTTGGCGGCCGCGCACCGGGTGCTCGACAGCGTCCGCTCACCCAACGGCCGGCCGGCACGCACCGAGCCGTTCATCCCAGCCCAACGCACCCCCCGAGACCGCCACGGCGACCCAGGGGAATAGCGCTGCCGCGACGCCCGTTCAGGGGATCGTTCAGCGCCCGCGGACGGCCGCCGCAATCGGCGTTCAGCCGCCCGCCACGGCGACCCGGGCGAAGAGACCTCAGCGCCCGCGCAGTGTTGTTGACGGTGACTCGCCGAAGCGTTCGCGGTAGGCCGCGGCGAACCGGCCCAGGTGGCCGAAGCCCCAGGCGTGCGCGATCGCGGCCACCGTGTCTCGGCCGGGCACCGGGTGGCGCAGCTCGTCCCGGGCGTAGCCCATCCGGACGTGTTGCAGATAGGCCATGGGTGAGTTGCCGACGTGTCGGCGGAACCCCTCCTGCAGCGAGCGCGCCGAGACCCCGGCGATCCGGGCCAGCTCCGCCGTGGTGAAGGGGTGGGTCGGGTCGGCCTCCATCACCTGGATGGCCCGCCGGACCGTGCGCGGGCGCACCAGGGGCGCGTGCGCGGTGAGCGCGTCCGCGTACTGGTGGTCGACCGCGAACAGCAGCCCGCCGAGCAGGCCCTGCGCGTAGCGCTCGGCGACCAACGGCTGGCGCAGCGCGCTGTGCGGGTTGGCGATCTCCGAGCGGAGCAGATTGATCATCCGGGACCAGGTGAGCCCGGCGCCCCGGGTGGTGTCGAAGCTGGCGCCGAACCGGATCGGCCCGCGCACCGGGCGGCCGAGCAGCGCGGCCAGCTCCGTCTCCAGCACCGCGCGGTCGAGGCGGATGCCGAGGGTCCGGCAGTTGGCGGACCAGTGCCCGGCGTGCGCGCCGGCGCCGGGCCGGTAGACGGCGGCGCGGCGGGGGCTCGCGACGGTGACGGCGCCCCGGTGCTCGCTGCCGATGGCACCGGCTATCGGCAGGTTGATGTGGTAGGCGTCGATCAGATCCGCACCGATGGCGACGTCGGCGCCGAACCGGATGTCGCCGACGGTGACGGGGCCGAGCCGCACCAGGTCAGCCGCGAGGGCCAACGGCCGGATCGTGTCGAGCAGATCCAGGTCGACGTCGTAGTAGAACTCCGCGCAGAAAGCCCGCGCCTCGTCGAGGTCGCTGATCCGGATCGAGTGCGCTTCGATCGGCATCGGATCGCCACGTTCAGTGGTCGGCCCGTGACGCATGACGATGAGCATTGCTCGCGCACCGTCACACGTCAATCGGGCGCAGAGCGGGGTTGCCGGTCTGGCTGTTCGGCAACCCCGCGCACCGTTGCTAGCTCTCCAGCGTCGACTTCGCGCGGTCGGCCTCGACGAACTCGATCTCGTCGACCCGAGCGCCGTGTGCCTCGTCACCCATTCGTGCGATCGCCGCCCGGGATGCCGACCCGGCGGCCCAGCCGATCGCCGCGCCGACCGCGGCGGCCGCGATCAGCAGCACCCACGGTGTCGGCATCCGGCGTCCGGCGAGGGCGTCGTAGGCGAGAACGGCTCGCCGCCGGGCCTCGTCGGCCGCGTCGCCGACGACGCTGGCCGCGCCGCCGACCGCACCGACCGCGCCGGTGACGGCGCTGCCGGCGTCGCCCGCCAGGCCGGCGGTACGCCGTCCGGCGGACCGCGCCGAGTCGACGAAGTCGTGCAGGTGGTCCCACGCGTCGTCGCTGATCCGCTCGGTCCTGCTCCGGCGGTCCATGAGGTTGGTTCCGAACATCGTTGCTGTCCTCCTCGGTCGCCGAACCTGCCACTTCGGACGCAACGGAGCGTCCGGCTCTTTGGGTGAGTGCCCGCCGGCCCGTGGGCGCAAACCACGGATCGTCACGGTAACGCGACGTAACTCACACGGGTGCCGACTGTGGACGGTCGGCGTCGGCCTCACCCAGTGTGACGGCCGACACGTGCGGTAGGCTGGCCGCGGCCGAATTCGACACGTGTGCTCCGTTCACACGAGTCGAAGGTCACATATTCATCGTTTTGCCGGCTATGCCGGTTTCGGAATACGAGAAAGGGGAAAGTACGCGGCCGCAAGGCTGGCGACCATGTGATGGATGCGAATACCCTCGGTCGCGGTCCGCGTACTGTCGAAAGGTCCCCTGGATGCGGACCGAGGTTCGAGCTCGGAGGTAGTTGCGTGAGTCTGTCGATCGTGACAACTCGGCGTGCCAACGGAGTCCTCGAGATTGCCCCCCGCGGTGAGATCGATGTCGACTCCGCCCACGAGGTGAAAGAGGCCATCGCCGCGGCGCTGACCGATGACCGCCCCACCCGGATCGAGCTCAATCTCCGGCTGGTGAGCTTCATCGACTCCGTTGGCATCAGTGCCATGGTGGCCGGCTTCCAGACCGCCGAGGTAAGTGGAATCAAGCTCGTGGTGACCGAACCCAGCCGGTTCGTGCACCGCCAACTCTGGGTCACCGGCCTGCTCGGTCTCTTCGGTGCACCGGAGCCCTATCTCGGCGACCTCAACACCCCCGCCGGGGCCTGAGTCTTATCGCCGGTTAAAGCCTGCCCCGTACCCCTTGTCCGGGCACCCCTGACCCGGAAGAGTGCCGGGTCGTGGCGTGGTTGCGGATGGGCACGACCATCCTCCGGCGGTACGTCCTGCTGGGTCCCATCGCGCGTGGTGGCGTGTCGACGGTCTACCACGGCTTCGACAGCCACTCCGCCCGCCCGCTGGCCATCAAGCTGATCTCGTCGGCGCACGCCGGCACCGCCTGTCGTGAGGCCGACCTCACCGCGCGGCTCCGGCACCCGAGCGTCCCGCGTGTCTACGACCACGGCAACGCCCCGCTGCCGGACGGCTCGGTGGCGCCGTACGTCGTCCTCGAACTGCTCAACGGCGTCGCGCTGGCCGGCCGGCTGGTCGGCGGCCCGCTGCCCTGGCCCGAGGCGGTGCGGATCGCGGCCACCGTCGCCGACGTGCTCGCCGTGGCGCACCGCCGCGGCGTCGTGCACCGCGACGTATCGGCCCGCAACGTCATGCTCACCCGGTCCGGCGTCAAGATGATCGACTTCGGCCTGGCCGGTCCCGCCGGCGCTCCCGGGCTGCCCGCCGACGACGTCTTCGCGCTCGGCCTGCTGCTGCTCCAGATGTTGACCGGCCGCGGCTCGCAGACGGACCGCCCGCGCACCGCACCCGCTCCGGTGCTCGCCGTGCCTGGCCTGCCCCGCGCCGTCGCCGAGCTGTGCCGGGCGACCATGAGCCGCACGCCGGCCGACCGGCCGGTCAGCGCCGACGTCGCCATCGGTCTATGGTCGTCGATCATGCCGACCAGCGCCCCGGCACTCCGCGCCCTTCCGGCGCCGGCCCTGCACCACCTGAACTAGGGAGCCACCGTGCCGAAGAGCGGCACGTTCACCTACACGCTGCGGGCGCGGTGCGAGGCCGCCGACGCGGTCGCGTTGCTGTCGGACTTCAGCCGGCACACCGAGCTACACCCGTTCATCGTCAAGGTCACCGAGGTGCCGCCGGTCGACGGCGCGGTGCGCAGCTTCGTGATCAACGACCGGTTCCCGCTCGGCCCGTTCCACTTCACGACGACCTACACCGCCGACGTGCTGGCGATCAACAGGCCCGGTCCGGCGGAGGGCCCGCGGGCGTGCGACGCCGAGATCGTCACCCTCGCGCGCCAGCGCCCCGGCACGACGCTGCGCAACACCACCCGGATCTATCCGCTGTCCGGCGGCGGCATCGAGGCCGAGGTCTCGATCATGCTCACGGCGCCGACCCTGCTCTTCGGGTACGCGTTCAAGCAGGCCCAGGCGGCCCACCACGCGCTCGCCGAGCGACTGCCCACCGTGCTGGAGAAAGCATCCGGGGGCACGCCGGACGGCGTACCCCCGGATGGTGTGCGACCTCAGTAGACGCTCAGGTGCACGTGGTTGGTGTGGTCGCTGGACGGGTCTCCGCCCGCACCGCTGTACGCCTTCCAACCACTGCTGGGTAACCAGATCTGCCGGTACCAGATCACGTAGAGCACGGCGAGCCGATCCGAGTTGCGGATGAAGTAGTTCGCCAGGTTCGTGCCGTAGGTCTTGTCGCCGCCGGTCGCGTCGCCCTCGAAGCCGCCCTTGGCGGCCGCGAAGTCGCACGCCCGGCCCTTGGGATGCTCGCCGGACCCACCGTTGCGGTGGCACGACACGTACCGCGTGAAGCCCGGCCGCCTTGGCCTGGTTGAGCGCGTGCAGCGTCCGCGGGGTGATGCAGCCGGTGGCCGGGGTCGGGTCGTTGATGCTGCACGACTCGGTCGGGTAGCTGCCGTCGCTGTTGCGCTTGGTGGGTGTCGCGGTGGCACCGCCGGAGCCGCCGGTGTTGCTGCCGGTCCCGCCGGACTGGGCCGCCTTCGCCGCGTCCGCCTTCTGCGCCCGGGCGGCGACGTCCAGCGCCCGCTCGGCCTGGTCCTTGCGAGCCTTCATCAACGCCACCTGGCGTTCCTGCTCGCGTACCTCCGTCTTGATCGCGGCACCCGTCTGTGCGGCCCGTTCCTTCGCCTGCTCCAGGTTGCCGATCTCGCGCTGCTCGTTGGCGGCGACCATGCCGAGCGCGTTGGCCCGCTCCAGGAAGCGGTCCGGCGAGTCGCTGTTGATCAGCGCGGACAGCGGGCCGAGCCGGCCGG
The DNA here is from genome assembly GCA_963840005.1 of uncultured Actinomycetota bacterium. Lineage (GTDB taxonomy): Bacteria > Actinomycetota > Actinomycetes > Mycobacteriales > Micromonosporaceae > Asanoa. Next base: position 37,379 of record CAWIXO010000012.1, on the reverse strand, counting down.
TGCGGTAGGCCGAGCGGCCGATCTCGGCGACCGTCTCGACGTGCGTCGCCAGGTCCTGCTCGATGGTCTTCAGCTGGGCCTCGTGCTCCTGCTGCTTGCCCTTCGAGCGCTTCAGCGCGCTCTGGGCGTCCAGGAAGCCTCGGCTCGCCTTGTCGAGCTGCTCGCGCAGCTCGGCGGTGCCGCCCTCGTCCTCGGGGTCGGCGTTGGCCGGTGCCATCGGGCCCACGAGCCCGAGGACGAGCCCGAACAGCGCGACGGTGGCGACCCGGATCCATCGTCGTCGTCGGAGGTGCGGATGACTGGGGGGATCGATCATCTTGGGGCATGTCCTTCCGTCAGCCGCCGGCCGGGTTAGCTGACGGGTTCGGGACGGAAGATCCCTACCGCTCGCGCGGACTCACCCCTGGTGCGTGGTTCCCCGGCTCGCCAAGGCGATTAGGCGACGATCTGCGCGGGGCCGGCGGGTGCCCGTCCAGCGAAGATCGATCTGGAGGGTACCCAGGAATGCCTACGGAGCGGGAGGGCCGTTAAATCGGTATTAGCGCAGCTTGCCCGGATTTATCCGGGCAAATTCTCCTCCGAAGGTCATCAAAGTTAAGGCCGCGCTAAACACCCACGGTCACCAGCGGGCGGTGTGGCAGTCGCCCGTCGAGGCGACCGGCTCCACCTGGAGGGTGGCGTGCTCGATGCCGAAGCCGTCCTGCAGCGTCGTCCGCGCGGCGGTCAGCACCGTGGCGACCTCGGCGTCGCCCTCGATGCCGAGGTGCGCGGAGGCGACCTCCATGCCCGAGGTCAGGGTCCAGACGTGCAGATCGTGCACGTCGCACACGCCCGGCACGGCGCCGAGCGAGGTGCGCATCGCGGCGACGTCGAGGTGCTCGGGCGCGGCCTGCACCAGGATCCGCAGCGCCTCGCGGCCGAGCTTCCAGGTGCGGGGGAGGATGAACAGGCCGACCGCGACCGCGATCAGCGGGTCGACCAGGAACCAGCCCGTGCCGGCGATCACCCCGGCGCCGACCAGCACGCCGACCGAGCCGACCAGGTCGCCGAGCACCTCGAGATAGGCGCCCCGCACGTTGATGCTCTCCTTGGCGCCCCGGCGCAGCAGCCCGAACGCGACGATGTTGGCCACCAGACCCAGCCCGGCGACGATCAACATCGGTGTGGTGCTGACTTCGGGTGCGTCACTGAACCGGCGCACGGCCGCGACCAGCACGTAGAGCGCGACGCCGAACAGCAGCACCGCGTTGGCCAGGGCGGCCAGCACCTCCAGCCGATAGAGGCCGAAGGTGCGCTGCGGATCGCGGGCCGCACGCCGGGCCGCGGTGATCGCGGCCAGGGCCATGCCGATGCCGAGGACGTCGGTGAACATGTGCCCGGCGTCGGAGAGCAGGGCGAGCGAGCCGGTGGCGAACGCGGTGACCGCCTCGACGACCATGAAGACGGCGAGCAGACCGAAGGCCGCCCAGAGCCGCCCGCGGTGCTGGGCGCCCGCATCGCGCGCGCCGTGGTCGTGTCCAGCCCCCACCGGTCCTCCGTCCTTGATCTCCGCTGCTCACTACAGTCTTATGCAAACATCGCTATGTATGCAAAGGTGACACCGGGAACCATTCCCATTGTCCGCCCGATGGGACTGTCGTGATGTTTACCGGTGGGGCGTGGCGGGCCCGGGTGGCGGGTGTTCAGACTGGTCGACGTGAAACGGCCTCTGCTCCGCCTCGCCGTGACCGGGTTCCGGGCACACGCCGTCCGGCTCGTCCTGACCGGTTTCGCGGTGATGGTCGGGGTCGGCTTCCTCGCCGGCACCCTGGTCTACGGCGACACGGCCCGGGCCGCGTTCTACGACGACCTGGCCCGCTCGGCCCGCAACGTCGACGTGGCGGTCGAGCCCGCGGCGCTGCTGGCCGAGCGCGACACGGTCGAGACCATCGCCGCGCTCGACGGGGTCGAGGCCGTCGACGGCCGGATGGCGGCCTGGCTGAGCATGCTCGACCGGGACGGCCAACTGATGATGGACCACGGCCACGTCGGCTACGGGCTGTCGGTGCCTGACGTGCCATCGCTGGCGGCGTACGACCTGCTCTCCGGCCGGCTGCCGCGCGGCCCGGGTGAGCTCGCGGTCGAGAAGAACACCGTGGCCCGGGCCGGGTTCACGGTGGGCGGCCCGGTGACCGTGCTCGACGCCGAAGGCGAGCCGCGCACGCTGACCCTGGTCGGGGTGCTCGACCTCGGCGTCAACCGGCTCTACGGCGGGTCCACCATCGCCGCGCTCGCCGACTCGGAGCTCACGGCGCTGACCGGCACGGAGCGGTTCGCCGAGGTGGTGGTCGCCGCTCGGCCCGGGGTGTCCGAGGCGGTGCTGCGGGACCGGGTCGCGGCCGCGCTGGGGCACGCGTACCCGGTGCTGACCGGTGCCGAGCTCCGCGCCAAGCTGGCCGTCGAGGCCGGCAAGTACGTCACCGGCTTCGTCGCCGTGCTCCTCGGCTTCGGCCTGGTCGCCGTGACGGTGTCGGCCTTCGTCATCTACAACACGTTCGCGATCCTGGCCGCCCAGCGCACCCGCGAGCTGGCCCTGCTCCGCGCCGTCGGCGCGACCCGCCGCCAGGTCAGCGGCACCGTGCTGCTGGAGGCGCTGCTGCTCGGCATCGTCGCCTCGATCGGCGGCCTGCTGATGAGCGTGCTGATCGGGTACGGGCTGATCTGGGGCCGCGAGCTGGTGGCCACCGACATCCCACTGCACGCGCCGGTGGTGCGCTGGCCGACGTTCCTGGTCGCGGTCGGCTTCGGCACCTTCGTCGCGGTGGTCTCCGCGCTGGTGCCCGCCCTGGCCGCGGGCCGGGTCGCGCCGCTGGCCGCGTTGCGCGACGCCGCCCTGTCCGAGCCGCGGGCCGTGGCCGGCGGCCGCCGCACCGCCCGGGTGGTCGCCGCGACCCTGCTCGGCGCGGGCGGGCTGCTCGCGGTCGGTGCCGGCGTCCCGCTCGGCTTCCCCGGCCTGCCGCTGGTGCTCGGCGGCGGGATGGTGCTGTTCGTGGCGGCGGTCGTCGCCGGACCGCTGCTCGTGCCCCGGGCGGTCGCGCTGGTCGGCTGGCTGCCCGCCCGGCTGTTCGGCACCGTGCCGACGCTCGCGGTGGCCAACGCCCGCCGCAACCCGCGCCGCGCGGCCGCCACCACGCTGGCGCTGGTCATCGGGGTGGCGCTGATGTCGCTGTTCGCGGTGCTGCTGGCCACCGCGCGGGACCAGAGCGGCCGCGAGCTGACCGAGAACTTCCCGGTCGAGTTCACGCTCAACCGGGCCCGCACCGATGGCACGTTCGAGTCGATGCGCGCCGGAATGCCGCCGGGACTGGCGGATGCGCTGCGCCGGCACTCCGCGTTCGCGACGGTCGCCGAGGTGCGCTCGGAGACGCCGCTCGCGGGGGAGCGGACCCGGGTCGCCGCGGTGCCACCGGACCAGCTCCGCGGCGCGATCCGGCCGGAGGTGACGGCGGGCTCGCTGGCCGAGCTCGGGCCGGGCACGGTGGCCCTCGCGCGTGGCTATGCCGCCGACCGCGGGCTGTCGACCGGCTCGTCGGCGCCGTTCGGCGCGCTCGGCACGCTGCGGGTGGTGGCGCTCTACGACGACTCGCCGCTGGACGGCTCGGCGCTCGTCTCCTACGGCGCCTTCACGGCGGCGTACGGCCAGCGCCCGGCGGTGGAGATCCTGGTCGACCTGGCACCCGGAGTGTCCACCACGGACGGTCGCCAGGTGCTCGACGCCGAGCTGCGCGCGTACCCGGTGGTACAGGTGACCAGCCGCGCGGCCGAGGCCGACGAGCTGGCCGCCTCCCTCGACGAACTGCTCGGCATCTTCGCCGCGCTGCTCGGCATGTCGGTGCTGATCTCCCTGTTCGGCATCGGCAACACCCTCGCGCTCTCGGTCGTGGAACGCCGCCGCGAGTCGGCGACGATGCGCGCCCTCGGCCTGTCCCGCCGACAGCTACACGGCCTGCTGCTGCTCGAGGCTGGCCTGATCGCGGTGGTCGGCGCGGTCGGCGGGGTGGCTCTCGGCGCCGGCATCGGCTGGGTGGCGGCGGCGGCCCTGATCGACACCTACGGCCACGGCGTCCCGGTGCTCCCGATCGGCCAGCTCACCCTGGTCGTCCTGGCCGCCGCGGCGGCCGCGCTGTTGGCCGCCGTCCTGCCCGCCCGCCGCGCGGGCCGCCTGCCCGTGGTGGCTGCCCTCGCTGAGGACTAACCGCGCTTCATCAGGCGGCCGACGGCGGCCATCATCTCGCCGGCCATCTCGTCGGCGCGGCCTTCTTCGGCGCCCTCTTTCATGCAGTGGCGGGCGTGGCCGTCGAGGAGGCCCAGGGCGACCTTGTCGAGTGCGGCCTGGATCGCGGAGATCTGGGTCAGCACGTCGATGCAGTAGCGGTCGTCGTCGACCATCCGCTCTATCCCGCGGACCTGGCCCTCGATCCGGCGCAGCCGGCCGACCAGTTGGTCCTTGCTCGCCGTATAGCCGCGGGTCGGGCCGGTCGCCGGTGCCGTCATGTCTTCAACCATAGCTACGCCGGCCTCCGGGGGACGCAGGCGCGCACGCGGCGAGCAGCTGGGCGTTGAGCGCCACCACGATGGTCGACGCCGACATCAGCACCGCGCCGAGGGCGGGGCTCAGGGTCAGACCGGCCCAGGCGAAGACGCCGGCGGCCAGCGGGATCGCGACGATGTTGTAGCCGGCGGCCCAGGCCAGGTTCTGGATCATCTTGCGGTACGAGGCCCGCGACAGCCGGATGATGCCGGTGACGCCGCGCGGGTCGGACGAGGCCAGCACCACGCCGGCGGACTCGATCGCGACGTCGGTGCCGGCGCCGATGGCGATCCCGACGTCGGCGCGGGCCAGCGCCGGCGCGTCGTTGACGCCGTCGCCGACCATCGCCACCCGCAGCCCGCGGGCCTGGAGGTCCGCGACCGCGCGGTCCTTGTCGGCCGGCAGCACCTCGGCGAACACCTCGTCGACGCCGGGCCGGAAGCCCAGGTCGGCGGCGACCGCGTCGGCCACCGCGCGGGAGTCGCCGGTGATCATCGCGATGGTCCGGATGCCCTGCTCGCGCAGCTGGGCGATGGCCTGCCGCGCCTCGGGACGCACCTCGTCCTCGAGCGCGAAGGCGCCGAGCACCTCGGCGTCGGCGCCGTCGGGCAGCCGGAGCAGGTGCAGCACGGCCGCACCCCGGCCGGCCCAACCCTCGGTCCGGCTCGCCAGGCCCGCCGGCACCTCGACACCCAGCTCGCGCAGCAGCGCGGGCCCGCCCACGGCGTACGCGGTGCCGTCGATCGTGGCCTGCACCCCTCGCCCGGTCAGGGACCGGAAACCCGTCGCGCGGGCCGGCTCGCCGGCCGCCGTGACGATCGCCTTGGCCAGCGGGTGTTCGCTGTCGGCCTCGACGCCGCCGCCCCAGCTCAGTACCTGTTGCTCGGTGACGCCGTCGGCGGCGGCGACGCCGGTGACCTTGTGCGCGCCCTTGGTCAGGGTGCCGGTCTTGTCGAACAGCACCGCGTCGACGACGCGCATCCGCTCCAGGGCCAGCCGGTCCTTGACCAGGATGCCCGCTCGCGCCGACACGGCCGTCGACAACGCGATGACCAGCGGGATGGCCAGGCCCAGCGCGTGCGGGCAGGCGATCACGAGCACGGTGACGGTGCGGACGACCGAGTCGTCGAGGTTGCCGACCGCCCACCACACGAGGAAGGTGATCACGGCCGCCGTGGTGGCGATGTAGAAGAGCCACGCGGCGAACCGGTCCGCCAGCACCTGTGCCCGGCCGCTGGACGCCTGTGCCTGCGCGACCAGGCGCTGGATGCCCGCGAGCGCGGTGTCGTCGCCGAGGGCGTCGACGCGCATCCGCACCGCGGAGTCGGTGACCACCGTGCCGGCGACCACCCGGTCGCCCGTCGCGCGCGGCACCGGCCGGGACTCGCCCGTGATCATCGACTCGTCGACCTCGGCGGCGCCGTCGACGATCCGGCCGTCAGCGGGCACCCGCGCACCGGGTCGCACCAGCACGACGTCGTCAAGCGTCAGCTCCGATACGGGCACCGTCTCCACGCCGTCCCCGCTGACCCGTTCGGCGTCGTCGGGCAGCAGGGCGGCCAGCGCCGCGAGCGCGCCCTGGGCCTGGCCGATGGCCTTCATCTCCTGCCAGTGGCCGAGCAGCATGATGGTCACCAGCGCGGCCAGCTCCCACCAGAAGTCGAGGTCGAACGCGCCCGCGGCGGTGGCCAGCGAGGCGCCGTAGGCCACGGTGATCGCCATCGCGATGAGCAGCATCATCCCGGGCGCCCGGTCGCGGAGCTCGCGGACCGCGCCGACCAGGAACGGCCAACCGCCGTAGAAGAAGACCGCCGACCCCAGCACCGGGCCGAACCAGTCGATGCCAGGGAAGTCCAGCGAGTAGCCGAACCAGTCCATGACCATCTCGCTGGTCACGACGATGGGGACGGTCAGCGCCAGGGACAGCCAGAACTTCCGGCGGAACTGCTCCGGATCATGACCGGCGTGCTTGTCGTGCCCACCATGCCCGCTGTGTCCGCCGTGACCGCCGTGACCGCCGTGCTCACCGTGACCGCTGCGTGCTCACCGTCGTCTCGCATGCCGCCGACTATACCCCCAGGGGGTATTAGGGCAAGGCCGTGCGACCCTGGTGGGCGTGTTCAAAGACGAACCGGTCGTGATGCAGCTCTACTGCCGTGTCGAGGTGGTGGTCGACGATCCGATCGCCGTCGGCGACCAGGCCGTGCGTCGGCTCCGGGAGGCCGACATCGACTGGTCGACCGAGCCGGACACGGTCGACGAGGCCGCCGCCGAGTTGCGGGAGAAGCTCGCGGAGGCGCTGGCCAGCCTGGTCGACCCGGACCGGCTGCTCGCGGACGTACCGGGTGCGCACGCCCGGCGGGCGCGGTGGTGGGCCGAACCGGGCGAGCCGTCGCCCCGCTTCCAGCCGGGCTTCGGCGACCTGCCGCGATAGCCTCGCGCGCATGGACCCGATGACCTTCCACGCGCTGGCCGACTGGGAAGCGTGGCTGGCCGAGCATCACGAGACCGCCGGCGAGGCGTGGCTGGCGATCGCCAAGAAGGGCGCGCCGACGCCGACCATCACCGCGCACGAGGCCGGCGATGTCGCGATCTGCTTCGGCTGGATCGACAGCCAGCGGCGCGGCCTGGACGACACCCATTTCCTGCAGCGCTACTCGCCCCGCCGCACCGGCGCGCGCTGGTCACAGGTCAATGTGGACCGCGCCGAGACGCTGATCGCCGCCGGTCGGATGCGGCCCGCCGGGTTCGCCCAGATCGAGGCGGCCAAGGTGGACGGTCGCTGGGCCGCCGCCTATCCGGCGCAGCGGGACGCGAGAACTCCCGAAGACCTCGAAGCGGCCCTCGCGGACAATCCCGCCGCGGCGGCGCGGTTCGCCGGGCTCGACAAGACCAGCCGCTACGCGGTCATCCTCAAGCTGACCAGCGCGCCCAGCCCGGCCGCCCGCACCAAGCGGTTGGCGGCGCTGACCGACCTGCTGGCCAGCGGGGCGCCCATTCCACCACCGCAGGTTGGTTGAAGGTTGAACCGAAACGGCGTGACGTCCGTGCATCCCTGAACGGACGTCGTCGAGAGGAGAAGCCATCGTGCGCCACCGAATCGCGCTGGGTCTGACCGCGGTACTCGCCGCCACCCTGCTCGGACCGGCCAGCACAGCTACCGCACACGACAAGAAGCACGATCCGTTCCCGACCACCATCGCGCTGCCCAACGGGTTCCAGCCGGAGGGCATCGCCATCGGCGAGCTCCCGTACGCGTACTTCGGGTCCCGGGCGACCGGGGCCATCTACCGGGCCAGCCTCGCCACCGGCCGCGGCGAGATCATCAACCCGGGTTTCGGCGCCGGATCGCTCGGGCTCAAGCTCGACCAGCAGGGCCGGCTCTTCGTCAGCGGCGCGGCGAGCGGCGACGGCCGGGTGGTCGACGCCCGCACCGGCAAGACCCTGAAGATCTGGAACTTCACCGACGGGACCAGCTTCGTCAACGACGTGATCCTCACGCGCGACGCCGCCTGGTTCACCGACTCGCAGCAACCCGTCCTCTACAAGGTGCCGTTCGGCCGGCACGGCAAGCTCGGCGACACCTTCGAGACCGTCCCGCTCTCCGGGGACTTCGTGTTCACGCCGGGCGCCACCAACGCCAACGGCATCGCCCGTACGCCGGACGGCCGGAACCTGCTCGTCGTGCAGTCCAACACCGGCCTGCTGTTCGTGGTCGACGACGAGAGCGGCGCGGCGACCCAGGTCGACCTCGGCGGTGTGCCGATGACCAACGGCGACGGGCTCTGGCTCGAGGGGCGCCGCCTCTACGTGGTGCAGAACCGCCTCAACCAGATCGCCGTCGTCGACCTCAACCGCTCCGGCACGCGGGGCACCGTGGTCCGGACGATCACCAGCCCGTCGTTCGACGTGCCGACCACCATCGCCGCGTACGGCAAGCGGCTCTACCTGCCCAACGCCCGGTTCACGACGCCACCGACGCCGGACACCACCTACACCGCCGTCGCCGTCACGCGCTGACGTCGACGGTCACCAACCGCTGGGTGGCGCGGGACAGGGCGACGTACAGCGTGCGTACGCCCGCCGCGCCACCCGCGCGGATCTCGCCCGGCGCGACGAGGACGACACCGTCGTACTCCATGCCCTTGGCCTGCAGACTGGTCACCACCTGCAGGCGCGGCTCGTCGATGTCGGCCAGCCAGCCCGCGACCTCGCCGACGCGGGGCACCGCCGTGATCACGCCGACCGTGCCCTCCACCTCGCCGAGCAGGTCGTCCACGGCCGAGCGCACCGCGGCCGACAGCTCGGCCGGCGGCACCGACAGCGCCACCGGCGCCACACCGGTCGACCGCACCGCCGTGGGCAGCGGCAGGTCCGGCGCGATGGTGCGGATCTCCGCCGCGGCCACCTCGAAGATCTCCGCCGAGTTCCGGTAGTTGGTGGTCAGCGTGTACAGGTTGCGCTCCCGCGTGCCCAGCGCCCGGTCCCGGGACTGGTCGAGCTCGCCCGGGTCGCCGGTCCACGCGGTCTGGGCCGGGTCGCCGACCACCGTCCAGGACGCCAGCTTGCCGCGGCGGCCCAGCATCCGCCACTGCATCGGCGAGACGTCCTGGGCCTCGTCGACCACCACGTGGGCGTACTCCCGGTAGTCGTCGGGCCGCTCGGTCGCCGCGGCCCGCGCGGCGCGGGCCCGCTCCGACGAGGTGCTCAGCTCGTAGACGCCCCGCGCGACCTCGAACTGGTTGCGCTGCTGGCGGGCCGAGCGCGCCGGCCGGCCGAGCACCGCGTCGAGCTCGTCGAGCAGTGCGACGTCGGCGATGGTCGGTTCCTCGGGGTGGAAGCTGCCGGTCAGCAGTCTGACCTCGGCCGGGGTGAGCAGCCCGTCCGCGTACCGGCGCAGCCGCGCCGGGTCCGCCAGCCAGGCCAGCACGTGCCGCGGGCGCAGCCGGGGCCACCATTCCTTGACGAACGAGCGGAAGTCCTCCCGCTCGGCCAGCGCGCCCTCGAACTCGGCCTTCTTCAGCCCGGGCATCTTCTGCTCCTGGGCCTGGGCCCAGAGCGCGTCGAAGAGACCGTCGAAACCGACCTTGCGCACCTCGTTGCGGCGGGCGCCGCGGGGCAGCGCACGCGTGCGGATCCGGTCGAGCTGGTAGCGGTCGAGCTGGAGCAGGGTGCCCCGGTAGAGCAGGCGCAGCGAGGTCGGGCCGTCCGGCACCGCGTCGTGGGAGGCGCGTTCGAGCACCCGGCGCATCCGCAGCGAGCCCTTGATCGCGGCCACCGGGCCCGGGTCGGTGCGGGTCGCCGACCAGCCCGGCACCAGCGTGCCGAGCGAGCGCAGGGTCGCCGACTCCTCGCCGAGGGACGGCAGCACCGACGCGATGTACTCGACGAACACGGTGGACGGGCCGACCACCAGGATGCCGCCGCCGGCGAACCGGCTGCGGTCCGAGTAGAGCAGGTAGGCCGCCCGGTGCAGGGCCACCGCCGTCTTGCCCGTGCCGGGGCCACCGGACACGATCGTGACGCCGCCGCCGGGTGAGCGGATCGCCTGGTCCTGCTCGCGCTGGATGGTGGCGACGATGTCGCGCATGCCGTGCCCGGTCGCCTTCGACAGCGAGGCGAGCAGGGCGCCGTCGCCGACCACCCGCATCTGCTCCGGCGCCGCCTCGGGGTCGAGCAGGTCGTCTTCGATGCCGGTCACCCGGACGCCGGACGACTGGATCATGCGGCGCCGGATCACGCCGCGCGGCTCGGCCGCCGTGGCCTGGTAGAACGCCGCAGCGGCGGGCGCGCGCCAGTCGACGACCATCGGCTGGGCGTCCTCGTCGCGGACGCCGAGCCGGCCGACGTGGAAGCTGGCACCGCCGTGCATGTCCAGGCGGCCGAAGACCAGCCCTTCGTGCTCGGCGTCGAGGAGGTAGCGCCGGCGGGCGGCGTGGAACACGAACGCGTCACGCTCGACCAGCGCGCCGAAGTTGCCGACGGCGGCCTGGCGGTAACCCTCCCGCTCGGCGTGTGCGGCAGCCTTGCGCAGCTCGTCGACCCGGGCGTAGACCCGGTCGACGTGCTTCTGCTCGGTCGCGATCTCCTGCTGGAGCGTGGTGACGTCGGTCAAGCGGATGGCTCCTCGTGCGATGGCTCGGGCCGCAGGTCGCGCGACCAACCCGAACGAGAGTACGGGTCGCCGGGCCCGGACGAATCGGTAACCGGGTCGATGTGCGCCTACTCGCATCTCGATAGGATCGGGCTTGAGCCCTTACGGTGGTGCCGTGCCCCATCAACGTTGGATGATTTACGGCGCCAACGGCTACACCGGCGACCTCGTCGCCCGGCTGGCCGTCAGCCGTGGCGCCCGTCCCCTCCTCGCCGGCCGCAATGCCGCCGCCGTCCGCGCCCTCGCCGACGAGCTCGGTCTCGAGCACGTCGTCTTCGATCTCCGCGACCCCGCCGCCACCCGGCGCCACCTGGCCGACGTCGACGTGGTCGCCCACTGTGCGGGCCCGTTCGTGGCCACCGCCGGCCCGATGGTCGACGCCTGCCTCGACACCGGCACCCACTATCTCGACGTGACCGGCGAGCATCCGGTCTTCGAGGCCGTGCTGGCCCGGGCCGCCGACGCCCGGGCGGCCGGCGTCGTCCTGCTCACCGGGGCCGGTTTCGACGTCGTACCCACCGACTGCCTGGCCAACCTGCTGCACGCGGCGCTGCCGGACGCGACCGCGCTGGAGCTCGCCTTCGTCGCGCCCGGCGGGATGAGCCGGGGCACCGCGACCACCGGCCTGTCGATGAACGCGCGGGGCGGCTGGCGGCGGATCGCCGGCAGGCTCGTGTCGACGCCGATCGGCACCCCGGCCCGCGAGGTGCCGTTCCCCTCGAAGGTCCGCCGCGTCGGCTCCGTGCCCTGGGGCGACCTGGTCACCGCGCACCACTCGACCGGGATCGGCGACATCGTCGTCTACACCCGGGTCCCGGCACCGAGCCTGTGGACGCGGCTGATCCGGTTCGCGCCGGTCCGCGCGCTCGCCGCCCGGGCGATCCGCCGCCAGCCACCCGGCCCGACCGCGGCGACCCGGGCCGCGACGACGTGCGAGGTGTGGGGCGAGGTGCGCAACGCGGCCGGTGAGGTCCGCACGGCCACGTTGACGGGCCCGAACGCCTACGACCTGACCGCCGACTCCGTGCACCGCGCGGCGGAGCACCTGCTGGCCGGCACGGGCGGCCGCACGGGCGGCGCCGTGGAAGCGGGAGCGCACACCCCGGCGACCGCCTTCGGCCCGAACTTCCTCACCCACCTCGACCGCGTCATCGTGAAAGCAGGGGCCCCTTCTTAACGCTTTCCGCATAGGAAGGGCCCCTTGTTAACGCGCCGCAGGCTGGCGTTGTTAAGAAGGGGCCCTTCCTCTACGGAAAGCGTTAAGAGGGGCCCTTCCTTGCCCTTAGGCGGCCTGGAGGTCCTCGGCGTCCTGGGGGTTGCCGAGGGCCGCCCGGGTTACCTGGGCGAGTGCCGCGGTGACGATCGCCGGGCGCTCCAGCATCAGCATGTGGCCGGCGCCGGGGCAGATGGTCAGGTCGGCGTTGGGCAGGGCCTCGGCGATCGACTCGGCGCAGGGCGGGGGCGTGAGCCGGTCCTGGTCGCCGACCAGCGCCGCCGCGGGCAGGTCGCCGAGGGCGGCCAGGGTGGCCAGCCGCTGCTGCTCGCCGACCGACGAGCGGAACGCGCCGATGGCCAGCAGCTGCGCCCGGGCCACGGCCGCGGTGGTGACGATCAGGTCCTCGGCCGCGCAGCGGTCGCCGAAGAGCAGCCAGCGCAGGGACGGGGCGAGCGCCCGGAGCACGTAGCGGTGCAGCCGCCAGGAGCCGCCACGAGCGAGGATGCCGGCGCCGGTGGTCTCGGCGAGACGGATGATGCGGGTGATCCGCGGTGGAAGCCCGTAGGCGGTGTGGGTGTGCCCCTCGGCGGTGGTCGAGATGAAGACCAGGCCGGCCACCCGCAGCGCGAAGAAGCGGGGGTGCCCGTGCGCGAACTCCATGATCGTCATGCCGCCCAGCGAGTGGCCGGCGAGCACGATCGGCCCGGTCGGCGCGACCGCCGTGATCACCTCGGCCAGGTCGTCGCCGAGCTGGGCCAGGTTGGCGCCGGACCGGCTCGTGCCGTCGGAACGGCCGTGCCCGCGGGCGTCGTACGCCACGATCCGCACCGGCGTGCCCAGCGCCTCCTGCAGCCCCACGAGTTGGCGGTGCCAGGTGCGGGTGTCGAGGGTCCACCCGTGCAGCAGGAAGACGGTGATCGCCGCATCGTCGGTCCCGCTGATCTCGACGTGCAACCGCACGCCGTCGGGCAGCGTCACCGAGGTCCGCTCCGGCATGGTCACCCCTCCAAGGCCGAGGATTCCGCACCGATCTCTTACCCACGCACATACCGAGCAGTAACAATCATGCCTTAAGCTGCGTTCAGGCCGCTAGATCGAAGATCCGGTTTACCCCGTTTCGACGAAAGTGCGTCGGATGGGCGGCTCGGCCGTGGGTGGCAACGTAAAGAAAAGCATCAATTACCTACGGTAGCCTCGACACGAGGCCTGTTCACCTGTTGAAGTAAGGACTCGGTCTGCACAACGGGAGGCTGGGTGGACGAGCTGATCGCGGAGGCTCAAGAGGTCGCGACCGCCGCCGCGGCCCGGCTGGGCATCACTGTGCGGGAACTCCGCGAACCCGCCGCACACGACGAGGCGGCCCGGCTGTTCGGCCGGATCTGGCGCACGGACTCGCCCAACGAGTTGCTGGACGCGCGGATGATGCGCGCGCTGTCGTACGCCGGCAACTACGTCGTGGGCGCGTTCCGTGACGATCGGATGATCGGCGCGGCCGTCGCCTTCTTCGGCCTCGACCATCTCCATTCGCACATCACGGGCGTCGACCCGGCGACCCAGAGTCGCGGCGCCGGGCACGCCATCAAGCTGCACCAGCGCGCCTGGGCCCTGGACCGGCGCATCGAGTCGGTGCACTGGACCTTCGACCCGCTGGTCCGCCGCAACGCCTACTTCAACCTGCACAAGCTGGGCGCCCGGGCGGTCAAATACCTGCCGGACTTCTACGGCCAGATGACCGACGGGATCAACGCCGGCGACGCCACCAGCGACCGCCTCTACATCCAGTGGGACGTCGCCTCGCCCGAGGCGATCGCGGCCGCGTCCGGCGACGCGCGCGAGATCAACATGCAGGCGGTGTACGCGGCCGGTGCCGAGGTGGCGCTCGCCCGTGACGATTTCGGCCGGCCCAGCCCCGGCAAGGCGGTCTACGACGGCCGGCCGCTGCTGGTCGCCGTGCCGCTGGACATCGAGGCCCTGCGGGGGACCGACCCGCCGCTCGCGGTCGCCTGGCGCAGAGAGGTCGCCGACACGCTCTGCGCCGCGTTCGACTCCGGTTACCGCATCGCGGGCATGGCCCGCGACGGTTGGTACGTCATGGAAGCTGAGTAGAGGAAAGATCCTTGAACCTGCGTGGTCTCGAGCTCCGCCGCATCGCCATGCCCCTGGTCAGTCCCTTCCGCACCTCGTTCGGCACCGAGACCGCGCGCGACGTCCTGCTGGTCCGCGCGGCCGGTGACGCGGCCGAGGGCTGGGGCGAGTGCGTGGCGATGTCGGAGCCGCTCTACTCCAGCGAACACGTCGACGGCGCCGCCGAGGTGATCCGCCGGTTCCTGCTGCCCGAGGTCAGCGCGCTGGCCAAGACCGGCGAGCTGACCGTGCCGCGGCTGGAGTCGGCGCTGGAGCGGATCAAGGGCCACCCGATGGCCAAGGCCGCGGTGCTGACCGCGCTGCTCGACCTGTCGCTGCGCGAGTCCGGCACGTCGTTCGGCTCCTACCTCGGCGCGGTCCGGTCGTCGGTGCCCGCCGGCGTCTCGGTCGGCATCATGTCGTCGGTCCCGGAGCTGCTCGATGCCGTCGACGGCTACCGCGCCCAGGGCTACGTGCGGATCAAGCTCAAGATCGAGCCCGGCTGGGACGTCGAGCCCGTCCGCGCGGTCCGCGAGCGCTTCGGCGACGACCTGCTGCTCCAGGTCGACGCGAACACCGCGTACACCCTGGCCGACGCCCGGCACCTGGCCCGGCTCGACCCGTTCGACCTGCTGCTGATCGAGCAGCCGCTGCCGGAGGACGACCTGCGCGGGCACGCCGCGCTGGCCAGGCTGATCCGCACCCCGGTCTGCCTCGACGAGTCGATCACCTCGGCCCGGGCGGCCGCCGACGCGATCGCCCTCGGCGCCACCTCGGTGGTCAACGTCAAACCCGGCCGGGTCGGCGGCTATCTGGAGGCCCGCCGCGTGCACGACGTCTGCGCGGCCAACGGCGTGCCGGTCTGGTGCGGCGGGATGCTGGAGACCGGCCTCGGCCGGGCGGCCAACGTGGCGCTGGCGGCGCTGCCCAACTTCACCCTGCCGGGCGACACGTCCGCGTCGGACCGCTACTTCGCCCGCGACATCACCGAGCCGTTCGTCCTCGACGACGGCCACGTCGCGGTGCCGACCGGCCCGGGCCTGGGCGTCACACCCGACCAGGACTACCTGACCGAGGTCACCACCGCGACGGAGTGGCTGCCGCTGTCCTGAGCCACGCCGCCGCCGTCGCGGCCGAGCGCCAGCGCGGCGAGCACGATCCCGGCGAGGCTGATCACGATGGCCAGCGCGGCGATCACCAGGGCCACCGTCACCAACAGGCCGCGCTGGTCCGGGGGAGCGACCGGCCAGCGCGGAAGATTCACGCCCAGACGGTACGTCGCGGTTGGCATGCCTGGTATTCGCCTTTCGAGTGACATCTAGCCCGCGTCGTACGCGTCCCGATTGGCCCGGATCTCGGCGAAGTGGGTGGCGGACCAGTCGGCCAGCGCCAGCACCGTGGACAGCAGCGAGGTGCCGAGCGGGGTCAGTCGGTATTCCACCCGCGGCGGCACCTCGGGGTAGGCCGTGCGCTCGACCAGGCCGTCGCGCCGGAGTTGTTTCAGGGTCAGGGTGAGCATCCGCTGCGAGACGCCGGGGATCGCGTCGGCCAGGTCGGAGTAGCGGACCGCGCCGTCGGCCAGGGTGCCGATCACCAGGACGCTCCACTTGTCGCCGACCAGGTCGAGGATCTCGCGGATGAACGAGGCGTTCTCGTCGTCCCACCGCGCACACGGGCCGGGCGCCCGCCGGACGCTGGCGCGCGTGTTGCTCGGGCGGCGGCGTACCTCGTCGGTGCTCATCACCCGATGCTAACGCGACGTGCGGCTACGCACAGGAAGTAAGAATCAGCGGAGCTCGTAGACGGCCATCCGGTCGTTCGAGTAGCGCAGGTCGGCCAGCGTCGCCAGGTCCGGTGACTCCGGGCCGACCTGCCGGTCGGCCACCAGCCAGCGGACACCCTCGCCGGACCGGAGGGCGGTCAGCGACTGCGCTGTCGGGGCGGTGAAGGCGGCGTCGTTGCGGGCCAGCAGGTCCGGGTCCCAGAACGCCCAGGAACCGGACTCGGACACCCGGGGCGCGAAGGCCCAACCCTCGACCAGTACCCGGCGTTCCGCGTACGCCGAGAGCCAGAACGACCGCGGGTCGCAGTAGCCGTCGGTCGGCGTGTTGATGCAGTGCGCGTTGGTCGCCACCACGTCCGACGGCGCGCTGTGGTCCCGCAGCCACCGGGCCGCGTCGACCCGGGAGCTGGGCAGCGAGATCGTCGCGTACGCGCCGCCGTTCGGGGATCGTTCCGACTTGCGCATGTCCATGATCAGGCCAGGGGCGCCGACCACCAGGATCGCGGTCAGCGCGACCACGCCCCCGCGGCCCTGCAGGGCGGGCCGCCAGCGGCTCAGCGCCGGCCACAGCGCGGCCAGCAGGAGGCCGACCGCGGCCAGCACCAGCGCCCACCGGAGTAGCGGCATCAGCGGATCGAGCGGCCGCGGCGGCACCGACCCCTCCGCCGGGCCGGCGAGCCGGAACTGCGCGACCACCAACACCACCGCGAACGCGAGGGCCTCGACGCCGAGGAAGACCCGGCCGACCCGGGACAGCTTGGCCCGGTCGAACACCATCGCGTAGCCCCAGGCCGAGAGCAGCACCGCGAACGTGAAGCCGGCCCGGGTGAAGTACTGGTTGCCGTCGCCCGGCTGCTTGACCATCAGGTAGATCAGCGGGCCGCCGATGCCGCCGGCCAGCAGGAACACCTGGGTCGGCTCCAGCCGGCCGCGGCGGAGCCACAGCAGGGGCACGATGCCGGCCGCGCGAAGCTGCATGTTGACCAGGAACGCGAACCAGACCGGAAGCACGGCCAGCCACATCGGCCCGTCGGGCGGCGACCAGAACCGCTCGAAGCTCCACAGCGGCTCGGGCGTCACGCCGTACGCCTGGAACCGGTACAGCACCGCCGTCGCGAAGAGCTGCGCGGCGCCGGTGAGCACGCCCAGGGTCAGCAGGGTCCACGGGATCCGCCGGCGCACGAGCAGCACGACCACGAAGGTCACCACCAGCGCGACCCCCACCACCGGCAGCGAGCTGGCCTTGGCGCCGCTGGACGCGACCAGGAACAGGAACGCCAGCGCGAACCCGCCGCGGCCCAGCGGTGCCCGTGAGCAGCGCGCAGACCACGCCGATCAGGGCGAGCAGCAGCACCCAGCTGTAGATCATCGACATGCCGTGCCAGATCACGAACGAGCCTGCGTGCCGAACGGCATGGTGACCGGGTCGGTGAAGTTGGTCTCGCCGACCACGAAGAACAGCACCGCCGCCACGGCACCGACTAGCGCCGCCCGCTGACCCGCCAGCCGACCACCGCGGTCAGCACGATGGCCAGCGCGCACAGGAACGGGATCGCCAGCCGCAGCGCCACCACCGGCAGGTCGATCCCGCCGATCATGCTGGTCGACGCCATGTGCGCGTAGCCGAACCAGTGGTAGTACAGCGGCTCGCCGGCCACCTGCGGCACGTGCAGCGGGAACTGGTGCTTGGCCTCGCCGGCCAGCGACAGCTGGTAGGCCAGGTCGAGATACTGCCGCGTGTCGTCGGACGTCGGCAGGATCGGGTTGCGCTGCAGGAACGTCGACGACAGGTAGGTGGTGAAGAACGCCACCGCGCCGCCGACCGCCCAGGACAAGCCCAGCGGCGCGGTGGTCGGTGTAGCGCGGCCGGACCAGTGCCGGCGCAGCTTGGGCACCGCCGCGAACAGGCGCCACCACGACCAGCGGCCAGGCCCACAGCACGCCGCGGATGTCCAGCACCGAGACCAGCGTCCAGGCCGGCAGCTCGAGCACCAGGCCGACCGCGGCGCCCATGGCGAGGTCGTCGAGGAGCGAGTGCGGCGTGCGGCGCAGCGCGCGGTAGACCAGCGTGCCCGGCAGCGTCAGCGCGAGACCCAGGTAGAGCGCGTACTTCACCAGGTCGAGCACGGCGGTGTCCGCGGCCACCAGCACCGCCGCGACGAACAGCACCGTCGACACGAAGGGCAGGAACCGGACCACCACGGGATACGCGCGACGGGGCGCACCGGTCTCGGAGGAGACCGACGCCGCCGGTGCGGGTTCCGCCGGCACCGGCGGGCGGGCGGCCGGGATGGCGGCCGCGACGTGTTCGGCCCGCTGCGACGCGGGCTGCTCGGCGGGGGCGGTCACCGGCGGCTGTCGGCCAGCACGGCCGGGTCGTCGTCGGCACGGCGCTGCTCCGGCGCGCCACCGGGATCGGCGGCGTCGCCGGGATCGCTGTCGCTGGCGATGAAGTAGGCCGGTCGGGCCTGCACCGCCGTGTAGATCCGGGCCACGTACTCGCCGAGCAGCCCCAGGCAGAGCAGCTGGACGGCGCCGAGGAACAGCACCGCGACCAGGATCGACGGCCAACCGGTGACGGTGCGGCCGGACGCGAACGCGACGATCACGGAGATCACCAGCAGCCCGCACACCGCGACGCCGAACAGGCCGAGCCAGGTCGCCACCCGCAGCGGCGCGGCGGAGAAGCTGGTCACGCTCTCGGCGGCCAGCGCCAGCATCCGGGACAACGGGTACTTGGTGCGCCCGGCCGCCCGCTCGGCGCGCAGGAAGCGCACCTCGCCGCTCGGGAAGCCCAGCCAGGGCACCACCAGGCGGAGCACCGGGCTGCGCTCCGGCAGGTCACGCAGCGCCTCGACGGCGGCCCGGCTGAGCAACCGGAAGTCGCCCGCCTGGGCCGGCACCTGCTTGCCGACCAACTTGCGCATCAGCCGGTAGTACGCGCCGGCGGTGAGTCGTTTGAACGCCGTGTCGGAGCTTCTGTCGCCGCGTACCCCGTAGACGATGTCGAGGTTCTCGGCCCGGGCCAGGGCGAGCATGTCGGGGATGGTCTCCGGCGGGTCCTGCAGGTCGGCGTCGATGCTGACCACGTAGCCGCCGCGGGCCCGCAGCAGGCCCGCGATCAGCGCGGCCTGGTGGCCGCCGTTGCGGCGCAGCCGGATCACCCGCAGCTGGGGCCAGCGCTCGCGCAACCCACGCAGGGCGGCCGCGGTCGCGTCGGTGCTCCCGTCGTCGACCGCGACCACTTCATAGGTCTCGGCCAGCCCGTCGAGGACCGCGCGCAGCCGCTCCGCGAGCAGCGGCAGCACGCTCTCCTCGTTGAACATCGGCACGACCACGGAGAGTGCCGGATCCTGCTGAGCCATCCCGCCCGTGCTCCCTCCGCGCTTCGAACGGGGGAACCGTATCAGGCGGGACGGGGGTAAATCAGCACACGCTACGGGGCAAACCGGACACATCTACTGGTGACTTGCCGGTCGGCTGCTGCTTTCCGGCGAGAACCTGCGCCAAGGCCTTCAGCGAGTCCGGCGTGGACGAGTAGGTGGCCAGCACGTTCGGCGACTTGGCGGCACCGAGCACGTACGGAGTGTCCATCCCGACCGTCACGTCGGCGGACGGGCTGAGGTCGGACGTGCCGTCGCCGTAGCCCACCAGGTGCACGACCCGGCCGCCGCTGGGCACCACCTGGACGCCGGCGCTCCGCAGCGCCTTCTCCAGGGTCGCCTTGCTGGTGTCGCGGCCGCCCGAGGTGGTCACGGTGACCGGACCCTTGATCGGCGCGCCGCACTGGCCCTTGAGCTGCGTGATCGCCGCGGCCGCCAGACCGCCGGCGACGTCCAGGTGCGACTGCGCCGCGAGCACGTTCGCGTCGCCGGTCTTGGCGTCGGCCAGCGTGAACCGCAGCGTCAGGTCGCGGGTGGCCGCCTCGACCAGCCGGTCCTTCTTCAGCGAGCCGGTGTGCAGCCCGTCGAGCAGGCCCTGGTAGGCGCCGCCCACGTTCGGCGGCATCAGCAGCAGGTCGTTGCCGGCGTTGAGCGCCCGCACGGCGGCCTCGCCGGCCGGCCACTTCTCGGCCGGAGCCATGTTGAGCGCGTCGCTGACCACGACGCCCTTGAAGCCGAGCTGGCCACGGAGCACGTCGACCAGCGCCTTGTGCGAGAACGAGGCGGGCACGCCCGGCTCGATCGACTTCACGTCGAGGTGACCGCTCATCACCATCTGCGCGCCGGCGTCGATGCCGGACTTGAACGGAGCCAGGTCGACCTTGTCGAGGTCGGCCTTGCTCTTGCTGATCATCGGCAGGTCGGTGTGCGAGTCCGACGAGGTGCTGCCGTGCCCGGGGAAGTGCTTGAGGGTGGCGGCGACGCCCGCCGTCTGCAGACCACGAACCGAGGCGGCCACCTGGTCGCCGACGGCCTTCGGGTCGGAGCCGAACGAGCGCGAGCCGATCACGCCGCCGTCCGGGGTGCCGAGCACGTCGGCGTCGGGTGCGAAGTCGACGTTGAGCCCCATCGCGCGCAGCTCGTCGCCGGCCACCTTCCAGCCCTGCTGGGTGGCGGCCGGGTTGCCGCCGGCGCCGAGCGCCATCGCGCTGGGCAGCAGCGTCACGCCGCTCTTGATCCGGGTGACCGCGCCGAACTCCTGGTCGGTGCCGATGAAGATGGGCGCCTGGCCGCCGGCCGCCTGCTGCAGCCCGGCGGTCAGCGCGGTGATCTGCTTGGGGTTGTCGACGTTGGTGGTGGCCTGGTTGGTCGACGTCGGGTCGTCGGCCGAGAAGCCGACCAGGATCAGCCCGCCCAGGTGGTATTTCTGGATCATCTGGGCCGGGGTGTCGACCTTGCCGAGCTTCTGGTTGCCGGCCGCGGACCCCGGGCTCACCTCGGTGGCGGAGTTGCCGTAGGCGTAGGGCATCAGCACCTGGCCGGCGAGCTGCTCGTCGGAGAGCGTCTTCACCAGGGCCGAGGCGCGGCTAGCGGGGTCACCCGTCGTGCTCGGGCTCGCTGCGGATGCCGTCGCCGATGCGGGCGGAGACGAGGACGGTGCTGCCGCGCGGGGCGCCGGCTTGCCGCATGCGGTGATGGCCACGAGAATCGCGGCGACCACAGCGGCGAAAAGCAACGCGAGGCGGCTCCGGGGGGAGGCCATCGAGCAATGATGGCCAGCTCGTTGCTGAATGAGCAAGTGAAGCGGGCAATACGGTTGGTTCGGAATTCGCACGAAGCGCCGGCCCCTGGTGGGCGGTGGTGTGCGCTGAGCGGTTTCGACGTGGTCCGTTCGGGCCAGGTGGGGGGCCGCGATCAGCCCACGCGGGTGAGCAGGGTCACGGGGGCGCCGTCGCCGGCGTACCGGTAGGGCTCGAGCTCGGCGTCCCACGCGGTGCCGAGCGCCTTGTCGAGGGCGTGCTGGAGCGCCTCGGGCGCACGCGAGCTCGCCATGATCGCCCGCAACCGGTCCTCGCCGAGCTGGATGTCGCCGGCGGCGCCGGCGGTCGCCCGGAACAGCCCACGGCCGGGTACGAACATGAAGCGCTCACCGTCACAGCCCGGGCTGGGCTCCTCGGTGATCTCGAAACGGATCATGGGCCACTGCCTCAGGGCAGCAGCCAGCTCCGCGCCGGTCCCCGCCCGGCCGGTCCAGCTGCACTCGGTGCGCCGCGCGCCGGCGTCAACCGGCTGCGCGGCCCAGTGCAGTGTGACCGGCGCGGTGAGGACGCGCGCGATCGCCCACTCGACGTGTGGGCACACGGCGAGCGGGGTCGAGTGGACGTAAACGACGCCACGCGTTGGCACGGTGACCTCCCGAAGACCCGAGGTGCGTCTTCCCCTACGACCTCGTCCACTCCGAGTAGTCAGCAATCATGATGACGCCTGTTGCCAATGTTGCGCCAGGGAATCAGAAAACTGGTTGGGACGATTGGTCCGGATGGCCGATCCGAGAGCTGGTGTACTCTCATCTGGGCCCCTCCGGACTAAACCCCGTAGGGTCCTCGGCCGCCAGGACGCTCCCGCGTCCCGGCGCCTTCCGGTCATTCCCTGTACGCGTCCTTGCAAGGAGTCCCCCCGTGGCGAGCAACACCTCCAAGACCGCGCGCGCGTCCGTCCGGGCCGGCCAGGCCGGACAGGGTGGCGCCCTGAGCGTGCTCGGCGAGTTCAAGTACCTCATCCCGCTCAACAACGGGAAATTCGTCTACGTGCGTAACCTGACCAACGGCAAGACCAACCACCTGCGCACCGACTCCGACGCCTTCGTCGACGAGATCAAGGTGCTCGCGGGTGCCGGTCACGCGACGAAGATCCGCGCCGAGCTCACCGGCCTGGCCGAGGCCTTCCCGGGCCACGGCTGGGACGTGACCGAGAAGCGCCTGGTCGACGCGGGCGTCTTCGAGGCCTGAGTCACACCTGAGTCACCCGAAAGGGCGCCCCGGCATCGCCGGGGCGCCCTTTCGCATGCCGAAATCCCTTCGCGGCCCCGCCGCGCGCTCACTAGCGTGCCGGCATGGCTTATCGGCATCCGGCCGCGTTCCTGCTCGGTCTGGAAGGGCTGGCGCTGCTCCGGGCGTTCGCGGGCGAGTTCGACGCGGCGTTCGTCTCGGCCCGGCTCGCCGAGACCCGCGACATCCTGGCCGCCGCCGAGCATGGCGAGCTGGGCAGCTCGCCGGACATGCTGGCGTACGCCCGCCGCACCGCGCCCGGCGTCGCGTTCGTCCACGGTGACCTGCGCGGCCTGCCGTGCCGGACGCCTCCGTCGACCTCGTCACCTGCGCGCTGGCACTGACCCACCTGCCGGTGCTGGCGCCGCGATCATCTGGCACTTCCAGAAGGAGTAGACACTGTCTACGCGGCTCTGGTAGACACTGTCTATGACCGACGAGTCGCTGCGTGACCGCCTGGTGCGGGCCGGTGTCGAGCTGCTGGAACAGGACGGGCAGCCGGCCCTGACGCTGCGGGAGATCGCGCGCCGGGCCGGGGTGTCGCACGGCGCGCCGCGCCGCTACTTCCCGACCCACCTCGAGCTGTTGTCGGCGATCGCCCACGAGGGTTACGCCCAGCTCGCCGCCGCGGTGCGGCCCACGCCGGGCGACGGCCCCCGCGACGAGCTCGCCGCCGTCGCGCCGGGGCTACCTGGCCTTCGCCCGGGCGAACCCCGGCATGTTCGAGCTGATGTTCCGGCACGACCTGCTCGCCAGCGGCCACCTCGGCCTGCGCGAGACCAGCCTGCCCCTGTTCGCCCGGCTGGTCGACCTGGTCGCCGCCGTCGGCACCCGGTCGACGGCGCCGCCGCGAGTGGTGGCCGGCGCGCTCTGGGCCAACCTGCACGGCATCGCCCAACTCCGGAGCTGGGGCAGCCTCAAGCTCGCCATGGGGGAGGACGACCCGGAGCCACTGGTGTCCGCCGTCCTCGACGCCTACGTCCGCGGATGAGCCCGCTGTCCTATCGCGACTCCGGCGCCGGCCCACCGGTCGTGCTGTTGCACGGCGGCGCCAGCAGCGCGGCGACCTGGGACCGCCTGGCAGCGGCGCTGGCCGCGGCCGGCCGGCGGACCATCGCCGTCGACCTGCGCGGCCACGGCGACAGCCCACGGGCGGCGAGCTACCCGCTCACCGGTTTCCGGGACGACGTCGCCGGCCTCCTCGATCTGCTCGGACTCGACCGGGTCGCGGTGGTCGGCCACTCGCTCGGCGCGCACACCGCGCTCCTGCTCGCCCACGCGCGCCCGGACCAGGTCAGCCACCTCGTGCTGGAGGAACTTCCGGTGCCCGGCAGCCTGTCCGGTCGACGTTTCATGCTGCCGGCGTTGCTCCTGCTCGCCGCGCGCCGTGGGTTCGATCCGCGCGCGATGGTCTCGGTCGTCCGGCAGCTTCGCGTGCCCGACCCGGCCTGGTCGGACCGGCTCGCGTCGATCGTCGCACCGACGCTGGTGATCTCCGGGGGCCCACGCAGCCATGTCCCACCAGCCCGGCTGGCCGAGGTGACCCGGGCCATCCCGGTCGCGCGGCTCGTCACCATCCCGGTCGGCCACCGCGTGCACAGCCACGACCCCGTCGGCTTCCAGGCCGCTGTCCTGCCGTTCCTGACCTGAGGGAGAGACCCATGCAGATCGCCATCCTGTTGTACGACCGGTTCACCGCGCTCGACGCCGTCGGGCCGTACGACGTGCTGAGTCATCTTCCCGGTGCCGAGGTGGTCTTCGTCGCCGAGCGGTCCGGTCCCGTGACCAACGAGGTCGGCAGCCTGAGCCTGGTCGCCACGGCGACGCTGGCCGACGTGCCCCGGCCCGATGTGGTCGTGGTCCCCGGCGGCCCGGGTCAGACCGCGCACATGGGCGACGGTCCGGTGCTGCGCTGGCTGCGCGCCGTCGACGCGCACAGCACCTGGACGGCCTCGGTGTGCTCCGGGTCGCTGCTGCTCGCGGCCGCCGGCCTGCTCACCGGCCGGATGGCCACCAGCCACTGGCTGGTCCGCGACCTGCTCGCCGACCACGGTGCCATCCCGATCGCGGACAGGTTCGTCTTCGACGGCAAGTACGTCACCGCCGCCGGTGTCTCGGCCGGCCTCGACATGGCGTTCGCGCTGGCGGGCAGGATCGCCGGCGACGCGGTGGCGCAGGTGATCCAGCTCGCCCACGAGTACGACCCGCGCCCGCCCTACGCGTCCGGCAACCCGGACACCGCGCCGCGGGCGATCGCGGACGCCGTGCTCGCCCGGCGGACGAGCATCGTGTCCTGAGGGGACAACTAGGATTCGTTGATGTCCGAGCGCATCCCCCGGCAGCGGGTCGCACCCGAGGAGCCGTCGCCCTTCGCCCGGCGCTGCGCGGCGATCTCGGACTCGCGGGTCTTCGACGTGGTGATCGTCGTGGCGATCGGTGCCAACGCCGTGGTGCTCGGCGTCGAGACCTATGCGCACCTCGGCGCCGCCCGACCGCTGCTGCACGGCCTGGAGTGGGTGTTCCGCGCCGTGTTCGTCGTCGAGATCGCGATCCGGCTCGGCGCGTACGGCCGGCGTCCGCAGGACTTCTTCAGGCGCGGCTGGAACGTCTTCGACTTCCTGGTCATCGCGGCCGCGTTCATCCCCGGGCTGCACGGCGACTCGACCGCGCTGCGGATCGTGCGCATCGCGCGCGTCCTGCGGCTGGTCCGGTTCTCACCGGGGTTGCGCACCATCGTCACCGCCCTGCTGCGCAGCCTGCCGGGCGTGGGCGGGTTCCTCGCCCTGGCCCTGGTCACTCTCTACGTCTACGGCATGGCCGGCTGGCTGATCTTCCACGACGAGTTCCCGGACCAGTACGGGACGCTCGGCCAGGCCGTGCTGACGCTGTTCGTGCTGCTGTCCCAGGAGACCCTGCCGGACCTGATCCAGCAGGGCCTGACGGTCTCGCCGTGGACCCTCGTCTACTACGTCAGCTACGTGCTGATCACGGCGAACCTGCTGCTCAACATCCTGATCGCGGTCATCGTCAACTCGATGGAGGAGGCCCGCCGGCTGGAGATCAGCGAGGGCATGGCCGACCGCGACGGTGACGGCGTGCCCGACGAGGTCGACCGGATCGCGGTCACCCAGCGGATCGACGACCTGCGGGCCGCGCTGGCCGAGCTCGAACGGGAGCTGCGGATCGACCGCGGCGCCGACGAGAGTCAGGACGTGCGCGCCCGGTCCAGATAGTCGCCGACGCTCCGCTCGAAGAAGCGGACGCGGTCGGCGCACTCGAGCAGCACCTCGTTCCAGGTGCGGGCCCGGACGCGCGGGTGGCCGTCGCGACCGATCGGCGACCCAGGGGCGTCCAGCGCGCCGGCGACCAGCCAGACATCCCAGTCGACCCGGATGCCGCGGTAGCGGGCGTCGGCGGCCACCGCGTCGGCGTACGCGCGTAGCTGGGTCAGGTCCTTGGCGCCCGCCGTGGCCGAGCCGAGCACGACCAGGTGCTGCAGGCGTTCGTGCTCGCGGCGGGCCCGGGCCACCAGCAGGTCGGCGTCCGGTCCCGCGTGCCGGTCCAGGACGACGTCGAGAGTGCGGTCGCCGGCCAGCAGCCCGTGCCGCTCGCCGAACACCCAGGTGTTGTCCGCGAGCACCCGCCGGAGCCGGTCCGGATCGGCGCCGTCCGCCGTGAGCCGTCGCAGCGTGGCGATCACCTCGAGGCGGTCCGCGACGACGGCCGCGGCCCGGATCGCCCGCGGGCGGTCGGTGTCCCGCAGGACCCGGTCGAGCTGGGCCCGGTCGTCGTCGGACAGCTTGAAGATCGTCCCGAGCAGGTCCGCGAGCCGGTCCGGCCGGGACCGGAGCACCTCGCGCAGCAGCGCCAGGGTGGCCCGCCGCTGGTTGCCCCGGCGCGGGATGTGTCGGTGCACGGTGGTGGCGACGAGGTCGAAGGTCTCCTGTTCGAACCCGCCCTCGGCCTCGTACGGGTAGCTGCCCTCGCCGCGCCACCGTTGCACCAGCTCGCGCCGCCGGTCGTCGACCCGGCCGCGGAAATGTGTCCGCAACCGCTCCCGGGCGGCCGCGACCAGGGCGGTGACGTCGCTGTCGTGCCCGTCGCCGAGGTGCACGTCGCCCACGTGGTCGGCCGTCGCGTGCCAGAGCACGTACGCGGTGAAGTCGAACCCGGGCGCCCGGATGCCGACGTCGACCGAGCCGACCGGGATGCCGTGCCGGTCGCACAGGTGCAGCTCACGCTCGACCGGCGCCGACCACTCGATCACCTTGAGCTGGGCCTCCTCGGTGCCGCCGGCGGCGGTCGTGAAGCTCAGCGGGTAGACGGCGGTGCGTTCGACGGAGGTGCGCGGGTCGACCGGCACCCCGTCGTAGACGACCGTGACCTCCGGGTACGCGGTCAGGTAGGGAGCGAGCTCGGTGGTCAGCCGGCGATGGTTTGCCCGCAGCGGCAGCCGGTCCAGCCGCGGCGACTGTTTGCCCCACGCCTCGACCAGCGTCCCGGTCGCGGCCCGGGTGGCTTCGCTGTCGCCGATCAGGAAGTCGTTGCGCGCCCCGGCATGCGCCGACACCTCGGTCCGGGACCGACCGCCCACCCCGTCGGCGACGGTGGTCCACCGGATGTGGTCGCCGAGCGCGTACGCCCGCAGCCGCCCCTGCCCGTTGCTGCCGTGCAGGGTCCGCTGCTTGAGCAGCGTCCCGCCGGTCCACTTCTTCCAGGACCCGCCGATCCGGTCGAACGCGGCGGCCAGCGCTTCGGGCGCCATGCCGGTGCCGTCGTCGCGGACGGTGATCCGCTCGACGGCACCGAGTGGCGACCGGTGCAACACCACGTCGACCCGGGTGGCGTCGGCGTCGAGCGCGTTCCAGATCAGCTCCTTGACGGCGCCGAGCGGGTCACTTTCGCGCGCCAGCCGCTGCACGTGGTCTTCGGCTGCTTCCAGGTGCACACGGCGCATCACCGCATCTTGCCAAACCACCAGGGAAACGAACCCCTGCGTGTTACGCCGCCTTGACGTGCAGGGGGGTGGCCATCCGCATCAGCCAGAAGCTGGAGGGGACCCGGATGGCGTCGTCGACGACCTCGCCGGTGACGTCGGCGAAGGACTCGCGGGCCAGGGCCTCGAAGGCGGCCGGCTCGCGGACGTGCTCGCCGCGGTCGTTGTCGCTCATCCACTTCGAGATCCGGCCCTGGCCGGGCGCGTAGCAGGTGTCGACCGCGATCACCCGCCCGCCGGGCGCCAGCGCCTGGGACGCGACCCGCAGCAGCGAGCGCGAGTCGTCGTCGGAGAGGTGGTGCAGGAGGCCGAGCAGCAGCACCGCGTTGGCCGGCGGCAGCACGCCCAGGTGCTGCTCACCGAAGATCTCCGTGGAGAACGACGCCCGCTCCGACCCGTAGCGGGCCGAGGCGTGCGCGATGTAGCGCTCCGAGGTGTCGAACCCGAAGTAGGTCACCGCCGGCAGGCGGTCGAAGTAGTACGCCGGCCCGCAGCCCACGTCGATCACCGTGTCGCCGTCGCTCAGGTCGAGTTCGGCCAGGCAGCGGTAGCGCAGGCGGTCGGAACCGAGTGCCTTCTGCAGGGCCACGTACATCGTGACGTTGCCGAGCAGGTTCTTCAGCGGGGCCAGCACAGGGACGGGTCTCCTATTCGGGGCGGTGGGCGCGCAGCATCAGCGAGACGCCGGGCAACGACTTCACCGGAAGATAGCGTTCGGCCGCGACCACCGCGCGCAGGCCCAGGTTGACCGGGGTGGCGATGTCGTCGAGGTCGCTGCCCGTGGAGGTGCGGCGGCGCCAGGCGGCGATCGGGCGGAGCAGCACGTTCCAGCTCCACAGCTCGTCGACGACCAGCCCGGCCTTCTCGACGACCGTGCGCAGGCCGGCCCGGTCGTAGCGGCGGACATGGCCGACGGCCACGTCGTGGGCCGACCAGAGCTTCATGTCCGCCGGCACCGCGATCAGCACCGTGCCGCCCGGCCGCAGGACCCGCCGGATCTCCGCCGTCGCCTCGTGGTCCTCGTCGATGTGCTCCAGCACGTCGAACGCGGTCACCAGGTCGAGGGCCGCGGAACCGACCGGCAGGTGCCGGGCATCCGCCCGCATGACCGACAGGCCACGCTCGCGGGCCACCTCGGCGCCCTCGGTGCTGTATTCGAGGGCCACCGGCCGCCAGCCGTGTGCCCTCAGCACGCGGGTGTTGCCACCGCCGGCCGCGCCGATGTCGAGCGCCGCGCCGGGCGTGCCGAGACCACGCAGCGCGCGGGCGAGCAGGGCCCGGCGCTCGGCGTACCACCAGTGGCGGTCTTCGAGCGCGGCCAGCTTGCGGATCTCGGTCGCTTCCACGGCATCACCCTATTACGCTGCCGGCCATGCCCGCGGCACACGGCTTCGCCTACGAGGAGCACTCCGACGGGTCGGTCGTGATCTTCCATCACGGCCGCCCCGCGACCACCCTGCGCGCCGGCCGTGCGGCCGAGTTCCTGGCCGAGGTCGACGACGATCCGCAGGGTGTGATGGCCCGCTGGACGGGCAACTACCGGCGCGGCAACGAACGCACGGCCAAGAACCACCCGCGCAACCGGGGCTAGCTCAGAGCGGGATGTTGCCGTGCGCGCCGCGCGCGGCCGGTGCGGCCGCCAGGGCCTCCGCGATCCGGCGCCGGGTCTCACCCGGCTGGAGCACGTCGTCGACGACGCCGATCTCCAGCGCCCGCTGCACCCCGCCGGCCTCTTTTATCTGCTGCTCGACGAGCTGGCTCCGCAGGGCCTCGCGCTCCTCGTGCGGCGTCGCGGCGAGCTTCTTGCGGTGCAGCACGTTGACCGCGGCCGACGCGCCCATCACGGCGATCTCCGCGTCGGGCCAGGCGAACACCGCGGTGGCGCCCAGAGACCGGGAGTTCATGGCGATGTACGCGCCGCCGTACGCCTTGCGGGTCACCAGCGTCACCCGGGGCACGACCGCCTCGGCGAACGCGTGCAGCAGCTTCGCGCCGCGGCGCACCACGCCGTCCCACTCCTGGCCGAGGCCCGGCAGATAGCCGGGCACGTCGACCAGCACGACCAGCGGCACACCGAGCGCGTCACACATCCGGACGAACCGGGCGGCCTTCTCCGCGCTGGCCGCGTCCAGGCAGCCGCCCAGGCGCAGCGGGTTGTTGGCGATCACGCCGACCGTGCGGCCGCCGAACCGGCCCAGCGTGGTGACGATGTTCGGCGCCCACTTGGCGTGCAACTCCACGCCGGGCTCGTCGAGCAGCGCCTTGCACGACCGGCTTCACGTCGTACGCCCGGTTGGCCGCCTCCGGCATCGTGCCGGTGAGGTCGTGCTCGGGGTCGTCGGTGGCGATGTCGGCCGGCGAGATCCGGCCCTGCCGGCCCAGCAGGGCGGCCAGCTTGCGGGCCTCGACCAGCGCCGACTCGTCGTCGGGTGTGGTCACGTGCACCACGCCGGAGCGCCGGCCGTGCGGTTCGGGACCGCCGAGGCGCTCCATGTCGACCTGCTCGCCGGTGACGCTGCGGACCACCTCGGGGCCGGTCACGAAGATCCGCCCAGCGCCGCCCATCACCACGATGTCGGTCAGCGCCGGACCGTAGGCCGCGCCGCCGGCCGCGGGGCCGAGCACCACGGAGATCTGCGGCACCCGGCCGGACGCCCGCACCATGGCCGCGAAGACCAGGCCGACCGCGTCGAGCGCGACGACACCCTCGGCCAGCCGCGCGCCGCCGGAATGCCAGAGGCCGAGCACCGGCACGCGCTCACCGACCGCGGCGTCGATCGCGTCGACGATGTGCTGGCAGCCCTCGCTGCCCATGGCGCCGCCCATCCGGGTGGCGTCGGTGGCGTACGCGACCGTCGGCGTGCCGTCGATCTCACCACGCGCCCAGAGCACGCCCGAGTCGTCGCGCGGCGCGGCCAGCCGCAGGGTGCCGCTGTCGAACAGGGCCCGCAGCCGCACCTCCGGATCCCGGTAGTCCACGGTGGCCGCTTCGTCGAGCGCCATGGTCATCGCAATCCCCCCGTAGGTTGCCCCTTCACGCGCGGACGATCACGCCCGCGTGAAGACCAGGGCGACGTTGTGCCCGCCGAAGCCGAACGAGTTGTTCAGCGCCGCCGGGACGTCCAGCGGTCGCGCCTTGTGCGCGGCCACGTCCATGTCGAGCTCGTCGTCGGGGTCGTCCAGGTTGATCGTCGGCGGCACCACGCTGTCGCGGATGGCCAGGATCGTCGCGATCGACTCCAACGCGCCGGCCGCGCCGAGCAGGTGCCCGGTCATCGACTTGGTCGCGGTGAGCACCGGGTGGTCGCCGAGCGCGGCGTGCAGCGCGTCGATCTCCGCGATGTCGCCGACCGGGGTGGAGGTGGCGTGCGCGTTGACGTGCACGATGTCGGCCTTGGCGATGCCGGCGTCGGCGATCGCCTTGGCGATCGCCCGGATCGCGCCGCGCGCCCTCGGGGTGCGGCTGCACGATGTCGTAGCCGTCGGAGGTCAGGCCGGCGCCGGCCAGCCGGGCGTAGACCCGGGCGCCGCGCGCGGCGGCGTGGTCGGCCCGCTCCAGCACGACGATGCCGGCGCCCTCGCCGAGCACGAAGCCGTCGCGGCCCTTGTCCCACGGGCCGGGAGGCCCGCTCGGGGTCGTCGTTGCGGGTCGACATCGCCCGCATCGAGGCGAAACCGGCGATCGGCAGCGGATGGATGACCGCCTCGGTGCCACCGGCCACGACCACGTCGGCCCGGCCGGCGCGGATCATGTCCAGGCCGAGCGCGATCGCCTCGGCGCCGGTCGCGCAGGCGCTGGCCACCGAGTGGACGCCGGCCTGCGCGCCGAGCTCGAGCCCGACCCAGGCGGCCGGGCCGTTGGGCATCAGCATCGGCACGGTGTGCGGGGAGACCCGGCGCGGGCCGGACGCCTCCAGGATGTCGTCCTGGGCGAGCAGGGTCGTGCGCGCCGCCGATGCCCGAGCCGACGCTGACCGCGAGCCGCTCCGGGTCGAGCCCGGAGTCGGCCAGGCCGGCGTCGGCCCAGGCCTCGTGCGCGGCGATCAGCGCGATCGCCTCGGAGCGGTCGAGCCGGCGCAGCTTGACCCGGTCGAGCTTCTCGGAAGGCTCGACCGCGAGCTGGGCGGCGATCCGGACCGGCAGTTGGCCGGCCCACTCCTGGGTGAGCGGACCCACCCCGGAGCGGCCGGCCAGCATGGCGTCCCAGGTCGACGCGACGTCCCCGCCGAGCGGGGTCGTCGCGCCGAGCCCGGTGACGACGACGTCGGTGCGACTCATGTCAGAGGCTTCGACTCGATGTAGGTGACGGCGTCGCCGACGGTCTTGAGGTTCTGCACCTCGTCGTCGGGGATCTTGACGCCGAACTTCTCCTCGGCCGCCACGACGACCTCGACCATGGACAGCGAGTCGACGTCGAGGTCGTCGGTGAACGACTTCTCCTCGGCCACGTCGTCCGGGTTCACGCCGGCGACCTCTTCGAGGATCTCGGCCAGGCCGGACGTGATCTCGTCACGGGTCATTGCGGTTGTTTCCTCTCGGGTTGTGGTGGATGGTGATGCGTTGCGAGCGTGCGCTCAGGGGCAGCGAACGACCTGCCCGGCGTACGTGAGGCCGCCGCCGAAGCCGAACAGCAGGACGGGTGCACCGGAGGGCACCTCGCGCCGCTCGATCAGCTTCGACAGCGCCAGCGGCACGCTCGCCGCCGACGTGTTGCCGGACTCGACGATGTCCTTGGCGATGACCGCCTGCGGCATGCCGAGCCGCTTGGCGATGCCGTCGATGATGCGACCGTTGGCCTGGTGCGGCACGAACGCCGCGATGTCCTCGGGCGTCGACGCCGGCCCGCTCGCAGGCCTGCAGCGCCAGCGGGGCCAGCGCGGTGGTCGCCCAGCGGAAGACCGCCTGGCCCTCCTGCTGGATGTACGGGCGCCAGCCCTCGATCCGGACGGCGTCGCCCTTCTCCGGCACCGAGCCCCAGACCACCGGGCCGACGCCGGGCGCCTCGTCCTCGGCCGCGGCGGTGACCACCGCCGCGCCGGCGCCGTCACCGAAGATGATGCAGGTCGAGCGGTCGGTCCAGTCGGTGAAGTCGGACAGCTTCTCGGCGCCGATGACCAGCGCGTTGCGGGCGGCGCCGGCGCGGATCGCGTGGTCGACGGTGCCCAGCGCGTAGCGAGAAGCCGGAGCACGCGGTGTTGATGTCGTAGGCGCCCGGTGCGTTGATGCCCAGCTTGGCGGCGACCCGGCAGGCCACGTTCGGGCTGCGGTCGACGGAGCGTGCAGGTGGCGACGACGACCAGGTCGATGTCGGCGGCGGTCAGGCCGGAGTTGGCGAGCGCCTTCTCGGCCGCGAACGGCGGCCATGTCGGCGACCGTCTCGCTGTCGGCGATCCGCCGGGTGGCGATGCCGACCCGGTCGCGGATCCACTCGTCGTTGGTGTCGACGATCTGGGCCAGGTCGTCGTTGGTGAGCACCCGCGACGGCTGGTAGTGGCCGAAAGCGAGGATGCGGGAGCCTGTCATGCGGGATGTCCTCCGATGCGCGCGAGCGGCTGGCCCGGTGCGACCGGGTCGTCGTGGTGGGCGAGCCATTCGGTCAGCAGGCCGTCGCCGTGGGCGGTGACCTCGACCGGGCCCTGCCGAGTGGTGACGTGCCCGATGATCTGACCAGTACGTACGTCAGTCGCCTTCGGCCAGCCCGTCGGCGGGGAGCGAACAGTGCCGGCGGTGCCGGCGACCACGACGCGGAACTGCGGGCTGCGGCTCGTGGCTGGGCGCCGTGCCGTGGCGGGCCACGAGGTCGCGCGCGGCGGGCAGGTCGTCGGGGGTGTTGAGGGTCACGATCTCGATGCCGTTGGCCTTGAGCTCGCGCTTGACCAGCCCGGCCAGCGTGCCGGCGGGCGGCAGCTCGATCACGGCGGTCACGCCGAGGTCGGCCAGGCGTGCGCATGCACAGGTCCCAGCGAACCGGCGCGGTGACCTGGCGGACCAGTCGCGTCGAGCAGTTCACGCCCGCGGGTGACGGCGGCGCCGTCGAGGTTGGACAGCAGGATCCGGGTCGGGTCGGCGGGGGTGATGCCGGCCGCGACGGCCGCCAGCGCCTGTTCGGCGGGGGCCATGAACGGGGTGTGGAACGCGCCGGCGACCTGCGAGCGCGATGACCCGCGCCTTGGCCGGCGGCTCGGCGGCGAGCTTGGCCAGCGCGTCGATCGCACCGGCCGCGACGACCTGGCCCGCACCGTTGCGGTTGGCCGGGTAGAGGCCGTGCGTCTCGATCGCGGCGAGCACCTCGTCGGGGTCGCCGCCGAGCACGGCCGACATGCCGGTCGGCTCCAGCGCGCAGGCGGCGGCCATCTCGCGGCCGCGGACACCGGCGAGCGTCACCGCGGCCTCGGCCGGGAGGACCCCGGCGGTGATGTTTATGTACGTACTCGGCTCGGTTGCGTATGCTCGAGCGGTGTCTGGAACGGCAGCGGGCATGGTTGCCGCCCGAGGTTGGTGACCGAGAGGAACCCGTCGGCCGCGCCGGAACGCCACCACCTGCTGGTCGGTGTCGCCGAATTCCTTCGAGGTGAGGGTTCCGGCGCCGAGCTCGGGCAGGTTCCGGCGCAGCGCAAGGCCGCTCCGGGTCAGCGTCAACATGGAGTTGGGTCGCTCTCCTGCGCCTCGACCGTGAGGCCGGACCAGTCTCCGGCTGCGGGTGCCAGGTCCGTCCGCCGGTCGCTGAACCCGTACGGCGGGGCCTCGCCCGCCCAAGGCAGCGGCACGGGCACCGTCGCGGCCGGGTCGACGCCGCCGGACCGGGCGTGCATCGGTCCTCGATCCGCTCGCGCGAGACCTCGACCTCGGGAAGGCCGAGCTGGTCGCCCTGGTAGAGGTAGAAGGCACCCGGAAGTGCCATCGCCATGAGCGCCGCGGCGCGCGCCCGACGGCGGCCGACTTCGGCGTTGGCGGCGTGCCGCCGCCTTTGGTGTCGAAAGCGAAGGCCGTGTTGTCGCGGCCGTAGCGGGTCACCCGCCGGGTGACGTCGTGGTTGGAGAGCACCCACGTCGCCGGGGCGCCCACCTGGTCGTGCACGGCGAGGGTGCGTTGCACGGACGCGCGGAGGGCAGCGGCGTCCCGAGGGCGAGGCCATGAAGTCGAAGTTGAAGGCCGTGTGCAGGACGCCGTCGCAGGTAGCGGGCGAACCTGTCGGCATCGGGCAGCCACACCTCGCCGACCAGCACCCGGTCCTGGCCCTAGGATTCGGCGATCTCCGCGACGACCGGTAGATGTCCTGGTATTCGTCGCGGTCGACGTACGGATGCTCCCCGGGCCCGTGCCCTGGAGTGGTTCTCGGGAAGGGCGGGGTCCTTGGCGACCAGCGCAGCCGAGTCCATCGGGATGCCGGCGATGCCGCGGTCGAACCAGAAGCCCAGGATGTCCTCGTGGTCGCGGCGGACGTCGGGGGTCTGCCAGTTGAGGTTGGGCCGCCCGGGGGCGAACAGGTGGAGGTACCACTGCCGGCTTCGCCGTCCGGGCCGGTGCACCCGCGACCAGGCCGGTCCCCCGAACTCCGACTCCCACCGGTTCGGGGCCAGTGCGCCGAAGGTGCCGAGACCGTCGCGGAACCAGAACCGGTCACGCTCCGGCCGATGGGGCCGGCCGCCAGGGCCTCCTGGAACCATGGGCGTGCCGCGGAGTACGTGGTCGGGCACGATGTCGATGATCGTGCGGATGCCGAGCGCGAGCGCGTCGGCGATCAGGCCCTCGGCCTCGGCCAGGTCGCCGAACAGCGGGTCGATCGCGCGGTAGTCGGCGACGTCGTACCCACTGTCGGCCATCGGGGACGGGTACCACGGGCTAACCAGATGGCGTCGATCCCCGAGTGACGCGAGGGAGGGGAGCCCGGCCCGGACGCCGGCCAGGTCGCCCGTGCCGTCGCCGTTGCCGTTGGCGAAGCTGCGCGGGTAGACCTGGTAGATCGACGTGCCCCGCCACCAGTCGGCGTCGCTGCGTGCCGACGGCGGGGGAGTAGGTCGTCCCAGTTCGGTGGTGCTCGACGGCGGGGACGCTCAGAATCGACTTGCAGAAGTTGCGCGAGGACCGACAGGACGTAATTGACTTTCAGATCCTGCAAGTGCCGCTGGTCGCTTGCAGCAACCGGGGCCGGCTGGGTCGAGCGGCGGAGACCAGCTCGGGCTCGACAGCAGCGCGTCGGCGAACGCCTCCTCGCCGGCGGGCTGGCCGAGCAGCGACGCGACCGCGGCGCGGCGATCGCCTCGATCGGCTGTCGGACGGTGGTCAGCGGTGGATCGACCGACGACATGAAGGCCGAGTCGTCGTAGCCGACGACCGATACGTCCCTCGGGGACCGCAGCCCGGCCGCGCCGCACGGCTCGGATGGCGCCCATCGCCGCGGGTCGCTGCGCAGACCAGGGCCGTGGCCCGCGGCGATCAGGGTGGCTGCCGACGCCTGGCCGCTCTGCAACGGAGAACTGGCCGTGGGCGACGAGAGTGTCGTCGAGCCGGCTGCCGGCGCTGCCAGGTGGGCACGTGCGGCCTCAGTTGCGGGGCCGAGGGCTGGTGGTTGCGTGGGCCGAGCACCAGGCCGATTCGCTGGTGTCCGAGGGCCGTCACTGATCGAGCGCCGCTCTATCGCGCTGGCATCGTCGCACGACGACGCGCGGAAGGGCAGCTTCGATGCCGGCGTTGATCGAGCACGACGGGGAGCCTGCGTCGGGCGAGCCGCTCGTAGTGGCTGTGGTCCGCGTCGGCCTGGCTGTAGTGACCGCCGGCGAAGATGATCCCCGCGACCTGTTGCTGCTCGAGCAGCAGATCGACGTACTCCGCCTCGCGGCGTCGCCGGTCGTTCTGGGCGACGAGCACCGGGGTCAGCCCGCTCCGAGAGCAGCGACCCGACGACCTCGGCCAGCGCTGGGAAGATCGGGTTCTGGAGCTCGGGGAGGACCAGGCCGACCAGCCGCGCGCGCTCACCGCGCAGCTTGGTCGGCCGCTCGTAGCCGAGCACGTCGAGCGCGGTGAGCACCGTCTGCCGTGTCGCCTCGCGCGACGCCGGGCTTGCTGTCGAGCACCGGCTGACCGTGGCCTCGCTGACTCCCGCGCGGGCGGCTACCTCGGCGAGGCGTCGTGTCATGGGCTCATGTAAGCAGATGCTGGAAGTCGCACGCAGACATCTGCAAGAACTGTGCAAACATCCGCAAGAACTCTGTCGCTCTGGCAGAGGGAAGCTCGACGCGGTGCGCGATGCGGGCGCCTGAAGATCACGGACCTGCACGAGGATGCGAGACGTGTCGGTGGGGAGATCAAGGGCTCCGACAGTTGCATCCGCAACACCCGCGCCTCGTTCGTGAACCTGCGCAGGGATAGGAAAGAGGTGGTCAGGATCGACGCTTTCGCGTTCCCGGTGGATTCCACCACGCCGAGCAAGCCGGCGAGTGGGACGGTGCAGATGGCGAGTACTGGGCGAAGTACCACACGGAGTACGAGCGCCTCCTGGGGTGTTCGACGCCACCTGGTCGAGGCCGGCGCCGTCGGCTCAGACGACCGGTGCCTCGATATCGGCTGCGGCACAGGGGCGACGACTCGCGCCCTCGCCGCTCGCGCCGTGCATGGTTCGGTCTTCGGCCTGGACCTGTCGGACCGATGCTCAAGATCGCCGGGGAGGCCGCCGATCGGGCGAGCCTTCGCAACGTCGAGTTCGTCCAGGGCGACGCCCAGGTTACCCCTTCGACCGGCCTCCTTCGACGTAGCGGTGAGCCGCATGGGATCATGTTCTTGGTGACCCCGCTGCCGCATTCGCCAACATCGGCCGGGCCTCGCCCGGGTGGACGTCTCGCCCTCACCGTCTGGCAGGAGTCGCGGCCAACGATTGGATCACCGCCATCGACACCGCCCTCGGGGAACCCGTCTTCCGAAGGAGTCGGCGGACGAACCAACCGGCTACGAACCTGGTCCGTTCTCCCTGGCCGACCCGGCCTCTGTACGTCGCTGCTGGAGGTGCCGGGTTCGTCGATGTCGACGTCGACGGCCTCACGTCCCGCTGGCCTTCGGGACCATGGACGACGCCCAGGCGTTCCTCGAGACCTGGATAGACGACGACCTCG
>CAWIXO010000011.1:0-472962 GCA_963840005.1 uncultured Actinomycetota bacterium | reverse complement strand
CCCGAAGCCGGCCCTCGGCCTCGCCGAGCCGGGCCCGCGCCCGCTCAGCCGATTCTCGTGCACCCTCCGGGAGGCGGCCGCGGAGTTCTCCGCGGCTCGCTTTTGGCCCCCGACGGGATCTTGGGGATGCCGCCTCCAGCTGTGCTGCCCGGCCCTGGCGGCGGCGCTGGGCCAGGACCCGCTCCGCCTCGACCCGGTCCGCGCGCTGCCGACGTACGTCGGAGCGCGCCGTGGTCACCGCCTGCTCGGCCGCCGCCTGCTCGGCGGCGACCTGCTCGACGTACGCCGTGTAGCCGCCGCCGTACCACCGCACCCTGCCCTCGCGCAGGTCGCCGATCCGGTCCATCCGCTCGAGCAGCTCGCGGTCGTGGCTGACCACCAGCATGGTCCCGCGCCAGGCGTCGACGACGTCGTACAGCGCTGCCGCGGGCCCGGGGTCGAGGTTGTTGGTCGGTTCGTCGAGGAGGAGCACGTCGGGGCGGTCCAGCAGCAGCCGCGCCAGGCCGAGCCGGGTGACCTCACCACCCGAAGCTCACCCATCCGGCGGTCGAGGGTGTCGCTCGGGCAGGCCGAGCCGGGCCAGCTCGGCGACGGCGCGGTCCTCGATGTCCCAGGCGTCGCCGATCGACGTCGAGGTCGGCCTGCTCGGTCGACCCCGCCTCCACGGCGCGGATCGCGCGCGAGCCGCCGGCGATGCCGAGGAACTCTGTCACCGGCTGCCCCACGTCGCAGGGTGAGGTCCTGCGGGAGGTAGCCGACGCCGCCGGTCACGGCGATGTTGCCGGCGGCGGCGCGAGCTCTCCGGCGACCAGACGGAGCAGCGTCGACTTGCCGGCGCCGTTGGCGCCGACCAGACCGGAGCGGCCGGGGCCGACGAGCAGGTCGAGGTCGCGGAGGACGGGGGTGCCGTCGCGGCCAGGCGAAGCCGACCGAGGACAGGGTGATGACAGAGAGGCATGGGGGCTCTCCAGAACGAGGTGGCGGTGGGGACCGCCTCAGAGCTCCATGTGCGCCACCGTACGGGGCGCCGTGGCACGGACGCGACCCATTTGACGGGCCGGATCGGGCCCGTTCGAGGCCTGACACGGGTGCCTCGTCGACGTATCAGCGGGTCGGGTACCGTGAGTCGCGGCACAGCGTCGTGCACCACCATCTCCCTGCACGATCCTCCTCTCGAAGGACATCGCTGTGACTGACCGCCCCGTCGTACTCATCGCCGAAGAGCTGAGCCCCGCCACCGTCGAGGCGCTGGGCCCGGACTTCGAGATCCGGCACTGCAACGGCGCCGACCGCGGCGAGCTGCTGCCCGCGATCGCCGACGTCGACGCGATCCTGGTGCGCTCCGCGACCAAGGTCGACGCCGAGGCGCTGGCCGCCGCGAAGCGGCTCAAGGTCGTCGCCCGCGCCGGTGTCGGCCTCGACAACGTCGACGTGAAGGCCGCGACCCAGGCCGGCGTCATGGTCGTCAACGCGCCGACCTCCAACATCGTCTCCGCCGCCGAGCTCGCCGTCGCGCTGATGCTCGCCGCGGCCCGCAACGTCTCGCCCGCCCACGCCGCGCTGAAGAACGGCGAGTGGAAGCGGTCGAAGTACACCGGCATCGAGCTCTACGAGAAGACCGTCGGCATCGTCGGCCTCGGCCGGATCGGCGTGCTCGTCGCCCAGCGGCTGAGCGCGTTCGGCATGAACGTCATCGCCTACGACCCCTACGTGCAGGCCGGCCGGGCCGCCCAGATGGGCGTCCGCCTGGTCGACCTCGACACCCTGCTGGCCGAGGCCGACTTCATGTCGGTCCACCTGCCGAAGACCCCCGAGACGGCCGGCCTGATCGGCGCCGAGCAGCTCGCCAAGGCCAAGCCGTCGCTGGTGCTCGTCAACGCCGCCCGTGGCGGCATCGTCGACGAGGCGGCGCTCTACGACGCGCTCAAGACCGGCCGGATCGCGGCCGCCGGCCTCGACGTGTTCGCCAAGGAGCCGTGCACCGACAGCCCGCTCTTCGAGCTGGAGAACGTCGTCGCCACCCCGCACCTCGGCGCCTCGACCGACGAGGCCCAGGAGAAGGCCGGCATCGCGGTCGCCCGGTCGGTGCGCCTCGCGCTCGCCGGCGAGCTGGTGCCCGACGCGGTCAACGTCCAGGGCGGCGTGATCGCCGAGGACGTGCGTCCCGGCATCCCGCTGACCGAGAAGCTCGGCCAGATCTTCACCGGCGTCGCCGGCGAGGTCGCCCAGCAGCTCGACGTCGAGGTCCGCGGCGAGATCACCGACCACGACGTCAAGGTGCTCGAGCTCGCCGCCCTCAAGGGCGTGTTCAGCAGCGTCGTCGAGGACCAGGTCTCCTACGTCAACGCGCCGCTGCTCGCGGCCGAGCGCGGCACCGCCGTACGCCTGGTCACCGACCCGGAGAGCCCCGACCACCGCAACCTGATCACGATCCGCGGCACCCTCGCCGACGGCTCGCAGGTCTCGGTCAGCGGCACCCTGGTCGGCATCCACCAGAAGGAGCGGCTGGTCGAGGTCAACGGCTACGACATCGACATCGAGCCGACCGACCACCTCGCGCTGCTCACCTACGACGACCGCCCGGGCATGGTCGGCACCGTCGGCCAGATCCTCGGCGACGCCGAGGTCAACATCGCCGGCATGCAGGTCTCCCGCGACGCCAAGGGCGGCCAGGCCCTGGTCGCCCTCTCGGTCGACTCGGCCATCCCCGCCGAGACCCTCACCGAGATCGAGTCCGCCATCTCCGCCACCTCGATCCGCGCCGTCGACCTCGTCTGAGCCAATTCATCGCCGAGTCGCGCTCGTCGTGCGGTCCGCGAAGTCGCCGAGTCGGCTCATCTGGGCCGACGACCTGTTCGACCCAGATGAGCCGAGTCGGCGATCTTCGGGCACCAGACTGAGCCGACTCGCGGGTCTAGGCGACCAGGACGCCGGCGCGGTCGGTCGCGGGGCTGGCGCGATCGGCGAGGCGCGGGCCGGATGCGGTGACCACCCGCCAGGCGGCGGCGATCCGTCGTACGGCCTCCTCGAGGTCGTGGACGCGGGACGGTGTAGGGGAGCCGGAGGTAGCGGTCGAGGCCGCCCTCGGGGGCGAACGACGGGCCGGGGGCGAGCAGGACGCCGTGGCGCTCGGCCTCGATCGAGAGCGCGGTCGCGCCCGCGGCGGGCAGCCGGCACCACAGCGCCATGCCGCCGGCGGGCTTGCGGAAGGTCCAGTCGGGCAGCTCGCTCGGCGAGCGCGGCGACCAGCGCGTCGCGCTGCACCCGGAGCCGCTCGCGGTGGGCGGCCAGCACGGCGTCGAACTCGCCGGTCGACCAGCCGGGTCAGCACCAGCTGCTCCAGCACCGGCGCGCCGAGGTCGAGCCCGACCCGCGCCCGGGTCAGCTGGTCGACCAGGTGCGTGCGGCGCGCGGATCCAGCCGAGCCGGAGGCCGCCCCAGACGCTCTTGCTGGCGCTGCCGACGGTGATCGCGTCCTTGGCGAACGACGCGAACGGGCGCTGCGCGCGGCGCTCCGTCCAGCCGCAGCGCGTGGTGCGCCTCGTCGACGACCGCCGTGGCGCCGTGCTTGGCCAGCAGCCGGGCGTAGGCCGCCCGCTCGCGGTCCGGCATCACCAGTCCGGTCGGGTTGTGGTGGTCGGGCATCACGTGCACCAGCCGCGGGCGAGCGCTTGGCCAGCACGCCGGCGATCGCGTCGAGGTCCCAGCCGTCGGGGTCGAGCGGCATGGTGACCAGCCGGCCACCGCCCGAGCGCAGCGCCTGCACGGCGTTGGGATAGGTCGGCGACTCCATCAGCACCCGGTCGCGCGGGCCGGCGAGCGCGATGCCGATCACGGCGGTCGCGGCGAGCGCGCCGGCCGTGACGATGATCTGGTCGGGAGTCGTCGGCAGCCCGCGGGCGTCGTACGACGCAGCGATCGCGCGCCTGCAGGTCGGGGAGGCCGGCGGGGTAGTAGCCGTGACCGCCCAGGTGGGCCGGCAGCGCGGCGGCGGCCTCGGCGTAGGCCGCGGCGATGCCGGGCGGGGCGGTCGCGGCGGCGCAGACCAGGTCGATGTCGCCCGGCGCTGACGTCGGTCGGCCACAGCGCGCGGTCGAGGGCCCGGGTCGGCCCGCCCGGGCAGCCGGGTGAAGGTGCCCGAGCCGTGCCGGGCCTCGGCGTACCCGCTGTCGCCGAGCACGGCGTACGCCCGGGTCACCGTGGTGCGCGAGACGCCGAGCGCGGCGGTGAGGTCGCGCTCGCTGGGCAGCCGGGTGCCGTAGCCGATCCGGCCGTCGCCGATCAGCTCGCGCAGCGCGTCGGCGAGGCCGACGTAGGCGGGGGAGCGGTCGAAGTCCCCGACAGAGCGGTGGCCACCCGGCTGGCAGAAATGGACTGCGACATGCAGGCCAGTAGATCACAAGTGGCTATTTCGTTCCAGGCCACTAGTAAGGATCATGGATGCATGACGACCATGACGCCCCCGTGGCCCCGGCCCTCGCCGAGCTCGGGCCCGCTCGCCCAGCTGCGCGCGGGTCGGCTCGGCCGGCGGCTGCCGCAGCTCGTCGTCGGCCTGCTGCTGTACGGCGTCAGCCTCGCGATGATGGTGCGCGGCAGCGTCGGCCTGGCGCCGTGGGACGTGCTCCACTCCGGCCTGATCCAGCACGTGCCGATCACGCTCGGCCAGGCGGTCGTGCTGATGAGCTTCGTCGTGCTGCTGCTGTGGATCCCGCTGCGGGAGCAGCCGGGCATCGGCACCATCGCCAACGCGCTGCTCGTCGGGTTCTCGGCCGACGCGACCCTGTGGGTGCTCGACGAGCCGACCGCGCTCGCGGCGCGGGATCGCGCTGATGGTCGGTGGCGTGGTGCTGTGCGGCTCGCGTCGGGCCTCTACATCGGCGCCCAGCTCGGGCGCGGCCCGCGGGACGGGCTGATGACCGGCCTGCACCGTCGTACCGGGCTGTCACTCCGGCTGGTCCGCACCCTGCTCGAGGTCGCCGTGGTCCTGGTCGGCCTGACGCTCGGCGGCGTGCTCGGGCGCCGGCACCGTCGTCTACGCGCTCACGATCGGCCCGCTCACCCAGCTGTTCCTGCCGTGGTTCCTCGTCACCTGCCCGCACCGTCCGAGATGGAGGACCCGTCATGATCAACCGCATGCTCGCCTGGCTCGACCGGCCCCGCGCCGTCCCGCGCTCGCGGTCGTGCCGACGACTTCCGCCCGCCGGCCAGCAACGGGCACGGTCTCGACACGCGGAACTGGGCTCGCGGTCTAGACCGGTGAATCTCTCGGGGTGAAGGTCCTGGTTTTCCCCGGTGTGCGGCGTGGTGCAACTGGTTAGGCTCAGCCCATGACCACCGATGGTTCCGCCACTGCCCCCGAGCCCAGCCCGCTCGCTCCGCCCGAGCCCGTGCTGACCCTCACCGCCCCCGAAGCGCCCAAGCCCGTCACCGAGACCGCGGCGCCCAAGATGGCGCCCCAGGTCGCCGCCGAGATGGTGCCCGAGCTGGACGCCAAGGTCGACAGCTTCCTCACCGCGCTCACCAACGAGGCGGTCGGCAGCCCGGGCTTCGCCGCCCAGGCCGAGAACGTCCGCACCATGGGCGACGCCGACATCCGGCGCGCCGCCGAGACGTCCAACCGGATGCTCGACAAGCCGGTGTCGGCGCTCAAGAACGGCGCCATCTCCGGGAGCTCCGACGTCGGCAAGACGCTGCTCGCGCTGCGCCGTACGGTCGAGGACCTCGACCCCGGCCAGGCGAAGGGCGCCAAGAAGTTCTGGGACATGCTCCCCTTCAACGACAAGATCGAGGACTACTTCCGCAAGTACCAGTCCTCGCAGAGCCAGCTCAACGGCATCCTGCACAGCCTGCGCAGCGGCCAGGACGAGCTGACCAAGGACAACGTCGCGCTCAACCTGGAGAAGACCAACCTGTGGTCGGTCATGGGCCGCCTCAACCAGTACATCTACGTCGCCGAGCGGCTCGACGCGAAGCTCGCGGCCAAGATCGCCGAGATGGAGCTGACCGACCCCGAGGGCGCCAAGACCCTGAGCCAGGACGTGCTGTTCTACGTGCGCCAGAAGCACCAGGACCTGCTGACCCAGCTCGCGGTGTCGATCCAGGCCTACCTCGCGATCGACATCATCATCAAGAACAACATCGAGCTCATCAAGGGCGTCGACCGGGCCACGACGACCACCATGTCCGCGCTGCGGACCGCGGTGATCGTCGCCCAGGCGCTGACCAACCAGAAGCTGGTGCTCGACCAGATCACGGCGCTCAACACCACGACGTCGACGATGATCCAGCGGACCTCGGAGATGCTCAAGGAGAACTCCGCGGCGATCCAGGAGCAGGCTGCTTCGTCGACGATCGGCATGGAGCAGCTGCAGGCAGCGTTCGCCAACATCTACGCGACCATGGACTCCATCGACGAGTTCAAGCTCAAGGCGCTCGACAACATGTCGACCACCATCGGCGTCCTCGAGACCGAGGTCGAGAAGTCCAAGTCCTACCTCGAGCGGGTCAAGAAGCACGACGAGCGCAACGCGGCCGGCACCCTCGACATCAAGGCCTGACGGGTGGGCCTGGGGTCGTGGTTCCGGAAAGTCCGCGGCAAGGACGACAACGACGACGTCGCGGAGTACGTCGCTCCGCCTCCGCCGACCGACAAGGACATCCTGGCGGCGCTCAACCGCGTCAACGCGATGCTGCGTGAGGGCAACGCGCCACCGGTGGTGATCTCCCGGGTGGTGAAGATCGCGCGCACCATCCACCAGACGCTGCCCCGTCTCAACGACCTCGGCCTCGGCAGCCAGGACGGCTACTCGCTGATGGCGACGGCGACCGACTACCTGCCCGAGGCGGTGGGCGGCTACCTCCGGCTGCCGCGGGAGTGGGCGGACACCCGGCCGATCGACGGCAACAAGACCTCGCTCATGGTGCTGATCGAGCAGCTCGAGCTGCTGGGAGTGACGATGGACAAGATCTTCGACGCCGCCAACCGGGCCGACGCCCAGGCGCTGATCGCGCACGGGCGGTTCCTCGAAGCCAAGTTCGGCCACTCCTCGACCGGTGGCCCCGACCTCAACCTGGGGACGCCATGAGCGACTCACTGTCCGAGAGCCTGGCCGCGCTCGTCGCGGCGGCGCGCGAAGCCGGCATCGACGAGACGACCGCGCGCGCCGAGGGCGAGGCCCTCGCCGCCACCGTCTCCGAGCGCTCGAAGGGCGCGTTCGTCGACTGGGCCGAGCAGACCGGCCGGCCCGGCGGGGCCGAGGAGTTCTTCATGGCCGCGAAGCAGGGCAACCGCTACCGCGGTGGCCCGACGCCGATGATGAACCAGCTGCTGCTGGAGAAGTCGGCGCACTCGGCCGACTACGTCGCGGCACTCTCCGACGTCGCGATGGCCGCGACAGGGCCTGGGTCAGTCCGGCCCGGACGCGCGGGGCGCGGCGGCGACCATCCTGGCTGCTCAGTCGGGCGCGCCGCGCCCGGCCGTCGGCCGGCGGCGCGTTCGACCTACCGGGGCGCGAGCCGGTGCCCGGGGTGGGCGACGAGCTGCTCGACCAGGTGCGGCGGATG
Organism: uncultured Actinomycetota bacterium; assembly: GCA_963840005.1. Taxonomy (GTDB): domain Bacteria; phylum Actinomycetota; class Actinomycetes; order Mycobacteriales; family Micromonosporaceae; genus Asanoa. The sequence goes on along the minus strand of CAWIXO010000011.1, from coordinate 465,399 downwards.
GGCGACCAGGTGCAGCGCCAGCTCGAGGCGATGGGCGGCGTCGAAGCCGGACCGGTCTCGCCGCCGCGTCGAGCTCGACGAGCGAGGTCGCGCCAGCGACGCGAGCACTCGAGACTACCGGACGAGGACCAAGCGCAGACTGCGACCGCAGGAGCCCGACAAGCCGGCTGCCGAGGAGCCGAAGCCCGAAGAGCCGACCAAGACCGTCGAGGAGCTGCTGGCCGAGCTCGACGCGATGATCGGGCTCGACAACGTCAAGGGTGAGATCCACCGGCAGGCCGCCGTGCTCCGGGTGGAGGGGCTGCGCAAGAAGGCCGGGCTCGAGAGCCCGACGATCACCCGGCACCTGGTCTTCAACGGCAACCCCGGCACCGGCAAGACCACGGTCGCGCGGTTGGTCGCCGGCATCTACCGCGCGCTCGGCCTCCTGTCCAAGGGGCAGCTGGTCGAGTGCGACCGGTCGGAGCTGGTGGCCGGCTACCTCGGCCAGACCGCGCAGAAGACCGCCGAGGTGGTGAAGTCCGCCGAGGGCGGCGTGCTGTTCATCGACGAGGCCTACTCGCTCTCCGGCGACCAGTACGGCAAGGAAGCCATCGACACCCTGGTCAAGGAGATGGAGGACAAGCGCGACGACCTGGTCGTCATCGTCGCCGGCTACCCGCTGCCGATGGCGATCTTCATCTCCGAGAACCCGGGCCTCGAGAGCCGGTTCCGCACCATGATCGAGTTCCCGAACTACACCGACGACGAGCTGGCCGCGATCTTCGCGCAGATGGCCGCGGCCGCCGACTACGACGCAGGGGAGCCGGTCGTCGCCCGGCTTCGCGAGCTTCTCGCCGAGGCGCCGCGCGGGCCGTCGTTCGGCAACGCGCGCTACGTCCGCAACATGCTCGAAGCCGCCATCGGCCACCACGCCTGGCGGCTGCGCGACATCGCCGAACCGACGATCGAGCAGCTGCGCTCGCTCGAGGCGCACGACCTGGTCGCACCGGACAACGAGGAGCCGGAGGAGCCGGTCGTCGCCGAGGACGGCACCCTGGTGCCGCCGGCCGACGCTCCGGAGCCCGAGCCGGTCGACGCCCTGTCGCCCGCCGATGCGCCGGAGCCTACGGTCGAGGTGCACAAGGACAAGGTCGACATGGACAAGGAAGAGGAGACTCCATGAGCCAGCCCGCGGCGGCGCCCCCGCCTCCGGCGGTCCAGTCGGCGCCGCCTCCACCGGCACCGGCAGCGGCGAGTCGCCGCTTCTGGCCCGCGCCCACCGGCAAGCCGGTGGGCGCCGGTGTCGAGAACACCCCCGTGCTGCTCAACCGGCTCCAGATCATCGGCATGGCGGCGGTGCTGCTCTTCGGCCTGCTGAGCGGGTTGGTGCAGTACCTGTCCTACCAGTCCGACGGGCGCGCAGCCGATGACACCGAGCAGCTGCGTGCGGGTCCAGGAGATCCAGTCGACACCTCCTGCGCGTCGACGCGATCGCGACGAACCTGGTCCTGATCGGCGGGAAGGTCGATCCGGCGGAGACGGCAACGCGCGACGCCGAGTACGACGAAGCACTCGACGACGTCCTGACAGCAGATCGCCGCAGCGGCCGAGGCGCAGCCGGCCGACGAGAAGGCGCTCGCGGCGCTCAACGTCGAGTCAACGACTACGCGACCGCGATCGCCGAGGCCCGGCCAACTCCGCCAGGGCTTTCCGGTCGGCAAGGAGTACCTGAGCGGCGCCAGCGCAAGCCTGAGGGCCGACGCGCTTCCCGTCCTCGACCAACCTGGTCGACGCGAACACCGAGCGGGCCGAGGACTCGATGGCGGGCCAGCATCCGTTCTGGCTGATGCTCATCGGAGTGGTGACGTCGGTGTCCTGATCTGGATCAGCATCCTGCTCGCGAGGCGCTTCCGTCGCTATGTCAACGTCGGCGTTGCACTAGCCATGATCGTGGTCGTCGTCACCACGCTCGTCGCGTCGATAGCCGCGTGGCGGGCGGACAGCCAGAACGACGACCTGCTCGCAGGCGAGCTGCGGACAGCGGTCGACCAAGCTGCCGTACGGACGGCCGGCAACGACGCCAAGGCCAACGAGAGCCTTCGTCTCGTCAACCGGGGATCCGGCCCGAGGTACGAGGACCCGTGGATCGCGGCGGCGGAGATCGTTGAGGACAAGGGCGACCGGAAGGTGCTCAACGCCTGGCGGACCTACGCCAGCGCACACGCCAGCATCGTCGGCTATGACGATGAGGATCGCCGGGGGCCGGCGATCCAGATCGCGACCGGTGCGGACAACGCGCCGGATGGGCAGGACTCAACAGCAGCATTCGATGCTTTCGATGGTGTCGTCTCGGGGTTGGTGCAGGACAACGGCGCCGCGGTTCGCGAGGAGCTCCGCACCGGTCGGTCGCTGGCACTGGCGGGCAGCCTCATCACGCTAGTTCTCGGATTCGTTTCCGCGATCGCGATCGCGCGAGGCATCAGTGCGAGGCGGAAGGAGTTCGCATGAGGTCCATCAGCACCACGGTGGCAAGCCTCGCCACTATCGCTGCGCTTGTTGCGGGGTGTGGCTACGACGACACTCCGCTGCCGGAGGAGCCGGAGGCTGCCCCGACCACACCGCCGGCGGCATCGACCTGCACGCCGGCGGACTCAGACCTCGCGTCCTACGAGCCGAGCGATGAGATCACCGGCAAGGTCGCCGAGATCGAAGCGCGCGGCCGGCTGATCGTCGGGGTGTCGGCAGACACCTACCTCATGGGATCGGAGAATCCTGACGAGGGCAACCGGATCGAGGGTTTCGACATCGAGTTCGCCAAGGCGATCGGACGCGCCATCTTCGGCTCCGTTTCGAGACCGGGAAGAATCTCGAGCTCCGCGTGATCACGGCAGCGGACCGGATCGGCCTGCTGGAGGACGAGGCGGTGGACCTCGTCATCCGAAACTTCACGATCAACTGCAGTCGTTGGGAGCAGATCGCCTTCTCGCAGGTCTACTACGCGGCCACTCAGAAGGTCCTCGTCAGCCGTTCCCTGGCCGAGAGCGGCTACGACGGGGTCGAGGACCTCGAGGATCTGCGCGTGTGCGCACCATTCGGATCGACCAGTCTCGACAACATCGTCGAGCCGCCGAGCGTGCGGACGTCGAACCGCCGACCCTCGAACCGGCCGCCAACCACACCGGGTGTCTGATCAAGTTCCAGCGTGGAGACGTGGACGCCATCACCGGCGACGACACGGTGCTAGCGGGTCTGGCCGCGCAGGACCCCTACGCCGTCGTCCCCGAGCAGGAGCCCCTCAACGACGAGCCCTACGGCATCGGCGCCAACCAGGACGACACGGAACTGGTCGCTTTCGTCAACGGCGTGCTGGAGGACATGCGCGAGAACGAGGCGTGGCAGCCGATCTACAACCGGTGGTTGCGCCCAGCACTCAGCGGCGCCGAAGCAGTTCAACCGCCACCGACGCTGCCCTACCGGACCGAGTGACCAGCAGCTCATGACCGCATCCGCCCCCACCGCACCCGGCAAGCTCGGCGAGGCCATCGAGCCGGCGCCCATCCGCTCGGCGGGCAGCTGACCCGAGTCGCGCACGGCGTCGAGCACCGCCACCGCTGTCGCGAGCGCGAACCCGACCTCCTGGACAGGCGTGGCGCCGGCCTCTTGCAGGTGGTAGGAGCAGACGTTGATCGGGTTCCACCGCGGCGCGTTGGCCACCGTCCAGGCGATCATGTCGGTGGTCAGCCGCAGCGACGGGCCCGGCGGGAAGATGTGTGTGCCGCGGGAGAGGTATTCCTTGACGATGTCGTTCTGCGTGGTGCCGGACAGCTCCGCACCCGCCGCGCCATGCTCCTCGGCCACGACCACATAGAGCGCGAGCAGCCACATCGCGGTCGCGTTGATGGTCATCGAGGTGTTGGCCCCCGCGAACGGGATGCCGTCGAAGAGCGCGCGCATGTCGCCGAGGTGCGAGATCGGGACGCCGACCCGCCCGACCTCGCCTGCCGCGAGCGGGTGGTCCGGGTCGTAGCCCGTCTGGGTCGGCAGGTCGAACGCCACCGACAGGCCCGTCTGCCCTTTGTCGAGGTTGCGGCGGAACAGCGCGTTGCTGGCCGTCGCTGACGAATGGCCCGCGTAGGTGCGCATCACCCACGGGCGGTCGCGCTCCGGCAAGCGGCCTTCCATGGGCGCAGTGTAAAGCGCCATTCAGCCATTTTTCGGACGTTTCGCTGGGGTGACGGTGCATGCAAGCGAGTGTGGTCGGCCGGCGGAGATCATTTTGAGTTATCCACAGGCGGAAGTTATCCACAACCACTTGACCCGGGGCATCCGTACGCGAATGCGAAGGGCATCATGTCCGTCATGACGCAGGAGGAGCCCGCGATCGCGGTGAGTGGCCTACGCAAGGCGTACGGCGACACTGTCGCCGTGGCCGGCGTCGACCTGGAGGTCCGCCGGGGCGAGGTGTTCGCGCTGCTCGGCCCCAACGGCGCGGGCAAGACCACCACGGTCGAGATCCTCGAGGGCTACCGGCATCGCGACGGCGGCACGGTCAGCGTGCTGGGCGCCGACCCGGAGCACGCCGACCGGGCCTGGCGGTCCCGGGTCGGCATCGTCCTGCAGGGCACCGGCGAGTTCGACGACCTGACCGTCGGCGAGGTGGTGCGCCACTTCGCGCAGTTCTATCCGAACCCCGACGATCCGACGGCGGTGATCGGGCGGGTCGGCCTGGACGCCAAGGCGAAGGCGCGCACCCACACGCTGTCCGGCGGGCAGAAGCGCCGGCTCGACGTGGCGCTGGGCATCATCGGCCGACCGGAGCTGCTCTTCCTCGACGAGCCGACGACGGGCTTCGACCCGGAGGCCCGGCGCGAGTTCTGGGACCTCATCCGCGACCTCTCCGCAGCCGGCACAACGATCGTGCTGACGACTCACTACCTCGAAGAGGCCGAGGCGCTCGCCGACCGGTTGGCGGTCATCGCCGACGGTTCGCTGGTCGCCCTCTCCACGCCGCAGGCGCTCGGCGACCGGCAGAAGGCGGCGGCGACCGTGTCGTGGCGTACGCCCGAGGGCACGGTCGAGCGCAAGGAGACCTCGACGCCGACGGCCCTGGTCGCCGAGATCGCCGCCGGCTACGGCGGGGAGGTGCCTGGGCTCACGGTGACCCGGCCGACGCTCGAAGACGTCTACCTGACGATGATCGGACACCGATGACCACGCTTACGCAATCGCCGGCCGCGCCGGGTCCGCTGCTGCTCGGCCTGCGACAGGGTGGCCTCGAGATCAGGCAGTTCACCCGCAGCCGCGAGGCCGTGGTGTTCACGATGGCCTTCCCGGCCATCATGATCGTGCTCTTCGCGTCGATCTTCGACGGCGAGATCGGCGGCGGCGTCGACTTCACCCAATACTTCATCACCGGCATGATCGCGACCGGCCTGCTGTCCGTCGGTTTCCAGAGCCTCGCGATCCAGATCCCGGCGGAGCGCGACCGCGGCGTGCTCAAGCGCCTCCGCGGCACGCCAATGCCGAAGTGGGTCTACTTCGCCGGCAAAGTGATCATGGTTCTGGTCGTCGGCCTGGTGGAGACGGCGATCCTGCTCGCGGTCTCGACGCTCTTCTTCGACCTACAGCTACCGAGCTCGGGCGCCCGCTGGCTGACCTTCCTGTGGGTAGCGCTGCTGGGCATCTCGGCCTGCACGCTGTGCGGCATCGCGTTCTCCTCGGTGGCCCGCACCGCCCGCAGCGCGCCGGCGGTGGTCACCCCGGTAGCCCTGATCCTCCAGTTCATCTCGGGCGTCTTCTTCGTCTTCACGAGCCTCCCGACCTGGATGCAACAGGTCTCCGCGATCTTCCCGCTCAAATGGATGTGCCAGGGCCTACGCTCGGTCTTCCTACCGGACTCGTTCGCCACCCAGGAGCCCGCCGGCACCTGGGAACTTGGCAAGGTCGCCCTGGTCCTGGGCGCCTGGTGCGTCATCGGCCTGATCCTCTGCATCACAACCTTCCGCTGGACAACCAAGCGCGACGGCTAGCCGCCACCCGGGCCCCGACGAGCTGCAGACCGCGCCTGGGCACCACCCAGCCACCAGGCCGTGCGCGGCGACGCGACCGCCGGGCACACGCAGAGACGTCAGGCCACGGCTAGGGAGCTCGGCAGCAGGTGGGCGCCAGTCCATGCCCGGCTGCCGATGACACACGCAGCCGCCACGCCATACGCGGCCCCTGCCTCCAGACACGGGCGGAGGCGCCAGGCCAGGCCCGGCGGCGTCTGGGCACACGCGCAGCCGCCAGACCACCTGCCCTGCCTCCAGGCGTTCGCGTAGGGGTCAGGCCAGGCCCGGCGGTGTCCGGGCACGCGCGCAGCAGCCACGCGCCGGGGCACGTGCCCCGCCTCCACGCACGCGTGTAGGCGTTAGGCCGGGCCCGAGCCGTCTGGACCACACGCATGGGCGCGCCAGGCCGCGTGCCCTGCCTCCAGGCAGGCGTAGGCGTTAGGCCAGGCCCGGCGGCGGCCGGGGCACACGCATGGGCGCCAGACCACGCCTGGCGCCGTCCAGGCGCGTTCGCCAGGCCAGACCATCCGGGCGCGCTAGGCTCCAGCCCACGCGCCTCGGAGTCCGGGTATGCGCGGAGGATGCGGCGGGTTGACAACCAGCCATGGTTGCCAGAACAAATCCCTAGCCCTCCTGGCGGCCTCGGGCGCCGCCGGGAACCCAGAGCACATCGCCGCCGGGATTGGCCGTTCTTGACAGGATGAACAGCAAGTCCGAGAGCCGGTTGAGATACTTTGCCGGGAGCGTGCTGGTTCGGTCGGGATCCTCCGCGATCAGCGACCATGCGGCGCGTTCCGCGCGGCGGGCGACCGTGCGCGCCACGTGCAGCAGCGCGGCTCCCGCGGTGCCGCCCGGGAGGACGAAGGAGTCGAGCTTGGACAGCCGGCCGTTGAACTCGTCGCACCAGCCCTCCAACCGCTCCACGTACTCCTCGGTTACCCGCAGCGGCGGGTACGCCGGTTCCGGCTCCACCGGGGTGGCCAGGTCGGCGCCCACGTCGAACAGGTCGTTCTGGATCTTGGACAGCACCTCCCGCACCTCGGCGGCGAGGTCACCCAGCGCGAGCGCTACGCCGAGCGCCGCGTTGCATTCGTCGACGTCGGCGTACGCGGTGATCCGCGGGTGGGTCTTCGCCACCTGCTCGTTGTTGACCAGTCGGGTCGAGCCGGTGTCGCCGGCCTTCGTGTAGATGCGGGTGAGGTGGACGGCCATGACGAACAGCCTACGGACGCCCTCGCGGAACGACCTCGAGGCCGGCACACCGACAGTGACTCCTACGATGGCCGACGTGGATCTGATCCGGGTCGAGGGCGGCGCACGGCTGGCCGGCGAGGTCGCCGTTGTCGGCGCCAAGAACTCCGCGCTCAAGTTGATGGCCGCGGCGCTGCTCGCGCCGGGCCGGAGTGTGATCACCAACGTGCCGCGGATCACCGATATCGCGATCATGGCGGAAGTGCTCCGCCGGCTCGGATGTCAGGTGGAGATCACGCCGGGCGAGGGGTTCGCGGAGCGTGCGGGACCGGCGCCGTCCGTCGTGGTGACCATCGACGTACCGGACGAGCCGGGCACCGAGGCCGACTACGACCTCGTGCGCCGCCTGCGCGCGTCGATCGCGGTGCTCGGGCCGCTGCTGGCCCGGCGCGGCTACGTGCGGGTGGCCCATCCAGGCGGCGACGCCATCGGCTCCCGTGGGCTGGACATGCACGTCGCGGGCCTGGCCCGGATGGGCGCGGAGATATCCGGCGAGCACGGCTTCGTGATCGCGTCCGCGCCGCAGGGCCTCCAAGGCGCCACCATCTGGCTCGACTTCCCCAGCGTCGGCGCCACCGAGAACCTGGTCATGGCCGCCGTCCTGGCCAAGGGCAGCACCGAGATCGACAACGCCGCGCGGGAGCCGGAGATCGTCGACATCTGCGAGATGCTGATCGCGATGGGCGCCCGGATCGAGGGTGTCGGCACGTCGACGCTGCGGATCGAAGGCGTCGAGGCCCTCACCCCGGTCCGCCACGCCACCGTCGGCGACCGCATCGTCGCCGGCACGTGGGCCTTCGGCGCCGCGATGACCCGCGGCGACGTCCTGGTGACCGGCGTCGACCCGGCGTTCCTGGAGATCGCGCTGGACAAGCTCGTCTCGGCCGGCGGCGTGGTCGAGGCCCAGGAAACAGCATTCCGGGTACGCATGGACGAACGCCCCAAAGCCGTCGACATCGTGACGCTGCCGTTCCCGGGCTTCGCGACCGACCTGCTGCCGATGGCAATCGGCCTGGCCGCGGTCAGCGACGGCGCCTCGCTGGTCACAGAGAACATCTTCGACGGCCGCTTCATGTTCATCAACGAGATGGCCCGGCTAGGCGCCGACATCAAAACCGACGGACACCACGCGGTCGTACGCGGCCGCGAGCGGCTGTCCAGCGCCCCCGTCCGAGCCACCGACATCCGCGCAGGCGCAGGCCTGGTAATCGCCGCCCTATGCTCCGACGGCGTCACCGAGATCTCGCACGTCCACCACATCGACCGCGGCTACCCAGACTTCGTCGGCGACCTGGCCGCCCTAGGCGTAGAAGTACACCGCGCCGCCGCCCCAGAAGACCCACAGTTCTCCTTCTAACCCACCGCACCCCCGCCCGCCCAAGCAATCAGCGGCGGGGGGTCGCGGCGGCGGCCGGGGACCACGAGGCCATGACCGCGACCCGCCGAAGGTCAGCCCAGAGGCGATGACCCACGCAGTTTGAACTGGCATCCGGGCGAGCACCGGCGATTACCGCGGGGGCCGGTCGCTGGCACCGGCGCGTGGGCGCTGGTCGCGCAGCCGCGGGATAATGGCGGCGATCGTGAGCGCGGCCGCGGGCGGGCACGGGCGGTGCGACCGGCGCTGGAGGGCGGCGCGGCGAGCGATGGGTCCGGAGCAGGCCACGAGGCCAGCATGGACGCGAACCCAGCGAGGCCGGGACGGCTGCGATCGGCCGCTGCCGGAGCGAGCACGGGCTGGAGCAGCCGCGGCCAGGCCGCGTGAACGGGTGCTGAGGAGCCGGCTGAGGCCCGCAGCGGTCGGCTCCCCTGGCCATGCGGGCGTGCGCTGGGAGCGCGACACGCCCGACGCGTCCGACCCGCGCTAAGAGACCCTCCGCGGAGGTCAGCCAATGGACTGTGTCCCGCGGCCCGCCATCGGAGTCGATCAAGGTCGAGGTGGGTCAGGGCGGGGGAAGGTGTTGTGGGTGCCGACAATAGAGGGCGCGCTCTTTGCGACCTGTCGGCACCCACAACACCTTCCCCCGCCCAAGACAGCGACCAAGGACGAAGCGACATCCGGAAGACGAGCCAAGACCGATCGTGGGACGAGGATCAGTCCGCGCTGGTGTCCCGAGCACCGCCGCCCACCAACCGACGCGCACGGGCGGCGTTCTCGCGGAACACCAAGATCCGGGTACGCCCATCGGTCCCAGGCGCCACGGTAGAGCGGATCCCGTTAGCGGACAGCCGCCGCCGGAGCTCGCCCGCGTCCGCCTCGGTGCCGGTCTGGGCGACGGTCACCAGCAGACCGAAGTCGGGACCCTCGTTCGTCGGTTTCCCACCCATCCCCGGCCCCCCGCCGCTCAGCTCCGCCGGCCGGGCAGGCCCGGACACCGATGCCCCGCCGGCGCCGGTCGCGGATCGGCGGGACCGCGGCCGGTCACACCAGCACCGGGCCGCGGCGCCGCGCACGAAGGCCAGGCGCCAACTGGCATGGCCACAGTCTGACAGTCGGGAACGGGCCGCGGCGTGGAGTCGGTCACAGCGGTGGACTGACCGATCGTTCACCAGGGCGGCTAAGTTGCTTGGCAGGCATACGGGTCACGAACGCGAGGGAGAGTGCGGCATGGCGGGTCGGCTGGCGGTCATCGGGGCCGGGCTTATGGGTTCTGGCATCGCCCAGGTGGCGGCGCAGGCCGGGTGGGAGGTGACGCTGCGCGACCTGGACGACGCGGCCACCGGGCGCGGGGTCGCCACCATCCGGAAGTCGTTGGAGCGGTTCGCGGCCAAGGGGACGATCAGCGCCGACGATGTCGAGCCGGCGCTGGCGCGGATCACCACCACCACCGACCTGGCAGCGGCGGCGGACGCCGACATCGTGGTCGAGGCCGTGTTCGAGCGGCTCGACATCAAGCAGGACGTGTTCCGTGAGCTCGACAAGATCTGCAAGGCCGACGCCGTGCTGGCGACGAACACTTCGGCCATCCCGGTGACCCAGATCGCGGCGGCCACGCAGCGGCCCGAGTCGGTCGTGGGCACGCACTTCTTCTCGCCCGTACCCATGATGAAGCTCTGCGAACTGGTTCGCGGTTTCAAGACCGACGACGCGACGCTGGCGAAGGCCAAGGAGTTCGCCGAGGAGATCGGCAAGACCGTGGTGGTGGTCAACCGCGACGTCGCCGGGTTCGTCACCACCCGGCTGATCGCCGTGCTGGCGTTGGAGGCGGTCAAGCTGGTCGAGTCCGGCGTGGTGTCGGCCGAGGACCTCGACACCGCCTGCCGGCTGGGCTTCGGGCACGCGATGGGCCCGCTGGCCACGGTCGACCTGACCGGCGTCGACGTGATGCTGCACGCGGCCCGCAACATCTACACCGACACCGCCGACGAGAAGTTCTTCCCGCCGGAGCTGCTCCAGCGCATGGTCATCGCGGGCGACCTGGGCCGGAAGACCGGCAAAGGCTTCTACGACTACGAAAGCTAGGCCGCTGGCCAGTCAGGCACGGAGAGGCGGGGGCTCTGGTAGTCCGGGGGCCCCGCCTCGATCCACGAGGAGAAGCCGGTCACCGTCGAGAGGGCCATCGCGATCTCGACCGGGGCCTGGTGGCCCGTACATCGAAGGATGATCCAGTCGGCGGGCATGGTCAGCCGCTCCTGGCCCTCGGGGAGGCGGCGGCTCTCGCACGGCCAGGCTGCCCCGCGACAGAATCCGCTTGGGGCGCACGGCGAGGCTGAAGAGCCGGTACCAACGCATCTCGTCGCCGACGAAGCGGGCGAAGCCCGGCGACCAGCCGCGGCCGACGAGCATGGTCGTCACGCGCAGATCGCAGCGGATCGTGCCGCCGGCGCGGGCGTAGTACGACCGGCGGGCGAACAACAGGACGATCGTGGCCAGGAACAGCAGGAGGCCGATGACGATCCATTCGATGATCTGCATCGGCCCGACTCCGTCAGCGCGCTGCGGGCTCGGCTGGTGCGGCGCTCTCGGCGAGGACCGTGACACCGGTCTCGGTTACGGAGAGGAAGCCACCGGCTACGTCGTAGGCGAGCTGCTGGCCGCCGTCGAGCTTGATCCGGATCTGGCTGGGCTCGGCCAGCTGGCCGAGGAGCGGCGCATGGCCCGGCAGCACACCCAGCTCACCCTCGGTGGTGCGGGCGACGAGCATCTCGGCTTCGCCGGTCCACACCTTCTCTTCGACGGATACGAGCTCGACATGGAGCTGATTTGCCACTGTGGCTCCTCTTCGACGCCGGACCGGGGCGAGGGGGATCGCCCGGTTCCCCGGTGGAATTGAACTGAAGTCTAATCGGCGTGGCCGCCCGGAAAAGACCAGGGGTGCCTCCTGTGTCAGGAGGCACCCCCAGAGGGACGTCGGTCACTTGTCCCGGTTGATCATCTCCGGATGCGCGGCGATGAACGCGTCGGCCGTGTCGTTGCGGATGGAGGCGAAGAAGTCCGCCGCCACCGGCTCCAGGGCCTCGCCGGCGTATTTGCCGTTCTCGTTGACCCCGCCACCCTTGAGCTTCACCATCGTGATCGAGTCCTGCCGCATGCCCTTGAGGGCCAGGCCGAAGTCGACGACCTTGTGCCCGCGGCCGCTGAACACCAGCGACTCGCCGGCGGCCCGGAGGACCTTGTCGAGCTTCGGCAGGTCGGTCATCACGTTCTTGCTCAGCACCTGCTGCGCCATCGCCTTGACGAACTGCTGCTGGTGCTTCTGGCGGCCGTAGTCGCCGCCGTCGACCGTGTAGCGCTGCCGCACGTAGTCGAGCGCCTGCCAGCCCTGCAACTTGTGCGTGCCCTTGGTGTATTTCGCCTGCGGGCCGTAGTAGGGGTGCGCACAGCTGCCGCAGTCGCGCTTCGGGCGGGGCTTGCCGTTGGGCTGGAGATGCTCGGAGAGCACCTCGGCCTCGTCGACGTACATCGTGACGCCGCCCATCGCGTCCACGATCTTCTTGAAGCCGGCGAAGTTGACGATCGCGCCGGCGTCGAACCGCTTGATGCCCGTGAATCCGGAGATCGTCTGCGACAGCAGCTCGAAACCCTTGGCCCGGTCGGGTGCACCACCGCCCTGCACCCGTGCCCCGTGTGACATCGCCGCGTTGAGCTTCTCGCGACCACCCCGGTAGCCGGACTTGGGGAAGGCCGGGATGTCGACGAGGGTGTCGCGCGGGAGGGAGAACAGGTAGCCGCGGTCGAGCCCGGCCGGGATGTGCATGATCATGATCGAGTCGGCCAGCGGCAACGTCGTCGCGTTGCGCGGGTCGATGCCGACCAGCAGGATGTTGAGCGGGCCCTTGATGTCGCTCTTGGCCTCGACCTTGGTGCCGTCACCGAAGAGGTCCTCCTGGACGACCGAGCCCTCGTAGCGGGCCAGCAGCGCCTCCGAGGTGACCAGCAAACCGCCGCTCGCGACCATCAGGATGGCACCGAGCACGGTGCACCAGCGGGCCCAGCGCGGTATCCCGGACCGTTTGCGCGGCTTCTTGCCGGAGCCGCCGGTCGGTGCGCCGAAGTCCGGCGGGACGGCGCCGGGTGTGGCCTTGCCGGTCGCACCGCGCCCGGTCGAGCGGCCCGATGAACCGCTGCCCGACCTTCTCGCCATCAGAACTCCTTGTCGTCGATCCCCCGGGTGCCGCATTCCGTTATGAAGACGTGTGCAGGGGGGCCCGCCGTTGCGCCCGAGAGCCTATATCTCATCCCTGAACAACAAAGCCCGGGTTCGCCGCCATGCGAAAACGGGCCATAACGTTTACTGCGCGGCAACATGACGGTGGCAACGCAACGATCCAGGCACCCAACGGGGTGCCTGGATCGCTGTCGGTAAGGACGCTCAGTCCTTCATCAGCTCTGCGGCCTTGCGCTCCAGGTCCTCGAGCCCGCCGCACATGAAGAACGCCTGCTCGGGGAAGTGGTCGTACTCGCCCTCGGAGATCTTCTTGAACGCCTCGATGGTCTCCTTGATCGGGACCGTCGAGCCGGGCACGCCGGTGAACTGCTCCGCGGCGTAGGTGTTCTGCGAGAGGAACCGCTCGATCCGGCGGGCCCGCTGCACCGTCACCTTGTCGTCTTCGGAGAGCTCCTCCATGCCGAGGATGGCGATGATGTCCTGCAGGTCCTTGTAACGCTGCAGGATCCGCTTGACCTCGGACGCGACGTTGTAGTGCTCCTGGCCGACGAACTGCGGCGCGAGCAGCGTCGACGAGGACGCCAGCGGGTCCACCGCCGGGTAGATGCCCTTGTCGGAGATCGACCGCTCCAGGTTGGTGGTCGCGTCGAGGTGGGCGAACGTGGTGGCCGGCGCCGGGTCGGTGTAGTCGTCGGCGGGCACGTAGATCGCCTGCATCGAGGTGATCGCCTGGCCACGGACCGAGGTGATCCGCTCCTGCAGCTGGCCCATCTCGTCGGCCAGGGTGGGCTGGTAACCCACCGCGGACGGCATGCGGCCGAGCAGCGTGGAGACCTCGGAACCGGCCTGGGTGAAGCGGAAGATGTTGTCGATGAAGAGCAGCACCTCCTGCTTCTGCACGTCGCGGAAGTACTCCGCCATCGTCAGCGCGGACAGCGCGACGCGCAGCCGGGTGCCCGGCGGCTCGTCCATCTGGCCGAAGACCAGCGCGGTCTGCGGCGAGCACGCCGGACTCGGTCATCTCGGTGATGAGGTCGTTGCCCTCACGGGTGCGCTCGCCGACGCCGGCGAACACCGAGGTGCCACCGAAGTTGCGGGCGACACGGGTGATCATCTCCTGGATGAGCACCGTCTTGCCCACGCCCGCGCCGCCGAACAGGCCGATCTTGCCGCCCTTGACGTACGGGGTCAGCAGGTCGATGACCTTGATGCCGGTCTCCAGCATCTCGGTCTTCGGCTCGAGGTCGGCGAAGGCCGGGGGCTTGCGGTGGATCGGCCACCGCTCGGTCACCTCGAACTTCTCGCCCTCCTTGAGGTTGAGCACCTCGCCGATGGTGTTGAAGACGTGGCCCTTGGTGATGTCACCGACCGGCACCGAGATGCCCGCGCCGGTGTCCTCGACCTCGGTGCCGCGGACCAGACCGTCGGTCGGCTGCATCGAGATCGCCCGCACCATGTTGTCGCCCAGGTGCTGCGCGACCTCGAGGGTCAGCGTCTTGTCGCCCCCGGCCAGCTTCACCTCGACGTGCAGGGCGTTGTAGATCTCGGGCATCGCGTCGCGCGGGAACTCCGCGTCGACGACCGGGCCGATGACCCGGACGACACGGCCGATGGCCGTGGTGGTCTGCAGTTTCAACAGTCGCAGTCATCAGGCTTCACTTCCCGCCGCGGCCAGCGCGTTCGCGCCGCCGACAATCTCACTGATCTCCTGGGTGATCCCGGCCTGGCGCGCCGAGTTCATCTGGCGCGTGTAGGTCTTGATCATGTCTTCCGCGTTGTCCGTCGCGCTCTTCATCGCCCGCCGCCGCGCCGCCGACTCGCTGGCCGCCGAGTCCAGCAGGGCCGCGTAGATGCGGGTGTTGACGTAGCGCGGCAGCAGCGCGTCGAGCAGCGCCTCGGCCTCCGGCTCGAACTCGTACGCCGGCAGCAGCCCTTCGCGACTTCGGCCGGTCCTCGACCTCCATCGGCCCGATGATCCGGGTCACCGGGTGCCTGCGTCAGCAGCGACTTGAACTGCGTGTAGACGATGTGCAGCTCGTCGACGCCGGTGACCGAGTCGGCACCCGGACCGTCGTCGGTGTCGTCCGCGCCGTGGGTGAACGCCTCGATCAGCGTGTCACCCACCTCGCGGGCGTCCTCGAACGTCGGCTGCTCCGAGAAACCCGTCCAGCTCGCCTCGATCGGCCGCTGCCGGAACCGGTAGTAACCGACTCCCTTGCGGCCGATCACGTACAGCACCGGCTCCTTGCCGTCTTCGCGCAACCGCGCGATGAGCGACTCGGCGGTCCGGATCGCGTTGGTGCTGTAGCCGCCGGCCAGGCCCCGGTCGCTGGTGATCGAGCAGCACCCCGGCCCGCCGCACCTGCGGCCGCGGCGTGAGCAGCGGGTGGTCGATGCTGGCGTTGGACGCCAGCGCCGTCAGCACACCGGTGATCGCCTGGGCGTACGGCAGCGACGCCGCGACCCGTGCCTGCGCCTTGGCGATGCGGCTCGTCGCGACGAGCTCCATCGCCTTGGTGATCTTCTTCATGCCCTTCGCCGAGCGGATGCGCTGGCGAAGGACGCGTACCTGGGCCGCCATGCGGTGCCTACGCCTTCTCTGCCGGCTGCTGGTCGGTGTAGCGCGTCACCGACTCGCTCTCGAGGTCACCCTCGGTGGGCTCGGCCGGCGCCTCTTTGACTGTGGTCGTCTCGCCGCGGGCAAGGAAGTTCGTCTTGAAGTCCTTGAGCGACTTGTCGAGCGCGGCGCTGATGTCGTCGTCCCACGTGCCGTCGGCGATCGCCTGCAGCGTCGCCTTGTCGTGCCGGCGCACGTGGTCGAGGAAGTCGGCCTCGAACCGCCGCACGTCGCCGACCGCGATGTCGTCGAGCTTGCCCTCGACACCCGCCCAGATCACGACCGCCTCTTCGGCGACCGGGACCGGCGAGTAGTTGGGCTGCTTGAGCAGCTCGACCAGGCGGGCACCGCGGTCGAGCTGGGAACGGGACGCGCGGTCGAGGTCCGACGCGAACGCGGCGAACGCCTCCAGCTCGCGGAACTGCGCGAGGTTGAGCCGCAGCGAACCGGCGACCTTACGCATCGGCTTGACCTGCGCGGCGCCGCCGACCCGGGACACCGAGGTGCCGACGTTGATGGCCGGGCGTACGCCCTGGTTGAACAGGTCGGCCTCGAGGAAGATCTGGCCGTCGGTGATCGAGATGACGTTGGTCGGGATGAAGGCCGAGATGTCGTTGGCCTTCGTCTCGATGATCGGCAGGCCGGTCATCGAGCCCGCGCCCAGCTCGTCGGAGAGCTTCGCGCAGCGCTCCAGCAGGCGGGAGTGCAGGTAGAAGACGTCACCCGGGTACGCCTCGCGGCCCGGCGGGCGACGCAGCAGCAGCGACACGGCGCGGTACGCCTCGGCCTGCTTGCTCAGGTCGTCGAAGACGATGAGCACGTGCTTGCCGGCGTACATCCAGTGCTGGCCGATCGACGAACCCGTGTAGGGCGCGATGTACTTGTAGCCGGCCGGGTCGGACGCGGGCGCCGCGACGATGGTGGTGTATTCCATCGCGCCGGCCGCGTCGAGGATGCCCTTGATCGAGGCCACGGTCGAGCGCCTTCTGGCCGATCGCGACGTAGATGCAGCGAACCTGCTTCTTCGGGTCGCCGGACTCCCAGTTGTCCTTCTGGTTGAGGATCGTGTCGATCGCGATCGTCGTCTTGCCGGTCTTGCGGTCGCCGATGATCAGCTGACGCTGGCCACGGCCGATCGGCGTCATGGCGTCGATCGCCTTGATGCCGGTCTGCATCGGCTCGCTGACGGACTGGCGCGAGACCACGTTGGGCGCCTGGAGCTCGAGCTCGCGGAAGCCCTCGTTCTCGATGTCGCCGAGCGCGTCGATCGGGTTGCCGAGCGCGTCGACCACGCGGCCGAGGAACTTGTCCCCGACCGGCACGGACAGAACGCGGCCGGTGCGCTTGACGCGCTGGCCCTCGTCGATGCCGGCGAAGTCGCCCAGGACGACGACACCGATCTCGCGGGCGTCGAGGTTGAGCGCCACGCCGAGCGTGCCGTCCTCGAACTCCAGCAGTTCGTTGGCCATGGTCGAGGGCAGGCCCTCGACGTGTGCGATGCCGTCACCGGCGTCGGCGACGGTGCCGACCTCCTCGCGGGAGACTTCGGCGCTGTAGGAGGAGACGTAGCGCTCAAGGGCGCCGCGGATATCCTCCGACGAGATGGTCAGCTCGGCCATCCTCTGCTTCCTCTATTCAGGCCCGGGAGTTACCGGTGCGGTGTCAGGGTCTAAGCGGGCGGGGGGTCAGCGCTTGGAAAGCGCCTTGCGGGTGTCATTGAGGCGGCGCAACACCGTGCCGTCGTAGAGGTCGGAGCCGACAAGCACGCTCATGCCGCCCAGCACCTGCGGATCGACCGTCTGCTTGACGCTGACGTCTCGACCGTACAGTTGCGACAGCTTCGTGCCCAGCCGGCGCTCCTCATCATCGGACAGAGGTGCGGCGACGGTGACATAAGCGACCTGGCGATCGCGTCGTTCAGCGGACATTTCCACCATGCGGGACAATGCCGCCTGGAACGACCGACCGCCGAAGCCGCCGAGTGCCACCTCGACCAGCCGGAGGGTGACCGGCTTTGCCTTGCCGTCGAGCAGCGATTTGACCAGCTCGGCCCGCTGCGCCGGCGGCGCGACGACGTCGGAGAGCGCGCCGGACAGCCCCGGTGAACCGTCGACGACCTGCCCGAAGCGGAACAGCTCGTCTTCGATCTCGGTGAGGTCGTCGGCGCGGTCGGCACTGGCGAGCAGCGCCTCGACGCCCAACCTCTCGGTCGCGTCGAGCAACTCGGACGCGGCCGACCAGCCGCCACTGGCCAAGCTGCTGGCCAGCTCGAGCGTCTCGGCGCCGACCTTGCCGGTGAGCAGCGAGCGGAACAGCTCCGCCCGGTCCTCGCCGGATCGGCCCGGGTCCGACAGCGCACGCCGGAGCCGCGGCTGCCGGCGCAGCACGTCCGCCACGGACAGCAGTTCGTCACCGGTCGTCGCGACGTCGGCGGCGGGCGCCGACGTCGCGTACGAGTCCAGCCGCTCCGCGGTGGCGCGGTAGGACTCCCGGCTGACGCCCTGCATCAACGACTCCCGGTCGACTCGAGCTCGGACAGGAACCGGTCGACGGTGCCACGGCGGCGCGCCTCGTCGGCGAGCGACTCACCGACGATCCGGCCGGCCAGGTCGACGGCCAGCGTGCCCACCTCGGCCCGCAGTTCGCGAACGATCTGCTGACGCTCGGCGTTGAGCTGCTCCCGCCCGGCGGCGATGATCCGGTCGGACTCCTCGCGGGCCCGCACCTGGATCTCCTGGCGGATCTCCTCGGCGTCGGCCCGCGCGTCGTCGCGAATCTTCGCGGCGTCGGTGCGTGCCTCGGCCAGCTGGGCCTTGTACTGCTCGTGCAGCTTGTTGGCCTCGGCCTGGGCCTCTTCGGCCCGCTTGAGGCCACCCTCGATCGCGTCGACCCGTGCCTTGAAGGTCTCCTCCATGCGCGGGAAGACGAACTTCATGAGCACGAAGCAGAGCACCGCGAAGGCGACGCCACCGACCACGATCTCCTGCCAGAGCGGCAGGATCGGGCTGTGCTCGACTGCTGCGCTTAGGATCATGGAAACCTCCTGTGGGTTGCGCAGGGTCAGCCGGCCCAGATGAAGCCGAACGCGATACCGAACAGCGCGAGCGCCTCGACCACGGCGAAGCCGATCCAGACGAACGGCAGGGTCATGCGGGACGACTCGGGCTGGCGGGCAGTCGACTGGATGTAGGACGCGAAGATCAGCCCGACGCCGATGCCCGGGCCGATGGCGGCGAGGCCATAACCGATGGCGGCAACGCTGCCCTCAACTGCGGCGATGTCCATTGCTGAGGTTCCTCCTGGTTATCACGCGTGACGTTCACGCGGGACGGACAACTGTTGGTGCGAGAGGTGGACCACTTGTCCCGGGGGCCGGGGATCAGTGCTCCTCCGAGACCGCGCCCTGGATGTAGCTCGCGGTCAACACGGTGAAGACGTAGGCCTGCAGGAAGATCACCAGCAGTTCGAGCAGCGTCAGCGCGATGGTCATCAACCAGGACAGCACCGAGATCGGCGCCAGTGCGGGGTTCGCCTGCAGCATGGCGAACCCGCCGAGGGTGAAAACGAGCAGCAGCATGTGCCCGGCGAACATGTTGGCGAACAACCGGACGGCCAGCGAGAACGGCCGCACCAGGAAGGTCGAGAAGAACTCGATCGGGATCAGGATCGGCAGCACGAACCACGGCGCCGGCGGGATGAGCGAGTTGCGCATGTACTTGCGGAACCCGAACTTCTTGATGCCGACGTAGTTGAAGAGCACGTAGCTGATCAGCGCCAGGAACGCCGGGAACGCGATGTGCGAGTTCGGCGAGATCTGGGCGATCGGAACGATGCTCCACAGGTTGTTGAAGACGATGAACAGCAGCAGCGTCGCCAGGTAGGGCGCGAACCGCACACCGCGTTCGGCGCCGAGCATCTCGACACGCGATGTTGTTGCGCACGAAGCCGTACGCCGACTCGGCCATCCATTGCGCCTTGCCCGGAACCATCTTGGGCTTCCGGTAGGCGGTCAGGAAGAAGATGATGAGGATCGCGGTGCTGATCCACACCAGCGCCGTGATCTTCGTGAACCACAGCGAGTCGAGCCCGCCCCACGGCACGATCGAGGGCAGGTAGAAGTCGCCTACCTCAGGTGGAAACGGAACGTCGCTCTTGAGAGCGACCGCCTGTCCGATCACCGCGTCCCTTCCCTCATGAACTTCCGGACCCCGGTGGTGGGGTCCCGATCCGCTTGATGACCAGGTAGATCCCGCCCGCGCAGCCGATCACCACACCGATGCCGGTGATCACGCCGCTGGTGTGGACCGCCACGGTCAACCAGCCAGCCGATGAACCCCCACACCGCCATCCCACCAATGAGGTAGGACAGCGCGGTCCATCCGAGGTCGGCCCCCGTCGGTGTGACGTCGGGGTCCTTGTCGGAGTGTTGCGAGGGTGGGTCACCGGCCATGACGCGGGAACCGTATCAGCCGGTAGAGGGAGGCGAAGACTCGACCCCCGCACGCTCAGGCTGCGCGGGGGGAATGGGATGATGGTTCTGCCTCTGCGCTCACGCTACTCCTCCGACCCGCGATGTGGGGTCACCCAAGGGTCGCGTTAACGGCGAAATCTTGGTGCGTGCACGGTCACGATCCACCAGATCTGGGTCGCTGTCCACGCCAACACGCCGGCCACGATGCCTAGCGGAGAGTGGTTTGATCCCGGCCCAGCCCGTCGTCGCGACGACCAGCATGATGCCGCCGAGCAGGCTCAACTTGGCCACGTAGACGCCCATGCCGAACGGCATGACCAGCTTGGGTCGAGCTTGTCGGCCCAGGCGATGGCCAAGGTGGACGCGAGGAAGCTGCCGGTAGCCACGACTACACCGAGCGGAGCGGCCCACGCGCCGACGCCGCCCGCGAGCACGCCGCCCAGGACGGCGGCGCCAACGGTCATCACGCGCGGCGGCGATCAGGATGGGCGGCAGGTGCTGCAGCCGCCAGTTACGGTCCGCGTCAGCGGCGGCGCGGATCCGGTGGGGACAGAGGTCGTCGACATCGCGTCGCAGTCTACGTGCGCCTCGCCAGGCGTCCGAAAGGTGTAGACGATTCGGGTACGCACGGACAAATTCGGCGGGTCCGGAAAACTCGCGGCGAACTCTGGGTGACGATCCGGATACCAAGCGAACTACCGCCGCGAGCCGCATAGTAAAAGCGTGCAGAGCCCACCAATCGCCCAACCGGCGAAGTGCCTAGTCACCGGCGCGACCGGATACATCGGTGGGCGGCTGGTGCCCCGGCTGCTCGACGCCGGTCATGAGGTCCGCTGCCTGAGCCGCTCGCCCGAGAAGCTGCGCGACGTGCCGTGGGCCGACCGGGTCGAGGTGGCCAAGGGCGACCTGGGCGACCCGGACTCGCTGCCGGCCGCGTTCGCCGGCGTCGACGTCGCCTACTACCTGGTCCACTCGCTCGGCCGGCCCGACTTCGAGGAGCTCGACCGCGCCAACGCCAACGCGTTCGCCGCCGCGGCGCGCGAGGCGGGCGTCCGCCGGATCGTCTACCTCGGCGGTCCCGAGCCACCGCCGGGCGGCACGAGTCTCCGCGCACCTGCGCTCGCGGGCCGAGGTCGCCCGGATCCTGCTCGGACAGCGGCACCCCGACCGCGGTGCTGCGCGCGCCGGTGATCCTCGGCTCGGGCTCGGCGTCGTTCGAGATGCTCCGCTACCTCACCGAGCGGCTGCCGGCGATGGTCACCCCGCGCTGGGTCCGCAACCGGATCCAGCCGATCGCGGTCCGCGACGTGCTGCGCTACCTGGTCGGCGCCGCCACGTTGCCGGCCGACGTCAACCGGGGCTTCGACATCGGCGGCCCGGACGTGCTGACCTTCGCCGAGATGATGCAGCGGTACGCCGCGGTGGCCGGCCTGCCCCGCCGGATCATCGTGCCGGTCCGGCCGCTGACCCCGGGGCTCTCCTCGCACTGGGTCGGCCTGGTCACCCCGGTGCCCAACGCGATCGCCCGGCCGCTGGTGGAGAGCCTGATCCACGAGGCGGTGGCACACGAGCACGACATCGCCGAGTACGTGCCCGACCCGCCGGACGGGCTGATCGGCTTCGACCGCGCGGTCGAGCTGGCGCTCAACAAGGTGCGCGACTTCGACGTGGAGACCCGCTGGTCCGGTGCCGGCTCGCCGGCCGACCCGCTGCCCACCGACCCGGGGTGGTCCGGCGGCAGCGTCTACACCGACGTGCGCGAGCGCGAGGTGGCGGCGACCCCGGCGATGCTGTGGCGGGTGATCGAGGGCGTCGGCGGCGAGAACGGCTGGTACTCGTTCCCGCTGGCCTGGGAGGTGCGCGGCTGGCTCGACCGGCTGGTCGGCGGCGTCGGGCTGCGCCGCGGCCGGCGCGACCCGAACCGGCTCTACGTCGGCGACGCGCTCGACTTCTGGCGGGTCGAGGAGATCGTGCCGGGCGAGCTGCTCCGGCTGCGCGCCGAGATGAAGCTGCCCGGCCGGGCCTGGCTGGAGCTGCGGGCCGAACCCGACGGCGCCGAGCGCGTCCCGCTACCGGCAGCGGGCGGTGTTCCTGCCGCGCGGGCTGGCCGGGCACGCGTACTGGGCGGCGGTCTCGCCGTTCCACGCGATGATCTTCGGCGGGATGGCCCGCAACATCGCCCGCGGCGCCGAGAACCCTACCGACCCAGGATCTCCCGCACCTGCGCCGCCGAGACCGGGCCTTCACGGAGCACCCGCGGACCGTCCGGACCGGTGAGCGCGACCAGCGTCGAGGCGAGCGTGTGCCGGATCGAGCCGTGGTCGACCACCACCGGCACGTCTTCGCCTTCGGCCCATTCCAGTGCGGCCAGCGCGTCGGCGTCGACCGGGCGGGACTCCGCGCCGGACGGGTTGAGGCTCGTCGCGGTGACCGGCACGCCGGCGGCGGCGATCACCTGCAGGGTCGCCGGGTGGTCCGGCACCCGGATGCCGACCGTGCCCTCGTGGGTCACCAGCCGGTCCGGGCAGCTCGCTGGTCTGCTCGACGACGACCGTCAGCGGGCCGGGCGTGAACGCGCCGATCACCTTGCGGGCCGTCGGGGTCAGCACGCCGTAGTGCGCGGCCATCTCGAGCGAGGCGCAGGCGATGTGCATCGGGTGGCCGAGGTCGCGCCGCTTGGCCTGGAAGACCCGGACCACGGCCGACTCGATCGTCGCGGCGGCGGCGAGCATGTAGCCGGTCTCGGTGGGCAGCACGGCGAGGCCGCCACCGGCGAGCACGGCCGCCACGTCTTCGGCGTCACCGAGCCGCAGCAGGCCGGAGGCCGAGCCCGGTGCCAACCAGCGGGCGTTGACCATGGCAGTCCCCTTCAGGACCGGGATGAGCAGGCGGGCGAGCGGCACGATGGTCTCTTCGATCTCGTCGGCCACCCGGCTGAACGTCTGGTCGCCGCGCCCCCACGGGTCGTCGAGGTCGTCGGCGGGCAGCGGCGCGGCACCACGGCGGGCGGCGTCGACCGTCTCGACCAGGGCCACACCGCGGGCGTACACCGCGTCGGGGGTGAGCGTGCCGTCCGGCAGTGCCGCCGGGTCGACGACGGCCAGCAGGCGGCCGAACTCGCCGAGCACGAACGTGCGCGCGGCGGCGTCGGCGCGCAGCGCGACCACGTACTCCTGCTGGTCGGCGGTCGCGGTGAGCACCAGGTCGGCCGCGTCGATGTGCTCCGAGAGCAGCTTGCGGGCGGCGAAGCCGGTCGGGTCGCCGCCACGGGAACGCACCTGGCGGGCCGCCGGCGGGTTCATCTCCTCGCCGTCGTGCCAGCCGCCGGTGCCGGCGCTGTGGCTGAGCACCAGCGCGCCGAGGTCGATGCCCGCCGTTTCCGCCCGCACACGGGACAGCCGCTGCTGGACGGCGAGCGCGAGCAACCGCTCGGCCATCGGCGACCGGCAGATGTTGCCCATGCAGACGTGCAGGACGGTGAACGGCGGCACGGTCACATCCCCGGACCGGCCAGGCCGGGCACCACGTCGCGGAGCTTCTCGATCGGGATGCCGCCTTCGCGCAGCAGTCGGGGCACGTCGCCGGTCACGTCGACCATCGCGCTCGGCACCGGGTCGGCGCTGGGTCCGGCCTCGAGGTAGACCCGGACGGCGTAGTCGAGCTGCTCGCGGGCCTCCTCGGCGGTGGTCGGAGCGGGCATGCCGGCCTTGTTGGCGGCGAGCACCGCCATCGGGCCGGTCTCCCGCAGCACCTCGAGGGCCACCGGGTGCAGCGGCATCCGCACGGCGATCTGGCCGCCGGTCTCGCCCAGATCCCACTGCAGGGTCGGCGAGTGCTCGATGATGATCGTCAACGGGCCCGGCCAGAACGCCTCGACCAGGTCGCGGGCCGCCTGCGGCAGCGAGAAGACCAGGCCGTCGAGGGTGTGCCGGGAGCCGACCAGCACCGGCGGGGCCATGCTGCGGTCGCGCCCCTTGGTGGTCTGCAGCTGTGACACCGCGTGCGGGGTGAACGCGTCGGCGCCCAGCCCGTAGACGGTGTCTGTGGGCAGCACGACCAGCTCACCGGACTTGACCGCCTCGATCGCCGCGGCGATCCCCCGGTCACGATCGGCGATCGACCGGCAGTCATAGAGCATCACGATGAGCCAGTCTGCCACGCAACGCTGTCGGCGCTGCGTCCAGTCCGCTAAGCGACGCCGCTGGCGCGGCGCCGAGCAGTGGTGAATCGAGGACGGCCGGTGAGATCCGCATGCCCGGCAATCCGGTCGAACCGACCGTCGGCACGCAGCAGGTCCGGTACCACCGCCGCGTGCTCTTCGTCGTGCTCGATGGCCAGCGCTCCACCGGGGCGGAGCAGCTCGGCCGCCCGGGCGATCACCGGGCGGACCACAGCCAGCCCGTCCGGGCCGCCGAACACCGCGGTCGCCGGGTCGAACCGGTCGACCTCCGGCGGGACCGGCGTGCCGGCCGGGACGTACGGCGGGTTGCTGAGCAGCACGTCGACCCGCCCGCGCAGGTCGCCGAGCAGGTCCGGGTCGGCCACGTCGCCGGCCACCACATGGGTGCCCGGTGCCAGACCGGCGGCGTTGCGGCGCAGCCAGGGAAGGGCGGCCGCTGACTTCTCGACCGCGTACACGGTCGCCGTCGGCACCTCGGTCGCGACCGACAGCGCGATCGGGCCGGGTCCGGCGCACAGGTCGACCACCACCGGGGCGGCCAGTGCGCGGGCCAGGTCGACGCCCCAGCCGGCGAGCAGCTCGGTCTCCGGCCGGGGCACGAACGCACCCGGCCCGACCGCGAGGTCGAGATAGCGGAAGGCCGCCGTGCCGGTCAGGTACTGCAAGGGTTCACGGTCCACGCGCCGCGCGACCAGCCCGCGGTACGCGTCGGCCTGCTCGGCGGTGAACCGGTCGACCAGCGGCAGCCGACCGCGCGACACGCCGAGCACGAACGCCGCCAGCAGCTCGGCGTCGTTTCGAGATGATTCGACCCCCGCGGATGCCAATCTTCCGGTGGCATCGGCGATCATTGGTGCGACGGGGATCGTCGTACCTTCGGTCGGCTGTTGTCGGCGGCCCGTCACGCGATAATCATTGACGCTGGACCACACGAAGGTTGCAGAAGGGGGTCACTCGGTGGGTTGGCTCGACCGGGTCCCCGACCAGGTTGACTCGTTGCGGCAGGCACGCGCGCTGATGATGCAGAGCCGATCGGCCGACGCCTGCCTGGTGCTCGACGACGTGCTCGACAGCACCAAGGAGCCGCACACCCGCGCCGACGCGCTGACCCAGCGGCTGTCCGCCGTGATCAACCTCGGGCGCACCGCGGAGTACGCGGCCGCTGTCGACGCCGCGCTGGAGGCCGCCCGGGAGGCCGGCGACCCGTACGTGCTGGGCCACGCCCACGCGCTCGCCGCGCTCGCCGCACATCACCAGGGCGCCCTCGACCGCTGTGTCACGCACTTCGTGCAGAGCGCCAGCTACCTGGCCCGCGTGCAGGACCCCGACGGCGACACCGCGTGGGGCTGGCACGACCTGGCGATGGCCTACTCCTACCTGGGCTTTCACGGCTACGCGCTGGGCGCGATCGAGCGGGCCCGGCAGATCGGCACGGCCGCCGGGCTGCGCGAGGAGCTGTTCGCCGCACCGGGCATCCGGCTGCGCAACGCCGTCGCGCTCGACCACTCCGGCGACTCCGACGGCTGCCTGCGGGTGCTCCGCGACATCGGCGTCGACCTGTGCCGGTTCCTCGACGCCGACGGCGGCGTCCGGTTGCGACCGTCCACGGTGACCGCGTACGGCTACGCGGCCGCCCGCCGGGCCGCCCTGGGCGAGGAGGTCGACGACCGGGTCGACGTGCTCGCTCTGCTGGCCGCCGGCGGCGACGGTGCCCGGGCCCGTGATCTGCGCCAGCTCGGCGACGTCTGCGTGGCGATCTCGTCCGGCCGGCCGATCGAGGCGCTGGCCCGGCTCGGCACGATCGTCATCTCGCCACAGACGCTGGGAGCGGCCGAGCCCGAGCGGCTGCGCAGCCTGACCTTCGCGCGGGCCGGCGACCACGCCGCCGCGCACCGCGCCGACCGGCACGCGTTCCGGCTGGCCGCGCAACGCAGCGATCGGCTGCAGACGGTCTACGTCGACGGCATCGCGGCGCAGATCGAGCGTGAGGAACTGCGCCGCACGGCCGCACAGTACGCGGGCGAGGCGCTCACCGACCCGCTGACCGGGCTGCCCAACCGCCGCCAGCTCGAGCGTTACGTGGCGGCCATGGTCGCCCAGGGCGAGCGGGCCGTGATCGGCGTCTGCGACCTCGACGGCTTCAAGGCGGTCAACACCGAGCACGGCCACCACTCGGGCGACCTGGTGCTGCAGCGGATCGCCGGGGTGATCCACCGGGTGATGCGGCGCGGCGACTTCGTGGCCCGCTACGGAGGCGACGAGTTCGTGGTGGTGCTGCCCGGCGCCGGCATGACGGAGGCGCGGGAGGTGGCCCGGCGGATCGCCGTCGCGGTGGCCGCCGAAGACTGGCACGCCCTGGTTCCGGGCACGCCGGTCGGTGTCAGCGTCGGCTTCGCCGAGGTCGACGGCTCGGGTCCGGCCCTGCGCGACGCGCTCGGCCAGGCCTTCGAGATCGCCGACCGGGAGATGCTCCGGGCGAAACGCCGACCAAGGGCGGCGTCCTAGGACCTCCGCACATGTAAGAGCAGCACGAAACCGAAGAGAACCAGAAGCCCGCCGACCACCGTCGCCTCCATCGTGGAGAGCCGGATCTGCGTGTACGGCAGCGGGAACCCGGTCCGGAACACCGGCAGGTGCGGCGGCGCGTCGGTGCCCGCCGCCAGCACGGTCTCGACCACGTTGTTGGCACCGTCCGGGTCGCCCGGCTCCCCCTCGACGGTCGCCCGGCCGCTGATCCGCCCGGCCACCGCGACCCGGACGCGCAGGGTCAGCGTCGCTTCGGTGCCGGCCGCCAGGTCACCGATCTCCCAACGGCCCGTATCCCCGTCATAGTCGCCGGCGGCCATCGACGCTGAGGCGAAGACCAGGGCATCCCCGGGCGGGTCGGTGACGATCACGCCGCGGGCCAGGTCGGGTCCGGCGTTGCTGACGGTCAGGGTGACCGTGACCTCCTGGCCGAAACTTGGGGTGCGGTTGCTGACGTCGCGGGTCAGCGCGAGGTCGGCGGCGGTCACCGTCGGCACGGCCCGGGCAACGGTGTCGCCGCCGACCGGGTCGTCGGCCCCGCTCTGGGTGACCAGCACGGCCGGGTCGCCGTGAGTGGCGACCGTGGCCAGCGTCCGCACCGTCCACGTCGCGCTGGCGCCGGGTGCGAGCGTGCCAACCCGCCAGCGGGCCGCGGTGGCCGGCGCACCGGTCCGCACCGGCATCCCGATCACCTGGCCGGCGGACAGCGACGACGCGAGGACGGTGCCGGTGAGCACCGGGTCCGCCACCTCCACGGCCGGCGCCGGATCCGGGCCCTTGTTGGCGACGGTCACCGCGTAGGTCACCGGGTCGCCCGGCCCGGCCATCCCGGGCGCCACGCGGGCGGTCAGCACCAGGTCGGCGCGCGGGGTGCGGGTCCCGGCGGGCGCGGCCACCCGCAGTGCGGCGACGGCCAGGTCGTCACGGGTGTCGCCGTCCGGCGGCGTCGAGCCGACCAGCGCGGCCGTCGCGGTCACGCTCGCCGGCGTGCCGCTGCGCACCAGCAGGGTCAGCGTCGCGGTCCGGCGCACCGGCAGCGTCCCGACGGTCCACAGCAGACCGTCGAAGGTCCCCTGGCTCCCGGTCGGCTTGGTGACGGTCACCTGGGCCGGCAGCGGCACCGCCACCCGCACGGCGCCGGCCGGCAGGAGGCCCTTGTTGCGCGCGGTGACGGTGAGCGTGGCGTCCTGACCCGGCTTGACCACGGCCGGCGTCACCGTGCCGGTGACGGCGACGTCCACGGTGGTCGGTATCGGGGCCGGCGCCGCGACCGCGAGCCCGGGCACCAGCAGCAGCCCGAGCGGCACGGCAGCCATGGCGAGCCGAAACGCCTTCACTCTCGCCACATTAACCACATGAACGGACAAAAGTGCCGGGATCGTTCGTCAACTCGGGGTTGACGATGCCTAGCCGTCAACTCACACTTGACGGATGGCATCCCTCGGCATCTCGGTCGACGACCTCGTCACCCAACTCGAACGGGACCTGCCCGACGCCGACCCGGTAGCCCGCGTCGGCGAGGCCCGGTCCCGCGCTCGCGCCCTCGGTGACCTCGGCGACCAGCTCATCGACCACTTCATCCGGGCGGCCCGGCAGACCGGGGCGTCCTGGAGCCAGATCGGCGACGCCATGGGCGTCTCCAAGCAGGCCGCGCAGCAGCGCGGCACGGGCCGGTTCGCCCGGTTCACCGTCCGGGCGCGCGACGTCGTCAGCGACGCGCAGGCGCTGGCCCGGGACCGGCGCAACCCGTCGGTCGATCCCGAGCACGTGCTGGTGACCCTGCTCGGCGCCACCGAGGCGCTGGCCGCGAAACTGGTCGGCGCGCTCGGCGGCGACCCCGCGGCGCTGGCCGAGACGGTCACCGCGCGGCTACCCGGCCCGGCGGAGGCCGGGCCCGAGCACGTGCCGTTCTCGGCCGATGCCAAGCAGCTGCTGGAGGAGACCATGCAGAGCGCGCTCGACCTGGGCCACAACTACGTCGGCACCGAGCACATCCTGCTCGGTCTGCTCCGCATGCCGGACACCGTGGCCGGTCAGGTGCTCGGCGAGGCCGGCTTCACCTACGACCGCACCAAGGAGACCCTGCGCACGGTGCTGGTCGGCCTGCAACACCGCACCAAGGGATGACGATCCGCTACGGCGCGGTCGACGCGCACTATCCGGACGAGGGCGGCGCCCGGGCCGCCCTCGTCGTCGCCACAGAACCGCATTTCGCCACGCTGGTCGAGGAGCGGGTGGCCACGGTGAGCGTGGTGCCGGCGTACCGGCCGGGCTTCTTCTTCGAACGCGAGCTTCCGGCGATCCGCGCGGTGCTGGCCACGACGGCGCCCGTCGACCTGTTGGTGGTGGACGGCTACGTCGACCTCGACCCCGACGGGCGGCCGGGGCTCGGCGCCCGGGTGCACGCCGAGACCGACCGGCCGGTGGTGGGTGTCGCGAAGACCGCGTTCCGGTCGGCGACGCACGCCGTGCCGGTGGTTAGGGGCAGCGGCGGCCGGCCGCTCTACGTGACCTCGGCCGGCATCCCCGTCGCCGAGGCCGCCGCGCTGGTCAGCGCCATGGCCGGCGAGCACCGCATCCCGGACGCGCTGCGCCGGGTCGACAAGCTGGCCCGGTCAGTGCCGGGATAGCTCCGTCTCCCCCGCCAGGCGGGCGGCCCGGTCGGCCTCGGTCAGCGCGTCCAGCACGCCGTCGAGGTCGCCGGCCAGCGCCAGGTCGAGGTTGTAGGCGGTGTAGCCGATCCGGTGGTCGCTGATCCGGTTCTGCGGGAAGTTGTACGTGCGGATCCGCTCGGAGCGGTCGACGGTGCGCACCTGCGCCTTGCGGGCGTCGGAGGCGGCGGCGTTCGCCTCTTCCTGGGCCGCGGCCAGCAGCCGGGCGCGCAGGATCCGCATCGCCTGCTCCCGGTTCTGCAGCTGGCTCTTCTCGTTCTGGCAGCTCACCACGATGCCGGTGGGCAGGTGGGTGATGCGTACCGCCGAGTCCGTCGTGTTGACCGACTGCCCACCCGGGCCGGACGAGCGGAACACGTCGATCCGGATGTCTCCGGGCTCGATGTTCACGTCGACGTCCTCCGCCTCGGGGAGCACCAGCACGCCGGCCGCGGAGGTGTGGATCCGCCCCTGCGACTCGGTGACCGGCACCCGCTGCACCCGGTGGACGCCGCCCTCCCACTTCAGGCGCGACCAGACGCCGTTGCCGCCGTCCGGCACACCCTTGGTCTTGATCGCGAGCGAGACGTCCTTGACGCCGCCGAGGTCCGAGTCCTGTGCGTCGATCACCTCGGTCACCCAGCCGTGCCGCTCGGCGTAGCGGGAGTACATCCGCAGCAGGTCGCCGGCGAACAGCGCCGACTCCTCGCCGCCCTCGCCCGCCTTGATCTCGAGGATCACGTCCTTGGCGTCGTGCGGGTCGCGCGGCGCGAGCAGCTCGGCCAGCCGCTCTTCGAGCACCGGCAGCGTGGCCGCGATCGCGTCCACCTCGCCGCCGAACGACGGGTCCTCGGCGGCGAGCTCACGCGCGGCGGTCAGGTCGGCACGGGTCTGCTCGAGCTCGTCGTTGGCCTTGCGGATAGGTGTCAGCTCGGCGAACCGGCGGCCGACCCGCCGGGCCGTGTTCTGGTCGGCGTGGATCGCCGGGTCGGCGAGCCGCTTCTCCAGCTCGTCGTACTCGTCGAGCAACCCCGCGAGTCGATCCACGCTCATCTTTGCCCCTTTTGGTCGGCCGTACCTGGCTGCGAACAGACGACGGCGCCCACCCCCGGGAAATCCACGAGGGGGGCGCCGTCGGCGTCGCTACTTCTTCTTGGCGGCCTGAACCTTGGCGTACTTCTGCTGGAACTTGGCCACGCGGCCGGCGGTGTCGAGAACGCGCTGCTTACCGGTGTAGAACGGGTGGCAGGCGCTGCAGGTCTCGACGTGGATCTGACCACTCTTCGCCGTGCTACGGGTGCTGAAGGTGTTGCCGCAGGAACAGGTGACCGCGGTGGTCACGTACTGCGGGTGGATTTCGGGCTTCACGCCTCGGTCCTTTCGTAGATGGTCGCCGGGTCGTCCACCGATCAGACGGGAACCGGAACCTTGGCCGATTGACCAGTCTGCCATGCACTGGTCGCACCCGTGTAACGCGACCCCCAGAGTGCGCATTCCCGTGGGCCATGATTGACACCATGCCGTACCGCGCGCCCAGGTTGATCATCACCCGCGGCCTTCCCGCGTCCGGCAAGACCACCTTCGCCCGCGGCCTCCAGCCCTGGGTGGCCCGGGTCAACCGCGACGACCTGCGCCGGATGCTGCACGGCGAGCCCCTGCTCACCGACCGCGCCGAGCGCCAGGTCACGATCGCCTCGTTCACCCTGGTCGACAGCCTGCTCCAGGCCGGCGTCGACGTCTGTGTCGACGACACCAACCTGATCCCCCGGCTGGTCCGTGACTGGGCCGGCCTGGCCGCCCGGCACGGCGCCACCTTCGAGGTGCACGACCTCACCGACGTACCCGTCGACGAATGCGTCCGCCGCGACGCCACCCGGCCCAAGGACGAGCAGGTCGGTGAGGCGGCGATCCGCTCGATGCACCGCCGCTACCTGGCCGGTCGCACGCTGCCGCTGCCGGTGCCGACGGTGGCCGCCGCGCCGCCGACGGACCGCTACGAGCCACCGGCGGACGCCCCCGAGATCGTCCTGGTCGACATCGACGGCACGGTCGCGCTGCTCGGCGACCGCCACCACCTGGACCTGCACCGGGTCACCGAGGACGAGCCCAACCACGCGGTGATCGCCGCCGTCCGCGCCATGCACGCGGCGGGCTATGGCGTCATCTACTGCACCGGCCGGGAGGAGAGCGCGCGCGCCGACACGGAATCCTGGCTCGCCCGGCACGTCGGCGTCCCCTATCTCGCCCTTTACATGCGCGGGTACGACGACACCCGCCGGGACGCGGTCGTCAAACGCGACATCTTCCAACGCGAGATCGCGGCCGACTACCGCGTCGTCGGCGTCTTCGACGACCGACAACACGTCGTCAAAATGTGGCGAGCGTTGGGGCTCACCGTCTTCCAGGTCGCCGAAGGGGACTTCTAGAAGGTCAATATCTGCAACATTGCTCGGGTACGCGGTGGTGCGGACCGTTCCTCCCGCGAGGGATCGCTCCGCTGCGCTCCGCTTGCCAGGTCCGTCGTTGGGCAAACCCCCGCTAGTGCCTGACCGGGCAGGCTGGGCGGAGGGTTGGGGACGGGGTCAGGCGCGATGGGGCCGCCGGTGGGATCGGCTGGGTGGGGATTTGTGGGCGGGTCTCGGTGATTGGATCGTCCAACGACGGGGCGCGCTGCGCCGGGGCGGGCATGTTCGCTGGAGGTGCTGCCTTTTCCGCCTGGGTGGGGGTCGGCTCGGTGGTGTGGGCGCGGGCGCGGTGGCCATGTATCGCTAAAGATCTGGCGTCCGGGTCTAGGTAGAAGTTCGGGCGTTCGTCGGCCTCGTGGTAGTAGCGGTGGAAGACGCCTGTCGCGCTGCCGGACATGGGCGGGACGATCCAGCTCCAGTCGGCCGGGACCTCGCGACCGACCTTGGTCTCGTTGCGGATGTGGGCCAGGAAGCGGTCCGACTCGGTGTGGTGGTCGGTGATCTTCACGCCGGCGCGTTCGAAGGACCAGAGGACCGCACGGTTGAGCTCCACCAGGACGCGGTCGCGCCAGAGGGTGCTGGGCTTGGAGGTGTCCAGGCCCATCATCCGGGCCACCACCGGCATCATGTTGTAGCGGTCGGGGTCGGCCAGGTTGCGGGCGCCGATCTCGGTGCCCATGTACCAGCCGTTGAACGGCGCCAGCGGGTAGTGCACCCCGCCGATCGTCAGCCGCATGTTGGAGATCGCCGGGACCGCGTGCCAGCGCAGGCCGAGCTCGGCGAACCAGCCGAACTCCGGGTGGGACAGCGGGACCTCCAGCACCGCCCGCTCGGGCAGCTCGAACAGGCGCACCCCGTGCGCCGGGGTCTCGATCGCGACCGGCAGCACGTCGAACGCGTCGCCCTTGCCGCGCCAGCCGAGGTCACGCATCGACTCGGTGAAGTGGATCGCCCGGGGATCGCCGGTCACGCCGCCGTTGACGTCGCGGTAGCCGGCGTAGCGGATGAGCTGGTCGTTCCAGATCCGCGCGTACGGGCGGCCGGGCTGGGCCTGCGGGAACACCGAGATCACCGGGCGGATGGCGCCCGGCTCGCGGTTGGCCGCAGCGGTGCCACCGGCCATGCAGAGGTGCCGCACGATCAGGGCGAAGATCTCCTCGGGTGTACGCGCGCGGCGCCGGTCCAGTACCACCAGGCTGCGCCAGTAGAGCCGGCCGATGCAGCGGCTGGAGTTGCGCCACGCGACCCGCGCGCCGTATGCCAGCTCGTCCGGCGTGTGCGCGTAGGTGCCGGTCGCGGCGATCTGTGCCCGCACCACGGCGAGGCGGGGCTCCACCGAGCCCAGTTTGCGGTTGTCGCCGTAGCAGATCCGCAGGAAATCCTCGGCCTCGGCGAAATCGACCGGGGCAGCCGGATCCCAGGACTCGGGGGGCATGTCACGGTACCCAGGTGTCGTCATCGCGCCTCCCAGATTGATGACGTGGCCACAACACATGCGCACGGTGGTGCCGCCGCCGCCGGGGGCAGCTCCCGAAGCGCAGTGTGAGGAGAGTTTCACCTGGGGTCATGCCTGGATCGGACACCTTGTGCGACCAGGTGGCCCGTGCGCGAGACAGGTGCTGGGCTGGGAAAACATGAAACCGGCCCTACCTGTGCAGGTAGGGCCGGTTTCAGTGTCGCGGGTCGCGACCTCGGGTCACTCTCCCGGGGTCGACTTGGCGATCTGACGCAGGAACTCGATGTTGGTGCGGCTCTGCTTGAGCCGGTCGAGCAGCAGATCCAGCGCGGCCTGCGACTCGAGCGAGTGCAGCACCTTGCGGAGCTTGTGCGTGATCGCCAGCTCGTCCGGCGCGAGCAGGATCTCTTCCTTACGCGTGCTGGACGGGTGGATGTCGATAGCCGGGAACACCCGCTTGTCGGCGATCTTCCGGTCCAGCTTGAGCTCGGCGTTGCCGGTGCCCTTGAACTCCTCGAAGATGACCGTGTCCATCATGGAACCGGTCTCCACCAGCGCGTTGGCGATGATGGTCAGCGACCCGCCGTTTTCGATGTTGCGGGCCGCGCCGAGGAAGCGCTTCGGCGGGTAGAGCGCCGTCGAGTCGATGCCACCGGAGAGGATCCGGCCGCTCGCCGGGGCCGCCAGGTTGTAGGCGCGGCCGAGACGGGTGATCGAGTCGAGCAGCACGACCACGTCGTGGCCGAGCTCGACCAGCCGCTTGGCCCGCTCGATGGCGAGCTCGGCGACCGTGGTGTGGTCCTGCGGCGGACGGTCGAACGTGGACGAGATGACCTCGCCCTTGACCGAACGCTGCATGTCGGTGACCTCTTCGGGGCGCTCGTCGATGAGCACGACCATGAGGTGCACTTCAGGGTGGTTGCGGGTGATCGCGTTGGCGACCGCCTGCTGGATCATCGTCTTGCCGGCCTTGGGCGGCGACACGATGAGCGCGCGCTGACCCTTGCCGATCGGCATGATCAGGTCGATGACCCGGGTGGTCAGGATGTGCGGCTCGGTCTCCAGCCGCAGACGCTCCTGCGGGTAGAGCGGGGTCAGCTTGTAGAACTCGGGGCGGCGCTTGGCCTCCTCCGGGTCCATGCCGTTGACCGTGTCGAGCCGGACCAGCGGGTTGTACTTGTCGCGGCGCTGCTCGCCGTCGCGCGACTGGCGCACGGCGCCGGTGACGGCGTCGCCCCGCCGCAGGCCGTATTTCTTGACCTGGGACATGGAGACGTAGACGTCGTTGGGGCCGGCCAGGTAGCCCGTCGTGCGGACGAACGCGTAGTTGTCGAGCACGTCGACGATGCCGGCGACGGGCACGAGCACGTCGTCGTCGCTGACCTGCGGTTCGCGTCCCTCACGGCCGCCCTCGCGGGGCGTCTCGCGGCCATCGCCCTCGGCCCGGTCGCCACGCCCACGCCGGCGGTCACGGAACCGGCTGCGCCGGCTCCGCCGGCCGCCGCTCTCGTCGTCGTCGCCGTCGAGGTCACGGCCGCCGTCGCGCTGGCCCTCGGGCTGGCTGTCACGCTGGCTGTCGCGCTGCTGACCGTCGCGGCGGCCGTCACCGTGGCCATCGCCCCGGCTGCGACTGTCGCGCTGGCCGCGCTCGTTGCGGTCACCGCGCTCGGCGCGGTCACCACGGTCGCCGCTGGTGCGGTCGGTCCGGTCGCCGCTGGTGCGGTCACTCCGGTCGCCGCGGTCGTTGCGGTTGGACCGCTCGTCGGTGCGCTCGCCGCGCTCGTGGCGGTCGCCACGGTCACGGGTGTCGCGCTCGCCCCGCGAGTCACGGTCACCCCGCGAGTCACGGTCGTCGCCCTGCTCGGTGTCGACCCGCGGCTCGGCCGGGGCGGACGTCGAAGCGGAGGCGGAAGCCGTAGCCCGGGTGCGCCGGGTCCGCTGGCCGCCCTCGGCGGCCACGGTGGCGGCAGGTGCCTCGATGGTCGCGACCGCGCCAGCCGGGGCCGACGTGGCGGCCACACCCGCCGAAGCCGGTGCGGACGCGGTGCCAGCCTTCGCGCCTGAGGGTGCCGAACCGGCCGGGGCGCTCTCGGGCGCCTTGGCCTCGGACTCAGACCGCGACTCCGCCCTCGGGCGTGGCGGGGGCGTGCTGCCAGCCGCGGCGCCGTTCTGGCGCTCGGAAATCGCGGTGATCAGCTCGCCCTTGCGCATCCGGGCGGTGCCCGAGATGCCGAGGGACGCGGCCAGGCTCTGCAGCTCCGGCAGGAGCATCGCGGACAGACCGCTGCCCCGCCGGCGTCGGGTGCCGGTGGTCGTGGCGTCGTCAGCGACGTTGGTGACATCCGACGTCACGTCGGTGGTGTCGCTCAATGGATTCCTTCCCTCGATAGGCCGGGACTGCCCGGGTTGGGTAGATCAGGTGGCCGGGCGGCCTCGGTGCACCCGCCTCGCTTGACGCGTCACGGGGTTTCGCACGCCAACTCATCGCGGGCTCATGTGGTGCGGCGTAAGCCGAGGCAGGAAATTGACGGATCGACCGTCGATAGCTTCGGGGATGCGCCGCCCCGCAGATCGCATGCTTCGCGGCTGTGCTAGGTCTAGAGCGTAATCAACTCTTCCGACCTGCGGCAACAGGGGCCCGCTCGGCGTGTCCGAGTCTACCTGAACCAATCCTGGCGCCGGCTACGTCTATCGCTAACTCGACCACGCGCCAACCTATTCCCAAACCTAGGTCATCAGGCGGCCTGGACAGCGCCAACACGCTCGGGCCGGCCCCACTGACCACCGCTGCCACGCCTCGACCACGCAACTCATCGACCAGCGCCGCCGTCGCCGGCATGCCCGGTGCACGGTAGTCCTGATGCAGCTTGTCGGCGGTCGCCGGGAACAGCAGATCGGGCTCGGCGGTCAGCGCGTGCACCAGCAGCGCCGCCCGCCCCGCGGTGAAGGCCGCGTCGTGGTGGGGCACCGTCGCCGGCAGCGCCGCCCGCGCCGTGGCGGTCAGCCCACGGTCGTCGGGAACGAAGACGGTGGGTCTGATGCCCTCGGCGGGCTTCAGCCGCACCGCCCGGAAACCGCCTGCGACCTCGTCGGACCAGGCGATCACGAAGCCGCCGAGCAGGCAGGGCGCGACGTTGTCGGGATGGCCCTCGATCTCGGCGGCCAGGGCCAGCGCGGCCGCGTCGTCGAGGATCGTGGTGCCGTCGCGGACCAGCGCGCGGGCCAGCTGGACGCCCGCCACGATCGCCGCCGAGGACGAACCCAGCCCGCGGGCCTGCGGGATGCGGTTGACGCACTCGATCGCGACGCCCGGGCGGATGGCCGCCGAGCCGCTCGAACGTCGCCGCCATCGCGCGGGCCACCAGGTGGTCGGCGCCGGTCGGCAGCTCGCCGGCACCCTCACCGGCCACGTCGACGTGCCAGCCGCGGTCGGTGACCCAGGCGGCGACGTCGTCGTGCAGCCCGAGGGCCAGGCCGAGCGCGTCGAAGCCGGGACCGAGGTTGGCGCTGGTCGCCGGCACCCGCACCTTCACGGGGCCGTCGACGAAGTTCACACCCATGCCCCGCACTCTAGGACCACCCACCGACAACAAACGCCGGGTCAGGAATCGTCCACAGAGCGGAACTCCGGCTCGGCCTCGGTGGCCGGGCGGATGGGACGGCCGGCCGCACGCAGCGCCTGGCGCAGCGCGTACTCGATCTGGGCGTTGACGCTGCGCAGGTCGTCGGCCGCCCACCGGGCCAGCGCGTCGTACACCTGTGGATCGAGGCGCAGCAGCAGCTTCTTGCGCTCGGCCATGCCGTCAGTAGAGCGTGCCGGCGTTGACCACCGGCGTCGCCGCCCGGTCGCCGCAGAGCACCACCAGCAGGTTGGCCACCATCTGCGCCTTGCGCTCCTCGTCGAGCTCGACCACCCGCTGCTCGCTGAGCTTCTCCAGCGCGTTGGACACCATGCCGACCGCACCCTCCACAATCTTGAAACGGCGCGACCACGATGGCCGACGCCTGTTGGGACGTCAGGCCTCCCAGTATCAAAGTGATATCACTACGATACCGCAGGAGCGCTCGTCAGCGATAGCCGCCGGGTGGCCAGCCACCAGCCGACCGCGTACACGAGGGTCACCGTGCCGCAGCCGGCCAGGATGACCCGCTCGTCGAGGGTGTCCACCACCGCGGCCACGCCGAGCTGGCTGAGCGAGATGGCCAGCGTCGCCAGCATCAGGTCGGTGGCGAACACCCGGCCGCGCAGCCGGTCCGGCACCTCGGCCTGCAGGGCGTAGTTGGACATCGTCCAGTTGCTGCCGGCCGCGAAGTGCGCCAGGAAGACCAGCACCAGCACCAGCGGGAACCAGGGCAGGGCCGATACGCCCAGGTACGCCAGCCCGTACGGCGCCATGGACAGCGCGAGCCCGGGCAGCAGCAGGGCGCGCCGGGTCAGCACCGGCCGCAGCGCGAACGGGCCGACCAGGGCGCCCAGCGCCGCGCACCGCGAACAGCAGGCCGGCGCCGATCGCGCCGACCCCGTAGACGGCCGCGAGCAGCGGGAAGACGGTCAGCACGCCGTTGCCCAGGCCGACCGCGGACTTGACCGTGACCAGCGCCCGCACCGTCGGCCGCGCGGCGATGTAGCGCAGCGCCTCGACCAGCGCGGTGCCAACGCCCGCGCCGGCGGCGCCGCCGCGTCCCGCGGCGCCTGCAGCGGGCGGCGGATCAGGCCGGTCAGCACCGCCGCACCGGCCAGCAGGCCGCGGCGGCGATCGCGAAGCTGGCGTACGGGCCGAAGGCCGCGGCCACGATGCCGCCCAGCGAGGCGCCGACGATCGCCATCGTGCCCCAGGCCGAGCCCGGCCAGCGTCGTTGGCCAGGCCGAGCAGGTCGGCGGGGTCCACCACGTTGGGCAGTGCCGCCGAGGCGGCCGGCGAGTAGAAGCGCCTTGGCCACGGCCATGCGCGCCGACCGCGACCAGGGCCAGCGGGGCGGTGCGCCGCCGAGCGCACCAGCGAACAGCAGCAGCACGGCGGCGCACAGGCAGGCCAGGTTGGCGATGCATCATGATCTTGCGGCGGTCGAACCGGTCGGCGATCGTGCCGGTGTACGGCAGCAGCAGCGCGGTGATCCCGGTGTCGGCGGCCAGCACCTAGCGCGCCCCACACGCCGCTGCCGGTCAGCTCGGGCAGCAGCACCAGCAGCGGCACCATGACGAACCAGTCGGACCCGAACACCACCATCTCGGCCACGAACAGCCTGCGGAAGTCCGCGTTGTCCGGGTAAGACCGAAAGGAGCGGCCGGGCACCCGCAGACGTTACCGCCACGCGCCTAATGCGTCCGTGCAGTCCTCGCTCGGCGGGCGGGCGGCCGGTTGCGGGGCAGGCGCAGCACCTCGAACTGGTCGGTGCCCTCGAGCAGCGCCGCCGACGGCCGGCTCGGGTCCGGGTCGGCGGTGCGCTGCAGCGGCCGACCCGGCCGGCGTCGTGACCTGGTTGCGGCGCCACGTCGTCGAAGTTCGTCGGCCGCGTGCCCGGGTTCGACGCCTGGGTCCGGCCCGGCCGCCGGCCTTGCCGGCCCGCGTCGCAGCCGGATCTGCTCCTTGCGGTTCTTCGACCATCGTGTAGAGCGTCGGCACCAGCACCAGCGTCAGCAGCGTCGAGCTGATCAGACCGCCGATGACCACCACGGCCAGCGGCTGGGAGATGAAGCCGCCCTCGCCGGTCAGCCCGAGCGCCATCGGCAGCAGCGCGAAGATCGTCGCGATCGCGGTCATCAGGATCGGCCGCAGCCGGTGCCGGCCGCCCTCGACCACCGCCTCGCTGCACGCCCATGCCCTGCGTCGCGGTACTGGTTGATCAGGTCCATCAGGACGATCGCGTTGGTCACCACGATGCCGACCAGCATCAGCACGCCGATCAGCGCGGGCACGCCGAGCGGGGTGCCGGTGAGCAGCAGCAGGCACGATCGCGCCGGTCGCCGCGAACGGGATCGAGACCAGCAGGATGATCGGCTGCAGCAGGCTGCGGAAGGTGGCCACCATGATCACGAAGACGATCGCGATCGCGGCCAGCACGGCCAGGCCGAGCTCGCGCGAACGCGTCCGCCTGGTCGGCGCTGACGCCGCCGATCTCGTACGACGCGCCGGCCGGCAGGGTCAGGCCGTCCAGCTTCTTCGTCAGGTCCGTGGTCGCCGCGCCCAGGTCGGAGCCGGTGGCCGTGCCGCTGACCGTGACGCTGCGGTTGCCGTCGATCCGGGTGACCTGCTCCCGGGCCGTCGACCTCGTCTGACCGTCGGCCACCTGGCCCAGCGGCACCACGCCGCCGCGGCGGTGGTCCGACGGCAGCGCGCGTGAGCGCCGTCGACGCTGGCCGGCGGCGCGCCGAACGACACCACCACGTCCTCGCTGGCGCCGTCGACGGTGATCTGCCCGGCCGGCGCCGCGCGGAACGCGCCGGCCACGACTGGCCGATCGCCGCCTCGGTGAGCCCGTAGCGGGCCGCCGCTGCGCGGTTCACGGTGACGTCGAGCCGGGCGACGCTCGCCGCCAGCGTGGTGCTGCACGTCGGTGACGCCGGCGGTGCCGGCCATCGCCGGCCGCACCTGCTCGGCCGCGGCCGTCAGGGCGCCCTGGTCGGTCGCCTGGACCACGACCGCGAGCTGGTTGGCCTGCCGGCGCCGCCGCCGTCGCCGACGGTGACCTCGCCGACGTCGGTCAGCTTGCCGACCTCGTCGCGGAGCTCGTCGTCGATGTCGCCTGACGTCGGCGTCCGTCGCGCAGGGTCAACGAGAGGTGGCCGTGCGGCCGCCGGCCGCAGCCGACGAACGGGTTGAACCCGCCGTTGCCGACGGTGACCTGGTAGGTCTCCACGTCGTCGGGCGCGGCCAGCACCGCCTCGACCTTCTTGGCGGCCGCGTCGGTCGCGGCCAGGCTGGTGCCGACCGGCAGCTCCTGGCTGATCGAGAGGGTGTCTGCCGCCGACTGTCGTCGAGGAAGTTGGTCTCCAGCCGGGTGGCCAGCGCGAACGTGCCGATCAGGACCGCCAGGCCGATGAGCACGGTGGTCCAGCGCCGCGCGGTGGCGAACCGGATCACCGGCAGGTAGCCGCTGCAGCGGGCTGCGCAGCTCCTTCGCCTCGGCGGCCCGGCGCGACCTCGCTCGGTCTCGGCGCCGCCGCCGGCCGGGCCGCAGGAACCAGTACGCCAGCACCGGGACCACGGTCAGCGAGACCAGCAGCGAGGCCAGCAGCGCGACCGTGACGGTGATCGCGAACGGCGCGAAGAGCTGCCCGACGAAGCCGCCGACCAGCGCGATCGGCGCGAACACCGCGACCGTGGTCAGCGTCGAGGCGGTGACCGCGCCGGCCACCTCCTTACGCCGGTGAGGATCGCGTGCGCCTTCGGCTCGCCGTACCCCAGATGTCGTTTGATGTTCTCCAGGACGACGATCGAGTCGTCGACCACCCGGCCGACCGCGATGGTCAGCGCGCCGAGGGTGAGCAGGTTGAGCGAGTAGTCGCCGAGCCACAGCACGATCAGCGCGACCAGCACGGACAGCGGGATGGAGACCGCGGTGACCAGCGTCGAGCGGACCGAGAGCAGGAAGACCAGGATCACGATCACGGCCATCAGCAGGCCGAGCAGGCCCTCGGTGGTCAGGCTGTCGATCGACGACTCGACGAACGGCGCCTGGTCGAAGACCACGGTGAGCTCGGAGTTGACCGCGGTGCCGAGATCGGCCAGCTTGTCGCGGACCTCGTGGGAGATCTGCACCGGCGTTGCCGTCCGGCGTACCGATGACCTCGATGCCCAGGCTGGCGGTGCCGTTGGTGCGGGTGAACGAGGTCGCCGGGGCGAGGTCTTCCACCACGTCGGCGACGTCGCCGAGCCTGGCCGGCGCCGCGGGCGGCGTGGCCGGCAGGTAGAGGTCCTTGAGGGCGTCGAGCGAGTTGATCGGGCTGCCGGCCTGCACCGCGTAGCGTCTTGTCGTCGTCGGTGACCGAGCCGGCCGGGATGGTCACGCCGTTGGCCTGCAGCACCGTGCCGAGCGCGAGCGGACTCACCTGGCGGCGGCCAGCTTCGCCGGGTCGGCGTGATCTTGACGACCTGCTCGCGGGCGCCGGAGACGTTGACGGTGCGCACGCCGTCGATCGCGTTCGAGCTCGGGCGACCACCTGGGTGCGAGCCGGTCGGCCAGGTCGCTCGTCGTCGCGGACGGTCGCGGCCAGCACGATCGCCGGGAGGTCGTCGGTGCTGCCGGCGAACACCGTCGGGTCGACGTTGTCGGGCAGCTGCGGGCTGGATCCGGTTGATCGACGTGCTGCAGCTGGTTGACGGCGCTGTCGAGGTCGGTGCCGAACTCGTACGTCGACCTGGACGGTCGCCGAACCCTCGCGGCTGGTCGAGTTGACGCTTCGACAGCCCGTCGATGCCCTTGATGGCTGTCCTCGATCGGCTCCGTGACCTGCTGCTCGACGATCTCCGGCGAGGCGCCCGGGTAGGCGGCGATGATGAACGCGCCCGGGAACTCCAGCGAGGGCAGGAGCTGCTGCTTGAGCGGGGGCAGGGCGAAGACGCCGAACAGCGTGATGACCACCGCGATCAGCGCGACGAGGCCCCGGTTGGCAAGACTGAGCCGGGCGAGTAGCGACATGCCGAAGATTTTGGCGTAGCCAACTGCCGGCCTTCCGCGCGGGGTGCGAAGCAAGGGACCCTTGTTAACGCTTTCCGCATAGGAAGGGTCCCTTGTTAACGCCTGACCCGTTAGGCGAGGTCGAGGGCGCGGGCGGCCAGCAGGACGTCGTTGCGGATCGTCATGGGTGCGGGCGCGGTCGAGA
Source organism: uncultured Actinomycetota bacterium (assembly GCA_963840005.1). GTDB lineage: Bacteria > Actinomycetota > Actinomycetes > Mycobacteriales > Micromonosporaceae > Asanoa. The sequence continues at coordinate 423,320 of CAWIXO010000011.1, read as the reverse complement.
TCGCCCACTCTGGATCCTTGAGCCCGTGCCCAGTCACCGTGCAGACCACCGTCGCACCGCGCGGGATCAGCCCGGCGGCGGCGCTCTGCAGCAGGCCGGCGACGCTGGCCGCGCTGCCGAGCTCGACGAACACGCCGACCTCACGGGCCAGCAAGCGGTACGCGGCGAGGATCTCGCGGTCGGTCACGGCGTGGATGAGCCCGCCGGACTCGTCGCGCGCGTCGACCGCCTTGGTCCAGCTCGCCGGGTTGCCGATCCGGATCGCGGTGGCGATCGTCGACGGCTCGCGGACCACGCTGCCGGTCACGATCGGCGCGGCGCCGGAGGCCTGGAAACCGAACATCTTCGGCGTACGCGTCGCACGCCCGGCCGCCGCGTCCTCCTGGTAGCCCATCCAGTACGCGGCGATGTTGCCGGCGTTGCCGACCGGCAGGCAGTGGATGTCCGGTGCCTCGCCCAGCGCCTCGACCACCTCGAACGCGGCCGTCTTCTGCCCGTGCAGCCGGTCCGGGTTGACCGAGTTGACCAGCGCGACCGGGTATTCCACCGCCAGCTTCGAGGCGAGCCCGAGGCAGTCGTCGAAGTTGCCGGCGACCTGGAGCAGCCGGGCACCGTGCACCAACGCCTGCGCCAGCTTGCCCAGCGCGATCTTGCCCTGCGGCACGAGCACGGCGCAGGTGATCCCGGCCCGGGCGGCGTACGCGGCGGCGGAGGCGCTGGTGTTGCCGGTCGAGGCGCAGATGATCGCCTTGTTGCCGGACTCGACCGCCTTGGAGACCGCCACCGTCATGCCGCGGTCCTTGAAGGACCCGGTCGGGTTGGCCCCCTCGACCTTCAGGAACACGTCGGCGCCGAGCCGCGCGGAGAGCACCGGCGCCGGCAGCAGAGGCGTGTTGCCCTCGTGCAACGTGACAACCGGAGTGGCGTCGGTGACCGGCAACCGGTCCCGGTAGGCCTCGATCAGTCCCCGCCACATGGCGTTCTCCTCTGGGAAGCGTTACTGCCAGCCTAGGCACACGGTTGGTGATCTTCATCCGCCGGACCGTCAGTTCCACCGCTCGGGACTACCGCCTTTCGACGGCCGCTTCACCCAAGGCCGACCGGCGGTAGCGGATCTCGTGCCGGTGGCGTTCGCCGACGACGAACCCGGCGTCGCGCAGCACCGTCAGGTGTTCCGAGACCGTGGCCGGTGCGAGCGCATGCCGGTGGGCGAGCGTGGTCGTCGTCGCGGGTTCGCTCAACCCGACCAACAGCGCGGCACGGGTACGCCCGATGAGCCGGCCCAGGGCGGCGTCGGGCGCGCCGGGCCACTGCTGCCAGAGGCCGCCGGACCCGCGAGCTGGGTAGATCACGGTCGGCTGCCACGGCTCGTCCAGCACGACGACCACCTGGTCCCACTTGAACACGCTGGGCATCAGGACGAGCCCGGCGCCGGCGAGGTCGCGGTGGTCGTCGTCGCCGTACGCCCGGATCAGGGTGTTGTCGTGCCAGCGCAGGGCCGGGTGCAGTTCCGCGAAGAGCCGGTCCAGGCCACCCTCCGCGAGGCGCCGGGTCTGGAAGCTCACGTCGGCGTCGAGCAGGGCCCGCACCCGGGGCCAGACCGGCTCGACCAGCGCGTGCCACGCCGCACGGACCAGCCCGGTCAGCGTCGCGAGCGCCTCGGCCGGGTCGGTTCGCAGGCGCCGACCGATCTCGCTGTCCGCCGCACCCGGTGTGTCGTGGAGCGAGCGGGCGATCTCGGCGGCGACCCGGTCGGTGGGAGTGGCCGCGATCCGCGCGAGCTCGTCCTCGAACGTCGCGAGCGCGCTCGTCGGCGGCGGCGCGAGGAAGTCGGGTGTGTAGCCGCGGCGCGGCTGCAGCAACGCGATCGGACGCAGGTCGATGCCCGCGACCCGGCTCGGCGACCCCGTCCAGCCAGCGCCGGTGCTGCCCGGCGGCCTCGGTCGGCAGGGTGAGCCGGATGGCGGACAGGGTCTCGAACGCGGGCGAGATCGCGAAGCGGCAGCGCAACAGGTCGGCGGCGCTGAACCGCAGGGTGGCCGCGATGGCTGGCTCCGTCCGGGAAGGCAAGATTCGGGGGTGGCCGAATCACTGGTGCCGAGTCTAGTGCCGCTCGCAGGATGGGCCGGCAAGCCGCTCAACGAGATGGAGAACGCGATGACCGAAGCGACCGAGATCAGCCCCGACTGGGAGCGACGGGTGGCGGAGGCCTGGGCCGCGCTGGACAGCTACGCCGAGGACGACTTCGTGCGCCTGATCGGCGGGCTCGCCGACGAACTGCCGGAGGGCAGTGCGGTCGCCGCGTTCGAGCGGGCGTGTGCCTGGGACTCGACCGGCCACTCCGACCTGGCCGTCCCGCTCTACCGGCAGGCGCTGGAGACGGGGCTGACCGGGATCCGGCGCCGCCGCGCCGTCATCCAGATGTCCAGCTCGCTCCGCAACATCGGCCGGGCTGACGAGAGCGTGGTGCTGCTGACCGCCGAGCGGGAGGCCGGCCACGACGAGCTCGACGACGCGGTGGCCGCGACGCTGGCACTCGCGCTGACCGATGTCGGGCGTGAGCGGGAGGCCGTCTCCGTCGCGGTCGCGGCACTGGCCCCGCACCTGCCCCGCTACCAGCGCTCGATGGCCAACTACGCCCGGCTGCTGGTGGAGCCTTAGAAGCCGCCTTCGACGCGGAGGACGCTGGCGATCGCGCGGACGAAGTCGAGGCCGCGGAGCTCGTCGACGGTCGCGGCCAGGGCCGCGTCGGGGGCGCCGTGCGTGACGATCACCAGGACCGCGTCGTCGCCGCGGCCGGACTGGCGGACCGTGGCGATCGAGACGTCGTGCTTGGCGAAGACGCCGGCCACGTGGGCCAGCACGCCCGCGCGGTCGGCGACGTCGAGGCTGACGTGGTAGCGAGTGACCGCCTCGCCCATCGGTCGGATGGGCAGGTCCGCGTACGACGACTCGCTCGCCGCCCGGGTGCCCGCGAGGTGGTTGCGGGCCACCGCGACGAGGTCGCCGAGCACCGCGCTCGCCGTCGGCGCGCCGCCCGCGCCGCGGCCGTAGAACATCAGCTGGCCGGCCGCCTCGGCCTCGACGAACACCGCGTTGAAGGCGTCGCCGACGCTGGCCAGCGGGTGGCTGGTGGGGATCATCGCCGGGTGCACCCGCACGCTGACCGACGCCTGCCCGGCGCGGTCGACGGTCCGGCTGGCGATGCAGAGCAGCTTGATCGTGCAGCCCATCTGCTTGGCGCTGGCGACGTCGCGGGCGGACACCGCGGTGATCCCCTCCCGGTAGACGTCGGCCGCGCCGACCCGGGTGTGGAACGCGAGCGAGGCCAGGATCGACGCCTTCGCCGCCGCGTCGAAGCCTTCGACGTCGGCGGTCGGGTCGGCCTCGGCGTAGCCGAGCGCGGTGGCCTCTTCCAACGCCTCCTCGAAGCCGGCACCCGTCGAGTCCATGGCCGAGAGGATGAAGTTGGTGGTGCCGTTGACGATGCCGGTGACCCGGGTGATCGTGTCGCCCTGGAGCGACTCGCGCAGCGGCCGCAGCAGCGGGATCGCGCCGGCGACGGAGGCCTCGTAGTAGAGGTCGGCGCCGCCCTCGGTGGCCGCGTCGTGCAGCGTGCCGCCGTCTTCGGCGAGCAGGGCCTTGTTGGCGGTGACCACGCTCTTGCCGGCGCGCAGGGCCTCGACCAGCCAGGTGCGGGCCGGCTCGATGCCGCCGACCACCTCGATCACCACGTCGACGTCTTCGCGCTTGACCAGGCCGAGCGCATCGGTGGTGAACAGCCCCGGGTCGACCGGCAGGTCGCCGCGGTCCCGCCCGGGCCGCCGGACGGCGATGCCGACGAGCTCCAGCGGCGCGCCGACCCGGGCCGCCAGGTCGGCGGCCTGCTCGTGCAGCAGGCGCACGACCTCGGTGCCGACGGTCCCGCAGCCCAGCAGAGCGAGGCGCACAGTCTTGCTCATCCCACATCCAATGCCAGGAGGTCGTCTTCGGTCTCCCGCCGGACGATCACCCGTGACTGCCCACCGCGGACGGCGACCACCGGCGGTCGGGGCACGTGGTTGTAGTTGCTCGCCATGCTCCGGCAATAGGCACCGGTGCCGGGCACGGCGAGAAGATCTCCGGGCTGCACGTCAGCGGGCAGGAATTCATCCTTCACCACGATGTCCCCGGACTCACAATGTTTTCCCACCACCCGGGCAAGGATCGGGTCGGCGGTCGACGCCCGGCCGGCCAGTGTCGCCGAGTAGGAGGCGTCGTACAGGGCCGTGCGGATGTTGTCGCTCATCCCGCCGTCGACGCTGACGTAGGTGCGCAGTCCGTCGACGTCCTTGACCGTGCCGACCTCGTACAGCGTGAACATCGCGGGGCCCACGATGGCCCGGCCGGGCTCGACGGACAGCTTCGGCACGGCCAGTTCGCGGGCCGCGCACTCGTCGTCGACGATCTTGAGCATCCGCTCCGCCAGGTCGGCCGGCGCGGACGGGTCGTCCTGCGTCGTGTACGCGATGCCGAACCCGCCACCGAGGTCGATCTCGGGCAGCTCGATGCCCCGCGCGTCGCGGATCTGGGCCTGCAGCGCCAGCACCCGCCGGGCGGAGACCTCGAAGCCGCTGGCGTCGAAGATCTGCGAGCCGATGTGGGAGTGCAGGCCGCGCAGGTCGAGCACGTCGTCGTCGAGGATCTTGCAGACCGCCTTGAACGCCGCTCCCCCGCCGACCGAGAAGCCGAACTTCTGGTCCTCGTGCGCGGTGGCGATGAACTCGTGGGTGTGCGCCTCGACGCCGACGGTCACCCGTACGAGGACGGGTTGCCGGACGTCGCGCGCGCGGGCGATCGCGGTGAGCCGGTCGATCTCGTCGAACGAGTCGACGATGATCCGGCCGACGCCCGCGTCGACCGCGCGCTCGAGCTCGGCGACCGACTTGTTGTTGCCGTGGAACCCGATCCGCTCCGGCGGCATGTCGGCCGACAGCGCGGTGGCCAACTCGCCGCCGCTGCAGACGTCGAGGAAGAGGCCCTCCTCGTCGATGGCCCGCACCACGGCGCGGCAGAGGAAGGCCTTGCCGGCGTAGTAGACGTCGTGCCCGGCGAACGCCGCCTGGAACTCACGTGCCCGGGCCCGCAGGTCGTCTTCGTCGAGCACGTACGCGGGTGTGCCGTATTCCGCGCGGATCTCTTGTATCTCGAGCCCGCCGACGGTCAGCGCGCCCTCGGCGTCGCGGGTCACGCCGCGCGGCCACAGCTGCGGCACCAGTGCGTTGACGTCGTCGGGGGTACGCAGCCAGGAGGGGCCCCGATTGCCGAGCTCCCCGTGCAGCGCGCCAGCTTCGTGCGCCCTCATGTTCCTTGTTACATCCGTTCAGGTGCGGTGACGCCGAGCAGCCCCAGCCCGTTGGAGATCACCGTGCGGGTGGCGTCGTTGAGCCACAGGCGCGCGCGGTGCGTGTCGGTGATCTCCTCGTCGCCGCGGGGCAGGATCCGGCAGTTGTCGAAGAACCGGTGATAGTCGCCGGCCAGGTCTTCCAGGTAGCGCGCCACCCGGTGGGGCTCGCGCAGCTCGGCCGCGGCGGTGACCGCGGCGGGGTAGTCGCCGAGCGACTTGAGGAGGTCGAGCTCCTTCTCGTTGTCGAGCAGCTCGGGGTGGAACTCCGCGCCGGGCCCGCGGACCAGCCCGACCTCGGCGGCGTTGCGGGCGATGCTCGCGGTGCGGGCGGCCACATATTGCACGTAGTAGACGGGGTTGTCCCGGGTGGACCTCGTCCACAGGTCGACGTCGATGTCGATCGGTGAGTCGATGGAGAACCGGGCCAGCGCGTACCGGGCGGCGTCGACGCCGATCTTGTCGACCAGGTCTTCCAGCGTCAGCGTGGTGCCGGCGCGCTTGGACATCCGCAGCGCCTCGCCGTTCTCGACGAGGTTCACCAACTGGCCGATGAGGATTTCCAGGTTGCGCTCCGGGTCGTCGCCGAAGCACGCCGACATCGCCTTCATCCGGCCGACGTAGCCGTGGTGGTCGGCGCCCAGCATGATGACCACCCGGTCGAAGCCCCGCTGGCGCTTGTCGAGGTAGTAGGCGCAGTCGCCGGCGAAGTAGGTCCAGTCGCCGTCGGACTTGCGCAGCACCCGGTCCTTGTCGTCGCCGAAGTCGGTGGTGCGCAGCCAGACGGCGCCGTCGGCCTCGAAGATGTGGCCCTCGGCGCGCAGCCGGGTCAGGGCCAGGTCGAGCTCGCCCTCGTCGTGCAGCTGCTTCTCGTTGAAGTAGACGTCGAAGTGCACGCCGAAGTCGACGAGCGACGACTTGATCTCCTCGAACATGATGTTGACGCCGGCCACCCGGAAGATCTCCAGGCTCTCCGGCGTCGGCGCGGTGAGCGCCTCCGGGTTCTCCTTGACGACCATGTTCGCGATCTCACCGATGTACGAGCCCCGATAGCCGTCGTCCGGCGTCGGCTCGTCGAGCGCGGCCGCGCGCAGCGAGCGGGCGAACCGGTCGATCTGCGAGCCGGCGTCGTTGAAGTAGTACTCGGTGGTCACCTCGGCACCGGCGGCCCGCAGCAGCCGGCTGAGCGCGTCGCCGACGGCGGCCCAGCGGACCCCGCCGATGTGCACGGGGCCGGTCGGGTTGGCGGAGACGAACTCCAGGTTGACACTCTGGCCCGCGAACCGGTCACTGTGCCCGTACGTCTCGCCCGTCTCGACCACCACACGCGCGAGCTGACCGGCGGCGGCGGCGTCGAGCCGGATGTTCAGGAAGCCGGGCCCAGCGATCTCTACCGATTTGATACCAGCCGTGCGGCCGAGCTCCTCAGCGATCGCCGAGGCGAGCTCGCGGGGCGGCACGCCGGTCTTCTTGGCGAGCTGAAGTGCCAGCGTGGAGGCGTAGTCGCCGTGCTCGGGGTTGCGGGGTCGCTCGACCGCGGTGCTTTCCGGCAGGGCGGACAGATCAATGCCGCGGCCGGTGAAGACGGCGCGGGCAGCGGCGAGCACGACCTCGGCGAGCTTGGCGGGAGTCACTGATCCATGCTAGCGGGGGTAGACTCTGTCACTCGGTGGCGACCCTGCGCGCCCGATGATGCATCCCCCCATCACCGACCGACCTGACGAGGCACCAGTGAGCATCAGTACTCCGGCCGGCGACTCGAGCCGTCAGACCGCGCCTCCCGCTGGCAAGAAGGCCACGGCCGGCGCGGGCCGTCCCCCTGCCGCGCGGCCCGGTGGTGGCGGTGGCCGCCCAACCGGTGGTGGCGGGAAGGGTGCCCGACCCGGCGGCGGTGGCCGCCCGCGCAAGCCGGTAACACCGGTCAAGGTCAGCCAGGGCCGCAGCTGGGGCCCGATCGCGCTGTTCACCGCCGTCGGCGTGATCGCCGCCGCGATCATCGGGTACGGCGTCTACGCCGTCTCGGTGGGCCCCAAGGACTTCAAGGAGAAGGCCGCGGAGATCTCGGGGATCAGCGACTTCCGCAAGTCCGACCCCAAGCTCACCGACACCCGTTCGCACAAGAGCGGCTCGATCCAGTACCCGCAGACGCCCCCGGTCGCCGGCGACCACAACGTGAGCTGGCAGAACTGCATGGGCGACGTCTACGACGCGCAGATCGCCAACGAGAACGCGGTGCACAGCCTCGAGCACGGTGCGGTCTGGGTCACCTACCGGCCTGACCTGCCCAAGGACCAGGTCGACGCGCTCGCGTCCAAGGTCCGCGGCCAGGAGTTCACCATGATGAGCCCCTTCCCGGGGCTCGACAAGGCGATCTCGCTGCAGGCCTGGGGTTACCAGCTCAAGGTCGACAACGCCAGCGACGGGCGGATCGACGAGTTCATCCGCGCGCTGCGGCTCAACGCCACCCTCGAACCAGGTGTGGGTTGCTCGGGCGGCGTGACCGCGACCGGGACGACCCCCCGGGAGCTCCAGCAGCCGCAAGGGCAGTGATCAATGAGCACGACCTATGACGACGCCGCGGTGGACGACGACGTCGAATACGACGACGCGCCGCCACCGCGGCGGTGGCGGCCGCTGACCATCGCCGCCGCCGCCGTCTCGGCACTGGTCGTGCTCACGTTGGTCTTCGGCGCGGGGTGGTTCGCGCACTCGCGCAACCACCCCGGCGAGGACTCGGTCGAGGCCGGCTTCGCCCGCGACATGTCGAGCCACCACGCGCAGGCGGTCGAGATGTCGATGCTGGCGCTCGACAAGAGCACCCAGCCCGACCTGCGCCTGCTGGCCGGCGAGATCGCCCAGGCGCAGCAGGCCCAGATCGGCATGATGCAGACCTGGCTGCGCTCCTGGGGCCTCGGCCCGACCGGGCACCAGCCCCAGATGAGCTGGATGAGCGACGGCGCCAGCCTGATGCAGAACGGGCTCATGCCCGGCATGGCCAGCCCCGCCGACATGACCAAGCTGCGCAACGCCACCGGCAGCGAGTTCGACCATCTCTTCCTGCGCCTGATGCAGCAGCACCACCTGGGCGGCATCCACATGGTCGAGGGCGTACTGGCCGAGACCAACGAGTCCGACGTGGTCTGGCTGGCCCAGTCGATGGCCAACAACCAGCGCGCGGAACTCGAGTTCATCCAGCAGATCATCACCAAGATCGGTGCTTAGCGTAGTTTTCTGATTACGGTGCGCAACTGTTTGCGCCGGTCGTCGTTGACCTGTCATGGGGGCACTTCTCGACCCGCGCGGCTCGGCACTGAGCTGGTGCCGCCGGGAGCGCATCGGCGGTGACGGCGCGCTGGCGGCCGGACCCCGCGGCCGAGTCGTCGCAATCACCCGCACGCAGGAAACCGCCCTGATCGACGCCATCCGCGGCCACGCACCCACCGACCTCGACCTGCCAGGCGACCTGTGGACCCGGCGGGCCGTCGGATCCCTGGCTTTGGGACTGCTCGGGGTACGGCTGCCACCCGCCCGGGTGACCCGCCTGCTGACGGCGTGGGGCGCGGTGGCCCGCGACCCGGCGCAACGCGCCTGCCCCATGTGCGCGGGCGCGGTGGCGCGCTGGATGACGACGGCGTACCCGGTGATCGCCCGCACCGCGGCCACCCACCGCGCCGACCTGCACTGGGTCGGCCGGGCCCGGTTGTGCGGGGTCGCGCCCGCCGCGGACGTGGTGTCGGCGGTCTCGGGGCCGGAGGGCCGCCGCCGGATCGGCTTCATGATCGCGCCGGGTGGGCCATCGGCGGCGCTGCCCCGCGACTTCCTGGCCCGCTTGAGCCCGGACCGAACGGCACACGCCATCGTGGACGGCTCGTGGGCGACGTGGCAGCTCCCCCGGCGGGCGCCGGGCCGGGTGGTGCTGCATCCGATGCCGAGCTGCGAACGCCGCTGAGGCCAGGCTGCCGCGGCCGGAGCGGCAGGACCCCCTGGCGCGCCAGACCGGGAGGTCCCACACCCGATGCCAAGCTAAGAACGCCGCTGAGGCCAGGCCGCCGCGGCCCGAGCGCCGGCAAGACCATGCCGGGCGCGAGCGCTGCTCAGGCCTTAATGGCTGTGGTCGGCCGTGTCGCGGCGGTTGCGCAGACCGACCAGGGCGACGCCTGCGGCGATCAGCCCGACGCCGATCAGCAGGACGCTGCCGACGGCCATGCCGGTGGCCCTGGGGTCGGAGCCGCCATCACCGCCGCCGGTGCCCGGCACGGAGGGTCCGGTACTGGGCACGACCGCGGTGCCGGTCGGCAAGACGGTGTCTCTCGCTGTCTCTGGCCGTCCCACTGCCCCACGGACCGCATTGCCGGCGGCGACCCGGATGACCGCGTTGACGACACCGAGGGTGGCCGATTGACGATCGGCACGCGGCCCGACCGGAGGCGGGGGAGGCGCAGGGGTCTTGCCCACCCGGACCTCGGCCGGCAGCCTGGGTTCGGCCTCGGCGCCCGGTAGGTCCGCCATTGGCGGACCAGCTCGCTCACCGCCGGGCGGCGTGCCCGGCCCGCCGAGCACGGACAGCGCCACGGCGTCGGCCCGCCTCGCGACGGAAGCCGAGGGTTGATCAGCCCAGGCAGGCCCGGCCCCGGAGAGCAGGGCAGCAGCAGCCACCGAAGCGGCAAGTGCCAGCGCGGCCCGCCAACGCATGATCCTCCAGCCTACGAACGTGCCCGGACGACACATGCTTCTCGGCGGCTGACACCCGGCGCATCCACTGAAGGGACAGCTTCAACCGCAGCTCGGACCCCCCGACACGGCACCTCCCGGGTGCCCGATCACCCCACGGTCGGATCCCTGCTACTCTTTCTCGGTCGCTGAGCCCCCGTAGCTCAGGGGATAGAGCACCGCCCTCCGGAGGCGGTGGCGCAGGTTCGAATCCTGCCGGGGGCACACTCTTGAACTGCTCGCTGCGGCGTCGCCAGCGTGGGACTCCTTCTGCTTTCCACGTTCTGCTTTCCACGTTCCGGGCTTGGCTGTCGCCACCCGCGCGATTTCCTCATTTAGTTGTCCGCTGATCTCCGCCTTGAGGGTCGCGCGTGGATTGCGGTGGTCGCAGTGGATCTCGACCCGGAAACATCGAGGAACCTTCGGAGGCGGTCCGCCGCCAGCTCGAAATCGTTGAGCCGCGACGCCGATCTCGGCGTCGCGGCTCAACGAATTTCAGAGGAGACGACTCAGGCTAGGCGGCCCGATCATGCCTCGGCGTTGCGGCGTCGATAGAGGCGCACGAGGAGGACGCCAACAGCGAGCAGGAGTCCTCCCGCAGCGGTAATGATCGGCACCGCTGGGCTGCCGGTGGTGGGCAGGGTGCCCTGTCCCGCGCCAGGGCCAACGGTGGGTCGACCATCGTTCGGGCTGTTCGGGCTGTTGGGGCTGTCCGGGCTGTTCGGGCTGTCCGGGCTGTTCGGGCCGCCCGGGAAGTCGGGGCCGTTCGGGCCGCCCGGGAAGTCCGGACCGTTCGGGCCGCCCGGGAAGTCCGGACCGTTAGGGCCGCCCGGGAAGTCGGGGCCGCCCGGGAAGTCCGGGCCGTTCGGGCCGCCCGGGAAGTCCGGGCCGTTCGGGCCGCCCGGGAAGTCCGGGCCGTTCGGGCCGCCCGGGAACCCAGGGCCGCCCGGGAAGCCAGGGCCGCCCGGGAAGCCAGGACCGCCTGGGAAGCCAGGACCGCCCGGGAACCCGGGGCCAGTGGTGGTGGGTGCCACGGTCGGAGTTTGCGTCGGCGTGGCGGTCGGAGTCGCAGTCGGCGTCGCGGTCGGCGTGGCGGTCGGAGTCGCCGTTGGCGTGGCGGTCGGAGTCGCCGTCGGTGTCTGCGTGGGCTGCGCGCACATCGGCTCGGTGATGGTGTTCGTGTCAAGCGTGACGGCCGCGGTTTGCGCCAGGGCTCGGCCCGCCAGCGTCGCGCCAGTCTGCATCGCGATCGAGTCGGCGGCCATGATGTTGCCGATGAACCTGGTGCCGACGCCGATCGTCGCTGAGCTCCCGACCTTCCAGTAGACATTGCACGTTGAGGCGTTATTGAGGAAGACGACGCTGCTCGAGACGGCCGTGACGAGTGTGGAGTCGATCTGGAAGATGAAGACCGCCTGCGGGTCGTTCACCGTGTTCAGCGTCAACGTTCCGGTCAGTTGCGCGGCGCCGATCCGATACACGCCGGGGAGCAGGGTCGAACCGCCCAGTTCGGACTGGATGATGTTGAACGGGGTGCGTCCGGCGGCGTCGTTGTAGGCGGTCGTCAGGTCGTTCTTCGCGTTGAGCGCGACCGGGGTGCCCAACTCGGTTGCGCCGCCGACGACGGGTGCGCCGGTGACGGTGTTGCCCGGGTGCACGCCAAGGCTCTGCGCCAGCGTCGTCGCCCCGGTGTTGGTGACGGTTGAGCCCGCGAGCACGGAGAAGTTCGCCGCGGTGCCGAGGCCCACCGGAGGATCGGCCGCGCGAGCGTCGGTCGGGTTCAGCACAAGCAAGGCGGCCGTGATGGCAACTGCCGCACAGCCCGCAAGCACGGACGGAATGGCGCGGCGCGCATGGTGGGCGACGGAAACAGGCACAGCGGGACCCTTTCGTGAGGGATTCACACGGGACGCGCCACAGCTCTCCCATCGACCTCGGACGTCACTGTGGTATGCCCTCAAAGCCCACCATAAGACATGAGATTCACATTTCCGCCAGGAACGGACAAAGCCATGATCACGGCGTTCGCGCCGACGGAAGAGCGCTGCCGTGAGTTGCTCGCGATCGGGTGCGGACGCGTCTGAACGCCGTCGGCAAGGAGCGGAACACGCCACCGTTCAGCTGCGAGCCGCCGCCTGCTACGGACCCGTCGTCGCGACCCGGCCGGACGGCGATGCGGCCCAACGCCGCCGCCGGGCGCGCTCGGCGCGCCCCGCGTCGACCCGGTCCCGAAACGCGACCAGGTCAAGCAATCCCGGTCCTGGTTCGAAGAGGTAAGCATCGCCTTCCGGCGACGATACGAACTCGTCTGCGCCGGACAGCGCGGGCTCCAACAGTCGCCGCGCTCAGCCGACGTACTTGTGGATGACGTTCAGCGCGCTCGCCGGCGGATGGTCGCCCCAGATCTTGATCGGCTCGCCGTTCCCAAGGCGGGAGCGGTCAGTCGTGATGGTGGGCTTGGTGAGCCTGGTTTTCGCGCAGCGCTTCTTCGAGCTGGTCCTCGAGGATGATGATGCGGCAGGCCGAAGCGATGTCCGTGCCCTGGTCGCACATCTCCCGCGCCCGCGCCGCGAGTCGGATCTGGTAGCGGGAGTAGCGGCGATGCCCACCGCCGGAGCGAAACGGATCGATCAGCTTCGCGTCGCCGAGCTTACGCAGGAAGTCCGGCGAGCAGCCGATGATCTCCGCGGCCCGGCCCATGGTGTAGGCGGGGTAGTCCTCATCGTCGAGCCTGTCATCGGGTTGACCCATGTACACCTCCATGACGAGGGCCCCGGCGCTGAAAGCACCGGGGCCCAAGGGTTTACGGGACAGAAACACCATCTACCGGCAGAGCCGGCTTGTCGTATCCGCACCAAGCCTGTCTAAGGCTTTCGGGTGCGAGGATCGCATAAGCGTGACCGGAGACCACCTCTCGTTCGATGGAAACTGCGGTGTCCGCGCCCGAGCCCGTCAATGCGGCCGGCAGCGGGCGATCCAACGGTGTACGACCCTCCCTTTCCTCTGACTTCCTACAACTTTTCCGGTCGTGCTGTCCGCCGGCGTCGGAACCCCACGCGACTTCATGGCCCCGGCACGTGCGACGAACGGTGTTGCCTCTGGCGGAACCCTGAACCTGACATCGGCCCCACCAGCTCAGTCACCCGGACCGTGCATCACAACCCGGGGTTGTTTCCGTGCTGAGCGAGCCCTGAAATCCTCGGCCCTGCTCCTTCGCCTCGTGCGGGCGGTAAGCGTCAGCGTCTTTGTTGATTCTTTTTCTCTCGACCGGAAGTACGTTAGCCGAAGCCAACAAGCATGTCTAGGTTTTCCAGCACAGATTTTCTGTGGCGCGGCGTCCTGCTCCGCGACGATCCATCAGGGAGGCGCCACGTGAGCCGCAGTTGGTGCAGAAGACGCGATCAAGTCCCTTGCCCGCGCACGTCTCGGGGTTCGGACCGTAGGAGTAGGTCTTGGTGGTGTCCACGCCGGACACCGTGAAGTCCGCCTCGGGCACCGCCGCGAAGGTCGCCATCTCTCCACCCGACGACCGCTTGCAGTCGGTGCAGTGGCAGTTGGCGACGAAGCTCGGCTCACCGTCGAACCCGTATGTCACTGCGCCGCAGGCGCAGCTACCGGTGTCAGAAGCTTCTCCTCGAAGCTATGCCGACCGTCTTGACGACCAGTCGATTCCTGGTGACCCGCCGAGAAGGGCTCAGGCGGGCTGGCGCGACCCGTGAATCTCGACAAGCCCGTCGACACCGCGCAGGAAGGTCTCGCAGATCGCGACCGGGTCGAACAGGCACCCGGCCGCCATGGCGCCGTCGCGGAGCATGACGAAGTGCCGCGCGGCCGCTTCGGCCCTGGTCACCTCGATGCGCGCCATCAAGGTGTTGATCGTGTCCAGAAACCACCCCCGGTGGGCGAGGACGGCCTGGTGCGCGGGATGGGCGAGATCGGGATACTCGGCCACCGCGTTCAGGAAGGCGCATCCGCGAAAGCCGGGCGACTGGATGCCCTCGGCGATCGCCGCCGCGACGGCCCGGACGGCGTCGCTCGCCGATGCGCCCGCGGCGGCGATGGCCGCGTCCACCTGGCCGCGGATGCCTTGGTCGGCGCTCCGCAGATAGGCGAGAACGAGGTCTTCCTTGCCAGGGAAGTGCCGATAGAACGTGGCCCGGGTCACTTTCGCCTCGGCGATGATCCGGTCGACGCCGACCGAGTGGATGCCCTCCGCGTAGAAAACCCGGGTCGCCGTGGTCAGGAGCCGGAGTCGTGCCTCGGACGGCCGGGCCCCGGGTTCGGTGCGATCCATGCGTCCATCGTAGCGGATAGAACGTTCTGTCTTGACAAGCGCGGATCGCGGTTGTCATCGTGGGCTAGACAGAACGTTCGTTCTCCCGCTAGCTCGGGAACCGACGAAAGGCTCACCATGACCACCGTCACCGCACCCGGCTTCTCGACGACGGCGGCCGCGCTCCGGCGGCTGTACTTCGCCCGCTTCGCGTTCGCCATCGTCTGGGCCGCAGTGACGTTCGCGATCGCCGACGAGCTCAACCCGCTCGCCGCCACGCTGCTCGTGATCTACCCGCTGGTCGACGCGGCAGCCGCGGTCATCGACCTCCGCTCGTCGCGGACCACCGGCTCGCCGACCCTGCTGTACGTCAACATCGCGGTCAGCCTGCTCGCCGCGGTCGGTCTGGCCGTCGCCGGCGCGTCCGGCATCCCGGCGGTCCTGCGCGTGTGGGGCGCCTGGGCGGTGGTGGCCGGGCTGGTGCAGCTGATCGTGGGTGTCACCCGCCGCGGGATGGGCGGCCAGTGGCCGATGATCATCAGCGGCGGCCTCTCCGTGCTCGCCGGCGGGTCGTTCATCGCGGCCGCCTCCGCCGACGACCCGGCGCTGACCAACGCGATCGGCTACGCCATCCCCGGCGCCATCTTCTTCCTCATCGCCGCTATCCGGCTGCGCCGGACGGCGAAGACCAACTGAGATGGACTGGTGGCAACCGCGCCACCCCAGATTGAGAAAGAAGGCGTCATGCCGACCAAAATCACGTTGATCGTCGACAACCCGGCGAACCCCGACGAGTTCGAGGAGGCGTACGCGGAGGTGCGGCAGGCCGCGGAAACGCTGCCGAAGCTCCAGCGGGTCGAATCGGCCAAGGTGTGGCCGAAGGAGGACGGCACCCCCACGCCCGCGTACCGAACCCTCGACCTGTACTTCGACAGCTACGAGGACGCTTCGGCCGCGGTCGCCACGCCCGCCGCCGCTGCCCTGTTCGGTGGGCTCGCGGGAACGCAGGTGACGTTCACGGGCCTGTTCTCGGACATCGAGCAGTAGCGGCGCCCGCCTCACCGACCTCAAAGGACCTTGTGGCCCACATGCACAATCGTGGTCGCGGTGGTATCTGCGGGGAGGCGGGACGGCTGTGGAGACGGCAACCCTGAAGGCGGTTACCACCGCGGTGGTCACCCTCGTCCTTGGCTTGGTCTTTACCGTGTGGGGCCTCGATGGCTATCTCGCACACCACGGGGGAATCAGCGGACAGGTCCAGGTCAGCACCTGCGGCGAGGTCGACCCTGGTGAGTGGAGCTGCGAAGGCACCTTCGTCTCCGACGACGGCGCCGTGCGGATCTCCGGGATCGACATCATGCCGATCTACGTGGGGCCCCACCCTCACGAGAAAACGGAGCGGGCATCGGTCAGCGGCCCAGGCGGAACCACCGCCTGGTTGGAGTCCGAGCGGTTTCCCACACCGCTCGTGATCGGTCTCGTCCTGCTCGCCGGGTTCGTGGTCTCGGGGATCGTGTTGTTGTTCATCCGCAACGACTCCCGGGCGGCGGCTCGTGCGCAGGCGGCCACCGCGGCCGAGGTGGCCTTGCGACTGTCCCTGGCGCCGGTGGTTCGGCCGGCGGACCTGCCCGACCGGCTGCGTGCGGCCACGTCGGCGGCCGGGCCACCGGGCCCCAACCGGGTCATCTGGAAGGTGGTCGTCGTCGGCTGGCTGGTCCCCCTCGCCGCGCTGGCCGTCGCGATATCCGCGTACGACCGCTACAACGCCGCACAGGAGAGGCGACTCAGCCAGACCGGCGACGGCGTCGTGACCCGGGTGGGATCGGGAGGCGACCGCAGCATCGGCGTCACCCTGACGGCCCCCGACGGACACCCGGCGACGGTACGGGTGACCCCGATCGATCCCGACGCATACCCGGAGGGCACCCGGGTGCCGTTCCGGTACGACCCGCGGGATCCGGGGTTCGCGCTGCCGGTCGACGAGAGCCGCTTCGACGTCCTATGGGTGATCGAACGCGACTCCTGGAGCCAGTTCGTGTTCCTGCTCGCCATCGCGCTCGGCGTGGTGTGGACCTGGCGGCTGGGCCGCTGGGCGACCGGCGCGCTGCGGCGCCGGCCCGAGCCGGGCATCGCACAGGCCCGGGTCGCCGCGCCCCTGCTGGGGCCCGGGTCCGGCCCATGGGGGCTCTGGCTGGAGATTGTGGACGGTCAGGGCGGGCGATGGCACCAGCGGATCCTCTGGGACCGCCGCCTCGTCGATTCGCTGGCACGCGGGCCGGCCGGGCTGGAGTTCGCGGTCGAGCTACGCGGTTGCCTCGGCTTCCGGCGGATGTACCTGGTGGACGTCCCGGGTGTGGGCCGCCTCTGGCCCGGCAGCACCGCCCGGCGTACCCCGCCCTTCACCTCCGTATTCGGCCCGTTCGACCCCGCCTCCGCTCGCCCGACTGGGTCAGTCACCCGCCTCGTCCTGCGCGTCGTGCTGCCGCTCACGCTGGTCGCCGCCACGGCCTGGTACTTCGCCGACCCGACGATGGCCGTGCTCGCCGCGACGCTCCTCACGGCGTTCACGCTGTGGAACGGCGCCGTCCCCGGCCGCGGCCTCTACCTGGCCCAATCCCCCACGAACGCGGTGGTCCAACCGGTGAGGTGATCTCACCGCGGTCCGTGGCGCCGCGCGAGGAGCCGGTCCGCGAGGGTTTCGCGCAGGTCGCCGGGCAGTCCGTCGATCTCGAGCAACGCGGGCAGCAGGTCCGGGTCGGTCAGGTACGCGCGGAACGCCCGCGCGATCGTCACACCGTGCGCCGGACGGTCCTCCACCGTCACCGGATCGCCGGCCCACACGTCGCCCGGTTCCAGCACACGCAGGTACGCGCCGGGCCGGTTGGACCTGGCGAAGGTCTTCACCCAGCGCGGCTCGCCCATCTTGCGCGCGAACGTGACGCACGGGACGCGGCCGAAGGTCGGCGCGAGGACCAACCGTGGGCCGATCGCGCCACCGCTCGCCGATGACCGCGCCGTTGACGTCGATCCCCTCGGTCGTCAGGTTCTCGCCGAAGAGCCCGTTGGCCAGCCGGCGGCTCAGCCGCGCCTGCCACCAGTCGTAGTCCTCCCGGGCGTACGCGTAGACGGCCTGGTCGTCGCCGCCGTGGTGGTCGATGTCGAAGATCTGGTCACCGACCAGGCCGGTGTGCAGACCGGTCGTCCTGGGCCCCGGCGCGCGGACGCTCACCAGGTGATCGACCGGCCGCTTGTTGATGCCCGTGAGACCAACGCCCTTGGCCGGGTTGGGCTCCGGCACCGCCAGGTTGACCGAGACAATCGCGCTCACGCACCGCAACGTAACCGCCCCGGCCCGCACACGTCGCGCGATTTCCCAGCAGCAGACCGTCGCTACCTAGGCAGCCCGTACGTCGCGATGTACCAGAGGGCGCTGCTCGCGGTGGCGCCGACCACGGTGGCCAGGAGCAGGCCGGCGACCGCCGGGAGCGCCCAGCCGGGCAGCCGCTTGCTGTGCAGCACGAGGATCTTGGCGACGAACGCGCCGTAGAACATGGTGCCCAGGATGCCGTGGGTGAGGACGCGGGCGTCGTACGTCTGGAAGCCCAACGCCCACAGGCACGCCGCGGCCACCGGCAGGCTGACCACGAACGCCAGAAAGCCGGTGGTGCGGTGCACCGCCCCCAGCCACGGTCGGGGGCGCAGGCCGAGCTTGCCGTAGATCCACAATGCGGTGCAGAGCTGGACGGCGGCCAGGAGCAGGACTCCCAGACTGAACCAGACCTTCATCGCGTAGATCGACGGGAACGGCCGCTGCCACGGAACCTCCCCGGCGGGCTCGTGCACGCTGCCGAACACGCCGAGCGCGACCGCGACCGCCGCGCCCACCAACAGCGGGACCAGCAGCAGCCACGGTCTGGGAGTCGCTCGTTCGGACATTCCGCCAGTATCCGGCCGATACTGGCAATAACAAACGAACCTAGAACGTCCGGATCGCGATGTCGGCCGGAGCGGACAGGCCCGAGACGATCTCGTCGTCGAGCTTGACGAGGGTCAGGGACGCGCCGGCCATGTCGAGCGACGTGCAGTAGTCGCCGACGTAGTTGCGGCGGACGTGGATGCCGCGCGCCTCGAGTTGCTCGTGGGCCCGGCCGTAGAGCAGGTAGAGCTCGCTGATCGGAGTCCCGCCCAGGCCGTTGATCATCAGTGCGACGTCGTCACCGCGCTCGTACGGCAGATCGGTCACGACCGCCTCCAGGAGCTCGTCGACGATGGCGTTGGCGTCGGCGAGCTTCTCGCGGCTGCGGCCCGGCTCGCCGTGGATCCCGACGCCCATCTCCATCTCGTCGTCGCCCAGCTCGAACAGCGGCGAGCCCTTCGCGGGCGGGGTGCACGACGTCAGCGCCATGCCCATGGTGCGGGTGACGGAGTTGACCTTCGTGCCGAGCCGCACGAGCTCGTCGATGTCGGCGCCGTTCTCGGCGGCCGCCCCGACCACCTTGATGACGAAGAAGTTTCCGGCCACGCCGCGCCGACCGATCGTGTACGTGGAGTCCGCCACCGCGACGTCGTCGTCGACCAGCAGCGTCTGGATCTGGACGCCCTCCGCCTCGGCCAGCTCCTTGCCCATGTCGAAGGCCATCCGGTCGCCCGTGTAGTTGTTGATGATGTGCAGCACGCCCTTCGGCGACGCCAGCATCTTGCTGGTCTCCAGCACGTAGTCCATCGGCGGCGCGGAGAACACGTCACCAGGGCAGGCGGCGTCCAGCATGCCCTTGCCGACGATCATCACGTGCGCGGGCTCGTGGCCGGAGCCGGAGCCCTGGATGAGCGATACCCGGTCGTCGTTCGGCGCGTCCGTACGCATGATGAGGTTGTATTCCGGCACGTAGCGCAGGGTGTCCGGGTTGGCCAGCGCGACGCCCTTGAGCATCTCGGGCACGTACTGGTTGGGATCGTTGACGAACTTCTTCATGGCGGACTCCTTCAGATCTCAGACGGCCAGATCCAGCCGGCCCAGGTGTCGGCGAGGGCTTCGAAGATGACGGCGACGGCGACGGCTCCCGGGTCGACGCTGCCGATGCTGCGCTCCCCCGTGTAGCTGGCCCGGCCCCGGCGGGCCTGCAACTTGGCGGTCTCCTCCGCGCTGGACCGCGCCACGGTCGCCGCGGCCCGCACGGTGGTCGGCCCGTCGGCGCCGAGGCCGATCTGGCGCTCGACCTCGTCCGTGGCCGGCACGAGCGCGTCGAGCAGGGTCTTGTCGCCGAGGCTGGCGTTGCCGCGGGTCGCGATGCCCTCGATCGCCGCGCGCAGCATGGCGACCGCGAGCGCACCGTCCACTTGGGACGCGCCGGTGGCGGCTGTGGCCGCACGCAGGAAGGCCGTGCCCCACAACGGTCCGGAGGTTCCGCCGATCCGGCTGGTGATGACAACCGCGACCTTGCGCAGGAACGTCGCGGCGTCGGTGCGGTCGAAGCCGTCCCAGTCCCGGACGACGAGCTCGAAGCCGCGCGCCAGCGAGTAGCCGAAGTCGCCGTCACCGACGACGGCGTCGAGCTCGCCGAAGTACTTCTCGTTCGCGATGGCGGTATCCGCGATCGTCCGCACCACGAACTCGACCGGAGGCAGCGGGTTGTCGGTCATCGCGTGTCCCTTCCGACGAAGACGGCCGCGAGGTCGGCCAGGGTGACGTACGCGCCGGGCGTCGCCGGGCTGTTGTTGGCGAGCACCGTCACCGGCGGGTCGCCCGGCTCACCGAGCGAGTCGACGACGAACGCGGCGCCGGTGAAGTCCTCGTCGGCGGTGTAGCCGTTGACCGTGACCACACAGGCGATCCCGGCCGCCTGCGCCGCGGCCAGCCCGTTGTGGGAGTCCTCGACGACGACGGCCTCCTGCGGCCCCAGCCCGAGCCGCTCGAGGGTGAGCAGGTAGATGTCCGGCGCCGGCTTCTTGTGCGGCACCACGTCGCCGGCCAACACCGTGAAGTCGCGGGCCCGGTCCGGGCCGACGGCGTGCTCCAGCACCGCCCGCACGGAGGGTTCGGCCGATGTGGACGCGACCGCGAGCGGCCAGCCGGCGGCGTACGCCTCTTCGGTGATCCGCGCGATGCCGGGCCGGGCCGGCAGCCGACCCGCCGCGACCATGGCCGTGTAGATCTCGGTCTTCCGCCGATGCCAGGCCGCGACGGCCTCGGCCTGCCCCGCCGGGTCCGCCGGCAGACCGGCGGAAGCGACGAACGACGGCGTCAGCAGGCTCTTCATGCGTTCCTTGCCGCCGCCGATCGCGAGCCTGCGCCCGTACTCCTCCTCGTCCCACCGCACCGGCAGGCCGAACTCCTCGAACGTCTGGTTGAACGCGGGCAGGTGCCCGTAGCGTTCGGTGTCGGCCAGCACCCCGTCGCAGTCGAAGATGAGGGCGGTCACCATGCCCGCCCCGCGCTGCCGAAGCGGTCGACGTAGCCGGCGGCCATCGCGGTGACGTCCGCGCCGACGTGCCGGAACAGCGACGGCGGGTCCCACTTCCCGCGCTCTTCGGCGTCCTTCAGGAACGCCAGGTTCGACTGCATGAAGGTGACCTTGAGCGCGGTCGACACGTTGACCTTCGCGCAGCCGCGGGCGATCAGGTCGGTGAACTGTTCGTCGGTCAGGCCCGTGCCGCCGTGCAGCGCGATCGGCACGCCGGTGGCCGCGACGATGTCGCTGACGCGCTGGCCGTCGAGGTGGGGCGTGGCCGAGTAGACGCCGTGCGCGTTGCCGATCGACGGCGCGAACACGTCGACGCCGGACGTCTCGACGAAGTTCACCGAGACCTCCAGCGACTGCCGCTTGGACACCTCGTCGCTGCCGATGTCGTCCTCGACGCCCTTGATCGCCTCGATCTCACCCTCGACGTGGGCACCGTGCGCGCGGGCCTCGGCGACAACCTCGATGGTCTGGCGGAGGTTCTCCTCGACCGGCATCGTCGAGGCGTCGAACAGCACCGAGTTCCAGCCCCTGTCGAGGCACTCGGTGATCACCGCCCGTTCCGGGCAATGGTCCAGGTGTAGGCAGACGGGCACCTCGATGCCCGCCGTCATCGCGCGCCACATGGCGATCAGCACGTCGGATCCGATGGACTTCACCGTCTTCACCGAGGTTTGCACGATGATCGGTGACCGCCGCTCGACCGCGGCGGCGAGTACGCTTTCCAGCGACAGGTCGTTGACGATGTTGATCGCGGCTACGCCGTAACCGTCGCGCTTCGCCCGGTCGACGATCTCCTTGAGCGGCACCACACCCATGACCCGAACGCTAGAAGCGTGGCGGTGGCGGCGGCATCAGGGAAACCACCCGCACGGCATGGGTAGGGTCCCTACCCCAGGGGCAGGCCACGGGCGATCAGCTCGGCGCGGCCGCGTGATCCGGTCTTGCGGAGCACGGCGCCGACGTGCTTCTCCACGGTCTTCACCGCGATGCCGAGCCGGGTGGCGATCATCTTGTCGGACAACCCCTGCCTGATCAGGGCGTACACCTCGAGCTCCCGGGCCGTCAGACCGGCCGGGTTGGGATCGCTGGTGAGCCGACCGGCCCAGACACCGCTGTCCGACACCAGCGACTCGCCTCGGGACGCGGCCACGACCGCCCGGGCCAGCGTCGGGCCGTCCGCGGTGGTCTCGACGCAACAGTGCGCGCCCGCGAGCAACGCCTCGGCGACCGCGTGGTGGTCCCCCGCGACGCACATCGCCACGACGGCGACCCCCGGCCCGCCGCCGTCGGACCGCATGGTGATGACCTGCCCGATCAGTTCGGCCTGGCCGAGATCCGGGCCCACCACCACGACAGCCGGCCGGACCGAGGTCGTCGCCGTGAGCGCGTCAGCCGCGCCCGTGGCTTCGCCGACCACGGCCAGGGCCGGGCCGGACCAGGCCAGCAGACGGGATATCCCGGCTCGCATCAACGGATGCGCCGCTACGACGAGCACGTCGATGCGTTCCTGGTCGGTGCCGGCCGTTCGCTGGTAAGGGAACCAGGCCCGCACGCTCGTGCCCCAACCCGGCACCGACTCGACGGTGGCCGACCCACCGACACTGCTGGTCAACTCGACCATCCGGCGCAGGCCGAGCCCGGCGCGCTGGTCGTCGGTGTCGAGCACGAAACCCTGCCCGTCATCCTGTACGAGCAGGGCCAGCGCGGCCGAGTTGTAGACAAGCCCCAGGCGGATCGTCGACGCGCCCGAGTGGCGAACGATGTTGGACACCGCCTCCTGCGCCACGCTCAACACGTGTTCGGCCAACGCCCGGTCCAGCGGCACGGGCGCGCCGGCGACCACGAGCCGTACGTCGGCGCCCCGGGCCCGTTGCGCCCAGCCGAGTTCGGCGCGCAACGCGTCCTCGAGCGTCCGATCCTCCAACGGTGAATGGCCGGCCGCGCCCAGTGACAGGCGCACCGCGGCCATCGTGTTCTCCGCTTCCGCCCGCGCGCGCCGCAGATGTCCGGTCACCGTGGCCGGGGCGAACCGCTCGGCGTGGTCGAGCTCGGCGGTCAGATCGACAAGTCCCTTGGCCAGCAGGCCCTGCACCTCCACGAGGAGCCGTTCGCGTTCGGCGCCGGCGGCCTGCAGGCGCGCGCGTTCCTCGGCGGCCTCGTGGGAGTTCGCGTTGACCAACGCCACCGCGGCGTGCCGGGCGAAGCCGCGCAGCAGATCGGCATCCGCCTCCGTGAACACCCGGTGCTCGTCCCGGCTGAAGACCACGCAGGCACCGATGACGCGGCCCCGCCAGTCGATCGGGACCCCGATGACGCCGCGCAAGCTCGCCCGGTCGGCCTGGCTGAGATGGCCGCCCGCGACGTCCTCGTACCGGTCGAACCACACCGGCCCCCGGCGGCGCACCACCTCACCGGTCATGCCTTCCGACAACGGAAACACGCGTCCGGACTGGCACTTGACGCCGATGTCGGCTTCTTTGCGATACGTACCGGCCGTTTCGTCGACGCTCGATATGGATCCGGCGTCGCAGCCGAGCAAATCGGTGCAGCCGTGCAGAATGCGCTCCAGCAACGGCCGCAACAGCAGTTCGCCGGCCAGCTCGTCGGCGGCCGCGTTCAGCGCCTCGAGCCGGGCCGAGACCTTCACGTCGCCACCTCCCCCAACCTCGATCGTCATCCCGGATCGGCGCGCGGTCAACCGAAACGGCGCAGGTCACCGCAATCCCGACGAAAGGCAGGGTCAGCGGGTACGCGCACCCGGGCGCTAGATCCATCCGTCCACAGTGGTCAACATCACGCCGTTTCCGATCCGGTCAGCGCTTTCCGGAGTCACGCCTATCCGTTTGGTTGATGATCACAACAGTTCGGTGGATACCTTGCCGTCCGGTCTTGCGCGGCGGGCCGAGGGATGTTGTGGTATCGATGCCCTTCCAACCATTTCTACGTCCAGTTACACGGGGTGATCATGCGCGTATTGCGCACAGTCCTCGCCGGCACCGCGGCCACTGCGCTCGCTATTGCCGGTTCCGTCTACTTCGTGGCGTCGCCGGCTTCGGCGGCACCGATCGGCGCGGTCGGCACCTACACGCCGCTCTCGCCAAGTCGCATCCTGGACACCCGCAGCGGCGTCGGCGCTCCCAAGGGAATCGTCGGCCCGGGCGGCAACGTCCGCCTCCAGGTCAACGGTCGCGGTGGCGTGCCCGGCTCGGCCGTCTCGGCCGTCGTCCTCAACCTGACGGTCACCGGCAGCCTCGGCGGCGGTTACCTGACGGCCTACCCCGATGGAGCCGCGCGGCCGACCGCCTCCTCCATCAACTTCGCCAAGGGTGTGACGCGGGCCAACTCGGTCACCGTCGCCGTCGGCGCCAACGGGTTCGTCAACATCTTCCAGAGCAGCGCCGGCGCGCATGTCATCGCCGACGTGGCCGGCTACTACAGCGGCGACGAGGGTGCCACGCCCGGCAGCACCTACTTCCCGGTGCGGCCGTTCCGCGTCGACGACACCCGCGCAGGCGGGCTGCCGCCGGTGCCCGCGCAGAGCTGGATCTCCTACGCGATCACGTTCGAGGACCCGGCGGTCGACTCGGCCGTCACCGCTGTCGCGATGAACGTGACCGCGGTCAACCCGGCCACGGGCGGCTACCTGACCACCTGGAACGGGGCCGGCGACCCGCCGGCCGGCGTCTCCGCGCTCAACTACGGCAAGGGCGGCATCTGGCCCAACAGCGCCACCGTGCCGACCGCGCCGTGTGACTTCTGCGGGGACCCGTCCCTGCCGATGTTCGGTGTCTACACCAGCAGCACCACCCACTGGCTCGTCGACGTGTTCGGTGTCTACTTCAACGACACCATCGACGGCCTGAAGTTCCAGCCGATCACGCCGCAGCGGATCCTCGACACCCGCCCGGGTGCCCCGATGACCCGTGGCACGCGTGCCGTCGACGCGCCGTCGACGATCACGCCCGAGACGTTCGCGCTCTCGCTCAACGTCACGGCGGTCGCACCGACCGAGGGCACCTACCTGACGGTGTGGCCGAACGATGGCTCGCCGCGTCCGTCGGTCAGCACCCTCAACCCCGCCAAGGGCGAGACGGTGGCCAACGGCACCATCGCGGAACTGGGTGACACCAACCAGTTCCTGATCTACAACAACTCCGGGACGCTCGATGTCGTCGCCGACCTGGGCGGCCTCTTCGAGTACTTCCCGCCCGCCGAGGCAGGTGCGCGCTCCGCCAACAACGGGCCGCTTCAGCTGACCGGCAAGGTCGCCGCCAGCACTCGCTGACGGTCCCACCGCACGAAAGGCTCCGTCCCGGGTTTCCCGGGACGGAGCCTTTGTGTTTGCTGGCCTCAGCCCGCGAGGTGGGCGATCTGGATCAGGTTGCCGCAGGTGTCGTCGAGCACCGCGGTGGTCACCGTCCCCATGTCCGTGGGCTCCTGGGTGAAATGCACCCCGAGCCCGCGCAGCCGCTCGTACTCCGCCTGGACGTCCTTGACGGCGAAGGACGTGAAGGGAATGCCGTCCGCGACCAGCGCGCTCTTGAACGGCTTGGCCGCCGGGTGTTCGTCGGGTTCGAGGAGGAGCTCCGTGCCGTCGGGATCCTCCGGCGAGACCACGGTGATCCACGAGTGCTCGCCGATCGGGACGTTGTTCTTCTCCTTGAAACCGAGGACCTCGGTGTAGAAGCGCAGCGCTTTCTGCTGGTCGTCGACCAGCACGCTGGACAGGTTGATCCTCATGTCGGGGTCCTTTCGCCGGTACCGGTCTTCCTCAGCCACCGCTCGACAATCGGTTCGAGCGGCGTCGTGTCGATGTAGTGGAACTTGTAGCGGCCCTCGCGGCGGGTTTCGACCAGACCAGCGGCCTCGAGGACGTCGAGGTGCTGCGAGATCGCCTGCCGCGTCGAGCCGAGCCCGTGCTTGGTCGCCAGACGCGCGCAGATCTCGAAGAGCGTCTGGCCGTTCCGGTCGGTCAGCTCGTCGAGAATCGTGCGACGCGTGGGATCGGCCAATGCTCTGAAGACGTCACCCACGTACCAGACGTTATGCAAGTGAGCACTTGCCTGTCAATACGTGGCTGGTCCTGCCACTCCTAGGAGAACGGGACACTGGCTCGCTCCGCCGAGACGCGGAGGGTGGAGCCATGACCATCGCACTCATCACCGGCGGCAACCGTGGCATCGGGCGCAGCACCGCCCTACAACTGGCCCGCGACGGTGTCGACGTCATCCTCACCTACCGCACCCACGCCGACGAGGCGGCCGAGGTGGTCAAGGAGATCACCGATCTCGGCGCTTCCGCCGTCGCGCTCCCACTCGACGCCGGCGCGGTCGCGTCGTTCGACGACTTCGTCGCCGCGGTGGCCGAGGTGCTGCGGCAGACCTGGGACCGGGACAGCTTCGACTACCTGGTCAACAACGCCGGCATGCAGATCCCGATGTCCTTCGGCGAGGTGACCGAGGAGAACTTCGACCGGGTCGTGAACGTCTACTTCAAGGGCGTCTACTTCCTCACCCAGAAGCTGTCGGCGCTGCTGGCCGACAACGGCGCCATCGTCAACGTCTCGTCCGCGATGACGCGTTTCTACGTGCCGCAGCGCATTGTCTACAGTGCCGCCAAGGGCGCCGTCGAGGTGCTCACCCGCTATCTGGCCCAGGACCTCGGCCGCCGCGGCATCCGGGTCAACACCGTCGCTCCGGGCGCCGTCGCCACGGACTTCAGCGGCGGCCTGCTGCGCGACAACCCGCAGGTGCAGGAGCAGATCGCCGGCGTCACCGCGCTGGGCCGCATCGCCGTCGCCGACGACGCGGGCCTCGCGATCGCCTCCCTGCTACGCGCCGACAACCGCTGGGTGAGCGGCCAGCGCATCGAGGTATCCGGCGGAATCCACCTCTGAGCCCGCCTTGCTCCACTATGGACGCTGTCAGTTGAGGTCGTAGCGCCACTCGTTGCTGCGCATGAATCGGCCCCGTGGGTACTCGAAGTCTGTTTCGCCGACCAGTTCGAAGCCTGTCTTGCGGCAGACCGCGTTCGACGGCGCGTTCGCCACGCTCGGGAACGCGTGGAGCCACCGGTGCCGGCCGTCTTCGCGGGCGGCCGCCAGGACCGCCCGCACGGCGGCACTGGCGATGCCCTGGCCCTGGAACTCCGGCAGCACGTCCCAGCCCGCCTCGTACACGGGCTCGTCGTGCCAGACCCGGCTCCAGAAGGCGACGCTGCCGGCCGGCTCGCCGTTGGGCAGTTCGACGCGGAACATCCAACCGTGCTCCAGCACGAGGTAGCGCTGGTGCCGCGCCAGCAGCTGCTCCTCGGACTCCGGGCCGCCGACGTGCGCGCGCATCTCCGGCGTGTTGATCCGGCGCAACAGGGGCAGATCGCCGGCGGACCACCGCACGAGCCGGACAGCGGGTTCGTTCATCGGGACACCATCCGCTGTCGTACGCCCGCGCGGCAAGCCGGTTCGAGCGTCGGCGGCCAGAACGTGCTGCGGCACACGTGGGATTTCGCCAGGGCCGGGTAGGCGGTTCAAGCGTTCGTTCGGCGAGCCACTGAACCGCCCAAGGAGTGACATGAAGCGCGATACGCACCCGAAGTACCAGTCGGTGGTCTTCCGCGACCGCGGAGCGGACTTCGCGATTCTCACCCGGTCCACCGAGACCAGCGACAAGACGATCGAATGGACCGACGGGAACACGTACCCGGTGATCGACGTCGAGATCTCCTCCGCCAGTCACCCCTTCTGGACCGGCCGTCAGCGGGTCCTGGACAGCGCGGGCCAGATCGAGAAGTTCCGCCGGCGGTACGGGGAGCGCCGGCGCCCCTCCTGACCGTCATGCGTCGGCGTCCTGGCCGCCGGCGGGCAGGCTGGCCACGCCGCGGTCCAGGGCGGCGCGGAACGCGCGGTAGACGTCCGCGCCGAGGGTGTCCGAGAGGTCCTGCTCGATCTTGGCGACCAGGCCGTCGGAGACCTCCATGAGGCGCCGGCCGCGCTCGGTCGGCACGATCAGCTTCGCCCGGCGGTCGGCCGGGTCGGGCTCGCGGCGGACGTAGCCCAGTCGCTCGAGCTCGTCGATGATCGCGCCCATCGTCTGCTTGTTGCGGCCCGCCAGCCTGGCCAGTTCACCTGGTCGGGTGCCCTCGACGTCCAGGTACGCGAGCACAGCGCCGTGCCGGGGCCGGGCGTCCGCGAAGCCCTGCTCCGCCGCCCGGGCGAAGATCTCCCGCTGAACCCGCGCGGAGAGCTGGACGGCCAGGATCCCGAGATCGGGCTCCCGCTCCTTGCGTGCGCTGCGTTTCATAGTTGGTCCAATCATTGGACGGTCCAGGCTTTGGACTATATCGTCGGCGCCATGACCATTCTGATCACTGGAGCTAACGGCGCGGTGTCGCGGGAGGTCCTACGGGAGCTCGCCGCCGTCGGCGACCAGCCCGTGCGGGCCCTCGTCCGGGACAAGTCGCGCGCTCCCGCGGTCGACGGCGTCGAGTACGTCGTCGGCGACCTCGACCATCCCGACACGCTGGGCTCGGCGTTCGACGGCATAGGCACCCTATGGCTGCTCACGCGCGATGGGCCCGCTCGCGCCCAGCCAGAGCATGAACGCGATGTGGGCCGCCCGGCAGGCCGGCGTCGGCCACGTCGTCCGGCTCTCCGCGATCGGCGCGGCGTTCGACGCACCCACCCGCAACGGCCGCCTGCACGCACTCTCCGACGCCGAACTGCAGAACTCCGGGATCCCCTGGACGATCCTGCGCCCCAGCCACTTCATGCAGAACCTGCTCGGCTCCGTCGCCAACGGCGAGATGTACGGGCTCATCGGCGACAGCCGCGTCGGCCTGATCGACGCGCGGGACATCGCCGCGGTCGCGGCCGAGATCCTCCTGCGCCCGCAGCCGCACGCGGGCAGGATCTACACGCTGACGGGCCCGGCGAGCCTGTCGCTGCACGAGGCGGCGGAAGAGTTCGGGCGCGCCCTCGACCGACCGGTGCGCTACGTCCCCGACGGCCCGGAACAGGCCCTGGACCGCCTGCTGGCGGCCGGCCTCGACCGCTGGATGTCGGAGGTGCTGGCCGAGTACCGCGTCGCGTACGGCTCGGGCTGGGGCGACTTCGCCAACGACCACGTCGTGAGCGTCGTCGGCCGGCCGCCCCGCGGCCTCGCCGAGTTCGCCCGCGACCACCGCGATTCGCTGGCCCGCGACTGACTCCGTGCACGCCGCCGACCCGAGCCGCCTGCGGCCCGGGTCGGCGGGGCCGGCACTACTTGAAGGGGACGACGTCGGCGGGGCGCTTGACCTTCACGTCGACGCCGTAGTCGAACAGCTCGAGCGTCGCGGTCGTCGTACCACTGGCGTTCTTCGCGGTTGACCGCCAGTTGTTGGTGAGCGTCACCTTGCCGATCCGGCCGTCGGCGTCGAGCGTGATGTCGCCGGACAGCGCGGTCGAGCCATCCCGCTGCTGGATGGTGAGCGCGTAGTGCAGCGAGCCGTCGCTGTTCTCCGTGACGGTGGCGTTGGTCTTCTGGAAGACCGCGTACAGCGCCGCGGGTCGGGCGAGGCGGAGCCCAGAACGGACCCGGGCGCGTCGTACAGGGACAGTTGGTCGTGCTTCCCGGGGTACTGACCGTAGCGGCCGTACTTCTCCCCGGGGCCCTCCTTGTCGGCCGGCAGCTCGCCCTTGGGCCGCTCGCCGCCGATGTACCTCGTACCCTTGATCAGCAGTTCGGTCTGCACGGAGTCGTCCAGCTCCACCTTGACGTAACCGGTGTCGGTCGCCGGGTCGAACGCGCCGTTGTAGACGAGCTCCCCGGTCGTCAGCCGGATCCGGTAGCTGATGTCCTTGCTGGTGGCGAAGGCCGAGGTCAGCTTCAGGTCCGGCGACTGCGCCTGCGCCCGCGCCGCTCCGGCCGTGACGTCGGGGGCCGTGGACTCCGGCTGCGCGACCGCGGCGACACCGAGCGCGGCCAGGGCCAGCACCGCGAGCGTCGAACCCGCCACGGCGGACGTACGACGACGCCGGGCGCGCCGGCCCCGCTCCAGCAGCTGTCCGACCGGCGGGGCGGAGTCGGCCTCCCCGTCGACGATGCCGTGCAACCCGTCGGCGAGCCGCTCATCGAGGTTGTGCATGCCAGTTCACCTGTTTCCTGTGTAAGAAGGCTGTTTCACGAGCCGACGGAGCTTCTCCAGCGCCCGCGAATGCTGACTTTTGACCGTGCCGACCGAGCAGCCGAGCACCTCGGCGACCGCCCGCTCCGGCAGGTCCTCGTAATGGCGCAGCACCACCACTGCCCGCTGCTTCGGAGGCAGCGACAGCAGGGCGCGACGAAGCTCGTCGGCGTCCTGGTGAATGCCGCCGCCGAGCACCGGCCGGTCGGGAATCTCCGCGACGAGGCTCTCCCGGCGACGCCGTCGCCAGACGGAGGTGTGGTTGTTGACCAGGGAACGGCGCAGGTAGGCGTGCAGGTCGTCGAGCCGGGACAGCTTGCGCCACCGCTCGTACATCTTGACCAGGCTGTCCTGCAGGAGCTCCTCGGCCAGCAACCGGTCGCCGGTCAGCAGCATGGCCAGCCGGACATGGCGTTGCCAGGCCGCCTCAACGAATGCCACGTACGAGGCATCCGCCGGCGACAGTGGCTTGGTGTGGTCCGTCACGCCCCTACCACGGCCCGGCACCCCGGAAGGTTGCCTGGGGTTGTGCGCCCTAGGGTTTGCGGGCCAGGCCCGCCCAGTAGTACGCGGCGCGCGGGTCCTCCGGCAGCGGGCCGTCGGGGCGCCAGGACAGGACCGGGACCACGCCCGGGTCGATCAGGTCCCAGCCGGCGAAGAAGCGGCTGACCTCGGTGTGGTCGCGGGGCACCAGCGTGATGCCGCCCTGGGTGGCCGCGCCGACCACGGCGGCCATCGCTTCCGGGTCGAAGTCCTGGCCCGGGTGGCTGATCGCGACGTAGCTGCCGGACGGCAGGGCGTCGAGCAGCGTCTTGACCACGCCGAACGGGTCGTCCTCTTCCTCCAGCAGCATGAGGACCGCGATCAGCAGCAGGCCGACCGGGCGGTTGAGGTCAAGGGTGTCGCGAAGCTCCGGGTGGGCGAGGATCTTCTCGGGCTCGCGGACGTCCGCGTCGATGTAGGCCGTGCGGCCGTGGTCGCCGCTGACCTGCAACGCGCGGGCGTGTGCCAGCACGATGGGGTCGTTGTCGAGGTAGACCACCCGGGTCTCCGCACCGGCCGCCTCGGCGATCTCGTGCACGTTCGGCCGGGTCGGGATGCCGGTGCCGATGTCGAGGAACTGGTGCACGCCCGCCTCGTGGGACAGGTAGCGCACGACCCGGTGCATGAACGCCCGGTTGGCCCGCGCCATCGTGCGGATGCTCGGGATGGCCTCGGCGAACGCCGCGCCCATGGCCCGGTCAGCGGCGAAGTTGTCCTTGCCGCCGATCCACCAGTCGTACATGCGCGCCGAGTGCGGCACGGTCACGTCGATCCCCGGTGGCGCCCACTCCGACTCCTGCGACATCGACGTTCCTTCCCCCGTGATCGGGCAACACCAGTGACCAATGTAGCCACTCGCGACATTGGGACACAGCCTGGCGAGCGCGGTTACTGCTCGCGGTCGGACGAGTACCCGACCGGGCGCCGGGCGAGGACCCAGGATCCGGCGGCGGTCAGGGCCAGGACGGCGGCCGCCGGGTTGACGTAACCAGGAACCGACGGGGCGACGTATGCGCCGCCGCCGCTGAGTTCGCATTCGAACCGCAGCGGCAGGTAGCCGACCGCATACCCGTCGACCTGGGCCGCCATGGACGGGCCGGCGCACGGCCCGATCGGCGCCGAGCCGGTGCCACCGTCCTCCGCCCGCACCACCGCCCAGCCGACGTGCAGCAGTCCCCACGTGTAGACGGCGACGGCACCCGCACCGGCGAACAGCACGACCGCTCGGAGCCGGCCCGACCGCGCACGCGCGAAACCACGACGGGCCAGGACCACCGCGACGACGACACCCACCAGGGAGGCAAGGAGGAGCGCAAGGAACAGCATGGTGAAGTGGATCTTAGAATCCCCAGGCAAGGGCTCTCCGTCGTGAGAGTGAGGCGGCCGGTGGGAGGTGCGGCGGATACTGCCAGCGTGGCTTCGCCCAGCCGAGCGGCCCGCCAGGTAGTCGACCGGGTCCGCGCGCTTCCCGTCCTGGTGGTCGACATCGGCGTCGCGGCGCTGTGTTACGTCGCGTCCGTGCTCTCGGCCGACCTCGCGGGTGGCTGGGACGGTCTGATCCTGTTCATCTGCGCGCTGGCCAGCCTGCCGCTGGTCTGGCGCCGCCGGCATCCGCTGCTGGTCACCACATTCTGCGGGATCGGCACCGTGTGGCTGAGCGTCCTGGGCGCGATCGACGAGCAGCCGGTGGGGCAGCTGGTCGCCACCTACACGTTCGCCGCGCTGTGCGGGCCGGTCGGCCGGGTGGTCGGCGTGCTGGGCACGGCCGCCGGCGTCGCGATCTCGATCCTCGTACCCGGCGGCACACTGTTCGGCGTCTCGTTCGTGGGCCTGCTCTTCACGGTCGCGTACGCCCTCGGCACCAGCACCCGGGCCCGGCGCGACCGGATCGAGCTGCTCGAGGAACGCGGCCGCCGGCTGGCCGAGGAGCGGACCGCGGTCGCCGCCCGCGAGCGGGAGGCGATCGCCCGCGACATGCACGACATCCTGGCCCACTCGTTCAGCCTCATCGCCGTGCAGGCCGAAGCCGGTCCGGTGCTGGTGCGGCCCGATCCGGCCCGCGCGGAGCGGGCCTTCGACGTCATCGGCGACACCGCACGGGAGGCGCTGGCACAACTGCGGCAGACCCTGGGCGCGGTACGCGGACCGTCCGACGACCTGGCGCCACAACCACAGCTCGCCGATCTGTCCACATTGGTGGAACGGGCCGGCGCGACCGGTCTGCGCGTGACGGTCGCGCAGCGCGGCCCGACCCGGTCGTTGCCACCACTGTTGGGCACGGCGGCGTACCGGGTCGTGCAGGAGTCCCTGACCAACGTGGTGCGGCATGCCGGCGCCACCAGCGTCGAGGTGGGCCTGCACTGGTCCGCCGACCAACTACGGATCGACGTGTCGGACGACGGCTCGTCCGGCAACGTCGACAAGCCCGGCCACGGGCTGATCGGCATGCGGGAGCGGATGACCGCCATCGGCGGCACGCTGAACGCCGGCCCACGCCCCGACAACGCCGGGTTCCGGGTGACCGCGATGCTGCCACTGGCCACGGAGGCGACGCGTGACTGACGCCCTGCGGGTGCTGGTCGTCGACGACGAGGCGCTGATCCGCGACGGCATCACCGTCATCCTCGAGGCCCAGCCGGACATCACGGTCGTCGGCGAAGCGGGCGACGGCCTGCAGGCCGTCCACGTGGCCGAGGAGCTGCGGCCCGACGTCGTGTTGATGGACATCCGCATGCCGAAGCTGGACGGCATCCAGGCGACGAACCGGATCTGCGCCGGCACCGACGCGCGCGTGCTCGTGCTGACCACCTTCGACCTCGACGAGTACGTCTACGCCGCGCTGCACGCCGGTGCGAGCGGCTTCCTGCTCAAGAACACGCGGCGGGCCGACCTCGTCGCCGCGGTCCGCACGGTGGCGGCCGGCGACTCGCTGCTGGCGCCCACCGTGACCCGGCGGTTGATCGCCGAGATGGTCGCCCGCGGGCGCGACACACCCAGAACGCCGGCCCGGCTCGACGCGCTCACCGCCCGGGAGACCGACACCCTGCACCTGATGGCCCGGGGCCTGTCCAACGCGGAGATCGCCGGCCAGCTCTACGTCACCGAGCACACGGTGAAGACGCACGTCAGCAACCTGCTGGCGAAGTTCGGCCTGCGCGACCGCGTCCAGGCGGTGGTCCTGGCATACGAGTCGGGCCTGGTCGTTCCGGGTCAGGGGACCAGCAGGGCGCCACGGACGTAGACGGCCCGGATCGCGTCCAGGGCCGCCGGGTCGGTGAGCGGGTCGCCGTCGACGGCGAGCAGGTCGGCGTCGTACCCAGGCGCGATCCGGCCCTTGCGGTCGCCCAGGCCCAGCACCTCGGCCGCACGTTCGGTGCTGGTCCGCAGGGCCTCGGCGGGCGTCATGCCGACCGCGGTCGAGAGCATGCCGACCGCCGAGCGCAGGACGTCCGGCGGCTTGATCGGCCCGATGCCGGCGTCGGTGCCGGCGATCAGGTCGACGCCGCCCGCGTGCAGCTTGCGCACGTTGGCCGCGATCGTCGGCATGCGCTGGGCCATGCCGGAGTCCATCTCCGCACCCGGCACCAGGACGATGCCGAGCGTGAGCCCGATCGTGACGGGCGCCGCGGCGAGGGCGACGACCAGGTCGTCCGGCATGAGGTCGACGCCGTCGGCGGTCATCAGGGTGACATGTTCGAGGCCGTCGACGCCGGCGGCGAGCGCGTCGCGGACCGCCCGCAGGCCGTGCACGTGCGCGGTGATCGGCAGGCCGCACGCGTGTGCCTCGCCGACAGCCACCCGCAGCTCGTCCACTGTGAACTGTGAGAGCTCCGGCCGGCTGCCGGGTGTCAGGTTGCCGCCGCTCGCCATGATCTTGATGACGTCGGCGCCGCGGTCGGCGTGCGCGCGCACCGCGGCGCGGATGCCGTCGACCCCGGACGCCGCCGCGCCCAGGTAGTGGCAGTGCCCGCCGGGCGTGGTGATCGGCGGCCCGGACGCGACGACGGTCGGCAGCGTGCGGTCGGTGGCCGCCGCGTCGCGGACCCGCAGTGCCAGGTAGCCCCGGTCGCCGAGGTCGCGCACGGTGGTGACGCCACCGGCGGCGGTGCGCCGGGCGGCGACCAGCATCGCGTCGTACGCGGCCGCGTCGTCGCGGGCGGCCAGGGCACCGACCGCGTCAGCGGAGGCGTCGAACGCCAGGTGCACATGCCCGTCGACCAACCCCGGCAGCAACGTCGCGGTGCCGAGGTCGACCACGTCGGCCTCCGCCGGCCCGGCCGTGCCGACCGAGACGATCAGGCCCGAGCCGGAGTCGATGGTGACCACGGGGTTCGGGGTCAATGATCGCCCGTCGAACATCCGGGCGGCCCGGATTGCGGTGAGCCGCTGGCGGGGTGTCGCGGTGGTGGTCATTCCGGCAGTGTCGCCCCGCCGGCGGCCGAGCGCCGTCAGCTGCGCGTCACACCAGCCGATCAGGGTGCCAGGAGCAATCGCCCGTCCACCGAATGACTCTCGATGCGCCGGTGTGCCTCGGCGGCCTCGGCCAGCGGCAGGGTCTCGAAGCGGATGTCGACCAGGCCCTCGCTGACCGCCCGCAGGGCCTGCTCGGCGGCCGGCTGGGCGGACTCGGGATGGGCCGGCAGGTAGGCACCGACGTTGAAGCCGAGCATCGCCAGGCCACGGCCCCACAACGTGTTGGTGGGCACGGTGTGCTCCCAGTCGCCGCTGGCGTTGCCGACCAGCAGCATGCGGCCCAGCGGCGCCAGCACGTCCAGGCTGTCGGTGCGCGTCTGGCCGCCGACCGGGTCGACGACGACGTCGAACCGCTGGTCGCCCAGCGCCCCGACCAGATCCTCGCCGGCCACGACCTCGTCGTACGCCCCGGCGGCGGCCCGCGCGGCGGCGAGCCGGGACCGGCGCACGGTGCCGACGACGCCCGCCGCGCCGAGCAGGCGGGCCATCGCCGGGGAACGCGGCGGCGAACCCGCCCAGCGCCCCGTTGACCAGCACCCGCTCGCCGGGCTGGAGGTGTGCGACGCCGGTGAGCGCCAGGTAGGCGGTCGCGGCGTTGGGCACGGCCGCCACCGCCGTCGCGGGGTCGACGCCGGTGCCGTCGAGGCTGGCCGCGAAGGCGGCGGGCACCACAGCGACCGACGCGTAACCGCCGTCCGCTCCCGTCCCGGACAGCGTGACCACGGGCTCACCGACCCGGAACCCGGTGACGCCCTCGCCCGAGCGCCCGGACGGTCCCGGCGACCTCGAGGCCCGGCACGTACGGCGGCTGCGGCAGCCCGGCCCGGTCCCGGTAGAGCCCTTGGCGGATGATAGACGTCGACCAGGCCGACGGCGGCGTGGCTGACGTCGATGGACAGCTGACCCGGGCCCGGCTCCGGGTCGGGCAGCTCGGTGGGACGGAAGACGTCCGGCTCGCCGAAGCGGGTGACTACCGCGGCATGCATGCTGACTCCCATACGCAATCAGGTTGCGTTAACGACGCTAGCACCGTTCCCGGCTTAACGCAGCCGACATGCGTTACAGTTCGGGCATGCATCGACGTGCCCGGTCGCCGGAGGCCAAGCTCCGCCGCACCGAAAACCTCCTCGACGCCGCGCGCACGCTCGCCGCCGAGCGCGGCGGTGTGCGCCACGTCACGCTGGCGGAGGTCACCAAGGCGGCCGGCCTCCATCCGTCCGCCGTCCGACGCTACTTCGAGAGCAAGGAGGAGCTGCTGCTGGAGCTGGCCGAACGGGGCTGGGACCAGTGGCGTGACGCCGTCCGGGAGCGGCTGGCCGGCGCGGATGACCTGACGCCCACCCAGGTCGCGGCCGTGGTGAGCGGCACCATCGCGGGGCTGCCGTTGTTCTGCGACCTGCTCACCCACGTGCCGCTGAGCCTGGAGGGCGACGTCGACATCGAGCGCGCCCGCCGCTACAAGACCAACAGCTTCAAGGCGTACGACGCGATCGTCGCCGCACTCAGCGACTCCGGGACGATGCCCGCGGCCCAGGTACACGAGCTGATGACCGTGACGCTCGGCCTGACCGCGTACCTCTGGCAGCTCTCGCACCCGACCCCGACGCTCACAGAGCTCTACCGGCAGGAGCCGCGTTGGGGACATGCCGCACTGGACTTCGAGGAGCGGCTGACCCGCCTGCTCGAGGCCACCGCCGCCGGTCTGACCGATCAGGCACGCCGCAGTAGCGTGTGATCATGTTGCTGACCAAATACACGCACGCCTGCGTCCGGTTCGACGACGGTGACCGGCGGCTGTTGGTCGATCCGGGGATCTGGACGGAGCCGGCGGCGTACGACGGCATCACCGACATCCTGGTCACGCACGAGCATGCCGACCACTTCGCCGTCGAGCAGATCGAGGCGCTGTTCGGGTCGCGGGAGCTGCGGATACACGGGCACGCGTCGCTGCGGGACGTGGCCGAGGAGGAGAAGGCGACCGCGGTCGCCGCCGCGATCCAGCCGGTCGCGGTCGGCGACCGCTTCACCGTCGCCGGCTTCGAGGTGGTCGCGGTGGGCGGCGCGCACGCGGAGACCTACGAGGGCCTGCCCGGTTGTGCCAACATCGGCTTCGTCATCGACGGTGTCTACCACCCGGGCGATTCCTACTTCGTGCCGACGGAGTCGGTGGAAACCCTGCTCGTGCCGGCCAGCGGGCCGTGGGTCAAGATGGCCGAGGCGTTGGACTTCACCCGCGCGGTCGCGCCGGCCCGGGCCTTTCCCATCCACGACGAGATGCTCTCGGCCCGGGGCAACGCCAACTTCGACGGCTGGTTGGAAAACAAGGGGCAGACCGCTTACGAGCGCATCGCGCTGGGCGACTCGGTGACCCTCTGAGGTAGCGCGGATCGGGTCGGCGCCGGGCGCAGCAACACGGCGGCGGTCAAGAAGGCGACCACGACCAGCCCAGCGCCGACCGCGAAGGCCAACCGGTAGCCGCCGGTCAGCGCCTCGGCCACACCCTGGCCGGCCGACCGCAACGCCTCGGTCCGTGACGCCGCCAGCGTGGCCAGCACCGCGACGCCGAACGCCATCCCGATCTGCTGTGTCGTGTTGAACAGACCGGAGACCAGGCCCGCGTCGTCGGCCCGCGCACCGGACATGGCCAGCGTCGCCAGGGCCGGCAGCGCGAGCCCGAACCCGGACGCCAGCAGCATCACCGGCAGTAGGTCGACGGCGTAGCTGGCGTGCACCGGCACCCGGGCCAGCAGCCCGAGCACGCCGCCCAGCAGCACCAGGCCGACCAGCAGCATCCGGCGCTCGCCGAACCGCGCGTTGAGCCGGGCCGAGACGCCCAGCGAGACCGCGCCGATGGCCACGGCGGCGGGCAGCATCGCCAGGCCGGTGCGCAGTGCGTCGTACCCGAGGACGCGTCTGCAGGTACAGCGTCACCAGCACCTGGAAGGCGAAGCAGGCGGCGAGCATGAGCACCTGCACGAGGTTGGCCGCCGGCGACGCCGGGAGCGCGGAGCACCCGCAGCGGCACCAGCGGGTCGCGGGCCGTGGCCTGGCGCACCACGAAACCCGCCAGCAGGGCGACCGCGAGGGCCGAGCAGCGGCGGCGGTGCGGGCCGCTCCGTACGACTCGATTTTGACGACCGCGTAGATGCCGGTCACGAGGCCGCCGGTGATCAGCAGCGCGCCGGTGACGTCGGCGCCGGACCTGAGACCCAGCCCGCGCTCGCCCGGCAGCGTGCGGCGACCGAGGACGAACGTGGCCAGCCCGATCGGCAGGTTGATGAAGAAGATCCAGTGCCAGCTCAGCGCGTCGGTGAGCACGCCGCCGACCACCTGACCGATCGCCGCGCCGGCGGCGCCGGTGAAGCTGAACACGGCGATCGCCCGGGCCCGCTCGGCGGGCTCGGTGAACAGCGTGACCAGGATGCCCAGGCTGACCGCCATGGCCATGGCGCTGCCGACGCCCTGCAGGAAGCGGGCGGCGATCAGCAGCGGCCGGAGTGGTGGCGGCGCCGGCCAGCAGCGAGGCGGCGGTGAACACCACGGTGCCGGCCAGGAACATCCGCGTGCGGCCGATCAGGTCACCGAGTCGGCCCGCGAGCAGCAGCAGGCTGCCGAAGGCGACCAGGTACGCGTTGACCACCCAGCTCAGGCCGGCGGCCGAGAAGCCCAGGTCGGACTGGATGGCCGGCATGGCCACGGTGACGATGCTGCCGTCGAGGATGGTCATCAACGAGCCGGTGGCAAGCACACCGACGGCGGTCCAACGCGGTACGGTCTCTCGATACGAGGGACCGTAGCGGATAGTTTTGTTACAGACAATCTTTTAAGGATCTAGTTCCCGCGCTCCCGGGCCCGGCGGACGGGGCGGGCGGTCTCCACCGGCGCGGCGAGATGGTCGGCGACCAGGCGTTCCATGGCACGCAGGAACGCCTTGCGCTCGGTGGCCGGCAGCGCGCCGAGCGCCTCGGCGTGCACGCCGTCGACGATCTGCTGGCTGCGCTTGGCCACCCGGGCGCCCTCCGGCGTCACCGCGACGATCCGCGCCCGCCGATCGGTGCTGGACGGCCGCCGCTCGGCCAGACCCGGCCTCTTCCAGCGCGTCGACCGTCACCACCATCGTGGTCTTGTCCATGTCACCGATCTCGGCGAGCTGGATCTGGGTGCGCTCCTCCTCCAGGGCGTGCACCAGCACGCAGTGCATCCGAGCGGTCAACCCGATCTCGGCCAGCGCGGCCGCCATCCGGGTACGCAGCACGTGGCTGGTGTGGTCGAGCAGGAACGACAGGTCCGGGCTCTCCCGGCGGGGTGCCATGGCGGTCATGCCGTCCAGCATACCCATTTCGGTCCGTAGCGGATTATCCGCCGAAGTCGCTTGGGTGTTAGGAAGGGTCCCTTCCAATCGGAATCCGATTGGAAGGGACCCTTCCTAACACCGGCCCGGCGCAGGGCAACCTACGACGTTGATCTTCGTACGGCAAGACCCTTCCGATCGAAGATCACCACCCTTTACGATCGGCGGCCATGTGGCCGTTCACCCGAGCACCAGCCCCGAAGGTCGACCTGGCCGAGGGCGACCCGACCACGCGCGCGCTGCACGACGCGCTCACCCGGCACGACTGGGCGGTCGCCGACGGCCTGTTGCGCGGGGTGACGGACGCCGACGACCGGGCGCACCACCTCGCGCGGGTCGGCGACCTGCCGGACCTCTGGCCGGCGCTGGGCGCGTGGGTGGCCGGGGCGCCGGGTGACCCGTTGCCGCTGACCGTCCGCGGCGCGTACGCCATCGGCTGGGCCTGGCAGGCCCGCACCAGGGCCCGGGCCAAGTACGTCAGCAAGGAGCAGTTCCAGGAGTTCTTCCGGCGGCTGCGGCTGGCCGAGGACGACCTGGACGCGGCGATCGCGCTCGACGCCGACGACGTCACCGCGCACGCCTTCCTGGTCCTCTCCGCCCGCGGCCGCCAGGTGGACGCGGGCGTGGCCGCCAAGCGCTTCGCCGCGGTGGTCGACCACTACCCGCACCACAGCTTCGCGCACCAGCACCGCCTGCAGTTCGTCTGTCGCAAGTGGTTCGGCAGCAACGACCAGATGTTCCGCTTCGCGCGCACGTCCTTCGCCGCGGCACCGGACGGCAGCCTGCTCGGCGCGCTGGTCCCGGACGCGCACGTCGAGATCTCGATCGACAACCGAGCCGACCACTGGACGTCGCCGAGGGTCCGCGAGGAACTGCACGCGGCGGCGGCGCGCTCGGTGTTCCATCCCGACTTCCAGGGGGATCGGGTGGGCGCGGTCCGGGCGATGAACCTCTTCGCGTACGCCTTCTCGATGACCGGCGACCGCCAGGCCGCGGCGGCCTGCTTCACCGCCCTGGGCGACCGGGTCACCGAGTACCCGTGGACCTACGACGTCATCCTGGCCCGCCCCGAGAAGGCCTTCCGGCGCCACCGCGCCAAAGCCTTGAATCGACTCACGTCCATCCAGGGGATGTCCCGAGATCAGTGACGCACGTAAATTCCTCTCCGACGGCAACGCTGCCGTCCGGGGAGAGGAGGGGCCGTGCAAAGACGACTTCTTGGCTCGCGAGGATCCACCGTGCTGCTGACCGCAGCGGTGCTGGTTCTCGCGTCCGGAGCGGCCGGTGGCGCCGCGCGGCAGTCACCGCAACAACGTGGGCCGTCCGGCGGGGGTGTCGTGCAGGGCGACCACGCCGGCACCCGGGACAAGGACAACCGGCGCGGCGCGATCGCGCCGACCGGCGAGCAGCGCAGCCGGGCCAGCCGCGCGCAGGCTCGGGTCAGCTTCAACAATCTCGGCACCGTGGCGCAGGCGACGCCGACCGACCAGGCGCTGGCCAGCGGGCTGTCCGCCGATCCGGCCGCGGGCCGCCCAGGACTACGTCGCCGCCAACCGCGATCTGCTCGGGCCTCACCGAGTCTGGTGCCGCCGCGCTCGAGGTGCTGACCGTGCGCCCGATGGGCGAGGGCGCCGTGGTCGTCATGCGGCAGCGGTTCGGCGGGCTGCCCGCCGGCCGCGACGGCATCCTGAGCGTCGGGGTCCGCGCCGGCTCCGTCTGGTACGTCAGTTCCTCGTTGGCCCGCGACGGTGCCGCGCCCGAGCCGGCGACCCTGTCCAAAGCCGACGCGGAACGGATCGCGATCGCCGACGCCGCCGCACCAGGCGCGCGGATCATGCGCACCGACCTCGTGGCCGTGCCCACCGCCGACCGGGGCGTCCGCGCGGCGTACCAGGTGGTGCTGGTGGCCAACGGCGCCGAGCCGGTCGGTATTCGACCTATGTGGACGCTCGCGACGGTGGCGTGCTGGTCCGCGAGGACCTCGTCGACCACGCACGATCCGACAACCCCGAGTGGGAGGTCTTCCCGAACTCGCCGCGGACCGACTACTGCTCGCCGACACCCGCGTCGACTGGTGCTGGACGCGCGCCGCGGCTGCGACGAGACGGTCGGCACGTCGGCCTCGCCGCTGCGCCTGGGACGTCGACCCGGCCACCGGCCTGTCCACCAACACCACGCGCGGCAACAACGCGATCGCGGTGCACAACTGGAACAGCGCACGACCCGTTCACCGTCGGCACCGAGACCGCGACGCCGCGGGCCGACCGCGACTACGACTACCCCTGGACCAACCAGTGGTACGAGCGGGGCTGCGACCCGGCGGTGTTCACCTCGCCGAGCGCAACGACATCGACGCCGCCCGGGCCAACCTGTTCGGCATGCACAACCGCATGCACGACTGGTCCTACCACCTGGGCTTCACCGAGGACGACCTGGAACATGCAGGACGACAACTTCGGCACAGGGCGGGCTCGGCAACGACGTCGAGCAGGGCAACGCGCAGGCCGGCGGCATCGCCGGCGGGTCCGCCCGGCTTCGCCGCCCGGGACAACGCCAACCAGATCACGCCGCCGGACGGCACCGCGCCGATCACCAACATGTACCTGTGGCAGTCGATCGCCGGGCACGTTCTACGCGCCGTGCGTCGACGGCGACTACGACATGTCGGTCATCGCGCACGAATACGGCCACGCCATCACCGGCCGCATGATCGCCGGCCCGAACGCGGGCGTCAGCAGCCC
This sequence comes from uncultured Actinomycetota bacterium, assembly GCA_963840005.1. GTDB lineage: Bacteria > Actinomycetota > Actinomycetes > Mycobacteriales > Micromonosporaceae > Asanoa. The sequence continues at coordinate 381,223 of CAWIXO010000011.1, read as the reverse complement.
GCAGGGCATGAGCGAGAGCTGGTCCGACCAGCTCGCCATGGAGTACCTGTTCGAGCACGGCTACGCGCCGCCCGGGCACCCGCGGGCTACACGATCGGCCAGTACGTCACCTCGGACCCGGTCGCCGGCATCCGCAACTACAACATGAGCCAGAGCCCGCTCAACTACAGCTCGGTCGACTACGACTTCGTCGGGCCTGCAGGTGCACGCCTCGGGTGAGGTGTGGACGGCGACCAACTTCGACATCCGGGCCGCGATGATGAAGCGGTACGGCGTCCGGCAACGCCGGCGATCCAGAAGGCGTGCGCCAACGGGCAGCGGCCGGTCACCTCCTGCCCGGGCAACCGGCGCTGGATCCAGCTCGTCTTCGACTCGTACCTGCTGATGGCCGTCAGCGCGGGTCAGCATGGTCGACTCGCGCGACGCGCATGCTGGCCGCCGACCTGATCCGCTTCGGCGGCGCCAACCAGGACCTGCTCTGGAACGCGTTCGCCAAGCGCGGCCTGGGCGAGGGCGCGAGCAGCGCCGGCCCGGCCGACGTCAACCCGGTGCCCAGCTTCGCGTCGCCGAACGCGACCGAGGCGAGGGTGCTGTTCAAGCCGATCGCACTGGGCGGCGGCACCGGCGCGCTGGCCGACGCCAAGCTGTTCGTGGGCCGCTACCAGGCCCGCGCGGTGCCGGTGGCCGACACCGACGCCGGCGACCCCGCTGGGCAGCGAGGTCCGCCTGGTGCCGGGCAGCTACGAGTTCGTCGTGCAGGCACCGGGCCGCGGTCTGGCCCGGGTCGGCCCGATCACCGTCAAGGCCGGGCAGACCGTGCCCCTGCCGGTGGTCATGCTGCCGCAACCTCGCCTCGGCCGCGGCCGGCGCCACCGCCACCGGCGACGGCGTCAACCAGGCCAAGCTGATCGACGACGACGAGGCCACCAACTGGGCGTCGCTGAACAGCCCGGTCGCCGGCAAGCAGGTCACGGTCGACCTGGCCGGCGGTGCCGCAACTGGTGCAGCCGCGTGCAGGTCAGCGCCATGCTGCGGCCGGCGGTCACCGGCGACCCGGACCCGGCGCGCCAGAACCGGTTCACCGCGCTGCGGCAGTTCAAGGTCTCGGCCTGCACGGCCCGGGGCACGCGTCACCTGCACCGACGCGGCCGACTTCCGGGCCGTCTACACCAGCCCGAAGGACGCGTTCCCGTCGGTCGCACCGCGGCCGCGGGCGCCGGAGCTGATCTTCGACGATCTTCCGGATCCCGCTGACGCTGGCCACCCACCTGCGCTTCGAGGTGGTCAGCAACCAGTGCACCGGCGCACCCGACTACGCCGGTGAGCAGGACCAGGACCCGCAGTCCACCACCGACTGCGCCGCGGGCAGCGTCCAGGACGACTTCGTCCGCGCCGCCGAGTTCCAGGCCTTCCTGGCCTGACGTTCGAAAGGAAGGGACCCTTATTAACGCTATGCGTTAATAAGGGTCCCTTCCTTTCGCACTAGAAGCGGGCGCGCCGATGCGCGCCCCCCTCCGCCGCCGGCTCAGTCGAGGCCGGTCACCCAGGCGTCGGTGTACGCGCCCTGGAAGACCTGGATCTGGTCGACGGCGCCGTGCAACCAGCCGGCCGGACCAGCGGGCGTCGTGCCGCGACCGACCAGGAACGGTCCGTTGGCCTGCCACGGCTTGTAGCGCGCGTGCAGCGGCTCGCTGTCCGCGAGGGTGCCGTCGACGTACAGCCGCACCTGACGCTCGGTCTGGTCGAGCACCGCGACCAGATGGTGCCAACCGGTCGGATCGGTGGCCGGCGCGGACGCGACCGAGGAGTCGCCTGCGAGAGTCTTGGCCCGCCGCACCGTGAACTCCCAGCGCCCGGCCGCGTAGCCGATCGTGAAGCCGCTGTAGCCGCCGGCGGTTGAGTCCTGCGCCAGCACCGTCCGCGGCTCGGTGGTGTCGTCCAGGCGTACCCAGGTCGAGATCGTGAAGGACTCGTCGGTACGCAGCACGGCCCGGTCCTCCCAGCTCGGCTCCCCGGTCGGGTTCGCGTTGCGCTGGGACCGCCCGTACTCCTGGGTGGGCACGCCGTAGTGCGGGTCGCTCGGGTCCTCGATCCAGTGCGTCGTGTCGAGCGCCAACGCGAAGCCGGCGGGGCCGCCGTCCTCGACCATCAACGCGCCGGAGGTCAGCTTCAGCTGGCGGTCCCAGCTGCTCTGGTCGGTCGCGACGCACGCGGTCACCGCCGGGTCGTAGCACGGCCTACCCTCGTCGAAACCCCAGCGACCGACCAGCACCGGCTCGACGGCGCCGGGCTCGCCGAAGCCACCGGTCAGGTCCTCGTCGAGCAGCGGGCGGTCGAACAGCCGTACGTCGGCGATCTGGCCGGCGAACCAGCCACCGTCCACATCGGCCTGCCGGTCGCGCCCGACCACGATCTGGCCGGCGTCCCAGCCGGCGCCGCGGGCCTCGATCCAGTCCGCGGGCGCGGTCGCCGCCGCGGACAGAGCGCCGTCGACGTAGAGCGCGACTCGCGCGGTGACCGGGTCGAAGCTGCCCGCCAGGTGCGTCCAGTGCTCGGCGTCCACCGGCGCGGCGACCGACGCGTACGCCGGCGCCGTGACGTCCCGGTCGGCGACCTCGAACCGCCAGACGCGGTTGGCGCAGTCGAAGACGAGCCGGAACGCGCTGGTGTGCGCGCCGTCGGCCGAGACGGCGGTCCGCTCACCGGTGCACCCGTCGTCGTCGATGTGGACCCAGGCGGTCACCCCGAACGGGCCCGCCGTGTCGAGCCCCGCGCCGTTCGCGGTCAGCACGGTGGTCCTACCGTCGAAGCTCGCCGTCCGCGCGTCCACCAACCGCGCGTCGGCCCGCCATTTCAGGCCGGTCGGAGTCAGTGGGCCGGCCAGACCCTGCCGGTCGTCGAGTGCCGCGGCGACCGGGATGGCGAGCGAGGTCTCCAGCGCCCACTGCGCGACGGCTGGCTTCGGCCGCGGCTCGTCGGTCGTGCCGGCTGAGGCCGGCGCGGCGACGGCAGTGCCGGCCAGGGTGAGTAACGATGCGCACAAGAACGTGCGCGCGAAACGACGCATGACGGTTCCCCCGAGAACGCGAGAGTGTGTGGGCCCGATCAACTTAGGGGCGATCAACCACAACGATCAATACCCGAAGATCGGCACCACGCGCGTCAGAAGCGCATCGCACCGGCGTGGTCCACCTCGACGAGGTAGGCCACCCGGTCGGTGCGCAGTGGGTACGGGGCGCCGATGTACTTCTGGGCCAGGCCGTCGATGAGCTCCCAACCCCGGTCGCCGTCGACCACCTCGACCACGCGGCCCCGCAGATAGGCCATGTCGTTGGGCGCCTCGGGGGACGTCAACGAGATCGCCACGCGTGGGTCCCGGGCGATGTTGCGCGCCTTGCGGGAGTTCGGCGACGTCAGGAACACCACGCGGTCGTCCACCAGGTCGACCCAGAGCGGCACGCTGTGCGGCGAGCCGTCGGGGAGCACGGTGGCGAGGTGGGCGGTGCAGGGCTCGTCGAGCAGGCGGACCACATCGGCGGGCAAGTTCGTCATGTGCGGGACGTTACGCCCCGATTCGGACACCCGCTGACCGCTCGCCGAGCCGGCTGGTTGAGAATGACCCCATGGAGACGATCGTCGGCAGGTATCTCGGTGCGGTTGAGCCCGGGCGGTTGGATCCGTCCGCCATCGGGTTCTACGCGATGCTCGACGCGGTGCGGGCGGTCGATCCCGGCATCGCCGCCTCGACCGTGCAGGAGCTGCTCGACCAGCGGTCGCACCTCAAGCTCATCGCGTCCGAGAACTTCAGCTCGCTGGCCGTGCAGGCGGCGCAGGGCTCCCTGCTCACCGACAAGTACGCCGAGGGCTACCCGGGCCACCGCTTCTACGCCGGCTGCGACAACGTCGACACGATCGAGGCGACCGCGGCCAAGCTGGCCAGCGACCTGTTCGGCGCCGAGCACGCGTACGTCCAGCCGCACTCCGGCGCCGACGCCAACCTGGTCGCGTTCCTGGCCATCCTCGCCACCCGGGTCGAGGCCGACGTGCTCACCCGGTTCGGCACCGCCGAGGCGCCGGCCCGACTGCCGCAGATCACCGCCGAGCAGTTCGCCGAGCTGCGCGCGGAGCTCAACAACCAGCGGCTGCTCGCGATGGACTACTACTCCGGCGGGCACCTGACGCACGGCTACCGGTTCAACATCTCCGAGCCGGATGTTCGAGGCGCACTCCTACTCCGTCGATCCGGAGACCAAGCTGCTCGACCTCGCCGCGGTGCGGGACAAGGCGCGCGAGGTGCGCCCGCTGATCCTGCTCGCCGGCTACTCCGCCTACTCCCGGAAGATCAATTTCGCGGAGCTGCGGTAGATCGCCGACGAGGTCGGCGCCACGCTGATGGTCGACATGGCGCACTTCGCCGGTCTGGTCGCCGGCAAGGTGTTCACCGGCGACTACGACCCGGTGGCCCACGCCCACGTCGTCACCACGCACGACGCACAAGACGCTGCGCGGCCCGCGCGGTGGCATGGTGCTCTCGACCGGCGAGTACGCCGAGGCGATGGACAAGGGCTGCCCGGCGATCCTCGGCGGCCCGCTCTCGCACGTGATGGCCGCGAAGGCGGTCGCGCTGCGCGAGGCGTCCCGGCCGGAGTTCGCCGACTACGCGCAGCGGATCGTCGACAACTCCCAGGCCCTGGCCGACGGCCTGCTGCGGCGCGGCGTCCCGGTGCTCACCGGCGGCACCGACAACCACCTGCTGCTGGTCGACGTCGAGGAGGGCTTCGGGCTCACCGGCCGGCAGGCCGAGCAGGCGCTGCGCGACTGCGGCATGACGCTCAACCGCAACTGCCTGCCGTTCGACCCGAACGGCCCCTGGTACACCAGCGGCCTGCGGCTGGGCACGCCGGCGCTGACCACGCTCGGCATGGGCGCCGGCGAGATGGACGAGATCGCCGACATCATCGCCAAGGTGCTGGCCGCCACCACGCCGGCCTCCGGCGAGGGCGGCAAGCCGGCCAGCAAGGCCAAGTTCAGCACGCAGCCCGACGCGGTCGACGAGGCCGGCAAGCGGGTGCACGCGCTGCTCGCGCAGCACGTCCTCTACCCGAACCTCGACCTCGACCACGTGCGACCGGCCGACTTCGGCCTGACCGCCTTCGAGCACCGCGGCGCCGCCGCCTAGGCCCAGGGCAGATCCACCACCATCGCCGAGTACGAGAGCCCCGCGCCGAAACCGACCAACAGGGCCGGGCCGCGCGGGGCGTCGGCGGTGTAGAGCAGCGCGTCCAGCGCGAGCGGGATCGAGGCGGCCGAGGTGTTGCCGGCCGTCTCGATGTCGCGGGCGACCACACAGGACTCCGGCAGCCCAAGGGCGGCCACCATCCGGTCGGTGATCCGGGCGTTGGCCTGGTGCGGCACGAACGCGGCCAGTTCCTCGGGCGCGAGCCCGGCCAGGGTCAGCGCCGCGCGGGCGGTCGCGGTGACCTCCTGCACCGCCCAGCGGAAGACCTCCGGCCCGGCCATCGTCATGGTCGGCCAGAAGTCGGGCTTGTCGCGCATGCTGGTCCACGGCTCCGGGTGCCCGATCAGGCCGGCCCGGGCACCGTCGGAACCCCAGACCACCGGGCCGACGGCGGGCTCGGACGCCGGGCTCACGACCACCGCCCCGGCCCCGTCCGCGAACAGGAACGCCAGCGAGCGGTCGGCCGGGTCGATGATGTCGGTCATCCGCTCGGACCCGATCACCAGCACGTGCTGAGCACTTCCGGCGCAGATCAGCCCGTCGGCGATCGCGATGCCGTGGCAGAAACCGGCGCAGGCGGCGCCCAGGTCGATCGCGGCGGCGGTGGACGCACCGATCTCGTGGGCGACCTCCGGCGCGGCCGGTGGCGTCTGCCGCACCCGCGACATGGTGGCGAGCAGCACGGTGTCGATGTCGGCCGGTTCGAGGCCCGCCCGCCGCACCGCCTGACGACCCGCGGCCGCCGCCATGCTGACCACGGTCTCGCTCTCGTCGCTGAAGCGGCGGCTGACGATGCCGGACCGCCGCCGGATCCACTCGTCGGTCGAGTCGATCAGCTCGCAGATCTCGGCATTGGTCACCACCCGCGCGGGTCGGTAGGCGCCGACACTGACCACTCGGCTCCCACTGGCCACTGACGCCACCCGCATCAACCACCTCATCGCAGCCGGCACGCGAGCCAAGGCCCGCATCTACAGCCATTACAGCCAGCCCCGCCCGCGGTCGTGGGGTTTTCCCCAAACGCTGTACGTCGGCCCGACGCGCACGGACGTCGATCCCGCCACGGTCCACTCAGGACAGAGCCGGGTCGCCGCGGGCAGCCCGCAGGAGCTCGCCGGCCGCCGTCCGCACGTGGTCGGCGACGTCCGGCGACACGCTGGCCGGAGGCGTATCGGAGATCCGCCCGGCCCAGGCCGCGACCCGGTCCGCCGACTCGTCCCGGGCCCGGTCCACCGGGTGCAGGAGCGTGTGCACCAGTTCGTCGCTCGCTCGGGCCAGCGCCGAGACCGCTTCGACCAGTTCGTGTGGCGCCGCTTCCGCAAGGTGGTCGGCCTCGATCCGGAGCGCCAGGTGGGTGTTGGCGAGGGCGCCACCCAGGTGGGGCAGCTTGGCCCGAACCCGGGACAGGAGCTGCCGGGTCCGCTGGTGTATCAAGCCGATCGAGATCACCTTCGCGATCCGCTCGGTCTCCTGGGACAGGTCGCGCAGCACCGCCTGCGCCGACTCGAGCCGGTCCGCGGCGGCCAGCGTCGCCTCCCGGTCCGCCGTCCGCAGCCCGGTGCTACCGCCGTCGAACGCTTCGGCGATGGTGGACCGCAGCGTTCCGGCCGACTGGCGCAACGCGAACAACGGCTGGAGCGGCACGATCACCGCGCGCACGCCGAGCGCCACTCCCGCGCCGATCAGCGCGTCCAACCAGCGCTGGTAGTAGATGCCGCCACCGGCCGACGGATAGAGAGCGACGATCAGCACGGCGGTGGTGGTCGCCTGGTTGAGCAGCATCTTTCCGCCGCTCACCAGCAGGGCGAGGCTGGCCGCCAGCACCACCACGACGGCGAGCTGGAGCGGGCCGCGGCCGATCAGGTGGACGAGGCCGTCGGCGAGGATGAGCCCGACGGTCACGCCGGCTATCAGCTCGAAAGTCTGGCGCAGCTGCCGGCCGACCGAGCCGCCGACCACCAGGACGGCGGCCGCCGGCGCGAAGAAGGCGTTGGTCTGCCCGAGCGCCATCTCCGCGAGGAACCAGGCCAGGCCGGCCGCCACCCCGATCTGCAGCACGACCCAGCGGTCGGCCCAGGTGGCACGCAGGCGTTCCCGCAGCCAGCCGTCAGCCACGCACCCGGGTGAACGTCCGGACCAGGTCGTCGGCCAGCAGGGACAGGCCGATGCCGAGCAGCCAGGTGTCCTTGGCCAGCGGCGTGCCCGCCTCGGTGGGCCGCAGGCTGCCGTCGAGGCGCATGCCGGGCGTCTTGAGATAGAGCCCTACCAGCCCCGCGGCGAACCCGGTCAACGTGAGCCCGGCCAGCCCCTCCGGAACCAAGGGGAGCAGCAGCACCGCGCCCACCGTGATCTCCGCCGTCGACAGCAGCCTGATGAACTTGCGTGGCTCCATCCGGCCGAGGAACGGGTACGCGTTCGTGGCGAAGCCGTGCATGCCGGCAGCGGCCTCAGGGCCGGCACCCCGCTTGGACAGCCCGGAGTTGAGCACGAAGGCACCCGTGGCCAACCGTAGTGGCGCCTGGTGGGCCAGATCTCGCAGCAACAACACGCGACTCCTCCTTGTTCGCGACAGCGAATGTCAACGCGGACAGGGGGATACGCGCGCTCACCTACCCCTCGATGCCGGGCTCAAAACGCACCAGGAGCCATCTCGCGTCCACCGGGGCGTTACGCGGGCGGGCTATTCTCCCGGCCAGATGGCCGCGGCGTGGAGAGGGTTGGGCATGAACGCCATTCCGCGGGTGCTCCGCAACGACTGGTCGAGCGTCACGGTGCCGGAGCTTGCCGGGTGGCAACCGACCCGGTCCGTCAGCGTGATCATCCCCGCCTACCGCTGCCAGGCGACGCTCGAGCTCACGCTGGCCTCGCTGAGCCGGCAGACCTACCCGGCGGACCTGCTCGAGGTGGTCGTCGTCGACGACGGTTCGGAGCCCGCGCTGACGCTGCCGCCGATCCGGCCCACCCGGACCAAGTTGGTACGCGTCGGGGTGGGCTGGGGCCGGGCCAACGCGTTGGCCTGGGGTGTCCGGCACAGCACCGGCGAGATTCTGCACTGGCTGGACGCCGACATGGTGGTCTACCCGGAGCACGTCGCGGCGCAGGCCCGCTGGCAGCACGTCCTGCCGTACGCGGTGACGCTGGGCTACAAGCGCTTCGTCGACACCGAGACGCACGGGCCGTGGCCGGCCGCTGCGGCGGTCGACGACGCCTGGCGGCGGGGCGTGCCGGACGGCCTGTTCGGCGGCGCGGCCGGCGAGCCCCACAGCTACGTCGAGCGCTACATCACGCAGACCGACCAGCTCCGCACCGCCGACCACCTGGCGTTCCGGATCCACGTCGGGGCCACCGCCGCGCTGCGCCGGGAGCTCTACGAAGCGGCCGGCGGGTTCGACACCGACCTGCGGCTCGGCGAGGACACCGAGTTCGGCTACCGGCTGGCCCAGGCCGGCGCCGTGTTCGTGCCGGAGCCCGCGGCCCGGGCCTGGCACCTCGGCCGGACCCAGGTGATGCAGGCGCGGGAGCAGGTCGCCCGCTACAACCAGGCGTTCTTCGCCGACCGGATCCCGTACCCCCGGCACACCCGCCGCTCCGGCGGCACCGTGTGGACCGTGCCGCTGGCCGAGGTGGTCATCCCGGTCGGCGACGAGCCGCTGGAGCGCGTCCGGGCGGCGACCGACGCGGTGCTCCACGGCACCGACCTGGACGTGCGGGTCAACCTGCTCGGCCCGTGGGACAAGCTCGACGGCGCCCGGGTGGCACCGCTGGCGGACCCACACCTCGACCTGCGGCTGATCGCGGCGACGTACCGCGGCGAGCCGCGGGTCCGGCTGGTCACCGAGCCGGTGGCGGCGTTCCCGGCGCCCTATCTGCTGGAGTTGCCGCCGGCTCACCGGCTCGCGCCGGACAGCCTGCGCCACCTCGTCGAGCTCGCCGACCACCACCAGGTCGGCCTGATCCGGGTCGGCTCCCCCGACCCCGACCCCGTGTTGCTCTGGCGTACTGCCGCAGTGCGCCGCGCCGAGCTGGTCCGCGCACCAGGCGAATCTCTGGGCGACGCCGTCACCGCCGTGTACGGCAGCCGCGAAGAGGCGGCGGCCGCTGTCGGGATCACGGCGAACGAGGAGGGCGCTTCAGCGGTGGCGGGCCGGCGCAAGCGGCCCATGCCGTCCACCCTGGAGGTCGGCGGGGTGCGCTCGCTCGCGCGGGCGACGGTGATGGTCGGCCGGCTGACCGGCCGCCAGCTCAGGGCGCGACTGATCCGCCGAGGCTAGGCACGGGGTCCGTTACCGGCCGGCGGCGCAGCACCAGGTCGCGCAGTTTCGCGCGCAGGCCGGGCGGCAGCAGCCAGATCTGCAGGAACGTGACGTAGTCGAGCACGCCCGGCCGACCGTGCCGGCGGGCCTCGCCGAGCACCTCACGAAACACCCGGAAGCTGCCACTGGCCACGGCCATCGAGCTGATCACGCTCAGCGTGACCGCCGCGTACGCCCGCGGGGTGAACAACGACCGGTTGGCCCGGGACCAGGCGAACATCCGCTCCCACGGCGACGCGAGGCTCAGCCGCGGCCGGTTCTCGTCGGTGTGCCAGATGACCAGCGGCTCGGGCGCGACGAACAGGTCGACACCGTCCTCGGTCAGCGCGCGCAGCGTCCAGTCGAGCTCCTGGAGGCGGGGCAGCCCGACGGTGAACGGCACCTTCCGAAGCAGCTCCGTCGGCGCGAGGATCATCGAGGTCTGCACGAAGCCGTCGCCGTGGAACAGGCCACGCCGGACCGTCAGGTATTCGCTGCGGGGCTCGCCGTGGTCGGGCAGCCGGCGGGGCATGACGACATCCGCCCGGGGCGTGCGGTTGACCAGCCGGCAGGTGACGATCGGCAGCGGGACGTTCGCGCCCTTGGCCTCGTCGAGCTGGACCGCCAGCTTCTGCGGCAACCACTCGTCGTCGTCGTCGAGCATCGCGGTCCAACGGCCCTGCGCCGCGCCGATGCCGACGTTGCGGGCGTTCGGCGCGCCGCCGCTGCGGGGCAACACGATGGCCCGCAGGCGCGGGTCGGCGATGGCGGCCAGCGCCGTCACGGTCGCCTCGTCCGGGCCGTCGACCACGACAATGACCTCGATGTTGTCGAAGGTCTGCGCCAGCGCGCTGCGCACCGCCCGAGCGACCAGCGCCGGACGCGAGCGCGTGGGAATGACGACGGTAACTTCCGGTAGGGCCCCCATATACGGCAAGCTATCGATAGAGCGCAACACGAAGGTGAAGTCGGCATGACCGCGAAGCGGCGTCTCGGGGAGCGGTGGGTAGGTCGCGCGTAGCGTGGAGTGATGTTGGCGCAGCCCGCGCAGGCCCTGACCGACCTGCTGCTCGGTCTGGTCGTCTGCGCGCTGGCGATCGCCCTGCTGCGCCGCCGGGTGGCACCCAAGCACCGTTACTGGGAGTTCGCCCTCGGCTGTCTGGCCCTGTCCGCGCTGGCCGGTTTCGTCCATCACGGTTTCCTCGTCCGGTGGCCGGCGGTGGCGACGGTGAGCTGGACCCTGATCAGCGTCGCGGTCGTGTTCGGCATCTCCTACCTGCTGGCCGCCACGGTGGAGGAGGTGTTGGGCCCGGGCCACCGACGGGTCTTCTGGGTGCTCCGCTCGGCCGGTCTCGCCGCCTACATCGGCCTGGTCATCACGACCGGAGCCGGCATCGGAGCCCTGATCCTCTGCGAGTCGATCACGTTCGCCTGCATCATCGGTCTCTGGGCTTGGGCGGCCCGCCACCGCAACCCGCTGGCGCTGCCGGTGCTGGTCGCGATCATCGCCAGCGCGGCCGCCGCCGGCACCAAGGCGATCTCCGACAACCTCACCAGCGCCGTCTACCTCGACGGCGACTCCCTCTACCACCTGGCCCAGATCATCGGCATCGTGTTGCTGTACCGCGCGGTGTCGATCCGCCGCGATCCCGTTCGTGTAGGGGTCGACGGGCCGGCACGGACGCCGGCCCGAGACGGAGGGCGACCCTGATGAGGCACTACCTGCTGACGATCCAGCAACCGGGCGACGGCACCCCGCCGCCGCCCGAGGTGATCGAACCGATCATGAAGGACGTCGAGGCCGTCAACGAGGAGATGCGGGCCGCGGGCGCCTGGGTCTTCGCGGGCGGCCTGCACCCGCCGAGCACGGCGACCGTGGTCCGGCTCGACGGCGACCGAGATGGTGACCACCGACGGGCCGTACGTCGAGGGCAAGGAACACGTCGGCGGCCTGACTGTGCTCGCGGCGGCCGACCTCGACGAGGCGCTCGCCTGGGGTCGCCAAGCTCGCCCGCGCCACCCGGCTGCCGATCGAGGTCCGCCCCTTCCAGGGCGAGCCGGGCGACCATCTGGCCTAGTCCGGCTGGCATCATGCCGGTTGTGTGCGCGACGTCCACCGCGGAGATCGAGCAGATCTTCCGCGCGGAGTACGGCCGGGCCGTCGCTGTCCTGGTCCGCGTCTTCGGCGACATCGAGACCGCCGAGGACGCGGTCCAGGACGCCTTCGCCACCGCGGTCCGCCGCTGGCCGGAGACCGGCCTGCCGCCCAGCCCGGCCGGCTGGATCATCACCACGGCCCGCAACCGCGCCATCGACCAGGCCCGCCGCGAATCGACCCGGGACTCCCGCCAGGCCGAGGCCGCGCGGCTGTTCACGGCGCCACGAGCCGACCGAGCCGGACCCGGTCGGCGACGACCGGCTGCGGCTGATCTTCACGTGTTGCCACCCGGCGCTGGCCCTGCCGGCCCGGGTGGCGCTGACGCTGCGGCTGCTGGGCGGGTTGACCACCGCGGAGATCGCGCGCGCGTTCCTGGTGCCGGAGCCGACGATGGCGCAGCGGCTGGTCCGGGCCAAGGGCAAGATCCGCGACGCCGGCATCCCGTACCGGGTGCCCGGCGACGGCCGACCTGCCCGAACGGCTCCGGTCCGTGCTGGCGGTGGTCTACCTGATCTTCAACGAGGGCTACACCGCCACGTCCGGCGACGAGCTGACCCGCGAGCCGCTGACCTCCGAGGCGATCCGGCTCGGCCGGCTGCTGGCCGACCTGCTGCCCGACGAGCCCGAGGTGGCCGGGCTGCTGGCGCTCATGCTGCTCACCGACGCCCGCCGGGCGGCCCGCACCACCGCCGACGGTGACCTGGTGCTGCTGGCCGACCAGGACCGCGGCCGTTGGGACGCGGCGCTGATCGCCGAGGGCCGGGCGATCGTCCGGTCCTGCCTGGCCCGGAACCGGCCTGGGCCCTATCAGATCCAGGCCGCGATCAACGCGGTGCACACGGACGACGGCGGCACCGACTGGCGGCAGATCGTGACGCTGTACGACCAGCTGCTGGCGATCGCGCCGAGCCCGGTCGCGGAGCTGCACCGCGCGGTCGCGGTGGCCGAGGTCGACGGCGCCGGAGGCGGCGCTGGCCATCGTGGCCGGCGCTCGACCTCGAGCGCTACCACCTCTACCACTCGGTGCGCGCCGACCTGCTCCGCCGGCTGGGCCGCGACCGCCGAGGCGGTGGCCGCGTACGACGAAGCGATCTCCCGCACCGACAACGCGGCCGAACGCCGCTTCCTGGAGGGGCGCCGGGCCGAACTAGCGGGGCAGTAGACCGGAGACGTCGACCGGCGGGTAGGCGCGGACCATCGAGGCGCGGTCGTCGAACACCTTCACCGACGGGTAGCGCTCGGCCAGCTGGTCCTGCCACTTGCGCGGGCTGCCCAGGTAGAGGACCAGCTCCACGGTCTTCACCACGCGGCCGTCCGGAAGCTCGGTGCGGCGGCGTTCGTCGAAGATGTAGCGCGACTCGCCGAGCGCCCGGACCAGGTTGGCCTGGGTCGGCATGGCGTACTCCAGCGCGACGATCTCGGTGTGCTGCGCGCGGAAGCCGCGCTCGCCGACCTCGACCCGGCCCCAGGCCTCGACCACGCCGGTGACGACGCAGCCGGGGTGCAGCACCGACGGCCTCCGCCAACTGGTCGTCGTCGGGGCGGTGGCACGCGTAGATGCCGCAGGCACAGTCGCCGTGCGGTGCCGCGTGGTTGGTGTCGGGGTGGCGGCAGATCGCGCGCATCGGCGTATGCCAGATGTGGTTCTGGGTCACCGACTTGAGGCGCATGTCGAGGGTGACCTCCCACTGGCGGTAGCCGCGCAGGGCGCCTGCCACGAGAGTCGCCGGTCGGTCCGCGCTGAACTGGTCCTGGAAGGGCGACCGGGTCACGTGGTTGCCGGCTCCTTTGCCGGAGCCGGCTCGGCCGGGGAAGGGATGGCCGGTTCGACGGGGGGCGCGAACGGGTCGCTCCGCAGCGGCGCGAACTCGTATTCGTGCGTCTCCTTGCCAATGTCCATGACGGGCAGCGTACAAGGCTCTGACCTGCGTATCCTCTGCCGGGAGCCGGACTTCCGCCTGAGGCACAGACCACCCAAGTCCGAAAAATCCGAAGTGTCAGCGAGGACGGCGCAACAGCTCTCGCAACGAGCCGGCCCGCCACCTCCGGCGCCGGTCGGGACGCCAACTCCGCCGGGCCGACCGCGCGGAAGCCGGCGAACATCGCGATGCCCGAGGAAGATCAGCCCGAAGATGTGCGCGACGGCGGGCTCCGCGATCGTCAGCAGCACGACCCCGGCGATCAGGAAACCGATGCCGGTCTGCGCCGCGTGCTTGCGCCGCTCCCGGGTGACCGGCGCACCGCGGCGCGGGCGGTGGGCCCTGCGTGGTCGGGTCGAAGCGCCCGGCCAGGGTGAGCCGGAACAGCAGCACGAGGCTGGGGAAGAGCACCAACGCACCGACCGCCAACGAGACGATCAGCGCGATCATCGTGGTGTCGTTGGCCGCCGCGTCCTCGATGGTGACCGTGGTCGGCAGCAGATAGGGCCGCTGCGCGACCGCCCAGCCGATGATGACCGCGGCCACCGCCAGGGCCGCGCTCAGCCGGGCCTGCGGTGAACCGGCGCAGCACGACCAGGCCCATGGACACCAGCCCCGCCACGCCGCTGACCACCACCGGGACCAGTCCCCAGCCCGAGGTCAGCCCGTCGAACAGCCGGGGCACGTCGGCCCGCACCACGAACAGGCCGCCCACCGCGAGGCCGCCGGCCACCACACCGGCGAGCAACGCCCGGCCGCGGAACGACTCGACCAGGTCGGGTTCGCGCAACCGCTGCGCGTCGGCGGCCAGGAACACCGCGGCCAGGAAGGCGCCGGTGGCCACGGCCAGGAAACCGGCCAGGATCGAGGTCGCGTTGGTCCAGCTGCCCACCTCGGCGCCGAGCGCGTTGCCCGGCGGCACCCGGCCGCTGGCGACCGCGCCGATCACGGTGCCCAGCATGTACGGGGTCACGATCGACGCGGCCGCGAACGACAGGTCGATGTAGCGGCGCTGGCGGGCGTTGGCCGCGTTCTGCAGCGCGTACGAGGTCCCCCGCAGGATGATGCCGAGCGCCGCCAGGAAGATCGGGATCGCCAGCGTGGAGAAGATGGCGCCGAAGACCGACGGGTACGCCGTCCAGAGCACCGTGATCACCAGGATCAGCCAGACGTGGTTGGCCTCCCAGACCGGCGCGTTCGCGTGGTGGGCGTGGTCCCGGATCCGCCGGCCGTGCGCCCCGCCGCCCGCGGAGAGCTGCCAGACGCCGGCGCCGAAGTCCGCACCGGCCAGCAGCGTGTAGAGGATCAGGCCGATGACGACGACGGCGGCGGGGATGGTCTGCAGAACCATGTCGTCACTCGACGTGGCTGAGTGGATGCGTGGTGTCGACGCGATCGTCGGGCGGTTCGGCCAGCGGCGTCCGCGCCAACCGGACGAGCACCCAGCCGACCGCGATCAGCAGCCCGAGGTAGACGGCGGCCAGTGCGCCGTACCCGACGGGGATGCCGGATGCCCCGGTGACCGCCTCCTCGGTGCGCATGAAGCCGTACACGACCCAGGGCTGCCGGCCGACCTCGGTGGTGATCCAGCCGGCGAGCAGCGCGACCACCGACAGCGGGCCGCAGAGCACCACCGCGCGGTAGAACCACGGGCTGGCCGGCAGTCGCCCCTTGCGCCAGCGCAGGTAGAGGAACAGCACGGCGACCAGCGCCATGATCGTGCCGGCGCCGACCATGCTCTGGAACGCGTAGCGGACCACGTTGACCGGCGGCTGGTCCTCCAGCGGCACGGTGTCCAGGCCCTGCACGGTCGCGTTGATGTCGTGGAACGCCAGCAACGAGAGCAGCTTGGGTATGCCCAGGCCCCAGACCACCTCACCGTTCTGGTACCAGCCGACGATGTGCAGCGCCGCGCCCTTGGTGGTCTGGCCGAGGCCCTCCATCGCGGCCAGCTTGACCGGCTGGTTCTTCGCCACCTCGCGGGCGGCCCAGTCGCCGACCAACAGCTGCACGGGCGAGGCCACGGCCGCCGCGGTCATCGACACGGCGAACGCGGTCCGCTCGTAGCGGCCCCACCGGCCGCGCAGCGCGTAGACGGCGTACGCGGCGGCGACCAGGAAGCCCGTGACGATGAAGCCGGCGACGTACATGTGCACGAACTCGTGCCAGAAGTACGGGTTGCCGAACAGCGCCCGGGCCGCGTTGGACTCGACGACCCGGCCGTTCTCGTACGTGAAGCCCTCGGGGTGGTTCATCCAGCCGTTGACCGCGATCACCATGAACGAGCCGATCACGCCGGCGACCGCGATCGGCAGGCCCGACAGGAAATGGGCGCGCGGCGAGAGCCGGTTCCACCCGTACACGTAGATGCCGATGAAGATGGCTTCCAGGAAGAACGAGAAGCCCTCGATCGCGAAGCCGAGGCCGAACACCTCGCCGAAGGTCGCGGTGAAGTTCGGCCAGAGCAGGCCGAGCTCGAAGCTGAGGATCGTGCCGGTCACCACACCCGCGGCGAACAGGGCGACCATCACCTTCGACCAGCGGCGCGCCAGGGTCCGGTAGAGCTCGTCGCCGGTGCGCAGGTAGCGCCACTCGACGAACAGCACGAGCGCCGGGAACGCGATGCCGAAGCAGACCAGCGGGATGTGCACCACGAACGAGAGGGCCTGCATCTGACGGGCTTCGAGCAGATAGTCCTGTGCCAAGATCTCGGTCATCGCCAGGTGACGCTACGCGTTGGTAACCGTTTGGCGTGGCCAAACGCACAACGTGAGGGCGAGTCGGGTCCGCCGCTAATGCGATAGTTGTGCCATGTCACGGGTGCTGCTGGTCGAAGACCACTCGACGGTACGGGAGGGTCTGCGGATCGCGCTCACGCGGCAGGGGCACAGCGTGGAGGCCTTCGAAAGCGGCGAGCGGGCCTTGGCCCACCTGGCCGCCACGCCCGCCGACGTCGTGGTGCTCGACCTGATGCTGCCGGGCATGGACGGCTTCGAGGTCTGCCGCCGGATCCGGGCCAACCAGGATCTGCCGATCATCATGCTCACCGCCCGCGACGACGACATGGACGTGGTCGCCGGGCTCGAGGCCGGCGCCGACGACTACGTGGTCAAGCCCGTGCAGGCGAGGGTGCTCGAAGCACGGATCCGGGCGGTGCTGCGGCGCAGCAACGGGCGGGCCGCCGAGCCGGCCGCCGAGGAACGGCACCGCGAGCTGACCATCGACCGCGCCGCGCTGGTGGTCCGCAAGGACGGCGCGCCCGTCGGCCTCGCACCGACCGAGCTGCGTCTGCTGCTCGAGCTCTCGGCGACGCCGGGCCGGGTCTTCAGCCGCCAACAGCTTCTCGAGGCCGTCTGGGACCAGGGCTACCTCGGCGACTCGCGACTGGTCGACGCGTGCGTGCAGCGACTCCGGGCGAAGATCGAGAACGACACCACGGCTCCGGTGTACGTGCAGACGGTGCGGGGGTTCGGGTACCGGTTCGGGCCGCTGTGACAGGTTTCGGCTTGCGCGGCCGACTGCTGCTCGCCTTCGCGATGCTGGGCCTGACCACCACCGCCCTGGTGGCCGGGGTGAGCTACGGGCAGGCCCGCACCGTCATCCTCCAGAAGGCCCAGGACGCCGCCGTGCTCTCGCTGGTGGACGAGGTCTCCCGGCTCGATCCGGTGCGCCAGCTGCCGCCCAGCCCGGAGCAGCTCAACGCGATCGCCGCGGTCGTCAGCACGGGCCCCGACGCGGCTGTGGTGGTGTACCGGGACGGGTACGCCCCGCAGGGGCTCCACCCCAGCGAGCTCCCCCAGCCGCTGCGCGCGGCCGTGCGCGAGGGCAAGGTGGTCTGGCAACGATTTTCCCGCGACGGCACCCCGACCCTCGCTATCGGCACCCAGCTGATGGCCACGCGGGGGGACGGCAGCACGGAGCCGACCGGCATCGAGGTGTACCGGCTGCACCCGCTCGACGACGAGCAGCACAGCATCGAAGCGCTGGCCGCGTTGGCCTGGTCGACCGGTGCCGCGTCGCTGGTGCTGGCGGTGCTGCTCGCCCTGCTGGCCGCCCGCGGCGTGCTGCGACCGGTGCGCGAGCTGGGCCGCGCCGCCCGCCGGCTCGGCGAGGGCGACCTGCGGACCCGGGCCGCGGTGCAGCGGCGACGACGAGCTGGCGGGGGTGGCGCTGATCTTCAACCAGACCGCCGAGCGGCTGGAGCGGCAGGTCGGCGAGCTGCGCCGGATGGAGGCGGACGCCCGGCGGTTCGTGGCCGACGTCTCGCACGAGCTGCGTACGCCGCTGGCCGCGATGACCGCGGTGACCGACGTGCTCGACGAGGAGTCGGAGCAGTTGCCCGGCGACGCGGGCAAGGCCGCCCGGCTGGTCAGCCAGGAGACGCAGAACCTGGCCCAGCTCGTCGAGGACCTGATCGAGATCAGCCGGTTCGACGCCGGCACGGCCGCCCTGTCGCGTCGACGACATCGACGTGGCGGCGGCGATCCGGGCCACCCTGCGCTCCCGCGGCTGGACGGACCAGGTGACCGCGTCGCTGCCGGACGGCGTCGTGGCCCGGCTGGACCCGCGCCGGCTCGACGTGATCGTGGCCAACCTGGTCGGCAACGCGTTGCGGCACGGTGCTGCTCCGGTGACGGTCTCGCTGCGGGCCGATGCCGGTCGGGTGGAGGTGGCGGTCTCCGACAACGGGCCCGGGCTCGCGCCGGACGTGCTCGCCCACGTCTTCGACCGGTTCTACAAGGCGGACAGCGCGCGGTCCCGGTCCGACGGCGCCGGGCTCGGGCTGGCCATCGCGCTGGAGAACGCCCGACTGCACGGCGGCACCCTGGTCGCCGGCAACCGCTCGCCGCACGGCGCGGTCTTCACCCTGCGCGTGCCCGACGGGAGTCCCGGCATGAACCGGCGATCCGCCTGCTGCTCGCCGCCGGTGCGCTGCTCTCTCTGCTGCTGGCCGGTTGCGGTGTCCGGCCCAGCGACGTGATCACCGGCGGCGCGGCACCGGCCGGGCGCGGTCGAGGGCGTCCGGCTCTACCTGGTCGTCCGAGGGCGAGCCGATGGTGGTGCTGCGCGGGCTCAAGCCGATGAAGCTGGACGACATCCTCGACCTGCTCGCCGCCGGGCCCGACCCGACCGAACAGCAGGCCGGGTTCACCAGCGAGGTCCCGGCCGGGATCGCGCCGGTGAAGGTCGGCACCCGGGGCGACGGCCTGGTCGTGGCTCTGTCGACCGACGTGCGACCCACTCTCCGTGCTGGCGGTGAACCAGATCGTCTGCACCGTGCAGGCGATCGGCCGCACCGCGCCGGTGACGCTGGTCAGCGGCGAGCAGCGCCGGGGACCGCTGCACCTGCCCCGTTTCGCCCTGACCGCGCCGGCGATCAGGATGTCGAGCAGCTCCGGGTAGCCGATGCCGGCCCGCTGCCAGATCTGCGGGTACTGCGACGCGCTGGTGAAGCCCGGGAACGTGTTGACCTCGTTGACCACGGGTCTCGGAGCCGGGTCCGTCGTCCGGGCAGGAAGAAGTCGACCCGGATCAGGCCGCGGCAGCCGAGCGCGTGGAAGGCCCGGATCGCCCGGTCCTGCAGCACCTCGGTGGTCGCCGCGCGGCAGGTCGGCCGGAATCTGGAACCGCGCCCCGCCGCGCGTACTTGGCGTCGTAGTCGAAGAAGCCCGCTCCGGTCACCCGGATCTCCAGCGGCGGGCCGGCCTCGACCCGCCCGTCCGGGTGCTCCAGCACGGCGACGTCGACCTCGCGGCCCGGTCACCGCGGGCTCGACGAGCACCTTCTCGTCGAACATCCGGGCCGCGGCGAGCGCCTCGGGCAGCTGCCACCATTGCGTCCACCCGGGAGACGCCCAGGCTGGACCCGGCCCGCGCCGGCTTGACGAACACCGGCAGCCCCAGCCGCTCCTGGTCGGCCCGGGTCAGGTGGACTCGCCGGGGCGCAGCGTGACACCGCCGGCGACCCGCAGGCCCGTCGGCCGCGAGCAGCGTCTTGGTGACCGCCTTGTCCATGCCGGCGGCGCTGGCCAGCACGCCGTTGCCGACGTACGGCACGCCGATCCACTCCAGCACGCGCCTGCACGGTGCCGTCCTCGCCGTACGGGCCGTGCAGCGCGGGGAAGACGACGTCCTGGTCGGCGAGCACGTCGAGCGCCGCCGCGAAGCGTGACCGGAGTCTCGTCGACGTGCCACTGCCCGTCGCGACCGATCAACACCTCGGTCACCGGGTACGCGTCGCTCAGGTTGGCGAGGATGCTGGCCGCCGACTTGCGGGACACCTCGTGCTCGCCGCTGCGACCGCCGAACAGCACGCGCGATCCTCATGCCGCTACCCCCTGGTAGCGCCGGGCGACCCGCGGGCCCGATGCCGGTCAAGCACCTCGTTCGGGTTGGTGCCGGCCCAGCGGGCCCACTCGGCGACGGTCGGCTCGTCCGGCCCGGGGCCGAAGATCGTGACCGGATCGCCGAGCCGCACCGGCCGGTCGCCGACGTCGACGACGCACTGGTCCATCGCGATCCGCCCGACGATCGGGCACCGCGCACCGCCGACCCAGACCGCGGCCCGGCCCTCGGCCGAGCGGGGCAGCCCGTCGGCGAAACCGATCGGCACCAGGGCCAGCGTGGTCGGCTGCGGCGGTGACATGGTCGGGTCCGTACGAGACTCCGGTGCCGGCCGGCACCCGCTTGAGGTTGACCACGGCGGACCGCAGCGTCATCGCCGGTCGCAGGCCGATGCCGGCGCCTTGCTCGACCCCGTAGAGCGCGATGCCGATCCGGCAGATGTCGAACCGGGTGGCCGGCGCGGTGAGCGCGGCGGCGGAGTTGGCCAGGTGCAGCAGGACAGGGTCGAGCCCGGCGTTGCGGGCCACCCGCACCGCGGCCCGGAACGCGCTCACCTGCCGGCGGACCAAGGGCGAACCCGGCTGGTCGGCGTCGGCCAGGTGGGACCAGACGCCGCGGACCCGCACGCTGCCCACCGTCTCGTACGCCCGGGCCAGCGCGACCAGGTCGGCCCAGTCGTTGCTGCCGGCGCCGTTGCGGGACAACCCGGTGTCGGCCTTGAGCTGCACCATCGCGGTCCCGCCCACGGCGCGCGGCGGCCGCGGCCACGGCGCGCAGGTGGGTCACCGTCGAGATGCCGACGTCGACGCCGGCCGTGAGCAGCGGGCCGAAGTCCTCGTCGGGGTGATGCAGCCAGCTCAGGATCGGCGCGCCGATACCGCCCTTGCGCAGAGCCAGCGCCTCGGTCGTCGAGGTGACCCCGAGCCAGGTGGCGCCGCCGGCGAGCGCGGCCCGGGCGACCGGCACGGCGCCGTGCCCGAAACCGTCGGCCTTGACCACGGCCATCAGGTCGGTGCGGGTGGCCGCGGCGATCGTCCGCACGTTGGCGGCGATGGCGTCGAGGTCGATCTCGGCCTCGGCTAGGGCCCGCGTCGCCCCGGCGCCGGACGGCGCCGCACCGGGCGAGGTGGTCGGATGGCTGATCACCCGCAGGACGGTGCCAGCGCGATGTCCGGTCCCCATCCCCGGAATGTCACGAACCCGTAATAACCGAGGTCACCCGCGCTGCGCGGGCTGAGGGACGGCTCACACCGCCGGCCTTCGGCGGGGGTCAGGTGGTCGGCCGCTGGGCCGCCGGGGAGTCGGCCGGGATGGCGCAGGCGGCGGTGCCGCCGGGCAGGCGGTGGCGGTTGCGGGCCACCCAGCGGTAGGCCGGCCAGGCGAGGGCGGTCACCGGGCGCAGGTCGAGTACCCGGCCCGCGAGTCGCCACAGCGGGCCGCTGGAGCGCAGCAGGCGGGCGATCGCCACCGGGCCGGCCGACGTCGGGCCACCGCCGGACGGCACCCACTGGACCGCTTCGACGCATTGGGCGCGGGTCAGGCGCAGGGCCTCCAGGTCGGCCCATTGCCACGGGATGACCACGGCGCCGGTGTGGATGCGGCGTTCGATGAAACGCGCGCACATGGTGCAGAAAGCGCAGTCACCGTCGTACACGAACGTGTCGGTCACGTTGTCAACCTCCGCCCGCTTCGGCACCCATCGGTTCCAGCGTATCCGCGGCCGGGCGGCGGGTTGTCGCCTGGCGCAGCCACTTGATCGGGCGCACCCGTTCCAGCGGCAGGAACGAGGTCATCGCGACCAGGTGCGGCGCGAAGGAGATCGAGATGGTGGCGAAGGAGAGCAGGTGGAACGAGTAGAAGAAACCGATCGCGGCGTAGCGGTAGCGGCCACGCAGCGCGAACACCAGTGGGCTGAGCGCCTCGAACGTCACCATGCCGATCTGTGCCGCGATCATCAGGTACGGAACGCTGGCGATCAGGTCGGCGAACTCGGACCCGCGCCGGATGAACGCCCGGGCCAGCACCGAGCCCGGTCATCCAGCCGAGGCCGCCGAACCGGATCTTCGCCCAGGCGGCGAGGAAGTACGTGGCGACCACGGCGATCTGGATCATCCGTAGCGCCCAGCCGGCCGCCTCGCTGGGCTCCCGGTCGCCGTGCCGGGCCCGCCCGACGGTGGGCAGCACGGCCAGCGCGATGAGGAAGGCGAACCGGTCGTGGTCGACCTTCCCGTAGCTCATCGCGATGATCAGCCACTCGAAGTAGAACCCGCAGACGAGCCAGCCGAGCAGCCGCGGGAAGCGGCCGGTCGCGGCCAGCGGTGCGAGCACGAGCAGCGCCCAGAACACCACGTTGACCAGCGTCGCGGTCGGCGCCGGCAGGTGCAGCACCCGGCCGATCCACAGTGGCTGGTAGAGGTCGGTCGGCACGTCACCCCGGGTGCGCACCCAGGAGCTGTAGAGCAGCAGGTCGAAGACGACGAACAGATAGGTCAGGGTGCGCAGGGCGGCGACCCGGCCGCGCGGCGCCCGCTCGAACAGCCAGGCCCTCATGCCGGCCGCTGCCAGACCGCGCGGACGTCGTCATGCCATTTGCCGGTCGCGCTGCTGCGCTTGATCTCGTGCAGCCGGACGATCAGCGCCACCTTGTCGAGCGGCGGCGCGCCCGGATTGAGCCCCTGATAGCCGTCGGCGATCCGGGCCAGCCGGCCCGGATCGTCGACATAGGCGCCTTCCTGGCCTTCGATCTCGGCCCGGCGTACGCCCGCGTTGCGCTCGTTGAGCACGATCGTGCGGCCGGTGCGGTCGGTGCCCTCGACCCGGGTGTCCGGTGCGGGCTCGTTGGGACCGTTGACGCCCGCGTACATGCTGAACGGCCCGAACGGGAACTTGTCGTCCTGGCCCCAGACGGTGCCCGCCAGCAGCAGCGCGACTCCGACGATCGCGGCGACGACCCGGGTAGTGCGACCGGTAGCCGTCAGTTCTGCCATGGTGGACCCCCGTGCCTCACGTGCCGGCCATGAAGATAGCCCACGTCACCCAGCGAGATGTCCCCACTGCGGCGCCAGCTCGTGCCAGGGCCCGCTGGCCGCCACGGTGCCGTCGATCAGCACCACGACGTGGTCGGCCTGGGCCAGCGCGGCCTGCTTCGACGTCGAGCCGATCACGGTGACCCCGGTCGCCCGCAGCGCCCGCCACAGGTCGAGCTCGGTGGTCACGTCGAGCGCGGACGAGACGTCGTCGGCGATCAGCAGCTCGGTGCGCGGCGCCAACGCCCGGGCCAGCGCCAGCCGTTGCAGCTGACCACCGGAGAGCCGGGTGCCCTTGTGCCCGATCAGCAGCCCGAGCCCGCCGCCGGCCGCCGCCAGGTCGTGCGAGAGCTGGGCGATGATCACCGCCTTCTCGGCGTCGACCTGGTGGTCGAGCGTGATGTTGTCGGCGACCGTGCCGGACAGCACCCGGGGCAGCTGGCCGACGTAGCCGACCTGGTTGGGCCGCAGGAACACCTCCGGCTCGGTGACCGGCTCGTCGTTCCAGCGCAGGGCACCGGCGTGGTGCACGATGCCGGCCATCGCCCGCAGCAACGACGACTTGCCGGCACCGACCGGGCCGACCACCAGCACGAGCTGGCCCCGCCCGATGGTCAGGTCGACGTCGCGGACACCGAGCGTGCCGTCTTCGTGCACGGCGCAGAAGCCGCGCAGCTCGAGCTCGCGCAGCGGGGTGCGGGGCGCGGCGACCGGCGCGGGGGCGATGCCGAGCGAGATGTCGACGCCGGGCACCTCCGCCGAGTAGTCGGGCCGCCCGGCCATCGCCGCGGTGCGCCGGGTCCACACCCGGGCCGACGGCAGCTGGGCGACCAGCGAGGCGGTGGTCCAGGCGAACCAGCGTGCCGCGCCGAGCGTGGCCACCGTGACCAGCGCGGCGCCGCCGGACAGGCCGCCGCCGAGGTAGAGCGCCCAGGCGGCGATCGGCAGCAGGCCGCTGATCATCGAGGGCGTCGACTTGGCCAGCACCTGGGTGGAGATCTCCCGCCGCTGCTTGTCGCTGCGGACCAGGTCGAGGCGGGCCAGGTGGGCGAGCACCGGCTCGCTGGCGCCGGCCAGCTTGATCGTGCGGGCGGCCGAGAGCGAGGAGACCAGCGCGGTGGCGAACGCGGCCCGGGCGGCCACGGTGCCGCGCGCCAACTGCTCGAGCCGGCCGCCGAACGCGGTCGCCACGAGTCCCGAGATCAGCACGGTGGCCAGGAAGAACCCGGCCGGCACCAGCGACTGGGAGACCAGGGTCATCGAGACCAGCAGGAACACGCAGATGGTCTGGTCGACCAGGTGGTCGGCCATCAGCACGACGCGCTCGGTGTCGCCGGCCTGCGCGACCACCTCGGCCGGCGTGTGCTTGCTGACCCGGCGCGGGCCGGTCTGGCCGTGCAGCAGGCGCAGGCTGATCCGCAACATCTGGCGGACCCACCACTCCGGGTACCAGACGGAGCTCACGTACGGCATCGGCAGGTAGACCAGCAGGCCGGCGATGATGCCGATGGTCGGCCAGAGCACGCTGCCGCTGCCGTCGACCAGGCTGGCCCAGAGGAAGGGCAGCACGGAACCGTCGAGGCCGAGCAGCGTCATGCCGCAGAAGATGACCAGCCCGGCGATGCCGAAGCGCGGGTCGTTGGTCATCAGCCGCAGGATCTCGCGCAGGGTGCCGGGCCGGGCCGGCTCGGTGAGCGGCGGCGGGTCGGCCTTGCGCGGCGTGGTGACCGTGGTCGCCGGGCGTGCGGTGTCCTGAGCTGGCACGGTTGACACCGCTGTCTCGGGTCGGCTCTCGTCGCCCAGGATCAGGTCGGCCGCGGGGTCCGGCCGGTCGGCGAGCGCGACACCGCCGGTGCTCGCCGGCGTGCCCGCGCGGCTGCGCGCCATCAGGGCCGCGAACCGTTCGGAGTCGCGCAACGGACCGGCCTCGACCAGCTCGCCGTCGGCCAGCACGATCACCTCGTCGCATCGGCGCACCGAGGAGAGCCGGTGCGCGATCACGATGCCGATCCGGTCGCGGAGCAGCCGCTGGGTGGCGCGCTGGACCCGCCCCTCGGTGACCGGGTCGAGCCGCGCGGTCGCCTCGTCGAGGATCACCACGTGCGGGTCGCGCACCAGGATCCGGGCGAACGCGACGAGCTGCTCCTGGCCGGCCGAGAGCACGTTGCCACCCTCGCCGAGTCGGGTCTCCAGCCCGTCGGGCAGTTCGGCCACCCAGGCCGACAGGCCTAGCTCGTCGAGCGCGGCGCCGGCCCGACCGATCAGCTCGGGGTCGAAGAGCGCCACGTTCTCGGCCAGCGTGCCGGCGAGGATCTCGGTGCGCTGCGGGACGATCGAGACCCAGCGGCGGAGCCCGTCGAGGTCGATGTCGACCAGGTCGGTGTCGCCGAACCGGACCGTGCCGCGCGGCACGTCGACCGAGCGGGTGAGCACCTTGGCCAGCGTCGACTTGCCGGACCCGGTGCGACCGACCACGGCGTACGAGCGGCCACGCACGAAGGACAGGTCGATGTCGCGCAGCGCGGCCGGGCGCCCGGTCCCCTCGGTTGTCGGGTAGCGGAAGGTCAGCCCCCGCACCGCGATGTCGGCGTCGGGCGGCGGGGTGCCGCCGACCGGCTCCTGGGGTGAGGCCTTGAGCAGCAGGACCCGACCCCAGGCGCCGAGCGCGTTCTGGAGCTCCGGGACCATGCGGCTCATGTGCTCGACCACGCTGGCGAAGCCGATGACCAGCAGCCAGATCGCGGTGAGCCGGGCGCCGTCGATCCGCCCGGTGTTCAGGGCCCAGACCCCGCCGAGCACGGCGAGGGCCACGCCGACCCGCATCACGCCGACGGCCATCGTGGTGACCTTGGCGGACAGCTTCCAGACGACCCGGGCCAGCCGCAGCACCTCGCGCGAGCGGGCCGCGAACAACCGCAATACGTAGGGTCGGGCCAGCGTGGTGCGCACGTCGTCCTGCCCGTGGATGGACTCCTCCATCACGGCGGCCAGGTCGGACCAGGCCTCTTCCTCGGCCATCCGGGCCGGCGCGATCCGCTTGGTCGGCTTGGCCAGAGCGAGCACCAGGATCGCGGCGAGCACCACCATGCCCAGGCCGGCCGGCCACCATACGACCAGCGCGGTGACCACCGAGACGAGGCCGATGGCCACGGACTGCACGACCCGGATGCCACTGCCGCGCAGGTCGCCGCCGATCTGGTAGACGTCGCCGTCGATCCGGTCGAGCAGCTCACCGACCGGCGTCGACTCGAGCCGCGGGATCTCCTGCCCGATCGCCACCCGGCACAGCCGCCGCCGCACGTCGGCCGTCCAGTCGGCGCTGACCCGAGCCATCAGCAGCCCGGTCGCGGTGTCGCTGAAGACGGCCGCGGTCAGCGCGATGGAGAGTGCCAGGAAGGCGGTCGTAGAGTGGTCAACCAGCACAGGCCCGGCCAGCGCCGCCGCCAACGCCATCCCGACCGCATTGATCAACACAAGAACCGCTACGACGGCGGTCCGTAGCGGTGCGGTCGACCAGAGGTCGCGTAGCAGTGGCATGAGTGTGCATCCCCGGGTTTGGCGAACCTCCAGACTGCGACGGAATCGCTGATCCCACAACGCATTTAGCCTGCGCCGAAAGCGAAACCCCCTCACCGCCGCCGGCAATGTGATCGCTCGCGACCGCACGGCCCCGCCAACCGAAGTGCCGCTTTCCTCGGGCTCGCACCGCCTTCCTCCCGCCCGCCAGGCCAGCCCCGCGAAGCCCTCGATCTCTTATTCCAGGGAGTCGGTGGGTAACCGTCGCGGGCCGTGATCATGTGTGACTCATCCAGAAGGTCAGGGGCCTAACCCCTGATCGTGTGCACTGGGTCTGGTCGACACGCCGTGCGGAAACACAACCAGCCGCACATGATGACGTCTCCAGGGTTTCAGCGACCCGATCGGCTGCACATGATCTGTGACCCCGGACCCCGGACGGATCCCGCAGGCCGCAGGCCGAGCCGCAGGCCGGGCCGCACACCGCACGGCCGCACGCCGGAGCCACAGACCGCGCGCCGCAGGCCGGCGGGCCGCACGCGGCCGACCGCAGGCCGGGCCGCAGGCCGCGGCCGGGCGAGACCGCGCGCCGCAGGCGGCAGGCCCCCCGGGCCAGGTGTCTTCACGCACGTACATGTTTTGGCACGTGCGCACATGCCAAAACATGTATGCCGCGGCGAACACCCCGTGCTCCGTCGCCCCGGACCGGCAGGACCTGTTCGTCCGAACGATCTATTTCAAGGGGCGGCGGCCGAAGCCGAGGGTCTCCACGATCGACGATGCGAAGAAGCGACGGCTGAAGCCTCGCCGCCGCTCGACCAGCCACTGGCCCTTGGAATAGGTCGTCTCAGCGAGCCCGGTGAGAGCCGGCACTGGCGCGGGGCAGTGCTGCCACCGCAGGCGGCGCCGCCTGGGTGGCGGCGCGGCCTGCGGAGGTGGGTCACGTGCCGGGCACCGGGAAGGCGACCGGGCTGCGGTGGCCGTCGCGGTCGTAGGCGCGGACGCCGAAGAAGACGTTGTCCTTCGAGAGGTCGAGGGTCGCACCGGTGACGTTGCCGGCGTCGACGACGTGGGTCCAGTCGTCTTCGCGGGTCTCGCGCCATACGACCTCGTAGCCGGCCAGGTCCGGGTCGGTGCCCGCCTGCCAGCGCAGCTGGGTGTCGTTGGTCAGGTTGGTGGTCACGATGACGACGCCCTTGGGCGTGCCCGGGGCCTGGGCCAACGACCACACGGTGGCCAGGTTGACCTTGGCGACCCGGGCGATGAAGTCGAAGTCGCAGAACTCGGGCAGGTCGCCGAACTGGACGCCGTTCTCGACGCGGACGTCCTGGTGTTGATGGGCGAAGTCCTCGTTGGGCTCGGTGAACCGGCCCGCCGGGTAGCCGCGTTCCAGGAACGAGATGTGGTCGCTGCCCCGCAGGTAGCGGTCGCGGCGCCAGATCACCCGGACATGCATGTCGGTGTCGTCGTTGTCGGCGACCGCGTCGACGAAGCGGGCCAGCTGCCGGCTCGCCGAGTCGTTCTCGCCGCCGACCGAGCGCCGGGTGTTGCCCTGCGCCGGCGTCTCGGACGTGGGGACGCCCTCCGCGAACAACCGGATCGTGCGCGGCTCGCGGGTGCCGTCGTCGGCCCGGCTGGCACCGACGATGTCGTTGGAGAACATCCCCTGGATGTCGGTGTTGGCGTCCTTCATCGTCTGGGCCATGAAGATCGAGCCGTAGAGGCCCTGCTCCTCGCCGGCCACCGCACCCAGCACGAGGGTCGACTCCAGCGGCCGACCCGCCAGGACGCGGGCGAGCTCGAGCAGGATCGCGACGCCGGACGCGTCGTCGTCGGCGCCGGGTGCGTCGTCGGTGAAGTTCATGACGTCGGTGATTCGCGAGTCGTAGTGCCCGGTCAGCACGTAGACCCGCTCGGGCGTGACGGTGCCGCGCAGCGTGGCGATCACGTTGGTGATCACCGTCGGGGTCGGCACGCGTGGCGACACCGGCTGGGTGAACGACTGCTTCTCCACGGTCATCCGGCCGCCGGACGACGCGGCGATCCGCGAGAACTGGTCGAACAGCCAGTCACGGGCCGCGCCGATGCCACGCACCGGGTCGGTCTGCGTCGACAACGTGTGCCGGGTGCCGAACGCGGCGAGCCGGCGCACGATCGGCCTCGATGCGGTCGGCGTCGACCTCACGCAGCGCGCGACGCAGCGCCACGCTTGGACGTTGTGTGCCGACGCGGCGGCCCGGCCCGTTGATCGGCGGGTCGCTCCACCGGCCGCCGTCGGCCAGCGCGGGTGACCCGCCGACCAACGGAACGGCCGCGGCGGCGGTTATCGCGGATGCGGACAGGAACGCCCGGCGGGTGGCCGTGGGTCGCTCCTGGCTTTCACGGTTGTCTCCCATTCCACGAATCATCGTCTTCGATCGATGTCATGTAAACGAGCGGACATCGATGGTGACTAGAAGCGTTCGACCAGGTGCTCGCGGCCCGGTGGCGGATCGTAGGGCTCCGGCCAGAACTCGGTGATCGTCGTGATCAAGCCGGTCTCGCCGAACTCGAAGAACGTCAACGCCTCACCCGGCTCGCCGTTGGTCACGAAGTCACACCACGTCGCCGCCTGCCCCGCTCGCCGACGACCCGGCGCACGGTCAGCTGCCACTCACCCGGATATTCCACATTGAACCGCAGGTAGGTCGCCTTGCCCCGGATGCGTTCGCGGCTCTGCGGCAGCTCGTAGACGACGTCGTCGGCGAGCAGCGCGCCGAACGCGGACCAGTCGCGGGCCTCGGCGGCCGCCCAGAAGGCCAGCGCGGTCGCGGTGGGATCGCTCACGGGCCCGTCCGGGTGAACTCCATGACCCAGTTGGTCTCCCACGTTTCGCCCTTGTCGGGCGAGAACGCCTGCTCCCACCGGCACGACTCCGCCGTGATGTCGGACCACGTGTAGCGCACGGTGATCGGACGCCCGTCGAAGTCTTCCTCCGCGGTGAACACCCCGACGCCCGCCTCGTCAAACGCCCGACCACCGGCGGGATCGACAGCCCGGTGCGGCTGCTCGCCCAGTAGAGCGACCATTCGTCGCGCTCCGCGTCGTAGAGCCGCAGGGTCACGCCGCCCCAACCCTGCGACGGGAAGGTGATCTCGTCGATGTTGCCAGCGCCGTCGAACACGCTCCAGCTCCTGCTGGTCCCCTCGAACTCGTACCAATCGGTGCTGCCGACCAGGATCTCGCGCAACCGCCGGTGCCGAGAGGTCCAGGTGCCCACAAAGAAGTCGAAGTCATTTCCGCATGGCGAGAACGCTAGCGTGCCCCTACGACAATTCCTCGCGATCGACCGGCGTAGCCTCGCCTTCTCCAGGAGGTGACGATGAGCGTGCTGCGGATCCGCGGTCGGGCCCTGCCCAGCGGCGAACAGGTCGACCTGTACGCGGACGGCGACCGGTGGACCACCGACCCGGTCGACGGCGCCGAACTGGTGGCCGAGGGCTGGCTGCTGCCCGGCCTGGTCGACGCGCACACCCACCCCGGCGCCGAGGAGCCCGGCGACCCGCTCGACGACGACGTGCTCCGCGCCGACCTGCGCCGGCACGCCGAGAGCGGCGTCACGCTGATCCGCGTCACCCGGGCTGGCCGGCCACCCGCCGGACTGGTTCGGCGCAGACCCGGACCTGCCCCGCGCCGTGCACGCCGGACCCTGGTTCGCCCAGCACGGCCAGTTCTTCGACGGCGTGGGGCCGCCGCCCGAGCCACGCCGACCTGCCCGCGCTCGCCGCGGCGCAGGCGGCGAGCACCGGCTGGGTCAAGCTGATCGGCGACTGGCGACCCGACGACGAGCCGTTCCCGGAGCGCGGTCTGCGGGCCGTGGTCGAGGCGGTCCACGCGGTCGGCGGCCGGGTCGCGGTGCACGCCCAGACACGCCGCAGGCGGCGCGGTCGCCGTCGCCGCCGGCGTCGACTCGCTCGAACACGGCATGTGCCTCGACCCGGCGCTGCTCGACCGGATGGCCGAACAGGGCACCGCGCTGACCCCGACGCTGGTCGCGCATCACCGAGTCGCTCGAGCGCCGCCGCGAGCAGCCCGACAGCCCGCGCAAGCCGCTGGTACGTCGGCGGCGCCGGCGCACATCCCGCACTGGCCGCCGCGGCGGCCGAGGCCGGCGTGACCGCTGCTGGCCGGCACCGACTCGCGCCCGCACGGCCGGGTCGCCGACGAGATCCGCGCGCTGGCCGCCGCCGGTGTGCCGGCACACGACGCGCTCGCCGCCGGCTCCTGGTCGGCCCGGACCTATCTCGGCCTGCCCGGCCTGCGAGCCCGGCGCACCCGCCGACGCCGTCGTCTACGCCGAAGACCCGCGCACCGACCTCGACCAGCTCGACACAGCCGTTGGCGGTGATCCTGCGCGGCCGCCGCGTGCGATAAGCTAGTCGTCGATCGCCTGGTAGGCCAGGGTCCAGAAGTCACGCAGGATCGGTGGTGGTTCGGGCGAGAGCCAGGCCCGCTGGGTCATCAGGATGGTGATCATCTCTTCCTCCGGGTCGACCCGCCACGAGGTGCCCAGACCGCCGTCCCAGCCGTACTTGCCGGGTGTGTCGGCGATGCCGTGCCGGCGGGTGGTCACCTTGCCGCCGAAGCCCCAGCCCGACGCCGTCGAACTCGTCGACCACCCAGTGCGGCAACACCTTCTGCGCCGGCGTCAGGTGGTCCTCGAACATGGTCGCGAGCGTCGGCCGGGACAGCAGCCGGCTCGTCGCCCGTGCGCAGCATCATCCGGCCGAACGCGAAGAAATCCTCCACCGTGGACACCAGACCGCCCGCGCCGGAGAAGAACGGCGGCACGGTGGTCCACTCCTCCTGCGTGTCCAGCGGCGCCGGCGGGTCGCCCCAGTAGCCCGTCGGCCAGCCGGTGCAGCGACTCGGGCGGCACGGCGAACCCGGTGTCCGCCATGCCCAGCGGCGCGAACACCCGCTCCCGCAGGAACTCGTCGAACGACCGGCCGGTCGCCCGGGCCACCAGCACACCGAGCACATCGGACCCGTGTTGTAGAACCACCGCTCCCCCGGCTGCGCCATCAGCGGCAGCGAACCGAGCCGCTTGAGCCACTCGTCGGGATCCGGCATCTGCCGCGGCCGCGGCTCCCGCATGCCGATGCCCAGATCCCAGGCCGCTTTCAGCACCGGGTACGTGGCCGCGCGGCGCGAACACCTGACCGAAGCCCCAGGTGAACGTCAGCAGGTCGCGCACCGTGATCGGGCGGAAGGCGGGCACGGTGTCGTGCAGCGCCGCGCCCATGCTGCGCAAGCACCTGCCGGCCGGCGAATTCGGGCAGCAACGGGTCGACCGGGTCGTCGAGCCGGATCCGGCACTCCTCGACCAGCAGCATCGTCGCGGCCGCGGTGACCGGCTTGCTCATGGAGCTGACCCGGAAGATGGTGTCGGCGCCATCGGGCGCCCACCGCCGTACGCCGTCGTGCCGAGCGCCTCCACGTGGGTCTGCCCGCGCCGGCTGACCAACGCCACCACGCCCGGCACGTCGCCCCGCTCGACGTATCCGGTGAGCACGTCGCGCATCCGCCGCATCCGCATCGTCGACAACATGCGCCCGACGTTAGCGTGCGTATGCGTTGGCGAAAGGGGTGCCACCATGCCGAAGACCTGGCTCGTCACCGGAAGCTCGCGCGGCATCGGAAGCGCGATCTGCCGTGCCGCGCTCGACAGCGGTGACAACGTCGTCGCCACCGCACGCCGGCCGGCCGCGTCTGCACGATCTGGACAGACACCTACGGCGATCGGGTACGCGCGGTCGCGCTGGACGTCACCGACGCGGCCGCGGCGGAAGGGCGGTGCGCGCGGCGGTCGACACGTTCGGCCGGATCGACGTGGTCGCCAACAACGCCGGCAACGCCAACAGCGCGCCGATCGAGCACACCTCGCTCGACGAGTTCCGCGGCCAGATCGAGACCAACCTGCTCGGCGTCATCTACGTCTCGAAGGCCGCCGCTGCCCCACTTCCGCGCCCAGCGCTCCGGCCACTACCTGCAACTTCTCGTCGATCGGCGGCCGGGTCGGCGGCACCCCGGGCATCGCGCCGTACCAGGCCGCGAAGTTCGGCGTCGAGGGCTTCTCGCTGGTCCTCGGCGCCGGAGCTCAAGCCGTTCGGGGTCGAAGGTGACGATCGTCGAGCCGGGCAGCTTCCGCACCGACTGGGCCGGCTCCTCGATGCGGATCGACGACGGCGGCCCCGAGTACGCGGAGTCGGTCGGCTTCATGTCGCGCTACCGGCGGGACACCGAAGGCAAGGCGCCGGGCGATCCGGCGAAGGCCGCTCGAGGTGCTGCTCGAGATCGTCGACCTCGACGACCCGCCGCAGCGTCTGCCGCTCGGCTCGGACGCTCTGGGCATCGCCGAGAAGCACAACCACGCGCTGGCCGAGGAACTCGAGACCTGGGCGAGGCCTGTCCCGCGCCGACCGACTTCTGACAAGAACTCTTCCGCAAGAGCTGTTGCGCAATATCTCTTGCCGTGCGACGCTGTCGGCATGGCAGAACAGGAACGTGACGTCCGGCAGGTCACCGACTCACGCGTGCTGGCCGCGATGGCCCACCCGCTGCGCCGCCGCCTGCTCGACGTGCTCGCGGTCTACGGCCCGCAGCCGGTCGGCGCGCTGGCGGAGCGGACCGGCCAGGCGCCAGCCAACATCAGCCACCACATGAAGGTGATGCGCGACATGCGACCTGGTCGAAGAGGCCCCGGAGCTGGCCCGCGACCGCCGCGAGCGGTGGTGGCGCCCGGGTCAGCACCGGCCTGCGCTGGTCCGACCAAGGACTTCGACGACGACGCCGGCGAGGCGGCCGTGCTGCGCGCCGCCGAGTCGCTCAACCTCGACCGCCAGGTGGCGCTGGTCCGCGAGTGGTACGCCGCGCCCGACGAGGAGCAGGCGGTCTGGGGCGAGAGCGCGTTCGCCGCCGACCGCTGGCTGCACCTCACACCCGCGGAGCTGGCCGAGCTCAGCCGCGACATCGTCGCCGTCCTCGACCGCTGGTCGGCGAAGGCCGGCCCGGCGACGGCCGACGACCAGCCCCGCCGCCCCGTCTTCGTGTTCGCACACGGCGTGCCGGCAACGCCATGACGCAACAGCCGCGACTTCCGCCTGTTCTGGCTCGGCCAGACCTCGTCGAAGCTGGGCAGCGGGGTCAGCTCGGTGGCGCTGCCCCTGGTCGCGGTGACCACCTTGGACGCCAGCACCTTCCAGGTGGCCCTGCTGGCCGCGTTCTCCTGGCTGCCCTGGCTGCTGATCGGCCTGCCGGCCGGCGCCTGGGTCGACCGCCTGCCCCGCCGCCCGCTGATGATCATCTGCGACCTGCTCTGCCTCGCGGTCTTCGTCGCGATCCCGCTGACCTGGTGGCTCGGCACGCTCACGCTGCCGCACCTGTTCGTGGGCGGCCCTGCTCACCGGCACCGCCGGGGTCTTCTTCGAGACCGCCTACCAGGTCTTCCTGCCGGCCCTGCTGTGCCCCGCGCGACCTGCCCGGCGGCAACGCCCGGCTGCAGAGCACCGAGGCGGCCGCGCAGCGTCGCCGGGCCCGGGCGTCGCCGGCGTCGTCACCCAGCTCGCCGGCGCCGTCCTCGGCCTGCTCGTCGACGCGGTCACCTTCCTGCGTCTCGGCGCTGTGCCTGCCCCGGATCCGCACGCCGGAGCCGCCGCGACGCACGGTGCGCCGCGGTTAGCTGGCCGCCGAGGTGGCCGAAGGCCTGCGCTTCGTCGTCCGCGACCCGTACCTGCGGGTGCTCACGGTCTGCGGCGCGATGAGCAACCTCGCGCTGATCGGCTACCAGTCCGTGCTGGTGGTCTTCCTGGTCCGCGACGTCGGCCTCGCGCCGGGCGCTGCTCGGTGGGCTGCTGGCGGTGACCAGCGCTCGGCGGCGTGCTCGGCGCGGCCGCCGGCAGCGCGCTGGCCCGCCGCATGGGCACCGCCCGGGCGCTGCTGGCCACCGCGGTGCTCGCGCCGCCGTGCGGCCTGCTGCTGCCGCTCGCCGAGCGCGGGCCGCGGCTGGCCTCGCGGTCGCCGGCGTCACCGTGCTGGTCGGCCGGGGTGGGCGCGGGCAACGTGGTCAAGGGCAGCTTCCGGCAGCCGTACGTGCCGCACCGCGCTGCTCGGCCGGGTGACGGTGAGCATGCAGCTGCTCAACTACGGCACCATCCCGTTGGGCGCGTTGATCGCCGGCGCACTCGGCGCCGCGTTCGGCCCCCGGCCGACGATCGCGCTGACCATGTGCGCCGCGGTGGCCGCCGGCCTGATCCTCCTGATCGGACCGCCGCGCACGGAACGGGACCTACCGAGCCGACCGGCGCCGGCCCCCGAGCCGGTTCACGCCGGATAGGCGCGCGTCTCCGCCGCCTTGACCGAGGCCCAGACGTACTGCCCGGCCATCAACCCGAGCCGATTCACGCCGGATAGGCATGTGTCTCCGCCGCCTTGACCGAAGCCCAGACCTGCTGCCCGGCCGTCAAGCCGAGCTCGGCGGCCGCCGGCGGCGTGATGTCGGCCGCCGCCTCGATCGGGCCGTGCAGCACCACCCGGAGGTTGTCGCCGTGCCGCTGGATGCCGCCGACGGTCGCCGCCCACACGTTGCGCGGGCTGCCCGCCGGGCGTTGCGCTGTAGATCGCCACGGCCGACGGCCGGAACGCGACGAACGCCTCGCCGACCGACCCGGTCGGTGACCGCCAGGGTGAGGCCCTCGGCGACGCGGACACCGCCGTCGGCGGCGTTGCCCCGGTAGAGGTTGAGCCCGACCAGCCGGGCGACGTAGTCGGTGCGCGGCCGGGCGGTCACCGCGGCCGCGTCGCCCTCCTGCACGACCGCGCCGTGCTCGATGACCACCAAGCCGGTCGGCGAGCACCAGCGCGTCGAGCGGGTCGTGGGTGACCAGCAGCGTCGCGCCGGGGTGCGCGGCCAGGTGGCGCTGCAACTCGACCCGGGTGTCCAGCCGGGTACGCGCGTCCAGCGCGGCCAGCGGCTCGTCGAGCAGCAGCAGTTCCGGGTGGGTGGCCAGCGCCCGGGCCAGCGCCACCCGCTGCGCCTGACCGCCGGAGAGCTGGCGTGGCTTGCGCCTGCCGAGCTCGGCCAGGCCCACCCGGGCCAGCCAGTCGCGCCGCGTCCGCCCGGGCCTGGCGCGCGGTCGACGCCGTGCCGGCGCGGGCCGAACGCGATGTTGTCGAGCGCGGACAGGTGCGGGAAGAGCAGGTAGTCCTGGAACACCACGCCGATCGGGCGGCGCTCCGGCGGGGTCCAGACCCGCGCGTCCGGGCGGTCGAGCACCCGTTCGCCGAGCGTGACGTGCCCGGCCGTCAGCGGCTCCAGCCCGGCCAGCGCGCGCAACGCCGTGGTCTTGCCGGCGCCGTTGGGGCCGAGCAGGGCGAGCACCTCGCCCGCCGCGATCCGCAGGTGCGCGTCGAGCCGGAAGCTGCCCCGGTCGACGACGAGCCGGGCGTCGAGCAGGTCGCCGGTCATGCGCTCGAGATCCATTTGTCGCGCAGGCTGGCCAGGATCACCACGGAGACGACCAGCAGCAGCAGGCTCAGCACGATCGCCGCCTCCAGGTCGGTCTCCAGGGCCAGGTAGACCGCCAGCGGCATGGTCTGGGTCTTGCCGGGGAAGTTGCCGGCGAACGTGATCGTCGCGCCGAACTCGCCGAGCGCCCGGGCCCAGCAGAGCACCGCGCCGGCCGCCACACCGGGCGCCACCAGGGGCAGCGTGACGTGGGTGAAGGTGGTCCACCGCCCGGCGCCGAGGGTGGCCGCGGCCTCCTCGTAGCGGGCGTCGGCGCCGCGCAGCGCGCCCTCGACCGCGATGATCAAGAAGGGCATCGCGACGAACGCCTCGGCGACCACCACGCCGGCCGTCGTGAACGGCAGCGTGATACCGAAGGTGCTGTCGAGCCATTCGCCGATCAGCCCGCGCCGGCCGAACACCAGCAGCAGCGCGACGCCGCCGACCACCGGCGGCAGCACCAGCGGCACGGTCACCAGTGCCCGCACCAGCCGCCGGCCCGGGAACGAGACCCGGGCCAGCAGCCAGGCCAGCGGCACGCCCAGCACCAGGCAGACGAGCGTGGCCAGGTCGCCGTCAGCAGCGAGAGCCGCAGCGCGGCCAGGATGCCCGGCTCGGTGAGCCGCTCGGGCAGGGTGGCCCACGGCGCGCGGTAGAGCAGGCCGACCAGCGGCAGCACCAGGAAGAGCAGCGCCGAGCACCGCCGGCACGGCCAGGCGCGCAGCGGCGCCCGGCGGCGCCTCACGGTGCCTGGAAGCCGGCGTCCGCCAGGACCTTCTTGGCCGGCTCGGACAGCACGTAGGTGACGAACGCCTGGCCGCCGGCCTTGTTGGGGCCGCTCTTGAGCACGACGATCGGGTACTCGTTGATCGCGCTGGCCGACTCGGGGAACTCGACCCCGTCGACGTCACCGGCCGCGGCCTTGGCGTCGGTGCGGTAGACCAGCGCGGCGTCGACCTCGCCGAGGGTCAGCTTGGACAGCGCGGCCTTGACGTCCTGCTCCTGGGTGACCGGGGTGACCGTCGACGTTGGCCGCGGCGAGCGCCTTCTGGGCGGCGGCGCCGCACGGCACCTGCGGCGCGCACAGCGCGACCTTCGACGCCCGGCTTGGCCAGCTCGGCGAGCGTGGTGATGTTCTTCGGGTTGCCCTTCGGCACGGCGATGACGAGCTGGTTCTTGGCGAAGTTCGGCGGGCTGCCGTCGGCGTTGCCGGCGTCGGTGACCGTCTTCATGTTGGCCGGCGCGGCCGAGGCGAACACGTCGGCCGGCGCGCCCTGGTTGATCTGGGTGGCCAGGGCCGAGCTGCCGGCGAAGCTGAAGGTCACCGTCGTGCCCGGGTTGGCGGCCTCGAAGTCCTTGCCGATCTGGGTGAAGGACTCGGTGAGCGACGCGGCAGCGAACACGGTGATCGGGCCGGACACTGCCGCCGCCGGTCGAGACGGTCGTTGGCGCGGCGTCGCTGCCGCAGGCCGTGAGGCTGGCGGCGGTGACGGCGGCCAGGACGATGCTGGTCCAACGTGCTCCCACGGGCACACCCTTCTTGTCTCAACCCTCGCAGATGCGATGGCTAATCCCGGCAACAGGATGGCATTCTCCCCAGCCACTGGTCAGAATAGGCCAGCAATTGCAGGATCAGAGAAGTGACCAGATGGCAAGAGATGATCGACAACCTCGTCGATCTGCTCCCGACAGCGCCGGCGACGGTGGTGGTCGACGGGGCCGAGGAGCGCAACGCGTTGGTGGCCGACCGGCTGGCCGCGGCCCTCGATCCACGGGTCTCCGTGACCGCCGGTCCCTGCTGGCGGAGTCGCGCCCGACGCGCTGGTCTGGCTGCGCATCCTGCCCGGCTCGGCGGACGGCCCCGAGCATCAGGCCGATGTGGTGATCGACCTGCACGATCCGGACTGGCCGGTGATCCGGCACGTCGACGCGCGGCTCGCCGACCGCACCCGGTGGTACCTACCGGAGAGCCGTGCCTTCTTCGCCGTCCGGGCGGCGACCTGGGACGCCAAGTTCGGTGACGACCTGCCCGCCTACGCGGCGGCGGTGGCCGAGGCCGAGCTCCCGGTCGGCGGCACCGCGATCGACGTCGGCTGCGGCACCGGCCGGGCCCTGCCCGCGCTGCTCGCCGCGGTCGGCCCGACCGGGCTGGCGCTCGGTGTCGACATCACGCCGGAGATGCTCGCGGTGGCGGCCGAACGGGCAGCGCCGCTGCTGCTCGCCGACGCCCGCCGCCTGCCGGTGCGCGACGCCGTGGCCGACGGGATCTTCGCGGCCGGCCTCGTCGCCCACCTGCCCGACCCGACCGCCGGCCTGCGCGAGTTGGCCCGGGTGACCCGGCCCGGCGGGCGACTGGTGATCTTCCATCCGTCCGGCCGGGCCGCGCTCGCCGCCCGGCACGGCCGCCCGATCCGCCCCGACGAGCCGCTGTCACCGGGCCCGCTGACCGCGTCCACGGCCGCCGCCGGCTGGCGGCTGGACCAGCTACGACGATCCGGCGCACCGCTTCCTGGCGCTGGCTACCCGGGTCTGAGCGGTCAGCGCAGCCAGCGGCGCAACTTGCCGCCGCCGCGCCTTGGCCTGCGCGGCGGGCAGCTTGCGGACCAGCGCCCGCCCGTGCGCGACCTGCTCGCCGTACAACAGGCCGTAGGTGAAGGTGTTGGCGTTCCGGCCGTAGGCGCGCACCGCGGTCTCGCGCAGCACCTGCCGGGTGATGACCGAGTCCTGGTGGTCGCCGAGCAGGTCCTGCAGGTCCCGGAGACCGCGGACCAGCTTCTTGGCGTGCTTGTCGCCGGCGAGCTTGCGCACCTCGACCGCGTAACGAGCGCGCTTGTACGCCTTGCGGGCCTCGTGCAGCGCGGGATCGTCGTCACCGGCGCCGCGTTCGGCCTGCCGGTCGAGCGCGGTGTCGAGCAGGCCGTCGGCCCGGCGGACCGCCTTGTGGATCCGGCGGTTCACCCAGCGCGGGCTCACCTCGACGGCCGGCGTCGCCTCGATCACCTCGTCCAGTGTGGACAGCAGCTTGACGTAGCGACGCGAGCTGAGCGCCCGGCGCAGCTGGGCGAGCGCGGCGGCCTCGTCCGCGGCGAACTGGTCGCTCAGGTCCGCCGCCACCGGGCCGAGCACCAGCTCGGCCGGCTACCGTGACGCACGGCCTTCGCCAGCCGGGGCCCCATCACCTGCGCGTCGCGGACCCCGCCGAGCTCTTCGCCGAGCCACTTGAGCTCGGCGCGCACGGCCTGGATCCGGGCCGCGTCCCAGAGCGCCGCGGAAGCTGCGGAACGTGCTGCGCAGGCGGCGCACCGCCACCGCGCATGTCGTGCACACCGTCGACGTCGCCCTCGCGCGCCGCCGGCTCGTGCGCGACCAGGTCGTCGCGGTAGGCGGCGGCGTAGGCGAGCACCGGCGTCGCCGCGCCGGCGTCGATCGCGGTGACGTCTCGCCGAGCCGTTCCCCGAGCACCCGATGGATCTTCGCCGGCGACCCTGTGCCGGGCGCCGGCCGCGCGCAGCCGACGCTCGACGGCTGTCGAGCAGGTCCTCGTCGCCGTCGACCAGCTCGACCTCGATCTCGTGCCAGCGCGATCCGGCGGCCGTCGACCAGGTCGTGCCCGACCACCGCGTCGTCGGCGAGGGTGGCCAGCACGGCGTTGTCGGCGCCGAGCAGCCGCCACTCCCGGCGGCGGGTCTCGATCCGGGCCACCGGTTCGACCGGGCGCGCCGCGGGCCGCCGCCCGGACCAGCTGCATCAGATCGCGCGGCGGGTTCGCGCCCGACGTCAGGGCGCGCTGGTGCTCGGTGCGGGCGCCGCCCGCGGCACCGACCTTGAGATGCCAGCCGGCGTCGTTGCCGCCGGTGCGCCGGCGCAGCGCCAGCGCGCCGCGGGTCAGCCGCAGCTCGGGCGTGTCGTAGTAGGTGGCGTCGAGGGTGAGCACGGCCGGCTCGTCGAGCGCGGCGATCCCGTCACCGGTCAGGTCGGGCACCCGGAAGTCGGCCGGACTCTCGAACTTGCGCTCGCGCTCAACAACCGTCCGCATGACCTGTTCCTACCCCGCCACCGGGGCGGTATGCGGGTCAGACGCGCGCGGCCGGGCTGACCTAGGCGCGCGGCAGCCCGGCGACCAGCAGATCCTCGGTCACGGCGGGCGCGGCGTCACGCACGGTCATCGATATGCCGCTGTCGCTGGCGACGTCGGCGCTGGCGACCACGGCGCCGATGCCCTCGGGCTCGATGTGGCCGGCGCCGCGCAGGTCGACGATCACCCGGCGTCGGGTCGGTGTGTCGGATCGCACGCACCAGCGCCGCCCGCAGCTCGGCTGCGTCGGTGGGACCGACGTCGCCGGTCACTTCGATGACGACGACGCCTAGATTGTCGCGCTCCGTGACGAGCACCGTACCCACGGGGATACCTCCGGGTCGGCCGCTATTTCGGCGCCTTCAAGGTATCCGTGCCGGCAAGCTCGCACCACCCACTGGTTGGCCCGCCGTTCAGCTTGGGTGGGCGGAGCGTCCCCGGCCGGGAACGCTCCGCTCCGCGGATCTACGGCTGGAGCCACCAGGGGCTCGAGTACGCGACACCGAAGTCGTTGCAGGGGTGGTTGGCGGGGCCCGGTGACGGGTTGGGCTGGCTCGGGTCGGAGACCCGCAGGACCACCCAGTTGCCGTCGGCCACGTTCAGCGGCACCGTGAACTCGGCGACCGACCCCGCCGTCGTCTCGATCACGTCGACGACCTTCGGAGCCCGACTGTCGGGGCGCAGCACCTGGATGTGCAGCGGCTTGCCGAGCCACTCCGGGCCGCGGTCCAGGTCGACCGCGAACCGCACGTCGCCCGAGGTGATGCCGAGCACGCCGCCCATCCGTACGTCGGACGCGGTGGCGTCGAGCCGGAACCCGCTGACGCGGGTGGCGAAGAACCGCCGGGCCCGCATGGCATTGAGCACCTCGTTGCCGGGTGTTGCCGGTTACCCAGAGACCGGCCCGGCCCGAGCCCTCCTGGAAGCCCCAGTTGGTGCCGTGCTCGTCGGTGACGCCGACGAGTCCGGTCCGCCAACCCGCGTTCAGGCAGGCGACCAACGGCGACGAGCCCGTGCTGGACCAGCCGTCGAACAGGTAGTCGTCGCCCCGGTTGAAGATCTCCATGCTGACCATCTGGTCGCGTACGCCGCTGTTGAAGCTGAAGTTGTCGAAGCGCAGGATCTCCCGGCCCGGGTGGTTGAAGCCGGCGACGCCACCGGAGCCGGCGAGCCAGTTGAAGAACCGGCCCATGCTGCTGGCGCCGCCCAGGTCGACGTAGTTGTTGGTGAACCAGACGTTGGCGTGCCCGAGCAGCGGGTGGCTCCACTCGAAGCCGCGCAGGGCGGTGTAGCTGCCGGGTGCGTCGGCGGCGTCGGCGAGCGCGCCGGCCCGGTTCCACTCGGACTTGCTCAGCCCTTCGATGGCGAAGAGCGTGGCGTGGTCGGTCAGGGCGGCGACGTCGAGCCCGGCGTCGCGCATCGAACCGAAGACGAGGTCGGGGTTGCCGTCGCCGTCCGACATCAGGGTGTGGTTGTGCAGGTCGCCGTG
Organism: uncultured Actinomycetota bacterium; assembly: GCA_963840005.1. Taxonomy (GTDB): domain Bacteria; phylum Actinomycetota; class Actinomycetes; order Mycobacteriales; family Micromonosporaceae; genus Asanoa. The sequence continues at coordinate 339,621 of CAWIXO010000011.1, read as the reverse complement.
CACGAGGGTGGTGCCCGTCGTGATCCGCGAGGCCCGGTCGGCGCCGGCCGCGAGGCCCGGTGCGACCTGGACCCGGGCCGCCTGCGCGCTGCCCGGCATCGTGCCGAGCAGCACCAGCCCGCCGGCGCCGGCCAGAAGGCCACGCCGGGTGAGGCTGCTGCCGTGGTCATGTGCGTGGGTGTGTTCGTGTCCGCTCACGAGGAACAGTCGAACCGATCTGGCCCAACGTGTCGATACGTATGGATGGATTGATGGGAAACACCGGCTACATCGCGGCGCGCGCCAGGAGCACGTCGCGCTCCTTGGCGTTGCGGGCGAGCTCTGCCGCCCGGGCGAACTCGGCGCGGGCCTCGTCGTCGCGGCCGAGCCGGCGCAGCAGGTCACCGCGTACCGCCGGGCAGCAGGTGATAGTCGCGCAGCGGGCCGGCCAACTGGTCCACGATGGCCAGCCCGCGCTCCGGTCCGAACGCCATCGACACCGCCACCGCCCGGTTCAGCTCGACCACCGGGCTTGGCGTCCGGCGCACCAGCAGCTCGTAGAGGCCGGCGATGCGTACCCAGTCGGTGTCGTCCGCCGTCCGCGCCCGCGCGTGGCTGGCGGCGATCGCGGCCTGCAGCACGTACGGGCCGTCCGACCGCTGTGCCCGCAGCAGCGCGGCGAAACCGCTGCGGATCAGGTCCCGGTCCCAGCGGCCACGGTCCTGCTCCAGCAGCGGCACCGGCTCTCCGTCGGGGCCGAGCCGCGCCGCCATCCGGGACGCGTGCAGCTCCATCAGCGCGACCAGGCCGTGCACCTCGGGTTCCGCCGGCGCCAATCCGGCCAGCATCCGGCCGAGCCGGATGGCCTCGCTGGCCAGGCCCGGGCGCATCCAGTCGTCGCCCGCCGTCGCGGCGTAACCCTCGTTGAAGATCAGATAGACCGTTTCGAGTACGGCGGCCAACCGGTCCGCACGCTCGTCCGGCGGCGGCACCTCGAACGGGATCTTGCGCTCGCCGAGGGTCCGCTTGGCGCGGGAGATCCGCTGCCCGATCGTCGGCTCCGGCACCAGGAAGGCGCGCGCGATCTCCGCGGTGGTCAGCCCGCCGATCATCCGGAGGGTGAGCGCGACGCTCGACTCGCGGGACAGCACCGGGTGACAAGCGATGAAGATCAACCGGAGTACGTCGTCGCCGATGTCCGCGCCGTCGCCCAGCACAGCGTCGAAGTCGGTGCCGGCCTGGTTTTCCTGCTGCTGCTCGGCGGCGCGGCCGAGCTCGGCGAGGTTGCCCCGCAGTCGGTCGTCGCGGCGGAGCCGGTCGATCGCCCGGTGCTTGGCGGTGAGCATGAGCCAGCCGCCCGGGTTGGCCGGCACACCCTTGCCCGGCCACTCCTCCAGCGCGGCGAGCAGCGCGTCCTGTGCCAGGTCCTCGGCCAGCCCGACGTCGCGGACCAGCCGGGTCAGCGCCGCGACGATCCGGGCCGACTCGAGCTTCCAGACGTCCGCGACGGTGGCCCGGGGATCCACGGCTACTCCGGACCGAACACCTGGCGCAGGTCGCCCTCGCCGTCGCCCACGATCCCGAAGAACCGGCGGCTCAACTCGAGCGCCACGTCCTTGGACGGCACGTCGACCAGCGCGAAGCTGATGATCGTTTCCTTGGTCTCCGGGTACGGCCCGTCGACCACGGTCACCTTGCCGCCGGTGGACGAGACGTGGGTGCCCTCCATGGCCAGCCCGCCGGTCGCCACCAGCATGCCGGCCGTGGCCAGCTCGTCGACGAACCGGCCCATCTCGGCGAAAAGCTCCTGGTCGGGCGTTCGTCCCGGGGCGTTGAGCGTCATCAGAAATCGCACGCCGAGAAATCTAGCCGGTCCGTGTCGAAATCGGCCGCCGCCGTTCGCGGTATGGGTGTCGGGGCGGAACCGCCGCCCCTCGGTTTGGCTGGGAGCAACCATGCGCACGATCACCGTGGGTCAGTTCATCTCACTCGACGGAGTCGTCGAGGCACCGGAGAAATGGCACATGCAGTACGTCGACGACGAGATGATGGCGGCCATCTGGTCCGAGCCGGCCGACACGCTGCTGCTCGGCCGCGTCACCTACGACAGCTTCGCCGGCGCGTTCGCCGACCTGCCCGACGACCACCCGGTCGGCGGGCCGATGAACCGCCCGTCGAAGGTCGTCGTGTCGGGCTCGCGGCCCACGCTCGCGTGGCGCAACTCGTCGCTGCTGCCGCCCGGCGACGTGGCCGAGCGGGTCGCCGAGCTCAAGGCCGGCCCGGGCGGGCCGATCTCGATGGTCGGCAGCATCAGCGTGGTCCGCACCCTGCTGCGGGCGGGCCTGGTCGATCGGCTGAGCCTGCTGGTGCACCCGATCGTGCTCGGCACGGGCCAGCGCCTGTTCGCCGACGACGGCCAGCAGACGCGGCTGACCCTGGAGAAGTGCGACGTCCTCCGCTCGGGCGTGACCCACCACATGTACGCGGTGAACTAACCCAGGCGCCGGTGGCGCGCTAATCGAGATGCCACCGTCAGGCGGGATGCGGCATCCTGCTGGCCATGGTGGATCTTCGTGTGCTGTCCGAGGACGACTGGAAACTGTGGCGGGAGCTTCGGCTGGCGGCGCTGGCCGAGGCGCCCTACGCGTTCGGTGCGACGCTGGCCGGGTGGCAGGACGCCGGGGAAGAGCAGTGGCGGCAACGGCTGCGCATCCCCGGCGCTCGCGACCTCGTCGCCTACCTGGGCGACGAACCGGTCGGGATGGCCAGCGGCGTTTCGGCCGGTCCGGCCACCGTCGAGATCATCTCGGTTTGGGTGAGCCCGCCTGGTCGCGGTCGCGGAGTGGGTGACGCACTGATGGGGGCGATCGCCGGCTGGGCCGCGGAGTCCGGCGCGTCCACGCTGCTCTTGTCGGTCCGAGCGACCAACGCTGCGGCCATCAGGCTCTACGAACGGGCGGGATTCGGTCACTGCGGCCCCAACAGCGAGGACCCCGACGAGATCCTGATGGAGCGGAGCTTGCCCGGGGCCTGTTAGGGCGTGTCTCGACCGCGCGGTTGAGCTTGTGCTCGATCTTGCCGCTGGCCAGCTCCAGGTCCAGTCGCCAGCCGCCGTCGGCAGCTTGGCGTCCAGCGCCGCCATCACTTTGCCGCTGGCTCCCGGCGCGGGGGTGGTCACCGTGGCCAGGTGGTACGGGCCGGCCCGCATGCTGCCCGGGCCTTCGGCGAGGCTGAGCGTCCCGGTGATGTCCAGGGCCCGCTCGCCGGTGTTCCGGACCACCGCCGAGATCAACGGCACTCCGTCGGTGCTGCGCGTGCAGGCGATCTCGCCGATGTCGAAGCCGGACACCGGCTCGCCACCGGGACCGACGCTCAGGTAGACCCGGATTCCGGCCCGGCGGATCGCGCCGATATTGCCGTCCTTATCCGGAGAGACCGAGTCTCGGCCCAGAGCACCGCATAGCGCTCACCCTGCGACGCTGCGCCGGCACCGCGATGGTCGCTTCGACCTCGGTCGTCTCGCCCGGCACGAGCGTGACTAATGACCCAAAAAACCGCAGTCAGACGGCGTATCGACCTGCACACCCGACCCATGGGGGTGCGGCGACCACGCCGCACCCCCGGAGGGCCCGGGATCAGGCCGGCTTGGCCAGCACCGAGTCGGGGTCGTAACGCCAGCGGACCTCGCCGAGCCGGTCGTTGGCCCCCTCCGACCACATGGTCGCCAGGCGCTCGGCGGTGATCGGCAGACCCATCAGGTTGGGGTTGCCATCGGTGCGGGTCCATGCCGCCACCGCCTCGCGCCAGTCGAACGCGGCCTCGGGCAGCACCTTGTCGAAGAAGTCCGGCCGCACGCCGACCAGCGCGCAGGCGAAGGTCCCCTCGCGACCCGCGACCGCCGAACCACCCTCGACGTCGCGCGCGGCCGCACCACCGAGGTGGCGTAGCTCGGCCGCGACGAACGGTGAGTCGACCGCCGGCCCGAACGCGGCCAGGAACACGGTCGCGAAGTCCTGGTCGACGGGGTCGAACAGCATGCCGTAGACCTTGCTGGCACCCGGCTCGGTCGGGTCGTTGTGGATCCTGGCGATCTGGCCGGCCGGCAGCTCGCCGAGCGCGTCGAGATAGACCGGCGCAGCCTCGCGCAGCGGAGCGGCCAGGCTCGCGCCCTCGTCGACCGGGCCCGGGTAGGCGAACCGGATCGACAGCAGCGTGCGACCCCGCAACGCCTCGGGGATCTGCTCGATCGGGGGCATCCGGATGATCGCCGCGCTGGTCGACACCTGGTCGTCGGCGGTCGCCGTGTAGTCGACCCACGCCCGGAACGCGGGCTCGATGTCAGCGGCGTCGAACATCAACGAACCGCCGTACAGGCGGTCGAGCTCGACCAGCCGGACGCGCACCTCGGTCACGACGCCCAGGCCGAACTTGCCGCCCCGCAGCGCCCAGAACAGGTCTGCGTGGTCGGTGTGGCTGGCCTCGACGATCTCGCCTGCGCCGGTGACCACGGTGAAGCTCTCCACATAGTCGGACGCGAAGCCGTGGCTGCGGGCCAACGGGCCCAGGCCGCCGCCGGTCAGCAGCCCGATGACGCCGACCGTGGACGCCGCGCCGGCGACGGGCAGCAGGCCGTGCTCGGCCGCGGCCGCGACCACCGCGCCCCATTGCTGGCCTGCCCCGATGGTCGCGGTGCGGGTCTGCGGGTCAACGGTCAGCCCGTCGAGGCGCCTGGTGGTGATCAACAGCCCCGAGGCGATCGGGACCTCGGCACCGTGGCCGGTGCCCTGGACGCTGACGTGCAGGCCGTGGTCGCCGGCGTAACGGACGGCCGCGGCGACATCCGCGGCCGACGTCGCGCCGACCACGAGCTGTGGGGTGTGCGTGGCGGCTGTGTTCCACGCGGCGACCTCGTCGGCGTAGCCCTCGTCGTAAGGGGCCAACACCGGGCCCGTTACCTGTGCCGACAGGGTGGAAGTCATGGCACTCCTCCGATGGCGGGTACGTGTGTCCTGTCCGTTCTAGCCGCCGGGTGCGACATTCCCACTGCGATCATCAGTTCATGGCACGCGAGCCGAACCTGCCGATCGACTCCGACATCGACCTGGAGATACCCGCCCAGCGCGCCGAAACACACTGGCCAGTGGTGGTCTCGGTGTCGGCGGGTGGGGTCCTCGGCGCGCTGGCCCGCTACGGGATCGGGCACGCCTGGCCGGCGCCGGCCGGCAGCTTCCCCTGGGCCACCTTCGTGATCAACGTCACCGGCTGCCTGCTGATCGGCGCGCTGATGGTGCTCGTCACCGACGTCTTCACGCGACAGCGCCTGCTTCGACCCTTCCTCGGCGTCGGCGTCCTCGGGGGTTACACGACCTTCTCCACGTACGCGGTCGAGATCCGGAACCTGATCGCGGGCGGCGCGCCCGGCACGGCCACGCTCTACCTGCTGGGCACGCTGGCCGCCGCCCTGCTGGCGGTGCTGGCGGGCATGACCGCCGCCCGGATCGTGGCCTGGCTGGTGACGGCGTGACCCTGCTGTTCGTGGCGATCGGCGCGGCCGTCGGCGCGCCCGCCCGCTACCTGACCGACCGCGCCATCCAGCGCCTGCACAGCGGCCGTTTCCCGTTCGGCACGCTGACCGTCAACATCGTGGGCTCGTTCATCCTCGGCCTGGCCACCGGTGGCACGGCCACCACCACCGGCGTGTACGCCCTGGTCGGCACCGGCTTCTGCGGCGCGCTGACCACCTACTCGACGTTCGGCTACGAGACCGTCCGCCTGCTGGAGCAGGGCGCGCCGCGCCGCGCGTTCGGTTACGCCGCGCTGAGCATCGCGGCCGGCCTCGGCGCGGCGGCCGCCGGCGTCGCCATCGGCCTCACCGTGTGGATTGACCCGCTCGCGCCGGGTGACCACGGTGCCGGCGGCCACGCCGAAGCCGAGCGTGAGCAGACCGATCGGGACCAGCGCCAGGTACGGCACCCGGAAGCCGCCGGTGAGGTCGTGCAGGAACCCGACCGCGACCGGGCCGAGCGAGGCCAGCAGGTAGCCGACGAAGAACGCCATCCCGGACGCCCGCGGCGTGTCCGCCGGTGTCGGCGCCACCTGCCCGACCACCGTCAGGGCGAGGGCGAAGTTGGCGCCCACCCCGACGCCGAGCAGAGCCGCCCAGAGGGCCGGCGCGCTCAGCGGCTACACCCCGATCAGCGCGAGGCAGCCGATGGCGATCAGCAGCCCGACCACGATCGCCGGCCGCGGGTCACGGCGGGCCAGCGCCGGCGCGACCAGCGCCGACGACCACCTGGGTCGCGCTGAACAGCGCCAGCAGCCCACCGGCCCGCGCGGCCGACCAGCCCAGCTCCGTGTAGCGGGCGGCCAGCCAGGCCAACGGCGCGTAGTAGAGCAGCGACTGCCCGCCCATGTAGAGGGTGACCATCCAGGCGTCGCGGTCCCGCCACGGAGACCAGTCGGACGCCGCGGCGGCCGGGCGAGGCGGCGCCGCGATCGGGCGCACCACCAGCCAGACCACCAGCGCCAGCGCCGCCGGCACCGCCCAGATCGCCAGCGCCGCCGGCCAGGAGTCGCCGAGCGCCGTCCGCAGTGGCTCGGTGCCGCCGGAGCCGATCAGCGCGCCGGAGATCAGCGCCGTCGTGTAGAGCCCGGTGATCGGGCCGACCCGGTCCGGGAAGCGGTCGCGGACCAGCGCCGGCATCAGCGCGCCGCCGACCGCGATCGCGATCCCGGCCAGCACGGTCCCGGTGTAGAGCAGGCCGACCCCGGCCAGCGGCCGGACCGCCGTCGCCACGGTGAGCAGGGCCAGCGCGAGCGCCATCGTCCGGGCGGTGCCCCAGCGGGCCGCCGCCCAGGCGGCGGCCGGTGCGAACAGGCCCATGCAGATCACCGGCGCCGCGGTCAGCACGCCGGCGGCGGACGCCGACAACCCGAGCGAGCCGCGGACGGCGTCGACGATCGGCGGGACGGACGCGATGGCGGGCCGGAGGTTGAGCGCGGCGAGCAGGACCGCCGCCAGCCAGGCGGCGGTGGTGAACCGGCCCCTCACGGGAACGGGAAGCCGACGTAGTTCTCCGCCAGCGACGTGGCCGCCGCCCGCGACGAGGTCACGTAGCGCAGTTGGGAGAGTTGCAGCGCCAGGTCGAACGGGTCGTCACCGGACGGGTGCAACATCGACGTCATCCACCAGGAGAAGTGCTGCACCCGCCAGACCCGCCGCAGACAGGTCGCCGAGTACGCGTCGAGCCCGGCCCGGTCGCGGGTCGCGTACCAGGACGTGAGCGCGTCGGCGAGCACCTTGACGTCGGCGACGGCCAGGTTGAGCCCCTTCGCGCCGGTTGGCGGCACGATGTGGGCGGCGTCGCCGGCCAGGAACAGCCGGCCGTACTGCATCGGCGACACGACGAAGCTGCGCATGGCGGCCACCGAACGCTCCAGGATCGGCCCGTCGGCCAGCGCCCACGCCGGGTCGGACCGGGCCAGCCGCGCCCGAAGCTCACTCCAGATCCGCTCGTCGGGCCACTCACCCAGGTCCTCGTCGGGCCGGACCTGCAGGTACATCCGGGTCACCGTCGGCGAGCGCATGCTGTGCAGGGCGAATCCCCGCGGAGCTGTGCGCGTAGATGAGCTCCTCCGACGACGGCGGCGCCTCGGCCAGGATGCCCAGCCAGGCGTGCGGGTAGTCGCGCTGGTGCACGGTGAGCACCCCGTCGGGAATCGCGGCCCGCGACACGCCGTGGAACCCGTCGCACCCGGCGATCACGTCGCAGCGCAGCACCTGCGGCTCGCCAGCAGCGTCCATATAGGACACGGTCGGCGTGTCCGAGTCGAGCTCCGACAGCGAGACGTCCGACACCGAGAAGTGCAGCGGACCGTCCCAGGCGGCGATCAGGTCCTTGACCACCTCGTGCTGCCCGTAGATGGTGATCTCCCGCCCGGCCAGCTCGGTCAACGGGATCCGGTGCGCCTCCCGCTCGAAGAGCAGCTCGATGCCGTGGTGCACCATCCGTTCGCGGTGCAGCCGGTCGGCCAGCCCCAGCGAGGTGAGCAGGTCGACCGTGCCGTGCTCGAGCACACCGGCCCGGATCCGTGCCTCCACATAGGATCGGGACTGGCGCTCCAGCACGACACAGTCGATGCCGCGCGACCGCAGCAGGTGGGCGAGCACCAGGCCGGCCGGGCCGGCACCGACGATGCCCACCTGCGTGCGCACCTCCGACACGGTCAGCCCCACACCTCTTGCGCGGTCTCGACGATCAGACTCAGCTTGGCCACCTCGTCGTCGTAGCTGAGCACGTTGCCCTCGACGGTCGAGGAGAAGCCGCACTGCGGCGACAGGCAGAGCTGCTCCAGCGGCACGTACTTGCTGGCCTCGTCGATGCGCCGCTTCAGGGCGTCCTTGGACTCCAGCTCGCCGTTCTTGGTGGTGACCAGGCCGAGAACCACCATCTTGCCCGGCGGTACGAAGCGCAGCGGCGCGAAGCCGCCGGAGCGCTCGTCGTCGAACTCCAGGAAGAAGCCGTCGACCGCCAGCTCCGAGAACAGCGCCTCGGCCACGAAGTCGTAGCCGCCCTCGGCCGCCCACGACGACCGGAAGTTGCCCCGGCACATGTGCGTGGTCACCGACAGCCCGGCCGGCCGGTCCTGGATCGCCGCGTTGATCTGCTTGATGTAGCGCAGGTGCTGGTGCTCGGCGTCGTCGCCCCGCTCGGTGAGCTGCTTGCGCTGCTCGGGGTCGTTGAGATAGGCCAGGCTGGTGTCGTCGAGCTGGAGATAGCGGCAGCCGAGCTCGGCGACCGCCGCGACCTGCGCGGCGTAGGCCGCCGACAGGTCGGCCCAGAACTGCTCCTCGTCGGGGTAGACCGCCGGATCGATGGACGCCTTCCCGCCCCGGTAGTGCACCATGCTCGGCGACGGGATGGTCAGCTTCGCGGTGACCCCATCGTCCACCGCGGAGTTCAGGAAGGCGAAGTCGTCGCCGAAGATGGTCTTCTCCAGCCGGACCGGCCCGTCGACGGCCAGCGCCGCCGAGGTGAAGTCGAGGTCGCCCGCCTTGTTGTGGAAGTGCACCCGGATCTTCTCGTCGGTGGAGTGGATGCCACCGAGCTGGTAGATGAAGTCCATGTGCCACGACGTGCGCCGGAACTCGCCGTCGGTCGCCGACCGGAGCCCGACGTCGCGCTGCATCCGCACCACGTCCCGGACCGCGTCGTCCTCGACGGCCCGCAGCTCCTCGGCCGAGATCGTGCCCGCGGCCCGGTCGGCACGCGCCTTCAGCAGCCGGTCCGGGCGCAGCAGGCTGCCTACGTGGTCGGCCCGGAACGGCGGCGTGTCGCGCAACGTCATCTCTCGCACCCCTTTTGCTTAGAACGGGTAGGCCGGAATGTCCCCGCGCAGCGTGATCCAGCGCTGCTCGGTGAACGCGTCGAGGTTGCCGGCGCCGCCGAACCGGGCGCCGGTGCCGGAGTCGAGGACGCCGCCGAACGGTGCCACCGCCTCGTCGTTGACGGTCTGGTCGTTGATGTGCACGATCCCGCTCGGGATCCGCTCGGCGAGCGCCAGGCCGCGCATCGCGTCGCCGGTCAGGATGCTCAGCGACAGGGCGTAGGGCGAGTCGGCGGCCAGCTTGGCCGCCTCGTCGACGCTGCCGAACCGGACCACCGGAGCGACCGGGCCGAACACCTCCTCGGCGTACGCCGGCATGTCGGTGCGCACCTGGTCGAGCACCGTCGGCCGGTAGAAGAGCCCGTCGTGCGTGCCGCCCGCGGCGAGCCGGGCGCCGGCGTCGACGGTCGCGGTGACCAGCGCGTGCACCTTGTCGCGCTGGCCCTCGTCGACCAGCGGGCCGAGCGCGACCTGACCGGTGAACGGGTCGCCGACCGGCAGGTGGTCGGCGTGCTCGGCGAGGGCGGCGACGTAGTCGTCGGCGATCCGCTCGTGCACCAGGTGCCGCCCCGCGGTCATGCAGATCTGGCCCTGGTGCAGGAACGAGCCCCAGGCGCCGGCGGAGACCGCGCGGTCCAGGTCGGCGTCGTCGAGCACGATCAGCGCCGAGTTGCCGCCCAGCTCGAGGTGGACCCGCTTGAGGTGGCGCGCGGCGAGCTCGGCGACCCGCCGGCCGGTCGCGCTGGAGCCGGTGAACGAGATGACGCGGACCGCCTTGTCGGCGACCAGCGCGGAGCCCGCCTCGGCACCACCGGGCAGCACGTGCAGCAGGCCGGGCGGCAGACCCGCCTCGGCGAACACCCGGGCGATCGCGAACCCACCGCTGACCGGAGTGCGCACATCGGGCTTGAGCACCACCGCGTTGCCCAGGGCGAGCGCCGGCGCGACCGAACGGATCGACAGGATCAGCGGCACGTTGAACGGCGAGATCACCCCGACCACGCCGACCGGCACCCGCTTGATCAGGCTCAGCCGGGGCTGGTTGCTCTGCAGGATCTCGCCGGCCGGGCGGTGGGCCAGCCCGGCCGCCTCGTAGCACTCCTGGGTGGCGACGCCGACCGCGAAGTCGCCGAGGCCGGGCACCGCGCCGGTCTCCCGCACCACCCAGTCCCGTAGCTCCCCCGCGTTGGCCTCGATCAGCGCGCCGGCCCGGCGCAGCACCGCGGCGCGCTCCTCGAACGAGGTGGCCGCCCACGCCCGCTGTGCCGCGGCGGCCTGGGCCGCCGACGCGGCGACGTCACCGGCGTCGGCCACGCCGGTGCGGCCGAGCGAGCCGCCGGTCGCCTTCTCCAGGATCTCCGCGGAGCCGCCGGACGGTGTGGTCCAGTCCCCCGTGAAAACCTTGCCGTCCCACAGTTCCGGGTCGAAGAACGTCATGCCGGTGCTCCTTCCGCAGTCGGTGCCTTCACCTTCTGGATCCGGGCGTAGACCTGGGCGCGCAGCTCGGTGAACCGCGCGTCGGACCGGGTGGTGAGCTGGTCGCGCTCGGCCGGCAGGTCGATGGTCAGGTCCTGCGCCACCGTGGTCGGCGACGCGGACAGCACGATCACCCGCTGACCGAGGTAGACCGCCTCGTCGATGTCGTGCGTGACGAACAGCAGCGTGACGCCGAAGCGTTGCCACACCGAGCGGACCAGGTCTTCGAGGTCGGCCCGGGTCTGCGCGTCGACGGCCGCGAACGGCTCGTCCATCAGCAGCACCCGGGGCTGATACGCGATGGCCCGGGCGATCGCCACCCGCTGCTGCATGCCGCCGGAGAGCTGCCACGGATAGGCTCTGTCCGCATCGGACAGTCCGACCGCGGCCAGCGCCTCGGCGGCCAGGTCGCGCCGCTCGGTGCGGGCCATGCCCTGCGCCTTCAGCGGCAGCTCGACGTTTTCCCGGACCCGCAGCCAGGGGAACAGGCTGCGCCCGTACTCCTGGAAGACGACCGCGAGGCCCGGTGGCGGCGCGGTGACCGGTGTGCCCTGCACCCGGACCTCGCCGGAGGTGGCCGGCAGCAGGCCGGCCAGCACCCGCAGCAGCGTCGTCTTGCCGCAGCCGGACGGGCCGACCACGCAGGCGAACTGGCCCTCCGGCACGGAGAACGTCAGGTCGCCGACCGCGGTCACCCGCCGGCCGTGGCCGTCGTACACCTTGTGCAGGTTCTTGACCTCGAGCATCACCACTCCCGTTGTCCCGCTCGCTGGCCGTGGTACCAGCCGAGCAGCGACCGCTCGGCCAGTCTGAACAGCAGGGAGAGCACGATGCCGATCAGCCCGAGCAGGAGCACGCCGCTCCACATCTCGGGGATCTGGAAACCCCGCTGGAACTGCAGAACCGTGAAGCCGAGGCCCTCGTTGGCCGCCATCATCTCGCTGATCACCATCAGGATGATCGCCAGCGGGAGGGCCTGCCGGGCGCCGGTGATGATCTGTGGGCTGGCCGCCCGGAGCACCAGGTGGCGCAGCCGGAGCGTCCCGGTGATGCCGTAGGTGCGGCACGTGTCGCTGAGCACCTCGTCCCGGCCGCGCACGCCCTCGATGGTGTTGAGCAGCACCGGCCAGACACAGCCGAAGACGATCACCAGGATCTTGGTGCGGTCGCCGATGCCGGAGATCAGGATCGCGGCGGGCACGAGCACCGGCGGCGGGAAGGCGCGCAGGAACTCGAGCACCGGCTCCAGCAGCGACCGCACCGATCGGAACGTGCCGATCAGCGCGCCCAGCGCGACACCGAGCAGCACCGCCAGGAGATAGCCGACGACCAGCCGCCACAGGGACGGGAAGACCTGCTCCTGGAACATGTCCCAGGTCCAGGTGGGGCCGAACGTGTCCACGATGGTCGACAGCGACGGCCAGTAGAAGCTCTCGCTGCCGGACGAGCCGAACCACCAGGCGGCGATCAGGACGACGGGCAGCCCGACCAGCAGCACCCCGCGCCAGACGATCCTCACGGCGCCGCCACCTCCTCGCCGCGGGCCGACGGGTGCCACGACAGCACCCGCCGCTCGACGAACCGGGTGAGCAGGTTGGCCAGCACGCCGAGGATGCCGGTGACGACGATCAGCGCGTACACGGTGCGGACCGCATTGCTCTGCTGCGCCGTGTCGATCTCCTTGCCGATGCCGGGCGAGCCGATGACCAGCTCGCCGGTGATGGTCAGGATCAGCGCGACCGACGCCGCCAGCCGGAAGCCGGTGATGACGTACGGGAGCGCGCTCGGCCAGACCACCTAACGGATCCGGGCCCACGGGCCCAGCCGGAAGGCCAGCGCCGTGTCCCGGGCGACCGGGTCGACGTCGGCGACGCCGTGCACCACCTGGATCAGGATCTGCCAGAACGCGGCGTAGACGACCAGCACCAGCGTCGACTTGATGGTCGGTCCGTAGAGCACGATCACCAGCGGGATCAGGGCGACCGACGGGATCGGCCGGAGGAACTCGATGGTCGTCGCGGTCGCCGCGCGCACGATCGGCAGCGAGCCGAGCAGGACGCCGATGACGATGCCGGCCACCATCGCGATGCCGAGCCCCAGGGCCCAGGTGCTCAGGGTGTCGACCAGCGCCGCCCAGAAGGTCCGCTGGCCGAGCTGCTCGCCGAGGGCGACCAGAATCTGGCTGGTGGGTGGCGCGTAGTCGATCGGCACGATGCCGATCCGCGGCGCGATCTCGAGCACCAGCCCGAATCCGAGAAGGCCCAGCACGCCCAGGGTGACCGACCGGAACCGCCGGCCGGTCACCCCAGACGTGCGCGCCGCGAGTGCGACCATCAGGGAAGCAGCCCCGCGACGTCCGGCTTCTCGGTCAGCAGACCGTCGGTGACGGCGGCCGTGGCCAGGGCGTCGATCGACGCGGTGTTGATTTCCGCCGGCCACTTGGGCAGCGTCATCTTCGCCCGCACGGGCTCCTCGATCTTGGTGTACGTGCCGATGATGTCGCGCACCTCGTCGCCGTGCGCGTCGGCGTACGCCAACGACTCCTTCATCGCCTCGGTGAACCGGGCGACGAGGTCGGGGTTCTCGCCGATCAGCTTCGTCGAGGTGAAGTACAGCGCGACGGTCAGGTTCGGCGCCGCGTCGACGTAGCTGGAAGCGATCTTCTTCATCCCGGCGGCGAGCGCGGCCTGCTGGAACGGCTCGACGACGAAGATGGCGTCGACCCGGCCCGCCTGCAACGCGCCGACCTGCTCCGGGAACGGCAACTCGGTGAACTTGACCTGGCTCGGGTCGCCACCGTCCTTCTTCACCGAGGCCCGGACGCTGGTGTCCACGATGTTCTTCAGCGTGTTGGCCGCGACGGTCTTGCCGACCAGGTCCTTCGGCGACGCGATCCCGCTGTCCGGCTTGACGTACAGGCCGGCGAAGTCGTCGGCCACACCGGTCGAGTTGTTGCCGTTGCAGACCACCTTGAGCGGCGCGTTCTTCGACTTGCCCAGCAACAGCGAGACCGCGTTGCTGAAGCCGAACTGGTATTCACCGGAGATGACGGCCGGCACGATCGCGGCGCCGCCCTGCGCGGTGGTCAGTGTCAGGTCGATGTTGCGCTTGCTGAAGAAGCCCTTCTCCTTGCCGAGGTAGATGGGCGCGACATCGAGGATCGCGATGACGCCGGCGTTGACCTTGTCAGGCTGCGCGGCGCCGCCGGCCGCGGGTGTGTCGTCGGACGAGTCACCGCAGGCGGCTGTGGCGAGGAGGGCCACGGCGGTGAGGACTGCGAGCAAGGGGCGTCGCATCGGAACTCCATCCACGTCAGGGGTGAGCGGAGAGGGCGATTGTTCGGATAGCGCACAGATGTACAACGGGAAACCTAGAACCGTGCCGTACTAGAAGTCAATGCTTGTCATTATTGACGCTCATGGTGTGTGGTTCCTAGGCTGGCTGCTGAACTATTGTTCGCATAGCGCACAGACTGGGAGCCGCATGGCCGAACTCGTCAGCCTCGCCGAGGGTGTGGCGGAGCTGGTCCACGACGGGGACGCGGTCGCGCTGGAGGGCTTCACCCACCTCATCCCCGTGGCGGCCGGCCAGGAGATCATCCGGCAGCGGCGCCGCGAGCTGACGCTGATCCGGATGACCCCCGACATCGTCTACGACCAGCTGATCGGCGCCGGCTGCGCGGCCCGCCTCGTGTTCTCCTGGGGTGGCAACCCCGGAGTCGGCTCGCTGCACCGGTTCCGCGACGCGGTCGAGAACGCCTGGCCCCGGCCGATCGAGATCGAGGAGCACAGCCACGCGGGCATGGCCAACCGCTACGTGGCCGGTGCCTCCGGGCTGCCGTTCGCGGTGCTGCGCGGCTACGTCGGCACCGACATCGCCAAGCACACCAAGACCGTCGCCACGGTCACCTGCCCCTTCACGGGCGAGGCGCTGACCGCGGTGGCCGCCCTCAACCCGGACGTCGCGGTGATCCACGCACAGCGCGCCGACCGGCGTGGCAACGTGCAGATGTGGGGGATCACCGGCGTGCAGAAGGAGGCGGTGCTGGCCGCCTCCCGCTCGCTGGTCACGGTCGAGGAGATCGTCGACGAGCTAGACCCGCGCCCGGGCGCGGTGGTGCTGCCGGGCTGGGTGGTCACCGCGGTGGCACACGTGCCGCGCGGCGCGCACCCGTCCTACGCGCAGGGCTACTACGACCGCGACAACGACTACTACCAGTCCTGGGACCCGATCAGCCGCGACCGGGAGACGTTCGGACGCTGGCTCGACGAGGTGAGCGCCGCATGAGCGGATGGACCGCCGACGAGATGATGACCGTCACCGCCGCGCGCACGCTGGCCGGGCGCACCTCGTGCTTCGTCGGCATCGGGCTGCCCAGCACCGCCGCCAACCTGGCCCGCCGCACCTGCTCACCCGACCTGGCCCTGATCTACGAGTCCGGTGCGATCGGTGCCAAGCCGACCACGCTGCCACTGTCCATCGGCGACGGCGAGCTCGGCGAGACCGCCGACGCGGTGGTCAGCGTCCCGGAGATCTTCAACTACTGGCTCCAGCCCGGCCGGGTCGACGTCGGGTTCCTGGGTGCCGCGCAGGTCGACCGGCGGGGCAACATCAACACCACGGTGATCGGCGACTACCGCGAACCGACGGTGCGCCTGCCGGGCGCCGGCGGCGCGCCGGAGATCGCCGCCTCCTGCCGAGAGACCATCGTCGTCGTCCGGCATCGCCCGCGCACGCTGGTCGACCGCCTCGAGTTCATCACCTCGCTCGGCTTCGGCGACGGTCCCGGCCACCGGGCCGCGCTCGGCCTGCGCGGGCGCGGCCCGACCCGGCTGATCACCGACCTCGGCGTGCTCGAGCCCGACGACGAGACCTGCGAACTGACCCTGGCCAGCATCCACCCCGGTGTGGCCGTCGACGCGGTACGCGCGGCCACCGGCTGGCCGCTCACGGTCCGCGCCGACCTGCGGGTCACCGAACCACCCACCGCCGCGGAGCTGACCGCCCTGCGCTCACTGACGACCCGGTCGTCGACGAAAGGAGGCGACGTTGCCTGACTGGAAGCCACCCGCGCCGTACCGGAGCTATGCCGAGGGTGAGCAACCCCCGCTGACCTCGCCGGAATACGGCTCGACCCGGCTGCGCAGCCCGCACCAGCCGCTCGTGCCGCTTCCGCAGGGCCTGACCGAGCTGACCGGCCCGGTGCTCGGCGCCGGACGGATCGGCGCGCTCGACCACGACCTGACAAGGCAGCACGACGACGAACCACAGGGCGAACGGATCGAGGTGCTCGGCCGGGTGCTCGACGGCGACGGCCGGCCCGTGCGCGACACGCTCGTCGAGATCTGGCAGACCAACGCCGCCGGCCGCTACCGACACGCCGTCGACCGGCACCCGGCACCGCTCGACCCCAACTTCACCGGCGTGGGACGGGCGATGACCGACAGCGAGGGTCGCTACCGGTTCGTCACGATCAAGCCGGGCGCGTACCCGTGGCGCAACCACCACAACGCCTGGCGGCCCGCACACATCCACTTCTCGTTGTTCGGCAACGCGTTCACCCAGCGTCTGGTCACCCAGATGTACTTTCCGAACGACCCGCTCTTCGGCCAGGACCCGATCTTCAACTCGGTCCGGGACCCGGCCGCCCGGCAGCGCATGGTCGCCGCGTTCGACCTGGACGCGACGACTCCGGAGTGGTCGCTGGCCTACCGCTTCGACATCGTGCTGCGCGGACGCGCGGCGACGCCCATGGAGGACGAATGATCGGCTGCACACCGTCGCAGACGGTCGGGCCCTTCCTCGGTCTCGGTCTGCCCTGGCCCGATGGCCCCGACGGGGTCGTTGCGGGCACGCCGGGCTCGTTCTGGCTGCGTGGGCTGATCGTCGACGGAGCCGGCGAGCCGGTGCCCGACGCGCTCGTGGAGACCTGGCAGGCCGACCCGGACGGCCGCTTCGACCATCCCGACGATCCGCGCGGCGCCCACCGGCGGCCCGGGTTCCGCGGCTTCGCCCGCTGCCCGACCGATGCCGACGGCCGCTGGGCGATCCGCACTGTCCGCCCCGGGCGCGTGCCGGGTCCGGACGGCGTCCTCCAGGCGCCGCACATCGACGTCACCGTGCTCGCCCGCGGGTTGCTCGACCGGCTGGTCTCCCGGGTCTACTTCCCGGACGAGATCGCGAACGCCGACGATCCGGTGCTCGGCCTGGTCGACCCGGTCCGGCGGGCGACACTCATCGCCAAGGAGACCGACGACGGGTACGCGTTCGACATCACCCTGCAGGGGGACCATGAGACCGTCTTCTTCACCTTCTGAGGGTCTCTTCGCCGGCATCCTCGACCGCGGCCCGGTGCCGGCCGCGGTGGCCGACGACGCCTGGGTGCGGGCGATGCTCGAGGTGGAGTCCGCGCTCGCCTCCGCCACGGCCGCCGCCGGCGTGATTCCGGCCGACGCGGCCGAGGCGATCGTCGCGGCCTGCGCCGGCCTGGTGCCCGATCCGGTGGCGCTCGGCGCCGCCGCGGCCGCGCACGCCACCCCGGTCGTGCCGCTGGTGGCGGCGATCCGGGCCGCCGTGCCGGAGCCGGTGCGGGAACACGTGCACGCCGGTGCGACCAGCCAGGACGTGCTCGACACGGCGGCCATGCTGGTCACCGGCCGGGCCCTGGCGGCGCTGCTGTCCGACCTGGACGGTGCCGCGGACGCCGCCGCCGCGCTGGCCACGGCACACCGCGACACCGCGCTGATCGGCCGGACCCTGTTGCAGCAGGCGGTGCCGACCACCTTCGGACTGACCGCCGCAGGCTGGCTGTCGGGGCTCGACGGCGCCGCCGCCGACCTACGCGGTTTCGTGCCGACGGCACAGCTGGGCGGCGCGGCCGGCACGTTGGCCGGGCTGGGGCCGGCCGGCCCGGCGGTGCTCGCCGACTTCGCACGCCGGCTGGGCCTGGCGGCTCCGGATCTCCCCTGGCACACCGAGCGCGGCCGGATCGGCCGGCTCGCGGGCGCGCTCGGTGTCGCGGCCGGCGCCCTCGGCAAGCCCGCCCGCGACGTCACGCTGCTCGCGCAGAACGAGGTCGGCGAGGTCACGGAGGACGCGCCCGGCGGTTCCAGCGCGATGGCGCACAAGCGCAACCCGGTGGCCGCCGTCAGCGCGCTGGCCGCCACCGCGCAGGCGCCCGGCCTGGTCGCGACGCTGCTGGCCAGCGCGGTGCAGGAGCATCAGCGCGGCGCCGGTTCCTGGCAGGCTGAATGGCGCCCGCTGCGCGAGCTGCTGGTCACGGTGGGCTCGGCGGCGGCCTGGCTGCGTACCTGCCTCACGGGTCTGGTCGTGCACGGGGATGTGATGCGCGCCAATCTCGACCGGGCCGGTTGGCCGACCGAACGCGGCGCCACCGACCCTGTCGGCAGTGCCGGCCACTTTGTCGATCTCGCGCTGGCCAGACACTCCGCCTGGAGGACCGATGGTTGACGACGGTGAAGCGGTGCGCCGCGCCGTGCTCGGCGATGCCCACGTCGACCGGGCCGCCGCGGCCGCGACCGCGTTCAGCGCGCCCTGGCAGGAGCACGTCACGGCGCACGCCTGGGGCGCGGTGTGGACCCGGCCGGAGCTCGACCGGCGCACCCGCTGCCTGGTCACGATCGCGCTGCTGGCCAGCCAGCACGCCACCGCCGAGCTGGCGATGCACGTCCGCGCCGCGATCGGCCAGGGCGTCACCCCGACGGAGATTCGCGAGGTGCTGCTGCACACCGCCGTCTACGCTGGTGCGCCGGCGGCGAACACCGCGTTCGCGACCGCCCAGCGGGTGCTCGACGAGCTCGGCATCGAGGAGGCGTCGTGACCGCGGTGCGCTCGGCCGATTTCGTGCAGTCGCTGGAACGCGGGCTGGCGGTCATCCGCGCCTTCGACCGCGCGCACCCGGAGCTCACGCTCAGCGAGGTCGCCGCGGCCACCGGGGTCACCCGGGCCGCCGCGCGCCGGTTCCTGCTCACCCTGATGGACCTCGGCTACGTGCGCACCGACGGCCGGCTGTTCTCGCTGAGCCCGCGGGTGCTGGAGCTCGGCTACGCGTACCTGTCCAGCCTGTCCCTGCCCGAGGTCGCCGAGGTGCACCTGGAGGCGCTGGTCGCCGAGGTCAACGAGTCGTCGTCGGTGTCGGTCCTGGACGGCCCCGACGTGGTCTACGTGGCCCGGGTGCCCACCTCGCGGATCATGACGGTGACCATCAACGTGGGCACCCGCTTCCCGGCGTACGCGACCTCGATGGGCCGCGTTCTCCTGGCCGGCCTGCCCGACGACGAGCTGGCGGCCTACCTCGACACCGTGGCGGTCAACCGGCTCACCGCCCGCACGATCGGCGGGGTGCCCGCCCTGCGGACCGAGCTCGCCCGGGTACGCGCGCAGGGCTGGGCACTGGTCGACCAGGAGCTGGAGGAGGGCCTGCGGGCGGTGGCGGCACCGATCCGCGACCGAGCCGGCCGCACGGTGGCGGCGGTCAACGTCTCCACCGCCGCCAGCCGCACGACCCTCGAGGCGATCCGCCGCGACCTGGTGCCACCGCTGCTCGCGGCCGCCGCCCGCATCTCCGCCGACCTACCGTCGACCTCGCGCAACGAGCGGCGGATCTCCTAGACGATCTATTCCAAGGGGTCGGTGGTCGCTGCCGGTTGGGGTGATAGCCGTGGGCATCGATCGTCTGGCGCCCCGCGGGGCGAAGGGGGCGGGGGTGTTCGTGGCGGTCGACATGCTTTGGCATGTACGCACATGCCAAAGCATGTACGTGCGGGAGGACACGCCCGGGCGCGGCGGCCCGCGAGGCCAGGGCTGCGGCGGGCTCGAGACCCCCTGACCCCCGGGGGGGTGTTGCCGCCCGGGGTCGTGGGTTGCGGGGTCGCGGTGATCGGGTGTGGCCGGTCGGGTCGCGCGGGGGTCGGGGGCGTGATCGTGTGTGCGTGGTCTGGTTGCCGCACGGCGTGTCGACCAGACCCGGTGCACACGATCAGTGGTGAGGGGCCCGAGGCCCCAGACGGGCCACACCCGATCATGGCCCAGGATCAAGGAGCCGTGCCCCGTCCCCATCCAGGGCAGCGGACCTCGACAAGGCACCGACCCCTTGGAAGAGATCGTCTAGTAGCAATGCCGGGTAGTTAAGGGTCTGCTGCTGGTCGTCAAGGTCGGTCCGGCGAGGATGTTGATGGCTGATGGTGGCCTGGTAGGTGCGTCGGTCGATGTTGGGTCCGCGGGCGTTGTATTTGGAGATCGCTCGTTTGACGGTGCGGGCGTTGACGCGTAGCCGGCGGGCGGGCATGAGGTTGTCCAGTACGAGGCGGCCGATGGTGCCGACCAGGTCGATGACGGTGTCGGCGATGACGCCGGCGGCGTGGATGACCTGGTCGCGGGCGGCGTTCAGGGCGATGGTGAAGCTGGCCGCGGTCGGGGTCCACGCTCGGGGTCGCTGTTGGTGGCGTCGGTCATCGCGGTGCGCAGGATCTGGTAGGTGACCAGCAGGGCGTAGATCTCCTGGTCGATGCCGGCCGGGGTGCGGGCGCGTAGCACCCGGCCGCCCAGGATGCTGGATTTCAGTCTCCAGGTAGGCCGTCTCGATCTCCCACCGCTCGTGGTAGAGCCGCATCAGCGCGTGTGCCGGGTATGGTCGGTGCTCGTCGAGCAGGGTGGTGATCAGCCGGTAGACGCCGGTGCGCGTGGCCGGCCTCGGTGCGTGATGGTGATCTCGGCGTCGATGACCCGGACCGGCGTCGCCGCCGAACACGCGACCGGTAGGAGCCGTCGGGCAGCCGGTGCAGCATCGGCAGTTTCGGTCCGCCGCGGCCGGTCTTGGCGCGCACCAGCAGGTCGCGCGCCGGTGCCGGCGATCGGCGTGAGCAGCGTGCCCGGCGGCGAAGTTGCGGTCGGCCAGCAGCAGCATGCCCGGCCGCAGGCTGGGCCAGCAGATCCGCGGGCATAGGTGGTCTCGCCGCTGGTGGTCGGGCCGAACACCGCGTCGATCACGGTGCGGGTGCCGCAGGCCATCACCGTCACCAGCCGCAGCATCGGGTAGCCCGAGCCGCCGGTGCGGGCCGCCGCGCTGCTTGCTGAACGCGGCCAGGTTCGCCGCGCTGTCGGCGACGCTCATCGTGGTGCCGTCGATCGCGCAGACCAGCAGCCCACGCCACCGCACCGGAAAAAATCTATAGTCGACGACCGTGCCCGCGGTCAGGTTGAGCTTGGTGCCGGTCAGCGCGCGCGACCAGTCGGACGCGGCGAAGACGGCGGCGTTGGCCACGTCGTCGAGCGCCGCGGCCCGGCCGAGCATGGTCTTCTCCTCGATGCCCGTGGCGATCGCCGTGCGGGTCTTCTCCGGCAGCTCCTCGGTGATCGACTCCGGCACGCCACCGGTCTGCAGGGTGAGCACCCGGATGCCGTGCGGCCCGAGCTCACGGGCGAGCGTGCGGCGCAGCGCCTCGACCGCGCCGAAGGCGACCTGGAAGCCGCCGTGGTTGGCCATCGGGTCGCCGTACCCGCCGAAGGTCAGCAGCACCCCCGAGCCCTGCCGGGTCATCTGCGGCGCGGCCGCCTTAGCGGACAGCCACATCGCCCGCAGCCGACTGGTCACGTCGCGCTCGAACTCGGCGTAGTCCATCTCGACCACCGGCGTTCCGAACTTCTCCGGGTGGGACACCAGGCTGAACGAGACGTCGAGGCTGCCGAAGCCCTCGGCGACCCCGCGGGCGTGCGCGTCGACGGCCGCCTCGTCGAAGGCGTCGAACTCCGCGACCTCCGCCGCGCCGCCGGCCGACCGGATGTCGTCGGCGACCTTGTCCAGCTTGGGCCGCGTGCGGCCGACCAGGTGCACGGTGGCGCCCTCGCGCGCGAACCCGCGCGCCACGGCGCCGCCGATCGCGCCGCCACCGCCGTAGATCACAGCGTTCTTCCCCTGAAGCAGCATGGTCATTCCCTTCCGGTGACCAACGCGTCGAGCCGGTCCCACGAGGGCCGCAGCCCCGCTTCCATACCGGATCGCACGTAGTAGTCACGGTCGTCGACGGACGGATAGACGGTGTTCTGGCGGAGCACTGTCTTCTTCTCGTGCTCCTCGAAGGTGATGGTGTTGAGCGAGACCACACCGGGCTGGCGGTCGAACTCGTAGGTCTGCACGATCCGCTCGGTCGTCGGCGTGCCGTGGTAGAGCCCGAAGAACGAGTAGCGCTCGCCGCGCGCGTCCGTGTGCGTATAGCGCCACCGCCCACCGTCGCGCGGCTCGAGCAGGTCGACCGCGGTCTCCAGCCAGCCCGGCCCGAGCCAGCGGGTCAGCAGGTCGGCCTCGGTGTGTGCCCGTAGCAGCAGGCGGGCGGGCGCGGCGAACTCGCGGGTGACCACGATCTGCGGCACACCCGGCTCCGCGACGATGTTCATGACTCCTCCGAAAGCTCGACGAGCAGGTCGTCGAGCCGGTCGTAGCTCTTCTCCCAGTAGTCCCGGTAGGTCGCGAGCCAGCTCGTCGCGGCCCGCAACGGAGCCGCCTCGAGGTGGCTCAGGCGCATGGTCGACCGACGGGTCCGCGAGATCAGCCCGGCCTCCTCCAGCACCTTGAGGTGGCGGGAGATCGCCGGTTGCGACATCGCGAACGGCTCGCCGATCTCGCCGACGGTCGCCGCGCCCTGGGTGAGCCGCGTCAGGATCGCGCGGCGGGTGGGGTCGGCCAGCGCTCCGAACACGGCGCTGAGCTGGTCAGTGGCCATCTATAACCAATCTGTTCTATAGCCATCTGGTTAACCATGCTCCCGGCCGGGCCAGCTGTCAAATCGAGTTCGGGATCCGTGTCGAAACGCGGCCGGCCCGCACGACGCGTTGGTGAGGGTCAGAATGACCGCGACTGATGGGAGACACGCGATGCGTTTCATGCTGCTGCTCAAGGGCGACCCGCCACCCGGAGCGATGCCGCCGCCTCATCTCGTGCAGGCGATGCACGAGTACGACGCCGAGTTGGCCAAGGCCGGCGTGCTGCTCGCGGCCGAAGGCCTCTGGGACAGCTCGCAGGGCGCCCGGGTGATCTACGCCAAGGGCGAGCGGACCGTTGTCGACGGACCGTTCACCGAGGCCAAGGAGTTGGTCGCCGGTTTCTACCTGATCGACGTCAAGTCGCCGGAGGAGGCGATCGAGTGGGCCCGGCGCTGCCCCATCGACGTGGCGATCCCGCCGGGCGCCGACTGGGAGGCGGTGATCGAGGTGCGCCGGGTGGCGGAGCCGACCGAGATCCCGACCATCAACGAGGAACAGGCCGCCCAGGCCGAACGCTTCAGGCTCGGCAACTCTTAGGCATCGTCGTTCGCGCGCGCTTCCAGCAGCGCGCGTTCGCGGGCGTTGTCGGTGAGCGACGCGGCCCGGGCGAACTCGGCTCGGGCCTCGTCGCCACGGCCCAGCCTGGCCAGCAGATCGCCGCGGACCGCGGGCAGCAGGTGGTAGGTCGGCAGCAACCCCGCGGCCACGATCGCGTCGACGAGTTCGAGCCCGGCCGCCGGCCCCTCGGCCATGCCGACGGCAACGGCCCGGTTGAGCTCGACCACCGCCGAGCGGGCCAGGGGGGCGAGCGCGTCGTAGAAGGCCGCGATCAGCTTCCAGTCGGTCTCCTCCGCGGTGCGCGCCCGGGCGTGGCAGGCGGCGATCGCGGCCTGGAGCGCGTACGGGCCGGGCTCCGCGCCGATCTCGTCGACCCTCGCCAGTGCCGCGAGTCCGCGCCGGATGAGCAACTGGTCCCAGTGCGCCCGGTCCTGGTCGAGCAGCCGGATCGCCGCACCGTCGGCATCGACCCGGGCGCGCAGCCGGGACGCCTGGATCTCCATCAGCGCGACCAGACCGTGCACTTCGGACTCGCCCGGCATCAGCCCGGCCAGGATCCGGCCGAGCCGCAGGGCGTCGTCGCAGAGGGCTGGGCGCACCCAGTCGTCGCCCGCGGTCGCCGTGTAGCCCTCGTTGAAGATCAGATAGATCACTTCGAGTACGGAGGCCAGCCGCGCCGGCCGCTCGTGCGGCTCGGGCACCTCGAACGGCACGTCCGCGTCGGCCAGGGCCCGCTTGGCGCGCACGATGCGCTGCGCGACGGTCGGCTCGGCGACGAGGAACGCCCGTGCGATCTCGGGTGTGGTCAGCCCGCCGAGCAGCCGCAGCGTGAGCGCGACCCGGGCCTCCGGCGCCAGCACCGGGTGACAGGCGACGAACACCAGCCGCAGCAGGTCGTCTTCGATCTGGTCGGGGTCCGGGTCGACGTCCACGACATCGTCCTGCCCGCGGCCGATCTCCTGGAGCTTGCGGGCGTAGCGCTCGTTGCGCCGCACCAGGTCGACCGCGCGGCGCTTGGCCACCGCCGTCAGCCAGGCGCCCGGGTTGTCCGGGATCCCGTCGGCCGGCCATTGTTCGAGCGCGGCGACCAGCGCGTCCTGCGCGAGCTCCTCGGCGACGCCGACGTCCCGCATCATCCGGGCCAGCCCGGCGATCAGGCGCGGCGACTCGATCCGCCAGACGGCCTCGACCGTGCGGCGAACCTCGCTTTCGGACGGCACCGGGTAAACCTACCGTGCGCCTTGTTGCACAACTGTGGCAACAACCGCCAAGATGCAAGACGTGACGATCGTGGAGGTGGTCCTGCTCTCGGCCGCCGACGGCGCGCTGCGCTACCGCACCGAGTCCGCCCCGCTCCCGCCCGGCGTACACCCCGACGACCTGGCGTTGCACCTGTCGGGCCTGACCCTGTGCACGCCCGGCGCGACCCTCCACTCGACCAGCTGGCGCTTCGCCGCGGAGTCGGTGGTCCTCACGTACGCCGCGCTGCCCGACCCGGCCCCCGCCGACACCGACCCGCTGTCCCCCGACCGGATGGTCACCGGCCACGCGGCCTTGGCACCGTCACCGCCGAAGGTCGACACCGACGCGGTGGCCGCACACGCCGCCCGCCACCTGGCCCTGCTCACCCAGACCGACCCGGTGATCGCAACCGCGGCGGCCGTGCGGCCAGAGCTGTGGGACCTGCTGGCCAAACTGCCTACCGGCCTGGCCGGCGCCCTGCGCAGCTAGCGCCGACCGCGCCGGCGCAAAGCCGGTTGATCACAAGTGCAGGGCCATACCCACGGACTCTGGAGCAGTTTCCGTGAAGCCGAACTTCGCGTAGAGGTGACGAGCAGGGCCGTCTGCGATGAGCGAGACGTACGCCGTAGCCGGCGCCGTCTCCCGTAGTCGCCGCATCAGCGCGGCCACGATCGTGTTGCCGAGCCCTCGGCCTTGGTGCTCGGGCAGCACGCACACGTCGACGATCTGGAAGGCGGTGCCCCCGTCGCCGATGACGCGGCCCATGCCGACCGGTTGGTCGTGTTGGTAGGCGACGACGGCATGCCATGAGCCGGCCAGGCCTGCCTCGGCTGCGACTTTCGCCTTAGGACTCAACCCGGCGAGGACCCGTGGGTCGCGTGGCTGCCGTGGTCGCTGACCTGGGCGTCGAACCAGGCGTGTAGCGCGCCGACCAGGTCGGCTTCGGCCGTGGTGTAGGTGATCTGCCCGCCAGGCGGTAGGTCGACGTACGCGATGTCGATGCGGTCGGCGCTCGTTCGCAGCGCGTCGAGCCCCGGCATGTCGTCGCCGTGGATGCGGACCGGATCGGTGAAATGGCCAGCGCGGAACTCCCGCGCCTCATGGCTCAGGTGGTCCCGGATGAGCCGAATCTGCACCGCGTCGTCCGGGTCGTCCGCGACGACGGTCTGGACACCGCCGCTGCCCGTTTTGACGAACTCGTGCGTCGTTCGCTCCAGGTCGAACGGCATCACCGACGCGCCCTTCTCGGCCACCTCGGCCTGCCGGTCCAGCGGCCGATCGGTGGATGACGTGCCGCAACCGGATCCCGTGAGCGCTAAACCGATCAGCACGACGGCGAAACGACGGCCTCCAGCGCGCATGCTCATGTCGTCGCCTCCGCCAGCAACGCGAGCGCCCGCACCACCGCACCGCGTTCGGTCTCCGGCAACCGGTCCAGGACCTCGCCCAGGCGGGCGCGGCGGGCATCAGCGAGCCGTGCCGCTGCGGCACTGCCGGCTCCGGTCAGCTCCAGCAGCACGCCGCGGCCGTCGTCGTCAGCCGCATGACGGCGCACCCAACTGCGGCCGACCAGATTCGCGACAAGGCGGCTGACGGTGCTCTTCTCGAGACGGAGCCGACGTGCCAGCTCGACCTGGCGGAGCTCGCCGTCCCGCGCGATCTCCGTCAACGCGTGCGCCTCCGACACCGGAAGCGGCTGACCGCACGGCGTCCGATCAGGTTGGTGCAATCCCAAGTTGCGCACGAAACGCATCAGCGCGTCCTGTGCCGCAACGACATCGTCGAGGTGCTCGACCTTCGGCATGGTTCGACCATACAACCAAGAGGTTCGACGATACAACCATGCCTGGCGTATCCGGATGCGGAGCGAACCTCCACGGCGGACCCGGCCCGCGCAAGCCGGTTGCCGACATTGTGCCAAGCCATACACCATCGAACGGAATGTGTCCTATTGGTATAACCTGCTTGGCAAATCGATGGTCACCACGCTTCCGCACCGCCGCGGGTTCGGGTGACCTGGACATACGGCAGCAGGCGCGGGGTCGGATACCGCCCCACAGATACTGCACAATGTATTGTGCCTGATGCCTCACCCCGAGAAGGAGCAGGTCGTGGAGGCGCAGCTCATCCCCGGTGAACGGCGGACCGCTCACCAGATGGTGCGCGACTCGCTGCGTGGGGCGATCCTCGACGGCACCCTCCCCGCGGGCTCCCGTCTCGTCCAGGCCGACATCGCGGTGCGGCTGCAGGTCAGCACCACGCCCGTCCGCGAGGCGCTGCGCGACCTGGCCTCCGAAGGGCTGATCCGGCTCGACGCGCACCGCGGCGCGGTGGTTCGCGAGACCAGCCTGCACGAGGTGCGCGAGATCTACCTGATCCGGCGACTGCTGGAGCCCGAAGCGGTCCGGGCGGCCGTCCAGGAGATGACGCCCGACCTGCTCGCCAAGCTCGAGCGCTTACAGGCGGACCTCGACACCGCGAAGGACCCCGCGCGCTGGGTGGCCCTCAACCGCGAGTTCCACCGCTTGCTCAACAGCGCGTCCGGTCTGGACCGGCTCGCCGAGATCCTCAACCACCTCGACGACAACGCCGCCGTCTACGTCAACATGACGTCGCGGGTCACCGACGCCGACCAACTCGACAGCGGCAACCAGCACCACCACCGGCTGCTCGAAGCGTGCCGCGACCGCGACGGCGAGCGCGCGGCGAAGCTGGTGGTCGAACAGCTGCAGCAGGCCCTGAGCACGGTCGAGCGCGCCGTCACGAACCCGCGGTAATACATAATCGGCCCTGCAATGTGCATGGTTGTAGGGTCTGCGGTGTGCTTGACGGGCTCGACCTCGCCAGACTGGCGCCCGCGCCACAACGGCGAACCGCGCACGAACTGGTCCGCGACACCCTACGTCGCGCGATCTTCAGTGGCGTGCTGACCGGCGGCACCCATCTGGGCCAGGCCGAGATCGCCACCCAGCTCGCGGTCAGCACCACTCCCGTCCGCGAGGCACTGCGCGACCTCGCCGCCGACGGTCTGATCCGGATCGACCCGCACCGCGGCGCCGTCGTGCACGACCTGGACGAGGACGACCTCCGCGAGATCTACGAGATCCGCGCGGCCATCGAGCCGCTGGCCATCCGCCGGGCCGCCCGGCACATCACGGCCGACGAGCTGGCTGCGGCCGGCGACCTGCTGGACCGGATGGCCCGGGAGACGGACCCGGCCGCCTGGTTGGAACTGAACTGGGCGTTCCACGCTCTGCTCGGTCGGGCGTCTCGCTCACCGCGCCTCTTCTCTCTGGTCACCAGCGCACAGGGCAGCACCGCCCGCTACGTCGGCGAGTCGATGAAAGCCCACCCCGACCGGCTCGCCGAGGCCACCGCCGAACACCGCGCCCTGGTGGACGCCCTGGCCGGCCACGACGGCGACACCAGCGCGAAGCTCGTCACCGCCCACCTCCAGCACACGCTGGAACTGCTCCTGACACCCTGACCGGCGCATCAGCGCACCGGGAACTCGTTGTCGAGGGCCAGGTTGAGGCGGACTACGTTGACCCGCTTCGCACCCATGAAGCCCACCGAGCGGCCGGCGGTGTTGTCATCCACCAGGCGTTGGATGGCCGCCTCGGTCGCGCCCCGCTCGCGCGCCACCCGGGGCAGCTGCAGCTGGGCGTACGCCGGGGTGATGTGTGGGTCCAGCCCCGAGCCGCTGGCCGTCACCGCGTCGGACGGCACCGCCGGTGCGGACGGCGCGGAGCCGCGCACCGGCGTCAGCACTCCCCCGCTGTAGTCCTCGCCCGGCACCGCGCTCTCCACCGGCACGCCTTCGAAGGTCGCGATGAACGGCGTCGCCGGACGCGCCTGGTTGACGCTGACCGCGCGGGTCGCCGGGCCACTCAACCCGTCCCGGCGGAACACCCGCAGCACCGCGCCCACCCCGTCCGTGGTGCAGAACGGCCGTGCGCCGGAGACGCCGTTGAGCGACCCGACCGAAAGGCTGCGGGTGCAGACCTGGGTGAGCAGGCTCTGCGTTCCCTCGTCCGGGTTGCCCTCGTCATCGAGCGCGCCCGGCACCGGCAGCACGTCCTCGATGCTCTCGGGCCCGAGGTTGCTGGCCGAGCTCGCGGTCGGGTCGTAGCCGTCGCCGGCGGCCGACGGGCGGCTCTGGAAGTACCGCGGTATTCCGTTGCCGTCGTCGTCGACGAAGCTCTGCCCGATGAGCTTGCTGCCGACCCGCTGCGATCCCGACGTGACGAACGAACCCTCGGCGCGGTGGTGCAGACCGGGCAGCAACCCGATCCCGACCAGCAGCAACGGGTACGCGATGCCCAGCAGGACGGTGAACACGAGCACCGCGCGGAAGGCCGCCAGGTGCTGGCCGAGCCAGTTGGGTAGCCGCATCAGGAGATCCCCGGAATGAACTGGATGATGGCGATGTCGAGAACCTTGATGCCGGCGAACGGCGCGATGATGCCGCCCAGCCCGTAGACCAACAGGTTGCGGCTCAGCAGTGCCGACGCGCTGCTCGGCCGGTACCGCACGCCGCGCAGGGCCAGCGGGATCAGCACGACGATGATCAGCGCGTTGAAGATGATCGCCGAGGTGATGGCGGACGCCGGTGAGCTCAGCCGCATGATGTTGAGGTCGTCGAGACTCGGGTAGATGCCGGCGAACATGGCCGGGATGATCGCGAAGTACTTCGCGATGTCGTTCGCGATCGAGAACGTGGTCAACGCACCCCGGGTGATCAACAACTGCTTGCCGATCTCGACGATCTCGATCAGTTTCGTCGGGTCCGAGTCCAGGTCGACCATGTTGCCGGCCTCTTTCGCGGCCGACGTGCCGGTGTTCATCGCGACACCGACGTCAGCCTGCGCGAGCGCGGGCGCGTCGTTGGTGCCGTCACCGGTCATCGCGACCAGCCGACCACCCTCCTGCTCCTTGCGGATCAGAGCGATCTTGTCCTCGGGCTTGGCCTCGGCGAGGAAGTCGTCGACACCGGCCTCCTCCGCGATCGCCCGCGCCGTCAACGGGTTGTCGCCGGTGATCATGATCGTCCGGATGCCCATCCGGCGCATCGCGTCGAACCGCGCCCGCATGCCGGCCTTGACCACGTCCTTGAGGTGGACGACGCCCAGCGCCCGGGCAGGCTGCCCATCGATATGCTCCGCGACCACCAGCGGCGTGCCGCCGGTGCCCGAGATGCCGTCGACCACGCCGCCGACCTCCTCGGTCGGGTGCCCGCCGTTCTCCCGCACCCAACGCATCACCGCCGCCGCCGCGCCCTTGCGGATCCGGCGGTCCGGCGCGCCGCCGTCGCCGGACAGGTCCACACCGGACATCCGGGTCTCGGCGGTGAACGGCACGAACTGGGCGGACGGGACGACGCCCTCGTCCCGCTCGCGCAGCCCGTGCTCGTTCTTCGCCAGGACCACGATCGACCGGCCCTCGGGTGTCTCGTCGGCCAGGCTGGACAGCTGCGCCGCGTCGGCGAGCTCGGCGGCCGCGACGCCGCTGATCGGCAGGAACTCGGTCGCCTGGCGGTTGCCGAGGGTGATCGTGCCGGTCTTGTCGAGCAGGAGCGTGTTGACGTCGCCGGCCGCCTCGACCGCGCGGCCGGAGGTGGCCAGCACGTTGCGCTGCACCAGCCGGTCCATGCCGGCGATGCCGATCGCGGAGAGCAGCGCGCCGATCGTGGTCGGGATCAGCGCGACCAGCAGCGAGACCAGGACGATCCCGGTCACGCCGTGCTCGTTGATGACCAGCGTGTTCGGCGCCGCGCCCTGGAACGCCTTCGAGAAGATCGCCACCGGCTGGAGCGTGATCACCGCCAGCAGGAAGATGATGCTCAGCGCGGCCAGCAGGATGTTGAGGGCGATCTCGTTGGGCGTCTTCTGCCGCGACGCGCCCTCGACCAGGCTGATCATCCGATCGACGAAGCTCTCGCCGGGCTTCTGAGTGATCTTGACGACGATCCGGTCCGAGAGCACCCGGGTGCCGCCGGTGACCGCGCTGCGGTCCCCGCCGGACTCGCGGATCACCGGGGCCGACTCGCCGGTGATCGCCGACTCGTCGACGCTGGCCACGCCCTCGACCACGTCGCCGTCGCCGGGGATCACCTGGCCGGCCTCGACGACCACGACGTCGTTCTGCCGAAGCTCGACGGCGTCGACCGTCTGCTCGCGGTGCGACGCCTGACCGGGCGCCCAGTCGACCAGCCGCCGGGCCACCGTCTCCTGCCGAGCCCGCCGCAGCGTCGCCGCCTGCGCCTTGCCACGGCCCTCGGCGACCGCCTCGGCCAGGTTCGCGAAGATCACCGTCAGCCAGAGCCAGACCGTGATCAGCCAGGCGAAGGTCGAGGAGTCCTGGATGGACAGAGCGGTGGTGAACAGCGCGCCGAGCTCCACGATGAACATCACCGGGTTGCGCCAGAGCGTGCCCGGGTTGAGCTTGCGCACCGCGTCCGGAAGCGGACTTCCAGAGCTGCCGTGGGTCGAGTAGGCCACCGCCGATCCGGCCCGGGTGCTCCGCCACCGTGGTCATGGTCGCCTCACAGCCCCTCGGCCAGCGGGCCGAGCGCGAGGACGGGCAGGAAGGTCAGCGCGACCAGGATGATCACCACGCCGACCACCATGCCGATGAACAGCGGCCGGTACGTGGGCAGGGTGCCGGCCGAGGCGGGCACCGGGCGTTGGCGGGCCAGCGAGCCGGCCAGCGCCAGCACGAACACCATCGGCAGGAACCGGCCGATCACCATGCACAGCCCGGTCGCGGTGTCCCACCACTGGTCGTTGACGGTGATCCCGGCGAACGCCGAGCCGTTGTTGTTGGCGGCCGAGGTGAACGCGTACAACACCTCGGAGAAGCCGTGCGGGCCGACGTTGAGCATTGTCTCCTTGTTCTTGGTCGCCATCGCGGTGGCCATGCCGATCAGCACGACGGCCGGCGTGATCAGGAAGTAGAGCGAGGCGAACTTGATCTCGCGGGCGGAGATCTTCTTGCCGAGATACTCCGGAGTGCGGCCGACCATCAGCCCGGCGACGAACACCGCGATGACCGCGAGCATCAGCAGGCCGTAGAGCCCGGAGCCGACCCCACCGGGCGCGACCTCGCCGAGCATCATGTTGACCATCGGAACCATGCCACCCAGGGCCGTGTACGAGTCGAAGAACGAGTTGACCGCACCGGTCGAGGTGAGCGTCGTGGCCGCGCCGAAGGTCGCCGAGTTCGAGATGCCGAACCGCACCTCCTTGCCCTCGAAGGCGGCGTTCACCGCGTTCGGCACGGTGCCGTTGTGCAGCAACTCGAACGTGTTCACCAGGATCACGCTGGCCACCGCGAGGATGGCCATGACCGCGAGGATCGCGTGTCCCTGCCGCTTGTCGCCGACCATCCGGCCGAACACCCGGGGCATGGCGAACGGGATCAGCAGGATCAGGAAGATCTCGATCCAGTTCGTCCACGGCGTGGGGTTCTCGAACGGGTGTGCGCTGTTGGCGTTGTAGAACCCACCACCGTTGGTGCCGAGCTCCTTGATGGCCTCCTGGCTGGCCACCGGGCCGCCGGGGATGTGCTGGGTGGCGCCGGCCAGCGTGGTGACGTCGGTGCCGCCGGAGAGGTTCTGCACCACGCCGCCGGCGATCAGCACGATCGCGGCCACCACCGCCACCGGCAGCAGCACCCGCAGCGTGATCCGGGTCAGGTCGACCCAGAAGTTGCCCAACGCATCGGTGCGGCTGCGGGCGAAGCCGCGGACCAGGGCCACCGAGACCGCGATGCCGACCGCCGCCGACACGAAGTTCTGCACCGCGAGGCCGGACATCTGCACCAGGTGGCCGAGCGTGGACTCACCCGCGTACGACTGCCAGTTGGTGTTGGTCACGAAGCTGGCCGCGGTGTTCCAACCCTGGTGCGGCGACATCCCCGGGAAGCCCAGGGAGAGCGGCAGCTTGCTCTGCAGCCGGGTGAAGCCGTAGAGGAACAGCAGCGAGAGCAGGGAGAAGGCGAACACGCTGCGGGCGTAGACCGGCCAGCTCTGCTCGCCGGCGGGGTTGACGCCGACCAGCCGGTAGAGCAGCCGCTCCACCGCTGAGTGCCGGGTGCCGGTGACGACCCGGAAGATGTAGTCGCCGAAGTAGCGGTAGGCGAGCGCGACGAAGAGCACCAGCGACAGCACGAAGAAGACGCCGGCGATCGTCGTCGACATCAGAAGCGCTCCGGGAAGATCAACGCCAGGATCAGGAACACGACCACCAGGAACCCGATGATCAGCCCGGCCAGGTTGATCGCGTTCACAACCGCTCGACCTGCCGCACGATGATCGCCAGCACCACGAACAGTGCGATCGTGATCAGGATGTACGCCACGTCCTGCACCGCTGCCCCCAAACCGGATGAAAACCTCCTCTCATATGAAACCGCCCACGAACGGCCGGCGGGGGGCTTTGCCGCAATCGCATAGGGTCGGCAGCGGAGTCGACCGTGGGGGGATGCATGACGGCAGTCACGACACATGAAGAGCTCCGGGCGCTGCTCGGCCAGCCGGGCAAGCGGGCGCGCGACAAGGACCGCAAGGAACTGCACCAGCGGGACCGGGACTGGCTCGCCGCGTCCCCGTTCTGCTCTGCTGGCGACGGCCGGCGCGGACGGCACCTGCGACGTCTCGCCGAAGGGCGACCCAGCCGGCTTCGCGCTGGTGCTCGACGACACGACCATCGCGATACCGGAACGGCCGGGCAACAAGCGCGCCGACGGTTTCCACAACATCATCGACAACCCGCACGTCGGGCTGATCTTCCTGATCCCGGGCCGCGACGACACGCTGCGGATCAACGGGCGGGCGACCATCCTGTCCGACGCGCCGTGGTTCGACGACATGGTGGTCAAGGGACACCGGCCGGCGTTCGCGCTGCGGGTCGAGATCGAACAGATCTTCTACCACTGCGCGAAGGCGTTCCTGCGCTCCCAGCTGTGGAAGCCGGAGACGTGGCAGCCCGACGCGCTGCCCCGCCGGGCCGTGCTGATCAAAGAGGTGGAGCAGCCGGCCGAGACCCTGGCGGACCTCGACCGGCACTACGGCCCGGACTACGCGAAGAACATCTACTAACGCTTGACGCGGCTGCGCTCGCGGTGCTCGCGCATCAGAGCCTCGAACCCGTCAATGTCGACGGAGACACCGGACTCCCGGGCGATCTCAACGGTGAGGTCGACCGGGAAGCCGTAGGTGTCGTGCAGCTTGAACACCGTCTCACCGCGCAACGGACCCCGCGCGAGCTCCGTGTCCAGCAGCCGGTTGCCCGCCCGCAGTGTGCGCCGGAACGCCCGCTCCTCGCGCTCGACGACCTCGTGGGCCACGCCGACCGGCACCTCGGTCACGCTGTCCGCGACCGCGCCGAGCACCGGCTCGTCGACGCCGAGCAGCACGAGCCGGCGCACCGCGCGACGCAGGAGCCGGCGCACGACGTAGCCCCGGCCCTCGTTGCCGGGCCCCACACCAGTCGCGATCAGCCGCACCGCGGCGCGCAGGTGATCGGTGACCAGGCGGTGCGCACCCGGCTCGTCGTCGCGGCCGGTCACCTCGCGCACCGCGTGCAGGGTCGGCCGGACCAGGTCCGTCTCCTGGAGGTTGCGGACGCCCTGCAGGACCATCGCCAGCCGGTCGCGGCCCAGCCCGGTGTCGATGTGCCGGCCGGGCAGGTCACCGAGGATCTCCTCGTCCGACTCGCCGCGCTGGTACTGCATGAAGACCAGGTTCCACAGCTCGACGAAGCGCTCGCTGTCGACCGCCGGCCCGCCGTCGCGACCGACCGACGGCCCGCGGTCGTAGAAGATCTCCGACGTAGGCCCGCTCGGCCCGGGCACGCCCATGCTCCAGAAGTTGTCGTCGGGCCCGAGACGCTGGATGCGCTCCGCCGGCACGCCGAGGCCGAGCCAGAGGTCGACGCTCTCCTCGTCGCCGCGCAGCACGGTCATCCAGAGCCGGTCGCGCTCCAGCCCGAAGCCCGTGGTGAGCAGGTCCAGCGCGTACGCCATCGCCTCGCGCTTGAAGTAGTCGGCGAACGCGAAGTTGCCGAGCATCTCGAACGTGGTCGCGTGCCGGTCGGTCAGGCCGACCCGGTCGATGTCGACGGTGCGCACACACGGCTGCGCCGACATCAACCGCGGCGCCGGCGGCCGGTGCGGCCCTGGAAGTAGGGCTTGAACTGGACCATGCCCGCGTTGGTGAACAGCAGGTCGCGGTCGTCGGGCACGAGCGGACCGGGCGGCACCTCGAGGTGGTCGAGGCCGCGGAAGTAGTCGAGGAAAGTGGCGCGTATCTGTTCGGATCGCATGGTTTCGCCGTTTCGGTGTGCGGGCCGGCGCGCTCACGAGCCCAGGCACGGGCTCCTCACCGCGAAACGTCGCGAACGCGTGGGATCGGTTTGGCGGACACGCCGAGCCGGCACCGAGGATCAGGCGAGGACGAAGACCTCGACGATCGGCTCGGCGCGGCTAGCTCGCCGCACACCCACGCACATGGATCAATCATGACCAGCTGTACGCGCGGCGACAACCTCTTTAGATCGGATCCCACGGTACGGCGGCGAAGAGCGCGTCGAGACCGGCCAGCAACGCCGGTTCAGGCAGACAGACAGTGTCGTCGATCGATGCCACCGCCGTCTGGCCGATCGAGTTGGCGACGAAGGCGCCGCGGAAGCCGGTGACGTCGGCCAGGGTGATCCGCTGCCGGGTGGTCGGGCGGTGCTGTTCGATCAGCCGCATCGCTGTGCCGTGCAACCACGGTGGGGTGGGCCAGACGACCGCACCGTCGGCGGCGAAGAAGCCGATGTTGGCCACCGACGTCTCGGAGACCTCGCCGTCGCCGGCGGTGAGCAGCGCGTCGTCGTAGCCCTCCGCGCCGACCCGGCGGGCCCATTCGACCTGCGCGAACCCGCCGAGGTGCTTGACGTGGGCGAACGGGCGCAGGTAGGGCACCGACCGCAGGCGCAGCGGGCCGGGCACGGGCGGCGTCGGAGGTGCGACCGAGACCGCCACTTTGCCGGGCTCGCGCACGGTGACCCGGACGGCCGCGTCCGCGTCGCCGGCGAGCGCGTGCCGCACCAGGTCGCGGACGTGTTCCGGGTCGAGCGGCTCGCCGAACAGCTCCCGGTTGGCCGCGTCGAGCCGCTCGAGGTGATTGGCCAGACCCTGCACGCCGCCGCCGCGTACCTGCATCGCGGTGAAGTGTCCGTAGGTCGTGGACAGGTCCGCAGCGGCCGCCGGACGGCCGTTCACTTCGATACGCACCGACCTATGGTCGCGCGACGGCCCCCGGCTCGGGGTCCGGGGGCCGTCGGGGTCCGCGGGGGATGCGGACTCAGGGGGAGGGCGAGGTCACCAGACCGAGACGCCGTAGGCGCTCAGCGCCTCGGTGACGGGCTGGAAGTAGGTCGTGCCGCCAGTGCTGCAGTTGCCGCTGCCGCCGGAGGTCAAGCCCAGGGCGGAGGTGCCACGGTAGAGCGGGCCACCGCTGTCACCAGGCTGCGCGCAGACGCTGGTGCGGATCATGCCCGTGACCGTGCCCTGCGGGTAGCGGACGGTCGAGTTGAGGCCGAGCACCTGACCGCTGCGGGTGCCGGTGGTGCTCCCACGGCGGTTGACCGTTTCGCCGACGCTGGGGGTGCGGGCGCCGGTGATGTCCTGGCTGCCGACCGTGCCGGAGATGGTGACCGACGTGGTGGTGTAGCGGACGATGCCGTAGTCGTTGCCCGGGAAGCTGGTGCCGGCCCGGGTGCCGAGGGTCTGGCTGCCGTTGGTCCACGTCGTCCCGGCGTTGGTGCAGTGCCCGGCGGTCAGGAAGTAGTTGGTCGTGCCAGACCGCACGTTGAAACCGAGCGAGCAGCGTGAGCCGCCGGTGTAGATCGCGTCGCCACCGGAGATGTTCAGGCTCAGCTTGCCGGCCAGCTTTTCGATCCGGGCTCCGCCCTTGCTGGCGGCCACCCCGCTCTGCAGTGCGGCGAGCTTGGCGCCCGTGACGGTGGTGTCGACCTCGATCACGACCTGGTTGGTCACGGGGTCCACGGACCACGCGGTGCCGACCACGCCTTTGTCCAGGCTGGCGGTCAGGCCAGCGAGATCGGCGGCGCTGCGCTCGACGATGCGCGCCTTTCCGCCGGCGGCCTGGACGGCCTTGGCGGCCGCGGCGTCGGTCACGGTGACGACCATCGCGCCGGACGAGTCGAGATAGGTGCCCGCGTTGCGCTCGGCGCCGAGCGAGTCGGCGAGGGTGGCGGCAGCGTCCATGGCCAGCGGGGTCTGGCGCCGCTTGCGCCGGGGACACACCGATGAGTGCTCCCGCCACCAGGGTCGTGGCCGTGGCGGAGAGCATGACGCGTCGGGTGATACTCACTGATCCTCCAGGGGGATGTGGACCGGCCGGTCGGCCGATCCGGAGGTATCGATCTGTCGACATGTTTCCAGTCGAATAGACGGCCGTCAACGCTTTGCGGACGACCGTTCCTGACCATTAGGTCGACGTCATATCACCGGAATAATGGAACCTGTCATTGGCGAGAATAAATGCGCCTCAGGTCACGGATGCCAGGAAAAATTGGGCCGGCGGCGCTCGAGGAAGGCGGCCGCGCCCTCGGCGACGTCACCGGCCCGCAGCATCTCCGCCTGCCAGAACGCCTCGCGCTCGGCCGACGGGTGCCCGGCCACCGCGAGGTCGATCGTCTCCTTCGCCGCCGCGATCGAGAGCCGGGAGCGCTCGGCGATCGTGTCGACCAGGCGGGCCACGTGCGCGTCGAGTTCGTCGGCCGGCACCACCTCGTCGACGAGACCGATCGCCGCCGCCCGGCCGGCGTCGATCTGGTCCGCCGTGAACAGCAGCCATTTCGCCCGGGCCGGTCCGACCAGGCCGAGCAGCCGGCGGGTGGTCGGTCCCGGGTAGACGATGCCGAGCCGGGCCGGCGGCACCGCGAACCGCGCGTCCTCCGCCGCGATCCGCAGGTCGCAGGCGACCGCGAGCTGGCAGCCGCCCCCGACGCAGTGGCCGCGCACCCGGGCGATGGTCGGCATCGGGAACGCCGCCAGCCGCTCCTCCGCGCGGGTCGGCGGGCTGTCCGCGCCGACCAGGTCGCCGACCCCGGTGAGGTCGGCACCGGCGCTGAACGTGCCGCCCGCGCCGGTGAGCACCAGCGCGCGCACCGCCGGGTCGGCGGCGGCCCGGTCCAGCAGGTCCGGCAACCGGCGCCACATCGCGGGGGTCAGGGCGTTGCGCCGCCGTGGGTTGCTGATGGTGATGGTCGCGGTGTGTCCCGTGACGGTGAGCTCGACCGTGCCTTCGTCTTTCACGCGCCGACGCTAACCAACGCGGGCATGATGGTGCGGGTGAACATCAACGACCTGTTGGCCGACGCCTTCGGCCGGCTGCCCGGGTTGGTCCGTGGCGCGGTCGCCGGGCTCGACGCCGAGCAGCTACGCCGGCCGCCCGCCCCTTCGGCCAACACCGTCGGCTGGCTCGTCTGGCACCTGACCCGGATCCAGGACGACCACGTGGCGGACCTCATCGGCGACGACCAGATCTGGGTGACCGGGCCGTGGGCGCCGCGGTTCGAGCTGACCCCGGACCCCGCCGACACCGGGTACGCGCATGGCCCCGACGAAGTGCTCGGCGTGCGCCCGGCCAGCGGCAAGGTCCTCGTCGACTACTACACCGCCGTGCACGAACGCACCGCGGCACTGATCAGGGCGGTCTCGCCGGACGACCTCGACCGGGTCGTCGACCAATCCTGGACGCCGCCGGTGACGATGGGCGTACGCCTGGTCAGCGTGCTCAACGACGACCTGCAACACGTCGGCCAAGCCGCCTACGTGCGGGGGATCATCCTCCGCTGAGCGTGTTGCCGTGCCGGTCCCGGACCTTCAGCTTGGTCGTCGGCAGCGCGGGGGCCGGAAGCCGCTCGCCGGCATAGCCGCGCACCACGCCGAAGCGGTCGCCCGGTCGCCCAGTCCTCCCGGGCCTGGCGGATCTCGTCGTCGCTGCGGGCGACGAAGTTCCACCACATCACCAGCGGCTCCTCGAACGGCTCGCCGCCGAGCAGGAACAGCCGGGCGCCCGACTCGCTGCTGATCGCCGTCCCGGTGCGCTCCTCGCCCAGGTAGAGCAGGCCGCCCGGGGTCAGCTCGGTGCCGTCGACCTCGGCCGCGCCGTCCAGCGCGAGCAGCCCGTACTCGAAGTCGGACCGGAGGATCAGCTCCGTGCGGGCGCCCGGCTCCAGCAGAAGCTCGGCGCCGAGCAGCGGGCTGTGCACCCGGGCCGGCGAGCGCAGGTCGCCCAGCTCACCGACGACCACCGTGGTGGTCACCCCGGCCAGGTTGGCCGAGGGCAGCTCCGCGTGGTGCTCGAAGCGGGCCGGCTGGTGCCGGGCCTCCTCGGGCAGCGCGACCCAGAGCTGCACACCGTGCATGATCGGCGGGTGCTCGGCCGGCGACTCCTCGGAGTGCGCGATGCCGTGGCCCGAGGTCATCAGGTTGAGCTGACCGGGCCGGATCGTCTGCAGGCTGCCCAGGCTGTCGCGGTGCAGCACCTCGCCCGCGACCAGCCAGGTGACCGTCTGCAGGCCGGTGTGCGGGTGCGGCGGCACCTGCATCCCGGGGTGGCCGAGCACGTCGTCGGGACCGAACTGGTCGACGAAACACCACGCGCCGATCATCCGGCGTGGTCGCTGCGGCAGCAGCCGCCGCACGGTGGTGTAACGCCCGAGCGGCACATCGTGCCCGGGCAGGAGCACGCTGGCGGGAAGCCCGGCCAGCGTCACAGCGCCGTCAGTGCTCACGTTTCCGAGAGTAGCCTCCATCCTTGTGCGGCTGACCGTGCTCGGCGCCCGGGGCGCCTTTCCCGAGGCGGACGACGCGTGCAGCGGCTTCCTGGTCGAGCACGACGGGTTCCGGCTGCTGCTCGACGCCGGTTATGCGACCTTTCCGCGCCTACTGGCCGTCTGCGCCGCCGCCGACGTCGACGCGGTATTCGTCACGCACGGCCACCCGGACCACTGCGTCGACCTCAACCCGCTGCTGCGGGCCCGCTCACTGGCCGACGACCCGCCTCCTCCGCTGCCGGTCTACGCGCCGCCGGGCGCGCTCGACGCGGTGCTCGCCCTGGACCGGCCGGGCATGCTGGACTACACGCTGCACCCGGTCGGCGACGGTGACCGGCTGCGGATCGGGCCGTTCGCTGTGGACGTTCGCGCGCTGCCGCATTTCGTGCCGAACAACGGCGTCCGGGTCGCGGCCGGCGGCACGGCGCTCGCGTACCAGGGCGACAGCGGCCCGGCGCCGGCGCTGGCCGCGCTCGCCGACGGCGCCGACGTGCTGCTCGCCGAGGCGACGTACCCGGAGGCGGTGCCCGGCCATAGCGCCGGTCGGTTGAGCAGCGCGCTCGATGCCGGCGCGGCGGCGACCGCGGCCGGCGTGGGCCGGCTGCTGCTCACCCACCTCTGGCCCGGGCTACCAGGCGCCGCCGCTGTCGCCGCCGCCCGTTCGACGTACACCGGACCGGCCCGGATGGCCGGCGCGGGCGAGGCCTGGGACCTCAGCGGATAAGGTCGCAGGCGTGGCGTTCCGCGGCTGGCCCAGCGAGGCACTGGAGTTCTACGAAGGGCTCGAGGCCGACAACTCGAAGACCTACTGGACGGAGCACAAGGCCGTCTACGAGGAGCAGGTCCGCGCGCCGATGCAGGCGCTGCTCGACGACCTGGAGCCCGAGTTCGGTTCGGGCCGGATCTTCCGGCCCTACCGCGACGTGCGGTTCAGCGCCGACAAGTCGCCGTACAAGACCGCGATCGCCGCGACGCTGGCCCGCGGCGGCTACATCCACCTCTCCGCGGCGGGCCTGGCGGCCGGCAGCGGGATGTACCAGATGGAGCGCGACCAGCTCGCCCGTTACCGCGAGGCGGTGCACGACGACGCGACCGGCCCCCGGCTGGAGCGGATCGTCGCCGAGGCGGCGGCCGCCGGGATCACCATCGACGGGCATGACCGGCTCAAGCGCACCCCGCGCGGCTACGACGCCGAGCACCCGCGCGCCGAACTGTTGCGGCACAAGGGCGTCATCGCGTGGCACGAGTGGCCGGTCGCACCCTGGCTGGGCACAGCCGCGGCCAAGCGGCGGGTGGCAGACTTCCTCCGGGCGGCGGGTCCGCTCAACGAGTGGCTGGCCGCCTACGTGGGCCCCAGCATCCCGCAAGCCGACTGACCGATAGGAGCCGCTCCGTGTCCGACATCGCGCCGTACGAGTCGCTGTCCGAAGACTGGCAGCGGGCGCTGGCCGTCGTGGCCCACCCCGACGACCTCGAGTTCGGCTCCGCGGCGGCGGTGGCCCGCTGGACGGCGCAGGGCAAGGAGATCGTCTACTGCCTGGTCACCAGCGGCGAGGCGGGCATCGACGGGCTCGCGCCCGACGAGACGAAGGTCGCTCCGCGAGGCGGAGCAGCGCGCGTCGGCCGGGGTGGTCGGGGTGTCCGAGGTCGAGTTCCTCGGCCTGCCCGACGGCATCCTCGAATACGGAGTCGCGCTGCGCCGCGAGATCACCGCCGTGGTCCGCCGGCACCGCCCGGACATCGTCATCACCAACAACTTCCGGGACACCTGGGACGGCGCCGACGCGCTCAACCAGGCCGACCACATCGCGACCGGGCGGGCGACGCTGGACGCGGTGCGCGACGCCGGCAACCGCTGGATCTTCCCGGAGCAGGGCCTCGAACCGTGGAACAAGGTGCGGCAGGTCTGGGCGGCCGGCTCGCCGAACGGTCGGCACGCCGTCGACATCACCGGCACGTTCGACCGCGGCCTGGAGTCGCTGCAGGCGCACGAGGCCTACCTGCGCGGCCTCGGCGAGGGCGCGTTCGACCCGGAGGAGTTCCTGGAGGGCATCGGCCGTGGCGCCGGCACCCGCCTGGGCACCCGCTACGCGGCGCCGTTCGAGGTCTTCACCATCAACCTGTTCTAGCGCGCGCCGTCCAGGTAGGCGAGGACGGCCAGCACGCGGCGGTTGTCGTCGTCGGACGCCGCCAGGCCGAGCTTGCCGAAGATGTTGGCGGTGTGCTTGCCGACCGCGCTCTCGCTCAGGAACAGCCGCTGGCCGATCGCCGCGTTGGAGCGGCCCTCGGCCATCAGCTCGAGCACCTCGCGTTCGCGCGGGGTGAGCCGGCCGACGTTGTGGTCGACCCGGGCGAACAGCTTCGCGATCACGTCCGGGTCCATCGCGGTGCCGCCGGCGGCGACCCGGCGCACCGCGTCGACGAACTGGTCGGCGTTGAACACCCGGTCCTTGAGCAGATAGCCGACCCCGCCGGTGCCGTCGGCCAGCAACTCGCGGGCGTACAGGCGCTCGACGTGCTGGGAGAGCACCAGGACCGGCAGGCCGGGCACCTCGCGGCGGGCGGCCAGCGCGGCCTGCAACCCCTCGTCGGTCTGGGTCGGCGGCAGCCGCACGTCGACCACCGCGACGTCCGGTCGCTCGGCCAGCAGTGCTCGCAGCAGGTCCGGTCCGTTGTCGACGGCGGCGACGACCTCGAACCCGTGCGCGGTCAGCAGCTGCTTGAGCCCCTCCCGGAGGAGGTAGAGGTCCTCGGCGAGGACAACGCGCACGGCACCTCCAGTGTCACGGTGGTCGGCCCACCGGCGGGGCTGACCAACCGGACAGTACCGTCGAACGCCGCCAGCCGGTGTCGCATGCCCCGCAGCCCGCTGCCGAGTGCCGGGTCGGCGCCGCCCCGCCCGTCGTCGGCGATCTCGGCGGTGAGCACACCGTCGGCGTACCCGAAGGTGATCGAGACCTGCGTCGCGGCCGCGTGCTTGGCGGTGTTGACCAACGCCTCGCTGACCGCGAAGTAGACGGCCGACTCGATCGGCTCCGGTGCACGGCCGAGGGCCCGCGCGGTCACGGTCGCCGGCACGGGGCTGTCCAGCGCCAGCGCGCGGATCGCCTCCACCAGGCCGCGTTCCGCGAGCACCGGCGGGCGTACGCCGCGGACCAGGTCACGCAGTTCGGCCAGGGCCCGGGCGGTGCTCTCGCGGGCATCGGCGACCAGTCGCCGGGCGGCCGCGGGGTCGGTGTCGATCAGCGCCTCGACCGCGCCGAGCGCCAGCCCGACCGCGACCAGCCGGCCCTGCGCCCCGTCGTGCAGGTCGCGCTCGATCCGGCGCAGTTCGGCCGCCTGCGCCGAGGTCGCGTCTTCCCGGCTCACGGTCAGCTCCTGCACCCGCAGGGCCAGCCGGGCCTTGGCGGTCGGCGCGAGCAGCACCGCGGTCCACCGGCCGTGCAGCCGCAGCGCGGTCGGCGCGAACAGTGCACCGGCCACGACCATGGCGAGGCCGGCAAGCAGCGCGAGGACCGGCCGGTCGGCGAGGACGGCCAGTGGCGGCGGGTTCTCCAGCCGCGCGATCCGGATCAGCGCCGGGACCATCAGCTCGACGAAGCCGTAGCCGACCGCGCCCACCGACCCGGCCACCAGGGCACCGCCGACCAACGGATCCGTGACCGTCCACAACAGATCCCGCCAGGTCGCCGGGTCGTGCCAGACCCAGTCCAGGCGCTGGAAGAACCGCGTCCAGCCCGTCGACTTGTAGAGATGGTCGCCCACCTCGTACAGGCCGTCGTCCCGGCGCGCGGGCAACGGCGGCTCCGGCCGGTACGGGGTCTGGATGGGCACGCCCGACCACCGCTCGGCGAGCTCACGCCGCAGGGCGGTGACCCGGCGGGTCAGTGCCGCGTTCTCCGACAACGTGCCGACGACCCCGACGCAGAACAGCGCGAGCGCGGCGACCGAGATCACGGCGAGCCCGGCGGTGACCACGGTCAGGCCCCCGAGAGCCAGCAGTCGGATGAGCGTCACGAAACGCCTACCGAGCCACACTTTGGCCGACCCGAACTCGGTGAGCGGCGGGGCGAGCAACCGCCGGCTCCAGGCGTCGTGCGTACGCACCGCGACCGGCGCGACCACGAAGCCGAGCCCGACCATGACCAGCCCGACCGGGATCCACCACGCCGACCGGTCCGCCGCGCCGGTGGCCACCGCCAGCCCGCCGACCACCAACGCGGCCGGCCCGAACCCGAGCACACCGCCGACCACGGGGTTGGTCAGCAGCCAGCCGATGTCCCGCCAGGTGGCCGGGTCGCCCAGCACCCAGTCGAGGTAGCGATACTGCCGGGGCCAGAACGGCGAGCGGTAGAGCTGCCGCTCGTGCCGGTACCGGCCGTCGGCCTCCTGCTCCGGCGGGCCCGGCCGGGCGCGGTAGGGCCGCGGGATGTCGCCGTGCCTCCGGCGGACCGCGTCGGCCAGCCGGCGCATCACCACCATCGGCCACGGCACGAGGAACAACATGCCGAGGCCGAAGCCGGGCACGAAGAGCACGACGTGCACGGCCAGCAGCACCGCGGACGCGATCGCGTAGCAGCCGCGCAGCAGTCCGCCGGCCAGGGCGTGCAGTCCGCGTGTCATGGGCACAGTCTCGCCGAACCGCGCCCCGGTGGGCAGTGTGCCCAGACGCCGTCCATAGGGGTGTAGCTAGCCCCACCCCGCCCGGTGGCTGGACGCATTCCGGCCGCCCGGTTGAGTTTCTAGCGTTTCTCCCATGACGACGAACGCACTCCGGCTCGCCGGACTGACCAAGCGCTTCGGCGAGAAAGTCGCGGTCGACGCGGTCGACCTGACCGTTCCGGCCGGCTCCTTCTTCGGCCTGGTCGGACCCAACGGCGCCGGTAAGACCACCGCACTGTCGATGGCGGTCGGGCTGCTGCGGCCCGACGCCGGCACGGCGCAGATCTTCGGCACCGACGTCTGGCAGCAGCCGACCGCGGCCAAGCGGCTGGTCGGGGTGCTGCCGGACGGGATGGCGATGACCGAGCGGCTGACCGGCCGGGAGATGCTGACGTACCTCGGCCGCTTGCACGGCCTGCCGGCCGACGTCGTCGCGAACCGGGTCGACGAGCTGCTCGCGGTGCTCGACCTGGACCGCGCCGAGCGGACGCTGATCCTGGGCTACTCGGCCGGCATGCGGAAGAAGATCGCCCTGGCCAGCGCCCTGCTCGGTGGGCCGCGGCTGCTGGTACTGGACGAGCCGTTCGAGGCGGTCGACCCGGTGTCGGCGCTGACCATCCGCTCGATCCTGCGGCGGTTCGTCGTCGGCGGCGGTTCGGTCGTGCTCTCCAGCCACGTGATGCCGCTGGTGGAGCAGCTTTGCGACACGGTCGCGGTGATGCACGAGGGC
Source organism: uncultured Actinomycetota bacterium (assembly GCA_963840005.1). GTDB lineage: Bacteria > Actinomycetota > Actinomycetes > Mycobacteriales > Micromonosporaceae > Asanoa. Next base: position 294,955 of record CAWIXO010000011.1, on the reverse strand, counting down.
CGGGTCGTCGCGGCCGGCCCGATCGACGAGGTTCGCGGCGTGCGCTCGCTCGACGAGGTCTTCGTCGAGCTGGTGGGTGCCCGCACGGCCGGCGAGGAGGAGCTGTCATGGCTGGCGTCCTGAACCCGATGCCCATCCTGATGCCGATGAAGTACCGGATCCTGCGGCACTCGTTCACCGGCACCAAGGCCGCGACGATGACCACCGGTCTGGTGGCCGGCATCGCCGCCGCCGGCTGCACGCTCTGGCTCACCATCTCGGCCGGCCCCGACCGGGCCGGCGGGGCGCTGCTGCTGACGATGGCGTCCTGGCTGCTCGGCTGGATCGTCGGCCCGATGATGGGCGGCAGCGACCCGGGCCTGCGCCGGGAACACCTGCGGCACGTGCCGCTGACCGACCGACAGCTCGCGGTCGGCCTGCTCGGCGCCGCGCTCGTCGGTGTCGGCCCGGTGGTCACCCTGCTGGCCGGGACCTCCCTGATCTGGTACGCGCTGCGCCTGGACCTGGCCGCCGTACCCGTGGCACTGCTGGTGCTCGTGCTGTTCGTGCTCCTGCTCGTGGCACTATCCAATGTGGTCGTCGCGCTGGTCGGCCGGGTGCTGAACAGCCGGCTGAGCGCGGCGCTGATGGCGGTGCCGTGGGGCGTGCTGGTCTGCCTGGGCGCGCAGGGCTGGGTGATCATCGCGGCGATCACCGGCGGTCCGGAGACGGCGCTGCCGGCCTTCATCGCCGACAAGCTGCGCCTGGCGCCCTCGGGTTGGCCGGTGGTCGCGATCGAGGCAGCCGCCCGGGGCGACTGGGCCCTGGTCGCGGCGACGGTCGCCGGCCTGGCCGCCGCGATCGCCGTCGCGCTGGGTGCCTGGGCGTTGCTGCTGCACCGCCCGGTGAGCCCGACGGTCATCCGCGGTGCCCGCTGGCGCGGCTGGCGGCCGGCCACGGCGCTGGCCGCCGTACGCGGCAAGGAACTGCGCACCTGGGGCCGGGACCTGGTCCGGATCCACTTCCTGGCGTTCGCGCTGGTGTACGTGCTGACCTACGTGCTGCTCCCGCTGCTGATCAACGTGACCGACTACCTGCCGATGGCGGGCGTCTTCTTCGTGACGTTCGCGGTGGGCAGCTGCGCGCACCTGCACAGCTCGGACGGCACCGCCCTGTGGCAGACGCTGCTCACCCCCGGCGCGGAACGGGCCGACATCCGCGGCCGGCAGCGCGCCTGGCTGCTGCTCGTGGCGCCGCCGGCGATCGTGCTGACCGTGGTCGGCGCCATCTGGCACGGTGCGGCGGACATGGTCCCCTGGGCGGTTGGCCTGCTGCCGCTCGTGCTCGGCGGGGGCGCCGGCCTGCTGGTGTTCATCTCGGTGTTCATGCCGGTGCGGATCGCCGACCCGCACAAGCGGGGCACCAACCCGGGCTCCGACGGGTCCGGCTTCTCGGGCATCGTCTGGTTCGCGCTGATCACGCTGGCGGTGCTGGCCGCGCCGCCGCTGGCCCTGCTGATCACCGGCACCATGCACGACGACGACCTGCTCCGCTGGGCGGCGACCCCGGTGAGCCTGGTGCTCGGCCCCGCGCTGGCCTGGGGCCTGGGCCGGCTGGCGATCACCCGCCTGACCAACCGCGGCCCGGAGCTCCTGGCCAAGCTCGGCTGACCCGGCACGGACGAAGGAGGGGCCCCCTGTTAACGCTCCAGGCGTTAACAGGGGGCCCCTCCTTGCCTGCATGGATCAGGTTGACGCCGGCGACGGCGTCGACCCGGGCGGGGTCAGCACCGCATCGATCAGGTAGACCGTCGCGTTCCTGGTCTGGATGTTGCCGCAGACCACGCTCGCGGTGTTGTTGACCGTGAAGTCCTCGCCGCTGCCGGTGACGGTCAGGGTCTGGCCTTCCATGGTCTTGTGCGTGCCGGCCAGCTGCTGTGGGCTCAGCCGCTGCGGCACCACGTGGTACTCCAGCGTCTGGGTCAGCTGCGTCTTGTTGGCCAGCAGCGAGTTGAGTTGCGCCTGTCCAACCTTGTTGAAGGCGTCGTTCGTCGGCGCGAACACGGTCAGGTTCTGCGCGTTGTTGAGCGTGTCGGTCAGCCCCGCGGTCTTGATCGCGTTGGCCAGTGTCGACAGCTGCGGGTTGCTGGCCACCGCGGTGGCGACCGGCTGCGAGGCCATCGACGAGAGGCTGCCGGCGCCCGAGCTCGGCAGCGAGGAGCAGCCGGGCCCGAAGACCTGGCCACCGCCACCGGCGGTGTTGGTCCCGGATGGCTGCGGGCTGGCGCTGGCACCCCCGGTGGGCGTGGCCGACGAGCCGCCGGTGGGCTGAAGGGCGGTGGACGGGCTGGTGTCCGAGCCGCACGCCGCCATGGCCAGGGCCAGAGCGGCCACCGTGACGGCGAGACCCGCTGTCCTGAAGACACGCATGATGCTGAGATCTCCTCATGTCGGTTTTGAGATGCTTTACACAGATTCGTACCAGGATGCGTGGACCGATGATGCCTACTTGTCGTAATCGAGACATAGCGGTACGTGATAGTCGAGGCTCTTTCTCGACGCGTCGACCCGGCGGTCGTACCGTGTAAATGCCTGTTAAGCGGCAATTGGACGGAGTTGGTGGATGACGCGGCGCGTAGGGCTGGCCGCGTACGGCGTATGGATGGCCGCCCTGACGGTCGTCTACTTCGTGACGCCCACCTCATGGCAGACCGGCCTGTGGACAGCGATCAGCGTCAGTGGCGTGGCCGCGATCCTGGTCGGCATCCGGATCAACCGGCCGCGGCTGATCGGCAACTGGCTGTGGTTCTTCGCCGCGATGGTCTTCTATGCCGCGTCCGACCTGGCGTTCAACCTGACCCTGCCGGGTGGCGCGGCCAGACCCCCGCTGACGCTGTCCGACGACATACTCCTGCTGATCTCCCTGGTCTTCCTGGCCGTCGCCCTGATCAGGTTCGCCCGCGCAGCGGAACCGCGCCGTGACCGGGTCGCGCTGGTCGACGCGCTCGTGCTGGTCTTCGGCGTCGGGCTGCTCACCTGGGTGCTGACCGTCGAGGCCCGGTTCGAGCAGCCGCACACCGGCTTCATCGCCGACTTCCTGCTGGTCGCCTACCCGGTGGCCGACATCATCGTGCTCGGCCTGGTGGTCCGCCTCGTGACGGCCGTCCGATTCAGTCCGGCCGTGTTGCTGCTCGTGCTGGGCACGGTCGGCTACGTGATCGCCGACGCGCTGTTCCGGGTCGGCCGAATCGACAACGACTTTCCGGTCGGCACCCCGTTGGACCTCGGCTACTTCGCGCTCTACGCGTTCTGGGGCGCCGCCGCCCTGGTGCCCTCGATGCGCACCATCACCGAACGCCGGCTGCCGAGGCCCCGGGAGACGACCGTGGTGCGGCTGGTGCTGCTGGGGCTCTCCGCACTGATCCCGCCCGGGATCCTCCTGTTCGAATCGTTCGCGCTCGGTGGGATCCGGCACGGCGAGGTGATCGCCGTAGCGTCCCTGGTGACCTTCTTGCTCGTGCTGGTGCGCCTGGTCTATCTCGCTCAGACCCTGCGCGAGCAGATCGGCCGCGAGCGCGGGCTGCGCCAGGTGTCCACCGCGCTGGTCGCCGCCGCCGACGACGACGGCATCGCCGACGCCCTGGACGACGGCATCCGCGGCGTGCTGGCTCCCGGCACCGAGTACCACTTCCTCCTGCTCACCCAGGGCCCCGAGGACAACACCCCTGGCCGGCACCTGGGCATCGTGCCGGCGGAGTCGGCGCGCGCGGCAATCGCCAAGCTGGAGGACGAGCCGGCCCTGTGTCGCACCGACCAGTTGTCGCCGCCCATCGCCAGACGCGCTCGGCGCCCGCCGGTCCCCGGACGGGCACGCCACCGGGCCCGAGACGTTCACCCTGGCTCTGCCGCTGTCGGTCGGCGACGGCGCCAAGACCGGCGCCATGCTGGTCGCCGCGCAGGAGCGTCGACTGTTGATGGCCCAGGACCGGCTGGCGGTGCTCGCCTCGCAGGCGGCGCTGGCCATCGACCGGGTCGCGCTCAGCGAGAAGCTGCGCCGGCGGACGAGCGAGGAGTACTTCCGCGCGCTCGTGCACAACGCGGCCGACGTCATCCTGATCGTCGACGGCGAGGACCGGATCGCGTACGCCAGCCCGTCCGCCCAGGCGATGTTCGGTGACGTGGAGCTGGTCGGCAGCTCGTTGCTGGACCACGGCGACCCGGCCGAGCGGGCCCGGGCCGAGCGGGTGTTCCGCCGCATCCAGACCCGCCCGGTGGGCGACATCGACCAGGACGCCGGCAGCACGGACTGGACGCTGCGGCGCGGCGACGGCACCGCGGTCCAGGTCGAGATCTCGGTGCGCGACCTGCGCGCGGACCCGACCGTGCGCGGGCTCGTCTTCACCCTGCGCGACGTGACCGACAAGCGCCGGCTGGAGCGCGAGCTGACCTTCCGGGCCAACCACGACGCGCTGACCGGGCTGGCCAACCGGGCGCTGTTCGCCGAGCGGATGCAGAAGGCGATCGAGGCCCGCCGCGGCGTCGTCGGCGTGCTGTTCATCGACCTGGACGACTTCAAGGTGGTCAACGACACGCTCGGGCACGCGAGCGGCGACCAGGTGCTCAAGGCGGTCGGCGGACGGATCAGCGCCGCGCTGCGCCCGCACGACACCGCCGCCCGGCTCGGCGGTGACGAGTTCGCGGTGCTGATCGACGACGCCGCCGACCCGGTCGACGTCGAGGACGCGGCCGACCGGATCACCCGGGCGCTGCGCGACGCGTACAACGTGGGTGGCGACCTGATCAGCTGCTCGGCCAGCATCGGGATCGGCACCACGGCCGACGCGGAGGACGGTCCCGAGCTGCTCCGCCAGGCCGACCTGGCGCTCTACGTGGCCAAGGGCGCGGGCAAGAGCCAGTGGCGGCGCTACCAGCCCGAGCTGCACACCACGATCGTCGAGCGGTTGGAGTTGCGGGCGGAGCTCGACCACGCGATCCACGACGGCCAGCTGACGCTGGAGTACCAGCCGATCGTCCGGCTCTCCGACGCGCACCCCGCCGGCTTCGAGGCGCTGCTGCGGTGGAACCACCCGGTCCGGGGCCGGCTGTTGCCCGACGCGTTCATCGACGTCGCCGAGGAGTCCGGGCTCGTGGTGCCGATCGGCGAGTGGGTGCTGAAGACCGCGATCGCGGCCGCCACGACCTGGCGCCGGGGCCAGTCGTACGGCGCGCCGTACGTGGCCGTCAACGTCTCCGCACGGCAGTTCCGGACCCCGGGGTTCGTCCGGGTCGTCAAGCGCGAGCTCGCCGCCAACAACCTGCCGGCGTCCTGCCTGATGCTGGAGATCACCGAGAGCCTGCTGTTGCGCGACGACGACCAGGTCTGGGAAGACCTCGCCGAGGTGCGCCGGCTCGGTGTCCGGGTGGCGATCGACGACTTCGGCACGGGCTACTCGTCGCTGAGCTACCTGCGGCACGTCCCGCTCGACGTACTCAAGATCGACCGGTTGTTCACCGGTACGGTCACCACCTCGACACAGCAGCGCGCGCTGGTCGACGGCATCGTCCGGCTGGCGCACACGCTCGGCCTCGAGGTGGTCGCCGAGGGCATCGAGACCACGCTGGAGCGCGACCTGCTGCGCCGGATCGGCTGCCCGTACGGCCAGGGCTTCCTGTTCTCCAGACCCATGCCGCTGCCGGACGCGCTCCGCTGGCTGCGCCGCGCGGACCTCGCCGCCTAGAGCTTGATCACGCGCTCCTCCGAGCGGGAGCGCTCGGCGGCCGCCAGCACCCCGACCACGTCTCGTCCGAAGTGGACACCCACGTCGTGGCTGGCCCCGGCGACCTCGGCGATCAGCAGGTCGATGGCCGCGCCGAAGGCGGTCAGCACCTCGCCCTCGCCGCGCGGCACCGAGGTGACACCGTGCTCGCCGAAGAAGGTGATGTCGCGCATGGTCGCCGCCGGCGGCGCGTCGACCGAGAGCGTGACGGTGCTGACCGCGCCGGACTCGTGGCGCAGCAACAGGTTCGTGGTGGACCTCGGCCCCTCGACGGCGGACACCTCGACGACCGGGCCGAGCACCGGCAGCACCTGCGACAGCGCGTGCGGGCCGACGTCCCAGAGCCCGCCGTAGGTGCGCCGCCAGGGTGACGCGCCGTACGGGTTGCCGGGCTGGAAGATCGAGGACAGATGCGCCACCCGGCCGCCCTGCCAGCCGCCGGTCGCGGTGATCTCCCGCAGCGCGGCGGTGACGTTGTCCTGGAACCGGGCGGTGAAGAAGACCACGGAGGCCACGGCGGCGGCGTCGGCCGCGGCGACCACCCGGTCGGCCGCCTCGGCGGTCAGCGCGAGCGGCTTGTCGAGCAGCAGGTGCCGGCCGGCTTTGGCGGCCCGCTCGGCGATCTCCGGCTGCACGTCCGGCGGCAGCGCCACGGCCACCGCGTCGACGTCGCCGAGCAGCGCGTCGATGTCGGCGTAGGCCCGGCTGCCGGTCGCGGCGGCCAGGGCCGCCGCCTTGTCCGGGTTGCGGCCCCACACACCGACAAGCTCGGCATCGGGGTGGGCGACGATCGCGGGTCCTTGCGTGGCGGTGGCCCAGGGGCCGGTGCCGAAGAGGCCGAACCGGAGAGGCATGGCACCCAGTCTGCCCGATGGCTTGTGCCGCCCTGCCTGCGAGTACGGTGTGCCCGTGAACGGCACGTTGTCGGGCATTGTGATCGCCCTCTCGCTGTTGGTCGGCGCCTGGGCCCTGGTCGAGGCGTTGCGCGACCGCCCACCCGCCCGCGGTCACCTGATCGGGTTGGCCGTCGTCGAGGTCGCGCTGATCGTGCTGCTGGTGGCGGCGGCGATCGCGGCGGCCGGTGGCGACCGCCCGGCGAGCGCGGTGACGTTCCTGGGCTACGTCGTGACGATCGTCTGCCTGCCGCCGCTGGGCTGGGTGCTGGCCAAGCTGGAGCCGACCCGATGGGGCTCGATCATCATCGTCGTGGTCTGTCTGACGATTCCGGTGCTGGTGTTGCGCCTGCACCAGACGTGGCAGGTGTTGACCAGTGGCTGAGCGAGCCGAACGGACCGCGCCACGCACGTTGGGCAGCGGGCCCGGCCGGGCGCTGATCGCCGTCTACGGCATCTTCGCGCTCTCGGCCAGCGCCCGCGCCGCCGTGCAGATCGGCTCCAAGTTCGGCGAGGCGCCGCTGGCCTACCTGCTCTCGGCGTTCGCCGCCCTGGTCTACATCGTGGCCACCGTGGCGCTGGCCAAGGGCGGCGAGACCTGGCGCCGGGTAGCCCTGGTCAGCTGCTCGATCGAGCTCGCCGGCGTGGTCGCGGTCGGCCTGCTCAGCGTCTTCGACGCGGGGGCCTTCCCCGACGACACGGTCTGGACCGACTTCGGCAAGGGCTACGGCTACGTGCCCCTGGTGCTGCCGGTGCTCGGCCTGCTCTGGCTCCGCTACGCCGGCCGGCGTAGCGCCGTTTAGAGTGCCCACTCGCTTCCGGCTGTAGCCACCTCTCGAACGACGCTCGATCATGGACAGCCGGCGGCCCGTCTCCGATGCGTCTCCCGTGTCGTCGCCGTAGCGGCTCGTTGGTACATACCGACGCCGACATGATTCTGGGCATAACGGATGAACTCCGCACCTGCGAACACACCGAGGTCATCGCGAACCGCGGAGCGCGCGGGGTGCGCCCATGATCAGGTGAGGCTCATCTGGGAATGGGGACACCGCGACGAAGATCGGGTGCGCCTCCTCTGGTCTGGTCGCGGCGTGTCGCCCAGACCAGGCACACACGATCAAGCTCCAGCGCGACCACCGACCAGACCTCACGCACACGATCAAGCCACAACACGACCACCGACCAGACCTCACGCACACGATCAATTCGACCCGGGACGACACGGCCCGCCACGAACACGACCTGCCACGAACACGGCCGCTACGAACACGGGCCGCCACAAACAGCACCCGCGCCGAGCACGACCCGCACGGCCGCGTCGAGTACGCCACCCAGAACCAAACACGCAGGCGCAAAGCGATCCCTGGACGGCCGAGGACCTCCGGCGCCCGGGGTGTGTCGTCATGATCGAGCCATAGGACAGGACCGGGTTGATCCGATGAACTCGGTGCGGCCCAGCCGAGCGCCGGCGCTATCGAGTTCCGACGACGACTAGAGACCCGACGAAGGGCCGCCGGCGACGTAGATGACCTGGCCGCTGACGAAGCCGGCGCCCTCGCTGGTCAGGAACGAGATCGTGTGGGCCACGTCCTCGGGCAGGCCGGTCCGGCGGACGGCGATCTGCTCCGCGGCGCCCTTCTTGAGCAGCTCGAAGTCGACGCCCATCCGGGCGGCGGTGGCCGCGGTCATGTCGGTCTCGATGAAGCCGGGCGCGACCGCGTTGGCGGTCACGTTGTAGCGGCCCAGCTCGATCGCCAGCGTCTTGGTGAAGCCCTGCATCCCGGCCTTGGCCGCGGCGTAGTTGGCCTGCCCGCGGTTGCCCAGCGCCGACGTGCTCGACAGGTTGACGATCCGGCCCCACTTCGCGGCGACCATGTGGGTCTGGACGGCCCGGGTGACCAGGAACGCGCCGCGCAGGTGCACCGCGAGCACCGTGTCCCAGTCGTCGTCGGTCATCTTGAAGATCAGGTTGTCGCGCAGCACCCCGGCGTTGTTGACCAGCACGGTCGGCGGGCCCAGCTCGGAGGCGATCCGCGCGATCGCGGTGTCGACCTGCTCACGGTCGGCCACGTCGGCGCCGACGCCGACGGCCGTGCCGCCCGCCCCGGTGATGGCATCCACAGTGGACTTCGTCGCGGTCTCGTCGAGGTCGACCACCGCGACCGCCAGGCCGTCGGCGGCCAACCGCCGCGCCGTCGCCGCACCAATGCCGCGTGCCGCGCCGGTTACGACCGCCACCTTCTCCGCCATGCCAGACCTCCTCGTCGGTTACCGCACAGTAGCCGACCCCGCGCTCAACCGGCAGAGGCCCGGTTGAGCCGGATCCAGCGGTAGCCGTAACCAGCGACCTTTATCTCAGTCAGGTCGCCGACCTCCGGGTACTCCTGGTCGGCCAGCACGTCGTTGGGCTGGTCCGCGTCGATCGCCAGCTTGCCGAGGTCGACGGTCGCCGCCTTGCGGCCGAGGTTGTGCACGAAGAGCATGCAGCCGGTAGCGCCGTCGGCACGGTGCGCCAGGATGCCGGTCGGCACCGGCACGTCGACGTGGGTGCACGAGCCCGCGCCGACCTCCGGCGCCTCGCGCAAGGTGCGGATCATCCGCTCGAACCAGGCCAGCAGCGAGCTCGGGTCGTGCCGCTGTGCGGTCACGTTGACCTTCTCGTAGCCGTGGTCACCGCCGGAGACCACCGGCCTGATCAGTTGGTCCGGCGCCGCGGTGGAGAAGCCGGCGTTGGGCAGCGTCGACCACTGCATCGGCGTACGAATGGCGAACCGGCCCTTCAGCGCCAGGTCCTCCCCCATGCCGATCTCCTCGCCGTAACGCAGCACCGGCGTGCCACGCAACGAGAACTGCAACGCGTAGGCGAGCTCGATGCGGCGCCGGTCGTTGCCCAGCATCGGCGCGAGCCGGCGCCGGATGCCGCGGTCGTAGAGCCGCATGTCCTCGTCGGGGCCGAAGGCCGCGTACACCTCGCCGCGCTGTTCGGTGGTGAGCCGGGACAGGTCGATCTCGTCGTGGTTGCGGAGGAAGGTCGCCCACTGCCCGCCCGGCGGCAGTTGCGGTGTGTCCCGCAGCGCGTCGATGAGCTGCTCCGGGTCCTCCCGGGCGAGGGCGAGCACCAGCCGGCCGTTGAGCATGAAGTCGAAGAGCATCTGCACGCGGTCGTTGGCGTCCCCGCCCGACCCGAAGTAACTGACTAGTTGGTCCGGCTCGACGTTCGCCTCGGCGAGCAGGACCGCGTCGCCCCGGCGCCACTGTGCGTGCTGGCGCAGCTCGGTCACGCAGCCCGAAGTCCTTCGGTGAGTCCGGGTTTCCCGGCTCGGTCAGCTCCACGATGAACGGCAGCGCGTCGATCCGGAACCCGCTGACGCCGAGTTGCAGCCAGAACGCCATGATCCGCTTGATCTTCCGCGCGTACGTCCGGGTTGGCGAAGTTGAGGTCGGGCTGGAACTTGTAGAACCGGTGGTAGTACCAGGCCTTCGCGGTGCGGTCGTAGCTCCAGGTCTCGTCCTGCTCGCCCGGGAAGACCATGCCCTGCTTGCGGTCCGCGGGCTCGGTCCGGCTCCAGACGTACCAGTCCCGGTACGGCGAGTCCGGCGACGAACGGGCCGACTTGAACCACGGGTGCTCGTCGGAGGTGTGGTTGACGACCAGGTCGATGATCACCCGGATCCCCCGGTCGTCGGCCTGGTGCAGCAGTTCGGCGAAGTCGCCGAGCGTGCCGATCCGGGGGTCGATGCCGTAGAAGTCGGTCGCGTCGTAGCCGTCGTCGTGGCCCGGGCGTCGGGTGGATCGGGTTCAGCCACAGGCAGGTCACCCCGAGCCGGGCCAGGTAGTCGAGCCGGCCGATCAGCCCCCGGAGGTCGCCGACGCCGTCGCCGTCGGAATCCTGGAACGTGTCGACGTCGAGGCAGTAGACGACAGCCTTCTGGTACCACCGGTCACTCATGTGCCAAGGAGTTAACCGGCCGGCCGGCCCAGCCAAACCGAGCAGCCGGCCGACTCGCACATGGTGGGGTTTCTAGGCGAGCAGGGTTGTCGGGTCGCCGCTCAGGGCGGCGCGGACGGCGCGGGTGATCTCGTCGGCCAGCACCTCGTCGGCGCCGGCCTCGATGCCGTCGACGCCGGCCCGGGCGACGGCGCGCGGGTCGCTCTTGGGGAGCGTGACGTGGGCGGCCAGGTCCGTGTCGATGTAGCCCACGTAGAGCCCGGTCACGCCGACGCCCTTCGGCGCGAGTTCCGTGCGCAGGTGGTTGGTGGCCGACCAGAGTGCGGCCTTGGACGCCCCGTACGCACCGCTGGGCAGCCAGGACAGCACGGAGGCGACGTTGAGCAGGTGCCCGCCGCCGTTGCGGATGATCACCGGCGCGAAGACCCGGGTGACGTCGATCGGGCCGAACAGGTTGGTGTCGAACTCGCGCCGGATGTCGGCCCGGTCACTGTCGAGGAAGCTGCGGCTGTAGGTGTCGATGCCGGCGTTGTTGACCACCAGGGTGACGTCGCCGGCCAGCTCAGCGGCCCGCTCGATCGACGCGTGGTCGGTCACGTCCAGCGGGACCGCGACCGCGTGGGGGTTGGTCACGGTGCGCGGGTCGCGGGCCGCCGCGTAGACGGTCTTCGCGCCCCGGTCGAGGAACTCCTCGACGAAGGCCTTGCCCAGCCCGCGGTTGCCGCCCGTGACCAGCACGGTAGCGCCGTTGATCTGCATGTCTGCTCCTTACGAGGGGGTAAACCGATCGGTTTCCACCAAGGTAAACCGATCGGTTTCCGATCGCAAGAATCGGCGCTACGCTGTGCTGATGGCAACAGGGACGACCTCGCGTGACCGCCTGCTGGCGGCGGCGGCAGAGCTCTTCTACCGCGACGGGGTGACCGCGACCGGCGTCGAGCGACTGTGTGCCGCTGCCGGCGTGTCCAAGCGGTCGATGTACCAGCTCTTCGCGACCAAGGACGACCTGGTCAAGGAGGCGCTCGTGGCGGACGGGCCCGGAATCCACCGGTCGTTCCTCCCCGACGACGCCGAGAGCCGGCCCCGGGAGCGGATCCTGCATGTCTTCCGGGCTCTCGAAGAGGTCGCCGGGCACGCCGAGTTCGCCGGCTGCCGGTTCGTCAACACCGCCTCGGACCTGCGTGACCCAGCACACCCGGCGGCCGCGGTCGCCCGCGACTTCAAGCAACAGCTGACCGACTGGTTCGCCGCCGAGGCGCGCGCCGCCGGCGCCGCCGACCCGGACCTGCTGGCCCGCCAGCTGACCGTGGTGTTCGACGGCTCAGCCGCCCGCGTGGTCGTGCACGACACGGGCCTGGACGGGCTGAGCGTGACCACGGCGGCCGCCCTGCTCGACGCCGCGGGCATCACGTAGGCATCGCTGTCGATAGAATCAGGCGATGTCGGTGCTGGGGGAAGTCACCGGATCGCCGGAAACGAGCCCGCGCTGGGCGCAACCGCCACTGTGGCTGCTCGGCCCGGTCGCGGTGTTGGGGTGGGGTGTCGTCGCGGGCTGGTGGACCCCGCGCGGCCCGGTTACCACCACGGACGCCCTGTCCTCCATCCTGCTCAGCCTCGGCGTCGGCTTCCTGGCCGGCGCGCTGACCCGGTCGCGGTGGGCCATGCTGCTCGCCCCGGTGCTGTTCGCCGCCACCGTCGAGCTGGTCCGCATCGGTTTCGTCGGGCCGACCGTCGACGCTCCACATGCGAGCGCGCTGGGCGTGCTGGCACTGCTGGTCGGGCGCGGCCTGCACGGGTTGCTCGCGCTGCTGCCGCTGGTCGTCGGGGCCGCGTACGGCGCGGGCCTGGCCCGGCGCCGGAGCGGAGTCGGGGGTGGTGGACGGTTCCGCCGCTACACCGGGCGCATCGTGGTGGGCCTGCTGGCCGCGTTCCTCGCGCTGGTCACGGGCACAGTAGCGATCCCGGCGCGCACCGCGGCCATCGACGGCGGCATCGCGGAGCTGACCACGGTCGACGGGCTGGGCCTGCTGATCCGGGGAGCCGACCGCACCGCGCCGGTGCTGCTCCTCCAGCCCGGCTCGCCGGGCGGCTCCGAGATCGGCGCGGTGCGCAAGCGGTTGGCCGAGCTGGAGCGGCACTTCATCGTGGCCACTGTGGACCGTCGGGGTGGCGGGAAGTCCTACGGCGCCCTGGATCCGACCCGCACGCTGACCCTCGAAGACGAGATCGACACCACCCTCGGCCTCACCAACTACCTGCGCGAGCGGTTCGGCCAGGAGAAGATCTATCTGGTCGGCCATTCCGGCAGCACACTCCAGGGGGTGCTGGCGGCCCAGCGGCATCCGGAGCTCTACCACGCCTACGTCGGCGCGGCCCAGGTGGTCAACCTGACCGCGGCCGACCGGTCGCAGTACGAACAGACGCTGGCCTGGGCCCGCACCAACGGCGAGTCCGGCCTCGCGTCGACGCTGGCCACGCTGGGGCCGCCGCCCTACGACACCATCTACGACTACGAGCCGATGCTGCTCGCCGAGGGTGAGGTCTACGCCTATCCCGGCAGCGCCGACGCCGGCAACGGCCAGTTGGAGAACTTCGAGGTCGACGAGCACTCCCTGCTCGACAAGATGCACGTGATGAGCGGCTTCCTGGACTCCTACGGCGTGCTCTACCCACGCGAGAAAGACGTCGACCTGCTGGCCCGGGTGCCCAGCCTGGCCGTCCCGGCCTACTTCGTCGATGGGGCCCACGACGTGCCGGGCCGCCTGGCGGTGCTGGCACCGTGGTACGACGCCCTGCGGGCGCCGCACAAGGAACGCGTCACGTTCCCGGACGCCGGCCACCGCTCCCTGTTCGAGAAGCCGGCCGACTTCGTCGCCCTGATGACCCGCGTGCGGTCCGAGACGGGCGGCTCATGACGCGCTATCTGCTCGTGCCCGGCCGCGGAATTCCGTTGCCCGGGCACTGGATGGGCCGGCTGGCCGAGCAGCCGGGTTACCGGTGGGCGCCCGAGCCGCCCGGGCCGCCGTACGTGCCCGCCGAGCGGGTCGAGGCGTTGCGGGCGGCGGTCGACACCGACGAGACGCCCGCGATCCTCGTCGCGCACAGCGCGGGCTGCCTGACCGTCGCGCTCTGGGCCGCTCGGCACTCGGGGCCGGTCCGCGGTGCGCTGCTGGTCACGCCGCCGGACATCCCTCCTGAGTGGATTGACGTGCCGCGCACGCCCCTGCCGTTCCCGTCGATTCTGGTCGCCAGTCGCACCGACCCCTACAGCACCATGGAGCATTTCCGGCGTGCGCCGGCGACTGGGGCGCGGACCTCGTCGACGCCGGTGACGTCGGGCATCTGGACAGCGCCACCGGGTTCGGGCCGTGGCCGGACGGCGAGCGGCTGGTGGCGCGGCTCGACGGCCACTGACGCACCACCGTTCACAACCTCGTCTGAACTCCGGAAGCCCCCCGCGTACCACACGTAGCGTCGGAACGAGTTGCGTACGAAACACCCATGGGGGAATCGATGACCACCGGACATGTCTCGACCAAGGACAACAACGACATCTTCTTCAAGGACTGGGGCAGCGGCCAGCCCGTCGTCTTCAGCCACGGCTGGCCGCTGACCGCGGACGCGTGGGACGACACGATGATGATGGTCGCCGACAACGGCTTCCGCGGCATCGCGCACGACCGCCGCGGCGGCGGGCGGTCCAGCCAGCCCTGGGACGGCAACGACCTCGACCACGTACGCCGACGACCTGGCCGCGGTGATCGAGTCGAACGACCTGAACGACGTCGTCCTCGTCGGGCACTCCACCGGCGGCGGCGAGATCACCCGCTACGTCGGCCGGCACGGCACCGACCGGGTGTCGAAGATGCTGCTCGTCGGCGCGATCCCGCCGCTGATGCTGAAGACCGAAGGACAACCCGGACGGGCTGCCCATCGAGGTGTTCGACCAGCTCCGCGAGGGCGTCAAGGACGACCGCTCGCAGTTCTACAAGGACCTCGCCCCGCAGTTCTTCGGCGCCAACCGGAAGGGCTCCGACGTCTCGCAGGGCATCCTCGACGACTTCTGGGAGCAGTCGATGACCGTCGGGATCAAGGGGGCGTACGACTGCATCGAGGCGTTCTCCGAGACCGACCTGACCGAGCGACCTCAAGGCGATCGACGTGCCGACGCTGTTCATCCACGGCGACGACGACCAGATCGTGCCGTTCGCGGACGCCTCGAAGAAGGCCGTGAAGATCGTCAAGGACGCCGAGCTGAAGGTCTACCCGGGCGCGCCGCACGGTCTCTTCGAGACGGAGCAGGACAAGTTCCAGAAGGACGTGCTGGACTTCCTGCGGAGCTAGCTGTGCTGTCCAACTAGCTCAGCGGAAGACGCCGATCTTCTTCGCCTCGTACCCGGGGAAGATCTTCTTCCAGTCCTTGACGCCCATCCGGGCGCCGAGCAGCTCGGTCATCACGTCGCGGTAGTCGTTGGCGCCGGCCAGGTCGCCCTGGTCGAGGGCGCCGGCGGACAGGCCCGGCCACTTGCCGTGCACCGTGCCGCCGTTGAGGCCGCCGCCGAGCAGCAGCATCAGCGCCGCCGTGGCCGTGGTCGATGCCGGCGTTGCCGTTCTCCTCGACCCGGCGGCCGAACTCGCTCATCGTGACGATCGAGGTGTTGTCGAGCGCGGAGCCGAGGTCGGTGGCGAACGCGCCGAGCGCGCCGGCGAGCTCGTTGAGCCGGTTGCGCATGTCGCCGCCGTCGAGGCCGCCGAGGTTGGTGTGCATGTCCCAGCCGCCGATGTCGACGGCCGCGACCCGCAGGCCGACCTTCGCCTTGATCAGCCGGGCGACGTCCTTGAGCTGGTCGGCGAAGCCGCCGCCGGGCCACTGCGCGGTGCCCTGGTAGTTGGACTGGGCGATCTTCCGGGCGGTCGAGATGGACTTCAGCGTCTCGGCCGCCTGGCTGCCCAGCGGGTGGTCGCGAAGCCGGTGTAGAGCGCCTTCAGCGCGGTCAGCGTCTTGTCCCGCATCGCCGCTGCCGGCCCGCAGGTCGAAGTCGCGGATGCCGTGGAGCACGAGCTTGCTCTGGCCGCCGACCAGCGACCGGGGCAGCGCCGAGCCCTCGGCGATGGCGCGGAACGTGGTGCCCGGGCCGAGCTGCTCCAGCACCCGGTCCAGCCAGCCGGTGTGCACCGCGGTCGACGCCGCGCCCCGCTCCAGGCAGTCCTGCGCCTGGAAGTGGCTGCGGCTGGCGTCCGGCGAGGCGACCGCGTGCACGGCGGCCATCTTGCCGGCCTCCCAGAACGGCTCCAGCGGCGCGAGCGCCGGGTGCAGGCCGAACCGGTCGTCGCCGGCCAGCAGCGCGCCCGGCTGCACGGCGATGTCGCCGCGGGCGTTGAGGTAGTTGCGGTCGCCGCGCGGCACGACCACCGACAGGCCGTCCATGCCGCCGCGCAGGAACACCACGACCAGCGTGCGGTTGGTGGTCGCCGGTGCGCCGAACGCCACCCGGGTGGTGACCAGCTGGTCGGCCAGGCTGGCCACGCCGACCGCGCCGGCGCCGGCCAGCACCCGGCGCCGGGTGAAGCCCTTGCGCCACTGGTCGCGCTGCGCCTGCAGGTCGGCGGCGACCGCCTCGGCCTGCACCCGGATCGCCGCCTCGGGCAGGTTCGGGCCGTACCGGGCCAGCTCGCCGGTCGTACGCGGTCCATTCTCGACAGTCATGGCCTCACCGCAGCGCGTGGTAGACGGAGTCGAGCAGCAGCGGGGCCAGATGTTCGACCTTGCCGCCGAGGCTGCTGTTGCGCACCGCCGTGCCGTCCTTCGCGCCGAGGAAGGTCAGCAGCGCCTTGCGGTGCGACGCGGTGAGCTTCTGGAACACCAGCCGGTCCGCCAGGCTGTCGACGTAGGCGCCGGTGGTGGCCGGCCGCTTGCCGACCAGACCCTCGGCCTTCGGGTAGGACAGGCCGCGCTCGTAGCCGCCGACCAGCGCCCGGTGCGCGTTCCACATGGCGAGCGTGGCGTGCGCCGACCGCCAGGCGGCCGCGACGTCCGGGTAGCCGTCCGGCGGCCCCCAGGCCAGCGGCGCCTGGCCGAGCCGCTGGGTCATGAAGTACAGGCCCTCGACGCCGGCGCGGGTGTCCGCGCCCGGCGCCACGCCGAGCGCCCGCGCGGTGGCCACGAAGTTCTCCAGCGGCCGGCGGGTCTTCAGCCCGGTCGCGATCCAGAACTCCAGCGAGCGGAACAGCACCCGCAGCACCGGCACGATCGCGGTGCCGTTCTCCAGGTAGGCTGTCGGCCAGCCGGTCCACCAGCGCCGTTGGGCGGCGCGTCGCAGACGAACCGCACGGCCAGCTTGCGGGCGATGTGCTTCGCCGTCGACGGGTGCGTGGCGAGGTAGTGCAGGTACTGCTCGCCGACGTCGAGGCCCTTGGCCGCGACGGGTTCTTGTCCTGTGAAGCCGAGCACCTTGACCGGGCCGACCCAGTGCCGGTCGGCCGTCGTAGCGGAACTGCCCGTCGTCGGTCACCGTGCGGCCGGTCATGATGTACGCGCTGTTGCGCACGTCCTTCTCGTTGTAGCCGCCGTCGATGCCGACGGTGTGCAGCTCCAGCAGCTCGCGGCCGTAGTTCTCGTTGACCGACCGCCGGTCCGAGGCGGCGTTGTCGAGGTAGCGCAGCATCGCCGGGTGCCGGGCGACGGCCTTGAGCATGTCGGCGAACTTGCCGAGCGCGTGCTTGCGGATCACGTCGTTGTCGTACGAGGTGCGCACGTCCCAGCCGCCGTCGAACGGGTTGGTCACGTTGAGGTGGTTGGACCAGAAGTCGACCATCACCTCGAAGAGCTGGCGGCTGCTCCACATCTGCCGGGCGATGGTGGCCTGGCCGAGCTCGTACTGCGCCTGCCAGTCGCCGTCCTTGACGGTGCGCCGGATCTGCGCGGTGCTCATCGAGACGGTCGGGAACGCCGCCGATCGCCTTGGCCGCCACCGGATCGTCGACCTTGCCGGGGTTGAGCTGCTGCTCCAGCCACTCGTCGATGCCGGTCTTGCCGGCCGCCTCGACCAGCGCCCGGGTCGGCCCGAAGCTGGCCCGCCGCAGCAGGTGCAGGATCGGATCCCGGCTGAGCAGGTTGGGGTTGGTCGGGGTGGCCTTGGCCGCGGCGGCGGCGGCCGCGCCGGCGGTGTCCATGAGCCCGGCCGCGCCGAGGTCGATCGAGTCACCGAGCGACTGCGTGTAGCTCGCGTCCCGGTCGGCGAACGCACCCGCGTCCCGCGGCGACCGCGTCGAGGTGGCGGAGTCGCCGAGCGCGGCGCCGATGCCGCCGCCACCCATCACGGCGGCCGCCGACCCGACCGCGCCGGTCGCGACCACCGCCGCACCGGCACCGATCAGCACCTGCCGCCGGTTGCGCACCAGCTTGAGCAGCGTCGGCTCGCTGGCCTTGGCCAACCGGGTGACCCGGGGCACGAGCGGATCGGGCGCGCGGTGCCGTGAAGCACCCTGCCGTTGCGCCATCCCCCAACACCCCACTCGCTCACGCTCACACCGACCCGTCCAGGCCGGACCATAGATGGACGCACGCGCCTCCCTCAATGCGAGCGGTCGTTTGTTAAGCCGCCCCTAAAGAACCTTGACCGCTCGTTGACCTGCCACATTGCGCGCTCCGCCGCGAAGCCATTGACAACCATCTGTTTTCTCCGCTACAACCCTGTGAGAGCGCTCTCACGGCACCGTCCCCCGCAGGAGAGAGGCCCCATGAAACGTCGTGCACTGTTATCGATCGCCACCGTCACCATCACCGTCGCGGCCGTCGCCGCGGCCGTCAGCGCCAACGCCTCCGTGCCGGCCACGCCCTCCGGGTGGACGCTGGCCTGGAGCGACGACTTCAACGGCTCGGCCAACAGCCTGCCCTCGTCGGCCAACTGGATCATCGACACCGGCACCAGCTATCCCGGCGGGCCCGCCAACTGGGGCACCGGCGAGATCCAGACCTACACCAACAGCGCGTCCAACGTGAGCCTCGACGGCTCCGGCAACCTGCGGATCACTCCGATCCGCAACGGCTCCGGGCAGTGGACGTCCGCCCGGGTCGAGACGACCCGCAGCAACTTCAAGCCCCCGTCCGGCGGCATTCTGCGGATCGAGGGGCGCGTGCAGATGCCCAACGTGACCGGTGCGCAGGCGGCCGGCTACTGGCCGGCGTTCTGGGCGCTCGGCGCGCCGTTCCGCGGCAACTACTGGAACTGGCCCGGCATCGGCGAGTTCGACATCATGGAGAACGTCAACGGGATCAACTCCGTCTGGGCGCGTTCTCCACTGTGGAGTCGCGCCGGGCGGGCCCTGCAACGAGTTCAACGGCCTCGGCGCGAACCGCGCCTGCCCCGGCTCGTCGTGCCAGTCGGCGTTCCACACCTATCGGTTCGAGTGGGACGCCAGCGTGAGCCCGCAACAACTGCGCTGGTACGTGGACGGTCAGCACTACCACACCGTCACCCAGTCGCAGATCGGCGAGCCGCACTGGACCAACATGACCAGCCACGCCGGCTACTTCATCCTGCTCAACGTCGCGATGGGCGGCGCGTTCCCCAACGGCGTCGCGGGCTCCGCCACCCCGACCGCGTCCACCGTGTCCGGCCGGCCGATGCTGGTCGACTACGTCGCGGTCTACACCAGCGGCGGCGGTGGCGGCCCGACCAACCCGCCGACGAACCCGCCGACCAACCCGCCCGGTGGCGGCGGCAGCGCGTACAACCAGATCCAGGCCGAGTCGTTCAACGCCCAGAGCGGCGTGATCGTCGAGGCGTGCAGCGAGGGCGGCCAGAACATCGGCGCGGTCCGCAGCGGCGACTGGGTCCAGTTCAACAACGTCAACTTCGGCTCGACCCCGGCGCGCGACTTCGTCGCCCGCGTGGCGTCGGGCGCCGGCGGCGGGGTCAGCGGCCTGGTCGAGGTGCGGCTGGACAGCCGGAGCAACGCCCCGATCGGCAGCTTCGCCCTGGCCAACACCGGCGGCTGGCAGAGCTGGCGATCGATACCGGGCAATATCACCCCAACCACGGGCACACACACGGTCTTCCTGACCTTCACCAGCGGCCAGCCCAACGACTTCGTCAACGTCAACTGGTTCCAGTTCCGGAACTAGGTATTGACAAGTATCTGTAAACAGTCTTAATAATTGGCCATCTCATCAATGTAAGCGCGGGCCTTGGGAGGAATTTCATGCGCTTGCGGACTGCGATGGTCACCGCGGCGGTCACCCTGCTCGGTGGGGTGGCCGCTGTCGTGGTGGCGGCGCCTGCCATGGCCGCCGGACCGACCGCGACCTTCGTCAAGACCTCCGACTGGGGCTCCGGCTGGGAGGGCAAGTACACGGTCAACAATGGCGGCACGACCACCATCAACGGGTGGGCGGTCGCCTTCGACCTGCCGTCGGGCAGTTCCGTGAGCAGCTTCTGGGACGCGGACATGACCCGCTCCGGGCAGCGGTTCACCTTCACCAACAAGTCGTGGAACGGCACCCTCGCACCCGGCGGCACCGCGTCGTTCGGCCTCATCGGGACCGGCTCGGGCTCACCCGCCAACTGCACGCTCAACGGCGCGTCCTGCGGCGGCACCACCGACCCGGGCACGCAGGTGCCGGGCACACCAGGCGCGTCCAGCGTCACCGGAGTCACCCAAACCAGCATCTCGCTCGCCTGGGGTGCCAGCAGCGGCACCGTCACCGGCTACCGGGTCTACGAGGGCAGCACTGTCCGCGCGACCGTGACCGGCACCTCCGCCACGATCGGCGGGCTGGCCGCGAACACCGCGCACACCTACACCGTCGCCGCTTACAACTCCGCGGGTGAGTCGCCGCGCAACGCCGCCGTCACCGGCACCACCACCGGCGGCACCGGGCCACAGGTGCCTGGCTCGCCCGGCAACTTCCGGGTCACCGGCACCACCGGCAGCGCGATCTCGCTCGCCTGGAACGCCAGCAGCGGCACCGTCACCGGCTACCGGGTCTACGAGGGCAGCACCGTCCGCGCGACCGTCACCGGCACGACGGCCACGATCAGCGGCCTGCCGGCCTGCGCGTCCCGCACCTACACCGTCGCCGCTTACAACAGCGTCGGCGAGTCGGCCCGCAGTGCGGCCGTCAGCGGCACCACCACCGGCTGCTCGACCGGCCCACTGCCGGCGCACTTCCTGACCGGCTACTGGCACAACTTCGTCAACCCCGCGGTCGAGTTGCGGCTGCGCGACACCCCGGCGGCGTACGACCTGATCGCGGTGGCCTTCGCCGAGGCGACCACGACGCCCGGGGCGGTCACCTTCGCCGTCGACTCCGGTCTGTCCGCGGCGCTCGGCGGCTACTCCGACGCCGACTTCCGGGCCGACATCGCGACCATGCACTCGCGCGGCAAGAAGGTGATCCTGTCGGTCGGCGGTGAGGCGGGCCGGGTCGCGGTCAACGACGCCACCAGCGCCACCAACTTCAGCAACTCGATGTTCAACCTCATCCAGTCGTACGGCTTCGACGGGGTCGACATCGACCTGGAGAACGGCCTCAACCCGACCTTCATGGGCCAGGCGCTGCGGAACCTGCGCAGCCGGGTCGGCGCCAACCTGATCATCACCATGGCGCCGCAGACGATCGACATGCAGAACCCGACGGTGTCCTACTTCAAGCTGGCGTTGGACATCCGCGACATCCTCACCGTCGTACACACGCAGTTCTACAACTCCGGCTCGATGCTCGGCTGCGACCAGTCGTTCGCGTACGGCCAGGGCACGGTCAACTTCATGACCGCGCTGGCCTGTATCCAGCTCGAAGCCGGGCTGCGGCCCGACCAGGTCGCCCTCGGCCTGCCCGCCGGCCCCGGCGCCGCCGGTGGCGGCGTGGTCGCACCGAGCCTGGTCAACCAGGCGCTGGACTGCCTGGCCCGGGGCACCAACTGCGGCAGCTTCCGCCCGCCGCGCACCTACCCGGGCATCCGCGGGGCGATGACCTGGTCGATCAACTGGGACGTCAGCAACGGCAACCAGTTCGCCAACACCGTCGACCCCCACCTCGCCACCCTCCCCTGACGAAGGAAGGGACCCTTGTTATCGCTTTTCGCATAACAAGGGTCCCTTCCAATCGCTCCCCGAGCACGGTTGGAGATTCCCGTGAGGCTCACCAGCAGAGCGGCCGTGACGGCCGTCCTGGCCGCTGCGGCCATGGTGGTCGGCGTCGCCGTCGCACCCGCCGCGTCCGCGGCCACCGCCGCCTTCGTCCGCACGTCGAGCTGGGGTTCCGGCTACGAAGCGCAGGTTCACCGTCACCAACAACACCTCGTCGACCATCACGTCCTGGAACGTGGCGTTCGACCTGCCGAGCGGCACCTCGGTCGGCAGCTTCTGGGACGCCGACATGACCCGCAGCGGCCAGCGGTTCACCTTCACCAACAAGGGCTGGAACGGCACCCTCGGCCCGAACGCGACGGCCAGCTTCGGCTTCATCGCGGCCGGCACCGGCGACCCGACCGGCTGCACGGTCAACGGCTCGTCCTGTGCGGGCGGGCCGCCGACCAACCCGGGCGCTCCACCGACACCGGGCAACGTGCGGGTCACCGGCACCACCGCCAACTCCATCTCGGTGGCCTGGAACGCGAGCAGCGGGACGGTCACCGGCTACCGGGTCTACGAGGGTACGACCGTGCGCGCCACCGTCACCGGCACCAGCGCGACGATCGGCGGGCTGCCGGCCTGCGCGTCCCGCTCCTACACGGTGGCCGCGTACAACGCGCAGGGTGAGTCGGCCAAGTCCGGCGCGGTCTCCGGCACGACGACCGGCTGCACCAACCCCGGCACCGGCCCGCAGATCGCGGCGCCGTACATCTACTCGTGGGGCAACGTGCCGAACGTGACCACGGTGATGTCGGCGACCGGCATCAAGTGGTTCACCAAGGCGTTCGTGCTCTCCGGCGGCGGCTGCAGCCCGGCCTGGGACGGCAACCGGCCGATCAACAGCGCCGGCGACGCGCAGCAGATCGCGGCGATCCGGGCCGCCGGCGGCGACATCATCCCCTCGGTCGGCGGCTGGAGCGGCAACAAGCTCGGCCCGAACTGCTCGTCGGCCTCCGCGCTGGCCGGCGCGCTGCAGCAGGTGATCAGCGCGTACAGCCTCAAGGCGATCGACCTCGACGTGGAGAACACGGACGAGTTCGAGAGCGAGGTCGTGCAGGACCGGATCCTCGGCGCGCTGAAGATCCTCAAGCAGAACAACCCGAACCTGAAGACGATCGTGACGATCCCGACCGCGACCACCGGCCCGAGCTGGTGGGGCACCCGCCTGATCAACCAGGGCGCGGCCCTACAGGCCAATGTGGACGTCTGGACCATCATGCCGTTCAACTTCGGCGGTGGTGCCGACATGTACGCCGCGACGGTGAGCGCCTCGGAAGGGCTGAAGAACGCGCTGAAGACCGCGTTCGGCTGGTCCGATGCCACCGCGTACGCGCACATGGGCATCTCCGGCATGAACGGGCGCTCGGACCAGAACGAGATCACCACCACCGCGCAGTGGACCTCGATCCGCGACTGGGCCGAGTCGCACGGCCTGGCCCGGCTGGCGTTCTGGTCGGTCAACCGCGACCGCGGCTGCGCCGGCGGCCCGCTCAGCTCCGACTGCTCCAGCATCGCGCAGCCGGACTGGGAGTTCACCCGCATCACGGCACAGTTTGGCTAAAGGTCCTCAGCAGCCATGATGCGGACACGCATCATGACTCCTTCCGGTCATTCGGCTGACACACCTAGTGCGACCCGCCGCCGTCACTGCCTCCGGGCGTGGCGGCGGCGCGGCATGTCTAGCCCTGCTTACGCACCAGCCGCAGCAGGCGGGCGTGGGTCGCCGCGTCGGCCGCCACCAGCAGCCCGCCGATACCGGTGTGCAGCGGCTGCCCGTGTATCCCGGTCACCACGCAACC
This sequence comes from uncultured Actinomycetota bacterium, assembly GCA_963840005.1. Taxonomy (GTDB): domain Bacteria; phylum Actinomycetota; class Actinomycetes; order Mycobacteriales; family Micromonosporaceae; genus Asanoa. The sequence continues at coordinate 271,422 of CAWIXO010000011.1, read as the reverse complement.
CGCCGCCTGGCACAGCGCCAGCCCGGCGGCGAAGTGCACGCTGTCGGCGAGGTGCCCGTCGGAGACGTACGCCGCCCGCCGCCCGGCCGCCACCCAGGCGACCGCCAGCGTCGTCGACAGCACCCGCGGCCCGAAACCGTCGATGAACTCCGGGTCGGCCAGCAGCGTGGTGGCCCGGAAGACCTCGCTGTTCGGGAACGGCGGGTCGAGGTTGAGGTCCACCAGGAGCGACTCCGCCGACGGGCGCACCGCGCTGTCGAGACCGTTGCGACGCAACCGGACACCGGTGCCGTCGGTCCAGAACAGCTCGCCGGCCAGCGGGCCCGCCGACGCCGCGACGGTCACCCCGGTCGGCGTGCGCAGCGCGACGTTGACGGCGACCAACGGCGTGCCGACGGCGAAGTTCAGGGTGCCGCAGAGGGGGTCGACCATCCACACGCGGTCGCTGTCAGGACCGCTGCGCCCACTCTCCTCGCCCAGGAACCCGTCGTCGGGTCGGTGCGCCCGGATCACCCCGAGGATCGCCTGTTCGGCCTCGAGGTCGGCGGTGGTGGCGAAGTCCCGGTGCGACTTCGCGTGGTGCTCGACCGGCTCGCCGTAGTACCGCCGGACCATCGCGGCGCCGGCCTCGGCCGCCGCGACAGCCACCTCCGCATCACTCAAGATCATGCCGAGCAGCATAGGCCGCGTCAGGGTCGCAACGCCTTCGCCCGGTTGCGCTTGCGGATCTTCTTGCGCACCCAGAGGGCGACGCTGACCGCCACCAGCGCGTAGATCACGTAGTCGAACCACTGCGCGTACTGCTCGACCCGCTGCCAGTTGGATCCGAGCGCGTAGCCGGCGCCGACGAACAGCGTGTTCCAGACTCCGCTGCCGAGCGTGGTGAACGCGACGAAGCGGCCGATGGGCATCTCGTTGGCGCCCGCCGGAATGGAGACCAGGCTGCGCACCACCGGCACACACCGACCGAACAGGACGGCGGCGTTGGAATGCCGCTCGAACCACTTGTCGGCCTTCTCCAGGTCATCGGTGTCGACCAGGGGGATGTGGTCGAGCCAGCGCTTGAGCCGATCCTCGCCGAGGCTGCGACCGAGCCAGTAGAGGATCAACGCCCCGACCACCGACCCGGCCGTCGCCGCGATGATCACCAACGGCAGGCTCATCCGGCCCTGGTTGGCCAGGAACCCACCGAGGGTCAGCACGATCTCGCTGGGGATCGGCGGGACCAGGTTCTCCAGCGCGACCAGCAGGCCGACGCCGGCGGTGCCCAGGGAGTCGATCACCCCCGCCACCCAGCCGGTCAGCCCTCCAAGATCGCGTGGGTCGCCTTCAGCGGCCAGCGCCATGTGCCTTAGCTCCTCAGTTCGGGGGATCTGGCATTACTACCCGACCAAACTGAAAGCATGCTGAAGTTCAGCTGGGCGCCGGAGTGATGTTGTTGTTCGAGCGGAACATGTTGGTCGGGTCGTACTTCGCCTTGATCTCGCCGAGGCGTCGCAGGTTGGCACCGAACGCGCTGTCCACCGCCACGTCCGGCGGCTCGTCGGACCGCCCGGTGAAGTTGAGGTAGACACCGTCGTCACCGTGGCTCGCGGATTCCTGGAACGTCCGCCGCACCCAGGCGATGTTGGCGGCGTTGTCGGCCGGATCGGCCCAGTTCCCGTCGATGGAGAGCAGGAACGGCGACGACCGCTGGGCGAACGCGGTCGCCTCAGGGGCCACGGCGGCGATCGCCCCACCCATATGGAAGACGTTGACCAGCGTGAACGGGCTGGGCCGGTCGAGCGCCCGGGCGGCCACGAAGTCGATCGCGGCGTCGTCCAGGGACGACAGGTAGCGCGACTTCCAGTACGCCTGGAGGGTGTTGCGCGGGAAGAACGCGTCGAACCCCTGCTGCACCTCGGTGAACGGCATCGGCTGCGACATGTCCATCAGCGGCGAGCCGAGCTCGCGCAGCGGCCGGATGATGTCCATGCCGGCCTCGGCGTCGCCCGAGTAGACGGCGCCGACGACCACGCACGCCCGGTTGTGCACCGCTTCCGGCAGCGCCGGGTCCGCCGGCATCGTGATGGTCAGGCAGGTCGAGGTGACCTCGTCGGGCGCGATCGCGACGTAGTCGCGCCACCCCCGCAACACCTGCGCGGCCTCCTCGATCGGGTAGAACGTGCCACCGAACGCCACGGTCGGGCCGACCTCTTCGAGCGCGAAGGTGAACCAGGTGACCACGCCGAAGTTGCCACCGCCGCCGCGCAGCGCCCACAGCAGGTCGGTGTTCTCGGTCTCCGACGCGACCCGGACCTGGCCGTCGGGCCCGACCACCTCGGCCGCCACCAGGTGGTCGCAGGCCAGCCCGTACTTGCGGCGCAGCCAGCCGTAGCCGCCGCCGAGGGTGAGCCCCGCGACGCCGGTGTCGGACACCACGCCGCCGGGCGTGGCGAGCCCGAACGCCTGGGTCTCCCGGTCGGCGTCGGCCCACACCGCCCCGCCCTGCACCCGGGCCAGCCGGGCCGCGGCGTCCACCTGCACGGCGTGCATCGGCGCCAGGTCGATCAGCAGGCAACTGTCCGATGCGGACAGTCCGGCGATCGAGTGTCCCCGCCGCGCACCGAGACGGCCAGGCCGTTGTCGCGGGCGAAGGTGACCGCGTCGACCACGTCGGCGGTGCCGAAACAGCTCACCACCAGGGACGGGTCTCCCGGATGCATCGCGTTGAACACCGCGCGGACCTCGCCGAACCCGGCGTCGTCGGGCGCCAGGACCGGGCAGGACACCCGCGTCCCGCAGCTCAGCGATGATCTCGTCGGACAATGTCGCCAGACCGCCTTGGACGGTCGTCGCGTGGATCGTCATCGCGTCCACCTCCGAACCCGAATATTCTACGCATATCGGCCGGAGGCTCGGAGTGTGTTCGCGGCGATTGCTGGCTGCGCACCGCGGCGTAGATCAGCCAGGCCGCCAGGTTGAGCAGTTCGACCCGCTGCCAGCTGCCCTCGTGGCTACCCTCGCGGGCCAGCTCCACGAGCAGGCCCAGGTTCACCGCCACGCTGCCCACGGCGAGCCCACCCGACCAGGTCCGATCGGCACTGCCGGGTCGGGAGGCCCGCCAGAACGCGACGATCGAGCCGACCCCGCCGATCACCGCGAACGCGGAGGTCAGCGTGTGCGGGTCGAATGCCGCCGAGAGCCCGCCGTCGAGGTTGCTCGGACACCCCGGGTCGATCGACGGCGCACAGGGCAACGCGGTCAGGCCGCCGTCGAAGATGGTCGACACCGCGAACACGGCGACGAAGAGCCAGGCCGTCCGCTCCGCCCGGCTCAGCCGGTGCCAGCGCGGCGCGGTCGCCGCGGCCGCCGATCAGCATGCGGGCCGAGCCGAGCAGGGACAGCGAGCCGGCCGCCACGTCGCAGTAGCGGAACAGCTCGTGCCAGGGCTGATCGGCCGCGGCCAGGTCGCTGGCCAGCCCGGTGGTCAGCCCGAGCCGCGGGTTCAGCCACGGTCCGAGCAGCCACGAGCTGTAGAGCGCCGACGCGGCGCCGAACGCGAACGCCGGCCAGCGGGCCGGGCTCACGACGCCGCGCGGACGAGCGGGAACGGCAGCGTCTCGCGGATGGAGCGGCCGGTCAGCAGCATGACCAGCCGGTCCACGCCGATGCCGAGCCCACCGGTCGGCGGCATCGCGTACTCCAGCGCCTGCAGGAAGTCCTCGTCGAGCTCCATCGCCTCCGGGTCGCCGCCGGCGGCCAGCAGCGACTGCGCGGTCAGCCGGCGGCGCTGCTCGACCGGGTCGACCAGCTCCGAGTACGCGGTGCCGATCTCGACGCCGAAGCCGACCAGGTCCCAGCGCTCGGCCAGCCGCGGGTCGTCGCCGGTGCTGCCGGGTCAGCGGCGACACCTCGGTCGGGAAGTCCGTGTAGAACGTCGGCAGGACGGTCTTGCCCTCGACCAGGTGCTCGTAGAGCTCCAGCAGCACCGCGCCGCGGTTCCACTTCGGGTCGTACGGCGATCTCCGCCTTGTCGCAGTACCGGCGCAGCGTGGCCACGTCGGTGTCGGCGTCGACCTCCTCGCCGAGCGCGGCCGAGACCGCCTCGTTGACCGTGAGCACCGGCCAGTCGCCGGAGATGTCGACCTCCTCGTCGGTGCCCGGCCGGCGGGCGACGGCCTGCCCGTACGCCGCGATCGCCGCCTCCTGGATCAGCTCCCGGGTCAGCCGCAGCATGGTGTCGTAGTCGCCGTAGGCCTGGTAGGCCTCCAGCATCGTGAACTCGGGGTTGTGGGTGGCGTCGGCGCCCTCGTTGCGGAAGTTCCGGCCGAGCTCGAAGACCCGCTCGACCCCGCCGACCACCAGCCGCTTGAGATACAGCTCCGGCGCGATGCGCAGGTAGAGCCCCAGGTCGTAGGCGTTGATGTGGGTCGTGAACGGCCGGGCGTTGGCGCCGCCGTGGATCGGCTGCAGGATCGGCGTCTCGACCTCGAGGTAACGCCGCGCCGACCAACGACTCGCGCAGCGCGAAGATGGCGTTGGCGCGGGCCTTGCAGGATGTCCCGCGAGCGCTTGTTGGTCACCAGGTCGAGGTAGCGCTGGCGGACCCGGGCCTCCGGGTCGGCCAGGCCCCGGTGCTTGTCCGGCAGCGGCCGCAGGCACTTGGCGGTGAGCTGCCAGAGGTCGCCTCGACCGACAGCTCGCCGGTCTTGGTGGTGATCACCTCGCCGGCGACGCCGACGTGGTCGCCGATGTCGATGGCGTTGTCCCACTCGTCGACGGCCGTCCCGCCGACGAGCATCACCTGCAGGTCGCCGCTCCAGTCGCGGATGGTCGCGAACAGGATCCCGCCGTGGTCGCGCATCAGCATCACCCGGCCGGCCACACCGACCTGTCGCCGCTGCGCCGGTCCGGCGCCAGGTCGCGGTGCGCGGCGGACACCTCGGCGCAGGTGTCGGTGCGCGGGTAGTTCACCGGGTACGGGTCGATGCCCGCGTCGATCAGCCGCAGCCGCTTGGCCAGCCGCACCCGCATCTGCTCGGGTGCCTTGTGGTCGATCGCGCCGGGCGCCGGCGGTGCCTCGGCGGCGTCGATCTCCTCGGCCGCCCGGGCGCGCTCGTCGGCGTCCGCGGGCAGCACGTCGAGCTGCGTCGCCGGTGGTGCCCGGGAGTGCCAGGAAGCCCTCGGCGATGGCCGACGCTAGGCCGACCCGGGCCAGTTCGCGGCGCTCGCCGAAGCACAGGAAGCGCGGCTGCCAGTCCGGGTGGTACTTGGCGTTGGACCGGTACAGCGACTCGAGCTGCCACCAGCGGGAGAAGAACAGCAGCAGCCTGCGCCACAGCCGCAGGATCGGGCCGGCGCCGATCCGGGCGCCCTCCTCGAAGACCGCGCGGAACACGGCGAAGTTGAGCGACACCCGGTCCACGCCGAGCCGCGGCGCGGCCTCCATCAGCTCGGACGACCATGAACTCGATGACGCCGTTCTCGGCATCGGGCGCGCGGCGCATCAGGTCCAGCGAGAGGCCGTGCGTACCCCACGGGCTGAACGAGAGCATCGCCTTGACCTGGCCGTTCTTGTCGATCGCCTCGACCAGCACGCAGCGCCCGTCGGCCGGGTCGCCGAGCCGGCCCAGCGCCATCGAGAAGCCGCGCTCGGTCTCGGTGTCGCGCCAGGCGGTGGCCAGCCGGGACAGCTCCTTCATCTCCTCCTCGGGGATGTCGGCGTGCCGGCGGACGGTCGCCGTGTAGCCGGCCCGCTCGACCCGGTTGACGGCCTGGCGCACCGGGCGCATCTCGCGGCCGTCCAGGGTGAACTCCCGGGTCGCAGGATCGCCTCGTCACCGAGCTGGATGACCTTCAGCCCGGCCCGGGCGTACGCGATGGCGCCCTCCTCGCTGGCGCCCATCACCGCCGGGGTCCAGGCGTAGTAGCGGGCCTGCGCCAGCCAGGCGTCGATCGCGGGACCCCACGCCTCCGGGTCGCCGACCGGGTCCCCGCTGGCCAGGCTCACGCCGTTGACCACCCGGTAGGTGACCGCGGACTTGCCGGTCGGCGAGAAGATCGCCGACTTGTCGCGCCGGGTGGCGAAGTAGCCGAGCGAGTCACGGTCGCCGTACTTGGCCAGCAGGGTGCGGATCTGCCGCTCGTCGCCGGCGTGCAACTCGGCGTTGCGGCGCTGCGAGCGCAGCAGCGTGGCCAGCGCCGCGAACACCGCCGCCGCGCCGAACAGGCCGAGCACGAAGCTGACCCAGCCGGCCGCCCGGCCCACCCGGGTGATGTCGAAGCTGAAGCCGCCGCCGAGCACCCGCTCCGTCGCGTACGCGAGCTGGTTGCCGGTGCCCTGCAGGCTGCCCGGGAAGGCGGCGACCAGGCTGAGCCCGAGTCCGATGCCGACGATCAGCGTGCCGATGAAGACCGCGAGCGCGCGCCGCACGCTGCCCTTGGCCACGTGCGCGTAGAACTCGTCGCGGAAGACGATCAACGCGGTCAGCGCGATGATCGAGATGGCCAGCCCGCCCCAGAGCAGTGCCAGCTCGCCGGTCGAGTCGAAGAGCCGGTTGCCCGCGTCGTCGAGGAGCTCGGCGTCGGACACCGTGGACAGGACGATGGCCAGGATCGCGGTGATCAGCACGCTCAGGCTGAAGTAGATGGTCAGCAGCCACCAGGCCACCCGCTTGCGCCGGAGCGTCGCGGTGGCCAGGGCGGCCAGGAAGACGGCGTACGCGATGTTGGCCGGCGCCGGGATGATCAGCGCGTCGATGGTGTCCCGGATGGGCTGCACACCGGTGCGGAAGATGTGCCCGATCGCCGCGATGCCCGAGATGACCGCGACGAACCACATGATCAGACCGAAGATCCGGGGCACGTACCGGCCCCAGCTCAGGGCGCGCGTGCGGGCTATCGGCGTCGCCGCGGTGAGCTCCGCGGCCTCTTCGACTGTCGTGGTCACGGGCGACCCTCCCGGTGTGTCGACCTCGGGCCACCACGTCGGCGAGCCGTCGTGCGAGCCCCGGGATAGCGGCGGATCCCAACTTCGACCATAGGCAGCTACCTAGAATGATTCTCATAAAACGGACTTAAAAGACGACGGGGAGGTGGGTGGCGATGGGCGACTGGTTCACACGGACGATTGTCGATACGAACCGCCTACCGCTGTTCTGCTTCTTCGCCGGCTTCATCGTCACGTTCGGCTTCATCCGGTTCTCGGTCCGGATGATCCGGGCCGAGGTGAAGTGGTGGCCCGGCAACGTCAGCCCGGGCGGCACGCACATCCACCACGTCGTCTTCGGGGTGATCTTCATGATCATCGCGGGCGTCACCGGCTTCGCGCTGAACACCGACAACGCCGCGGCGAACGCGGTCTTCGCCGGCTTCTTCGGCCTCGGCACGGCGCTGGTCCTCGACGAGTTCTCGCTGATCCTCCATCTCGACGACGTCTACTGGTCCGAGAAGGGGCGCACCTCGATCGACGCGGTGTTCATCGCGATCGCGTTCACGGGGTTGCTGCTTCTCGGCGTGCGCCCGATCGGCGTCAACAACTTCGCCGACGGCGGCGGCGCCGGCGAGTCCACGCTCACCACGTGGCTGGTCGGCACGATCGTCCTGGTGGTCAACTTCTCGCTCGCCGGCATCACGCTCTTCAAGGGCAAGATCTGGACCGGTCTGATCGGGCTCTTCCTGCCGATCCTGATCCTGGTGGGCGCGATCCGGCTGGCCCGGCCGCACTCACCCTGGGCGCGCTGGCGCTACCAGCGCGACAAGCCCCGCGCCCAGCGCAAGATGGCCCGGGCGATCGTGCGGGAGCGCCGCCTGCGCGGGCCCATGATCGCCGGCAAGAACTGGCTGCAGAACATGATCGCGGGGCGGCCGGACGGGCCGACCACCAACGGACCGGACATACCGTCCTCATGATCGCCGTGGCAACGCTTCGTGAACCGGAAGGGTGGGTAACGATGGTCGCATGTCACACGTGGTGCGGGACGCCGCCGGCTCGGCGGACGAGCGGGACGTCGACAGCGCGTTGTTGACCGTCGGCGTAGAGGAGGAGTTCCTCCTGGTCGACCCGGCGACCGGTGCGGCCGCCGAGGCGGTCGAGGCCGTGCTCGCCGAGGTGCCGCCCGAACTGCGCGGGCAGGTCCAGCACGAGTTCCAGACCAGCCAGATCGAGATCGGCAGCCCGCCGGGGCTGAGTCTCGACGCGCTCTCCCACTCGCTCGGGCTGCTCCGCTCGGGGCTGTCATCGGCCGCCGAGCGGGCCGGCTACCGGCTGCTCGCCGTCGGCACCGGGCCGAACGGTCCCGACGACGACCACAGCCCGCGGATCGTCGACGACCCGCGCTTCCACCGGATGATCGAGCGCTACGGCAACGTCTCCCCCGGCCCCGGTTACAACGGCATGCACGTGCACGTCGGCATCCCCGGCCCGGACATCGGCGTCGAGGTGCTCAACCACCTGCGCCCCTGGCTGCCGGTGCTGCACGCGGCCACCACGAACTCGCCGTTCTACAACGGACGCGACACCGGCTACGCGAGCTGGCGCTCGGTGCTCTGGAACCGCTGGCCCCCGGTCGGGCCGACGCCCTGGCTGGAGTCGCACGCCCACTACCTCACCCTGGTCGACGACCTGATCGGCTCGGGCATGCTGCTCGACCAGGGAATGCTCTACTGGTACGCCCGGCTCTCCTCGCACCTGCCCACCGTCGAGATCCGGATCGGCGACGTCTGCCTGACCATCGACGACACGATCCTGGTCGCCGCGCTGATCCGCGGCCTCGTCGCGGCCGCGCTCGAGGACATCGAGGCCGGCCGCCCGGCGCTGCCGATCGACCACCACATGCTGGTCGCCGCGCACTGGCGGGCCGCGCACGACGGGCTCGAAGGGCTGGCCTGCGACCTGATCGACGGCGGCACCCACCCCGCGTGGAAGCTGATCCGCCGGCTCTTCGAGCGGGTCGGGCCGCACCTGGAACGGCACGGCGACCTGGAGACGGTGAGCTACCTGCTGGGCCGGCTGCACACGCACGGCACCGGCGCCGCCCGGCAGCGCTCGGTCTTCAACCGCACAGGGGAGATGAGCCAGGTGATCGACTATCTCGCGGCGCAGACCCGTGGTTGAGCGCCTCGTCGTGATCGGCGGCGACGCGGCCGGCATGTCCGCCGCGTCGCAGGCCCGCACGCCGCCGACCGGCCGACGACCTGTCCATCGTCGCCTTCGAACGCGGCCGGTTCACCTCCTACTCCGCCTGCGGCATCCCGTACTGGGTCGGCGGCCTGGTCGACGAGCGCGACGAGCTGATCGCCCGCACGCCCGGCGTGTTCCACAGCGACTTCGCCATCGACGTGCGGACCCGGCACGAGGTGGTCGACATCGACCTCGAGCGGCGCGAGGTGGTCGCGGTGGCGCTCGACGAGGGCCGGCGCGAGGTGCGCGAGCCCTACGACCAGCTGGTGTACGCCACCGGCGCGGTCCCGGTGCACCCGCCGTGGGCCGAAGAGGGCATCAGCGGCGTCTTCGGCGTGCAGACCCTCGACGACGGCGACGCCCTGCACGCCTGGCTCCTCCGCGACCCCAAGCCGAAGCACGCCGTGGTCGTCGGCGGCGGCTACATCGGGGTCGAGATGGCCGAGGCGATGATCAACCGTGGGCTGTCGGTGACGCTGATCGAGCGCGGACCGCAGCCGATGTCGACGGTGGACCCCGACATGGGCGCGCTGGTCGCCGACCGACTCCGCACGCTCGGCATCGACGTGCGCACCGGCCGCGCGGTGACCGGCCTCGACCACCGCGCCGGAGTGGTGTCCGCGGTGCACACCGACGAGGGCTCGATCCCGACCGACATCGTGGTGCTCGGCCTGGGCATCAAGCCCAACACCACGCTCGCCCGCACGGCCGGCCTGCCGCTGGGTCCGACCGGCGGGGTCCGGGTCGACCTGCGGATGCGGGTGATCGGCGTGCCCGGCGTCTGGGCGGCCGGCGACTGCGTCGAGTCGGTGCACCGGGTCACGGGCCAGCCCGTGCACATCCCGCTCGGCACGCACGCCAACAAGCAGGGCCGGGTCGCCGGCATCAACATCGGCGGCGGGTACGCGACCTTCCCGGGCGTGATCGGCACGGCGGTGACCCGGGTCTGCGACCTCGAGGTGGCCCGCACCGGGCTGCTCTCCAGCGAGGCCGACGCCGCCGGCTACTCGTTCGTCACGGCGTCCGTCGAGTCGACCAACCGGGCCGGCTACTTCCCCGGCGCCGACCCGATGACCATCAAGCTGCTCGCCGAGCGGGGCACCGGGCGGCTGCTCGGCGCACAGATCGTCGGCCGCTCCGAGGCGGCCAAGCGGATCGACCCGCTGGCGGTCGCGCTGTGGAACAAGATGACCGTCGAGGACATGGTCGGGCTCGACCTCGGCTACGCGCCGCCGTACGCCCCGGTCTGGGATCCGGTGTTGATCGCGGCCCGGAAAGCGGTCGAGGCGCTCGGCGTGCTGTGAGGCCAGGCATGGATTTCGGCCACGGTGGGTAACACCTCCCGCGTAACCATTGATGGAGGTGTGCTGTGGTCAAGATTCCGTCGTTCACGCGGCGCGAGGATCGCGCCGAAGTGGACGAGAACCGCACCGCGACTGATCGAGACCGTGGTCCGGGACCGGACCACCGACCGCCCGACCGACCGCACCGACGCCGCCGACCGGCGTCGACCAGTTCCGACCGCGCCGTCCGGGCCGAGCGCCCGACGCTCTGGCGGCCGGTGGTCCGACCGCGATCGCACCCGGGTGAGCGACCCGGCGACCGGCCGTGCCGTTCGCCGCGCCCGCCCCGTCGCGGTCCCGACCGCGCCGGCCGGGCCCAACGCACCCACCGCCGCCGAGCGCCGACTCGCCGGCACCGACCTCGCCGACACCCGCCCGACGGAGCGCGTCACCGACACCCGCCCGACGGAGCGTGTCGTCCGACACCGACGACCCGATGAGCCCGTGACCGACCACCGGCCCGAGCCGACCCCCGAGGTGGTGGCCGGCCCGAAGCCGCGCACCAGCGTGCTCGCCACGCTCAGCCTGGTCCTCTCGATCAGCGGCGCGTTCCTCGTGCTCAGCGGCGCCCTCGCCGGTTACGGCATCGCCGTCGGCGCGATCGGGTTCCTGCTGGCGGTGTCCGCGTTCGGCCGCGACCCGCAAGCGCCATGTGGCCGGCAAGCTCGACGCGATGCTCGGCCTGGCTCATCGGCGGCGCCGCCGTGGTCGTCGGCATCCTGGCCTTCACCGGCACCTTCGGCTGGCCGACCACCGACGCCGACTGGGTCGAGCGGCTCCGTGGGTGGCTCGACTCACAGTTTGTCGACCGCTTCTAGCGGGAACTTGTATCCCTGGAGCGGCACGGACAACCGTTCCGGCAAGACCAGGGTGAAGTGGTTCACAGACCCCGTGGTTGCTTGGGGGGCAGCGCTCACGCGCTGCCCCCCATAACGCTCTTCAGGCGCGCGCAACGAATCACCGGTGCCGCCCGGCAATGACGCAACGATCTTCCGCAGGACGCAATCGTTTCCCATGGCCCGGGTGTGACCTGCGCACATAGCGTTGCCGGCATGACGATGGACTCGGTTGGCGGACGGCGGTACCTCATGTGCCGGCCGACGTACTTCGCCGTGAGCTACAAGATCAACCCCTGGATGGACCCGACCGCGCCGTACGACACGGCGCTGGCGATCGAGCAGTGGACGCGACTGCGGGAGACCTTCCTGGAGCTGGGCCACACTGTCGAGGAAATCGACCCGTTGCCCGGTTTGCCCGACATGGTGTTCGCCGCCAACGGCGCGACCGTTGTCGACGGAACCGTCCTCGCCGTCCAGTTCCGCGACCCTGAGCGCGCCGACGAGGGTCCGGCCTACCGGTCGTGGTTCGAGCGCGCCGGGTACGCCGTACACGAGGCGAAGTTCGTCAACGAGGGCGAAGGCGACCTGATGCTGGCCGGCGACGTGGTGCTCGCCGGCACCGGGTTCCGCACCACGCACGCGGCGCACGCCCGGGCCCAGGAGGTGCTCGGCCGGCCGGTGATCACCCTGCAGCTGGTCGACCCGCGCTTCTACCACCTCGACACCGCGCTGTGCGTGCTGTCCGGTTCCGACGGGACCGGGCCCGCGAAGATCGCCTACCTGCCCGAGGCGTTCTCGCCCGGGTCCCAGGCGGTGCTCCGCCGGCTGTTCCCGGACGCGGTCATCGCCTCGGTCGCCGACGCCGAGGTGCTCGGCCTCAACGCGGTCAGCGACGGGTCGACCGTCGTGCTGGCGGAGCAGGCCGTCGAGCTGGCGGCGTCGCTGCGGGAGCGGGGATACCGCACAATCGGTGTAGACATGTCTGAACTACGCAAAGCGGGCGGCGGCGCCAAGTGCTGCACGCTCGAACTGCGTCCGGGCGGAGGAACCTCATGATTCTCGACGACGTGCTGCGGACGCCCGCGGCCATCCGCGACGCGGAGCGCCACACGGCACACAACTACCACCCGCTGCCGGTCGTGATCGCGACGGCCGAGGGCTCCTGGGTGACCGACATCGACGGCCGGCGCTACCTGGACTTCCTGGCCGGGTACTCGGCCCTCAACTTCGGCCACCGGCACCCGGCCCTGACCGCGGCGGCGCACGCCCAGCTCGACCGGGTGACGTTGACCAGCCGGGCGTTCGTGCACGACCAGTTCGCCGAGTTCTGCTCGCGCCTGGCCGCGCTGTGCGGCAAGGACCAGGTCCTGCCGATGAACACCGGCGCGGAGGCGGTCGAGACCGCCATCAAGATCTCGCGCAAGTGGGGCTACCGGGTCAAGGGCGTGCCGGCGGACCAGGCCACGATCGTGGTCGCGGCCGGCAACTTCCACGGCCGCACGACGACGATCATCTCGTTCTCCGACGACCCGGACGCGCACGACGACTTCGGGCCGTACACGCCCGGCTTCCGGATCGTGCCCTACGGCGACCTGGCCGCGATGGCGGAGGCGATCGACGAGACCACGGTCGCGGTGCTGATCGAGCCGATCCAGGGTGAGCAGGGCGTCGTGGTGCCGCCGGACGGCTACCTGCCCGGCGTGCGCGCGCTGTGCACCGAGCAGAACGTGCTGTTCGTGGCCGACGAGATCCAGTCCGGCCTCGGCCGGACGGGCGACACCTTCGCCTGCGACCACGAGTCGGTCGTCCCCGACGTCTACGTCCTGGGCAAGGCCCTCGGCGGCGGCATCGTCCCGGTGTCCGCCATCGCCGCGAACAGCGACGTGCTCGGCGTCATCAAGCCCGGCCAGCATGGCTCCACGTTCGGCGGCAACCCGCTGGCCTGCGCGGTCGCCATCGAGGTGGTCAAGCTGCTGGAGACGGGCACCTACCAGGCGGCGGCGAAGGAGAACGGCGCGTACCTGCACGCCGGGTTGCAGAACCTGGTCGGCGACGGCCTGCTCGCCGTCCGCGGCCGCGGCCTCTGGGCCGGCATCGACGTCGACCCGACCCTGATGACCGGCCGCGAGGCCTGCGAGCGGCTGGCCGAGCGCGGAATACTGGCCAAGGACACCCACGGCTCCACGCTCCGCCTGGCCCCGCCGCTGATCATCGACAAGGACGACATCGACGTGGCAGTGGCGGCCCTACGAGCCATCCTCAAGTAGCCGAACATCGAAAGAGGGCCTCGCTCGTTCCGAGCGAGGCCCTCTTCGCTGTGGTCAGGAAGCCAAGCTGAACTCGAAGCCGCCGGAGATCGAGCGGGTCGGGTGAAGGCCGGTGGTTACCGCCTCAGCCCTGTCGATCGACTCGTCTCCGCCGATGCCGAGTTGACCCCTGTCGTTCTCGCCCCACGCCAGCACGCCGCCACGGGCGATCGCGAGGCTGTGCCCGTTGGTGCTGGCGCCGTCGTAACCGGCGGCGACGGCGGTCGCGCCGGTCACGCCGAGCACGTCGACCGGGACGAGCCGCGTCGTGTCCGTGCCGTCGCCGAGCTGGCCGGCGGCGTTGCTGCCCCAGGCTTTGACGCGGCCGTTGGTCAGCAGGGCCAAAGTGTGGCCGAACCCGCCGTCGACCGACTTGACCCGTACGCCGGTGAGGCCGACGGTGGCGACCGGGCTGGGCTGCAGCCTGACGTTGTTGCCGATCCCGAGCTGGCCCGAGTTGTTCAAGCCCCAACCGCGGACCGAGCCGTCGGCCAGCACCGCCAAGCTGTGGAACAGGCCCGAGCCGATGCTCGTCGCCCGCTGCGGCAGGCGCACCGCGAGCGGGACCGGGTGCGCCCCGCTGTCGACCTGGCCCTGACCGAGCTGTCCAAGAGCATTGCCGCCCCACGCCATGACGGTGCCGTTGGCCAGCAATGCCAGCGCGGAACCGCCCCCGGCGGCGATCGCGCTCACCCGGCCGGGCAGGCCCGTCACCTGAACCGGAAGGCTCCGGCTTGACGTGGTGCCATCGCCCAGCTGCCCCAGCGAGTTCAAGCCCCACGCCCGAAGCGTGCCGTTCTGAAGGAGGGCAAGGCTGAATGTGCCGCCGGCGGCGACGGCCTTGACGTCGCTCAGTCCGGCCACGCTGCCGGGGATCGGCCGCGAGGTCTCGGTGCCGTCACCGAGCTGCCCGAACTCGTTGGATCCCCACGCCTTCACCGTGCCGTTGGACAGAAGTGCGAGGCCGTGGTCGCCACCCGCGGAGACCGAACGCACGGTGTGCGGGCCCGCCACGGTCACGGCGGTCGGCCGAAACTCCGTGTCCCCGACCGTCCCGATGCCGAGCTGTCCCACGGCGTTGGTTCCCCAGGCTTCGGCCTGGCCGCTGGCCTGACCACCGCCACCGTCATGGCCACCGCCACTGGTGGGCGCTGCCAACGATGGCGTGCCGAAAACAGTCGGCAGGGCGATCAACGCCCCGACAACCACGACGGCGAGACGTCGCCGCCCTATGACCTTTGCTCGCATATGGTTTCCCCCCGTGAATGCGAACGCGGGCTGACCGCGTAAAAGCCCAGGTCAGCCACCCTGCGTCACATTACGCACTCAGGCACCACCTGACCCGCGAAACCCACGGCGGGAGCCGGGGGCGCCCGGCCGGGCCGACCCTCAGCGGGGGGTGGGACGGTAGACGAGTTCCTGGGTGTGCCCGTCGAGCGTCCGGCTTTCGAGCAGTTCGAGGTCGAAGTCGCCCACGCCCTTGAGGATCGGGCTGGTGCCCGTCCGTCCGGAGATGACGGGGAAGATCGTCACCTGGATGCGGTCGACGACGCCGGCGGCCAGCAGGGCCCAGTTCAGCGACAAGCTGGCCTGCGATCGAAGCGGCACGTCGGACTCCTGCTTGAGCCGCGTGACGATGTCCACGGCGTCGCCGTCGACGATGGTCGCGTCCGGCCAGCCGAGGGTGTCCCGCAACGTCGAGGAGATCACCGTCGCCGGCATCCGCATCGTCCGGAGGTTCCACTCGTCGAGCGCGTTGGGATCGATGCCCGAGGACATGATCTCCGCCATCTCGCGGAACGTGGTGGCCCCGTAGACCATGCGCTGTTCGGTGCCGAACAGGCCAGCGCGGTGCGCGAGCAGCTCAGGGCCTTGCTTGCCCCAATAGCCACCCCAGTCGCCGGGTTCGGCGTACGAGCCGTAGCCGTCAAGGGTGGAGAAGACGTCCCAGGTGTAGACGGCGGTCATGTCATGTCCCTTCGTTGCCTGGCGGTAGCCCCTGCGGCTGCCCCCACATCCTGTCCACGAACAGCGGACTCCCGATCCGACACGACGCGACGGGTTCGCCCTGACGGTCTCCCCTCCAGGGGGAGCGACTTCCCTCTCGGCGGGGATCGATTGTGTTCCGGCATCGGTGATCGTGAAAGTCACGCAGGGCCGCGGGACCGCGGCCGGATCAGGAGGACAGCGATGCGCAAGACACTCGGATGGGGCATTGCCGCGGCGGCCGTGCTGGTGGTCGGCGGCGACGCCGGCCGTGGCCACGGGTCGCGGACCGGCTCGGGTGACCGGATCGGCGGAGTTCGTGCTGCCGTTCGGGCAGGACGACGACGTGCAGTCCTTCGCCTTCGATGTCCGGTCGGCGCCGTACAGTCGCCCGATGCCGGTGCCGGGGAATAAGGGTGGGCCGGCGGACGCCACCGGCACGGTGCGGGTCGCTCACTGGGTGGCCGCGCAGAACATCACCGTGCGGTTCGAAGCGGCAGTCGACTGCCTGATGACCAGTCCGGGTCATGCGACCCTGACCGGCATCGTCACCCGCGCCGACGAACTGGCCCTTCTCCACCTCGGCAAGCGGGTCGGTTTCAGTGTGCAGGACGGCGGCCGCGGCCACGACCGGGTCGGGTTCACCTGGTCGGCCAGCTTCGACCAGAACGAGGCGGGCGAATGGGGGCCCTCTCGAATCGGTACCTGCCTCGCGCCGGCACCGTTCTCCACGGTGACCCGCGGGGACTACACAGTGCGCCACGCGGAACTGACGGCGCCGCCGGCCGACAACTGACCACCCCGAAACGTGCGACTGTGTGCCGCGGACGTGGCAGGGACGGGCCCCCTAGGGCCCGGCCCGGTCTCCGGCGGGAGCAACGGTCGTGCCCCCGGCGGACCCGGGTAAGGAAACTCGCCTTAAAAACTCGCCTCTACCGGTCTAGCGCTCGCATGGTCGTCGTCGGCGCTTCGGCCATAACGGAGACCGGGTTCATCACGCCGCCGGTGGTCCAGGTGCGCGAGCGCGCGATCTGGACGCCCGGGAAGAGCTCCACGACATCCCCGAGGCTCAACGCGCGGCTTTGGGACTTGAGCGTCACCCGGTGGTCGTCGTCGATCGAGCCGCCCGGGCGCAGGCCCGTGCCGTTGGTGCTGACGTCCTGCACGACCAGGTCCGGACCGTGCAGTTCGAAGCGGACGTGGTTGCGGCTGATCCAGCGGCGGGCCTCGTCGGTCAGCCACTGGCCGAGCATCACGCCGCGGTCGGGGGCGCGGCCCACGATGACCGGCTGGTCGGCGGCGACCACGAAGCGCTGCCGGACCACGCCGCCGACCCGGGCCGAGAGGACCTCGACGCGGGGGCGCGGGCCGCCGTCGCCGAGGCGCTGCTCGTGGCGTGGACAGCTGGGTGCGCCGGTGCGCAGGGTCGGCGGGGGCTGGCCGCCGGGCCGGCCGGCCGGCTTGGCGCCGTAGGCCGAGCAGCCCGGCTCCGGGCACCGCCACAGACGGGAGAGCAGTTTCATGCCGGTGGGTGACGGGTCGGCGCTGCCGGGTTGGGCGCCGCCGCCGACGCGGGCGATCAACGTCGGGCCGCCGGGGCCGGTGACCGGCGCGAGCAGCCGGCCGGGCTGGGCCAGCCAGCCGTAGCGCTGTCGGGCGCCGTCGAACCGGTTGCGGCTGAGCACGGGCAGGCCGAGCAACTCGGCGACCTCGAGCAGCCGGTCGGCTGGGTCGCGGAGCACCTCGATGCGGCCGTCGTCCGCCCAGCGGCGGACCACCATGCGCTCGTTGGAGGTCAGGTCGGCGTCGGAGATCAGCGCGCGGGGCGCGATCACGTAGACGGGGACGTTCTCCTCTTCGACCTGGCGACCGAGCGCGTCGACCGCGATGCCCAGACGCAGCAGGGTTGCCGGGCGGCCGCCGTCGAGGTCGACGAAGCGGCTCACCTCGCCCAGGTCGACAACCGCGCGGGCCAGGGCCGGGTCGAGGCAGAGCCGGTTTTCGATCGCGTCCAGGACCCTGCTGATTTCGAACCTCATGCGGCGTCCCGGACGATCGCGTCGATGCGGCGGGCCAGGTCGAGGTCCTTGGCGGTGACGCCGCCGGCGGAGTGGGTGCTCAGCGTGAACCGCAGGCGCCGCCAGCGGATGTCGATGTCGGGATGGTGGTCGAGTGCCTCGGCCACTTCGGCGACGCGGTCGACGACCGCGATCGCACCGGGAAAGCTGGCCAGCTCCGCGTCGCGGCTGATCCCCGTGGGGTCACCCGCCCAACCGTCGAGCTCGGCCAGCGCCGTCCGGAGTTCATCGGCGCCCAACACCTCTGCCACGGAACAGACCCTACCTGCCGGGCGCACGGGCGCAATGCCCGTTACGAGCAGCTCACGGGCGGTGGTGATCGGTCAGGCGGGCAAACTGTCCGCCGTTCGATTTGACGGCGACGGTTAACTCTCATGTATGCGGATACGACGATTTGTAACGGGGCTCGGCGTGCTCTCCGCCCTCACCCTGATGGTCACGGGCTGCGGCGGCAACGCCGACCCGTCCGGCGCTGCGACCGGCGGCGCGCCGTCGGCCACCTCGGTCGCGCCGGTGGATGCCAAGGAAGAGCTGACCGCGGCCGCGCGCAAGCTCAACGAGACCACGATGAAGATCAACCTGACATCGCCGGGCACCACCAGCGCCGGCACCCTGGACCCGCAGCGCAAGCTCGGCGACATGACCATGGCGATCGCCGCTGCCGGCCGGAAGCTCGAGATTCAGGTTCGCTCGATCGGCACAGACGTCTACCTGCAGGCTGATGGCCTGCCGGGCGCCGAGGCCGGCAAATGGTTGAAGATCGACGGTGCCCGGCTCGCCGGCTCGACGTTCGACGTCTACCCGGAGAACGACCCGGCGGGCACCGGCAAGCTGCTCAACGCACTCTCCGATGTCAAGAAGGACGGTCCCGGCACGTTCAGCGGCACCATCGACCTGACCAAGACCAGCCCGAACCCGTCGGTCGCGGCGCTGGGCGACAAGGTCAAGGCCCTCCCGTTCACGGCGAAGGTCGACGACCAGGGTCGGCTGACCAGCACGGAGATCGACATGACCGCCATCGACGCGGCGGCGGGCAAGACGACCGCGACGTACTCCGACTTCGGCTCGCCGGTCACCGTCGAGCCGCCGCCGGCAGGTGAGACCGTTCCCGCGCCGGACGAGGTGGTCAAGCTGCTCACCGGCGGCTGACGGTTCCCGGCTTGATCGACGTTTGCCGTTGGGGTGGATCGGGCACCTTTGCCCGCATGCGGATACGACTAGCGACCTCCGGGCTCGGCGTGTTCGCCGCGCTCTGCATCGGACTCGCCGGTTGCGGCAACACGACCGCGCCAGGCGTGACGTCCACCCCTTCGGCCGGCGCGACCGGTTCGGCCGAGGCGTCGCCACCGAGTGCGGCGACCGCGGAACTCACCGCGGCCGCCCAGAAGCTCAACGACGACACCGTCAAGGTCACCCTGGAGTCGGCGACCGTCACCAGCACCGGCCACCTCGACCCGCGGGCCGACAAGGCCAGCATGAGCCTGCAGATCGGCAACAACTCGAGCATCGACCTGCGGTCGATCGGCCCGGACGCCTGGCTCCAGGCGACCGGCGTTCCCGGTGTCGAGCCGGGCAAGTGGCTGCACATCGACGGTGCGCGGCTGGCCGGCACGACGTTCGACGCGCTGCCCGACGGTGACGCGGCCGGCGCCGGCAAGTTCGTCGAGCGGATGGCCGAGGTCAACAAGTCGGGCGACGGCAGCTACCGGGGCACGATCGACCTGACCAAGGTCGCCGGCAGCGGCGTCTCCGTCGACGTGCTGGGCGGCAAGGGCAACTCGGTGCCGTTCACCGCGACGGTCGACGACCAGGGCCGGCTCAGCAAGCTGACCATCGACCTGAGCACGATCGACCCCAGCCTCGGGACGATGACCACCACGTACTCGGACTTCGGTTCGCCGGTCGCGGTCAGCGCGCCGCCGGCCGCGAACGTGGTCGAGGCTCCGGAGTCGCTGCTCCAGAGCCTCGGCGTCAAGTAGGCCTTCCTCTCCCCCTCCCGTACCCCCTCCGGCGCCCCCGCTCCGGTGGGGGTACGGGCTTTCCTACCTCGCGACGTTGTGCATGTAGGTCAGTGCCTGCCGGTACGACTCGACCAGACCGGCCCAGTGGTACGGGATGTTCTGCTCGGCGCAGTACGCCCGGACGATCGGCGCCGCCCGGCGCAGGTTGGCCCGGGGCATGCTCGGGAACAGGTGGTGCTCGATCTGGTAGTTGAGCCCGCCCAGGGCCACGTCGACCCAGCTTGCCGCCGAGCACGTTGCGTGAGGTCAGCACCTGCTTGCGCAGGAAGTCGAGGTCGTCCTCGGCGGTGAGCACCGGCATGCCCTTGTGGTTCGGCGCGAACGACAGGCCCATGTAGACGCCCCAGAGCGCCTGGTGCACGGCCATGAAGGCGAACGCCTTGCCGGGGGGCAGCACGGCGAACACCAGGGCGAGGTAGCCCACGGTGTGCAGGACCATCAGCAGCGCCTCGGTCCGGCGGTGCCGCATCGGCACGTCGAAGAGCGCCTTGATGCTCGACACGTGCAGGTTGAGGCCCTCGAGGGTGAGCAGCGGGAAGAACAGGCGGGCCTGGTTGCGGGCCATCCACCGACCCCAGCCGGTGCGCTTCGCGGCCTGCTTCTCGGTCCAGACGATCACGCCCTCGCCGACGTCCGGGTCGTGGTCCTCGTGGTTCGGGTTGGCGTGGTGCCGGTTGTGCTTGTCGACCCACCAGCCGAAGCTGAGCCCGGTCGCCAGGTTGCCGACGGTCAGCCCGGCGATCTCGGCGGCCCGCCGGCTGCGGAACATCTGCTTGTGCCCGGCGTCGTGGCCGAGGAACGCGACCTGGGTGGTGGCGATCGCGCACAGGACGGCGATGGCCAGCGTCCACCACGAGTTGCCGACGAAGACGAAGGCGACCCAGGAGCCGGCGAAGAGCAGGGCGGTCAGGCCTATCGTCACCGCGTACCGGCCAGGCCGCTTCCGCATCAGGCCGGCCGCGGAGATCTCACGCGAGAGCCGGGCGAAGTCACTTCCGCGTTGTTCCTGAGCCCCGCGGCGTTCCTGGGCGATCACAGTCATGGCACCAGCCTCCCGGCCAGGGCCGTCAGGAATAAGCCCACCATCCCCCGAACCCATGGTGGTGCCAGCCCCACCATGGCTCGGTGACTCTCAGGTCATCCGACCCAGGGCACCCCGGACCCGCCGCAGGTCACGGAGCCTGCGTTCGTAGGTCATCGCGACCGCGATCAATACCAAACCACCACCCGCGAGGTACGCCCAGCGCGGCAGCGCGTCCCATTCCGCCACTTCGTGGAGGGTCAGCACCACCAGGGTGAGCCCGCCCGCGACGACCGGAGCCTGCCAGCGGCGGTGTGCTCCGACCAGCACTGTCAGCACCGCTCCGGCACCGAGCAGCAGCCCCCGTTCGAGCTGGCCGTCGGCGACCACCACGGCGGTGAGGCTGGGCAGCAGCGCGGCGGCCAGCCCGGGGCCCAGGGCGAGCCAACTGCCAAGGCTCGGGTTGCGACGCAGGGTGACGTAGCCGACACCAAGAGCGAGGGCAGCCGCCGGCAGCGTGTACGCCTCGCGCAGCGCGACCTCCCACGTGGCCAGCAGCAGCCACCAGGCCAGCAACTCGCTGCCGCCGGCGCCGAAGGCCAGCGGCAGGCGCGCCCGCTCTCCCGGCAGCACGGCCCGGACGCCGAGCACCGCACCCCAGGCGGTGGCCACTCCGGCCGCCGTCGACACGTCGCCCCAGGCCAGCAGCAGCGCGGGCAGGACCGCGATGTGGCCCAGTGCGTCCACGGCGGGCCCCTCGAGCCCCGGCCGGCGGCGGCGCAGCAGGTAGCCGAGGGCCAGCGCGATGGCGCCCACGCCGAGCACCGGGAACGATGCCTGGCGTAGTGGGAGGTCGGCGGCCAGCACCGCCGCGACGGCGAACGCGGAGCCAGCCGCCAGGGCGGCCAGCCAGCCGGTGACCCGCGCGGCGACGGTATGCCCGGCGGCACCGGCGACCGCGCCGGCGGCGATCAGGGCCCCGAACGCGGCGAGCGTGCTGGCTTCCGTCGGGAGCAGGCCCGCCACTCCCGGGCCGGCCAGCAGCAGCGCCGGCACCCCGGCGGCACCGGCGGAGGGCCGCACGGCGGCGGCGATCCCGAAGCCGATGGACGCCGCGAGCGCGATCGCCGGCACGACCGGCCACGGCACACCGGCCGTGACGAGAACGGCGAGCAGCCCGCACACCCCGAGGAAGCCAGCCAGCAGGGCGAGCAGTTTGTTGCCGACGCGCCAGGCCGGAAGAGTCGCCCTGCCGCGTGCCGGAGTGCCTGCGCCCGGGTGTGGCGAGAGTTCGGTTGCCGCGGGCGGCTCGCTGGCCGACCGCCCGTGCGGCGTCGCGTGGCTCGCGGGCGCGGTGGCCGCTGGCCCTGTCCCACCGGCGCCGGCTTCGGCGGCAGTGCCAGGTTCGGTCGCAGCGCCGGCCTCGGTCGCGGCGCCAGCGTCGGTCGCGGCGCCAGCGTCGGTCGCGGCGCCAGCGTCGGTCGCGGTTCCGGTCGCAGGGCCGGCTTCGGTGGCGGCGGCCTCGGCCGCAGCGCCGGGGGTGGCGCCCGCGGCGCGGGTGGCGCTGATCGGGCGGAGCGGGCGCAGGGACGCGGCCAGGCAGACCGCGGCCAGGATCAGCAGCGTTGCCGCTTGGCCGGTGGTGATGCCGATGAAGTCGGTGACCTCGGACGTGGTCAGCCCGACGCCGGCCGGCACGCCCTCCCAGGGGCGCTCCCACCAGGTGTAGGGCGCGAGCAGCAGAAAGACCGCGGCGGGCAGCACGGCCACCACGGCTGCCAACGCGGCCAGCGGGATGCCAGCCAGCCAGAGCGCCAGTCGAACGTTCCCTTGTAGACCGATGGCGGCCACGGCCAGCACCAGCAGCGCCAGGGACGGGTAGACACCGGCCGGCTCCTCGACCGCCAGCGCGGGCCAGGTGCCGGCCACCACGGCGCAGAGGGCCAGCGCGGTGGCCGCGGCCGGCGCGTACCCGCTCAGCCTGGGCAGCCGGGCGAACAGCAGCGTCGCGACGAGCGGGACCGCTACGGCGGCCAGACCCGCGCGGGCCGGCCAGGCACCGCCGGAACCGGCCGCGTAGACCGTGGCGGCGACCGCCCCGGGAACAGCCGCGAGCCCGGCAGCGCACCACCAGGCCGCACCTTGCCGGGCCCGGACCGAGGCGGCCAGGCCGAGCAGCGTGAGCGCGCCGAGCGCCGCCGCCGTCGACCAGGGCCGGGCCAGGCTGACCAGCAGGGCGTGGCCGGCCAACAACGCTGCCGCCAAGGTCAGCTCCAGTGCCGGCCGGAGCGCGAGCAGCAACGCCGCGGCCACCGCGAGGCCGATCGCGGACACCGCCCACCACGGCAGCTCGAGCCAGGTGGGCAGCGCCAGCACGGTGAGCACCCCGCCGCCGGTCACGGTGGCGGCGCGGCCGACCTTCGGCACCAGCAGCGCCAGGGCTGCCGTGCCGAGCACCAGCGCGGTCGGCAGTTGCCAGTCCAGCGGCAACGACCGGGCGCCCACGCCGTCGGCGGCGAACGGCGGCAGCGAGCCCAGCACCGTGGCCACCCCGACGGTCGCCGCGGCCATCGCGAACGCCAGCCCGGCGACGCCCGCGGTGAGCACGGCGCCGAACCGGGCCACCGGCAGCCGAACCGCGGCCAGCGCGATCGCCAGCACGGTCGCGCCCGCCACGACCGTCAACACGGAGCCGCGATATTCCGCCACCGGCCGGAGCACGGCGATCGCGACCGCCGGCGCCACCGTGGCCACGCCGACGACGGACAGCCAGCTCACCCGGCCGACCGGTCCCGCCGCTGCCAGCAGCACCGCACCTAGCAGCACCGGGAGGCCGGTCAGCGGGACCGGTGTCCCGTCGCCGACGAGCACCACGAGCGCGCACACCCCCGTAGCGACCTGTGCGCACCCGAAGCCGACCCAGCCCAGCACCCGGGTCGGGAGACCACCGAACCGGACCAGGACGAGGTCGATCGCCGCGGTGCCGCCAAAGGCCAGCGCCCAGCCGACCAGTGACGCGTCGACCCAGTCGGCGACCAGCGGCAGCACCGGCTGCACCGCGACCAGCGCGGCCAGTCGGGGCGCACCGAGGCCGGTGAGCCGCCCATAGCCGACACCGACCGCCGCCGTCACCGCGCAGATCAGGGCCGCGTAGCCGGCGCCGTCGAGGGCACGGATCCCGAACAGGTCGGAGTACCACGCGGCGTAGCCGTCCAGCACGATCAGCAGCATGCCGAGCGCGGCGAAGGTCTCCGCGGTCGAGCGGAGGCCCCGGCGCGCGGTCAGCGGCGGCACCGCGAGCAGGAGCGCGGTGAGCACGGCGAGGATCACCGCCCGCGTTCCGACGCCGTAGGTCACCCAGGCGACGCCGGTGAAGACGATGGCGGCGGCGCCGACCAGCATGCCGCCGAGTGCGAAGAGGACGTTCTGCGCCGTACGCGGGCTCGTTTCCGAGCGAGGCGGCGCCGCTACCGGGACCGGGGTCGGAATGGGCCTGACGAACGCCCCTGTCCGGACCCGGGCGGCCGCCTCCTCCCGCTGCCGGTAGACGACCGAGTGCCGGGCCGAGAGGTCGGCCCAGGCCTGCCGCGCCTGCTCGAGCGCGACGGTCAGCGTCGCCAACTCGTGGTTGAGGCGCACCACCTCGGCGGCGTCGACATCGGGGCCGCGGCCACAGCTGGGGCATCCGGTCGCCAACGAAGCGGGCGCCTGACAGGACGGGCAGGGATAGCTCACGTTCAGCATCCTGGCGGGCCCAGGCCCGCAGGAGGAGAGTGCGCGTACTCAGGTGGTGGTGAGATGGTGCTCAGGCGCCGCGACGACGGGCCGGTTCTCCTCGATCCAGGCGTCGATCTTCGCCCACCAGTCGTACAGCCATTCGATGCGCTGTTCGCGCCCGCTCGGCACCTCGTCCGGCGGCACCGACCAGAACCGCATGGTGATCTGCTTGTCCATCGGCAGCTCGCGCCAGACGTCGCTGACCGTGAGCATCCGGTCGAGGCCGGTGTGCGCCACGAAGATCACGCCGGCGTCGGGGGCGGCGTCCATCGCGGCGAGCAGCCCGCCGGGCCGGGGCGCCAGCACGTTGCGCATCTTCTCGGCCTTCGCGGCCATCCGGTGCAGCCCGCGGGAGCGGAGCAGCTGGATCGCCCGGATCCGGCGGCGCGGTGTGAAGTTGCCGCCCTCCGGGAAGATCACGAAGGCGTCGTTCTCGTCGAGCCCGACCGCGAGGTTGCCGACGAGCTTCTCCAGCCCGTCGGGGTCGCGCTGCGGCGCGATGAACCGGTTGGGCAGGCGGTTGAGCATCACGTCGACCGCCGGGTCCCACTGCAGGCTGTCCTTGAGGACGATCCGCGGCTCGCGGTCGAACCAGTTGACCAGCGCGTGGACCAGCACGAACGAGTCGCCGGGGCCGGCGTGCCGGCAGACCACGAGCTCGGGCCGGCCGGGCTGAGCGGTGTCCGGGTCGCTGCCGGCGATGTCGAGCCGCAGCTTGAGCGTCCATCGGGCCTGCGCGAACAGGAACCGCAGGAACGCGCCCGTGAGTACGTAGTGCGCGCGCTGGAAGGCCGGCGAACGCACCTTCCACCCGAAGCCGGACGCGACCCACATCGCGAACATCGTGATCAGGGCGACCGCGTCCCAGACCACGTACACGGTGCCGAGCCAGATCACCCGCAAGGGTCGCAGCCGGCCGGGTACGAGCGGTGAGGCCGCCGCCGCCAGCACCACCCAGGCGGGCAGCGTGGTGAGCAGCACCACCGCGAACAGCGATGACCAGCGGCGCCAGCACGATCCGCCGCAGCCAGCGGGGTGGGGGCGGCATCAGTCGTCGTCCCGGCCGGCCCGCGGATGCTGGGCCAGATAACGCCGGGACGCCGTGTAGGCACGACTGATTCGGCGACCGACCGCGGCCATGTCGCGGTAGGCCCAGGGAGTGTCGTCGCGGGGCTCCAGGCCCCCGGTGGGAAGCACGTGCACGTGTACATCGTCGGGCAACGCCGCCACCTCGCGGGCGAAACGGTGCCGACGGGCGATCTCGAATGCCACCTGGGCCACCTCCCACGGTCGGCGCGGCGGCGTCAACGGGCGCTCGATCCGCCCGACCTGGAGCACGAAGATGTGCCGTGCCCCACTGCTGACCGCCTCGCCGATGGGTATCGAGTTGACGATCCCGCCGTCGACGAAGTGCTCCTCGCCGATCCGGGCCGGCGGCAGCAGGCCCGGCACGGACGCGCTGGCCAACACCGCGTCGACCAGCGGGCCGGTGGAGAACCAATGCTCGGCGGCCCGCTCGATGCTCGCCGCGCAGCACCGGAACGGGACCTTGAGCTCCTCGAACGTGGCGCCCTCGCCGAGCTCGCGCTCCAACAGCCGGCGCAGGGGGCGAGGCGAGTGCAGATGTGTACGCGCGGCGAAGCGGCGCAACTGCCGGGCCACCGAATCGCCGTACACCTCGCTGGCCTCGGGGCTGGCCCAGAGCCGCACCAGCCGGTCGGTCACCGCCTCGGTCGGGTCGGCGGCCACCAGCGCGCCGTTGACCGCGCCGATCGAGGTGCCGATCACGAGGTCCGGCTTGATGTCGGCGCGAAACAACGCCCGCAGCATGCCGACCTCGACAGCGCCCAGCACGCCGCCGCCACCCAGCACGAACGCCACCCGCCCACCACCCACGCGTCCATCCTGGCACGGCAACGGCTCCCCTTCCGGTTGACAAGCCACCAGGCATCGCCGAGATTGAATTGATCCCCTCCCACGCCGGCAGGTGTTGAAAGCATGGCCACGCTCACCCCGGGTGCCCTCCTCGCCCGCCGCTACCGGCTGATCGACCGGGTCGGCGCGGGCGGCATGTCGGTGATCTGGCGGGCCCGCGACGAGGTGCTCGACCGGACCGTCGCGGTCAAGGTGCTCTCCGCCGCCCTCGCTGCCGACGCCCGCTTCCGCGACCTGGTCCGCGACGAGGCCCGCGCCGCCGCGCAACTGGTCCACCCGCACGTCGCGACCGTCCACGACTACGCCGAGACGGTCGCGCCGGACGGCACGGTGACCGCGTTCGTGGTGCTCGAGCTGCTCACCGGCGAGGAGCTGGAGGCGCGGCTGACCGAGGGCCCGTTGCCCTGGCTGGTCGCGGTGCGGGTGTGCGCCGAGGTGGCCGAGGCGCTGGCCGCCGCGCACCGGCTGGGCATCGTCCATCGGGACATCACCCCGGCCAACGTGATGATGACCCCGACCGGCGCGAAGGTGCTCGACTTCGGGATCGCCACCCGCGTCGGCGCACCGGACGACGACGCCGACGGCGAGACCTTCGGGACGCCCGCGTACGTCGCCCCGGAACGCCTCGACGGCACCCCGGCCCAGCCGGCGACCGACAGCTACGCGCTCGGCGTGCTGCTCTACGAGACGCTGACCGGGCGCGTCCCGGTGCCCGCCGAGACCTGGGAGGACCTGACCCGCGCCTGGTCGGCCGGGCAGACGCCGGTGCCCCCGGAGGTGCCGGGTCTGCCGCCCGCGGTGGCTGAGCTGTGCCTCCGCTGCCTGGCCCGTGACCCGCTGGACCGGCCGACGGCGCACGCCGCCGCCACGGCGCTGCGGGCCGCGATCGCAGCGTCGCCATCGCCATCGCCATCGCCATCGCCGCCACCGCCAGCGCCCGAGGCCGCTCCGCGCCGGAACAGGGTCCTGGTCGCGGCCGGGATCGCCACCGCGCTCGCCGTCGGCATCGCCGTGTTGGTGCCGCTGGTCCGCGACGACGCAGCACCTGGAACCAGTGGCGTGACTGCCCAGCCGACCACCGCACCACCGGCCGCGGCCGAGCCGGCGCCTGCCCCGGCTCCGACCCCGACGGTGGCCCGGCCCCTGTCGTTCGGCGAGGCGCTGAGCCGGGTCGAGGGCCTGATCGCCGAGGGCCAGCAGGCCGGCGGCATTCGCCACGACGCCGCGACCGACCTGCGCAACCTGGTGCGCGAACTGCACGCGGCGGAGACCCGCGACGACCGGGTGAGCCAGCTACGGGAGAAGGTGGCCGTCCGCGCCGGCGAAGGTGCGATCAGCCGCCCGTACGCCGAGCGACTAGACGTCGCGCTGGCGGGCTTCCCCGGGGGTTAGCCGGATCCGCGCGCCCGCCCGGTCGAACAGCAGCAACCGGTCGACGTCGACGGCCAGCCGCAGCGTCTCGTCCCGGCGCGGCAGTCCGACCGCGGGCACCCGCACCACCACCTCGCCCACGGGCGGCGGGTCGCCGGGCAGCTCCGGGTCGTACGCCGGATAGAAGCCGTATTCCGTGCGCGCCGCAGCCGGCCGCGGTGCCTCCCGCATCAGTGCGGCGGCCTGCGGCCCGGGCAGCTCCAGCCGGGACCGCTCGGTCGAGGTGGGCAGCGCGCCGGCGTCGACGTGCACCAGCGCCTCGTGGCCGAGGTGTTCGACCAGGCGCACGGTGCCGGAGAGCGCGGGGCCGGTGTGCCCGGCGGGTGCCGGCGCCAGCGCGTCGGCGCGCAGGGCGACGGTGACCCGGTCGGTGTGCCGCGCACCCACCGGGTGGCCGGCGGGCAGCTCGACCACCTGCGAGCCGAGGTCGATCACCACCCGGTCGCCGTCGGCGTAGACCGCGCCTTCCAGCAGGCTGGTCCGTGGCGTGCCGAGGAAAGCGGCGACGAACAACGTCGCGGGGTCGTTGTAGACCTGCTCCGGCGGACCGACCTGCTGCAGGACACCGCGCCGCAGCACCGCCACCCGGTCGGCCATGGTCATCGCCTCGGCCTGGTCGTGCGTCACGTAGAGGGTGGTCACCCCGAGCCGCCGGGCCAGCGCGGCCACCTCGGAGCGCAGCTCGGCGCGCAGCCCGGCGTCCAGGTTGGACAACGGCTCGTCGAGCAGGAAACCCTGCGGCCGGCGGATGATCGCGCGGGCCATCGCCACCCGCTGCCGCTCACCGCCGGACAGCGCGCCGGGCAGCTTACGCAGCAGCGGGGTGATGCCGAGCTGGCCGGCGACCTCGTTGACCCGGGCCGACACGTCGGTCGCCGACTCGTGCCGGACGCGCAGCGGGAAGCCGATGTTCTGGGCGACGGTCAGGTGCGGGTAGAGCGCGTAGTCCTGGAAGACCATGGCCAGCCGGCGATCACGGGACGGCAGGTGGTCGACCACCTGCCCGTCGATCAGCACCCGCCCCGACGTCGGCGTCTCCAGCCCGGCGACCAGCCGCAGGATCGTCGACTTGCCGCAGCCGGTCGGCCCGAGCAGCACCAGGAACTCGCCGGGCGCGGCCAGCAGGCTGACCTGGTCGACCGCGACCGTGCCGTCGTCGAAGACCTTGGTCAGCTGATCCGTGGCGATGGCCACCACCGCGAACACCTCCCTGTCCGCAATGGTGGTCGTCGATGACCTCTAACACCAGGGCAATCTCGGTCGCGTATGCCTAGCGCTACCTCAGGACTAGCGGCAGCGGTAGGGCGCACCGACCGGTCCCGCCGTTAGCGTCCTTGCCATGACCGCGTTGCGTGTGTTGGCCAATCCGAGGTTCCTGCTCTCCGCCTGGCCCTGGCGTTCGCTGGGCTATCTGCTCAGCACGGGTCCGATCGGGTTCGTCGCGGTGCTGGTGTTCGGCACCGTCGCGCTGCCCTGGGTGATCGCCGTGGACCGGCTGGTCCGTGGCGAGCTCAACCTGTCGGGGCCACAGCTCGCGTTGCTGGTGTGCGCCGGCACCGTGCTGCTCGGCACGGTCGCGCCCGTCAGCGCCGTCATCCTGGCCGCCGTCGAGCGGTTCCGGCTCCGCCTGGTCGACGACCGGCCGCTGCCGGGACTGCCGCCACCGGTGCCCGGCCACTGGTGGCGCTGGCTGCGTGACCGCTACACCGACCCCGCCACCTGGCGGGCCGTGGTCTACGGCTTCGCCCTGAGCTCAATCGTCCCGCTCGTCTACTTCGTCGCCGGCATCGGGTTGCTGATGGTCATCGCGCTGATCTTCAGCCCGTTCATCGTCAGCGCCGGCGACCCGATCACGCTGGGCAAAGCCGCCGTCGACACGCCCGCGGAGGCGGTACCGTACGCGCTGCTCGGTCTGGTCCTGCTGCCTGCCGTGCCCTACCTGTTCGGTCTGGTCGCGGGCGCGCACGGAGCGTTGGCCCGGGCGCTGCTCGGCGGCGCCGACGAGCAGGCCCGCAACCGGCTGGCCGAGGTGGTCAGCTCGCGCGCCCGGCTGGTCGACGGCTTCAGCGCCGAGCGCCGGCGGATCGAGCGCGACCTGCACGACGGCGCCCAGCAGCGGCTGGTCAGCCTGACCCTGCAGCTCGGCGTGGCCCAACTCGACCTGCCGCCGGAGAGCCCGGCCGCGCACAGTGTCGGGGTCGCGCACGACCAGGCCAAGCAACTGATGGCCGAGCTACGCGAGCTGATCCGCGGCATCCACCCGCAGGTGCTCACCGACAGCGGCCTCGGCGCGGCGGTACGCGAGCTCGCCGACCGGTCGACGGTCCCCGTGACCGTGGCGGTCGACCTGCCGGAGCGGCCGCCGGAGCACGTCGAGTCGACCGCCTACTTCGTCGTCACCGAGGCGCTGGGCAACGTGGCCAAGCACAGCGGCGCCACGGAGGTCCGGGTGTCCGCCGCCCGCGCCGGCCGGACGCTGGTCGTCGAGGTCAGCGACGACGGCCGGGGCGGCGCCGACCCGGGCCAGGGAAGTGGGCTGACCGGACTCGCCGATCGGGTCGTCGGCGGTCGGCGGCACCACCCTGCTGTCCAGCCCGGCCGGCGGGCCGACGCTGCTGCGGGCGGAGCTGCCGTGGCGGTGATCCGGACCGTGCTCGCCGAGGACGGCATGCTGTTGCGCGAAGGGCTGACCGGCATCCTCGACCGCTTCGGCTTCGCCGTCACCGCCGCGGTCGGCGACGCGACCGCCCTGCTGGCCGCCGTCGACGCCGACGTGCCGGACCTGGTGGTCACCGACATCCGGATGCCGCCGGGCTTCACCGACGAGGGGCTGCGGGCCGCGGTCGAGCTGCGCCGCCGCCATCCTGGGCTGCCGGTGGTCGCGCTGAGCCAGTACGTGCAGGAGAGCTACGCCGCCGACCTGCTCGACTCGGGCGGCCGGCCGGGGCGTCGGCTACCTGCTGAAGGACCGGGTCGTCGACATCGCCGAGTTCGTCGCCGCGCTGCGCCAGGTCGCCGCGGGCGGCACGGTGGTCGACCCGCAGGTCGTCGCCCAACTGCTGCGGCGGCGCCGCGACCCGCTGGCCCGACTGTCCACCCGGGAGCGGGAGGTGTTGGCACTGGTCGCCGAGGGCCACTCCAACGCGGCGATCGCCCGGCTGCTGGTGGTCTCCGAGGCGGCGGTCGGCAAGCACGTCGGCAACATCCTGGCCAAGCTGGACCTGCCGCCCGACGACGACCGCAACCGCCGGGTCCTCGCCGTGCTGACCTACCTGCGCAGCGGTGCGGGTCAGTGATGCGGGACCGTGCGGTCCATCCAGCCGTCGCCGTTGTCGTCGTGCATCGTCTTCTCGAAGAAGCCGTCGCCGTCCTTGTCGTAGTCGGCCGAGTTGACCAGGCCGTCGCCGTCGGTGTCGTGGCCGACGAAGTCGACCCGGCCGTCGCGGTCGTTGTCGACCAGGATGTCGACGCCGCCGTCGCCGCGACCGAGCAAGCACGTGCTTGTCCCAGTCGCCGTCACCGTCGACGTCGACCCGGGTGTGGTAGCCCTCGGGCACCACGGAGCTGGGCGTCTCGGGTGCGGCGGGGCCCAGCCCGGTGTGCTCGCCGGTCGGTGCAGGGCCGAGGCCGGCGGTGCCCGACACCGCGTCCGGCGCCGGGCCCATCGCGTCGGTGCCCGCGGGCACGGTGTCCCGCAGCCCCTGGCCGATCTCGTCGCCGAAGCCGGAGAGCCCACCCATGCCGCCGTGGGTGCCTTCGGCCTGCGCGTACGGGCCGAAGCTCGACCCGTCGTGGCCCGCCGGGCCCAGGCCGGACGTGCCGGCGGCGTGGCCGAAGCCGGACGTCGCCGCATGCCCGAGCCCGGACGTGCCGCCCATCGGGCCGTCGGCGGCGAGCAGCCCGCCCAGCGAACCGAGCAGGCCGAACGTGCTCGACTGGTTGGCCCGGGTCTCCACCGCGTGCTCGGTCGACGACTCACCGCCGAACTGGGTGTGCAGCAGGGCGATCTCGTCGTCGCTCAGCGAGTAGCTGGCCAACGCCAGCCCCGGGTCGGACGCGAGGGCGCTGGCGAACGCCGGATCAACCACCAGACGCTCCAGCACCTCGTCGAAGTCACTCATCGCCGGCCCTCCCCATCGACGCTCCTACCGTAGCCCGGTCAGTCGAGCTCCGGCATCGGCACCGGTTGGGGGCGCGGTCGGCACGTGCCACATTGCACCGCGTCCTCGACGACGAGCCCTTCGGCGCGGTTGCGGCTCTCCGACCGGTGCACCTCCAGCAGGAACGGGCCGAAGCGGGCGTGGTCCTCGCACACCCCGCGCCCACAGAACCGGCACGACCCCCGCGCCGACTTAGGACAAAACCAACAGAGCACGAACTCTCCTTAACCGATGATCGGAGTACACGGCAGTCGAGCAGGCACGGTGATCGTTGCCGTCGTCGACCGCTGCTCGATCTCGTCGATAGCGGTCACCGTGATGTTGACCGAGCAGCGGCCACCGACTCGGCGCTTGCCCGAGTACGGCACGGACTGACCCGACCGCAGAAGGTCCCACCTTGCCGCGACGTCAGAAGTCGCCACCCTGCTCGAAGTTCGGAGATCGACCATGAGCCGTCCCTGACGCGGGATCGTCGTCGTCGGTGACGACGACGCGTGGACGGCTGACGTGCGGTGCTGCCGCACGTGACTCGCCGCACGGTCCGCTGATCGGGTCGCGGATCCGCGCCAGCCCCGTGATCACCGGCGGATCGTTCGGTCGGTCGGCGACGGTCGGCGGGGTCGTCGGCGGGACCGTCGGCGGGCGGGTGACCGGCGGGCTCCGGGGGTCGCCCGGCTGCCCGGCGGCGGGTTGTCGTCGTCATCGCCGGTGCCGTCGTCATCGTCGTCGGTGCCGGCCGGCGGAGTCGGCGTCGACGCTCGGCGTCGCGGTCGGCGACGGCAGGTCGGTCGGGGACGGCTCCTCGCTCGGCGACGGCTCCTCGGTCGGCCCGGCCGGACGCGGCACCTCACGGCCGTCGCCGCAGTCCAGCGCCGCGTCGGTGGCCGGCTGGACCTGGTCGTCGACCCGGACGGACCGGTCGAGACCACGCTGCCGCCGCCGGCACTGACCCGGTACCAGGCCGCGCCGTCGTTGGTCAGCCGCGCTCCGGCGGCCTCCGAGCGACAGCTCCAGCGGCCGGAACGTGCTCCGCGTGCTCGCGGTGTCGACCAGCACCCGCCCGTCGGCCAGCCGCAGCTCGCCGTGCGGCACGGTGCGCCGGTCCCCCTCGCTCCACAGCGGACCGACCGTCGACCGCGCTGCCGGCGCAGAGCACGGTGACCGAGCCGCCCCGGAAGGTCAGCGTCGCCGAGCGACCGGTCGCGCAGGCGCACCTGGTCGCCCTCGGTCACGTAGACCTTGTCGCCGGAGGTCAGCTTCACCGGCCTGCCCGCTGACGGTCGACGTCGGCGGTGCCCCGGGTCGTCGACGAGCAGCGCCCGGTCGGCCGGCATCTCGGCCCAGGCCGGCCCGGGAATGAAGTTGGTGCGCGGTGAGGAGCAGCGCGAGCAGCAGGAGCAGGGCGGCAGCCACCACAGCCGGCGCTCGAACCGGCCGTCGACCGTCTCGTCGATCACCGGCGGCGGCCCGGGCGGCGCGGCCAGCGGCGGGTAGCCGGCCGCCGGGTGCACGCCGATCCGCGGACCGGCACCGGCCGCCGACGCGCGACCGACGGCGGGATCGGCACCGAGCAGCAGGGGTACGCCCGGCAGCGCCGGCACCGACCACAGCCGGGTGGGCGTCCGCGCGGTCGCCACGACGCCGCCGGGGCCGTCGCCGATCGGGCCGATCAGCGTGCCGCGGCGCAGTTCGGTGCCGTCGGGCAGGACCACCGTGCCGGACGCGATGACCACCGCGTCGGTGGCGCCGGTCAGCGTGACCGGGTCGCCCGGTGCGAGGTACGCCGGCCGGGCGGCGGAGACCAGGCCCATCCGGTCTTCGGCGCTCAGCGCCTGCGAGCGCCGGCGCCTCGGCGAACAGCCGGTCGGCCTCGTCCCGCTCGGCCGGCGGCGGCCCGGGCACCGGGCCGACCGCGCGGGACACCGCGGACGGCGGGAGGGAGAGCAGCGTGGTGCCGGCGGTGTGCCAGGCCGAGCGCGGCCGGCGCACCGGTCAGCGCGCTGGCCAGCCCGACCACGCCGCCCGCGCCGACCCGCTGCCGGACCAGGCCGGACGGGTCGTCCGGGCGGCGGGCCTCGACCGCGCCGTCGACCACGACGTAGACGGCGCGTTGCGCGGCGCCGGCGAAGACGAGTTGCTGGCCGGTGCGCGGGCGGACCCAGGTGGCGGCCGCGGCCAGGTCGGCGAGCGCCGCGCCGGGCAGCCGGCCGAGCGCCGACGCCCGCAGCGCGTCGAGCCGGAGCGGGGCGTCGAGGTCGCGGCGGCGCTCAGTCGAGCCGGCGGCGCAGCGCGCGGAACCGCGCCGGCGATCCAGCCGAACGCGAGGTAGACCAGCGGCGCGGCCAGGCCGCAGATCGACCGCGACCAGCAGGATCCGGGCCGGCCAGCCGGAGCGCCACAGCCCGATGGTCAGCCCGGCGACCCGGTCGGTCCAGATCCGCCAGCCGAGGTTGACGGCGATGGCCAGCCAGAGCACGGCGACCATGCCGTAGAGCGCGACGAGCCGGCCCTCGCGGTCGAGCTCCGACCAGCGCGGCGGCCGGCGGCGCAGCCGGCCGACGACCCAGGCCAGCCCCCGCGCGCGCAGGTTCGGGATCTCCAGCCAGTCCATCAGCAGGTAGTAGCCGTCGAGCGCGAGGAACGGGTTGAGGTTGAACAGCGCGTTGAGGTACCAGGCGAAGGCCAGCTTGAACGTCCACGGCGCGGCCTCCGGCACGAAGACGCCGACGAGCTGCGGCGATGCCGGCCAGCACCAGCCCGGCGGCCGGGCCGGCGGCCGTGGTGGTCATCCGCGCGCGGCGGCCGGCCATCCACACGTCGGTGGTGTCGACGAAGACCGACGGGATGCCGAAGTAGACGAGGAAGCCGGCGGCCGGCACCCGCCGGCCGGCGTGCTTGGTGGCCAGCGCGTGGCCCAGCTCGTGGCAGGCCAGCGCGAGCACGTTGAGCCCGAGCAGCACGGCGGCGCCGACCGCGTACGAGCCGCCGGTCAGGAAGACCGACTCTTCGCCGTGCCACCAGGTCCAGCCGAACGCGACCAGGCCGGCCAGCCGCGACGACGCGAGCAGCGCGACGGCGACCGGGTGGAACAGCAACCGCCCGCCGGCCCGGTAGAGGAAGCCGACCAGCGGGTCGATGTTGGCGACCACGGTGCGCCGGCCCTGCGCGAACGCCAGCAGCGCGCGGCCGAGCCGCATCGGCCACGGCCGGCGGTGCACGCTGGCCAGCGGGCGGAACGCGTCGACCGGCAGCTCGGCCGAGCATCCGGTTGGCGGCCAGGTCGGCGACGACCCGGGTGACCTGGTCGGGCGCCAGCCGGCCGCCGATCCGGGCGAACTCGGCGACCAGCCGGGCGACCGTACGCGTGCCGTCCATCAGGGTCGCGAGCTGCCACTCCTCCGGCGTCAGCCGCAGGTAGCAGGCGGCGCCGCGGTCGTCGGGCGAGCGGAGCATCACGTACGGCACGCCGCGCACCGACACCAGGTCGGCCTGCTCGATGCCGGCGCGCAGCACCGGCCTGGCCCGGGCCGGGTTGAGCCGCTCGACGACGGCCGCCCACATGCCGGGATCGTGCGGACCGATCGGCTGTCCGGGCGCCCGCCCGGCCAGCGCCTCCCACACACTCACCCGGGTCTCGACGACCGTCACGGTGCCCACCCTCCGCTATCCCACCGGGGATGGAGAGTAGGCCGCTCATAGATCGGAATCGACCTCGCGTCCGCAACCCGACAGCCACGCACAGCTATCTTGGGCCGGCCGTGACCAGGCGCTCACCGTGCGCTGACCGAGGGCACCCGACCCATAAAAGGCGGGGCGGGTGACACGAGCCAACCCCCGAGGGCCGTGCCACCCGCCACCATTTGGGAGGAGGACCGTCACCGCGGGTCACGCGGCCTCGCGAGTCCTAGGTGTGCGCGTATCTAGCTGTTATGACGCTTCAGTGAGCGTCACGGTTGCGGTCTTTTCCGATCCGTTTCGCGCTGTAGGTGAGCTGCACCTGGTCGCCGACCTTGTGCGACTGCACGGCGGCGACCAGTTCGTCCGAGCTGTTGATCGCCTCGCCGCCGAAGTTGGTCACGATGTCGCCCTGCTGCAGGCCGGCCTTGGCGGCCGGGCTGTTCGCGGTGACGCGCGCTGACCAGGGCGCCGGCGCCGTTCTCGGTCTCGGTCACCGAGACGCCGAGCGCCGGGTGCGAGACCTTCTCGCCGTTGCGCAGCGCCGGTCGCGACCTGCTCGGCCTTGGCGCTCGGGATCGCGAAGCCGACGCCGATGCTGCCGTTGCCCTGGCCCGAGGTGGCGATCGCGGTGTTGATGCCGATCACCTCGCCGTTGGTGTTGACCAGCGCGCCACCGGAGTTGCCGGGGTTGATCGGCGCGTCGGTCTGCAGCAGGCCGGACAGCGAGTCGCGGTCGGCTGCTGCTGCTGCTGCTGGTCGGTGCCGCCGCCGAACGGGTTCGGCTGCTGCTCCTGCTGCTCGGACTGGGTCCGGATGGTGCGGTCCTTGGCGCTGATGATGCCGGCGGTCACCGAACCCTGCAGGCCGAGCGGGCTGCCCAGGGCCAGCACCGTGTCGCCGACCTGCACGGCGGCGCTGTCGCCGAACTTCGCCGGGCTCAGGTCGGAGACGCCGGAGGCCTTGACCACGGCGAGGTCGGTCTTCGGGTCGGTGCCGACGATGGTGGCGTTGGCGCGCTTGCCGTTGTCGAAGACCACCGTGACCGCGTTGCCGGTCGCGCTGGCGACGACGTGGTTGTTGGTCAGCACGTAGCCGTCGGCGGTGAGCACGACGCCGGAGCCCTCGCCGCTGCCGGTGGTGATCGAGACGACGCTCGGCTCCACCTTCTGCGCGATCTCGGCCAGCGACGACCGGTTGATCACCGGCGCGGCGGCCGCACGGGCCGGCGCGTTGTCGTCGTCGTTGCCGTTGAGCGCGGCGCCGATCACGCCGCCGACCAGGCCGGCGCCGAGCAGCAGCACGAGCGCGACCGCGGCCGCGGCGATCCAGCGGCCGACCCGGTTGGGGCGGCGCGGCCGCGGCGTCTGCTGCCAGGGCTGACCGGGCGGCGGGCCGCCCGGTCCGCCGCCGCCGACCCACGGGATCGGGGTGCCGTGCTGCTGGTGACCCGGGCGGCTGGCCCGGGTAGGTCTGGCCCGCGTCCGGAGCGTCGCCCTGCCGTAACCACCCTGGCCGTAGCCGGGCTAGCTGGTACTGCGGGTAGCCCGGGGAACCGGCCTGCGGGTAGCCCGGCCCGGCTGCGGGTAGTGCGGCGCCGGCGGCTGCCACGGGCTGTGCGGCTGCCCGGTGACCGGCGTGCCGCTGACCGGCTGGGGGACGGTGGGCTGCTGCGCGGTCGGCTGCTGCGCGACGGCTGCCTGCCGCCGCGGGTACGCCGTCGGCTGCTCGCTGCCGGCTGGTATGCCGTCGGCTGCTCCGCGCCGACTGGCGGCGTCGCTGCTCGGTGGGCTGGTCGGCTGCCGAGCGGTGCGCGGCTGCTCGCGGCGCGCGGCTCGGTTGCCGGCTCGGTGCCCCGCTCGGGGTCGGTGCCGGGGGTCGCTTTCGTGCTCGGTCATGACATTTACCTTTCCCCACCGCTCTGCGACGGGCCTGGGGCCGGGCTGAGCGTTGTCTGAGAGTGCCGTTCGGATCCGCGCCGTTGCCGTTGTGGCTCCGGACTGTCGGGGCCGCTGCGGTTGTCCGTGCCGTCGTGGTCGTCGTCGCCGCCGCCGGTGGCCAGCGGCAGCCGGACCCGGAAGGTCGAGCCCTGCCCCGGCACGCTGTCGACCTCGACGCTGCCGCCGTGCGCGCGGACCAGGGCGGCGACGATCGCCAGCCCGAGCCCGGTGCTGGTCGCCTCGCGGTCCCGCCGGCGCGCGGCGTCGGCCCGGTAGAACCGTTCGAAGACGCGTTCGGCCTGCTCCGGCGGCAGGCCCTGGCCGGTGTCGACCACCTCGACGATCGCGAGCCGCCGTCGGACCGCAGCCGCACGCTGATCTCGGCGTCGGCGGGCGTGTGGATGATCGCGTTGGTCAGCAGGTTGCCCAGCACCTGGCGGAGCCGGGCGTCGTCGGCCTGCACCACCAGCGCCCGGCCCGCGGCGCGACCTCGATCGCGATGTCGCCGCTCCGGGCGCCATCGCCTGCGCCGCCTGCACCGCCTCGCTGGCCAGCACGCGCAGCTCGACCGGCGACAGCGAGAGCGGTCGTTCCCGGTCGAGGCGGGCGAGCAGCAGCAGGTCCTCCACCAGGAGGCCCATCCTCGCCGCCTCGTCCTCGATCCGGCGGACCAGCCGTGCGGTGTCCTCCGGCGAACCGGCCGGCGGCGCCCTGCCGGTAGAGCTCGGCGAAGCCGCGGATCGTGGTCAACGGCGTACGCAACTCGTGTGAGGCGTCCGCGACGAACTGCCGCATCCGTTCCTCGGAGCGCAACGCCCGCGCCTCCGACGCCTGCGCGGCGAACGCCGCGTCGCGGGCGGCGGCCTCGGAGTCGGCCCGGGCCGCGAACGCCGTCTCGATCTGGGTCAGCATCGAGTTGAGCGCCCGGGACAGCCGGCCGAGCTCGGTCTTGGGTTCGTCGACGCCGGGTTCCGGGTCGGGAACGCGCTGGCTGAGATCACCGGCCGCGATCGCCACCGTGGTCCGCTCGATCTGCCGCAGCGGTTTCAGGCTGCTGCGGACTATGGCGGCGCCGACGCGTGGCGAGCACGATCAGCACCGTGCCGCCGGCCAGGCCGTCGATCCAGAGCAGCTGTTTGACGGTGTGGTCGACGTCGGAGAGGTTGAAGCCGACCGCGACGATCGCGCTGCTGTCCTGCGGCTGCACCATCAGCACCCGCCAGCGGGCCTGGCTGCCGATCGCCTTGACCGTGAACGGGTCGTTGTGGTGCGTCCGGAGCGCCTGTTGGAGACCCGTGTAGTTCTGCGGCAGGTCCGGCCCGTCCGGCGTGAACAGCTGGCTCGGCCGGCTGCTCAGGTCGTTGAGGGTCGGCTGCGCCGGGGTCGACGCGACGGCGAACGCGTTGTCGCCGACCGCGAACTGCATGTTGTCGCGGAGCAGCGTCTGCACGTTGTTGTTGAGGCTGCGCAGGTTGCCGTCGACCTGGTCGAGCAGGTAGTTGCGCAGGAAGAAGGTGCTCGCCGCACCGATCACCAGCAGCGCGGCCGTGACCAGCGCCAGCACGGCGGCGACGAGTTTGACGCGCAGCGGTGTGCCACGCAGGGGAGCCAGCATGGGCGCCCCGGTCAGGCCGTTGGCTTGCGCAGGACGTATCCGACGCCACGCAGGGTGTGGATCAGCCGCGGCTGGCCGTTGTCGATCTTGCGACGCAGGTAGGAGATGTAGCTCTCCACGATGTTGTCGTCGCCGCGGAAGTCGTAGTTCCACACGTGGTCGAGGATCTGCGCCTTGGACAGCACCCGATTGGCGTTGAGCATCAGGTAGCGCAGCAGCTTGAACTCGGTGGGGGAAAGCTGGACCCGCTGGCCCGCGCGGTAGACCTCATGGGTCTCCTCGTCGAGCTCGAGGTCGGCGAAGGTGAGCCGGGAGGTGCTCTGGTCGCCGGAGGTGGTGCGGCGCAGCACGGCCCGGATGCGGGCGGTCAGCTCTTCGAGGCTGAACGGCTTGGTGACGTAGTCGTCGCCGCCGAGGGTCAGGCCGCGGATCTTGTCGTCGGTGGCGTCGCGCGCGGTCAGGAACACCACGGGGGTACGGGTGCCACCCTCGCGCATCAGCCTTATCACCTCGAAGCCGTCGAGGTCGGGCAGCATCACGTCCAGGACGACCAGGTCCGGCCGGCGGTCCTTGGCCGCGCTGACGGCGGAGCTGCCGCTGGTCGCGGTGCTCACCTCGAAGCCGGCGAACTTCAAGCTGGCGGAGAGCAGCTCGAGAATGTTCGGGTCGTCTTCGACGACGAGCAGTCTCGCCTCGGTCTGTGGAGCGGCCATGACACCCATCATTAACCCGTACGCTGTGTCGCCGCTGGATTGAAGCTGAAAGTCCGCTGTGCGCGGATGGGCGAGTTTCTACCGTTGCATCCGGCGCAAGCCGTCGAGCACCCCATCGAGCAACCTGGACGCGGTGCGGAGCTGGTCGTCGCTGAATCGCCCACGGCGGACGAGCGCGCGCACCTCGTCGGCGAACGCCGTCAGCCGGCGGTCGAAGTCGCCGCTGCGGGTCGGAGCCCGGGCTGCTGCCGGCCGCCGAGCGCGATGTCGACCACCCAGGTGCCCCGCCGGGTCTGCCGGGCCGCCTCGCGCAGCTCCCGCTTGAGGTCGCGGGCCGAGCCGTGCACCTCGGCCTGGATCTCGGCGGCCAGGTCGGCGACGGAGGCGTTGATGTCCTTTTCGAGCGCCGCCAGCTCGCCGGCCCGGTGCCGCAGCTCGGCGCGCCCGCCGTCGGTGATCGAGTAGGTCTTGCGGCCGCCCGCCGCGGCGTGGGTGACCAGGCCCTCGCTCTCCATCCGGGCCAGCCGCGGATAGATCGTGCCGGCGCTGGGCGCGTAGGTGCCGTGGAACCGGTCGGCGAGCAGCCGGATCAGCTCGTAGCCGTGCTTCGGGCCGTCGTCGAGCAGCTTGAGCAAGTAGAGGCGCAACCGCCCATGGCTGAACACGGCCGTCATTCCGCGCTCTCCCCTCCGTCGTCGACCGGACGGGCCAGCAACGCGATGCTGCCGGAGACGGTCGTCGCCCAGAGTTTGCCGGTTCCGTCGCCGAGGTCGCCGCGCCGGTGCTGCGAAGCACCGTGTCTCTCTCCGCGCCAGCTGCGGGAAGCGGCTGGTGATCTGGCCGGACTGGGTGTGCAGGTCGACGGCCAGGTCGGCGTCTTCCCGGACCCGCACCGTGACGCTGCCGGAGGTGGTGTGCAGCCGCAGCTCGCGGTGGTGCGGGTTGTCGAGATCACAGGTGACCGAGCCGGAGACCGTCGTCATCTCGACCCGGTCGGCCGCGCTGTCGGCGAGCACGAGCTCGCCGGAGACGGTCTTGAGACTCAGGTCGCCGTCGACGCCCAGCGCCTCGACCGGCCCGGAGACGACCTTGGCGCGGGTGCGCCCGCCCAGGCCCATCAGGGTGATCGCGCCCGAGGTCAGGTCGACCTCGGTGTCGGAGCGCAGGCCGGCGGCCACCACCGCGCCGTCGACCAGCCGGACGTAGGCGGCGGTCCCGCGGGGCACGCCGATCGAGACCTCGACCCGGAAGCGGCGCCGGAGTTGCCCGATCCACCACAACACGCCGGGGAAGCGGGGCAGCCGGTTGTGCCGGATCACGAGGGTACGGTCGACCACCTCGACGATGACCGGGGTGCGCCCGGTCCGGGTGATGTCGACCCGCGCCGGGCCGTCGTCGCCACCGACCAGGTTGACCCGGCCGGACACCAGGTTGACGTCGACCCGGTCGACCGGCGCGTCGATGCTGATCTGACGCGGCTCCTCGACGGTCCAGGCATTGGACACGGACTCACCTCCCGAAAGCCGCTTGAGCATATCGCGATGTATCGCGTCATGCCAGCGGCTCTCGGGGGTCGGGTCAGGCCGCCAATGCCACCGGGATCGGGAGCTGCGCCGCGGCGACCGGGGCCGGGGCGAAGACCGGCGTGCCGACGGCGGCCTGGGCCACCCGGGCCAGCGCCCGGCGGGACGCCGCCGGCTCGGGGTGCAGGGCGGGCGCGACGGAGATCGACGCGACGAGCCTGGGCATCGCGAGCACCCGGCGCACGGAGGACCAGAGGGTCTCGTCGCCGATGAACGCGGCCGCCGGGCCGCCGTACCGCAGGGTCACCGGCACGACCATCGCACCGGCGTCGATCGCGGCCTGGAACATCGCCGGGCGGAACGGGCCGACCGCCGCGCCGCACCCGGTGGTGCCCTCCGGGAAGACCGTGACGACGGCCCCCGCGCGCAGCGCCTCGGCCACGTCGGCGACCGTGTCCGGCAACGTCTTCGGCCGGGCCCGGTCGACGAAGATCGTGCCGCCGGACGCCGCCAGCGCGCCGAACAGCGGCCAGCGCCGCACCTCGACCTTGGCCAGCATCCGGCCGGGCGCCACCGCGAGCAGTGCGACGATGTCCAGCCAGGACACGTGGTTGGCGACCACCAGCGCCCGGCCGCGCGGCAGCCGGCCGCGCAGCCGGAGCCGCACGCCGAGGGCGGCCAGCGTGAGCCGCCCCCAGGCCCGCGCGGCCCGGTCCCGGCCCCGCTCGGTGAGCAGCGGGAGCACCGGGACCAGCAGGGCGCCGAACAGCAGTGCGCCGATCAGCCGGACGAACCGCAGCACCTGCAGCGCCTTCGGCGCTTCGGTCGGCTCGTCGCCGGTGACCAGGCAGTCGGTGCCGCAGTCGTTCCGCGGCCGCCACAGGCTCACTGGTCACACCCCCGAGGAAGTGCCGCCGGTAGCGGGGGTCGATCCGGTCGGTGGAGAGCAGCACGTAGAGGTCGGCGCAGTCGAAGTCCGGGTCGTACGCCGGCTCGCCGCAGACCCAGGCACCGAGCCGCAGGTAGCCGCGCAGCAGCGGCGGCAGGCCCGAGGTCGAGGCCGCCTCGGCCGCCGGGACCTGCCACGGGTGCCGCGGAGTCACCCGCATCCGGGGCGGCGAGATGTTCTTGGTGCGGACCCGCTCCCAGACCGACGCGGCCAGCGCGCCGCCGTCGTCGAGCGGGATCGAGGCGCAGCCGCCCAGCCACCGCTTGTTGTGCAGGTGGAGGTAGCGGGCGATGCCGGCCCACATCAGGTTGATCACGGCGCCGGAACGGTGCTCCGGCGCCACGCACGAGCGGCCGGTCTCCACC
The DNA here is from genome assembly GCA_963840005.1 of uncultured Actinomycetota bacterium. Classification (GTDB taxonomy): domain Bacteria; phylum Actinomycetota; class Actinomycetes; order Mycobacteriales; family Micromonosporaceae; genus Asanoa. The sequence continues at coordinate 228,582 of CAWIXO010000011.1, read as the reverse complement.
AGGGCGTCGCGCAGCGGGTCGAGGGCGGACAGGTCGAACTCGGTGTCGCCGTAGCGGCGGGGCGCGCGCCCGGGCAACAGCATCCGGTAGGTGCCGACGATCGCGCCCGACTTGTCGTCGCGGACGATCAGGTGGTCGCAGGCGTCGTCGAACTCGTCGACGTCGTGCCCCGGGACCGTGGTGTGCAGGGTCGCGCCCAGCTCCCCGGCGAACACCTGGTAGCGCAGCCGTTGGGCGGCGGCGACCTGCTGCGCGTCGTCCGCGATCAGCAGGGTGTAGCCGCCGGTCCTGGTCAGGAGGTCCATGCGTTCTGTGTAAGTGCGCCGGCTACCACACGCGTGTCGGATAACGGGTGCGGGGATGTCGATTACGTGAACGCCGGGCCTCGATGCCTGTGGGAAGGTGTGCTGGTGGACAGCGGTTCGATGATCATCTCCAGCCGGTTCAACGGTCCGCCGGGCACGGGCAACGGCGGCTACTCCGCGGGCACCTTCGCGGGGCTGGTCGACGGCGGCGGCGTCCCGGAGGTCACCCTGGTCAAGCCGCCGCCGCTGGACGTGCGCCTGGCGGCCGGCGACGCCGGCGTGGTCGACCCGGCCGGCCAGGTGATCGCGACGGTGCGCGCGGTCCCGGCCTTCGACGCGGTCGCGCCGGCGGTGAGCTTCGAGGCGGCGACCGACGCGGCCGCCCGCTACGCCGGGTTCGCCGACCATCCGTTCCCGACCTGCTACGTCTGCGGCCCGGAGCGCGCCGACGGGCTGCGGATCTTCCCCGGGCCGGTCGACGGCGTGGTCGCCGCGCCGTTCACCGCGCCGGCCGAGGTGACGACCGAGACGGTCTGGGCGGCGTTGGACTGCCCCGGCGGCTGGTCGGTGCTCTCCCCCGGCCGGGCGTACGTGCTGGGCCGGATGGCCGCGGTGATCGCCGAGCGCACCGGCGCCCGGCAGCGAGTCCGTCGTGGTCGGTGTGCTGTCGGGCACCGAGGGCCGGCGGGCCGCCGTGCACACCGCGCTCTACACGCCGGCCGGCGTGCTGCTGGCCCACGCCCGGGCCACCTGGGTGGCGATTTAAGGGCAGCGAATGACATACCCCGCCGGTATGGTGTGCCTCCACACCAGCCTGGGGAGGGGAGTGAGATGTCCGACGGCCAGATCGTGGTCTCCGGTCTCACCAAGCGATACAAGCAGCTGCTCGCCGTCAACGACCTGTCGTTCACGCGTGCGGCCGGGCCGGGTGACCGGCTTCCTCGGCCCCAACGGCGCCGGCAAGACGACCACGCTGCGCATGCTGCTCAACCTCGTCACGCCGACGGCCGGCACGGCCACCATCGGCGGCCAGCGCTACGCCGACCTGCGCGATCCGCTGCGCACCGTCGGCGCGGTGCTCGAGGCGTCCAGCGCGCACAAGGGCCGCACCGGCCGCAACCACCTGCGGGTGATCTGCGCCGCCGCCGGGCTGCCCGAGCAGCGCGCCGACGAGGTGCTCGAGCTGGTCGGCCTCACGCCGGCCGCCAAGCGCAAGTTCAAGGGCTACTCGCTGGGCATGCGCCAGCGGCTCGGCATCGCGGCCGCCATGCTCGGCGACCCGCGGGTGCTGATCCTCGACGAGCCGGCCAACGGCCTCGACCCCGAGGGCATCCGCTGGATGCGCGGCCTGCTCCAGGGGCTCGCCCGCGAGGGTCGCACGGTGCTGGTCTCCAGCCACCTGCTCTCCGAGATGGAGCTGCTCGCCGACGACGTCGTGATCATCGCGGCCGGCAAGCTGATCCGGCAGGGCCCGGTCGGCGAGGTCGTCGCCTCGATGACCACCCCGGCGCACGTGCGGGTCCGCACGCCGCAGGCCGACGCGCTGAGCGCGGCGCTGCAGCGGCGTCCCGGGCGTCACGGTGACACCCGCGCACCGACGGCGCGCTGCTGATCACCGGCGTCGAGGCGCCCGCGGTCGGCAAGGCCGCCCTGGCCGCCGGCGTCGAGCTGCACGAGCTGACCCCCGAACGCCCCGACCTCGAAGGCGTCTTCCTGGAGCTCACGGCCGGAAAGGCGGGCATCCGATGAGGCTGGTCACGCAGGAGCTCCTGCAAGATCCGACCACCAACACCTGGTGGCTGTTCGCGCTCGGCGCGCTGGCCCTGTGGGCGGCGACGTTCGGCTTCAACTGCGCTGTCAGCCCACGCCACTGCTCAACCCGGCCGGACGCGGCCGACGTCTCGACCGACGACGCGGCGAGTTCAACGCCGTCCGCGAGGCGCCCATCTACCAGGCCGCCAACCTCTACACCTCGGGCCAGTTCTTCGGCCTGCTGTTCGTGGTGCTGCTCGGCATGGTCATGGTGACCAACGAGTTCCACCACCAGACCGCGACGACCGACGTTCCTGACCGCGCCGCACCGCACCGCGGTGATCAGGCCAAGCTGGCCGTCGGCCGGCGTCATCGGCGTGCTGTTCTGGCTCGTCACCACCGCGCTCAACATCCCCGCCACGATGATCTTCCTGCGGCATCGACGACGTGCCGACCCAGCTCGGCGAGTCGGCGGTGCAGCGGGCGATCCTGCTCAACGGGCTGGCCTACCTGCTCTGGGGCCGTCTTCGGCGTCGGGCATCGGGGTGCTGATCCGCAGCCAGATCGGCGGCGACCGTCACCGCGGCGCTGGCTCTACATCGATCGGCATCTTCGCCGGTCAGCGATTCTGTTCAGCCTGCTGGCCGACCGGCTCGAGCGGACTGGATGCGAGCAGACCTCCAATCGGTCTGCCCGTCGATCGCATCCGGGCCTGATGGTCGCCGGCCGCGACCTGCCGGGCAGCCCGACTACCTGGGTCGGCGCGGCTGTGCTGATCGCCTGCGCGCTCGTCACGGCGAGTCATCGGCACGCTCATCACACGCAAGCGCGACATCTCCTAACACCTTCCGGCGTTTTAACCTGTGAGACGTGACACGGACGGCGGTCGGCGACGGCCGTCCATGTCGCGCGGCGTAGCCTTGCAAACGTCTTCTCACACCCACACACAGCGCGCGGAAGAGGCGATTACCGGCCGTGTCGAGCCAGCAGACATCTGATAACCCACTCGCGGGTTTCGGCCCCAATGAGTGGATCGTCGACGAGATGTACCAGCGCTATCTCGCGGACCCCACGAGCGTAGACCCGGCGTGGCACGACTTCTTCGCCGATTACCGCCCAGACAACGACGGCGCGTCGCCCACCCAGGCGACCGCGGCGACCGCGAAGCAGAGCGCCGCCAAAGCCGGCACCGACGCACCCGGTGCCGCCTCCTCCCCGGAGCCACGCGCGGCCGCCGCCAAGCCCGCGGCCGCGAAGCCCGCCGCCGCGACGGCGACTGCTAAGAGTGACGGCAAGGCGGAAACCCCGACAAAGGCCCCGGCGCAGCCCCGCGCCGGCGGCGCCCGCCCCGGCCAAGGCCGCCGCGCCCGCCGCCAAGGAGCCCGCGCCCGAAATCGGCCGAGACCACCACGCTGCGCGGCGTGGCCGCCCGGATCGTCCAGAACATGGACGCCTCCCTCGCGGTGCCGACCGCCACCAGCGTCCGGGCCGTGCCCGCGAAGCTCCTGGTCGACAACCGAATCGTGATCAACAACCACCTCGCCCGCGGGCGCGGTGGCAAGGTCAGCTTCACCCACCTGATCGGGTGGGCGATGGTCCGGGCGCTGCGCGCCAACCCGGAGATGAACAACTCGTTCACCGAGGTCGGCGGCAAGCCCGCGGTCGTGCAGCCCGCGCACGTCAACCTGGGCATCGCGATCGACCTCAAGCGTCCCGACGGCACCCGCACCCTGGTCGTGCCGTCGATCAAGGGCGCCGAGAAGATGGACTTCCGGCAGTTCTGGCAGGCCTACGAGGACATCGTCCGGCGGGCCCGGCGCAACGAGCTGACCATGGACGACTACGCCGGCACCACGATCTCGCTGACCAACCCGGGCGGCATCGGCACCGTGCACTCGCAGCCCCGGCTGATGGTCGGCCAGGGCACGATCATCGGCGTCGGCGCGATGGAGTACCCGGCGCCGTACGCCGGCATGTCCGAGGAGAAGCTGGCCGACCTGGCCGTCAGCAAGATCATCACGCTGACCAGCACGTACGACCACCGGATCATCCAGGGCGCGCAGTCCGGCGAGTTCCTCAAGACCATCCACGAGCTCGTCCTCGGCGAGCACGGCTTCTACGACCAGATCTTCACCTCGCTGCGGATCCCCTACGAGCCGGTCCGCTGGATGCGCGACGTCGCGGCCAGCTCCGAGGGCGCGATCGACAAGACCGCGCGGGTGATCGAGCTGATCCACGCGTACCGGGTGCGCGGCCACCTGATGGCCGACACCGACCCGCTCGAGTTCAAGATGCGCAAGCACCCCGACCTCGACGTGCTCGAGCACGACCTGACGCTGTGGGACCTCGACCGCAGCTTCCCGGTCGGCGGGTTCGCCGGCAAGCAGACGATGAAGCTGCGCGACATCCTCGGCGTGCTGCGCGACAGCTACTGCCGCCGGGTCGGCATCGAATACATGCACATCCAGGACCCCGAAGAGCGGCGCTGGATCCAGGAGCGGATAGAGCGGAAGTACGAGAAGCCGTCGGCCGAGGAGCAGAAGCACATCCTCAACCGGCTCAACGCCGCCGAGGCCTTCGAGACCTTCCTGCAGACGAAGTACGTCGGCCAGAAGCGCTTCTCGCTGGAGGGTGGCGAGTCGCTGATCCCGCTGCTCGACGAGGTGCTGCAGACCGCCGCCGAGGGTGACCTCGACGAGGTCGTGATCGGCATGGCCCACCGCGGCCGGCTCAACGTGCTCGCCAACATCGTCGGCAAGCCGTACGAGAAGATCTTCTCCGAGTTCGAGGGTTTCATCGACCCGAAGTCGGCGCACGGCTCCGGCGACGTGAAATACCACCTGGGCCAGAACGGCAAGTTCACGACGCCCGACGGCGAGCACGCGATCGGCGTCTCGCTGGTCGCCAACCCGTCGCACCTCGAGGCCGTCGACCCGGTGATGGAAGGCATCGTCCGGGCCAAGCAGGACCGCATCGACCTCAAGCTCGAGGGCTACACCGTCCTGCCGCTGGCCATCCACGGCGACGCCGCGTTCGCCGGCCAGGGCGTGGTCGCGGAGACGCTCAACCTCTCGCAGCTGCGCGGCTACCGCACCGGCGGCACCGTGCACGTGGTGGTCAACAACCAGGTCGGCTTCACCACCGCGCCGGAATACTCGCGCTCGTCGCTCTACTCGACCGACGTCGCGCGGATGATCCAGGCGCCGATCTTCCACGTCAACGGCGACGACCCCGAGGCCGTCGTCCGGGTCGCCCGGCTGGCCTTCGAATACCGCCAGTCGTTCAACAAGGACGTCGTGATCGACCTGGTCTGCTACCGGCGGCGCGGGCACAACGAGGGCGACGACCCCTCGATGACCAACCCGCTGATGTACGCGATCATCGACCAGAAGCGCTCGGTCCGGAAGCTCTACACCGAAGAGCTGATCGGTCGCGGCGACATCACGGTCGAAGCCGCCGAAGAGCTGCTTCGCGACTACCAGTCGCAGCTCGAGCAGGTCTTCAAGGCGACCCGCGACACGGGCACCGGCACGCGGCCGGTCCGCAGCCGCCAGCCCGAGCCGGAGCCCGACGGTGGAGACCGCCGTCCCGATCGAGGCGGTCCGCGCGGTCGGCGAGGCGCACGTCAACCTGCCGGAGGGCTTCACCCCGCACAAGCGGCTGCAGCAGCTGCTCGACCGGCGGCACAAGATGTCCGTCGAGGGTCACATCGACTGGGGCTTCGGCGAGATCATCGCCATCGGCACGCTGTTGGCCGACGGGGTCACCGTCCGGCTGGCCGGCCAGGACTCGCGCCGCGGCACGTTCGTGCAGCGACACGCCTCGGTCGTCGACGCCGACACCGGCAAGGACTTCCTGCCGCTGGCGACGCTGACCAAGGACCGCGCCCGGTTCTTCGTGCACGACTCGCTGCTCTCGGAGTACGCGGCCATGGGCTTCGAGTACGGCTACTCGGTGGAGAACACCGAGGCGCTGGTGCTCTGGGAGGCCCAGTTCGGCGACTTCGCCAACGGGTCGCAGACGGTGGCCGACGAGTTCATCTCCTCGGGCGAGGTCAAGTGGGGCCAGCAGTCGGCGTTGACGCTGCTGCTCCCGCACGGCCACGAGGGTCAGGGCCCCGACCACACCTCGGGTCGGCCGGAGCGCTGGCTGCAGATGGCCGCCGAAGACAACATCCGGGTGGCCATCCCGACGACGCCGGCCAACTACTTCCACCTGCTGCGCCGGCAGGCCCTCTCCCCCAAGCGCAAGCCGCTGATCGTGTTCACGCCCAAGTCGCTGCTCCGGCACAAGCTGGTCGTCTCGTCGGTGGAGGACTTCACCACGGGCACGTTCCAGCCGGTGATCCCCGACACCGGCGGGCTCGACCCGCAGGGTGTGCGCCGGGTGCTGCTCTGCTCCGGCAAGGTCTACTACGACCTGGTGCAGGCCCGCGCCGAGCGCAAGATCACCGACACCGCGCTGGTGCGGATGGAGCAGCTCTACCCGCTGCCCGTCGACGAGGTCAAGCAAGCTCTAGCTGGCTTCCCGAACGCGGTCGACTTCGCCTGGGTCCAGGAAGAGCCGGCCAACCAGGGTGCCTGGTCGTTCGTCGCGCTCAACCTGCTGGAGCACCTCGAAGGCGTCCGGCTGCGGCGGATCTCCCGCCCGGCGGCGGCCGCGCCGTCGGTGGGCTCCACCAAGCTGCACGACGCCGAGCAGACCGCGCTGGTCGAGGCGGCCCTGCCGCGTCCGGCCGAAAGCTAAGCAAGGGCCCCTTGTTAACGCTTTCCGCATAGGAAGGGCCCCTTATTAACAAGGGGCCGAGGAGGCAGGGTGTATTTCACCGATCGAGGCATCGAAGAACTGGCCTCGCGGCGGGGTGCGGAGACGGTGTCGCTGGAGTGGGTCGCCGACCGGCTCCGCGACTTCGTCGACGACAACCCGGAGTTCGAGACGCCGATGGAGCGCTTCGCCACCTGGCTGGCCCGCCTCGACGACGACGAGGACTAAGCCTTTCTGATCACTGCGCCCCGCCGACCAACCTCTGTAGGTTGGGTTGGTGGGGCGCAGTGTCTATATCGCGAGTTTTGGCGAAGGTGGCGGCAAGTCGACGGTGGCGCTCGGCCTGGCCGAGTTGCTCTCCCGGCAGGTCGGCCGGATCGGGGCGTTCCGCCCGCTGGTGACGGTGCCGGGGCAGGATCCGATCCTGGACCTGCTGCGCCGGCGCTATGCGATCTCGCTGCCGGCCGATGACCTGCACGGCGCCACGTACGCCGAGGCGACCGCTCTACTCGCGACCGGGCGCCGGGAAGAGTTGATCTCCCAGATCGTCGAGCGCTACCGGGCGGTCGAGCGGCAGGTGCCGGCCATGGTGGTGATCGGCAGCGACCTGGAGGACAACGACGATCCCCGCCAACTCGGCTTCAACGCCCGGCTCGCGACCGAGCTCAACAGCGTGGCCGTCGCCGTGGTCGACGGGCAGACCGACGACCCGGCGTCCGCCATGAGCGCCGCGTACCACAGCCTGACCGACCTGGGCGCCACCGTGCTCGCCGTGATCGCCAACCGGGCGCCGGTCGATGTCGTCCCGCCGGCGCTGCCGGTGCCCGCGTACGTGATCCCCGAGGTGCCCACGGTCTCCGCCCCGACCGTCGGCGAGGTCGCCACGGCCCTGGGCGCGACCGTGCTGACCGGCGACGCCCGTGCGCCTGGACCGCGACGTGCTCGACCTGGTCGTCGGCGGCGCACACGTGCCGGCGTTCCTCGACCACCTGACCGACGGCTGCCTGGTGATCACCCCCGGCGACCGGGCCGACCTGCTGGTCGCGGCGTCCAGCGCGCACGCCAGCGGGCTGGTCGCGGTGGCCGGTCTGATGCTCACCCTCGGCGAGCGACCCGACGAGCGGGTGATGCGGCTGATCGACCGGCTCGACAGCGGGCTCGCGGTGCTCTCGGTCGAGTCCGACAGCTACCACACGGTGGCGGCGGCGTCCCGGATCGAGGGCCGGCCCAGCGCGACCAGCCCACGCAAGGTGGAGGCCGCGCTCGGCGCGTTCGAGTCCCATGTCGACACCGCGGCGCTGGCCGAACGGCTGCAGGTGGCCCGCTCGTCGCGGGTCACCCCGCTGATGTTCGAGTACGACCTGATCGACCGGGCCCGCTCGGCCCGCCGCCGGCTGGTGCTCCCCGAGGGCACCGAGGAGCGGATCCTGCGCGCCGCCGAGATCCTGCTCCGCCGCGGCGTCGCCGACCTCACCCTGCTGGGCGGCACGGACGACATCGCCCGCCGGGCACGCGAGCTCGGCGTCGACATCTCCGGTGCCACCGTCGTCGACCCGGCCACCAGCCCGTGGCGGGACGAGTTCGCCACCACGTACGCCGGCCTGCGCTCGCACAAGGGCGTCACCCTCGACCTGGCGTACGACGTGGTGCGCCGACGCCAACTACTTCGGCACGCTGATGGTGCAGGCCGGCCAGGCCGACGGGATGGTCTCCGGCGCCACCCACACGACGGCGGCGACGATCCGGCCGGCGTTCGAGGTGATCAAGACCGTGCCCGGGGTGTCGGTCGCGTCGAGCGTCTTCTTCATGCTGCTGGCCGACCGGGTGCTGGTCTACGGCGACTGCGCGGTCAACCCCGACCCGGACGCCGCGCAACTGGCCGACATCGCGCTGTCCAGCGCGGACACGGCCGCCGCGTTCGGCATCGAGCCCCGGGTGGCGATGCTGTCCTACTCGACCGGCGCCTCCGGCGCGGGCGCCGACGTCGACAAGGTGGCCGCGGCGACCGCGCTGGTCCGCGAACGCCGGCCGGACCTGCCGGTGGAGGGACCGATCCAGTACGACGCCGCGATCGACGCCGACGTCGCCGCGACCAAGCTGCCCGGGCAGCGCGGTCGCCGGCCGGGCGACCGTGTTCATCTTCCCGGACCTCAACACCGGCAACAACACGTACAAGGCCGTGCAGCGCTCGGCCGGTGCGGTCGCGGTCGGCCCGGTCATGCAGGGCCTGCGCCGGCCGGTCAACGACCTGTCCCGGGGCGCGACGGTGAAGGACATCGTCAACACGGTCGCCATCACCGCCATCCAGGCCGGCGGTCCGATGAGCCGCGTCCTGGTGCTCAACTGCGGCTCGTCCTCGGTGAAGTACCGGCTCTTCGACGTGCCGCGGCGGCGGGACCGTGGCCGCGTCGGGTCGCTGGCGGACCGGAGATCGGCTCGACGCGCGGACGGCGGCGAGCGCGAGCTGGCGCGCCGCGGAACCACGCCGAGGCGCTGGCCGCGGCCTGGCGGATCTCGCTCGACGGGCTGACCGCCGTCGGCCACCGGGTCGTGCACGGCGGACTGACGCTTCACCGCGCCGGCGCTGGTCGACGACGCGGTGCTCGCGGCGATCGCCGACCTGGTGCCGCTGGCCCCGCTGCACAACCCGGCCAACCTCGCGGGCATCCAGGTCGCCCGGGAGCTGCTGCCGGGCGTACCGCAGGTCGCGGTCTTCGACACCGCGTTCCACCGGACGCTGCCCGCCCGCGGCCGGCACCTACGCGATCGACGCCGAGACGGCCGAGCGGTACGGCATCCACCGGTACGGCTTCCACGGCACGTCGCACGCGATCGTCTCGCGGCGCACCGCGGCGCTGCTCGGCCGGCCGCTCGAGGAGGTCAACACGATCACGCTGCACCTCGGCAACGGTGCGAGCGCCTGCGCGGTCAAGGGCGGCCGCAGCGTGGCCACCTCGATGGGGCTCTCCCCGCTGGAGGGCCTGGTGATGGGCACCCGCAGCGGCGACCTCGACCCGGCGATCATCTTCCACCTGCACCGGGTGGCCGGCATGCCGCTCGCGGAGATCGACGACCTGCTCAACCGGCGCAGCGGCCTGCTCGGCCTGGCCGGGGTCAACGACATGCGCGACGCTGCTGGCCAGCGCGCGACCGGCGACCGCGCCGCGGCGCTCGCGTTCGACGTCTACTGCCGGCGGATCCGCTCGTACGTGGGCGCCTACTACGCCGACCTCGGCCGGCTGGACGCGATCACGTTCACCGCGGGCGTGGGCGAGAACGCGCCGGTCGTACGCGCGGCCGCGCTGGCCGGCCTCGACCGGCTCGGCATCGTGGTGGATCAGGCGCGCAACGAAACGCCCGAGCGCGGGGCGCGCGTCATCTCACCGCCGGACGCGCCCGTGGCGGTGTGTGTGGTGCCGACCGATGAGGAGTGGGAGATCGCCGCCCAGACCCTCGCGGTGGTTTCTTAGCGCAGCGCGAACACCAGCACGATGATCACAACGACGGCGAGGACGGCGCCGCCGATGATCAGTGGCATGCGGTTCGCCGGGAGCGGTGCGTGCTGGTGGGGGCGGCGGCTTCCTCGCGGGCCTGGAAGGCGCGAAACGCCTCCGTGTTGCCGCTCGGGTCCCGCTAGTCGTCAGACATGCGCACGACCATAGCGAACCGCATCGACCACCCCAAACACCGAAAAGGCTGACGTCTGTCCGCTTCCCAGCACTTACCGTGTGGTCATGGGGGGAAGGCGGTCGTTACTGGCACTAGTCGCCCTGTTGCTCGTCTTCGCGATCTCCGCGTTCGTCCCCGCGGTGGCCTCCCCCGGCGGCACGGCCGTCGACGCGCCCGGCAGCCTACCCGGTCGGCGTGCGCACCCTGGCCCTGGCCCGAGGCGCGGACCGCCCGCTGCCCACCACCGTGTGGTACCCGGCGGACCCGACCGCCGGCCGCGGCGGCACCGGCATGGTCAGCCGGGACGCCGCAGCTGGCGGCCGGCCGATTCCCGCTGGTGATCTTCAGCCACGGCCTGCAGAGCCGCCCGGAAGACCACGTGCAGATGACCACCCGCTGGGCCGCCGCCGGCTTCGTGGTGATCGCACCCGCGTACCCGCACACGAAGAAGAACGCACCCGGCTACACCCGCGACGACCTGGTCAACCAGCCCGCCGACGCCTGGGCCGTGGTGGTCGCGGTGAGCCGCCTCGACGCCGCGCCCGGCGACCCGTTCGCCGGCCACCTGGACACCGACGACGTGGTGGCGGCCGGCCACTCCGGCGGCGCGTACACGGCGGCCGCCATGTTCCAGCGCGGCCACTCGTCCCGGCTCAAGGGCGCGATCGTGATCGCCGGCGCCCGCCCCCGGTTCGAGTTCGGCGGCCCACCGGCCACCATGCTCTTCATCCACGGCGACGCCGACCCGACGGTCCCGTACAGCACCGGCCGCGCCGTCTACGCCCGCGTCCCGTGGGACAAGGGGTTCTTGACCCTGCCGGGGCTCAACCACGGTTCCTACCTGAGCCCGGGCCGACCCGGGTTCAATGAGGTCATGACGTCGACCACGGACTTCTTGCGCTGGCGCCTCGACAACGACAAACACGCGAGATGCGCGCCCGGGCCCTTGCGCACCACCTTCGGCCCCGACAAGCACATCTGCGGATGAGCCGGGGAGATCCGAGCCCAGGCAGAAAGTTCTGGGTCCCGGGTTCGTCGTGGGCACGACCGTTGCTCCCGCCGGGGATCGCTCCGCTGCGCTGCGCTTGCCAGGTTCGCGGTCGGGCCGGCTGATCAACCGAATCACCTCGCGCATCGGCGAAGGCCCAATCGGCAGCGCGGGTCGCGCCAGGTCCGCGGGTCGCGGCCGTGGTCGTGGTCGGCGCGGTCGGTGCGGCTTGGCTGGGCGGGTGCGGGGTTGCGGCGCCGCGGGAGACGCCGGTGTTTCGGGCGCCGGTGGCGTCGCCCAGTGTGGTTTTGCCGCCGAGCGCGGCGCCGGTGCAGGGGAAGGCGCCGGCGCGGTCGTTCGAGGTCGGGGTGCGGGAGCTAGAGTTGGCGCGGGGTGGGCGGGCGTTGGTGACCACCGTCTACTACCCCGAGGGGGCCGGGCGGTTCCCGGTCGTGCTGTTCAGTCATGGGTTGGGTGGGCGGCCGGCGGACTACGCGCCGTTGTTGCGGCAGTGGGCGGCGGCCGGGTTCGTGGTGGCGGCGCCGGCTTATCCGCATACCAGCGGCGGCGCGCGCCGACTACGACGTGTTCGACGTGGTCAACCAGCCGGCCGACGCCTCGTACGTCATCGGGAAGGTGCTCGCTCTCGACGGGCGGCGCGGTGACGGGCTCTTCCATCGGATCGACACGGACCGGGTGGCGGCGGCCGGGCATTCGGCGGGCGGCATCACCACGGTCGGGCTCTTCACGTTGGCCCGCGACGCACGGCTGGACGCCGGCATCGTGCTGTCCGGCAACGCGCTCGGTGCGGGCACGGGCTTCCGCGGGACGGCGGCGCCGATGTTGTTCGTGCATGGGCAGCGGGACGAGACCGTCTCGTACGCGTCCGGTAAGGCCGCCTACGACGCCGTGCCCTGGCCGAAGGCGATGTTGACGTTTCCCAAGGGTGACCACGGCGCGACGCTGCTGCGCGACGGCGGCGCTTCGTTCGAGGTGCTGGCCGCCACGACGACCGAGTTCCTGCGGTTCAGCCTCTATCGCGACCCCGCGGCCAAGCCCCTGGTCGCGCGAGGCGGCTGCCCGCGACGACGTGGCGACGCTCGACGACCGCCTCTGACACGCGAAACGGCGGGGTCCGATGTGGACCCCGCCGTGCGCGTGCTGGTTACTTGACCGGCTTGCGGTTGTCGGCGAACAGGTTGGTGCTGTTCTGCCAGCTGATGCCGGTCTGCGTGGGCCGCGCGATCACGCCGTAGCGGAAGTCGCGGCCGAACAGGTTGTCGCGGAACACGATGCCCGACCCGTTGAGGTCTTCCCGCACACCGATCGAGTAGTTGCCGCCGTTGCAGAAGTTCTGCTCGAACACCAGGTTGGTGACGCTCGGGCCGGTGGTCGAACCGATCATCAGGCAGGCGTTGAACGGATCCTTGGTGTTCGGGTTGTACGCCTCGATGGTGTTGTGCCGGACCACGATGTTCTTGCCGGCGGTGGTCTGCATCGCGTCGTTGTGCGAGCCCGACGCCCGGGTCAGGTGGTGGATCCAGGAGTCGATGACCTGGCTGTTGTCGCTCAGCCGCGGACCGTCGATCGTGTTGAAGATCTCCACCCTCTTCAGCGTGTAGCCGCCGCAGCAGACCGTCGCCGAGTTCTTGCCCTGGCCGTCGATCGTCACGTTCTCGACGAGCAGGTTGGCGCTGGCGTCGCTGACCTTGATCGAGTAGTTGCTGCCGCAGCTGATCTTCGAGTTGCGGATGACCACGTTCTTGGCGGTGACCGTCACGCAGCCCTTGATGTCGAGGCCGCTGACCACCTGGCCGGCCTTGGAGAGGTTGAGCCCACCCGAGGCCTTGAGCGCGGTGCCGTCCGGCACACCGGTGTTGCCCGGGCCGGGGAACGAGCTCGGGATGCCCGGACCCTGGCCGCCACCGGCCGCCGGCGGCGGGTCGGCCGGCTTCGTCGGCTTCGGAGCCGGCTTGGCGGTCGCGGTCGGCGTGGGGACCGCGGTCGGCGTCGGCGTCGCGGTCGGTGCTGGCTTGGTCGGTGGCGTCGGCAGCGCCTCGCCGGCGTCGACGTTGACCTTCTGCCCGTTCCAGGTGGAGTCGACGATCGTCGCGGGCGCGGCGTCCGAGAACATGAACCCGTTGCGGCAACCCTCCAACGTGACCCGCACGGCCGTGTAGTTGCCGAATACGACCCCGTTGGTCTTGCTCGACTCACAGAAGATCTTCGTGTCTTCAATGCGCGTGCCGTCAGAGCCTTCGAACACGCGGAGCGAGTGATAACCGCCGTAACGAATGGTGGTATTCCGGATGGTGACGTTGTCGGCCTTTACGTACAGGTATCCGTTGATCGTCTGCCCATCGATCACCGTGCCTGCTTTAGTCACCGTGACCGACCCGGACTTCGCGACCGCCACCCCGACGCCCGCGGCGCCGAGCCCGAGCGTGGTCAGCGCCACCAGCAGGGCACGCCCTGGCCGCCGGAAGCCCAATCGCCCTCCGGTGGTGCGCGGTGCTCGTCGGGTGCCTTTGCGCGCTGCCGAAAACATCGAGATCTGACTCCTTTGCAGAGCTTTCCGTGGATGCCACCGCGGAACGGAGCAGACTTTACCGGGCGCACAAGAACGCGCAGTCGGACAAAAAATCCGTTGTCGATCTAGTCTTTAGTGATCCTTAAGTGCCCCTGTGGTGACTCTTATTACCAAGATTGCGATTCGCTTATAACCAGCATTTGTCCGATTTGAACTCTCCAAAAAGTCCGGTTTCTCGCTACCCGAGATTGGGGCACCCCGGCACCCCGTTTCCGAATTGATTTGCCCGGCTTCTCGCCGTTCAGTGAGGATGCCCGGGTATGCGGGACTGGCCGGCGGACCTGACCGAGACCGACCTGGTCGCGGGCTTGAGCCGTGGCTGGGCCCTCGACCTACGCGCGGTCGACTACCTGCCGCTGGGCGCGGGCAGCTACCACTGGTCGGCCGTCGCGCGGGACGGATCGTTGTTCGTCACGGTCGACGACCTGGGCTCGGAGGAGTCGGGCCGCCAGGACGCGTTCGACCGGCTCGACCGGGCGTTGACCACCGCCGCCGCGCTGCACGACGACGCCGGCCTCGATTTCGTCGTAGCACCGATCGCTGGCACGAACGGCAGACCGAGAACTCCCACGTGACTGACAACAGGCCGAAGGCAACAGCGAAAGCTGTGCGAGAACGAGTACGCCGCAGAAAGAAACCCCCGCGAACCTGGCAGCGAAGCGCAGCGAGCGGTCCCCGGCGGGAGCAACGGTCGCGCCCCAGACGGACCCGGGCAAGAAAGCTCGGGGTTTATCGTCCGATGCGACGCGTGATGAGGCGGATGGTGGCGCGGCCGGATACGGCTTCCGCGCTGGCGGAGCTGGTGAGCGCCGTCAACACCTTCCAGGCGAAACTGCTCTCGGCCGGCAGTTTGGCGCCACGCGCCGTCGGCACCGTCACCTCGACCGACAGCGCGTCGTCGGTGACCGCGAACCGGCACTCGAGCTCCGCGCCGGGCGTCGCGACGACGAGGAGCATCGCGCAGGCCTCGTCGACGGCGATCCGGAGGTCTTCGATCTCGTCCAGGGCGAACTGCAGCCGAGCGGCGAGGGTGGCCGTGGCCGTGCGGAGTACGCCTAGGTATCCGCCGTCCGCGGGCACCGTGAGGAGCACGACGTCGTCGTCGAGGGCATCTGGCTGCATCATCATCTGGTTCACCGGTTGCGGACTCTACCGGGTCCGTGGGGGTCGTGCGGACGGCGCCGGCCGGCACCCCTGGTGGGGTACCGGCCGGAAAGCGTGCCTGCGGCCCTGGTCAGGCCTTCTTGGTCTCCCAGAAGATCTTGGAGATCTCCTCGATCTTCGCCAGCAGCTTGTCGCCGGCGGCGGGGTCGACAGACTCCTTGGTGCCAGCGCCACCAGCGAGCTTGGTCGCCTCGTTGAAGAGCTGGTGGAGCTGCGGGTACTTCTCGAAGTGCGGCGGCTTGAAGTAGTCGGTCCACAGCACCCACAGGTGGTGCTTGACCAACTCGGACCGCTGCTCCTTGATGATCAAGGCGCGGGTGCGGTATACCGGGTCCTCGTTGGCCTGGTACTTCTCCATGATCGCCTTGATCGACTCGGCTTCGATCCTGGCTTGCGCCGGGTCGTAAACGCCGCAAGGCAGGTCGCAGTGAGCGCTGACGACGGTGCGCGGCGCAAGGAAACTAGGAAGTCGCATCAGGACTCCTCCAAGGGAAGACTTACGATGATCCTCGGTGAGGACATTACCCCCGGTGCTGCCCCGAAACTCCGCGGAGGTGCGTTCGTGGCGTCACTTTTCGCCGCTCTGGTGCGGGGTCCGTCGATGGCACCCACCTTGCGTGACGGTGACGCACTGTTGGTGCTGCGCGGCGGCCGTCCGGTCCGTCCCGGCGATGTCGTGGTCGCCACCTTCCGGTCCAGGCCCGGCCTGCTCGTCGTGAAACGCGCCGTCCGGCAGGCCGACGGCGGTTGGTGGCTGCACGGCGACAACGACTTCGTCACCGACGACTCGCGTGCGTACGGCGTCGCCGACGTGATCGGCCGCGTGCTGCTGCGGTACTGGCCGCGGCCCTCGCGACCCGGGTCAAGGATTATGCTCGACAACTAGCGGGTTACCCCCGCGTGCTTCGCCGGTCACCGCTGACCTCGCGTCCAGCCGGCACCTCTCTGCCGGCTGTCACCTTCGACGCGATATGGAGTACCGCAATGGCACCTGCGCCCGCAGAGTCCACAGACGATCCCGTTTTCCAACTGCACCGCGGCGGCAAGATGGCGATCACCTCGACCGTCCCGCTGACCAGCCGCGAAGACCTGTCGCTGGCGTACACGCCCGGCGTCGCCCGGGTTTGCGAGGCGATCGCCGCCGACCCGGCCCTGGTCGACGACTACACCTGGGTTTCGCACACGGTCGCCGTGGTGACCGACGGCTCGGCCGTGCTCGGCCTCGGCAACATCGGCCCGCGCGCGGCGATGCCCGTGATGGAGGGCAAAGCCGTGCTCTTCAAGCAGTTCGGCGGCGTCGACGCGGTGCCGATCTGCCTCGACACCCAGGACATCGAAGGCATCATCGCGACGGTGAAGGCGCTCGCGCCGTCGTTCGGCGGCATCAACCTCGAAGACATCAGCGCGCCGCGTTGCTTCGAGATCGAACGCCGACTCGACGAGGCGCTGTCGATCCCGGTCTTCCACGACGACCAGCACGGCACGGCGATCGTGGTGCTCGCCGCCCTGCGCAACGCGGCCACCCTGCTCGAACGCAAGCTCACCGACCTGCGCGTGGTGGTCAGCGGCGCCGGTGCGGCCGGCATCGCGGTGACCAAGATGCTGATCGCCGGCGGCGTCAACCCGGCCGAGGTGCTGGTGCTCGACTCCCGCGGCATCCTGCACTCGGACCGCGCGGACCTGTCCGCACCGACCGCGGTGGCCAAGGCCGAGATGGCCGCCCTGACCAACCCGCACCGCCGCTCCGGCGGCATCGCCGAGGCGCTCGCCGGCGCCGACGTCCTGATCGGCGTCTCCGGCGGCGAGATCCCCGAGTCCGCGGTGGCGACGATGGCCTCGGGCGCGATCGTGTTCGCCCTGGCCAACCCGACCCCCGAGGTGCACCCGGACATCGCGTCCCGGCACGCCGCGCTGGTCGCCACGGGCCGGAGCGACTTCCCCAACCAGATCAACAACGTGCTGGCCTTCCCGGGCATCTTCCGCGGCGCGCTGGAGGCCCGCGCCAGCCGCATCACCGAGGGCATGAAGGTGGCGGCGGCGGACGCCATCGCCAACGTCGTCGCCGACAACCTGCACGCCGACGCGTTCGTCCCGTCCCCGTTGGATCCTCGAGTCGCACCCGCAGTCGCCACCGCGGTTGCAGAGGCCGCTCGGCGAGACGGCGTCGCGCGGGCCTAAACAGCAAAACTAGAAGCGGCTGTCCCGGGCGCGTCGGCGGCACGACCGTTGCTCCCGCCGGGGAGCGCTCCGCTTCGCTCCGCTGCCAGGTCCGCGGTGGCAAGACCACCGCGGACCTGTGCCATTTCTGACCTCGTCGCAGGCACGCCGAGCAGCCTTCTCTCGCGGCGCATTTGCTCTGCACCCATATACGCACCACCCCTGTGACGTGGTGGTGCGTATATGGGTGCAGAGCAAAGCCGCCCGTGGGGGCGGCGGTCGGCGCGGACAGATTGGTGGTTCAGCGTCTAGATTCAGAGCCATGCGTGCTGCCTTCGCCACCCGGTTCGACGACGCCAACCCGCTCAGTGCTCTTGCCGTGGGTGAGATGCCTGAGCCGCAGGAGCGGGACGGGTGGACGACCGTGGAGGTGCGGAGCAGTTCGCTCAACCACCACGATCTCTGGTCCCTGCGCGGTGTCGGGCTCCGCGAGCAGCAGCTGCCGATGATCCTCGGGTGTGACGCCGCGGGTGTCGCGCCCGGCGGCGAGGAAGTCGTCGTCTACCCCGTGGTGTCGACGCCGGGCGATCCGCGCGGCTACTCGCTCCTGTCGGAGCACTTCCCCGGCACGCTGGCGGAGCGGGTCGCCGTACCCGTCGAGAACCTGGTCCCGAAGCCCGCCGACCTGTCCTGGGAAGACGCGGCCTGCCTGCCGACCGCCTGGCTGACCGCCTACCGGATGCTGACCACCAAGGGCCGGGTCGACGAGACCGACGCCGTGCTGATCCAGGGTGCGGGCGGCGGGGTGGCCACCGCCGCGGCGCTGATCGCGGTCGCGATGGACAAGCGGGTCTATGTGACGAGCCGCGACGCGAAGAAGCGCGAGCGGATCTCCGCGCTCGGCGTGACCGCGCTGGAGCCCGGTGCGCGCCTGCCGGAGCGGGTCGGCGTGGTGATCGAGACCGTGGGCGAGGCGACGTTCGAGCACTCGCTGAAGTGCAGCGCGCCCGGCGCCCGGATCGTCGTCTCCGGTGCCACCTCGGGCTACCTGCCGAAGGTCGACCTGCGCCGGGTGTACGCGATGCAGCTCGAGATCCTCGGCAGCTCCATGGGCACGCCGGGCGAGCTCGCCGCCCTGCTGGCGTTCTGCGCCGACAAGGCCATCCGCCCGGTGGTCGACGAGGTGATCGGCTTCTCCGAGGTCGAGCGCGCCTTCGCCCGCCTGCGCGAGGGCGGCGTCTTCGGCAAGCTCGTTCTAGATCACACCCGCTGAGAGTTAGCCGACGCCGAGCGCCCGCGTGCTCGGCGGCGCCAGCATCAGCCCGCACACCAGCAGGCCGAGGGCGATGAACAGGACGCCGAGCCAGGCCAGGCCGCCCTGGATCATGTAGTAGCCGATCGCGCAGAGCATGAGCTGCAACACGATCCCGGGTGCGCGGGCGCCGGCCTTGCCCCGGCCGAGGTTGCGCCCGATCAGGAACAGCACCAGGGCGCCGAACGCGGCGAAGACTGTGAGCAACAACGCCGACGTGATGTCGACCGCGTCGGCCGTCAGCAGCTCGTACGCCAGGTAGAGGGTGATCCCCACCATGCCGGCGGCCTCGGCGAACAGCAGCCAGACGGCCGCGCGCAGGGTCGCCGGGGCGGGCTCGGCCGGGGTCTGACACGGTCTCGGACACGCGGCCACGATACCGCCGTGCTGTGCGACACAGCCTGTGGGCGTCTGGAAGGCGCACAGAGGGTGACCGCGCGCGGGTACAGTCCGCCACATGCGGGCCCTGCTGGTGGTCAACCCGAAGGCCACCACGACCTCCGAACGCAGCCGCGACGTCCTGATCCGCGCGCTGCGCAGCGCTGTCGACCTGACGGGTCGAGTTCACCCGGCGGCGCGGCCACGCAGTCGCGCTCGTCCGTGACGCTGCGCAACACGGCGTCGACGTCGTAGTCACCCTCGGTGGGGACGGCACGGTCAACGAGGCGGTCAACGGCCTGATGGGCGCACTGCCCTACCTGCCGCCGATGGACGGGACGACGCCGGCCGACGCGGCTGCCGGCCCTCGCGGTGGTGCCGGGCGGCTCGACGAACGTGTTCGCGCGCGCCGTCGGCCTTCCGAAGGACTGGATAGAGGGCACCGGCGTGATCCTCGAGGGGTTGCGCGCGGGCCGCTTCCGGACCATCGGGCTCGGCCGGGCCGACGACCGCTACTTCACTTTCTGTGCAGGATTCGGTCTCGACGCCGGGGTCATCCGGCGGGTCGAGCGGGCCCGATCGCGCGGCCGCGTGTCGACCCCGTCACTCTATCTGCGATCTACGTTCGGTGAATATCTGGCGACCGACCGCCGCCATCCGGCGATCTCGCTGGAGCGCCCGGCTGAGACGGCGGTCGATGAACTCGCGACGGTGATCATCCAGAACACCACGCCGTGGACCTATCTCGGCGATCGCCCCGTAAGCCCCAATCCGGACGCGTCGTTCGACCTCGGACTTGACGTGCTGGCCGTCCGTCAGCTAGCGGTGGCCAGGACGACACGCACAGTCACCCAAATCCTTTCGCCGCGAACGAATCCACACGGCCGCCAAGTCGTTCAACTCCATGACGTTCGACGAATTCACCCTGCTCGCAAGCCGTCCGGAACCGTTCCAACTGGACGGTGACTATCTCGGCGAGCGGGAAAAAGTCAGATTTACCTCCGTGGCGCAAGCGCTGAGAGTAATCTGCTGAGGAGCGGGTACGAGGTGTCCAGGCGCGGATTTTCGCAGCCGCAGGGGTGACACGTGCCGGAAATGCCAGTAATGTGGCGCGGACCGTACTACATTGATTGCGGCTGAGGAAATCCGGGTGCAGGGCACATGCTCGAAAACCGGACAAAGGGGTCGTGAGCTTGCTCACCCGCTCAGACTTTTTCGCGGCGTCCCCCTTGACATCGCGACAGTTCGTGAAAGTATTCACAAGCGAAAACGAGTTACGGGAACGTTGCCTGCGAGCACTCAGCGAGCACCCTCGGCGCCGTTCCCCAAGGCTAGTCGCCTGCCCACGTGCTGCCGACGTGTCGGATGCTCACCGTCACGGAGTGCAACGCGCGCGCATATAGGAAAACCCGCATTGTTTGCCATTCGCAGAACGAGGAGTGTTGCCGCCATGGACTGGCGCCACGCAGCTGCCTGCCGCGACGAAGACCCGGAGCTGTTCTTCCCTATCGGGACGTCCGGCCCGGCCCTGTTGCAGGTCGAGCAGGCCAAGGCCGTCTGCCGGCGGTGCTCCGCGACCGACCAGTGCCTGCAGTGGGCACTCGAGTCAGGTCAGGACGCCGGCGTCTGGGGCGGGATGAGCGAGGAAGAGCGGCGCGCGGTCAAGCGCCGCGGTGGCCTGCGGGTCCTGCGCGCTCACTCCGCCTGATCAAGCACCACCACGACGCAAGGACGCCCCGGGCAACCGGGGCGTCCTGCGTTTGCCCGGCCCCGAATTTACCTCATGGTCATCTCGCGTTCACCTGTTCATCCCGGACCGATTGTCACGGCGCAGGTGGCCGACCGACCGGCGGTGACGTCGCAGACGGCGATCGTCGTCGGCGGTCGCCTCATCGCACCGCGGCGGCCGAGATGTTCGCCACGGTCGTCGGGTCGGCGTCGAATCGCTGGCCTGCGGCGTCGCGGTAGCCCACTCGATCTGGGCCGGGCCGGCGTCGCGGCCGTTGTTGCGGACGAGTAGCGCGACCTTCACCGACGAGCCTGGAACTCGCACGAGGTGATCTCGACGTCATGCGGTGTGCGCCCGGTCGCGGATCGAGGACCATCAGGCGACCAGGCGCCAGCAGGCCGATGATGGTCAGGGCGCCGGGCAGCGAATCCCAGAAGCCCGGCGGCGCCGGCCGGCGGGACATGTCGCGCGTCACGCGCGCAAGCTATCCACCGCCAACCGCGCAGCGGCGCATTCACTCCAAAGTGGGCGGTATCAGGCCGCGTTGGCCATATCGCAGACCGGCTCGCGGGCCGTCGCCGTGCGGGCCAGGATCAGCCGGGCCAGTTCCGGGGCGCCGCCCAGCGGTTCGGCCACCACGGCCGCACCCGCGGCGCGCGGCCGGTCACCGACGGCCTCGTGCAGCAGGCCCGGCGCCAGGAAGTACGACGCGACGCCGATGTGCCGGGCACCGCGCGGCCCGCAGCGCGGCGACCGCCTCGGCGCCGGTCGGGGCGGCGGCCGACGCGTACGCCACCTGGCACGGCACCCCGCCCAGCGCGTCGACAGGCTCGGCGCGCACCGTCCGACCGTCGCGCGGGCCGCCTCGTCCCGCGTGCCGGCCGCGGCCAGCACCACGCCGTCGAGCGGGCGCGCCGGGCCCAGACCCCGGCCGCGCCGACGCCGCCGTCGAGACGGCGGCGCAGCGCGCCAGCAGCAGCGGCGCGGTCCGCCCGCCGACCGGCCCGAGCACGTCGGTAGACCGCGACCGGCATCCGCAGCCCGGCCGCGCGGGCGTCCATCAACGCCGCCGGGATGTCGACCCGGCCGTGGTAGGCCGACGTCAGCAGCAGCGGCACCAGCGTCGCCCGCTTCGCGCGCCGGCTCCTCCAGCGCCAGCAGCGTCTCCGCCGGCCGCGGGCCGGCGTGGTCGAGGAAGGCAGCCGCACCTGCCACGCCGGGCCGGGCCGCGGCGCACGGCGGCGGCCAGCGCCGCGGTGGCCGCGCGCCGCCCGCGGGTCACGGCTGCCGTGCGCCACCAGCACCAGCGGGCCGGGCGCGGACGGGAGCCAGAGCCGAAGGGTCATACGTGCAGGCCGCACTCGGTCTTGTCGAACATCGCCCAGCGGCCGGCGCGCGGGTCCTCGCCGGCCTTGGTGCGCCGGGTGCACGGCCAGCAGCCGATCGAGCCGTAGCCCTGCTTGAACAGCTCGTTGACCGGCACGTTGCAGCGGGAGATGTAGCGCGTCGACGTCGGCCTGGGTCCAGGCGGCGATCGGGTTGACCTTCACCTTGCCGCGCTTGGGGTCGAACGCCGACCACCGGCGTGTTGGCCCGGGTCGGCGACTCGTCGCGGCGCAGGCCGGCGGCCCAGGCGTCGTAGTCGCCCAGCGCCCGCTCCAGCGGCTCGACCTTGCGCATGAAGCAGCACTCGTCGGGTGCGCGGGCGAACAGCCGCGGGCCGTACTCGCCGTCCTGCTGGCCGACCGTCATGCCGGGGGCGGATCGAGCGCACGTTGACCGGCATGGTGCGGGCCACCGTGTCGCGGACCCGGAGGGTCTCCGGGAAGTGCAGGCCGGTGTCGAGGAACACCACGTCGACGCCGGGCGCCACCCGGGACACCACGTGGGCGACCACGGCGTCGGCCATCGAGCTGGTCACACAGAACCGCGCGCCGAACGTGTCGGCCGCCCAGCGGGCGATCTCCAGCGCCGGCGCGCCTTCCAGGTCACGGCCCGCCGCCTCGGCGAGGGCCTTGAGCTCGTCGGCGGACCGCCGACCCGATGCCGGGCGCGAGCGCCACCCAGCGACACCAGTCCCAGGTCGACCGCGTTCACGGCTGTCATGGGGTCACCTCACCTCTTCCGTCCGGGGGTTGGAAGACTCCTTCGGCCAGCAGGCCGATGAACTTGACCGAGAAGACCCGCTGGCAGCCGCGGCACTCCCAGGCACCGTGCGGCTCCTCGTCGGGGACGCAGGTCCTCTTCGGCGCAGTACGGGCAGTAGTTCGGTGCCGCGCGGCTCTCGGTGCTCACCGCAGCGCCTCCTCGTCGGCCCGGACCACCCACTGCGCGAACGCCTCGCCGGGCCGGTGCGGCCGTCGAGGTAGCGGCGGGCCAGCCGCTCGACGTACGCGGGAAGCTCGTCGGCCGTGGTCTTGAGGCCGCGCAGCTTGCGGCCGAAGCCGGCCGTCCTGGCCCTGCGCCATGCCCAGGCCACCGCCGAGGTGCACCTGGAAGCCCTCGACCTGTCGGCCGTCGGGCGCCGACCACCAGCTGTCCCTTGAGGCCGATGTCGGCGACCTGGGTGCGGGCGCAGGCGTTCGGGCAGCCGTTGATGTTGATGGTGATCTCGGCGTCGATGTCGCCGAGCCGCTCTTCGAGGCGGGCCACCAGTTCCTGCGCCACGGGCCTTGGTCTCGACGATCGCGAGCTTGCAGTACTCGATGCCGGTGCAGGCCATCGTGCCGCGCCGCCAGGTCGACGGCCGCGCCTCCAGGCCGATCTCGCGCAGCGCGGTCACCAGCGACTTCGACGCGCTCCTCCGGGACGTCGAGGACCAGCAGCTTCTGGTACGGGGTGAGCCGCACCCGGCCGCTGCCGTGCGCCTCGACGACGTCGGCGAGCTCGGGCGAGCTGTGTCCCGGAGACCCGGCCGACGACCGGCGCGGCGCCGACGTAGTAGCGCCCGTCGCGCTGCCGGTGCACGCCGATGTGGTCGATCGGCTTGTCCGGCAGCTCCGGCGCCGGGACCGTCGACAAGCTTCGCGGCCGAGGTATTCCTTCTCCAGCACCTCGCGGAACTTCTCCACGCCCCAGTCGGCGACCAGGAACTTGAGCCGGGCCCGGTGCCGCAGCCGGCGGTAGCCGTAGTCGCGGAAGATGCCGACCACGCCGGCCCAGACGTCGGGCACCTCGTCCAGCGGCACCCAGACGCCGAGCCGCTTGGCCAGCATCGGGTTGGTCGACAGGCCGCCGCCGACCCAGAGGTCGAAGCCGGGGCCGTGGTCGGGGTGATCGACGCCGAGGAACGAGATGTCGTTGATCTCGTACGGCATGTCGGGCAGCCAGGACACCGACGACTTGAACTTGCGCGGCAGGTTGGAGAACGCCTTGTCGCCGATGAACCGGTCGACGATCTCCTCGATCGGCCGGGGTGGCGTCGAGCACCTCGTCGGCGGCGACGCCGGCGACCGGGCTGCCGAGCACCACCCGGGGGCAGTCGCCGCACGCCTCGGTGGTCTGCAGGCCGACCGCCTCGAGCCGCCGCCAGATCTCCGGCATGTCCTCGACCCGGATCCAGTGGAGCTGGATGTTCTGCCGGTCGGTGATGTCGGCGGTGTCCCGGCGCGAACTCCTGCGAGATGTCGGCGATCACCCGCAGCTGTTCGAGGCTGAGCTGGCCGCCGTCGACCCGGACCCGGAGCATGAAGTACTCGTCGTCGAGCTCGTGCGGCTCGAGCACCGCGGTGCGGCCGCCGTCGATGCCCGGCCTTGCGCTGGGTGTAGAGCCCCCACCAGCGGAACCGGCCGCGCAGGTCGGCCGGGTCGATCGAGGCGAAGCCGCCGTGGGCGTAGATGTTCTCGATCCGCGCCCGGACGTTCAGCGGGTCGTCGTCCTTCTTGGTGCGCTCGTTGGCGTTGAGCGGCTCGCGGTGCCCGAGAGCCCACTGGCCTTCGCCCGCGGTGCGCGGCGGGCCGGCACGGGCTGGCGGTGCTGCTGACCGCCATCGCGGCGTTCCTCCGAAGGTTGGCTTGCGGCACGTCGCGCGAGCCGCCTTCAGGGGAAGACACAGAAATGCCCGGCGCGAACGCGCCCGGACGTAAGTCGGGCGTCGTCAGTGAGCCGGACAGATGGCGCTGCGAACACGGCCGTAGTCGACGTGGCGACGGACCGTGAGGCCCAGCATCACCATGCGACGATCGGCGGTTGCAGTCACGCTCATCATGCTGCCACAGCACGCTCCGATTGCCTCGGGCAGTCCCAGATGCCGGGCCCCTGTGTGGCCTGGTTCACGTTAGGCTGATCGGGCAATAGTGACATTTGCGGCACACCGGGGGAGCCGCTCATGACGCAACAGCTCGATCGCGCGCGTCCGGTAGCGGCCGGCCGGCGGTTCCTTACCGGACCGTGGGCGCCGGTGCTGCCGGCCGTCCTGACCGCACTGGTCGTCGCAGTCCAGCTCGGCCGCGCGCCGCTCTGGCGCGACGAGCTGGCGACCTGGAGCGCGGCCACCCGGTCCCTGCCCGAGCTGTGGCGGATGCTCGGCGGCATCGACGCGGTGACCGGGCCGTACTACCTGTTCATGCACGCCTGGATCGCCCTGTTCGGCGACTCGGCCGTGGCGCTGCGCCTGCCGTCCCTGCTGGCGATGGCCGGCGCCGCCGCACTCACCACCCAGCTCGGCACCCGGCTGTTCGGCGCCCGGACCGGGCTCGTCGCGGGCCTGCTGTTCGCGGTCGTGCCGAGCACCTCGCGCTACGGCCAGGAAGCCCGGGTGTACGCGTTCGCGGCGCTGTTCGCCGTGCTCGCGACCGTGCTGCTGGTCCGCGCGGTGGACCGCCCGACCGGCTGGCGCTTCGCCGGCTACGGTGCGGCGCTGCTCGGACTCGGCCTCTGCAACGCGATCGCCCTGCTGCTCGTCGCCGGCCACGCGGCGGCCGTGTTCGGCCTGCGCCGGGCGGCCGTCGGCTTCGCCGCGACGGTCGGCGCCGTGGCCCTGCTGCTCGCCCCGCTGGCCTGGCGCGGGCACGGGCAGCAGGGTGTCCAGCTCGGCTGGGTCGGCCGCCCCGGGCCGGGAAACCTGGTCGAGCTGCCCGGCAGCGTCCTGCAGGCCCAGGCGGTCGGTGGCGCGCTGGTGCTGCTGGCCGCGCTCGGCTGGGCGATGACCCGCGGCCGCTGGTCGACCGTGCTGGCCCTGTCGGTCGTCCTGCCCGCGCTGCTGCTCTTCGCCGCCGCACAGCTCGCCCCGTTCTGGGTGCCGCGGTATCTGCTCTTCACGGTCACCCCGCTGTGCGTGCTGGTCGCCTGCTGCCTGAGCCGGGTCCGGCTGGCGTACGCGCTGGCGTTGGTCGCGGTCGTCGCGCTGCTCGGCGGTCCGGCCCAGGTCGCCCTCCGGCGGACCCACGAGTGGCCGCGGACCGAGCCGGTGGACTATCCGGGCGCGGTCGCGGTGATCCGGGCCAACGCCCGCCCCGGCGACGGAATCGTCTACGAACCCCGGGCGGGCTGGCGGATGCTCGACGTCGCCGTCGCGTACGGGATGGGCGGTGCCGCGCCGCGCGACGTGCTGGTGCGCGAGACGGCGGTCGACCGGGGTGAACTGCGGGCCGCGGAGTGCGGCGACCCGGCCGCGTGCCTTTTTCAGGCCGGTGCCGACCGGCTCTGGCTGCTGGCCGACGGTGACCAGCGCAACCCACTGGCCATCGTGCCGGGCGCCAAGGGCGCCGCGCTGCGTGCGGCGTACACGAGCAGACAGGTCTGGCACGAGCCCGGCCTGACGGTCACGCTCCTGGAACGGCGGGCTGGCTAGCGGTCCTTGCCCAGCGGGACGACCAGGACGGCTTCGGTGCCGCCCTCGGCTCGGTTGCGCAGCTCTATCGAGCCGCGCAGCTCGCCGGTGGCCAGCGCCCTGACGATCTGCAGGCCGAGCCGGCCGCCCTTGTCGGGGTCGAAGTCCGCCGGCAGGCCGCGACCGTTGTCGGCGACCGTGACGTGCAGCTGCTTGCGGAACCGGTGCACCGCGACCACCACCTCGGCTCGGCCGTACCGCTGCCGCCCTTGCCTTCGCCCTCCCCCTCATCGTCGCCGTCGCTGGAGAAGCCGTGTTCGACCGCGTTGAGCAGGAGCTCGTTGAGCACCATCACGAGCGACGTGGCGATCTCCGCGGGCAGCACGCCGAACGAGCCCTCGCGGCGCATCCGCACCGTCACCTCGGTGCTCGACACCTCGGCGGCGGCGCCGGCGACCCGGTCGACGATGCCGTCGAACTCGACCGCCTCGTCGCTCGACATCGACAGCGTCTCGTGCACGAGGGCGATCGACGCGACCCGGCGGACCGACTCCTCCAGCGCCGCCTTGGCCGCCGGGATGCCGACCCGGCGGGCCTGCAGGCGCAGCAGGGCCGCGACCGTCTGCAGGTTGTTCTTCACCCGGTGGTGGATCTCCCGGATGGTCGCGTCCTTGGTGATCAGCGCGCGGTCCCGCCGGCGTACCTCGGTGATGTCCCGGACCAGCACCAGCGCGCCGATCGGCACCCCCGCGGGCATCAGCGGCAACGCCCGGTGCAGCACCGTCGCGCCGCGGGCCTCGACCTCCTTGCGGGCCGGCGCCTCACCGCGCAGCGAGGCCAGCGATCCGGTTGGCGGCGTCGGTGCCCTCCAGCGGGTCGTCGGCCAGCCGGCTTGATCAGCGCGGCCAGGTCCTCGCCGACCAGGTGGGCGGCGAAGCCCAGCCGGCGGTACGCGGACTGCGCGTTCGGGCTCGCGTAGGTGACCTTGCCGCCGGCGTCGAGCCGGATCAGCCCGTCGCCGACCCGCGGCGCGCGAGGTGGTCTCGCCCGGGTGCCGGCGCGGCGGGAACGTACCGTCGGCGACCATCTGGGCCAGGTCGTCGGCCGTGGTCAGGTAGTTCAGCTCGAGCTGGCTCGGCGTCCGCGCGGTGGACAGGTTGGTGTCCCGGCCGACCACCGCGATCACCGCCCGCTCTCGCCGTCGGCGGAGCGCAGCCGCACCGGGATCGCCTCGTGCCGGGCGGGGGTGTCGCCGTACCAGACCGGGTCGCCCTCGCGCCAGATCCGGCCCTGCGATAGGCGATGGCGAGGTGCGCCACCTCGGGCCCGCCGACGATCCGGCCGACCTGGTCGTCCTGGTAGGCGGTCGGCGCGGTGGTCGGGCGCACCTGGGCCACGCAGAGGAACGCCGGCCCGTCGGCTGCGTCGACCGGCACCCACAGCAGCAGGTCGGCGAAGGACAGATCGGAGATCAACTGCCAGTCACCGGCGAGCCGGTGCAGATGGTCGATATCGCCGCGCCGCAGCGCGGTGTGCTCCTCGACTAGGTCACGCAGGGTGGACACGCCGCAAGCCTGCACACGGTGTTAGAGAGTGGTCGTTACTTTGTCGAGGCCGCGCGGGGCGTCGGGGTTCTCGCCTCGGGCCAGCGCCAGGGCCAGGGCCAGGCGTTGCAGCGGCAGGATGTCCAGCAGCGGGGCGAAGCCGCTCGTCGACCTCGGGGACGGCGAGGCGCAGCGGCGGCGCCGGGCACGTCGGCCGGGCCGACGGTGACGACGTCGGCGCGGCGCTCGCCGAGCCGGGCCAGCACCTCGCGCATGGCGCTGCCGCCGGGCCCGGCGCCGACGACGGCGAGCACCGGCACGTCCGGGTCGGCCATGGCGAGCGGGCCGTGCAGCAGGTCGGCGCCCGGAGAACGACAGCGCGGGCAGGTACGAGGTCTCCATCAGCTTGAGCGCGGCCTCGCGGGCGGTCGGGTACGCGTAGCCCCGCCCGGTGGTGACCATCCGCGCCGCGAACCGGTAGCGCCGCGCCAGCTCGGCCGCCGTCGGGTCGGCCAGCGCGGTCTCGGCCAGCGCCGGCAGCGCCGGCAATCGCGCGCAGCTCGTCGGCCGGCACCGCGCCCGTCGCCGCCGCGGATGCCCTCGACCAGCAGCAGCAGCGCGAGCAGCTCGGCGGTGTAGGTCTTGGTGGCCGCGACCGCCCGCTCGTGCCCGGCGGCCACGTCGATGTGCAGCTCGGCCGCGCCGGCCAGCGGCGACTCGGGGTTGTTGGTGATCGCGAGGGTGAGCGCGCCGGTCTCCCGGGCCACCCGGACCACCTCGGCCAGGTCGGGCGAGCCGCCGCTCTGGCACACCCCGACGACCAGCGCCTCGGACAGATCGGGGCGGGCGCCGTAGACCGTGACCGCGCTCGGCGAGGCCAGCCCGGCCGGCAGCCCGAGCCGGATCTCGGCGAGGTAGGCGCCGTAGAGCGCCGCGTGGTCGGACGTCCCTCGCGCGGTGAACACCACGTGCCGCGGCCGCCGCTCGACGATCGCGGCGGCGACGGCAGCGATCGGGTCGGCGTGCACCGGCTCCAGCAGCCGCGGCGTACACCTCCGGCTGCTCGGCGATGTCCGCGGCCATCCCTGCACCCGGCGTCCCCATCTGTGCCTCCCCTGCGCGCTGTTTGCTCGATTCTGCACGTAACACCGCTTTATCGCAACGTTCCAATCACCAATCGCGCATGGCTCTGGGTGCGCGCACTCAGGCGCGAGGTGACACCGTCGAATAGGTTCGTCGTCATGCACCGCACGGGGACGGCGGCACGGAGCTGCCATGGTTGAGCGCACCGACCTGCACGCACCAGGCAAACCGGAGCGACGGAACAGGGGGAAGGCGGCCCTCTGGCTGGTCGTGGGCCACGCGGTAGTGCTGGCGCTCTGCTTCGCCGCCACCTACACGCCAGCCCGACCAGGTCGCCGACGGCCAGTGCGAAGGCATCGGCTGGGGCTGCACCATGACGCCGCGCGACGGCACGCAACTCGCACTCATCGTGTTCGGCCTGCCGACTCTGACCATCAGCCTGCTGATCTGCCTCGTCGCCGTTGCCGTCATTAACGGCATCCGCAACCGCCGGAAACAGCCCTGACCCGCGGCGGACCGGCCGGCAGGTATCGCCCGGCGGGATGTCCCGGTGGCGCCGCCGACATCGACCGCCGTGCCGGTGGCGACAGCCGTGATGGCGACGAACCCGGCAGCGGCGAACAGCACCGGCGCGTCAGGTTGCGACGCCGCTGATCGCGGGGTGCGGGTGACCGGGCACGGACCTGGCAAGCGACGCGCCAGCGAGCGGGCCCCGGCGGGAGCGACGGTCGCGCCCCCGACGTACCCGGGCAATGAACTGCTTCTCGATTCTGGACAGAAGAACGCCCCCGGAAATGGTCCGGGGGCGTTCTGACAGCGAAATTTCAGTCGGAGATGGCTTCGGCCTTGGCCAGGGCGACCTCGGCCTCGTCGGCCGGAGTCTCCTTGTCGCCACCCGGCTGGTCGGCGGCGCCGCGCAGCGGGATCTCCTTGACGAACCAGGACAGGATCGGCACCAGGATGACGATCACCGCGGCCCAGACGAAGACGTTGGCGATCGAGTCCGCCAGGCCGCCCATCACGGCGTCGCGGATCTGGGCCGGGAGGTTGTGCAGGGCGGTCGGGTCGACGCCGCCGCCTCCGCTGCCGGACAGGGCGGCACCGGCCGGGGACTTGGCCAGCTGGTGCACGAAGATCGCGCCGAACAGCGCGACGCCGAACGAGCCGCCGATGGAGCGGAAGAAGGTGGCCGCGCTGCTGCCGACGCCGAGGTCCTTCTGCTCCACGCTGTTCTGTGCGATCAGCATCGTGGTCTGCATCAGGAAGCCCATGCCGAGGCCGAGCACCACCATGTAGAGCGCAGAGCACCGTCTTCGTGGTGGCGGAGTTGATCGTCGACAGCAGGATCATGCCGGCGAGCAGGGCGACGCCGCCGATGATCGGGAAGATCCGGTAGCGGCCGGTCCTGGTGATGACCCGGCCGGTGATGACCGAGACCACCAGCATGCCGAACATCATCGGCAGCAGCAGCAGGCCGCTGTTGGTCGCCGAGGCGCCCTGCACGGTCTGCTGGAACAGCGGCAGGAAGTTCATCGCGCCGAACATCGCGAAGCCGAGCAGGAAGCCGACCGCGGAGATCAGGGCGAAGTTGCGGTTGAGGAACAGGTGCAGCGGCAGGATCGGCTCCGGTGCGCGGCGCTCGACGATGCCGAACACGGCGAGCGAGACCACGGCCAGCGCGGCCAGGCCGAGGATCTGCGGCGAGGTCCAGTCGTACTCGTTGCCGCCCCAGGTGGTGATCAGCACGAGCGCGGTGATGCCGACCGAGAGCAGCACGGCGCCGAGCCAGTCGATGCGGTGCTCGGTGCGGTAGCGCGGCAGGTGCATCCGGGTGGCCAGGACCACCAGGGCCAGGCCGCCGAGCGGCAGGTTGACGTAGAACGCCCAGCGCCACGACAGGTTGTCGGTGATGAAGCCGCCGACCAGCGGGCCGGCGACCATCGCGATCGCCATGATGCCGGCGATCATGCCCTGGTAGCGGCCCCGCTCGCGGGGCGGCACCAGGTCACCGATGATCGCCATGACGCCGACCATCAGGCCGCCGGCGCCGAGGCCCTGCACGGCCCGGAACGCGATGAGCTCGATCATGCCGTCGCTGGCACCGCCGAGCATCGCGGAGCCGGCCATTCCGCAGAGCGCGGAGCCGATCAGGAAGATAACGATCGACGTAAGGAAGATGGTCTTGCGGCCGTAGAGGTCACCGAGCTTGCCCCAGATCGGCGTCGAAACGGTCGTGCCGAGCACGTAGGCGGTGACCACCCAGGTGAAGTGGTCGAGGCCTCCGAACTCGCTGACGATGCGCGGCAGCGCCGTGCTGACGATCATGTTGTCGAGCATCGCGAGCATCATCGCGATCATCAGACCGGCGAGGATGCCGCGGATCTTCTGTGGTGCGATGGCTTGTGGCGCGACGGTGGTCATTGGGTACGCCCCCCAGCGTGATGGGACTTACTTGCCGCCCGGCTAGTCTTCCTTACTAGCCGCACGGTAAGCTGCGCACTAACCGGTCGTCAAGTTAGTTTGGGGGTAAGGGTGACGGAGAGCACGCGAGGGCGGATCCAGGCCGTCGCGCTCGAGCTCTTCACGGAGAACGGGTACGAGAAGACCTCGCTCCGGGAGATCGCCGAGCGGCTCGGAGTGACCAAGGCCGCCCTCTACTACCACTTCAAGAGCAAAGAAGAGATCGTCTCCAGCTTCTCCGAGGACCGGCTGGCCCGGCTCGACGAGCTGATCGCTTGGGGCGAGGCGCAGCCGCCCAAACCGGAGCGGCGGCAGGAGCTGCTGTCCCGCTACGCGGACGAGTTCTTCGCGAGCAACCACCCGTCGGTGATGCGGTTCTTCGAGCAGAACCAGACGGTCGCCAAGACCATGTCTTCCGGCATGGACATGCGTGACCGGATGCTCCGGGTGGCTTCCCTGATGGCCGACGACGTCGACGACCCGGCCGAACAGCTCCGCGCGGCGCTGGCCCTTTTCGCGGTGCACGGAAGCTGGTTCGCGATAAGGCACGACATCTCGCTCGAGGAGCGCAAACGGGTCGCGCTCGACGTGGCCGAAGATCTGTGGCGGCCGCGGGTCACCCCGTGAGCGGCAGCCGGAGCGCCTCGAGGTCGACGCCCGGGAAGGGCGACCAGTCGCGCTCCGGGACGCGGGCGAAGCCGAGCCGGGCGTAGAGCCGCTTGGCCGGCTCGGAGAAACTGCGCACGCAGATCACCACGGCCTGGCAGCCGAGCGCGGTCGCCCGCTCCACACAGGCCTGGACGAGCGCCTCGCCGGCGCCGCGACCCTGGGCCGCCGGGTCCACGGCGAGCATCCGGAACTCGGCCTCGCCGGGGCCGGACAGCTCCGCGTAGGCGGTGCCGGGCAGCACGAAGGTGACCGAGCCGAGCACGGTCGGCCCGTCGGCCGCGACCAGTAGCGACCCCGGCCTCGGCCCGGGTCTGCACGTCGGCCAGCTTCTTGTCATAGCCGTGGTCACCGGCGAGCTGGCCGTCTTCGCGGTAGGCGTCGACGGTGAGCCGGGCGATCGCCGGGAAGTCGGCCGGCGTCGCGGGGCGGATGAGCACGGTCATTCGATGACCGCGATCAGGTCGCCCTCCTGGACGACGTCGCCCTCGTTGACGGCGAGCTGGGCCAGGGTGCCGTCGGACTCGGCGATGACGGGGATCTCCATCTTCATCGACTCGAGGATGACCAGCGTGTCACCCTCGGCGATGGTGTCGCCGGCCGCCGCGACGACCTTCCACACGTTCGCCACCATCTCGGCGCGGATCTCGTCAGCCATAGCGTGGTCCTCCCTACTGGCTCGCGCCCATTTGGTCCATCGCGACCCAGTGGGCCGCGTCAGCATCCAACCATGCGCCGGCCGTCCAACGCTCACGGGCGGGCCGACTACGATCGTCGGGTCAGCGGACATGACGGGTGGAACGGGAGGTCGACATGGCGAAGAAGAGCCGTAAGAAGAAGGCACGTAAGAAGAGCGCCGCCAACCACGGCAAGCGCCCCAACTCCTAATAAAGCCAACGTCGCCGGCCCCATGGGCCGGCGACGGGCTTCTAGACGTCAGTACGCAGCTCGGTCAGCTTGCTCCGCAGCCGGGCCAGCAGGTCCGCCGGCGCGGTCTCGTTGCCGCAGCAGCGCGCCACCAGCGCCTTCACTTCCTGCTCGATGCCATATTCGCGCCAGGCAGGGCGAGCACTCGTCGAGGTGCTCGCGGATCAGGCCGCGGCGCTCGTCGGCGCACTCGAGGTCGAGGTAGAGATAGACCTCTTCGAGCACTTCGCTGCAGTCGGTCTCGTGGGGGTTACCGCAACTCACGGTTCCTCACACCTCCTGGCGGGCAGCGGCGGCGTCACCCGAAGGGGTGCGGGTGAAGCCTCGATCCGCAGCGTAGCGCTCCAGCAGGTTGCGCAGGTTGCGCCGACCCCGGTGAAGTCGCGACATGACCGTGCCGATCGGCGTGTTCATGATGTCGGCGATCTCCTTGTAGGAGAAACCTTCGACATCCGCCAGGTAGACGGCCAGCCGGAACTCTTCCGGCAGCTGCTGCAGCGCGTTCTTCACGTCGCTGTCGGGCAGCCGGTCGAGCGCCTCGGTCTCCGCTGAGCGCAGGCCGCTCGAGGTGTGCGACTCCGCACTGGCCAACTGCCAGTCGGAGATCTCCTCGGTCGGCGCCTGGATGGGCTGGCGCTGCCGCTTGCGGTACGAGTTGATGTAGGTGTTCGTGAGAATCCGGTAGAGCCAGGCCTTGAGGTTCGTGCCCTCTTCGAACTGGTGGAAGGCGGAATAGGCCTTGAGGAACGTCTCCTGGACCAGGTCCTCGGCGTCGGCCGGGTTGCGGGTCATCCGCAGGGCCGCCGCGTAGAGCTGGTCGACAAAGGGCAGCGCGTCCCGCTCGAACCGGGCCCGCCGCTCATCGGTGGGCTCCTCGAGTCGGGTCTTCTCCGGCTGCGTCAAGCGCACGTCCCCCCTCAACTGTTCCGCCGAGGATACGCGTCGCGCGCCCCCGACCGACTCAGTTGCAGGTTGGTTGCCCCCGATCAGGCCGTGAGTAACGTCGCTCGCCGGCCATTCGGGCGCGGACAGAAGTGCCCGGAACCGGCCAGTCTCGCGGTTGTCCCGCGTAGCTGCTCGCACTGGGAAGAGCCCCCTCGCCGTCATTTCGCGTTCGACGGCTGTAACAAGGGCGTGCTGCTGCGAATTCCCTGGAGATCGCGCAGGCCCAACCCACGAGGCTCAGCCTGGCCAACCCACTGGTCCCGGGGATGAAATCCCCGGGACCAGGTGGGCCTGGGAGGTTGATGCGGACCGGGGGGTCCGCGGACTCGTGGAGGGAGTCCCCAGGGCAAGCCTGGCTCACCACGTGCAACGAGTCACTCACGGAGCCGGTTACGGATTGGCCCATCCCTTGCCCCGCAGCCACTCCACCACCAGTTGCCCCAGGCCACGCGGGTCGCCCCGCAGGTCGTGGCGCTGGCCGGGGCGGACCGCCACCTCGACGCCAGGCGACGGTTCGGGCACCCCGAACGGGTCACGGTCGCCGTTGACGACCAGCGTCGGGACGCCAGTGAGCAGCTCCTCGGCCCGGGACCGTTCCGGACGACCCGGCGGGTGCAGCGGGAAGGCCAGGCAGACGATGCCGGCCGCGCCGAGCGCGACCGACGTGCGGCAGGCCACCCGGGCGCCACTGGACCGGCCACCGACCACCAGCGGCGGCGGGTCCGGATAGCCCTTGGTCAGCTCGTGGACGACCGCCGACCAGGCAGCGTCGAGCTGCGCCGCGGGTGCGGGCGCGCGCCGGCCGGCGACCCGGTAGGGCTGGGTCACCCGGACCACGGTGACGCCGGCGGCCACCGCGGCGCGGCGGACCGCCATCAGGTCGGGCGCCTCGACGCCTCCCCCGGCGCCGTGTCCCAGGACGAGCAGTGCCGCCGGCCGGCCGACGGCCTCGTCGGTTTCGGTGACTGCCGGACCGTGCGGTGTCGCGATCTGTGTGACCCCCATGGCCCCATTGTGCTGGCCAACAGGGTCAGTTCAGCTGACCGGCACCAGTTCGAGCGACAGGTCGCGCATCGGTGGCCCCGAGTCGATGGTTTCGGCGCCCCGGGTCAGCTGACCGCGCCAGGCGACCAGCATCGCCCGCCGTTCGCGCGGTGTGGTGCCGCCCCAGACGCCGTGGCAGTCGCCGACCTCGAGCGCCCACGCCAGGCACGCGCCCTGCACGTCGCAGGTGCGGCAGAGCGCGATCGCGGTGTCGGCCGGCTCGCTCGGCGCCGGAAAGAACGTCTCCGGATCGACGGACTGGCACAGGCCACGCGTGCGCCAGGCCTCGTCCTGCTGTCGTTCTGCCGAGGCGCGTAGCAGTCGTGGATCACGACGTGCGGCAGCGACCTCGTGCGGGCGTGGCATTCGCGCCCGTGTCATCAACAACCCACCTCCCCCGTGGGGCCGGCTTTCCACCGCATGCGACGGAAGATCAAGGACCAATGGGTGTCGTCGCCCGGTGCGAGAAGGCACCCATTGCCGGCGCTGTGTTCTATCGCACTCGTGACGGCCGAGACAAGGGTTTGCATCGAACCTGCCGAAAGTCGGCCGCAAGAAATCGATACAAGGTTTACAGAAAGGGAAAAATCAACCGGTGTAAATCGATGATCAAAAGAGCGTCAGTTCGACCGGTTCTTCGGGTGGTGCGG
Organism: uncultured Actinomycetota bacterium; assembly: GCA_963840005.1. Lineage (GTDB taxonomy): Bacteria > Actinomycetota > Actinomycetes > Mycobacteriales > Micromonosporaceae > Asanoa. Next base: position 192,684 of record CAWIXO010000011.1, on the reverse strand, counting down.
CCAATGCCGGCGCCGCCACGCGGGCCACCAGATCGGGGCCGTCGTTGCGCACGTCTCCGACGCCGGCACCCACCGGGCGGATCTCGATGCCGGCCAGCGTCGCGTCGGCGGGCGGGGCCAGCAGGTCGGCCACCTCGCCGCCACCGGCGAGCCACGCCGCCCAGCGGTCGGGTGCGAGCACCAGCGGCATCCGGTGGTGCACGAGCGCCAGGTCGCCCAGCGCCGGCATGGTCACGATGCTGCAGGTGAGCAGCTTCTGGTCGCCCCACGCGGCCCAGAGGCCACCGAACACCACCGGCTCGGGCGCCGTCATGAAATAGGCCTGCTTGCCGCCGCCGGGCTTGCGCACCCACTCGTACCAGCCGTCGGCCGGGATCAGCGCACGCCGGCCGGCGAACGCCCGCGCGTACGCCGGAGTGGTGGCGACCGTCTCCGCGCGCGCGTTGATCATGCGGGCGGCGCCCTTGGTGTCGCCCGCCCAGCTCGGCACCAGCCCCCAGCGGGCCACCGAGAGGGTGCGGCCACCAACCCGTTGGGACATTCGGACCAGCGGCACCGGGTCGGTCGGCGCGACGTTGTAATCGGACACCAGGCCCTCGCGGGTGTCGTCGAACGCGTCGAAGAGCGCACTGAGGTCAGGCGCGTCTTTCGTGGTCGCGTACCGCCCGCACATGCCCGTCACGCTAGCGCACACCGTCCCGGCACGCGGGAGTGCCGAATGTCGATCGCGGGCCGGCCCTCCGGCAGGTCAGACTGGAGTACGTGGCCAACCAGACCGCGCACGTGCCGTGGAACCCGCCGACCGCCGCAGAGCCGGTCGCCGCGACCGTCCAGCTGCCCGGCTCGAAGTCGATGACCGCCCGGGCGCTGATCCTCAGCGCCATCGGGGTGGGTCCGTCGACGCTGGCCCGCCCGCTGCGGGCGCGCGACACCGAGATGATGGCCGGCGGTCTGCGCGCGATGGGCGTCAGCGTCTCCACGGTCGACGACGACCGTTGGGTGGTCCGCCCCGGCACGCTGCAGGGTCCGGCACACGTCGACGTCGGCCAGGCCGGCACGGTGATGCGGTTCATGCCGGCGATCGCCGGGCTGGCGCAGGGCCAGGTCACCTTCGACGGCGACCCGTCGATCCGGCGGCGGCCGTTGCGCCCGCTGATCGACGCCCTCCGCTCCCTCGGGGTCAGCATCGACACCGCGCCCACCGGCGGCCTGCCGCTGACCGTGCGCGGCACCGGCCGGGTCACCGGCGGCGAGGTGGTGCTCGACGCGTCCGCGTCCAGCCAGCTCGTCTCCGGCCTGCTGCTGGCCGCGCCCGATTTCGACCGCGGCGTCGTGGTGCGCCACGTCGGCCCGCCGATGCCGTCCGCCCCACACGTCCGGATGACCGTGCAGATGCTCCGTGCCGCCGGCGCCGGGGTCGACGACTCGGTCCGCGACGTCTGGTCGGTCGAGCCCGGCAAGCTGTCCGGGCGGGGCTGGACCATCGAGCCCGACCTGTCCGGCGCGATGCCGTTCTTCGCCGCCGCGCTGGTCACCGGCGGGTCGGTGACCCTGCTCGGCTGGCCGCGCAGCAGCGCCCAGCCGGTCGACCAGTTGCGCGCGCTGCTCGGCCAGATGGGCGGCGAGGTCACCCTCGGCACCGAGGGGCTGACCGTGCGGGGCAGCGGCATCGTGCACGGGCTCGACGCGGACCTGTCCGAGGTGGGCGAGATGACGCCGGTGCTGGCCGCGCTCGCCGCGCTGGCCGACTCGCCGTCGCGGCTGCGCGGCGTCGGGCACATCCGCGGCCACGAGACCGACCGGCTGGCCGCGCTGGCCCGCGAGCTGAGCGCGCTCGGCGCGGCGGTCACCGACACCGCCGACGGCCTGGAGATCACCCCCCGGCCGCTGCGCGGCGGGGTGTTCCACACCTACGACGACCACCGGATGGCGCACGCCGGCGCCGTGGTCGGCCTCGTCGTGCCCGGGCGTCGAGCTCGACGACGTGGCGTGCACCTCGAAGACCATGCCCGACTTCCCGGCACTATGGTCAGCGATGGTGACCGGCAAGTAGGAGGAGAAGGCGCTGGCGGGCAAGAAGCGGGAGTACGACGAGGACGACGTGCGGGTGCGCCCCGGCCGGTCCTCACGTCCGCGCACCCGGACCCGGCCCAGACACGACGACGCCGTCGACGGCTTCGTGATCGCGGTCGACCGGGGCCGCTACACGGTCGAGGTCGACGGCCCGCAGGTCACCGCGATGCGGGCCCGCGAGCTGGGCCGCAAGTCGGTCGTCGTCGGCGACCGGGTCCGGCTGGTCGGCGACACCTCCGGCGACGCCGGCGCGCTGGCCCGGATCGTCCGGATCAGCCGAGCGCACGTCGGTGCTGCGCCGCACCGCGGACGACGACGACAGCACGCCGGAGGGCCGCCTCGAACGGGTCGTCGTGGCCAACGCCGACCAGCTCGTCATCGTCAGCTCGCTGGCCGATCCCCCGCCGCGCACCGGTTTCATCGACCGCTGCCTGGTCGCCGCGTACGACGCCGACGTCGAGCCGCTGCTCTGCCTCACCAAGGCCGACCTGGCCGGGCCGGCCGAGGTGCTCGACTACTACGCCGAGCTCGACCTGCCGCACGTGCTGGTGCGCCCCGACTCCGACCTCGCCGAGCTGCACGAGCGGCTGGCCGGGCAGGTCTCGGTGATGGTCGGCCACTCCGGGCGTGGGCAAGTCGACGCTGGTCAACCGGCTCGTGCCGGACGCCGACCGGGCGGTGGGCGTGGTCAGCGCGATCGGCCGCGGCCGGCACACCTCGACCAGCGCGGTGGCGCTGCGGCTGCCCGGGGTCGGCGCCTGGATCATCGACACGCCCGGCGTACGCAGCTTCGGGCTGGCCCACGTCTCCGCGAACAGCCTGCTGCACGGCTTCCCGGACCTGGTCGAGGGCACCGTCGAGTGCCGGCCGAACTGCGAGCACACCCCCAACGACGTCGACTGCGCGCTCGACGCCTGGGTCGCCGCCGGCAACGCCGACCCGCGCCGCCTGGCCTCGTACCGCCGCCTGCTCGCCTCCCGCGCCGGAGAAGACACCGACAGCCAGTAACGTGTCCGGCCATGGCCCCCCGGTATGCGGATGACCTTTCGCTCGCCCATGTGCTCGCCGACACCGCGGACAAGATCTCGATGGACCGGTTCCGGTCCCTCGACCTCCGGGTCGAGTCCAAGCCCGACCTGACGCCGGTCTCCGACGCCGACCAGGCGGTGGAACGGGCGCTGCGGGCCACCCTGGGCCGCACCCGGCCGCGGGACAGCGTGCTCGGCGAGGAGTACGGCGCGACGGCGGCGGCCGCCGGCCCGGGGCACCGGCAATGGGTGATCGACCCGATCGACGGCACCAAGAACTACATCCGCGGCGTGCCGATCTGGGCCACGCTGATCGCCCTGATGGAGGGCGACCAGCCGGTGGTCGGCCTGGTGTCCGCACCGGCGCTGGGGCGGCGCTGGTGGGCCGCGCTCGGGCACGGCGCCTTCGCGGGGCGGCACACGGCGGCGGCCACACCCATCCGGGTGTCCGGCGTACGCCGGATCGGTGACGCGAGCTTCTGTTACTCGAGCCTGCACGGCTGGGAGGAGACCGGCCGGCTGGAGCCGGTCCTCGACCTGATCCGGCAGAGCTGGCGGAGCCGGGCGTACGGCGACTTCTACGGCTACATGCTCGTGGCGGAGGGCGCCGTCGACGTGATGGTGGAGCCGGAGCTCTCCCTCTGGGACCTGGCGGCGCTGATCCCGATCGTCACCGAGGCGGGTGGCAGTTTCACCGACCTGACCGGCCAACCGGGTCCGTCAGGTGGGAGCGCGGTGGCCACCAACGGAAATCTTCACGAAGAGGTGCTTACCCGCTTGAGCTGACGGTGTGTCGCGTTTCACGCGGGCGGATCTGACCTGCGGTTTTGATCACAACACCCGGTGTAGTCGCAGGTGCGCCAGTTCGGCCGGTCGCCAAGCGGATCCGCAGAAACCTCCGTTACTGTGCGCGGGTGCTGTCCACCAGTTGGGGCTTCCTCGCGGCGATGATCATCGCCTATGGAGTCGCCAATCTCCTCCAATCGGTCGCGGCAACACGGACCAAGCTGCACACGTCGTGCAACCCGAAGCTCCTGGTCCGGCTGGCGAGCCACCGCATCTATCTCTACGGCCTGAGCTTCCAGATCGTCGGCTTCCTGCTGGCCTTCGTCGCCCGGCGCGACCTACCCCTGTTCCTCGTGCAGGCGGCGGCGTCCGCGGGCCTCGGTGTCACGGCGCTCTGCGGAGTGCTGATCCTGCGGTGGAAGCTGCCCAGGGCCGAGGTGGGCCTGCTGCTGCTGCTCTTCGGCGGCCTGTTCGCCCTGGTCATCTCGGCCAAGCCGGCACCGGCACACTCGATCGGCTCCGGCGGCCTGGTGGCGCTGCTGGTCTGGCTCGCCGCCATCGCGATGCTCGGTGTCTTCGCCGCCCGCATGCACGGCGCGCCCGGCTCGGTCGCCCTCGGCTCGCTGGCGGGCATGGCGTTCGCCGCCGCGGCCGTCGCCGGCCGCCCGCTGGCGTCCAGCCACTCCATCTCCGAGTTCGTCTCCAGCCCCCTGCTGTACGTGCTGATCGGCGCCTCACTGCTCGGTCAACTGCTACTCGGCCTGGCCATGCAGCGCGGCTCGACGACCGCCGCGGTCGCCTCGATGGACGCCGCCGGCGCGGTGCCCGCCGCCGCGATCGGCCTGCTGTTCCTCGGCGACAAGATCCACCCCGGCCGGGAGTGGGTGGCCGCGCTCGGCTTCGTCATCACGCTGGCCGCGGTGATCGGCCTGACCCGGTACGCCGAACCGCAGCACCACCACGCGACGGCCGACCCCCGTCCGCGCGCCCTGACCGCCGGCCCCCGCGCCCTGAAGGCCCGTGCGCTGGCCGCCCGGCACGTGGCGGCCGACGCGGCGCGCACCGTGGTGGCCCGGCCGATGCCCGCCGGCCCACCTCCGCCAACCCACTCCGTACCGCGCGGGCGATAGGGGTTCGGCACATTCCGCAGGCATCCTCGCGAACCGGTCCGAGCGGCTCGCTGCGTCGGTTCGGGGCCAGGCGCGCCGGAGCCGCGGCAACCAGTTCGCATGATGCCGCCCTCTATGGGGTAACGGACGTGTATGGCGCTCACCCGACCGCTCGCCGAAGCGGTGGTCGTGATCACCGGTGCATCAAGTGGCACCGGCGCGGCGACAGCGCTCGAGGTGGCGCGCAACGGCGGCACAGTGGTGCTGGCCGCCCGGGGTGAGGCCGCGCTGGACGCGGTCGCCGAACGCTGCCGGGCCTTCGGCGGCCGAACGGCCGTGCTGCCCACCGACGTGACCGACCCGGTCGCCGTCGCACGGCTCGCGGAGAGCGCGGTCGCCGTCTTCGGACGGCTTGACGCCTGGGTCAACAACGCCACCACCGGGGCGGTCGGGCTCTTCGAGGAGATCCCGCTCGCCCAGCTCCGCCGGGTCATCGAGGTCAACCTGTTGGGCGCCGCCTACGGGATGCGGGCCGCGCTGCCACACCTGCGCGCGTCCGGTGGCGGGGTGGTGGTCAACAACGCGTCCGCGCTGGCCGCCATCGCGATGCCGTACCAGTCGGTCTACAACGCCGCGAAACAGGGCGTCCGCGGGCTCGCCGACACCGTTCGCCAGGAACTGCGGGTGACGGGTGAGCGGCGGATCGCCATCTGCACAGTCCTGCCCGCCGGCACCGCCGCACCGGTCCGCCGGTACGCCGCCGGCCGGCGCATCGCGCCGCCACCGCCGGTCCAGCCGCCGGAGGTGGCGGCCCACACCATCGTGCGGCTGCTGACCAGGCCACGCCGGGAGGCGTACGCCGGTGGCGCGGCCGCACTGCTGCGGTTCACCTGGCGCCCGCCACCGCTCGTGACACAGGCCGGCCGGCGCGGCACGACCCTGCGCGTGTCCGCCATGCTCGGCCTGGCCGCCGGCACCGCCGCCGGCACCATCGCCGCGGTCAGCCGCCGGCACGCACGGAGTCGGCGATGGTGACCAGGACTGGTCAGTCGCACGGGCCGGCGGTTACGGACGTCCCCGACATGCACAATGGAGCGATCATGCCGACCGACGTGCATTTTCTGGTGGCCGCCGACGACCCGTACGCGGTCGTCCAGCTCCAGGGCGTGCTCGACCGGAGGTCGGCCGAGGCGCTGCGTGGCGCCTTGCTGTCCGTCGTCGCCGACCGCACGCCGGCCGTGATCGAGGTGACCGGGCTGCGGATCGACGACCCGACCGTCCTGTCGACCTTCGGCGAGGTGGCCCGGGAAATGGCCGACTGGCCCGCCGGCCAACCCGTGATCAGTGTGCCGCCGGCCGTCGCCGACCCGTGGCGGAGCGTCGGCTTCCGGCTCGCCGACGACGACCAGCGCGCCACCGGCTACTCCAGCGAGGCCCTGCTGCGCGCCGACCTGGAGCCGATGACCGGCGCCGCCCGCCGGGCCCGCGAACTGGTCACGGAGGCGTGCGCGCGCTGGGAACTGCCGGGAGTGGCCGGGCCGGCCTGCATCGTCGTCACCGAACTCGTCAACAACGTGGTCGTGCACGCGCACACGGCGATGACCGTCCTGGTCGGCCGCGGCAGCGACGGCGACACACTGCACCTGTCGGTCCGCGACTGGTCGGCCGCGCTGCCGGTCTACGCGGGCCCGGTGCCAACCACCGCCTACGGCGGCCGCGGCCTATTGCTGATCGAGTCGGTAGCCCTGCGCTGGGGCGTCAGCGACCTACCCGACGGCAAGGTCGTCTGGTCCGTGGTCGCCCCCGAATACGACGACTAGAACGACCGCTCGCCCTATTCGCACACATGTTCTAGAACTCTTCAGCTGTCTCAGCTAAAATCACATGTCAAGCAACTCGCCGCACGCACCTCCAGTTCCTGGACCGCGTGCGCCGCTAGCCTCGGCGACCGGAGGGAGGTGCCATGGCCACAGTGCATGACGTCGCGGCAGCCGTTCTCGAACGCCAGGGACGCACGACGGCAATGAAGCTGGAGAAGCTCGTCTATTACTGCCAGGGCTGGCATCTCGCCCGGCATGGCTCGCCATTGTTCGACGAACCGATCGAGGCCTGGCGGCAAGGTCCCGTCGCGCCGGCTCTCTTCAAGCACCACCGTCAGCAGCGCGATGTGACGACCTGGCCCTTCGGTTCGGCAGGACACCTGACCCCGGTCGAGCTCTCGACGGTGAGCTGGGTCGTCTCTGAATATGGCGAGTTCAGCGCTAGCGAGCTCTCGGAGATGACCCACCGCGAGTTGCCGTGGAAGGCCGCCAGAGCGGGATTGCCTGACTCCGAGCCGTCCGACGCGCCGATCAGCACGGAGCTCATGCGCATGTACTACGCGCGTCAGATCGCCGAAGCCGAAACCTCCGTCGAACTCGCGACATCCAACGCGGCGATCGAAGGTATCGAGTTCACCGACGAGTGGCAGAACCGGCTCCGCGACGTCGCCACAGGCCGGATCAGTGCGGACGACCTGGTGGCTGAGGTGATCGGGCGGATCCGCCGTGAATGACCCGTACTGCATTCCTGGTACAGACTGTTTGGCAAATCAACCTCGGGATCACCGACGCAGCGTCAGCTCAATGCCGTCGAAGCGCAGCTGGTGTCCATCCGTGACGTTCAGATATCTACCGTTCCACCATCCCCGGCAGCTATGGGACACGTCTCACCTCTTTCGGTTCCACGAGCTGCTCTTTCGTGACGTGTACAGCTGGGCCGGGGAGGCGCGGACTGTCGACATAAGCAAACCAGGCGTTTACTTCTGCAGCTGGCGCTTCGTCGAAGACGAGGTCACCGCGGTTCTCGATCGGTTGAAGGACGACGGCTTCCTCGTCGGCGTCAAGATCGCGGAATTTACCGGCTCTCTCGCCCACTACTACGGCGAACTCAATTGCGGCATCCGTTCCGCGGGCACTGGTGCCAATCCGCCAGTTCTCCGCAGCCCGGTGCGTTCGGTCCGCCTCGCTGATCGCTGACCGCCATCTCAGGTCCGTCGCGGGCCCGCGCTCGATGATGGGGTTCAGGCCCGCGACCCGGAGGGTGCGGCGGACGTAGACCTGCATGTCGCCGAGGCGCAGTCGCACGCCGGACGCGCGGGCCGCTTCGAGCCCGGCCAGCAGGGCGGAAACACCGGCCGCGTCGATGATCGGCACGCCGGCCAGGCTCACCGCCACCTCGCGTGGCTCCGGGCGACCGGCGGCCACCTCGACCGCCTCCAGCAGCGCGCGCGCAGCGGGTCGGTGGTGTCCCGGTCGACCTCGCCGGCGACGTCCAGCCGGACCAGGCCGCCCTTGTCGCGTCGCTGGACGGTGATCTCGTGGTGCTCGCCCGGGCCCATGCCGGCCTGCCACTGCTTGGGCGCGTCGCTGAGCATCGCCTCGCGCAGCCAGGCGAGCGCCCGGGACAGCAGTCGGGACACGTGCATCTGGGAGATGCCCAGCTCGGTGGCGATCTCCGTCTGGGTCTTGTTGCCGTAGAAGCGCAGCGCCAGGATGCGCCGCTCGCGCTCGGGCAGCCGGCACAGCAGGCTGGCCACCGTCAGGCGGTCGTCGACCGCTTCGAGGCCCACGTCGGCGCCGCCGATCAGGTCGCCGAGCTCCGCCTCGCTCTCGGCGCGGGCCGGCATGTTGAGCGACAGCGGCGTGTAGGCGGCCGCCGTCTCCAGCGCCGCCAGCACGTCCTCCTCGTCGACCCGGAGCCGTTCGGCCAGTTCGGCCACGGTGGGTGAGCGATGCAGCTTCGCGGTCATCTCGGTGGATGCCCGGTTGACCTCGATGCTAGCTCCTGCATCCGGCGCGGGACGTGCACGCCCCAGGTGCGGTCCCGGAAATGCCGGCGGAGTTCGCCGATGATGGTCGCCGCCGCGAAACCGGTGAAAGCCCCACGTTCTGGATCAAAACGGTCGACTGCCTTCAAGTAGCCCCAGGCGCGCGACCTGTTCCAGGTCGTCCATCGGCTCGCCCCGGCCCCGATAGCGCCGCGCCAGCCGGCCGGCGAACGGCATCGCCGAGCGGACCAGGCTGTTCCCGCGCCAATCGCCGCGCATCATCTCCCGAACGCTGGGCATAAGACATGGCGACCGCGTCGAGAGCCGGAAGATCTAGTTCGCCGGAAGCGGGCATGCCGCTTTGAAGGGTCATCGCGCAGCCTCCTCGTTCGCCTCACCACCGCCCTGGTGGGGCGGGGAGAGTCGGCACCGGTTTCGTGGAATGTGCTGGCCTGATGCCCGCGTGATGAGCACCCCCGAAGACCGCCGCAGTAGCGCGGCCATCCCCTAAACGTGACCATACGTCGGTCCGCGCGAACGGAGCAATGAAAAACGAACCGATTAGTTGCTACGAGGCATCCATCACATCCGGGACACCCCCGGTTGTCCTGGCCGGAGCGGGGTAGAACCGCCGATATGCGCCGCGAAGACGAATACCCAGGCCCTGGTCGGATCCCGAGGCGAAGGCCTGCCGGGCACCGCCGACGACGACTCGACCGCGTACGACGAGGTCGAGTCCGAGCGGGAGACCGTCGGCCCGGACCCGACCGCGCTTCCGGCCGACTCGCCGCTGGCCGTCGACCGCTTCGGCACCACCGGCGAGGAGGCCGAGGAGGGCGAGTCGCTCGACTACAAGCTGGCCCGGGAGAACCTGGCCGAGCGACGTCGACGACCCGTTGGCGACCCCGGCCGACCCGAAGATCCGCGACGAAGAGGACCTGGGCACCGAAACGGCCCAGTCACAGCTCGACGCCGACGTGCTCGACGACGGCCCGAAGGACGACTCCGAACTCCGGAGTCCTCGCTCTACGACACCGACGGATCTCGAGCTCGGCAGCGGCGGCGTGCCGATAGGGCGGCTGGTCGACCCGAACCAGTTCGCGGGCGAAGACGAGCCCGAGGGCGCGCTCTTCGACGACGAGGGCGACTCCATCGCCGACGACGCGGGCGCGGCCGGCGGCGGCGCGACCGCAGAAGAGCTGGCCATGCACGAGACCGAGGATCCGCCGTACGAGTAATGCCCTTAGGCTAGTCCAGGCCCTGTTCGATCGCGTAGCGGGTGAGCTCGACCCGGTTGTGCAGCTGGAGCTTGCCCAGCGTGTTCTGCACGTGGTTCTGCACCGTGCGGTGCGAGACGCCCAGCCGCTCGGCGATCTGCTTGTAGGACAGTCCCTTGGCGACCAGCCGGAGCACCTCGGTCTCCCGCTCGGTCAGCGCCGGCGCCGCGCCGGTCGGCCGGCTCCGGCGTGGCCGCCAACCGCCGGTATTCGCCCAGCACCAGGCCGGCGAGCCCGGGCGTGAAGACCGCCTCGCCGGCGGCCGTGCGCGCGACCGCGGCCAGGAACTCGTCCGGCGCCGCCGACTTCAGCAGATAGCCCGCCGCACCCGCCTTCACCGCGTCGAGCACGCTCTGCTGCTCACCGCTGGCCGACAGCATCAGCACCCGGACCTCGGGCAGCGCGGCGCGCAGGCCGCGGATCACCTCGACGCCGGAGATGTCCGGCAGTTGGAGGTCGAGCACGACGACGTCGGGCCGCGTCGCGCCGGCTATCCGGACCGCCTGCTGCCCCTCGCCCGTGGTCGCCACCACCTCGTAGCCGGCCTCGGCGAGGTCACGGGCCACCCCGGTGCGCCACATCGGATGGTCGTCGACCACCATCACCCGGATCGCCGCTCGTCCACCCGCGGTACCCGCCCTGCCGCGGGCTCGCGATGCCCTCGCCAGGCTCGGTCTAGGACACCGGGACCGTCATCTCGATCTCGGTGCCCTGGCCCGGCGCGGAGTGGATCCGCACGGTGCCGCCGAGGTCGGCGATCCGGCCCCGGATCGCCTGCGCGACGCCGAGCCGGCCCTCGCGCTCGGCCGCTCCGAGCCGGCCCGGCCGGGATGCCGGCGCCGTCGTCGCGGACCGTCACGGTGACCCCGCCCGGCTCGTCCTCGACCAGCACGAAGACCCGTGCGGCCGGGCCGGCGTGCCGGGCGGCGTTGTCGAGCGCGGCGCCGACGCGCCGCGGCGACCTGGGTGCCACCGCCGCCGGCAGGGGCACGGCCGTCGCCGGTGCGGCCACCGAGACCACATCGACTGGCGTACGCCGTGACGAGCGCGCCGCAGGTCGACGGTGCCGCTCGGTGACGGCGGCGGCGCCCGTCGCGATCAGCCGGCGCAGCGCGACCTCCTGCTCCCCCGCCAGCCGGGCCAGCTCGCCGCGCCTCACCGTCGAGGCTGGCGCCGCGCCGTCGGACCAGCGCGAGCACCTGGAGCACCGAGTCGTGGATGTCGCGGGCCAGCCGTTCCCGTTCCCGGTTGGCCGCCTCGAGTTCGACCGCCCGCTGCAGCCGCGCCTCGGCGATCGCGGCCAGCCGGGTGACGTGCCCGACGCCGACGGCGGCCAGCAGCATCAGCGTCGTGCCGGTCACCGAGGCCTGGTTGAGCTGCGGGCGCCGGCGCATGTCGGCGAGGCCGACCAGCAGCGCGGCCATCACGCCGAGCCGCCGGCCGCCGGCGACCGCCCAGGCCAGCACCGGCGCGGCCAGCCAGGCCACGACAGCCCGGGCGTGCCCCGGCCGAGCGCCGCGCGGCCGATCACCCAGTCGGCGGAGAGCAGCACCGCGGCGGTGACCACGAGGTCGGTGACCAGCAACGGCCAGCGGCGCCGCGCCGGCGGGCGAAAGCCAGCTCGCGGCGACCGTCCAGCCGATCATGACGAGGGCGACCGGGATCGCGGCGAGCGGGCGCCGGTAGTAGCGCACGTTGCCGGCGATCAGCGCCAGCGCGAAGGCCAGCGAGGCGAACCGGAACACCACGATGGCACGCCACAACGGCCCCTGCAGCCCGACGGACGGCCGGGGGGGCGGCACGCCGGGCTTGCGCCGGCCCCCGGCCCGGCATCGGCCGGGCGCAGCCGCAGGGCCAGCACGCAGGTGTCGTCGCCGGGGTTGGCCGGCTGCAGGCGCTCGATCAGCGTGTCGACCGGCAGGTGCCCGGTGCCGGCCAGGGTGCGCAGCAGCGGGCCGAGCCAGTCGGCGTCGTAGCCGCCCCGGCGCTCGATCAGGCCGTCGGTGTAGAGCAGCACCGTGTCCCCTTCGGCCAGCGTGGTCGTGACGGTGTCGTAGGTGCTGTCCGGACGCGCGCCGACGATCATCCCGGGCGGCCGGGTGAGCGCCGCCGCGGTGCCGTCCGGACACCAGGATCGGCGGTGGGTGCCCGGCCTGGGCCCAGGTCAGCTCGCGCGTCACGCGGATCGAAGTGTGCCACCACGACGGTCGCCGTGGGTTCGCTGGCGTCGTCGTGCACGATCCGGTTGAGATAGGCAGCAGTTCGCCGGGGTCGGTGCTGGTGACCGCGAGCGCGGCGACCGAGTGGCGCAGCCGGGCCATCGTCGCCGCGGCGGTGATGCCGTGCCCGGCCACGTCACCGACCGCGAGCAGGCTCCGGCCGCCGGCCAGCTCGACCACGTCGTACCAGTCGCCGCCGACCCGGCTGACCACCTCCGCCGGCAGATAGCGGACCGCGACGTCGAGCTCCGGCAGGTGCAGCACGCCGGTCGGGATCGGCAGGATGATCTGCTGCAGCGCGGTCACCAGCCGGTGCTCGGTCTGCTGGCTGCGCAGCCGCTCGGCGAGTTCGGCCTCGATGTCGACCAGCCGGGCCCGGTCCCGGGCGGCCGCCTCGCGCGCCGACACGTCCTGCACGATGCCGTAGACCTTGAGCACCCGCCCGGTGCGGTCGCGGATGGTCTCGAACCGGGCCCGCAGGTGCCGCTCCTCCCCGCCGACGACGATCCGGTAGTTGAGGTCGGCCGGCTGGCCGTCGCTCGAAGACCCGGGCGAGCTGCGGCGCGATCCGCGGCGCGTCCTGCGGGTGCAGTTGGCCGGCGGCCTCCTCGAGCGTCGGCGGGCCGGCTTCCGGGTCACGCTGGAAGATCGCGTAGAGCCCCGCGGACCAGTAGACGCCGCCGGTGGTCAGGTCCCACTCGCCCCAGCCCAGCCGGCCCGAGCCGCTCGGTCTGCGCGATCCGGGAGGCCAGCCGGCGCTCCACGTCGTGCCGGCTCCAGGTGAGCAGCATGCCGCCGCCGAACCGGGAGATCCGCACGGTGAACACCGCCGGCTCGATGCCCGGCACCTGCGCCATGTAGGTGAACGGGCCGACCTCACGCGGCCGGCCGGAGGCCAGCACCTGGGCCAGCGAGTGCCACAGCTCGGTGCCGACGATGGTCGGGTAGCGCGGTCGCGGTGCTGGTGCCGACCAGCTCCCGCCCGCGCTTGCCGGTCACGTCGGTCGGCCTCCGGGCTGGCCGCGACCAGCACCCAGTCGACGATCTCGCCGGCCGGGTCGCGGATCGGCACGGAGACGCCGACCGCGCCGGGCATCGCGTCGAGCATCGACTGCGCGTCGGTGATCCAGCCGGCCTGGTGCGGATGGGCCCGCAACCGCTCGACGATCTCATCGGCGACGCTCGCCGACGACCCGGCTGACCGCCTCCCGGACCGCCGGCGGGAACGTGTCTGCTGCTTGACGAAGAAGGCGACCACGACGGCGACCGCGGCCCGTCCCGCCGACCGGCACCACGGCGCGCGACGGCCACTCCGCGCCGGGACCGCCGACCAGCAGGTAGTGCGGCGGCGTCGCGGCGCGGTCGGCCAGGAACAGCGGTTCCCGGGTACGAGCGACGTAGCCGGCCTCGGTCGGCGGATGCGCCGGCACCCGGCTCCACGCGTCGACCACCGCCGCCGGCACCCCAGCGGCGCCCACGAGTTGCAGGGAGGCGTCCGGCTCGACCGCGTACACCGCGACCGCGTCGGCGCCCACCTCCTGCGCCAGCAGTTGCGGAGCGTGCCGGCGAGGTCGGCCAGCGGCTCCTGGCCGGGCGCGGCTACCGCCCGGGCGGCCATCGCGGCGGCCTCGTTGGCCGCGGCCGCCTGGCCATCCGGCGGACCTCTTCGAACGGCGCCTGGGCGTTGGGCCGGCGGCCGGGCGCTGTCGAGCACCGCCGCCGCTGTCTCCGCCACGGACACGCCGGACCGGTCGGCGAGCTCATGCAACCGCTGTCGCGCCTCTCCCGCTGAGCACTCCAGCCGCTCTGCCAACACCGCGACGGCGGCGTCGACCAGGGCGGCCAAGCGGGCCGTCCGCTCCCGGGGCCATCCGGTTGTCCGGCACGCTCCGACGATCCCACAGACCCGGCCGCCGTGGCGCGGCTTGCGACCTCCACCGGCCCGTCACCCTCGCCGGCCGGATGCGGGGCTGGCCGGCAGGACGTAGTGTGATTGAGGGCCGCCGCCGCGCTGACGGTCGCTCCGGGCAGCCGCGAGGCGCCCATGTCTAGCACTTCCGAGGCGGCACATGACCGACGACGGGCACCATCGGCCGGACGCGGTTGTGCCCGCTGCCGCCCCGCCGCTGCTCGCCGAGACGTTCTCCCGCGGTCAGGTGACCGATCTGCGGCACGCCCTCACCGCCTGCGCGGAAGCCGCCGGCCTGCACGACCAGCGCCTCGACGACTTCGTCCTCGCCGTCAACGAGCTGATCACCAACGCCGTCCGACACGGCGGCGGCGCGGGCGAGCTTCGGCTCTGGCGGGCCGGCCGCACGCTGGTCTGCGAGGTGTCCGACGGCGGCGCCGGGATCGGCCCCGACCAGCTGGCCAACCACGAGCGCCCCGCTCCTGACACGGCGGGCGGCTGGGGGTTGTGGCTCGCCGGCCAGCTCAGCGACAGCATGCAGGTGGCGACCGGCCCGGCCGGCACGACGGTGCGGATCAGCACCGCGCTCGGCGATCCGGCCGGCCGGCTGGCCGACGCCGCCGGGCCTGCCGGTGGAGCGGTTGGAGTGAACACGGACCCGGCGGCGCCGAGGCAGGCCACGGGCGGGCCCCGGATCGAGGAGACCGATGACGGTCGCCCCGCTGGTGGTGACCGCCGAGCCCGCCGGTGAGCGGTGCGCCTGCGGCTGGCCGGCGAACTCGACATGTCGACCGCGCCGGAGTTGCTGGCCCGGATCATCGCGCTGGCGGGCAGCGGCACACCGCGGCTGGTGGTCGACCTCGCGCGCGCTGACGTTCTGCGACTCAGCGGGGCTGACCACGTTCGTCCGCGGCGACCGGCGATGCGCCGAGGCCGGGGGTTGGCTGCGGCTGACGGGCGCGTACGGGCACGTGGCCCGGGTGATCGAGATCAGCGGGGTCGGCGGAGTCCCTGGGCTATCGCCCGTCCTGATCGAGTTCCCCGTCGGCCTGGTCGGGCGGCTCCGGCAGCAACTGCCCGCTCAACCACGCGTCGGCGTCGATGTCCAGCCGGTCCGACTCGCGACCGGGCGGCACCTGCGCATAGGTGTCGTCCAGGAAGGCGGCGACCGTCGCCCGCGGCGCCTCCAGCAGCGCTTGGCCGTCGGGTGAGCTCAGCGCCAGCGCGACCGCGTCGCCGTGGGTCGTGCGCCACGGCCAGACCCGCACGTCGCCGAGACCGCTGGGCTCGTGGAGGCCGGCCGCGAGCAACTCGCGCGCGAACGACCAGCTGACCGCCTCTCGACGGCGGCGATCGAGAAAGAACCGCACCTGCACCGCGTACGGGTCGCCCGGGTCGTAGTGCAGCCCGCAGAGCACGGGCACCCCCGACGCGTCCGGCGCCAGGAGGCGCACCACCGTCTCCACCGCGACCGCGGCCGGCGGTCGCGACTGTTCCCCACCCGGTCCGTCGACCGCCGGAACCGGCTCACGCCCCATGCCGTCCCCCTCTCACCCGGTCGTGCACCACGCCGATCGGAGGCTCACCCGATCGTGTTGCGTGAATGGTGCCGTGTGTCAAGAGGGTGGGGTCGCACACCGCGTGCGCGCAACCCGTCGTTTTTCAGTCCCGCCGGAGGGACCGTCGAGGGTAGACCCACACTCAGCTGAGCAGCAGTCCGAGCGCGATGGCGACCATGATGGTGGCGACTATGCCGTCGAGCACGCGCCAGGCCCCCGGGCGGGCCAGCACCGGCGCCAGTTTGCGCGCCGCGCCGCCGAGCGCGGCGAACCAGACCGCGCTGGCCGCGGCCGCACCGGCGCGCGAAGACCCACTGGTAGCGGTGCTGGCTGGCGACCGCGCCGAGCAGCAGCACGGTGTCGAGGTAGACGTGCGGGTTGAGGTAGGTGAAGGCGAGGCAGGCGACCAGGGTGGCGCGCAGCGTCGCGGGCCGGGCGTCGCCGGGGTCGAGCGCGGCCGGCCGCATCGCCCGGCGGGCCGCGAGCACCGCGTAGGCCGAGCAGGAACGCGGCGCCGCACCACTTGGCCACCTGGAGCAGCATCGGGCCGGCCGGCGATCGCGCCGCCGAGGCCGGCGACGCCGAGCGCGATCAGCAGGGCGTCGGAGACCGCGCAGGTGACCACCACGGCCCAGACGTGCTCGCGGCGCAGCCCTTGGCGCAGGACGAACGCGTTCTGGGCGCCGATCGCCGCGATCAGGGCGATCGAGTTGGCGAAGCCGGCGAGCACGGAGGTGAGCATGGGCCGAACCGTACGTGCGCCGGAGTGCCGTACTCCAGCTCAGGTTTTTCATGGTTGATTAGACATTTCTCATCATGGCGCTGGACTCGACGCAGCTCGCGACGTTCGCCGCCGTGGTCGACGAAGGCAGCTTCGAGGCCGCGGCGCGGGTCCTGCACGTCACCCCGTCGGCGGTCAGCCAGCGGGTCAAGGCGCTGGAGCAGGCCGTCGGCCAGGTCGTGGTCCGCCGGGCCAAGCCGTGCCGGGCGACACCGGCCGGGCGGCCGCTGCTGCGACTGGCCGGCCAGATCGCGGTGCTCGAACGCGAAGCGCTGGCCGCGGCCGGCCACCGCGACGTGCCCGTGGTCCCGGGCCGCCGTCGTGGTCAACGCCGACTCGCTGGCCACCTGGTTCCTGCCCGCGCTGGTCACCGCCGGCGACCGAATCCTCTTCGACGTACGCGAGGACGACCAGGACCACACCGCCGAACTCCTCCGCGACGGCGCGGTCATGGCCGCGGTCACAGCCCAACGCGAAGCAGTGCAGGGCTGCCGCGCCGAACGCCTGGGCGCCATGCGCTACCTGGCGGTGGCCGCTCCGGCCGTGGCGTCCCGCTGGTTCCCCGACGGCGGCAGCCCAACCGAGTTCGCCGCGGCCCCCATGCTCGTCCTGGACCGCAAAGACCGCCTCCAGCACAAGTTCCTGCGCCTGCTCACCGCCCGCCCACCCGAGCCACCAACCCACTACATCCCCTCGGCCTGGGGCTTCACCGAAGCAATCCGCCTAGGCGTCGGCTGGGGCCTAATGCCTGAGCAACTCGCCGAGAAAGACCTCGCCACCGGCCGAGTAATCCGCCTCGCCCCCAAACACCACTTGGACGTGTCGCTGTACTGGCAACACTGGAAACTGAACTCGACAGTGCTCGGCGCCCTGACCGCCGCCGTCCGCGCCGCCGCCGCAGCCGCCCTCCGCTAACTACCGCCATCGGCCACGGGCCGGGAAAGTGCTGGGGCGGCATGGGTGCCTCAGCGGGTCGACATGTTTTCGCGTGTAGATACATGCGAAAACATGTTCGGACCGGAAACGACACCTGCGGCCCAGGCATTCATTGTCAGCGGCCGCGCCGCGCGGCAGGCGGCCCAGTCAGAAGGGCATCGCGATCGGCGAAAGACCGCGCCCACGACGAACGTGGCAGCGAAGCGAAGCGAGCGGTCTCCGGCGGGAGCAACGGTCGCGCCCCATACGAGCCCGGGACCAGATCTAACGGCTCTTGATCATGACGAGAAAAGCGCGCTTACTGATTCTCCGTTGTGGATGCGGCGCATGGCTTCGGCCAGGGCCGGCGCCACTGAGAGCACGGTGAGTTGCGGGATGCGTTTTGCCGCCGGGATGGGCACGGTGTTGGTGCAGATGATCTCGGTGACGCCGTCCAGGGCGGCCAGGCGGTCCAGGGCGTCGTCGGCGAACAGGCCGTGGGTGCAGACCAGCCGGATCGACCGGGCCTTGAGCTGGTGCAGGTGGTCGACGAGCTCGATCACCGTGCTGCCCTTGGCGATCTCGTCGTCGAGCACGATCACGTCCCGGTCGGTGACGTCGCCGATCACGGCGCTGATCCGGACCTTGTCGTGGAAGCGCTGCTTGGCGCCGGCGGCGACCGGCGTGCCGAGCATCCGGGCGAACGCCGCGGCCTCCTTGGCGTTGCCGAGGTCGGGCGAGACGACCACGGTCTCGCTGAGGTCTTCGCCGCGGAAGTGCTCGGCCAGCTCGCGCAGCGCGTGCAGGTGGTCGACCGGGACGCTGAAGAAGCCGTGCACCTGCGGCGAGTGCAGGGTCATCGCCAGCACCCGGTGCGCGCCGGCGGAGACCAGCAGGTCGGCGACCAGTCGGCGCGCCGATCGAGATGCGCGGCGCGTCCTTCTTGTCGGACCGGGCGTACGCGAAGTGCGGCAGCACGACGGTGATCCGCCCGGCGGACGCGCCCCGGGCCGCGTCGATCATGAACAGCAGCTCGACCAGGTTCTCCTGGGTCGGCGCGACGATGGGCTGGATCAGGAAGACGTCGCGCTCCCGGCAGTTGGCCTGCAGCTGCACCTCGAGGCAGTCGTTGGCGAACCGGGACACCCGGGTCGGCCGCAACGGAACGCCGAGGTGCTCACAGATGTCGGCGGCCAACTCCGGATGGGCACTTCCGCTGAAGACCGCGATCTCGCGCACGGGACGATCCTATTCGTGCCGCTTCGGGGCCGGCACAATGGCCGGCATGCCGTACGTCGCCGCGATCGATCAGGGCACCACCTCGTCCCGGTGCATCGTCTTCGACGGCGACGGCGGGATCGTCGCCGTCGCCCGGCGGGAGCACCGGCAGCGCTATCCCCGGCCCGGCTGGGTCGAGCACGACGCCGCCGAGATCTGGGCCAACGTGCGGGCGGTGGTCGACGAGGCGATCGACCGGCTACGACATCGCCGCGCTCGGCATCACCAACCAGCGCGAGACCACCGTGGTCTGGGACCGGGCCACCGGCGAGCCCGGTGCACAACGCGATCGTCTGGCAGGACACCCGCACCGAGCCGATCCTGCGGCACGCTGGCCGACCGGGCGGCCGAGATCCGCCGGATCACCGGGCTGCCGCTGGCCACCTACTTCGCCGGCCCGAAGCTGCGCTGGCTGCTCGACAACGTCGACGGGCTGCGCGACCGGGCCGAGCGCGGCGAGGTGCTGTTCGGCACCGTCGACAGTTGGCTGATCTGGAACCTGACCGGCCGGCACGTCACCGACGTGACCAACGCCAGCCGGACGCTGCTGATGGACCTGCGCACCCTGGACTGGAGCCCGGACCTGCTCGACGCGCTCGGCATCCCGGCCGCGATGCTGCCCGAGATCCGCCCGTCGGCCGAGGTCTACGGCACCGCGCGCGGCGGCCGGGTCGACGGCGTGCCGGTGGCCGGCGCGCTCGGCGACCAGCAGGCCGCGCTGTTCGGGCAGGCCTGCTTCGCAGCCCGGCGAGGGCAAGTGCACCTACGGCACCGGCAGCTTCCTGCTGGTCAACACCGGTGCCACGCCGGTCGTCTCGCAGCACGGGCTGCTCACCACGGTCGGCTACCAGGTCGGTTCGACGGCCACCGGCGTACGCGCTGGAGGGCGCGATCGCCGTCACCGGCGCGCTGGTCCAGTGGCTGCGCGACAACCTGGGCCTGATCGCCAGCGCCGACGAGATCGAGGCGCTGGCCGCGTCGGTCGACGACAACGGCGGCTGCTACATCGTGCCGGCGTTCTCCGGACTGTTCGCGCCGCACTGGCGCGGCGACGCCCGCGGTGTGATCGCCGGGCTGACCGGCTACGTCACCAAGGCCCACCTGGCCCGCGCGGCGCTGGAGGCGAGCGCCTGGCAGACCCGCGAGGTGGTCGAGGCGATGGACGCCGACACCGACGTGGCGCTGCGCCGGCTCCGCGTCGACGGCGGGATGACCGTCAACAACCTGCTCATGCAGTCCCTGGCCGACGTGCTCGACCTGCCGGTGGTGCGACCCCGGGTCACCGAGACCACCTGCCTCGGTGCCGCCTACGCGGCCGGCCTCGCGGTCGGCTTCTGGCCGGACCTGGACGCGCTGCGCGCGCACTGGCGCCCGGACGGCCAGTGGGAGCCGACCGTCGACCCTGCCCGCCGCGACCGCGAGTGGACCCAATGGCGCAAGGCGGTCGCCCGTACCCTCGACTGGGTCTAGAAGGGCTGGCCCGTCAGCCTTTCGTAGATGTCGATGTAGCGGGCGCGGGTCACGGCGACGACGTCGTCCGGCACCGGGGGCGGCGGCGACTTCTTGTCCCAGCCACCGTCGGTCGCCCAGTCGCGGACGAA
Source organism: uncultured Actinomycetota bacterium (assembly GCA_963840005.1). Lineage (GTDB taxonomy): Bacteria > Actinomycetota > Actinomycetes > Mycobacteriales > Micromonosporaceae > Asanoa. The sequence continues at coordinate 172,341 of CAWIXO010000011.1, read as the reverse complement.
CTGCTTGTCGAACGAGAACTGGGTCCGACCGGGCTCGTAGTCGTCGGCCGGCCAGAACCGCGACGAGTCCGGCGTGAGCACCTCGTCGGCGAGCACCAGCGTCGCCGTCCGGTGCCCGGCCGATCTCGATCTTGGTGTCGGCGATCAGCACGCCCCGCTCGGCGGCGAGGTCGGCGCCGCGCCGGTAGACCGCCAGCGTGATGTCCCGGATCGCCTCCGCGGTCTCGCGGCCGACCGTCGTCGATCACGTCGGTCGAACGAGATCGGCTCGTCGTGCGCGCCGGCCGGCGCCTTGCGTCGACGGCGTGAAGATCGGCTCGGGCAGCCGCTGCCGCCTCGACCAGGCCCGGCGCGAGCGCGATGCCGGAGACCGTGCCGTCGCTGTCGTACTCCCGCTTGCCGCCGCCGGTCAGATAGCCGCGGGCGACGCACTCGACGGGCAGCATGTCGAGCCGGCGGACCCGGATCGCCCGGCCCGGCGAACTCGGCCGGCACGTCGGTGGCGGAGACCACGTGGTTGGGCACGATGTCGGCGAGCTGGTCGAACCACCACAGCGAGAGCCGGGTCAGGATCGCGCCCTTGTCCGGGATCGGTGTGGGCAGGATGACGTCGTAGATGGACAGCCGGTCGGAGGCGACCAGCACCAGCTCGTCGCCGTCGGCGTAGACGTCACGGACCTTGCCCTGGTGAACCAGCTCCACGATTTCAGTAGATCACGAGCGGTTGACACCGGTCGGTACGGGCGGTGTAGTTGATGATCCGGTAACCGACGGCCGTTCCCGACCAGCCAGGAGCTCGTGCGTGCGCAGATTCCCCCGCCGGCCGGCGGTCGCGCTGCTCGCCGTCGTCAGCCTGCTGGCCGGCGGCTGTTCGGCCGGCGACCAGGAAGGCTCCGCCGGGCAGGTGACGCTGTCCGTGTTCTGGTGGGGCGACCAGGACCGCGCCGAGCGCACCGAGGCGGCGCTCAAGCTCTACTCGAACCGGCATCCGGGCACCGCCTTCAAGATCACCTGGCAGGGCGAGTCCGGCTACTACGACCGGCTGGCCACCCAGGCGGTCGGCGGCAACGCGCCGGACCTGTTCCAGATCGACGACACCCGGCTGGTCGACTACGCCGACCGTGGCCTGCTGCTCGACCTGAGCGCGCCGGTCGCCGGTGGCCAGATCGACGTGACCCGGTTCCCGCCGGGGCTGGCCGACTACGGCACCGTCGGCGGCAAGATGGTCGGGGTGGCCGCCGGCGCCGAGACCGCTGCCCTGGTCTACAACCGGACGCTGGTCAAGGAGCTCGGCGTGGCCGAGCCGAAGACCGGGATGAGCTATCCGCAGCTGCTGTCCTGGGCGACGCGGGTGAGCCAGGAGAGCGACGGCGAGGTCGCCGGCCTCGCGGATGCGTCCGGCGACCTCGACGCGTTCTGGATGTGGCTGCGGGCCCAGGGTCGCGAGCTCTACCAGGACGAGGGCCCGGGCTTCGGGGTCGACGACGTGGTGCGCTGGTTCACGCTGTGGCAGAAGGCGCGCCAGGACGACGCGATCCCGGCGGCCGGTGGGCCGAACGCCGGTCGCGCGTTGGTCGACGGGAAGGTCGCGGCGGCGTTCGGCTGGTCGGGCCAGTTCGCCGGCTGGCAGGCCGGCACCGACGACCAGCTCGCGCTCGTCGCCTGCCCCGGCGACACCCGCGGGCAGTGGGCACGGTCCAGCTACTACTGGGCCGGCTTCCGCGGCACCCGCGACCCCGGCGCCGTGGCCGACGTGATCGATTTCCTCGCCAACGACCCACAGGCGGGCCGGATGCTCGGGGACGACCGTGGCTTCGCGCCCAACCTGGAGGTGCGCGAGGCGAACGCCGCGGACCTCGCCGAGGGGCCGGTCCGCACGGCGCAGGCCTTCGAGAGCGCGATGAGCGCCCGGATCGGCCGGGCGCCCGCACCACCCCCGCTGGCCCACGCCGAACTGCGTGCCCTGCTGGCCGCCTCGGCCGCGGCCGTCGCCTCCGAGAAGTCGACCCTCGACGACGCGGCGCTCGACTTCGCCCGCAAGTCCGCGACGGCGCTGGCCCGCTAGCGCCGCTTGCGGTTGCGGCTGATCATCACCACCGCCAGCACGATGCCGCCGACGACGACCAGGCAGCAGAGCAGGCTGGCGATGCCGAGGAAGCCGAAGCCACCGCTGCGGCGGCGGCTGCGGGCCGCCTCGACCGCCACGTCGTAGGCGCCAGAGGTGCTGGCCCAGGCCATGGCGGGCACGAAGACCGCGAGCGTGGCGGTAGTGACGACGGCGCCGACCCGGACGAACCACTTTCGGACGAGTTCCATGCAGCCATCCTGAGGTGCGCGCGCAAGTCCCACCGCCGCGGGGGGTCACAGGACAGACAAGAACTGTTGATCGTGGCAACCTCACCACCGGACGCAGGCGTTCACCTTGCGGCCCCACGCACCATGGCCGGGCCTGGGACAGGAGCGGGGATGTTCGGGCTGATCCTTCGTGCGATCGCCAGCCGGCGCGCACCGTCGATCACGCTGTTCCTGCTCACCGTGCTGTCTGCCGGCGCGGCTGCCGCCGCGCCGCAGTACATCGCCATGACCACCCGCGACCTGGCCGCCGCGACGGCCGAGGCGGCGCCCGTCGACGCCCGCACGGTAACCCTGCGGCGCAACATCGACCAGCGCGAACTGAGCCCCGACGCGGTCGAGCGGGCCGTGCGGGAGGTCAGCGACGCGATCGGCCTGCCGGCCCTGACCGTGCGCGGCACCTTCCAGGTCAACGGCTCCATCGTTGAGGACGGCACCAGCACCAACCTGCTGCTCGCCTACCGCACCGGGTTCTGCGAGCAGCTCATCCTCGACGGTGCCTGTCCGAGCCGGCCGGGTGAGGTGGCGGTCGACGAACCGACGGCCCGGCGGTTCGGCGTCAGGGCCGGCGACCGGCTGGCCTACGCGCCCGGCTTCGAGAAGGACCCCTTCACGGTGACGGCGGTCTACCGGGTCACCGACCCGTTCTCGGACTACTGGGCCGCCTCTCGGCTGCCCATCGGCGGCACGCCGGAGCTGGCGCCGGTGCTGACCGGGCCCGAGACCATCGTCGCCGCGAACCCCCAGGCCAGCACCCTCGTCGTCGACGCGGTGGGTGGGCGGGACCTGTTCGCACACGTCGCGCCGCTGACCGTTCGCGACCGGATCGTCCAGGCCACACCGGCGCTCGGCCAGCGCGGCTACGAGGCGCAGACGCCCTTGCGGGCGCTCGCGGTGAACATCTACAACAGCCAGCTCGACATCGTGTACGCGGTGCCGATCAGCCTGGTCGAACTGCTCGCCTTCTGCTGGATCGCGCTGTTCCTCGCGGTGCGCCACGGCGCGTTGGAGCGCCACCGCGACATCGGCCTGCTCAAGCTGCGCGGCACCGCCCAGCCGCGGATCCTGACGCTCACCCTGGGCCAGAGCGGGGTGCCGATGCTCGCCGGCGGCCTGGTCGGGCTGGCCGCGGCCATCCCGTCACGGGCCGGCGGCGGCATCGCGAACGCGTCGGCCATGACCACTGACCTGCTGTCCGTCGCCGCGGCGGCGGTGACCGTGCTCGGCGCGATCCTGGCCGCCGCCATCGCGGAGCGGCGAGCGCTGGCCGCGCCCGTCGCGCTGCTGATGCGCGCCGTGCCGCCCCGGCGGTCCGGCTGGCGCTACGGCGCGGTCGACGGGGTCCTGGTCATCCTCGCCCTGGCCGGCGCCTACGAGGCCTGGTCGTACGCCAGCCGTGACCCGGTCGAGGGCGCCGCGCAACAGAGCACCTGGCTGGCCCTGCTCGCCCCGGCGCTACTGGCGTTCGCCCTCGGCGTGGTGCTGGCCCGGCTCGTCGGTCCGGCGGCCGCCGAGGTGAGCCGGCGGGCCCTGCGCGCCGGCCGGCTCGGCGTCGCCTTCACCGCCACCGAGCTCGCCCGCCGGCCGGCCGTGCCCCGGCTGACCGCACTGCTGACCGCGGCGGTCACCCTGTTCTGCGTCGCGGTGACCACATCGGACACCACCGCCAGGTCCGGCGAGGAGCGGGCGGCCACCGAGATCGGCGCCGACCGGGTGCTGCGGGTGTCCGCCGCGAACCGGGCCACCCTGCTCGCCGCGACCCGCGCGATCGACCCACAGGGTCGGTTCCTGATGGCCGTCGTCGCGTCGCCCCAGGTCGGCGTGCTGGCCGTCGACGCGACCCGGCTGGCCGCCGTCGCGCGCTGGCGGGGCGAGTACGGCGGCACCGACGTCGCGGCGGTGGCCGCCCGGCTGCGTCCCCAACGGCCGGAGCCGCTGACCGTCACGGGCTCCGACGTGACGCTGACCGCGGCCGCGCTCCGCGGCGGCGCCACCGTGGTGGCCACCTTCCAGGCCGCCGACGGTGCGGCGGTCAGAGTCGACTTCGGGTTGGTCACCGGCGGCCCCGCCGACTACCGGCAGCCGGCCGAGGGCTGTGCGGCTGGCTGCAAGCTGGTCTCGTTCGAGATCGCCGGAGTGGGCGTGGTTTCCGCGCGCGAGGACCGACCCGCGGAACCGTCGCCGGAATATCCCGCGCCCGACGCGGTGCGGTTCTCGGCGCTGCGGGGCACGGCCGGTGGGATCGACACGCCGGCGTTCGCCGACCGGGACCGTTGGCGCACCCCGATCGGCACCGGCAAGGTCGCGGCGGCGTTGTCGGTGACGCCGGAAGGCCTCGTGGTCACGCCCGACAGTCCGGTCGACAGCGACCCGTTGGTGTTCGTCGACGAGAGCCCCGAACGGTTGCCCGCCATCGCCGCCGGCGTCAAGGGTGCCGAGTTCGCCGCCGCCGACCCGCACCTGCTGGCCTTCCCCGGCAGCGCGCTTCCGGTCGCCGTGGCCGGAGCCGCGCACGCGGTTCCGCTCGTCGGTCGGGACGCGATGCTGGTCGACCTGGAGACCGCTGACGTGATGACCGGGGACCTCGGCGGTGGCGAGTCGATGCAGGTGTGGGCGACCGACGCCGCGCCGGCCGACCTCGCCGACCGGCTCGCCGAGCACCACGTGGAGACGTACGCCAACGGCACCCTCGCGGAGCTGGCCGACCGCTACGCCCGCCAGGCCCCGCCGTCGACGATCCGGTTCCAGCTGGTCGCCGCCGCGCTCATGGTGCTGTTGGCGGCGGGCGCGCTCGGCGTGATCGTCGCGGTCGAACGCCGGCCGCGCGGCACGGAGCTCGCCGCGCTGCGCCACCAGGGGCTCACCGCGCGCACCGCGCGGCGGGCGATGTTCGGCGGTTACCTGGTCGTCGCCGCCGTCGCGCTGGTCGCCGGGCTGGTGGCCGCGGTGCCGGCCCGCACCATCCTGGCGGCACCGCTGTCCGTCTTTCCGGATCGCTGGGACGTGCTGCCGCCACCGTCCGCGCTGCGCCCCGGCCCCCTGTTCCTCGCCGCGGCCGCGGCCGCGGTGGTGTTCGCAACTGTCGTGCTGCTGGCTTCCGGCCGGCCACGGCGCGACGGTGGGGAGTCGACATGATCGGCGTGATCGTCGACCTGCTCCGGGCCACCCGGCGCCGCACCGGCGTGCTGGTGCTGCTCGGCGCGCTGCCGGTCGCCGCGGCGGTGGCCGGCCCGGCCTACATCGACGCCGCGCAACGATCGATCGTGGCCAGCGAGGTGGCCACGGCCAAGCCCAACGAGACGGTGCTGAGTTTCATACCCACCCAGCAGGAGGGCGAGCTCGGCGAGGTCTTCGAGCGGGTGGGCGCCAGCGAGTTCGCCACACCCGGGTTCGACCTCCACTACGCGACGGCGTTCGACGTCGCGCCGCGCGACGCCAACCTCGCGTGGAAGCTGTCGTACCGCGACGACGTCTGCGCACACGTGACGCTCGACGCCGGGCGGTGCCCCACCGGCCGCGGCGAGGTGATGATCGGCTTCCACTCCGCCACCCAGCTCCGTGCCGGGGTCGGCGACGCGATCTCGTTCCGCCAGTCGAGGTTCGACTCCGTCGAGGGCGCGCCCCAGGTCGTGCGGCTGGGCAAGGCGGCGCCGCTGTCGATCGTCGGGGTCTACCGGCCGGCCGACCCCACCGAGGCGTACTGGGGACCGGTGCCGCCGTTCCCGCCCGGGCTGTTCACCGACCCCACGGTGGTCACCAGCGCCACGTTCAGCCAGGTCGGCGTCGAGCCGATATTCACCTCCCGGGCCACCACGAGGCTCTACTACAAGCTGGAGGTGCCCGAGTCGCAGGTGTACGACCTGGTCGCCGACCCGGACCAGCTCACGCTCGACTGGGTCGACCGCTATCCGGCGGAGCTCGACCGCATGAAGGCCACGGCGGCTGGGATCAAATCGACCTTCGTCGCCGGCACCGACCCGCTGATGAAGCGGATCGAGCAGAGCCGGGCCGCGGTGACCTCGCTCGTGCCGTGGCTGGCGATGACGGTCGTGCCGCTGTGCTGGTTCGTGATCTTCCTGGCCGCCGCGTCGGGTGCGGAGGGCCGGCGCAGCGAGTTGGGCCAGGTCGCGCTGCGGGGCCTCCCCCTGCCGTACCGCTGGTGGTTGGCCGCCGGCCCGGATGCCATCGCGGTGCTGGCCGGCGCCCCGCTCGGGTGGCTGGCCGGCCAGTTCGTCGGCGCCTACGCCGTGCCCGGCGGCGACGTCGACCTGAGCCTGGGTTCCGCGCTGCGCCGCTTCGCCGCGGTGGCGGTCGTCGGCGCCGTGCTGGCCGTCGTGCTCGCCTACCGGCCGGTGGTCACCGGCCGCGCCATCGACCTGGTGCGAAAGGTGACGCGGCAGGTCGGGGCCTGGCGTTCGGTCACGGTCGACGCCATGGTGGTCGCGCTGGCCGCGTTCGCGGTGGTCGAGGCGCGCACGGTCGAAGGCCCGGTCCGGGGCGGCGTCGCGACCCTCGCACCGGTGCTGGTGATCCTGGCCGGCGCGCTGCTCGTCGGCCGGCTGCTGGCTCCGGCCGCCCGCCGCGCGGGCCGGCGGGCGTTGTCCGCCGGCCGGCTCGCCGGCGCGTTGAGCGGCATCGAGCTGTCCCGCCGATCGGCGCCGCGGCGGGCGGTGACCCTCGCCGTGCTCGGCGCCGCGCTGCTCTGTTTCACCGTGCTCGCGGTCGACGCGGGCGACGCCGCCCGGGCCCAGCGCGCCGGCATCGAGCTCGGCGCCGCCCGGGTGTTCGACGTCAACCAGGTCAGCGGGGGCACGCTGCGCGCGGCGGTGCGCGCGGCCGACGGCGAAGGCCGCTGGGCGATGGCCGCCGTCACCATCCCCGCGACCGGCTCCGGGCCGCCGACGGTGGCGGCGGACACCGAGCGGCTCGCGACGGTCGCCTGGCCCGGTTCGGTGCCGGCGGAGCTGCTGAGCCGCCTTCGACCCGCGGTGGCGCCGTCCGTGCCGGTGACCGGCAACCGGATCCAGGTGGACGTGACCGCCGTGATGCCCACCTTCGACCCGGCCCGGGACACGTTCCGCGAAGGTTCCGAGCCGAGGTTGCGTATCGTCGTGCAGCCGCCCGGCGAGAGCGAGCGCCCGGTGACGCTCGGCGACCTCCGGCTCGGCCGGCATCGGTACACCGGCAACCTGCCCGAGTGCGGGTCCGGGCTGCCGGCTGGTCGCGGTGGAGGTCGAGCCGGTGCCGGCGGCGCTCCAGCTGACGGTGCACGAGCTCGGCCAGCTACAGCCCGACCAGGTGGTGGCCGGTGCCGATGTCCTCGGCGACCCGGCGCGCTGGCGGGCCACGACCGAGGACCGCAGCACGGCTACCGCACCGAAGCTGACCACCGGAGCCGGCGCGGTCACCGTCGAGCTGGCACCCAGCACCGCGCCCCAGCGCCTGGTGGTGGCGGACGTGACCGAGGTGCTGCCGATCCTGCGGACCACCTCGGCCACCGCCCGGGAGACCGACACGGGCTGGGCGGTCGCGTCGCCCGGCCGCAGCGAGCCGGCACCCGCGACCGCGGTCGGCGCGCTGGCCGACGCTGCCCGGTGTCGGCGCCTCCGGCCTGCTGGTCGACCTCGACTATCTCGACCGCGCCGCGCCGATGGGCGCCGGCGCACGGCCGCAGGTCTGGATCGGCCCCGACGCGCCCGTCGACGCCGTCACCCGGCTGGCCGAGGCGGGCCTGACCGTGCTCGGCGAGACAGCGGCGGCCGACCGGGCGGAGTACGCGGACCAGGCCGGCGCCGCGCTGGCCGCTCGCTACGAGCTGGTCACCGCCGCCTTCGCGGTCCTGCTGGTGCTGCTCGGCCTGGGTCTGGTCGCGGCGGTCGAACGCGCCGACCGTTCGGCCCGCGGCCGCGTGTTGCGGGCGCAGGGCGTGGCGGCGCGGACGCTCCGCGCCTCCGCCCGGCTGCTCGACCTCTGGCCCGTCCTGCTCGGTGTGCTCCTGGGCCCGCTGCTCGCCCTGGCGGCCTGGGCGCTCGCCCGGCCGGCCACCCCGGTCTTCCTCGACGCCGGCTGGCCGATGGCACTGCCGGTCCTGCCTGACCTGGTCACGCTGGGGCTGGTCTGGGCCGGCTGCGCACTGCCCTTCGTGCTCGCGCTCGCCGGACAGCGGCGCCGGACGCGATTTTGACGATCACGAATGCCGCGTGCATGGCATAGGTTGACGACGTGACGACCTCGCTGCCCGACTCCCCCGGCGCGCTCGCCGAGAAGCTGGCGTCCACCGGTTACCTCGCCGACGAGGGTCTCGCCACGGCCGGCTTCCTCGCGCTGCAAGCTCGGGCCGGCCGCTGTTCCTCGAGGGCGAGGCCGGCGTCGGCAAGACCGCGTTCGCGCAGGCGCTGGCGGCCGCGACCGGCGCCACCTTCGTCCGGCTCCAGTGCTACGAGGGGCTCGACGCGGCGCAGGCGCTCTACGACTGGGACTTCCCCCGGCAGATCCTGCACCTGCGCGCCGCCGAGGCGGCCGCGACCGCGGCGGCCGCCGCGACCGCGCCCGACGCCGCCGCGATCGAGGCCGGCCTCTACGACCGGCGGTTCCTGATCGCCCGGCCGCTGCTCCAGGCGCTGGAGAGCAGCCCGTGCGTGCTGCTGGTCGACGAGGTCGACCGGGCCGACGACGAGTTCGAGGCGTTCCTGCTGGAGGTGCTCGCGGAGGCCGCGATCACCGTGCCGGAGCTCGGCCGGATCGCGGCCGAGACGCCGCCGCTGACGGTGCTGACCAGCAACCGCACCCGCGAGGTGCACGACGCGCTCAAGCGCCGCTGCCTCTACCACTGGGTCGAGCACCCGGACTTCGAGCGCGAGGTGGCGATCCTGCGCGAGCGGCTGCCCGAGGTCACCGAGCGGCTGGCCGCCCAGGTCGCCGCCGCCGCCGGCCGGATGCGCGAGCTCGACCTGATCAAGCCGCCCGGCGTCGCCGAGTCGATCGACTGGGCCGGCGCGCTGGTCGCGCTCGGCGCCCGCGCGCTCGACCCCGACCTGGCCGCCGCCACCCTGGGCGCGGTCCTCAAGTACCGCGAGGACGTCACCCGGGTCCGGGCCACCGGCCTCGACGCCCTGGTCGCCAGCCGGCCATGACGCGGCGACGCCGGCCGCGACGTCACCGCGCTGCTGGTCGGGTTCGCGCGGACGCTGCGGCACGCCGGCGTCGACGCCGGCCCCGACCGGGTGCAGACGATGCTCGCGCGCGGTCGACGCGCTCGGCGTCGTCACGCCCGCACGGCATCTACTGGGCCGGCCGGCAGACGCTCTGCGCCGAGCCCGACGACCTGGCGATCTACGACGCCGCGTTCGCCGGCGTACTTCGGCGGTCACCGGCCGGCCGGCGGCACGGTTCGTCACCGCCGGCGCCGACGCTGCCCAGCATCGCGGCGCCGTACACCGTCGGGCCCGCCGGGTGAGGCCGCCGGACACCGACGAGGAGCCGCAGATCCTCGGGCTGTCGGCGAGCACCGTCGAGATCCTCCGCCAGCGCGACTTCGCCCTGCTCACCCCGCGCGAGCGCGACGAGGTGCGGCGGCTGCTGGCGCTGCTCGGCCCGCGAGACCGGCGACCCGCCGGAGCCGCCGGCGCCGGCCCGGCCGGCGGCGGCGAGGTCGACCCGACCCGCACGGTGCGCGCGGCGCTGCGGCACGCCGGCGAGCCGACCCGGCTGGCCAGCCGGCGGCGCCACGCAGCGCCCGCGCCGGCTGGTGCTGCTGGTCGACGTGTCCGGCTCGATGAGCCCGTACGCCGACGCGCTGCTGCGCTTCGCCCACGCGGCCGTCCGCCGCCGCCCGACCCGCACCGAGGTGTTCACGCTCGGCACCCGGCTGACCCGGATCACCCGCGCGCTGCGCCACCGCGACCCGGACGCCGCGCTGCACGCCGCCGTCGGTCGCCATCCCGGACTGGCACGGCGGCACCCGGCTGGCCGACGCGCTGAAGGCCTTCCTCGACCGCTGGGGCCAGCGCGGCACCGCCCGGGGCGCGGTCGTCGTGGTGTTCAGCGACGGCTGGGAGCGCGGCTGACCCGGACGCGCTGGCCGCGCAGACGCACCGGCTGGCCCGCCTCGCGTACCGCCTGGTCTGGGTCAATCCGCACCGCGGCAAGGCCGGTTTCGCACCGCTGGCCGGCGGGATGGCGGCCGCATTGCCCCATCTCGACGATTTCGTCGCCGGGCACACCCTCGACGCGCTCGACGAGCTCGTCCGGGTGATCGCGAAATAGCGTGGTCCATTTCACACCAGCACCTTGCGGTGCCGCTACGCGAAGGGATTGGCTGAGTTCGGCGCGCATGACCTTGGCCGCCCGCTGACCGCGGTGGAAGGGAGGAGGCGCGCGGCGACGTGGCCGGGCCTGACGCGCCCATCCCCTGAGTTGAGCATGCGCGCCGGCCCCCCAACCGGCCGCAGTGGAGCAAGCCGGGAGGCTTGATGACCCGGGTATCGATCAAGGTCGACGGCGTCGATTACGAGGACGACGTCGAACCGCGCACCCTGCTCGTCCATCACCTACGCGAACAGCTCGGCAAGGTCGGCACCGTGGTCGGCTGCGACACCAGCAACTGCGGCGCGTGCACCGTGCTGATGAGCGACGCCGACGGGCAGCAGCAGGGTGTCAAGAGCTGCGCCGTGCTGGCCGTGCAGGCCGACGGCCGCGAGATCACCACCATCGAGGGGCTGTCCGGCCCGGACAACACGCTGCACCCGGTGCAGCGGGCCTTCCACGAGGCGCACGCGCCTGCAGTGCGGCTTCTGCACCCCCGGCATGATCATGGCCGCGGTCGACCTGCTCGAGGAGAACCCCGACCCGACCGAGGAGGAGATCCGCGAAGGGCTTGGAGGGCAACCTCTGCCGGTGCACCGGCTACCAGAACATCGTGCGCGCGGTGCGCGCGGCGAGCGCGGAGATCCGCGCGCGGCGGCGGCGACCGCCGAGCCGGCGCCCACCGTCGCCGCTCGCCGGCGAGGGCGAGACGCCCGACTCCGGCCTGCCGCGCGAGAGCGTGCCCGACGAGACCATCCCGCAGCCGGTGCCGTGAGGGAGAACCGATGACCATCACCGAAGGCCCCGGCGCACCGAGGTCGGCAGCGCCCGGCGGCGCAAGGAAGACGCCCGGCTGATCACCGGCCGCACCACCTGGACCGAGAACGTCACCCTGCCCGGCATGCTGCACCTGGCGATCCTGCGCAGCCCGATGGCGCACGCCCGGATCACCAGCATCGACGTGGCGCCGGCCCTGGCGGCCAAGGGCGTGGTCGCCGCCTTCTCCGGCCGCGACGTCGCCGACGTGCAGGGCTCGCTGCCCTGCGCGTGGCCGGTCACCGAAGACATGGTGCACCCCGACCGGCCGCCGATCGCGGTCGACGAGGTGCGCTTCATGGGCGAGGCGGTCGCCGTCGTCGCGGCCCGGTCGCGGGCGGCGGCGCTCGACGCGCTCGCGGCGATCGAGGTCGACTACGAGCCGCTGCCCGCGGTGCTCGACATGGAGGCAGGCGATCGCCGACGGCGCCGACCTGGTGCACGCCGACAAGGGCACCAACAAGGGCTACACCTGGGTGTTCGACTCGGCCGAGGCGGGCACCGGCGGCGACGCCGGCGCCGGCGATCGACGGCGCCGAGGTGGTCATCCGCCGGCGCTACGTGCAGCAGCGGCTGATCCCGGCGTTCATGGAGCCGCGCAGCGTGGTCGTCGACCCGACCGGCGACGTCTACACGATGTGGTCGGCCACCCAGATCCCGCACATCCTGCGGTTCCTGCTCTCCGCGGTGACCGGCACGCCCGAGCACAAGGTGCGGGTGATCGCGCCCGACGTCGGCGGCGGCTTCGGCGGCAAGCTGCAGGTGACGCCGGAGGAGCTGATCGCGTTCGTCGCCGCGCAAGCGGCTCGGCAAGCCGGTGAAGTACACCGAGTCCCGCTCCGAGAGCCTGGTCTCGGCCCACCACGGCCGCGACGTGATCCAGGACATCGAGCTCGCCGCCCGGCGCGACGGCACCGTCGCTCGGGCTGCGGGTCAAGCTGCTGGCCAACATGGGCGCCTACATGGGCCTGGTCGGCCCGGGCGTGCCGATCCTCGGCGCGTTCATGTACAACGCGATCTACAAGTTCCCCGCGTACCGCTTCGAGTGCATCGGGGTCTTCACCAACACCATGATCACCGACGCCTACCGTGGCGCCGGCCGGCCGGAGGCCACGTACGCGATCGAGCGGATCATGGACGAGCTGGCCGTCGAGCTCGGGCTCGACCCGATCGAGGTGCGCCGGCGCAACTGGATCAACGCCGACGAGTTCCCGTTCACCACGGTGTGCGGGCTGCACTACGACTCCGGCGACTACGCCAAGGCCACCGACCGGGCGATGGAGCTGTTCGGCTACGACGAGCTGCGCCAGGAGCAGCAGGCCCGCCGCGACACCGGCGACAGCGTGCAGCTCGGCATCGGCATCTCGACCTACACCGAGATGTGCGGCCTGGCGCCGTCGCGGGTGCTCGGCGCGCTGCGCTACGGCGCCGGCGGCTGGGAGACGGCGAGCGTCCGGATGCTGCCCACCGGCAAGGTCGAGGTGGTCACCGGCACGTCGCCGCACGGGCAGGGGCACGAGACGGCGTGGAGCCAGATCGTCGCCGACCAGCTCGGCGTCGCCTTCGACGACGTCGAGGTGCTGCACGGCGACACCCGCACCTCCTACAAGGGGCTCGACACCTACGGCTCGCGCTCGCTCGCGGTCGGCGGCATCGCGCTCTACAACGCCTGCCAGAAGGTGGTCGAGAAGGCGAAGCCGATCGCCGCGCACATGCTCGAGTGCGACCCGGCCGACCTGGAGTTCACCGGCGGCCAGTTCCGGGTGCGCGGCAACCCCGACGGCGGCAAGTACGCTCGCCGACTGTTCGCTGGCCGTGTTCGCGGCGCACGACCTGCCCGACGGCATCGAGCCGACGCTCGACGCCGACGCGATCTACGACCCGGTCAACTTCTCCTTCCCGCACGGCACCCACCTGTGCGCGACGGAGGTCGACACCGAGACCGGCCGGGTGACGATCCGCAAGTACGTGGCCGTCGACGACATCGGCCGGGTGATCAACCCGCTGATCGTCGAGGGCCAGGTGCACGGCGGCGTCGCACAGGGCATCGCGCAGGCGCTGTTCGAGGAGGCCGTCTACGACGCCGACGGCAACCTGATGACCGGCACGTTCGTCGACTACACGCTGCCGTCGGCGGCCGACCTGCCGACGTTCGTCACCGACCGCACCGAGAGCCCGGCGCCCGACCATCCGCTCGGGACCAAGGGCGTCGGCGAGGCGGGCACCATCGCGTCGACGCCCGCGGTGGTCAACGCGATCGTCGACGCGCTGCGCCCGATGGGTGTCAACGACATCGCGATGCCGTGCACGCCGGAGCGGGTCTGGCGGGCGATCCAGGGAGGTGCGGCATGATCCCACCGTCGTTCGACTACGCGGCGCCGACCACCGTCGACGAGGCGGTGTCGACGCTGCGCGACGCCGGCGAGGACGCCAAGGTGATCGCCGGCGGGCAGAGCCTGATCCCGCTGCTGCGGCTGCGGTTCGCCGCGCCGAGCACCCTGGTCGACCTCGGCGGCATCGACGAGCTGCGCAGCGTCCGCGAAGACGGCGACGCGCTGGTCATCGGCGCGATGACCACCCACGCCACGGTGCTGCGCGACCCGCTGGTCAACGAGCACGCTGCCGCTGCTGGCGCAGGCCACCGCGACGGTCGCCGACCGGCAGGTGCGGCACCGCGGCACGTTCGGCGGCTCGCTGGCGCACGCCGACCCGGCCGGCGACCTGCCGGCGGTGGCGCTCGCGCTCGGCGCCGAGATGGAGATCGCCGGCCCGGACGGCCGGCGCACCGTGCCGGCCGGCGAGTTCTTCGTCGACTACCTGACAAGCGCGCTGGCGCCCGACGAGGTGCTCGTCGCGGTGCGGGTGCCCAAGCAGGGCGCCTGGGTCGGGCACACTACGAGAAGTTCAACCGGGTCGCGCAGGGCTGGGCCCTGGTCGGCGTCGCGGCGCATGGTCAAGCGCGACAACGGCACGCATCAGCGAGGCCCGGGTCGCGCTGACCAACATGGGCTCGACGCCGCTGCGGGCGACCGCGACGGAGTCGGCGCTGGCCGGCGCCGACAGCCGGGAGGCGATCGGCGCCGCCGCCGCACACGCGGCCGAGGGCACCCGGCCGAGCGACGACCTGCTCGGCCAGCGCCGACTATCGCCGCCACCTCGCGACGGTGCTCACCCGGCGGGCCGTGGCCAGCCTGGTCTGACGCAGGAGGGGCCCCTCGGGGCCCCTCCTAGCGCGGCGCGGCCGCTGGCTGAAGCGGACCATGTTGCCGGACGGGTCGCGGAACGCGCAGTCGCGCACCCCGTACGGCTGGTCGATCGGCTCCTGCAGCACCTCGGCGCCGGCGCTCCCGGACCTTCTCGAAGGTGGCGTCGCAGTCGTCGGTGTCGAAGATCAGCGCGGCCAGGGCGCCCTTGGCCACCAGCGTCCCGCAGGGGCTCCTGGTCGGCGGGCGCCTTGCGGCCAGCCGGGTCGAGCCCGATCTCGATGCCCGGCTGGCCCGGCACGCCGAGCGTGATCCATCGCCACGGCATTCCCCAGTCGTCCATTGCCACGTCGTTGAGCACCTGAGACCCAGCACGTCCCGGTAGAACGCGAGCGCCTTGTCCTGGTCGTCGACGAGGATGAAGCAGTGCGAAAGCGTCAGGTTCATGCCTGCGACGCTAGGCCGGCGCGACCGCCCGGCGCTTCTCCAGACCTGCTTTTGTCGGCCGGGTCAGCCGTTGGGCGAAGCACGCCGGCACCGCCGCCAGCCGCGCATGGTCGCGCGCCCGGTATGCCGACGGGGCTCTCCCCGACCAACTCGGTGAAGCGGCGCTGAACGAGCCCAGCGAGGTCGCGCCGACCGCCACGCAGACCTCGGTGACCGACAGGTCGCCGCGGCGCAGCAGCGCCTGGGCCCGCTCGATCCGCCTGGTCATCAGATACTGGTACGGGCGTCTCGCCGAACGCCGCGCGGAACTGCCGGGAGAAGTGCGACGGCGACATCAGCGCCGTGCGGGCCAGCGCGGGCACGTCGAGCGGGCGCGGGTATTCGCGGTCGATCTGGTCCCTGGCCCGGCGCAGCAGCACCAGGTCTTCGTCCTTCACGACGCCAGCCGGGTACGCGGCCCCGCGCGCAGCACGCCCGACGGCAGCTCCCGGCCGACGATCCGCTGCGCCAGCGCCGCCGCCTCGATCAGCGCGTCGAGGTCGATGCCGGTGTCGATGCCCATGTCCTCGAGCATGTGCACGACCTCCTCGGTGGCCACGTTGCCGGTCGCGCCCGGCGCGTAGGGGCAGCCGCCCAGCCCGCCGACGCTCGCGTCGAACTCGGTGATGCCCAGGTCCATCGCGGTCAGGATGTTGGCCAGCGCGGTGCCGCGGGTGTTGTGGAAGTGCAGCAGCACCGGGATGTCGGGCTGGCGCTCGCGGACCGCGGTGACCACGTCGGTGACCCGGCGCGGAGTGGCCATGCCGGTGGTGTCGCCGAACGCGATCCGGTCGGCGCCGTCGGCGACCACCCGGTCGACGATGTCGGCGACCCGCTTGGGGTCGATGTCGCCCTCGAACGGGCAGCCGAAGCTGGTCGCCATGATCACCTCGGCGCTGGCGCCGCGCGCCGTGCAGCTCGGCGATCAGCGCGGCGATGTCGTCGAGCGACTCGGCGGTGGAGCGGTTGACGTTGCGCTTGTTGTGCGTGTCACTGGCCGAGACGACCACCTCGACCTCGGTGAACCCGGCCGGCCAGGGCGCGCTGCGCGCCGCGCGAGTTGGGCACCAGGGCGCGAATAGCGCACAGCCGGTGACTTGCGCACCTTTGCCCACACCTCGTCGGCGTCGGCCATCTGCGGTATCGCCTTGGGGTGCACGAACGAGACCGCCTCGATCCGGCGGACCCCCGTGTCGGACAGCGCGTCCAGCAGCTCGACCTTGGCCGCGGTGGGCACCGGATCCTCGTTCTGCAGCCCATCCCGGGGTGCGACCTCGCGGATGGATACAGAGCCGGGCAACGGGTTCATGAAGCCAGGATAAGTCGCGTTCCGGTTGCGGGATCCGGCGCCGGAGGGTTACGTGGATCTTGGACGGCCGCAGATCCGCTCGCCGTAGGGACGGCCCTGTCAGTTGCGGTCTCAACCAATCCCCTGCCGCTCAACTGGAGGGTTTCACCATGCTCGCAGTGACTGACAACGCCGTCGCGGTGATCCGTGACCTGACCGGCCAGCAGAACCTGCCGGATGGCGCCGGTGTACGCATCGCTTCCGACCCGACCCAGGGCGCGCTCACGATGAGCCTCGCGACCTCGCCTCAGGAAGGCGACCAGGTCGTCGACACGTCCGGCGCCGAGCTGTTCCTCGACGGCGAAGCCGCCCGGGTGCTCGACGACAAATCCCTGGACGCGGCCGTCGACGCCAACGGCGCCGTCCAGTTCGAGGTCGCCGAGCAACTCGGCTAGCCCGGCTAAGGCCAGTGGGCCGGGCGGCGCAGGCCGCGCTGGCAGCGCCGTCGTCCCGTCGCCCTTGGCCGAGTCGACCTGCGGCTGGGTGAGGAACAACGCCGTACGCAGGCGGGCACCGCGCAGGTCGGCGTCGCGCAGGTCGGCCCCGATCAGGTCGGCCCGGCCCAGGTCGGCGCCGCGCAGGTCGGCACCGATCAGATAGGCACCCCGCAGGTTGGCCGCCCGCAGGTCGGTGCGCCGCAGGTCCTTGCCGACGAGGTCGGCGCCGCGGCGCTCCCGGCGCGGGCCGGGCGCGGTCGCCGCGCACGGCGGCGCTGGCCCGCACCAGCAGGTCGTTGACGGCGGCCCAGCGCGGCGCCACGTCGAGCGCGACCAGCTCCTCGGGCACTGCCCCCGGTGAGGCGTCGGTCGTCCGCCCGGCGACGTCTCGCAGCGCGCCGCGCTGCGCCGCCGGCAGCTCCAGCTCCAGCGCCGCGGTCAGGTACCAGAGCAGCTCGTGCAGCTCCCGCATCACCGGGAAGGCGCCGAACATCGACTCGGCCAGCTCCGGCCGGCCGCGCCAGTCGGCGCCGCCGAAGGTCGTCCTGGGTCAGGTGCTGGCCGGCGCCGAAGCAGTCGTAGACCGTGCAGCCGCGGAAGCCCTTGGCCCGCAGGTCGCGGTGGATCCCGCAGCGGAAGTCGCCGCCGAGGTTCGGGCAGGGCTGGCCGGGCCGGCTTGTCGATGGCGAAGTCGACGGACCGCGGCGAACGCCGGCACCACACAGCACAGCCCGACGCACCGCGAGCAGTCGGCGGCCAGTTCCAGGTTCATCGCGCGGCGGCCGTTCGACACCTACCCGCGGTCGTAGGCGACCCGGGCGGCGGTGATCTCGGCGCGGTGCCGCTCGGCCCAGGTGGTCAGCGTGACCAGCGCGTCGTAGATCTCCCGGGCCAGGTCGGTGGCGACGTACTCGACCTTGGGCGGGACGGTCGCGTAGACGGTGCGGGTGCAGCAGGCCGTCGCGTTCGAGGTTGCGCAGCGTGAGCGCGAGCATCCGCCGGCTGATCCCGTCGATGGACCGCTCCAGCTCGGTGAACCGCACCGGCCCCTGGGCCGCGGCGACGATGATCGCGATGCTCCACTTGCCGCCGACCCGGTCGAGCACCTCGCGGGCGGTGCACTCGTCGGTCATCAGTTCCATGGTCACAGATCGAGCTGGCCGGTTACAACTCGTGCACCAAGGCGGTTTTGCACACTTGTACAATCACCGCATGGGAAACCGGGAGAGCCTGATCGCCGGGGCCAAGCAGTGCCTGCACGACATCGGCTACACCCGCACCACCGCCCGCGACATCGCCAGGCGGCCGGGGTCAGCCTGGCCGCGATCGGCTACCACTTCGGCTCGACCCGGGAGCTGCTCAACCAGGCGCTGATGGAGGCGCTGGCCGAATGGGGCGCGGAGCTGGACGCCGCGCTGCAGGCCACCGACGGCTCGTCGAGGCGGTCTGGACCGCGGTCATCGACGTCGGTGCGCGACCCAGCGCCCGCTCTGGACCACCCAGTTCGAGCTGGCCGGCCAGGTCGACCGGCTCCCGGAGGTGCACGACTTCCTGGTCGCCGGGCAACGCCAGGGCCGCACGGAGCTGGCCGGCCTGCTCGGCGGCGGCGCCCGGCCACGGGCGCACCGAGGCGAGCAGGCCCGGCTGCTCGGCGGCCTCGCCCAGGCCCTGCTGGCCGGCATGGCCATCCAGTGGCTGATCGACCCGGACGGCGCCCTGACCGCGCGGCCGACCTGACCGCCGCACTCAAGCTGGCCGCCGAGCGGGCCTGACGGCTAGTGGCTCCGCCGCTCGCGGACCCGGCGGTAGATGGCCCAGGCCAGCAGTGCGGCCACCACGACCGAGGCCACGGCGATCGCACCCCATTTGCCGACGGCGCCCTCGATCATCGGTACGAGTTGCCGGCGAGATAGCCGAGCAGCACCGAGCCGGCACCCCAGACCACGCCGCCGGCCGCGTTGTAGGCGAGGAACCGGCGGTAGTGCATGTGCGCGACGCCGGCCAGGAACGGCACGAACGCGCGCAGGAACGCGATGAACCGGCCGAAGAAGACCGCCGGGCCGCCGCGCCGGGCCAGGAACGAGCGGGCCGACTCCACCTGTTTCTCGCGTTTCTGCAGCCACCTTGACCCGCAGCAGCCGGTATCCCCAGCGCGAGCCGATCTCGTAGCCCACGGTGTCGCCGATGATCGCCGCGACCACCACGATCACGCTCATCCAGAACACGTTGACGTGGCCGAGGCTCGCCGCGACACCACCGAGGATGGCGGCCGTCTCGCCGGGCAGGATGAAGCCGAAGAAGAACGCGTCCTCGGCGAACACCACCAGGCCGACGATCACGTAGACCAGGATGGCGCGTTGGTCGACCAGGCTGTTGAGCACGGCGCTCACCTGGCGATCTTACGCGGAGTGATCGAGTACTCACGTGAAAGGCCGCGCGATGCGGGTAGACATCAAGCCGTAAGGCTCACCGAGGAGGAATCGTGACCGAACCACTTGTCCGTCCCGAAGTGCCCCCGTCCGGCGCCGGCTGCGCGGAATGCCTGGCCAGCGGCGGCTGGTGGCTGCACCTGCGCCGCTGCGCGACCTGCGGCCAGATCGGCTGCTGCGACAACTCGCCGTCCCAGCACGCCACCGCCCACGCCACCACGACGCGGCCACTCGATCATCCGCTCGTTCGAGCCCGGCGAGGACTGGTTCTACGACTACCGCAGCGGCGAGTTCCTCGAGGGTCCGCAGCTCGCCGGCCCTCAGAACCACCCGGACGACCAGCCGTGCCCGGCCCGGCCGACCAGGTCCCCCGCGACTGGCAGCGCCACCTGCACACGTGACCAGCTAGCTCGCCAGCGCACGGGCGGCGGCGGCGATGTGGTCGGCGTCGATGCCCTGCGCGGCCAGCTGCTCCGCGGTCGTGCCGGAGCCGGGCAGCTCCCGCACCGCGAGGTGGGTGAACCGCAGCGCGCGGTGATCCGGCGGCGAGCAGGGCGTCGGCGACCGCCGAGCCGAGCCCGCCCTCCGGGTGGTGGTCCTCGGCGACCACGATCCGGCCTTCGGTCGCGGCCGACCGCCGCGCTGAGCGTCGCGGTGTCGACCGGCTTGACCGAGTAGAGGTCGATCACCCGGGCCGCGATGCCGTCGGACGCCAGCGCGTCGGCCGCGGCCAGGCACTGGTGCAGGGTGACGCCCGGCGCCGACCAGGGTCACCGCGTCGGTCGGCGCCGGACGCGCAGCACCTTCGAGCCACCGATCGGGAACGTCTCCCCGGCCTCGTAGAGCACCGGGTAGGCGCCGCGGGTGGTCCGCATGTAGCTGACCCCGGCGAGGTCCACCATGGACTCGACCAGCGCGGCGGTGCTGACCGCGTCGCTCGGGTAGAGCACGGTCGAGCCCTGCACGGCGCGCATCATCGCCAGGTCCTCCAGCGCCATCTGCGACGGCCCGTCGGCGCCGATCTCGACGCCGGCGTGCGAGCCGACCAGCCGGATGTCGGCACGGGAGATCGAGGCCATCCGGATGAAGTCGTACGCCCGGGACAGGAACGCCGCGAACGTCGACGCGAACGGGATGTAGTGCCGCACGCTGAGCCCGACGGCGGCGGCGACCATCTGCTGCTCGGCGATGTACATCTCGAAGAACCGGTCGCCGAACGCCTTCGCGAACTCCTCGGAGTAGGTCGAGTTGCTGACCTCGCCGTCGAGCGCGACGATCCGCGGGTTGCTGCCGCCGAGCGCGGTCAGCGCGTCGCCGTACGCCTTGCGGGTGGCCACCTTGTCGCCCACCGCGTAGCGTGGGCAGCGCCGGCGGCGTGCCGGGCGGGGCCGGCCCGCGTCGACCGGCGCCTCGTCGGCCGGCGCGCGGGCCGCGCACGATCAGGTCGCTCTCCCCGCCGAGCTCGCGCGATCGCCCGGTCGGCCATCTCCTTCGGCAGCGGCTTGCCGTGCCAGCCCTCGAGGTTCTCCACCTCGCTGAAGCCGCGGCCCTTGAGGGTGCGGGCGAGGATCACCGTCGGCCGGTCGTCGGTGCGGTCGGTCGCCGCGCGGTAGCGCCTCGTCGATCTCGTCGAGGTCGTGCCCGTCGATCATCAGCACCCGGGCGCCGAACGCCTCGGCCCGGCGGGCGTACGCGTCGAGGTCCCATTGCAGCTCGGTCGGCCCGCGCTGGCCGAGCCGGTTGACGTCGACGATCGCGATCAGGTTGGAGAGCCGGTAGTAGGCGGCCTTGTCGAGCGCCTCCCACATCGAGCCCTCGGCCATCTCGCTGTCGCCGCACAGCACCCAGACCCGGTACGGCACCTCGTCCAGGTACCGCCCGGCCAGCGCGACGCCGACGCCGTCCGGCAGGCCCTGGCCGAGCGAGCCGGTGGCCACGTCGACCCAGGGCAGCACCGGGGTCGGGTGACCCTTCCAGCCGCTGGCCGAACCGCCGGTAGCCGGTCATCAGCTCCTCGTCGGAGACCACGCCCGACCGCCTTGAAGACGGAGTACAGCAGCGGCGACGCGTGCCCCTTGGAGAAGATCAGGTGGTCGTTGGCGTCGTTGCGCCGGGTTGTCCCAGTCGTAGCGCAGGTGCCGGGTCGACCAGCACCGCGAGCAGGTCGGCGGCCGACATGCTCGAGGTGGGGTGGCCGGACCCGGCGCTGGTGCTGGCCCGCACCGAGTCGACCCGGAGCTGCCGGGCCACGTCGCGGGCGGTGGACAGGTCGGCGATGGTCGCTGTGCTGGTCACGATGTCCCCTTCGCGGCGATAATCTCTCCGTTCCGGGCCGCATACCCCGCGTGGGGACGTTGAACCTTGGTCCCCGCGAGCGGAGACGCCGAGCCTCGTTACTTGCCGAACCCGGCTGTCAGGCCGCTGAGCAACTGCCGCCGCCCGACCGCGTAGAGCGCGAGGATCGGCAGGGTGGTCAGCACCACCGACGCGAGCACCGCGGGCACGTTGATGCTGTACTGCCCCTGGAACGTCCAGAGCGCCAGCGGGATCGTGCGCTGCGTCGGGCTCTGGGTCAGGATCAGCGGCAGCAGGAAGCCGTTCCAGATGGACAGTCCGTTGTAGATGGTCACGGTGACCAGCGCCGGGCGGACCATCGGCAAGGCCAGGTACCGAGCGTGCCCCACTCGCTGGCGCCGTCCATCCGCATCGACTCGAACAGCTCGCGCGGCACGTCGCGGATGAAGTTGGAGAGCACGAGCACCGACAGCGGGATGGCGAACGCGATCGACGGCAGGATGATCGCCAACAGGGTGTCGTACATCTTCAGCCGGATGATGATCAGGTAGACCGGGATGATCACCGCCTGCAGCGGGATCGCCAGGCCCATCAGGAACACCGAGTTCACGTAGCGCAGGAACCGGCTGCGGTTGCTGGCCCGGACGATCGCGTACGCCGCCATGAACGAGATCAGCACGGCCGGGATGACCGCGCCGACGGTCACGATCGCGCTGTTGAGGAAGTACCGGACGAAGTCGGCCTCGATGACCATCCGGTAGTTGGCCAGCGTCGGGTCGGTCGGCGGCGCGAACGGGTTGGTCAGGAAGTAGGTGGACTGCGTCTTGAGGCTGGTGATCAGGATCCAGTAGAGCGGGATCACCACGATCGCGAGCCAGATCAGGCCGGCGATCCCGGCCGGCAGGTTGAACTGTCGACGCCGGCCGCGCCCACCGGGCCGGTGCGGTGCCCGCGGCGTCGTCGCCTGGTCGGGCGCTGTCGTCAGGGTCGTCGCCACGTCACACGCCTTCCATCTGACTCTCGGTCGCGTCCCGGCCGCCGAGGCGGCGCAGCAGCAGCGCGAGGCCGAGGCCGACCAACACCAGGATCACCGCGATCGCGCTGGCCGGGCCCATCAGGCTGGCCTGGAAACCGCGTTTGTACATGTCGAGAGCGAGCGCCCGGGTCGCGTCGCCCGGCCCGCCGCCGGTGAGCACGAAGATCAGGTCGAAGAAGGTCAGCGAGCCGACCACCATCAGTGTCGACGACGTGATGATCGTGTACTTGAGCTGCGGCAGCGTGATGCTGAAGAACTGCCGCATCCGGCCGGCGCCGTCGATCTCGGACGCCTCGAACATCGTCTTCGGGATCTGCCGCACGCCGCTCTGGTAGATCAGCGAGTGGAACGGGATGAACTGCCAGGAGACCACGAACACCAGCACGCCGAGCGCCAGGTTGTCGCGGCCGAGCCAGTCCTGTTGCAGCAACGGGATGCCGAGCCCGGCGCCGAGCCCGAAGTTCGGGTCGAGCAGCGACTTGTAGGTGATCGCCAGGGCGGCCGAGCTGAGCAGCAGCGGTACGAAGTAGATCACCGCGAGGATCTCGCGGTAGCGGTTCTGCGTGGCCAGGTAGACGCCGAGCAGCAGGCTCAGCGGAGTCTGGAACAGCCAGGACAGCGCCATGATCAGGAAGGTGACCCAGAGCGCGTGCACCAGCCCGGGGTCGCTCAGCACGGCGCGCCAGCTGTCGAAGCCCGCCGGGTGGATGTCGCCGATGCCGTCCCACTGCGTGAAGCTGAGCACCAGCACGCCGATCAGCGGGATGATCGCGAACGCGATGAACATCAGGAACGCGGGCAGGGCCAGCCAGGCGAGCGACCCGCTCCGCCCGCCCTGGGCGGCGGTGGTCGTACTCCCCCGCCGGGCGGGCGGAGCGAGGGTTGTCATTGCCCGATGACCCCGTTCATGTTGTCGGCCCACTGCTGGGGCGAGATCTTCAGCTGGAAGAGCTGCGCGATGTTGTCGAGCAGCTTCTCCGCCGCGGTCGGGCTCAGCGCCTGGTCCCACGACTGCGCGAAGGTCTTGGCGTTGGCCGAGGTGTTGTAGACGAACTTGAGGAAGTCGGCGTCCTTCGAGTTGCCGAAGGCGCTCTCGGTGCCCTTGACGATCGGGACGGCGCCGGCGTCGATCCAGTCCTTGACCTCGGCGTCGGCGAGCACGGCGGAGGCGAAGAACTTCTTCGCGATCTCCTTCTGCTCGTCCGATGCCTTGGACGAGATGGAGTAGTACTGGCCGGGGTTGCCCACCGTGTCGGACACGTCGCCCTTGCCGCCGTCGATCGGCGGGAAGTTCATGTAGCCCAAGCTGCCGCTGGACACGAAGTCGCCTCCGTCCGTGGCCATGCCGCCGTACGTCCACGTGCCGTGCAGCATCATCGCCGCCTTGCCCGTGTAGAGCAATGCCTGGTCAGCGTTGGAGTCGGCGGTGATCGACGAGAAGCCCTTGATGAAGCCGTTCTGCTTGACCAGGTCCTGGATCAGGGTCAGCGCCTGCAGCGACGCCGGGTTCGACCAGGCGTCCTTCTGCCCGTCGAAGACGGCCTGGAAGACCTCGCTGCCGCCGATGCGGTCGAAGAGGAACTCCAGCCACATCATGTTGGTCCAGCGGGACTGGCCACCGAGCGAGAACGGCGCGATGCCCTTGGCGTTGAACTTCGGCACCAGGTCCATCACGTCGCCCCAGGTCTGCGGGGGCTGCGCACCGATCTTCTCGAAGGCGCGCTTGTTGTAGAACATGACGATCGGCTGGACCGTCTCGGCCGGCATCGCGTAGATCTTGCCGTCGATGGTGGCCGCGCCGAACGACGACGGGAACAGCCGGTCCTTGACCGCCGCGTTCTGGCCGAACCACGAGGTCAGGTCCTCGACCTGACCGGCCTGGGCGTACGTGCGGAGGGTGCCGCCGCCCCAGCCCCAGATGATGGTCGGCGCCTGGCCGGCACCGATCGCGGTCTTGATCTTCGTCTTGTACGCGTCGTTCTGGAACGTCGTCGCGGTGATCTTGGTGTCGGGGTTCGCCTGGTTGAAGCGGTTGACGGTATTGGTGCGGATGCCCTCGCCGGGTGTGCCGGTGAGGAACCAGTAGCTGGCCGAACCGGCGCTACCACCGCCGCCGGTACTGCTGCTGGGGCCGGAACTGCCACAGCCGGCGAGCGCGACCCCGGCGGCCGCGCCCGCGGAAAGACCCAGGAAGTTCCGCCGGGACAGAATGCTGCGCTCCACGCTGACCTCCGTACTCGTGCCGCGGCTGGCGCGGCGAATCGATCGTTCGAGGCGCGAGCGGTCACCGGCCATGATGGAGCGCTCCCACAGCCCGGCAAGAGGATGCCTAGGCGGGGAAATTTTCGGCCGGTGATCTCGCAAATTAACGTAGAATTTTCAAGTCAACGTAGGATTCCGCCATCGACGTGTCAAGGGCTTGAGTCCGACGTTCTGATCGGCGAAAGTATGGCCAGCGCAAGGCTCGGCCGGTCGACGGCCGAGCATCGGAAACTTCGAAAGTTTCGAAGACCAATCCCCTATCTTGCGCAAAGGAGGCACGCCCCGTGGACACTGCGCCCACGCAGGTCGCGACACAGCCCTGGCAAGACGTCAGCCGGCCGGTCGCCGACCGGGTCGAGCTGCTCCTGGGCGCGATGACCCTCGAGGAGAAGCTCGCGCAGCTCGGCAGCCGGTGGCTGCGCAAGGACCTGCACGAGGGCGAGGCCGAGGCGGTCTTCGCGTCCGACCACAACGTCGCACCCATGCAGGACGTGTTCTCCGCCGGCAACCAGCCGCTCGACCAGGCCAGCCGGCACGGCCTCGGCCATCTCACCCGGGTCTACGGCAGCGCGCCGGTCACCGCCGCCGAGGGCGCCGCGGAGCTGGTGCGCGAGCACCACGTCGTGCTCGACGCACACCGGCTGCGCATCCCGGCGCTGGTGCACGAGGAGTGCCTCACCGGGTTCACCACCTACGGCGCCACCGTCTACCCGGCCGCGATCGCCTGGGCCGCCACCTTCTCGCCCGACCTCGTCGAGCGGATGGCCGCCGCGATCGGCCGCGACATGGCCGCCGTCGGCGTGCACCAGGGCCTGTCGCCGGTGCTCGACGTCGTACGCGACTACCGCTGGGGCCGGGTCGAAGAGACCATGGGCGAAGACCCGTACCTGGTCTCGATGCTCGGCGCCGCCTACGTCCGCGGCCTGCAGAGCGCCGGGGTGATCGCCACGCTCAAGCATTTCGCCGGCTACTCGGCCTCCCGCGGCGCGCGCAACCACGGCCCGGTCTCGATGGGCCGGCGCGAGCTGATCGACGTGATCCTGCCGCCGTTCGAGACCGCGGTGGCCACCGCGGCCGCCGGCTCGGTGATGAACTCCTACGCCGACGTCGACGGCGTGCCCGCCGGCGCCGACCGTTGGCTGCTCACCGAGGTGCTCCGGGACGCCTGGGGGTTCACCGGCACAGTGGTGTCCGACTACTGGGCAGTGCCGTTCCTGGCCACCATGCACCGGATCGCCGCCGACGACGCGGAGGCCGGCGCGCTGGCCCTGGCCGCCGGCATCGACGTCGAACTACCCGACACCATCGGCTACGGCACCGGGCTGCTCGAGAAGATCCGCGCCGGCGAGGTGCCCGAGGAGCTGGTCGACCAGGCCGCCCGCCGGCTGCTCACCCAGAAGGTCGCACTCGGTCTGCTCGATCCAGAGTGGACGCCCGAGGGATCGGTGGCCGGCGCCGGCACCGTCGAGCTCGACTCCGCCGCCAACCGGGCGCTGGCCCGGGAGATCGCCGAGCGTTCCGATCGTGCTGCTCGACCCAGGCAGCGCGCTGCCGCTGCCCGACGGCCGGACGCGTCGCCGTGGTCGGCCCGTGCGCCGCCGAGCCACGTACGTTCATGGGCTGCTACGCCTTCCCCAACCACGTGCTGCCCCGCCACCCGGGGCTCGGCCTCGGCGTCGACGTGCCGACCGCGGTCGACGCGCTGCGCGCCGAACTGCCCGATGTGGACATCGCCCACGCGCCGGGTTGCGAGATCCAGGGCGACGACCGGTCCGGCTTCGCGGCCGCGGTCGAGGCGGCCCGCTCCGCCGACGTGTGCGTGGCGTTCGTCGGCGACATCGCCGGGCTCTTCGCGCACGGCACATCCGGCGAGGGTTGCGACGCGCCCGACCTGCGGCTGCCCGGCGTGCAGGCGGACCTGATCGAGGAACTGCTGGCCACCGGCACCCCCGTGGTCGTGGTGGTGGTCTCCGGTCGGCCGTACGCGTTGGGCGACGTGCACGGCCGGGCTGCCGGCCTGGTGCAGGCGTTCATGCCGGGCGAAGAGGGCGGCGCGGCGATCGCCGGCGTGCTCTCCGGGCGGGTGCAGCCCAGCGGCAAGCTGCCGGTGCAGATCCCGCGCGAGCCGGGTGGCCAGCCCGGCACCTATCTCCAGCCGCCGCTGGGCGCCGAGAGCACCGACATCAGCAGCCTCGACCCGACACCGCTGTTCCCCTTTGGACACGGGCGTTCGTACACCACGTTCGCGGTCGACGACCTGCGGATCTCGGCGCCGACAGTGCCGACCGACGGCGAGTTCACGGTCGCCGCGCGGGTGCGCAACACGGGTGCGCGGGCCGGCGACCGAGGTCGTCCAGCTCTACCTGCACGACCTGGTCGCGCAGGTGGTCCGCCCGGTCAAGCAGTTGGTCGGGTTCGCCCGGGTCGACCTGGCCGCCGGCGCGGCCGCCGACGTGCACTTCCAGGTGCACACCGACCGCACCGCGTTCACCGGCCGCGACCTGCGCCGGATCGTCGAGGCGGGCGACATCGACGTGCTGGTCGGCACATCCGCGGCCGACCTGCCGCTGCACGGTACGGTACGGCTCGTCGGCCCGACCCGCGTCGTCGGGCACGACCGGCACTTCGACACCCCGGTCGAGATCGCGCCGGTCCCGGGTGACGCTGGTCCGTGATGGGAGGAAGGTCCGTGCCGCCCAAGGTTGGCCGCGCGACGCTGGCGACCGTCGCCAGGTCCGCCGGCGTCTCGGTGACGACCGTGTCCAAGGTGGTCAACGGACGCGTCCGATGTGGGGCCGGAGACCCGCGCGCTGGTGGAGTCCCTGCTGGAGCAGCACGACTACATCGGCCGGCGGTCACCGGCGCCCACGGGCAACCCGGCCACGGCCCGGATCGAGCTGATCTTCAAGGGCGAGCTCAACGCGTACTCGACCGAGATCATCCAGGGCGTGCTCGAGCGCCGGCGGCGAGGCCGGGGTCGCGGTGGCGGTCAGCACCCGGCCGCGGGCCGCCAGCGGTGTCGATGCCAGTCCGCCCACGCGGCTGGGCGCGCGACCTGGCCGCCGCGGGCCGCCACGCGGTCATCGCGGTGGTCGACGAGCTGACCTCCGGCCGACCTGGCCGCGCTGTCCCGCGCCCACCTGCCGCTGGTCGTCATCGACCCGCTCAACCTCCAGCGTGAGCGGGTCACCAGCGTCGGCTCGACCAACTTCGCCGGCGGGATGGCCGCGGCGCAGCACCTGATCGCGCTGGGCCACCGGCGGATCGGCTACGTCGGCGGCTCGTACCCGGTCGGCCTGCAACCAGGCCCGGATGCACGGTTACCGGGCCGCGCTGGAAGCGGCCGGCGTGCCGGTACCCGACGAATACCAGCACACGGGCGACTTCCGCTATCAGGACGGGATCACGGGCGGTGCCGCGCTGCTCGACCTGCCGGCCCGGCCGACCGCCGTGTTCGCCGGCAGCGACGAGACCGCGGCCGGCGTGATCGAGGCGGCCCGGGCCCGCGGGCTGCGGGTGCCCGACGACCTCAGCGTGGTCGGCTTCGACGACACCGAGGTCGCCCGCCTCTCCTCACCACCGCTGACCACGGTGCGGCAACCGCTGCGCGAGATGGGCGGCGTCGCGCTGCGCACCGCACTCCGGCTGGCCGCCGGCGAGAAGCTGGACTCCCACCACGTGGAGCTGGCCACGGAACTGATCGTCCGCGGCTCGACCGCGGCTCTTTAGGCGAGCGGTGCCGCGGTCGACTCGCGGATGACCAGCTTGGTGGCCAGCTCCACGTGGTGCGAGTCGAGCGGTTCGCCGGCGATCAGCCGCAACAACGTACGCAGGGCCACCCGGCCCATGTCCCG
The DNA here is from genome assembly GCA_963840005.1 of uncultured Actinomycetota bacterium. Taxonomy (GTDB): domain Bacteria; phylum Actinomycetota; class Actinomycetes; order Mycobacteriales; family Micromonosporaceae; genus Asanoa. The sequence continues at coordinate 143,519 of CAWIXO010000011.1, read as the reverse complement.
CAACGGTTGCCGCACCGTGGTCAGGGCCGGCGTCGACATCACGGTCAGGTAGGTGTCGTCGAAGCCGACGATGCTGAGCTGCTCGGGGAGTCGCAGCCCGCGCGCCGTCGCCGCGGCGAACACGCCCATCGCGGTCGGGTCGCTGGCCGCGAACACCGCGGTCGGCGGGTCGCCGGAGTCGAGCAGTTCGCCGCCGAGCGTCAGCCCGGACGGGAAGTCGAACGAGCCGTTGCGGATCAGCGCCGGGTCGGAGCGGATGCCGGCGTTCTCCAACGCGGCGCGGTAGCCGTGCAGGCGGGCCCGGCTCGGCGACGAGGCGACCGGCCCGCCGATGAAGGCGATCCGCCGGTGCCCGAGCCGGATCAGGTGGTCGGTGGCTTCCAGGCCGCCGCTCCAGTTGGTCGCACCGACACTGACGACGTCGGTGCGCGGCAGGTTGACGGGGTCGATGACGACCAGCGAGAGCCCGGCCCGGTCGAACGCGGCGAGCTGGCGCGAGGTCAGCTCGGAGGTGACGACGATCAGGCCCTTGCGGCCGGCGTCGGTCAGCCGTCGGGCCCAGGCGGCCTCGGTGCGCGGCGGGGACTCGATCAGCGTCGGGAGGCGGCGCACGACCACGTCGACGCCGAGCTCGTCGCCGCCGTCGGTGACGCCGTGCAGCACCTCGGTCGCGTACGGACTGATGATGTCGTCGAAGACCAGTTCGACGGTACGGGCGGCGGCCGACACCGGCGTGCCCCGGTTGCGCGCGCCCGGCGGGCTGTAGTTGTGCGCCCGGAGCGCCTCTTCGACCCGGGCCCGGGTGGCGCTGGCGACGTCGGCGCGGCCGTTGAGCACCTTGGAGACGGTCGGCAGCGAGACGCCGCAGAATTCGGCCACCATCGCGAGCGTGGCCCGCCGCTCGCCCTCGTCCGCCACCGGTTCACCCATCTCGAAAAAGTTTCGAGCCGAGATTAGCCGGGGTCCGGTGCCGCATCAAGCGGCCGTCCGGCTGGCTTGGGCGCACTCCTTCGGCGGACGGCCGCAGCCACCGTGACCAGCGCGGCGGGTATCAGCGCCGGGCCGCAGAAGGGCAGCACCGCGGCCACCATCGCGCAGGCGATCCCGGCGCAGACCTTCGGCGCACCACGCAGCAGCCGCCAGCCGGCCGCGGTGCAGCCGAGGTAGACCACGAGGAAGAACGTGGTGGGCACGTTGACCAGCGTGGCCAGGTCGATCCGGCCGGTGGCCAGCGGACCGATCAGCACGATGCCGGAGACCAGGACGGCGGACGCGAGCCAGCGCGGGAACCGGGCCTCGCCGCCGTCGTCGGGGCCGCCGGCGGGCCGCAGCGCCCGGGCCAGGCTGCCGGCGCCCGACATGTACGCGAGCACGGCACCGACCGTGAGGACCACGGCGCCGACCGCGGCGACGGCCGTCCCGGCTTCGCCGAGCGCGATCCTGAGCAGGGCGGCCAGCGGCACCTCGGTGCCGGCCCGGTCGCCGAGTGCCGCGACGGTCACGATCCCCAGCGCCAGGTAGACCACCGCCGTGACGCCGAACGCGATGGCGATCACCACCGGAAGCTGCCGGCGCGGCCGGGCGAACCGGGTGGTCAGCGGCGCGATCGCCTCCCAGCCGACGAACGCCAGCATCAACGTCGCCGACGCGGAGCCCAGTGCGGCCCAGCCGTGCGGCGCGAACGGGGTCCAGTTGGCGGCCGCACCGGCCGGTGCGGCTCCCGCGACCGCGCCGACGACGATCACCAGGAGCAGTGCGACCAGTCCGAACTGGACAGTGGCGGAGGTGCGTACGCCGCGGGCGGTGACGCCGAGCGTGCCGACCAGCAGCAGGGCGGCGGTGGTCGCGGCGACCTTGACACCCCCGCCGGTGAGCTCGGCGACGTAGTTGCCGCCGATCACGCAGACGATCGGCGCACCGCCGATCACCCCGGCCAGGAAGCACCAGGCGACCACCCGGCCGGCGCGTGGACCGAGCCCGGCCGTGGCGTAGCCCCACACACCGCCGGCCGAGGGATGGCGCACACCGAGCGCGGCGAACACGACGGCGAACAGGGCCGAGGCGCCGAGCAGCACCGCCCACGCGACCACGGACGCGGGGCCGGCCTGGTGGGCGGCCAGGCCCGGTAACAGCAGCAGACCGGGGCCGAGCAGGGCGCCGATGTACAGGGCGGTGCCGCGGGCGATGCCGATGTCGCTGGTCATGCTTCGCAGTCTGGCAACGTTGCCGCCGCACGCGATGGCAAATGTGCGCGGTCTGGGTGCCCGTCACGCAACCTGGTTGCGTCACCGGCCGGTCTCGCGCAATCATCTGCCATGCCCTCGTACGACAGCACCGACCGGGCGATCCTGGCCCGGCTCCAGCAGGACGGCCGGATCGCCAACGTCGACCTGGCCGAGGCGGTCGCCCTGTCGCCGTCGGCCTGCCTGCGGCGGGTGCGCGCGCTGGAACAGGACGGTCTGATCGCCGGCTATCGGGTGGAGCTCGACCGCGCCCGGCTAGGGCTGGACCTCACCGTCTTCGTCGAGCTCCGGGTCGACCGCCACTCCCGCGAGAACGCCGCCCGCATCGAGGCCAAGCTGACCGCCATCCCGGAGATCGTCGCCTGCCACGTCATCTCCGGCCGGGCCGACATCCTGGTCGAGGCCGCGGTGGCCAACCTGGCGGCGTACGAACATCTCCTGATCGACCAGATCCTGACCATCCCGTCGATCGTCGACGCGCACAGCACGTTCGCGATCCGCACGGTGAAGACGCGCGGCCCGCTGCCCCTGGCGCAGCTCAGCTAGCCCGCGCCCAGCGCCACCGTCGCGGTCTCCTTGACGCCGTTGACGGTCACCGTCAGCGTCACCGTGCCGCTGGTGCGCAGCGCGGTCAGCCGGCCGCTGGCCGGGTCGAACCAGGCGCGGTCACCGGGGCGGATGCCCAACACCGAGCCCACGTGCAGGTCGGGCGAGCCGGACCACTGCGCGGTCACCGGCGGCGCGACCGGCACGACCCGCCCGCCCGGCTGGGTCAGCGTCGCGGTGACGGGCGCCGGCGAGCCGACCGCCACCGTCGCCGGCGCGGTCAGGGTCACCGCGTCCACGTGCGGGTTGACCTCGGCGTCGATCCATCGTGGACCCTCGGCCAGCGGGTTGAGCCGGGCCAGCGCCGCCTCGGCCGGGGTGACCGGGTCGATGCCCAGCATCGTCCAGCCGGTGAAGCCACCCAGGTGCGGCGCGGTCGACGGCTCCTTGCCGCTGTTGCCGTTGATCAGGTACGGGACGCCGTCCACCCGGTCCGCGTGGAACGTGCCGACGTGCGCGCCGACGAACGCCACGCCCTTGCCGGTGCGGTGCTGGAAGTCGGCCAGCCACCGCTCGACCAGCGCCGCCTCCTTGCGGTCGCCGAGTTGGCTGGCCTTGGCGGGCGTGGGGTCGCGCGGCGGGTGGTGCTCGAACACGGCCACCGAGCCGATCCTCGGGTCGGTGGCGGCCGAGTCCAGCGCCGACCGCAGGGCCGCGACCTGGTCGAAGCCCAGCGTCCCGGGGCTGGTGTCGAGGGTGACGATCCGGGTCCCGTTGTGGTCGACCACCCGCGACGTGGGCCCGAACACCGACGTGAAGTTCGTGATCGGCGCGCCCATGATCTCGTGGTTGCCGGGGACGTAGTAGTACGGCAGGGTGCCACCCAGTTCCTCGTCCAGGATCTGTTTGGCCAGCGCGAAGTCCGCCGGGTACGCGGTGTCCACGAAATCGCCGTTGATCACCAGAAAGTCCGGCCCGGCGGCGCGGATCTCCCGCAGCGTCCGGCGGACCCGCTCGACCTGGGTGCTGCCCGGATCCGCGGCCACGAACTGGGCGTCGGAGAGCACCGCGAGCCGCCACGGCGCGCCGTCGACGGTGCCGTTGCGCAGGACCACCCGGTCCGTACGCGGCGGCTCCGGCGGCACGTCGACCGGCGGCGCCACCCGCGCCACGATGTCGTCGATCACGATCTCGGTCTGGTACGCCTCGGCCGGGTCGGTCTCGGCGACGTAGAACCGGCGGATCCGCACCGGATACTGCACACCCGGGGGCACCGCCAGCTCCACGTACCTCCAGCCGGTCCAGGTGATGTAGGGACCGCGCAGGACGTGCTGCTGGTCGAGCGCGTCGTGCAGGTGCAGGCTCGGCCACTCGCCCTTGCCGTTGCCGTAGATCCACATCCCGAACGCCTGCGGCTGCCCGTCGACCGGAATCCATTGTGGTGGGTCAGCGTACGCCGCCCGGGTGCCGGTCGACTGGCCGAAGTCGTACGCCATCCGCAGCCCGTCGCCGGTGTGCCCGGGCGCCGGCGCGACCGCACCGGTGGCGCGAGCGGCACTGAACTTCCAGGCCGCGGCGTCGTCGAAGGTGGCGACCGGCACGTCGGTGAGGCCGATCGACACCGGCACCACCGTGCTCCGACCGCCCACGGTCGCGGTGACCAGGCCCGCACCCCCGTCGGCCGCCGCGGTGACGGTGAACGATCCGTTGGCGCCGGCCGTCACGTCGACCAGCGCGGGGTCGTAGTCGAGGCGTACGTCCTCCGGCTCGATCGGCGCGCTGTTGCCCTCGGCGTCGTAACCCACCACCCCGAACGTCCCGGTGGCGCCGGAGCCGTCCAGCGCCACCTTGTCCGCGGTCGCGTCCACTCTGGAGAGCGGACCGAGCACGACGAGGTCGATCTCCCCTCGGGCGGCACCGCGTTGTGCGGTCACCGGTGGCCGCGCCGGGCAGCAGCCCGCGGAACACGCCGGCCGCCGATACGGTGCCGCGGCTCGCGCGCCAGGTCGGCGTGCCCGCCGCCGGGCCGTAGGTCTCGTCGTAGCCGGCCGCGGTCAACCGCCGGGTCAGGCCCGGGAACGACCCGGTCCGGCCGGCCACCGCGCACCGGCCCGATGCCCGGCGCCGCAGCCGGGTCGATCGCCGTCTCCACCCAGTACGCACGCAGCCGCCCACTGCCCTCGGGCGCGTAGATGGCCAGCCCGTTGGGCACGGGCCGTTCAGACCCGTCGGACGGCGCGTTCTCCACCTTCACCGTCGGACCGCCTGGCTCCCGGGCGACCAGCGTCGAGGACCCGCCGCCGTCGAGGTTGAGCGCGTCGTGCGCCCCCAACGACGCCATCAGCCGACCGAGCTCGGTCAACGTGACCCCGCGGCTGTCGGCCTGCCGCCCGTCCACGGTCAGCATGATCATCTTCTTGCCGTCAGCGGAGAACCCGACCGCGGTGCGGGGCTCGGGCGTCACGTCGCCGATGTCCTGCGGCACGCCGTCGCGGACCAGCACGCGGTTGCCACCGATCGCGGCGGCGACCGCCCGGTCGTCGTCCGGCCGGGCCCGGTAGGTCACCTCGACGGCGTCGCCGGGCCGCAACCCGGAGAGCGCGTCGGCGCCGGCGTCCCGGCCGAGCAGGACCGTCGTGCCGGCCGGGATCGGACCCCGCCCGGCCGCGGGCGCGACCGCCGCGACCCGCCCGCCGACCAGGGTCACCTCGGTCACCCTGGCCGCACCGGCCACCGCGCGGGCGCGGTCGTAGTCGCCCCACAGCGCGGTGAACACACCGACGCCGCCGGCCTGCACGAGGTTGTTGAACTGCGTCAGCGTGACCGGCCCGCCGGGCAGCGCGGCCGTGCCGTCGAAGTAGAACTGCACGACCCGACCGACCCCGTCCGGACCGACCGCGACGCCGTCCGGATGTCCGCCGACCGGCGACTGCACCAGCCCGCCATCGCGTACGCCGATCCCCTGCGCGGCACCGGACTGGTTGATGTCGAAGAAGTCCCCGTTGACGGCGGCGACGGCACCGACCTGGTCGACCACGCCCCGCAAGGGAGCGGTCCGGGCCACTGCCCCGGTGTTGACGTATCCGACGGACAGCCCTTCACCATCGAGATCGGCGGTGAGCGCGTCGGCCCTGATCCACCCGCTGGCGTCCAGCCGGTCGAATGAGGTGAGCTCCAACCCGGGCGCCACCGGGCGAGTCCGGCGATCGGTCTCGATCGAGGTGGCCGGCGCGACCGCCGACACGACGCGGGTCGACGGTGCGGGATAGGACGACGCGGCAGTGGTGTCGACCAGGTCGGCCGGCCCGACGGGCACGGCGGCCGCCGGTCCGCCCGCGAGCAACGCGGCCAACAGCGGCAGCAGCACGGGCCCGGCACGCCGGGCGGATAGACGGATACCCATGCCGGCGAGCCAACCCGATGCTGGAGGAATTTTCAAGAGATGACCGAGGAAGTGAAAGAAAACTTCAGACGTTCACGCTGACCGCCGGCCGTCCTTCGATCCAGTGATGCCCCAGACGAGTTGGCTGATCGTCAGAGCGAAGTCGGTCCGCGGCGAGAAGCGCACCATGCGGAACTCCCGGAGGAACAGCGGCAGCGGTGGTTCCGGGTCGAGGTCGTCGAGCAGCACCGGGATCACCGGCAGGCCGCGCCGGAGGAACTGGCTAATCGCCGCCTTGATCTCGAGTTGCTCCCACGGTCCGATGCCGTCCGCGCCAACGAAAAGCGCGGCCGACCCGCACGTGCGCAGCACCCGGTCGATCTCGTCCTGGAACAGCCGGCCTGGCGGCAGCTCGAACTCATCTACCCAGGCGACGACTCCACGCAGCTCCAGGGCATTGACGATCGGGAGAACCTGGGCCCGGTCCCGGCTGTTGTACCCGATAAAGACGTCGAATCCGTCGGTTGTGGACGCGTGCACGTGCTCACCCCAGTTGGCTCGTCTCCTATTGGTCATCTCCGCGGTGGAACCAGCGGTTCTCCGCAAAGAGATTTACCGCCGCCACCGCCGTCAGGCCACGTTCGCGGCCGACCTGAAGCGTTGTCTCCACCACCGCTCCGACCATCCAGCAGAGGTCATCCCGCAGCTCAGACGACGGGTCCAGATCGGTCGGATCGACCAAACTGATCACGAGGCGGACGTGGCGATACAGACCGGCGAGGGGCAGCTCGCCTTGCCGCACGGCCGAACACAATCGCGGCAGGCCGCAGATCGCGAAGGCCCTGAGCAACGCCAGTCTCGCGGCCTCGTCGGCCGGTAACCCGCTGGAGGTGGGGTTGTTTGCGTCTCGTTGTCCTAATAGATAGGTTAATCCGGCCGGCGGCGTCTGCCCGACTGGCAGGGCGGCAATGTAGGCCCGCGCGAGCGTAAACAGGGACTCCGCGTCAGCGATGGGGGACGATCTCCCTCCCCATGCGACTGACCCTCGTGTCGTCTGTCCCGCTTCGTCGTGCGGCGTTACTCTGCTGCCCATATAGGAAGCAAACCAGGCTCCACCGAGGGGCTAACCAGGGTCATTTCGTAGCGCGGGAGGGGTGACTTTCCATGGCTGGTGGTGGCACCAGGGCGGAGTCCCTCGAAGCCGCGCTCCGCGCGCTCGTCGTCGACGCCGGGCCGAGCGTGCACAGGCTCGTAAACAGGGAGAGCGAAGGCGCGCGCATCCTGATGGCAGCGGCGCGCACACCCGATACATGGTCCACGGAGGAGAAGGCGGCCGCGGTGATCGCGACCGTCGTGTCCGTGATCGACGAGTTGACAAACCCGCGGTGGAAGCGCGCCGCGCAAGCCGCTGTCCGGATTCCCGCGCAGCGATACCAGGGCGCTGAGTTCGATTCGTTGGCAGGGCGGTGGCGGGATCTCGGTCGCGAGGACGCCGCACAGGAGACGATCTCCGTCGACGAGGCGGCCGACAGATACCGCGGCTACTGGCGCAACTCGACCGCACCGCATCTCGCCAAGGCATTGCTGGCGCGTTTTGATCAGCTGAACGCGGGAGACGGCTGGCAGCAGATGCGCAAGGAGGAGTACATCCCCTCTGTGGCGCTACCCCTTTCCTTCGAACGGACCGAGCTGCTGTACCACTTCGAGGGAATGCGGGGGATCAAGTCGACCTGCCAGCGGTGGTTGGTGGCGCATGGGCCGGTCGAGTATTACGACGCCGTTGGGTGGTACTACAACGACCCAGACGCGGCGGTCGACATCGTTCCGGTGGCCAACTGCTACCGCGAAGGCTCCTACGAATTGCTGCCGCAGGGTGGCCGCAAAGGACGGCTGCGGTTTGCGCGGCGACTCGAGGTGGGTGATCGCTATTACTTCGCCTACGAGACCCAGTTCAACTCCGACCGACCCTGCCGTCCGACGATCCTGCAAGAGGTCCGCGGGCGGCTGACCGCGCAGCTAACGGTCCGTGCCCAATTCGATCCGCGGGTGCTGCCGGCACGCTGCTGGTATTTCGACGTCTCTGTGCAGTCCGAGGGCTCCATCGTGCCGCCCGAAGGCGCCCCTCAGCTACTGACGGTCTCGCCCAACGGATACGTCGATCACGAGTTCCGCAACTGCCGGCACGGCCGTAAGTACGGCTTGCGCTGGCTGTGGCCCACTGATGCCGGCAGCGCCCGGAGAACGGAGGTCGGCGTGGGCGACGGTTGACGTCAGCGCCGCTCATTGCTGCGGCGGCGCGGACCCGTGAAGGTACGGCGGCGACTGATCGGTCGCCGCTCTACCGTGTCTCCTTGTCGTCAGCCATCTTCCACTTCCTGACCCCCATTGGTCGACGTGGGAAGTGCCGCAGCCGGCACTTGCTGAGCAACAAGTTGCGCGCGGATGTGTATCGATTAGTTTAGCTTCCAATCGTGGAACAACGCCAGAAGATGAATAACTAGAGTCAGCTGAATGATCGACCTGGGCGCCCGACGATCCGATGTCGACCGGTAACGTCCGGACGTATGACGGTTTCGGAGTTCCTGGCCGGCCCGGCGGCCGGCAGTGACCTGCTGGCGCTGGGCGAGCCCACGCACGGCGAGCCGGCCTTCGCTTTCGCGCGCAACGAGATCTTCGCGGAGCTCGTCGAGGCGGGTTTCCGCTCGTTCGCCTACGAGTCCGACCGGGTCGCCGCGCTGACCGTCGACGCGTACGTCCAGGGCGCGGACACCCCCGTCGATGACGTGTTGACCGCCGGCTTCAGCCACGGGTTCGGCAACCTGCCCGGCAACCCCGAGATCGTCGAGTGGATCCGCACCTACAACGTTGGGCGTCCGGCCACCGACCGGGTGACGTTCCACGGTTTCGACGCACCCCTGGAGATGACCGGGGCACCGAGCCCGCGCCGCTATCTGGCGCTCGTGCTGGGCTACCTGGGCGATCTCGTCGACCCGCCGGCCGATCTCGACGCGCTGGTCGGCGCCGATCCGCGGTGGGCCGACCCGGCCGCCATCATGGACCACACCCGGTCCGTCGGCCGCTCACCGGAGGCGCTGCGCCTCCGCGCGATCGCCGAAGACCTACGGACCGCCTTGTACGCCAACGCGCCGCGCCTGGTCGCCGCCTCCTCACTGGCCGAGTGGCGCCGGGCCGACCTGCACGCCGACGTGGCCGTGCGGCTGCTCGGCTACCACGCGGAAGCGGCCGCCCCGGCCTTGCAGGCGGTCCGCACGTCGCGCCTGCTCGGGGTCCGCGACGCCTGGATGGCGCACAACCTGCTGGGCATCCGCGCCCAGGAACAACACCGCGGCCCGACTCTGGTGTACGCCAGCAACCGCCACCTACAACGCCACCCCAGCACCTGGAACCTGGCGGGCATGGACCTGGAGTGGTCCAGCGCCGGCTCGATCGTCTCGGCCCTGCTGGGCGACCGTTACGCCGTCATCATCGGCAGCCTCGGCGCCAGCACGACGCTGGACCTGGCCGCACCCCGCCGGACGGCAGCTTTCGAAGCGGCCCTGCCCGACGCGGGACCAACCCTCCTCGACCGCACCGCGATCTCCACCGCCCTGAATGGCCGCGCCCTGTCCAGCCGCACCGACACGACACCCGGAACAGGGCTACTTCCCGCTGGACCCGGAAACCATCGCCCACTGCGACGCCCTCCTGCACATCACGGCGGCCGATGACAAGTGATCCCACGATCAATCCACAATGGTGTGCAGTAGGCCAGCGACCAGGACGAAGGCGGTAATGCCTGCGGCGGGCCCGGCGGCCGCGTTGGCGGCGATTCCCGCCAAACAGGCCACGGACAGGATCACTGCCCAGCGCAGCGGCAGACCCTTACGGTCCTCGGGACGTTCTGGTGGCGCCACCGGCGCCGGCTTCTTGGCCATGTCGCCCTCCCGGTCTGCGGATCACGAATACTCAGCGGCCGAGCCCGGCGATGCGCCGGAGTACGTCCGGTTGGCGTACGACGACGAACCGACGCTGATCGGCAATCACGATTTCCCTCTTGCGCCAGCTGGCCATCGATCGGGTCACCGATCGCAACGAGGCGCCGATACAACTCGCGAGCTCAGCCTGTGACAACCGAACCGCCGTCCGGCTGCCGTCGACCGATCCAGCGTCGGGCTCTTCCATGATCTTCAAGAGAAGTCTCGCCAGCCGTTCACTCACCGACAACGACACGGTCGCGATCCGGCTCTCGTCACCGGCGAGCTGGCGAATCGCGATCGCGCGGTAGAAGTCCGCCTGAGCGCTGGGGAACCGCGAGAGCCAAGCCCTGAACTCAGCTCGTCCGAGCCGGACGGCGTCCGTCGTCTCCACCGCCACCACCGCCGCCAACGTCGCGCGTCCACCGAGGTAGGCCGTTACACCGAGCAACGCGCCGGCACCGTGCACTGATAACAACACTCTCTGCTGGCCCGCTCGAGCAATGGCTTTGACGAGCCCCGAGCGGATCAGCAAGACGTCGCCGGACCCGTCGGCCTGCGGAGAGAGCATGTCTTGGATCTTCGCGTTGATCGGGTGCCCCGCTGCCAGGAACGCGTCCTGAGCCTCCGCCGGCAGCGTGTCCCAATAACGCTGTGGCCGTGCCTCGTTAGCCTTGGGCTGGCTCATCTCGTCCTCCACACGAAGTTGCTTCCTGCGGCGCGGCGCAACACTGACCCTTGGGATAACAGTCGCAACATCAACGTGCTTTTTGCAACGCGTGCAGACGACTTGCATCTATGTCATATGACGTGCAAAGTTGCCATGCTTGCGCAACACACGTGCAAGAACCTTGCGTGCTCGCTTGCGAAGTGCAATCGTGTGCGGATGCCAGCGGACGACCGTGCGCATACGGCCAATACGGTCGGCTCGGTCCTGAGAAGCCTTCGCCGTCAACGACGGTTGACGGCCGCTCAGGCCGCAGCACGCCTGAGTTGGTCCGCGGCCAAGATCAGCAGGATCGAGACATCGACGTCGGGTATCCGATCCCCCGACTTGCAACTCCTCCTTGATCTCTACGAGGCCGGCCCGCAAACGCGAGCCAAAATCCAGATGCTGATCGAAGAGGCGGCGGCTGAATCGGATCCCGCCTCAGTCGCCCTCCCCTATGCGTACGAGAAATTCATCGGCCTCGAAAGTCGCACATCGCGCATGTCGCTGTATGGGGCGATCGTGATACCGGGCCTTTTGCAGGTGCCGGAGTACGCCTCTGAAATTGTGCGGGCGACTCCAGAACCCGAAGAGGAATACGCCGACGAACGACTTCGGGCCCGCTTCTCCCGGCAGTTGGTGTTCACGCGAAGCGTCCGCCTCGATGTAGTCATCGATGAAGCGGTTCTGCGGCGATCCATTGGCGACCAGAACGTCATGCGGATGCAAATGCGCCGCATCCTGGAGTTCATGGCTCGACCTGCGACGACAGTTCAGGTCCTGCCGCTGTCCGTCGGTGCCCACCCCGGGCTCGGCGGACCGTTCGCAATTCTCGAGTTCGACGACGGCCACACGCCGACAACTGTATTCTGTGACGGCTTGACCGGCGGTGTCATCCGCACGGATTCGAGAGATGTAGAGCGATATCAGAAAGCGTTTTCGGCACTGCAGGAGTTGGCCCTCGACTCTGCCAAGTCGGCCAAAATGATCAACTCCGTGCCGTAAGCACAGACATCACCACGAGAGGAATGTTGAAGATGCATGGTGCGCGGAGCGAAGTCTCCTCGCAATGGCGAAAGAGCAGTTACAGCTCCGACACCGCCAACTGCGTAGAGTTCACGTTACTGGCGGAGGCGGCGGTGGGCGTCCGCGACTCGAAGGACCCGACCGGTCCGATTCTAAGGTATTCGCCCGAATCTTGGCAGGCCTTTGTCGACGGCCTGCGCACCGGGCCCGTCGCTCCACAGCACCGATAACGTCATTGTCTTAAGCGGTAACCATCGGGCGGCGCCTCGGCGCCGCCCGACGCTTTCGCCGCCAGGTCGATGATGGCCGCGTGGATCAAGCGCTCCGTGCCGTCTGGATCGGCGTCGACAAGTCGGTCGGCCAACAAGCCGTACCGGCGCGCGAGATCTGGATCGCTGCGCACCAGCGTGTTGCCACGCTGCCACTCGAAGCAGACCACGTCTTCGAAGCCGTCGGCAGACCGAAGAAGCATGAAAGGGCCGAGCAGGCCTGGATGTAGCTCAGCCCGAAACGGGACTACGGACACCTGGACGGCGGGGTGCGCACACATCTCCAGAAGATGGTTCAGCTGAGAATGCATCGTGGCCGCCGAGCCCACAGGTCGGTACAGACACGACTCATCCAGCACGAAGATCAACCGGCGCCGGCGAACCCCGTCCAATGCGGAGCGTTGTCGCATCATCCGCACCTCGACGAGGCCCTCGACGTCCTCCTCGGACAAATCCTTTAAGGACGTCGACGGAATCAGCGCAGTAGCGTACTGCCTCGTCTGCAGGAGACCAGGAACGAACGTGGGATGGAAATGGACGATCTCGGCAGCGTCTTCTTCGGCGGCGATGAGATCGAGGTAGCCACCCGGAACAACCTCGTGAAAAGCCTTCCACCAGCCGTTCTGGGGTGTGGCCTCGTGCGCCGCCATCCACATTCTCCCTCGCGCCACACCACCTCGTGAAAACGATAATGGTACATGGCTAGTGGCCGCCTCTCACGAAATGGCGTCACCACTAACGCGCGGTGGGAGGCTAGGTGGTCAGGACCGAGACCGCCATCGCTACGTAGAGGCAGCCGGCGGTGGCTACCGCTACGCCTGCCACCGCGGGAGTCCAGGCCGCGATCGCGGCCCAGCGCTTGGTGCGCGAGGCGAGTGCGCCGAAGCCGCGGATCGTCAGCGCCCCGACGGCCGTCAGGGTAACGGCCATGCCGACGCCGAAGGCCAGCACCAGGATCAGGGCGTCCGCGGCGCGGCCGGTGAGTAGGCCGCTGACCAGGAGCAGGAACGCCGACGGTGACGGCAGCAGGCCGCCGGAGAGGGCCAGCGCCACCAGGCCCCGGCGGGACCACGGGTCCGTCGCCTCGTCCGGGCCGTGAGAGTGGGCATGGGAGTGCGAGTGCTGGTAGCGGTGGCGAAGCTGGCGCCAGGCCAGCCGGCCTCCGACCGCGATCACCACCAGGCCCGCGGCCACCTGCATCCAGGCCGTGACCGACTCCGTGCCCAGGCTGGCCGACACGCTCAGGCCGACCCAGACCAGGGCCAGCACCAGGACGGAGAACGTGTGCATCACCGCGACGATCACGCCCAGGCGCAGGGCGTCGCGGTAGCGGCCGTGTGTTCCGACCAGGTACGCCGCTGTGATGGTCTTGCCGTGGCCCGGTGCTACCGCGTGCGCCGCGCCGACGCCGAGGGCGACCAGCAGGAGCACCCAGAAGACGGCGCCGCCGTCGAAGAGGGAGATCAGCCGGTTGTCCAGCCCGTCCACCCCGGTCACGCGGACCGCCGCCGGCGGCGGAGGACGAGGACTACCGCGCCGATCAGGAGCACCACGACCGTCCCGACGGCCAGCGGCAGCACCGTCGACAGGCCGGACGAACCCGTGAAACGCACCTGCTGCTCCGGCGACGTCGCCGTGAACAGCGCCTCCGAGTCGCCGACCAGGACGGTGCGGTACGCCTCGTTGAGGTCCATCAGCGCGGCCAGCCGGATCTTCACCTCGTCGATCCGGGACGGGCAGTCGTAGACGATCGAGGCGCCCGACGCCAGCAGGTCGGTCAGTTCGCCGAGCCGGCCCGGGCAGGTCTGGCCCGCCTGCCGCACGGTCATCCGGTCCAGGAGGTAGTCGCGCACCGCCGGCGAGCGCTGCAGCTTCTGTTCACCCGTCACGTCCGTGGCCGCGTCGTCGAACGCGCCCACCGACCGCCCGAGCGCGACCCAGTCGTCTTCGGCCGCGTGCCAGACCAGGGTCAGCGACGTGCCGTGCACCGTCACCCGCGCGGTCGACGGCGGGCCGAAGGGATGCGCGGCCGCCGGTGTGCCGGCCAGGCCGACGACGGCCAGCGCGGCGAGCGCGCCGAGAACGAACCGTCTCACGAAAGCTCCTAGAGACAGCCGGTGCGGGCCGGCGAGACAACGCCGGCCCGCACCGGCCACGAAAACTACTTCTTGACGGTGATGACCGGGCTGGAGATCTGCTGGGTGCGGCTCTCCAGGTACACGGTGTGCGTGCTGCCACCGGTCGCGCTCGCCGGCAGGGTGAACGTGTAGTCCAGCCGGCCCAGCTCGTCGGCCTTCTTGGTGGCGATGAGGATGCCCGGCTTGCCCTCGGCGGTGCTGGTCTTGCGCAGGTAGATCTCGACCGACTCACCGGGGTCGTACCCGTAGCCGGTGACGGCCAGCTTGCTGCCCGCCTTCGGCGCGGTCGTGCTGACGATGACGTGCTCGCCCGTGGTGGTCTCGGGCGTGCGCCACTCGTTGACGGTGCGCTCGCCCGCGGCGTTCTTGCGGACGACCACGCCGTCGAAGTGCGCTCCGTTGGCGAAGCGGGACTCGTAGGTCAGCGAGTCGCCCTTCACGTCGATCATCTGGTACAGCTGGGAGTCCTCGGTCTTGGCCATGATGTCGGCGCCGTTGTCCGTCCACACTGAACCGTCGACGTCGTACATCTTGCCGCCGGACACGGAGACCGCGTACACGGTGCTGTCGTGCACCGTCGCCGACTTCCGCGAGGCGACCGTGCTGCCCCGGCCGTACGTGTGGTCGTGGCCCTGCAGCACCAGGTCCACGCCGTACTTCTCGAACAGCGGACCCCACTGCGCCCGGACGATCGGGTTGTTGCGGCCCTCGGCGGTCGAGTAGACGGGGTGGTGGAAGGTCACCACGGTCCACTTGTTCGGGTTGTCCTTGAGCAGTCCCTCGAGCCACGCGGTCTGCGCGTCCATGTACTGCGGAATGCTCTGGACGTTGGTGTTCAGCCCGATGAACCGCACACCCTGGTAGTCGACCGAGTACGCGGTCGAGTCGAGCGCGGCCTCGGTGCCCCATGCCGCCGGGCCGTTGTCCGGGTACGGGAACTGCGGCGCCCAGAACGACGACAGGCTGGTGCCGCTGTACTCGTGGTTACCGGTGACCGAGATGTTGTTGATCTGGCCGTCGATGAAGCCGCCGGCGTTGTACCACTGGCCCCACTGCTCTTCGCTGTTCGCCGAGTCGATGAGGTCGCCGGCGTTGACGATCAGCTTGGCCTCGGGCCGGTCGGCGAACGCCTGGCGGAACACCCGCGGCACGGCGCTGTCGATGTAGTTCTGGGCGTCGCCGTAGTAGATGAACGAGAACGGCTCGAAGCCCTCGGCGGCGGTGGTGAAGTCGATCCACTCGCTCCAGTTGGTGCCGTCACCGACCCGGTAGGTGTAGCGGGTCGCGGGCTTGAGCTCGGTGAACTCCACGGTGTGGTACGTCGAGGCGTACCCCAGCGAGGTGTTGACGGGCGTGTTGGCGATCGCCTTCACGGTGCGCACCGCGCCGGCGGCCGGCGCGACGTCGCCGAGCGCCTTGGGCGCCTCGAGGACCTGCGCCTGCGCCCATTCCGCGGACGCTTCGGCGCGCCACGAGACGCGCTGGCTGGTGGCGGGCTTGTCGGTCGGGATCAGGATGACGCGGTCCGGCACCGGAGTCGGCTTGTACTGCTCCGCGGCCGGGAACTTGGTCGGCGCGGCGTCACCGAACGCCGCCGGGCCGAACGCGACGCCACCGGCGAACAGCGCGGCGGCACCGATGGCCGCGATCGCTGCCCGGCGACGCCCCGTGGCCCAAGGCCTCTTGACCTCACTCAACTTTGTTTCCCCCCTCAGGGAATCGTTCGTCTGCCACCGGCAGGAGCGCGGTGGGACAACGCGCATTGAGCCAAAGCCGAACGACGGCCGCCGTACCTCGGCGTGGCCTCAAGGTGAACTGAAAGCCAGCTGAAAGGCGGCTGACCCCCGGTCATCAAGGCGCCGCCGCGAAGACATCCGGCGTTCAGCGCGGACGCCTACGTTCCCGGGGTGCCTGTTTCCCGCTGGGTCGGGATCGTGGCGAGCGTGCTGACGCTCGGGACGCTCTTCGCCACGCCACCTGACGCGCCGGTGAAGAAGACCGACGCCTTCCTCGACGCCGAGACCACCGGCCTGCTCAACATCGAGGCCACGGAGTGCTTCGACGACCCGGCGTACGACCGGATGGCCGACGATCGGGTGGTCATCTACGTCCCGTGCGAGGAAGGCGCCGACAACCAGGCGTACGGATTCGTGCACGCGCCGGATGGGACCTTCGACCGGGTCGCGGTGGCGGCGCTGGCCTGGTCCCGTTGCGGGCAGGCGTTCGACAAGCTGTGGCGCGGCGCGTCCAGCGAGGGCCTCGACTTCTATCCCGTGCTGCCGACCGCCGAGACCTGGGCCGACGGCGACCGCGTGGTGATGTGCGTGGTCTACCGCCCGAGCGGCCGGCTGCCCGACTCGGTGCTACCCCTCGCGGGACGCTAGCTATCCCTTGGTGGAACCCAGGGTCAGACCCGACACGAACTGCCGCTGGAGTACGAAGAAGACCAGCAGGGTCGGCAGCGCGACGATGATCGAGCCGGCCGAGAGCAGGTTGTAGTCGGTGAAGAACTCGCCCCGCAGGTTGTTGAGCGAGCTCGTGATCGGGAACTTGTCGCCGTCCTGGATCAGCACGGTGGCCCAGAAGAACTCGTTGTAGATCCAGGTGACCTGCAACGTGGTCAGGGCGGCCAGCGCCGGGCGCACCAGCGGCAGGGTCAGCGTGAAGAACTGCCGGCTCACCCCGGCGCCGTCGACCTCCGCCGACTCGTACAACTCGTGCGGGATGGTCTTCATGTAGTTGCTGAGCACCAATGTGCAGAACCCCATCTGGAACGCGGTGTTGATGAGGATCAGCCCGAGATAGCTGTCGAGCAGGTCCACCTCACGGAACGCGCGGTAGACCGGGATGAGCAACGCCTGCGGCGGCAGCAGGTTGGCCGCCACGAAGACGCCGAGCAGCGTGAGGTTGAGCTTGAAGCTGAACCGGGCCAGCACGAACCCCGCGCACGCGGACAGGAACAGCGTCAGGACGCACGGCCGGCACGGTGATGTAGAGCGAGTTGAGGAACTTCTCGCCGAACTCCGCGCGCTGCCAGGCGTCGACGTAGTTGTCGAAGGTGAAGCCGCCGAACGAGAAGTAGCCGTGCGTGCCGGTGTAGTCGTAGTCGCGCAGCGAGTTGAACAGGCCCCACAGCAGCGGCGCGAGCCAGCCGAGCGCCATCACCGCGAGGAAGACGTGCAGGACGAGCCGGGGCCAGCGGAACGTGCTCACCGGTGGTCATCTCCCCTCGTGGTCGCGCGCAGGTGGATGACGACGTACAGCGACGAGATCAGCAGCATGATGGTCGCCAGCGCGGAGCCGAAGCCGATCCGGCTGGCCTCGCCGATGATGTTCTGGGCCACCAGTGCGGCGATCACCTCCAGGCCGTTGCGGCCCTTGTTGACGATCCACACGATGTCGAACGCGCGCAGCGACTCGATGATCGTGATGACCAGGACGATCAGGTTGATCGGGCGGAGCACCGGAAAGATGATCGAGAAGAAGGTCCGCGGCTCGCTCGCGCCGTCGACCCGGGCCGCCTCGCGCAGCCCCGGGTCGACCGCCTTCAGCCCGGCCAGGTAGATCAGCATGATGTAGCCGGTGTGCTTCCACCCGGTGGCGACCAGCACCGCCCACAGGTTGACGTTCGGATCGCCGTACCAGTCGATCTGGGTGCCCAGCACCGCGTTGAGCAGGCCCTGGTCGCGCGAGTAGATGAGCTGCCAGATGAAGCCGGTCAGCGCGAGCGACAGGATGACCGGCAGGTAGAACGCCGTCTGGTAGAGGCGACTGCCGCGGATCTCCTTGTCCAGCAGCACGGCCAGGAACATCCCGAGCGGCGTGGGAATCAGGAACAGGAAGCCCACCCAGATCAGGTTGTGCCAGATCGCCGGCCAGAACGGCGGATAGATCGTGGCGATGTTCTTGTAGTTCTCGAAACCGATCCAGTCGATCGCGCTCAGCCCGCCGAACCCCTCCCACCGCGAGAAGGACAGCGCGACCGAGGACAGCGCGGGCAACCAGACCAGCAGGACCACGAACACCAGCGGTACGCCGATCATCAGCGTGACGACGATCCGGTCACGCGGCGGCAGCCGTCTTCGGGTACGCATGGCGCCTCCTCGTGATCAGGCCCTTGCATGATCGTAACCATCAATATTTACTGACGTAACTTAATAGCGGCACGAAGATTGGTGCAGATCATGCGAAAGCCGCTTTCGTTCCTGGCCGCCATGCTGCTCGTCGCCTCGACCCTGGTAGTCGCCGCGCCCGCCGCGTCGGCCGCGACACCGGTCGTGCCGATCACCGCCCCGCCGATGGGCTGGAACAGCTGGAACCGCTTCGGCTGCGACATCGACGAGAACCTGATCAAAGCAGACCGCCGACGCGATCGTCGCCAACAACCTGGACGATCTCGGCTACCGCTACGTCAACATCGACGACTGCTGGATGGCGTCGACCCGTGACGCGCAGGGCCGGCTGCAACCGCACCCGACCCGGTTCGCGGGCGGCATCAAGGCGCTCGCCGACTACGTGCACGCGCGCGGGCTCAAGCTCGGCATCTACGAGTCCGCCGGCACCGCCACCTGCCAGGGTCTGCCGGGCAGCCTCGACCACGAGGTGATCGACGCCAACACGTTCGCCGCCTGGGAGGTCGACCTCCTCAAGTACGACAACTGCAACAACCAGGGCCGGCCGGACGCCGCAGCGCTACCAGGCGATGGGCGACGCGCTCAAGGCGAGCGGCCGGGCGATCGTCTACAGCATCTGCAACTGGGGCCTGGCCGAGCCGTGGGTCTTCGCGCCCCGCGCCGGCGGCAGCCTGTGGCGCACCACCGGCGACATCTCCGACAACTGGGGCAGCGTGCTGTCCCTGCTCGACCAGCAGAACGGGCTGGAGCCGTTCGCGCGCAACAACGGCTTCAACGACCCCGACATGCTCGAGGTCGGCAACGGCGGAATGACCAACACCGAATACACGGCGCACTTCAGCCTGTGGGCCCTGCTCAACTCGCCCCTGCTGCTCGGCAACGACCTGCGTTCGATGTCCGCGCAGACGCTGGGCATCATCCGCAACGCCGACGTCATCGCGGTCAACCAGGACTGGGGCGGCTCCCAGGGCCGCAAGCTGCGCGACTTCGGCGAGACCGAGGTGTGGGCCAAGCCGATGAGCGACGGCGGCGTCGCCGTCGTGCTCTTCAACCGATCCGCCGCCAGCGCCAGCATCACCACCTCGGCCGCCGAGGTCGGCCTCGGCGGTTCGTCCAGCTACGCCCTGCGCAACCTGTGGACCGGCGCCACCTCGACCTCGACCGGTGCGATCACCGCGACCGTGCGCGGCGCACGGCGTCGCGATGTTCCGGGTCAACCGCACCGGCACGACGGCCGCCGCACCCGCGGCCGGCACCCACCAGGTCGGCGACATCGGCTGGCTGGCGTCCAGCAACGACTGGGGCCCGGCCGAGCGGAACCGGGCCAACGGCGAGCAGGCCGCGGCCGACGGCGGCACCTTGACCATCAACGGCACCAGCTACGCGAAGGGCGTCGGCGCCCACGCCGACAGCGCGGTCCACCTCTACCTGGGTCGGGCCTGCCCGCTGTTCACCGCGAACGTCGGCGTCGACGACGAGGTGACCAACGCGGCCGCGTCGGTCCGCTTCCAGGTGTACGGCGACGGCAGGCTGCTCGCCTACAGCGGGATCAAGCGCGCGGCCGACGGCCCGACGCGGCTCATCGGTGTCCACCGGCGGATACACCACATTGGAGCTTCGCGTCACCGACGGACGCGACAACGCCAACTACGACCACGCCGACTGGGGCGGTGCGACCCTGACCTGCACGGCGCCGGGCACCGGTTCCAGCACCGTCCTTCACCGGCGCCAACGGCTGGGGACCGGCCGAACGCGACCAGTCCAACGGCGAGCAGGCCGGCGGCGACGGCGGGGTGCTGACCGTCGGCGGTGTCAGCTACGTACGCGGCATCGGCGCGCACGCGCCCGGCGACCTGACCGTCAACCTCGGCGGCGGCTGCGAGCGGTTCACCGCCGTCGCGGGGGTCGACGCCGAGGTCTCCTCCGCCACCGCACGGGTGGCCTTCACCGTGCTGGCCGACGGCGTGACCCTCTACACCAGCCCACCCGTGACGCTGGCGTCCGGCCCGGCGGTGATCGACCTCGACGTGACCGGCCGCAGCGCGCTGCGCCTCGTGCTCGGCGACGGCGGCAACGGCATCGACTTCGACCACGCCGACTGGGCCGACGCCCGCCTCCTCTGCTGAAAGTCCCTCAATCCGCACCAATGGAGGATCGGATGAGACACCACTCTTCACCGGCACCGGCACTTTTCGGCCTGCCCGTACCCCGGCGGTCTCTGCTTCTCGGCGCGGCCGCGCTCGCGGCCGTTCCCGCACTGGCCGCCTGCGGAGACGACGATGACGGTGGCGGCGCCGAAGGCGACGGCACCGGCGAGGTGACCTTCGGCTCCAACGAGGTCGGCTCGACGTTCGCCAAGCAGCGCCAGGCCGCCGTCGCGGACTTCCAGGCGAAGAACGCCGGCACCACGGTCAAGCTCAACGAGATCGACCACAACACCTTCCAGGAGAACATCAACAACTACCTACAGGGCAACCCGGACGACGTGTTCTCCTGGTTCGCCGGCTATCGGATGCGGTTCTTCGCCCGGCGCGGGCTGGTCGGCGACATCAGCGACGTCTGGCCGCTGGACGGCGTGGCTGAATCGTTCAAGACGGCGTCGACCGGCGACGACGGCAAGCAGTACTTCGTGCCGCAGTCCTACTACCCGTGGGCGATCTTCTACCGCAAGAGCGTCTGGTCGGAGCGCGGCTACACGGTGCCGACCACGATCAACGAGTTGGCCACGCTGGCCGACAAGATGAAGAGCGACGGCATCGTCCCGGTCGCCTTCGCCGACAAGGACGGCTGGCCCGCGATGGGCACGTTCGACATCCTCAACATGCGGATCAACGGCTACCAGTTCCACATCGACCTGATGGCCGGCAAGGGTTCCTGGGAGAGCGCCGAGGTGAAGAAGGTCTTCGACGCCTGGGCACAGATCCTGCCGTACCACCAGCCCGACTCGCTCGGCCGCACCTGGCAGGAGGCCGCGCAGTCGTTGCAGCAGAAGAAGGCCGGGATGTACCTGCTCGGCACCTTCCTGATCGACCAGTTCCCGCAGAACGAGCGGGAGGACGTCGACCTGTTCACCTTCCCGGCGATCGACCCGGCGGTCGGCTCCGACGCGATCGACGCGCCGATCGACGGCTTCTGCATGAGCGCCAAGCCCGACAACGAGGCCGGTGCGAAGAAGCTGCTGGCCTACCTGGCCAGCCCGAACGCGGCGGCCGAGGCGAGCAAGCTCGGCGAGCCGTTCATCTCCTCCAACACGAAGGCCGACACCAGCGCCTATTCCACGCTGCAGAAGAAGTCGGCGGAACTGGTCGGCAGCGCCAAGAACATCGCCCAGTTCCTCGACCGCGACACCCGGCCCGACTTCGCCTCGACGGTCATCATCCCGGCGTTCCAGGAGTTCATCCGCAAGCCCGGCGACGCCGCGACCATCCTGAAGAGCATCGAGAGCCAGAAGAAGACGATCTTCATCGACTAGGTCCTAGTGCACCGCGTAGTAGTGGGCCTCTAGCAGGTCGGCGGGTGGGTTGCGGACCATCGAGATCGGCACGCCGATCCACACGTCGACGACCTGCCAGACCGCCTCCGGTGCCGGCGTACGCACGACGCGGTGCAGGGTGCGGGCGCCTTCCGGGGCCGAGGACGGCCGGACGACCACCACCGGCCTGCCGTCCTCGACCTGGTAGGCGAACGCGTCGATCCGGTCCAGCCCCGCGGTGCGCAGGTGTTCGTAGAGCTCGTCCGTGGCGGGCACCTCCGCCGGGCCGTGCACGACCCTGGTGAACTGCTCGCGGGCCAGCTCCTCGAGCTCGCCCAACGGCAGAGCGGCCAGCACAGGCCCACGCTCGACGACCATCGGCGCTCGCGCCGGCATCGGTATCGCCGCCGTCGCGGACACCACAGCCGGCGCCGCTGCCGGTGTCTCCGCCGGCAGGGATGCTGGTGCCGGGGTCAGCTCCAGCGCCGGTTCGGGCTCGGGCTCGGCCGGCGGCGCGGGTGCGAACTCGGGCTCTGGCAGCGTCAGCTTGAGCCGGCGGGCGATCTCTTCCAACCCGCTCGCAGGCAGGTCGGTCAGCATCACCCTGCGGTGGACGGTCGGCAGGGGGTCCTCGTCGACGTAGTCTCCTGGCCACTCCTCCGGAGACTCGGAAACCTCGTGCACGGGTGGTGACCCCTTCCCTACGGCATCGCTGTCCACCGTAGAGCCGGGACCCGGGCAGGCACGACGGACGCGGTGTCCGCCTGACCCGTACGTGTCAACGATTCAGCAGATCGCGCAGGTCCTTGACGATCTCGTCGGGGGCCTGCTCGGCCATGAAGTGCCCGGCCGTCGTGGTGCGGTGCACCAGGTCCGGCGCCCACGGCCGCCACAGCCCGACCGCGTCGTAGCCCAGCGCCGCGCCCCAGTCCTGCTGCACGACGGTGACCGGCATGGCCAGCCGGCGGCCGGCGGCCCGGTCGGCCCGGTCGTGTTCGACGTCGACGCCCGCGGACGCGCGGTAGTCGGCGACGATCGACGGCACGGCGGCGCGGGAGGCGGCCAGGTACGCCGCGCGTACGTCCGGCGGGATCGCGCTCGGGTCGGCGCCCCAGCCGTCGAGGAACGAGCCGAAGAAGTCGTCCGCGGTCGCCTCGATCATCCGCTCGGGCAAACCGGGCGGCTGGGCCATCAGGTAGAGGTGGAACGCCACCGCCGCGTCGACACCGTGCAGCACGTCCCACATGTCCAGCGTCGGCAGCACGTCGAGGATCGCCAGCCGGGTGATCGTGTCGGGGTGGTCCAGGCCGGCGCGGAAGGCGACCAGCGCACCCCGGTCGTGGCCCGCGAGCGCGAACCGCTCGTGTCCGAGCGCCCGGGCCACGGCGACGATGTCGGCGGCCATCGTCCGCTTCGAGTAGGTGCCGGCGTCCCGCGCGACGGGCTTGTCGCTGGCGCCGTAGCCGCGCAGGTCCGGGCAGATCACGGTGTGGTCCGCAGCCAGGTCGGCCGCGACGTGCCGCCACATCAGATGGGTCTGCGGGAAGCCGTGCAGCAGCACGATCGGGGTGCCCGAACCGCCCACCGCGGCGTTCAGGGTGACATCGCCGTCCACGGGGACGCGATGGAGGTCGAAACCGGGGATCATGGTCAGGTCCTTTCCTTGGTCCGCTCCAGCGTGCCGATCACGGATGAGCAACCGATGAGCGCGCTACGTTGACCTGCGTGCCTGTCCGTTTCGGCGTCCTCGGCCCGGTCGTCGCCTGGTCATCGACCGGCGCCCCGGTCGACCTCCGCGGCCCCCGGCATCGCGCGGTGCTGGCCCGGCTGCTGGTCGCCCGCGGCCGGGTGGTCCCGGTCGACCGGCTCGTCGACGACCTGTGGGACGACCCGCCGCCGGGTGCGGTGAGCGCCCTGCGCACGTTCGTCGCCGCGCTGCGCCGCGCGCTGGAACCCGACCGCGCACCCCGCACACCGCCGCGGCTGCTGGTCACCGAAGGCCCCGGCTACGCGCTGCGCGTCGCGGCGGACGCGGTGGACGCCTGGCGGTTCGAGGCCGTGGTCGGCGCGCGGCAGGTGGCGCCCGACCGGCTCGAGGAGGCGCTGGGCTGGTGGCGCGGGCCCGCGTACGCCGGTCTGGACGAACCCTGGGCCCGGGACGAGCGGGCGCGGCTGGAAGAGGTCCGGTTGCACGCGGTCGAGCTGCGCGCCGAGGCGCTGCTGGGGCTCGGGCGGGCCGCCGACGTGGTGCCCGACCTGGACGCCCACGTGGCCGGCCACCCGTGGCGGGAGAACGCCTGGCGGCTGCTGGCGTTGGCGCTGTGGCGGGCGCATCGGCAGGCGGACGCCCTCGCGGTGCTGCGCCGGGCCCGCGACCTGCTCCGCGAGCAGCTCGGCATCGACCCCGGCCCGGAGCTGCGCCGGCTGGAGTCCGACATCCTCCGGCAGGCCGAGCCGTCCGGCGCGGAGGGGATCTGGGCGACGGCGGCGGCCTCCTACGACCGCACGGTGACGCCCGGCGCACCGGCCCGGCTCGAGTCGACCGTCGACCTGCTGCGCGGCCTCGCGGTCGGCGGCGGGCTGGCGGCGGCGCGCGGACAGCGGCTGGCCACCGTCGAGGCGGCCGAGCGGCTCGGCGACCCGGAGCTCACCGCGCGGGTGATCGGCAGCTACGACGTACCCGCGATCTGGACCCGGTCCGACGATCCGGTGCAGGCGGCGGCCATCGTGGCGGCCGCCGAGCGGACGCTGGCCGCGCTGCCCCCGGCCGCGCCCGACGCGGTCCGGGCCCGGTTGCTGGCGACCATCGCCGTCGAGTCCCGCGGCACGGACCGGCAGGCCGCCGCCCGCTCGGCGGAGCAGCTCGCCCGCCGGCTCGGCGACCCCGCGCTGCTGGCCTTCGCCCTCAACGGCGTGTTCATGCAGAGCTTCGAGCGGGCCGGTCTGGCCCCCGAGCGCGACCGGATCGGCGCGGAGCTCGTCACGCTGTCCGCCGCGCACGGCCTGGCGTCCTTCGAGATCCTGGGCCATCTGGTGCGGCTGCAGGCCCGCGCGGCGCTGGCCGACTTCGCGACGGCAGACCAGCACGCCGCCGCCGCGGACGGGCTCGCCGAGCGGCACGGCCGGCCGTTGGTCACCGTCTTCACCCGCTGGTACGGGGCGCTGCGGTCAGCCGCTCAGGCCACCCCGAACGCGGCCGAGGCCTACCGGGCGGCCGCCGCAGACCTGACCGACACCGGCATGCCCGGCGTCGAGCGCGGCCTGCTGCCGCTGGCCCTGCTCTGCTTGTCGGTATGGCACGACGAACCGATCGAGTTCGACGCCGGCACCGACTGGGGGCCGTACGCGCCGTGGGTGCGACCGTTGCTCCTGGCCGACGAGGTCGCGGCCGCCGCCGCGCTGCGGTCCGCCCCGGAGCCACCGCACGACCTGCTGTTCGAGGCCCTGTGGTGCCTGCTGGGCGCGGCCGCCATCCGGCTCGACGATCCACAGTGGATCAGGCGGGCGCACACGGCGCTCGTACCCGCCGCGGGTGAGCTGGCCGGCGCCGGCAGCGGCATGCTCACCGCCGGCCCGGTCTCCGAGCACCTCGACCGACTGGCCGCGGCCCTGGCCCGCTAAGAACCCTGGCGGTTCCGCTGGTAGTGGCGGCGCGCCTTCATCCGGTTGCCGCAGATCGCCATCGAGCACCAGCGCGCGGTGTTGGTGCGGCTGTGGTCGATCAGGAACAGCCGGCACTCGTCGTTGGCGCAGGGCCGCAGCCGGCCCGGGCTCTGCTTGGCGAGGGCGTCCCAGGTGAGCACGGCGCGCACCGCGAGGTCGCGATCCGGTGCGACGTCGGGCGTCCACGCGACGCCGTCGTCCGACATCCCGGCGACCAGGGTGACCCCGTCGAGCAGTGGGGCCAGCGTGGCCGGTGGTCGCGCACCGCGCACGACGTCCTGCAGGGCGGCCCGGGCGGCCAGCACCTGCCCTCGCTCGCCACGGGTGCCGCGCCCGCCGCAGCCCGATCAGCCAGTCCCGCGCCGCGGTCGGATCGGCGAGCTCGTCTCGCCGCTCCCCGTCGACCACCGGCGTGCTGTTGAGGATGGCGAGCAGGACGTCCTCGTCCGATTGCACGTCTGGCATCTTTCCCCTAACCCCCGTGAACACGTTGACAGGTTAGCCGATCCCGTCTTACGTTGCTAGTTGTAACCATCCATCAAGCCAACGGGGGTTAGAAAAATGATCCACCATCGCTACGCCGTCGTCGAAGGCCGGACGCTCTTCTACCGGGAGGCCGGCGACCCGGGCGCCCCGGCAGTCGTGCTGCTGCACGGCTTCCCGAGCAGCTCGTTCATGTTCCGCGACCTGATTCCGCGGCTCGCCGACCGCTACCACGTGATCGCGCCGGACCACCTCGGCTTCGGCTTCTCCGACGCGCCGCCGGTCGACGAGTTCGACTACACCTTCGACCGCCTGGCGGACCTGACCGCCGCCCTGCTCAGCCAGATCGGCGTCGACCGCTACGCCATCTACGTGCAGGACTACGGCGCGCCGGTCGGCTGGCGCCTCGCCCTGGCCAAGCCGGCGGCCGTCTCGGCGATCATCACCCAGAACGGCAACGGCTACGAGGCGGGCTTCGTCGACGAGTTCTGGGCACCGGTGCGCGACTACTGGCGCGATCCGTCACCGCGCACGGAGGAGGGCGTCCGGGCCGCCCTGAGCATGGACGCGATCCGCTGGCAGTACCTGCACGGCGTGCCGGACGAGACCGTGGTCAGCCCGGACACCTGGGAGCACGACCACGCGCTGGTCAACCGGCCGGGCAACGACAAGGTCCAGCTCAAGCTGTTCGCGGACTACGCCAACAACCTGCCGATCTACCCGAAGCTGCACGCGTACCTTCGAGAGAGCGGCGTGCCGGTGCTGGCGGCCTGGGGCCGAAACGACGGCATCTTCGCCCCCGCGGGCGCGCAGGCGTTCGCCGACGACGCGCGGGACGCCGAGATCCACCTGCTCGACGGCGGCCACTTCCTGCTGGAGAGCCATCTGGAGCCGGTGGCCGACCTCATCCGCGACTTCCTGGAGAGGAGAAACCGATGACACCCGAGTGGGACAAGGTCAAGAACACCGACGTCGTACGCGCGATGAAGGAGTACGACCGACTGGGCGCGGACCGCTTCTTCGCCACACACGGCTTCGCCCCGACCACGACGTACGACCTGGTACGCGAGGACCACCACTACCCACCGAAGGCCATCCTTGGTACGGCGTACGAGTTCGCCACAGGCCAACGCCTGGCCTCAGGCGACTTCGAGGGCGGCAAAACCGGCGCGGTCAAGGTACTCGGCGACCTGGGCTTCACCGTCGAACACCGCTAGCCGATACATCGAGGCCCGTGCTCCGCCTGGGCGCGGGCCTCGATGGTCGTCCTGGTCCCGTCGCAGAGTGCGCTAGTGTTCAGCAGCCGACGCGGGGTGGAGCAGCTCGGTAGCTCGCTGGGCTCATAACCCAGAGGTCGCAGGTTCAAATCCTGTCCCCGCTACGAGTGAGAACGGCCCTTCAGAGATTCTCTGAGGGCCGCTTTCGTTATGCCTGATCGGCCGCGCGCAGTCAGTGGCCTCACCCAACCCGAAGCGGTGCAGCACCGCGGCCGTACTCGGGCCCAGATTCAGGTCGGGAAGTTCGGCGACCAGAACGAACCGGGCAGGGCCAGGGCCGGGGCCGATCGCGGTGCCGATGAAGGCGTGCAGGTCGGGGCGGCGATCCGTCCAGATCGCACGGAGATCGCGCACCACCAGGCCAGCGAGCTCCCGGGCTGCCGCCTCGGCCGGCGGCTCTCCAGGGGCCACGTGGGCGCCCGGCAGCGCCCACTGACCCGGATCCACGGTGGGGTTCGCGTCGGGTGGCAGGAGCAGCACGGCGCCGGTCGGGTCGGTCAACACGGCCACCGCGATCCGCGACGGCGCGGTGTCGCCCGCCGGGGGTGGCGTCAGGGCGCTCCGCACCCTATGCCGGAGCAGTGCGTACTGACCTTGGCATCGCCGGGGCGCGTCCGCGGGACGCTGGCGGATCTCGGCGCCTGTGACGATCTCGCCGGGTTGGAACTGCTCGGCGGTCAGATCCACCACCGTGCCGTCGGGGAGCCGGTTCCACCAGTGGTGGCCGACCTGCCGGCCGTCGATGTGGACCTGGCCGAGGACCAGGTCGCCGCCGAGCAGGTCCTGGAGGACCAGCGCCGTGGTGCCGCACTGGCCTCGCGATGGATTCGAGGGCCGCCACGCCATCAGGTCGTGCGGGTCACAGGTGTCAGGTCCCCACCCGGCCCGGAACACCGGCCGGAGCAGCTCAACAGTCAGCATGCCGGCAGCCTGGTCCCTCGACCAGGTGCAGGGTCAAGAACGCGGGCGCGCGCTCAGGTCGCGGCCGCCACCGCCGACGCGTCGAGGAGTTGGGACAGCGGGGCCAGGGCGGCGGGGATGATCCAGTAGTAGACCCAGGTGCCGCGGCGTTCGCAGCCGATGAGGCCGGCCTCGCGAAGGACCTTGAGGTGGTGGGAGATCGTCGGGCCTTTGACGTCGAAGGCGTCGGTGAGGTCGCAGACGCACACCTCGGCGCCGGCGCGGGCCGCGATCAGGGACAGCAGGCGCAGCCGGACCGGGTCGCCCTGTGACGCGGGACCAGGTGCGGGAGCGCTATGCGGCCGCGGCGGTCCGGGTGCTGGGCACGCCGGGCGGCGGCGGAGCAGCCGGTTGCGGGTGCGGGTCCGCGACAACGGCGGCCAGCAGCTGCTGCGGCCCGTCGGCGGTCGAGACGGAGGAAGGGTTCGGTGCCGCGTTGTATTCGGCGGCCGACCGGTCCGAGCTGCCGGGTGCGGCGCTGGAGGCGAGCCTCGGCTGCGGAAAGCCACTGGTGGTCGCCGAGCTGAACGCCGGGGAGACCGTGCTGGAATGGGTCGGCTGCATCGCGGGTGCGCTGTCGATCGGCGAATACACCCAGGGCCTGACCGACGCCGGGTTCGTCGATGTCGAGATCACCCCTACCCACGAGGTGGCCGAGGGGATGCACTCGGCGATCATCCGCGCGCGCAAGGCCTAACTGGTCGGTGAGGTGGCCGGCACTGGGGCGGCCACCTCGCCCGCCGAGCGGCGCACGTCGGGATACAGCGCGCGGACCAAGGCGACGCCCACCGCCAGACCGACGAGTTGGGCGGCGACGAACCCGGGCACCGAGCCCGGTGCGATGCCGGCGAAGGTGTCGGTGAACGCCCGCCCGACCGTCACGGCCGGGTTCGCGAACGAGGTCGACGACGTGAACCAGTACGCGGCCCCGATGTAGGCACCGACCGCGGCCGGTGCCACGGAGCTCCGCCCGGTGCGGGCGAGGGCGAAGACCAGCAGAACCAACCCGGCCGTGGCGACGACCTCACCGATCCACAGCTGGAGCGACGACCGCTGGTGGGTGGAGAACCGCACGGCCGGCAGGTCGAACATCACGTTGGCGAGGATCGCGCCGAGGACGCCGCCGGCGAGCTGCGCGCCGAGGTAGCCACCGAGCTCGCCCAACCCCAGGCCGGTGCCGCGGGCGCGGCCAAGCCACCAGTCCGCCAGCGACACGACGGGATTGAAGTGCGCGCCGGACACCGGGCCAAGGGCGAGGATCAGCACCGGCAGCGCCAACGCGGTCGCGATGGAGTTCTCCAACAGCTGGAGTCCGACATCACCAGAGGAGAGTCGGGCGGCCATGACGCCGGAGCCCACGACCGCGACGACGAGCAGGCCGGTGCCGAGGGCTTCGGCCAGCACCCGCCGGGCCAGCGGGGGTGTGTCCATCAGTGCGTCACGCCGAGTTCGTCGAGCAGGTTCCGGACCCGTCGTTCGATCTCGTCCCGCACCAGGCGAACTCCGTCGAGGGTCATCCCGGCCGGGTCGTCCAGGCTCCAGTCCTCGTACCGCTTGCCGGGGAAGACCGGGCACGTGTCGCCGCAGCCCATGCTGACCACGACGTCGGCGGCGCGGACCACGTCGTCGGTCCAGGGCTTCGGGTGCTCCCGGGAGATGTCGATGCCGCGTTCGCGCATGGCGGCGATCGCCGACCGGGTTGACCGAATCGGCGGGTTCGGACCCGCCCGACCACGCGACCGCGTGTTCGCCGGCCAGGTCCTGGAAGAAGCCGAGCGCCATCTGGCTGCGGCCGGCGTTGTGCACGCACAGGAACAACACGGTCGGCCTGGTGTCTCGTCACGACGAACCTCCATCAAGGACAGGGGCGAGGTGGTCCACCCGGCCGACGATGTCGGCGAAGGCGCGTTCGAACGCCTCGTCGGTGTCCGACCGGGCCGGATCGGGCACGGACCAGTGCAAGTGCCCACCCACTTGCTCGTGGGCGTGGTCGCAGACCGAGATGACCAGGTCGTCCGACCGGACCACGTCGGCGACCCGGGCGGGTCGGGCGGGCCCGAGGTCGATGCCGTGCCGCCGGCCGACCGCCACAGCCCGGGGATGCACGACATCGGCGGGTTCGGTGCCGGCTGAAGCCGTCGGCACCGAGGCACGCGTCGCGAGCACCGCCGCGGCCAACTGAGAACGCGCGGAGTTGTGCGTGCACACGAACACCACCCGCGGGGCGAGCGGCAACGCGGATGTAAAAGCCCGGTCAGCGCCTCGGGCACGAGTCGCAGATAGCTGCGTCGGCGATCGCCCTCCGACCGGGTCCGGACGACCAGGCCGGCGGAGTCCAGGACACCGAGGTGGTGCGCCACGAGATTCGTCGGCTGACCGAGCAGCGCCCGAGCTCGCCCGGTGACGCGTCACTGATCGCGAGGCGATCGACGATCGCCAGCCGGGCCGGGTCGGCCAACGCGGCGTGCACCCGAGCCCGGGCCTCAAAGAAGATCGCTCAACCATCATTGAGTCAATGATGGTTGAGCGATCAACGCGAGTCAAGGACGATCAGAAGGCGGGCAGCACCGAACCCTGGTACTTGTCCTCGATGAACTTCTTCACCTCGGGCGAGTGCAGCAGCTTCTCCAGCTTCGACCACGCGCGGGTCGTTCTCGTCGCCGGTGCGCACGACGACCAGGTTGGCGTACGGGTTGTCCTCGCCCTTCTCCAGCGCCAGCGCGTCCTTGGCCGGCTTCAGGCCGGTCTCGATCGCGTAGTTGCCGTTGATCACCGAGATCGCGGTGTCCTCCAGGCTGCGCGGCAGCTGGGCGCTCTCCAGCGCCTTGAACTTCAGGTTCTTCGGGTTGGAGGCGATGTCCGCCTCGGTCGCCTTCGACGCCGACGCCGGCCTTGAGCGTGATCAGGCCGTTGCCGGCCAGCAGGTTCAGCGCCCGGCCGGAGTTCGACGGGTCGTTCGGCACCGCCACCACACCACCCTGCGGCAGCTCGGCCAGCGACTTGACCTTCTTGGAGTACACGCCCAGCGGCTCGATGTGCACCGGCTTCGAGGGCGGTGAACTTGTAGCCCTTGGACGCGATCTCCTCTTCCAGGTACGGGATGTGCTGGAAGTAGTTGGCGTCCAGCTGCTTCTCCTGCAGCGCCATGTTGGGCTGGATGTAGTCGTTGAACTCGACGATGTCGAGCTTGAGGCCCTCGGCCGGCGCGAGGTTGTCCTTGACCGTACTTGAGGATCTCGCCGTGCGGCACGGGGCTGACCCCGACCTTGCAGCGGAGCGTCGGCGGAAGCGGCGCCGCCGCCACCCTCCGAGTCCGAGCCGCAGGCGGCCATGCCGAGCCCGGCGACGAGGCTGACGGTGGCAGGGCGGCGATGGCTATGCGTGCGACGCACGGTGGAACCTTTCTTACCTGTGGGAGAGGCGCCGGGCGACCAGGTCGCCGAGCATCTGGACGAGCTGGACGAACACGACGAGCAGCACGACGGTGGCGATCATGACTTCGGTCTCGAAGCGCTGATAGCCGTAGCGGATGGCCAGGTCGCCGAGCCCGCCGCCGCCGACCACGCCGGCCATGGCGGAGTAGCCGACGCAGCGCGACCACCGTGATCGTCAGGCCGGCGACCAGGCCCGGCCGGGCCTCGCGCAGCAGCACCTTGCCGACGATCTCGCGGCGGGAGGCACCCATCGCCCGGGCGGCGGCGACCACGTCGCGGGTCACCTCGCGAATCGACGTCTCGACGAGCCGGGCGTAGAACGGGATCGCGCCGACCGTCAGCGGCACGATGGCGGCGGTGGTGCCGATGGTGGTGCCGACCACCGCCCGGGTGAACGGGATGATCGCGACCAGCAGGATGATGAACGGCAGCGACCGGCCGATGTTGACGATCAGGCCGAGCAGCGCGTTGACGGGCCGCAGCGGCCAGCAGGCCGCCGCGGTCGGTCAGCACCAGCAGCGACGCCGACCAGCAGGCCGAGCGACCGCGGTGAGCACGGTGGCGACGCCGCACCATGTAGGCGCGTCTCCTTGGTCGCCTCCCACAGCAGCGGGAACATCTCGGACCAGGTCACGGGTGCACCTCCACCGCGACGGCGGACGCGCGCAGCTGATCCAGCGCCCCGGCGTTGGCCTCCGGGGCGCCGGGCAGGGCGATCCGCAGCCGGCCCGGCCCGGCCTCGCGGCCAGCGTCTCCACAGCGCCGCCGAGGATGCGTACGTCGACGTCGTGTGCGCGGGCGACGCTCGGACAGCAGCGGCTCGTCGGCGCCGACCGACCGTGACGTCGACGACGGTGGCGTTCTCGAGCACCGGCACGGCGTCCGCAGCCGGAACAGCCCCCGGGCCAGCGCCGAGTCCGGGCTCGGCGAGCAACTCGTGCACGGGTCCCGCCTCGGTGAACCGGCCGTCGCGCATGATCGCGGCCGAGTCGCAGATCCGCTTGACCACCTCCATCTCGTGGGTGATCAGCAGGATGGTCAGGCCGAGCTCGCTGGTTGAGGTCGCGCAGCAGCTCCAGGATCGAGCCGGTGGTCTCCGGGTCGAGTGCCGAGGTCGCCTCGTCGGAGAGCAGCACCTTCGGCTCGCCGGCGAGCGCGCGGGCGATGCCGACCCGCTGCTTCTGGCCGCCGGAAAGCTGTGCCGGGTACGCGTTGGCGCGGTCGCGCGAGCCCGACCAGGTCGAGCAGTTCGGCGACCCGTTCGGCGCGCTCGGCCGGCGGGGCATGCCCATGACCTCGAGGGGGAACGCGACGTTGCCGGCGACCGTGCGCGAGGAGAGCAGCGCGAAGTGCTGGTGGATCATCCCGATCCGCTGCCGGGCCGTACGCAGGCCGGTCTCGCTGAGCGTGCGCGAGGTCGACGCCGTCGACGGTGACCGTCCCGGCGTCCGGCCGTTCGAGCATGTTGACGCAGCGCAACAACGTGCTCTTGCCCGCGCCGCTGCGGCCGAGCACGCCGAAGACCTCACCCGCGCGGACGGTCAGGTCGACGCCGGCCACCGCGGCGACGTCGCCGCCACGGCCTCGGTACGTCTTGCGCAGACCGTTGATGCGGATCACGGAGCGTCGCCGTCCTGAGAGTTGAGACACGAACCGTGGACCCGCCTGAGCGGATCCACGGCTCCTTACCGTGCCGGCTGCGTACGGCATTACTCAACCGAACGTGAGCAAACCCACGTTTCCTACTAGTTAGATGGAGTATCTCCTGTCACAACCGTCACTCACGGTGCGGCCAGTGCTTCGGTCGGCGAGAGCCGGGCGGCTCGGATCGCGGGATACAGGCCGGCGACGCCCCCGATGACGATCGTCGCGGCCAGCCCTCCGGCGGTCGCCCAGCCGGGGACCGTGGTCGGCCAGTGCTGGTAGTACGCGTACCCGGTGGTCACCACGATCCCGAGCAGCACCCCGCCGATCCCGCCCAGGGCGGACAGCAGCAGCGACTCCGCCAGGAACTGGGTGCGCACCTGGCCGCGGGTGGCGCCCAGCGACCGGCGCAGGCCGATCTCGCCACGCCGTTCCAGCACCGAGATGACCATCGTGTTGGCCACCCCGACACCGCCGACCAGCAGCGCCACCGCGCCCAGCCCGAGCAGCAGCCCGGTGAAGGCGGCACCGGCCGCCCGCTGTGCGCTCAGCGCGTCGGACGGGCGGGACACCTCGACCTCGTTCGGCGCCGCCGGGTTCGCCGTCGGGCCGAGCACCGCGCGCACCGACTCGACCTGGCTCTCCACGGACCGGGTGTAGACGGTCGTCGGGTGGCCGTCGAACCCGAACAGCCGCTCCGCCACCGGCCAACCCATGATCGCGGCGTCGTCCAGGTTCTCGGCCAGCGCGACCGGGTCCAGGATGCCGACCACCACGAACCGTTCGCCACCGACGAGGATCTCGACCTCGGGACCGGCGTGGCTGATGCCGAGGCGGCGGGCGGCGGCGTCGCCGAGCACGACCGCCGGATACCGCTGCGTCGCCTCGTTCAGCCACACGCCGCTGCGAACCTCGGCCGACACGGTGGCGGGCAGATCGAGCCGGGCGGCGTACGTGGCCAGGCCGTTGGTCTGTGCCTCCGGGATGCGGTCGGACCGGTAGACACTGGCGCCACCGACCGTGCCGACCGCCGACGTCGACAGCACCGGCCCGATCCGCTCGATCATCTCCTCGGCTGCCAGCGGCAGGCTGGCCTCTTCGCCGAAGATGGACTTGCCGGGCGTGACGGTCAGCAGGTTGGTGCCCAGCGCGGCCAGTTCCCGGTCGAGGTCGGCCCGCGACGACGAGGAGATCCCGACCACCGCGATCATCGCCGCGATGCCGATCGCGATGCCCAGCGCGGAGAGCAGGGCCCGGGTCGGCCGCGTACGCAGCCCCACCGCTCCCACCCGCAGAATGTCCCGCGCACCCAGCCGAAAGGGCATCGGTCGCTGCACGCTCTGCCAGCCGGTCCGCTCGCGCTGCTCGCTCACGACACCACCTCGCCATCGCGCATCCGCACCTGGCGGGGCAGGCTGTCGGCGATCTCCCGGTCGTGGGTGATCACCACGACCGTGGTGCCCGCGGCGTGCAGGTCCCGCAGCAGTGCGAGCACGCCCGCGCCGGCCACCGAGTCGAGGTTGCCGGTCGGCTCGTCGGCCAGCAGCACCCCCGGCGCGCCCACCACGGCCCGCGCGATCGCTACCCGCTGTTTCTCTCCGCCGGAGAGCTCGTGCGGTTCGTGGTCGAGCCGGTGGTCGAGTCCGACCCGGTCCAGTGCGGCGGCCGCCCGGCGCCGGCGCTCGGCGAGGCCGACTCCGGCGTACAGCAGACCGTCGGCGACGTTGTCCAGCGCGCTGACCGCGGGCGCCAGGTGGAACTGCTGGAAGACGAAACCGATGCGCCGGGCGCGCAGGGCGGAGAGCTGCCGGTCGGAGAGCCGGGACACGTCGTGCCCGTCGACGACGACGGCACCCTCGGTCGGGGTGTCCAGCGTGCCGAGCAGGTGCAGCATCGTCGACTTGCCGGAGCCGGACGGGCCGACGATGGCGACGAGCTCCCGCTCGCCCAGGTCCAGGCTGACGTCACGGAGGGCGGTCACCCCACCTGGATAGGTCTTCGAGACGGCGCGCAGCTGGATCATTACGGCATCCCCACCGTCACGCCTTCGGCGATCCCGTCGCCGCTGATCTCGACCCGGCCGCCGGCGAAGAGCCCGGTCTCGACCCGGGTGTAGCGGGTGACCGAACCCTCGACCAGCTCGACGCCGTAGCCGCCCTCGGCCAGTGCGACCAGCGCCGCCACCGGCACGGTGAGCACGTCGGCGTGCTGAGCGGCGGTGAAGGTCACCTCGACCGCCGCGACGTCCAGCCCCGCGCCGGCTTTCGGGTCGGCGAGCGAGACCTGTGCCTCGATCTTGGTCTCCGGTGCGCCGTTCGGGTCCTCGCTCGCCTCGATGACGGTGTAGACCCGCTGCACGGTGCCGTCGGCGCGCTTGCCGTCCGGCAGCTCGACGGTGACCTTCGTGCCCTTCTTGGCCAGCCGCTGGTCGCCGATGTCGAGCTGCACGGTGATCACCCGGCTGGTGCCGGTGTACGCCAACACCTCCTGTCCTGGCCCGGTCCCACCGCCCAGCTTGGCCTGGACGCTGTCGACCCGGATCGGACCGGGCGCGAAGACCACCCGGCCCAGCTCCACCCGCCCCGTCTCGGTGACGCCGAGGTCGTCCTGCCAGTCGCGGACGGCCTCCGCGGTGCTCGACGTGTACTCGTCGTCGACGGTGAATCCCGTGTAGCCCAACGCCCGCAGGTTCGCTTCGAGCGCCTTGACGTCGGCACCCTCGTCGCCCGGTCCGAGGTTCCGATAGGCCGGCAGAGTCCCGTACATCAGCACGACGGGGTCATCATCCACTTTGTAGAGGGCTTTGCCCCGCTGGAACACCGATCCCGCGTACGGGAGGGAGGTGACCGTGCCGCCGGAGCGGCCGGCCAGGGTCGTCGTGTCACCGTAGCCGAGCGAGCCGTCGACGGTCTGTGTGTCGTCGAGGGTCTGCCGGGTCACCGTCGCGGTCGCCGGCGGCAGTGCCGCCGCCGCACCACCGGCGTCCTCCTCGCCGAAGCCGAAGCCGATCGTGGCCGCGGCCGCCGCGCCGACGGCGAGCACGGTGACCGCGCCGCCGACCATCTTCGCGCCCCGGCCCTGCCGGCGCCGTGCGGCGGTCACTTCTTCTCCTGCTCGTCGGGCCGTTCGAGCTTCGCCTCGCAGGCCTTCTGGGCCTTCTCGAAGTCGGGGTCGCCGGCGATCTGCCCGTCGATCCGGATGCCGCCCTCGTTCGGGTCCGGGTCCGGGAACTTCTCGACGCCGTTGTCGCGCATGCACTGGGCGTGCGCGAGCATGCTCTCCCGCGCCGCCGGGTCGAGCTTGCCGCCACCCGGCCCGGACGGTGCGTACTCCTTGCAGGCTTCTTGCGCTGCCTGTACGTCCTGGCCGGGCTTGGCGTTGATCCGCTGGCTGATCCGGCCTCCGTCGATCTCCGGATCGGGCATGTCGACACCGTGCTCACGCATGCACTGCGCGAACTTCAGCGCCTGCTCCTCGATGTCTTCCCGTTCCGGTGCCGCGCTGGTGGCCCCCGCGGTCGGTGTGCCGCCGACCGAGGCGACCCCGTCG
This sequence comes from uncultured Actinomycetota bacterium, assembly GCA_963840005.1. Lineage (GTDB taxonomy): Bacteria > Actinomycetota > Actinomycetes > Mycobacteriales > Micromonosporaceae > Asanoa. Next base: position 106,617 of record CAWIXO010000011.1, on the reverse strand, counting down.
CCGTCGTCGCCCTTGCTGCCACAGGCGGTCAGCGCCATGAGCAGCGCCAGGGAGAGCACCGCATGCCGTGTTCTCATGACATCTCCTGAGCCGGTGCGAGCCGCGCGGATGCGGCCCGCTGTGGCGTCGGAGTCTTCGCGGCCGCCCGTTTCGGCGGCGCTTCCGAAATCGCTAACAGCGAAGAAACAGGTTGGCTCGGCACCATGGTGGGATGCGGATCCTCGTGGTCGAAGACGAACGGCTGCTCGCCGAGGCGATCGCCGAGTGGCTGCGCGGCGACGCGCACGCCGTCGACCTCGCCCTGGACGGGGATGCCGCGCTGGAACGCCTGGCCGTCAACGACTACGACGTCGTGGTGCTCGACCGCGATCTGCCGAAGGTGCACGGCGACGACGTGTGCCGGGCGATGGTCGGCTCCGACACGACGGCCCGGATCCTGATGTTGACCGCCGCCGCCGAGGTCGGCGACCGGGTCGCCGGGCTGTCCCTGGGTGCCGACGACTACCTGCCCAAGCCGTTCGCGTTCGTGGAGCTAGCGGCCCGGGTGCAGGCGCTCGGCCGGCGGGCCCGCCCGGCCCTGCCGCCGGTGTTGCGCCGGGCCGGCATCCTGCTCGACACCGCGCGGCGGCAGGTCTTCCGCGACGACCGCTACGTGCCGTTGTCCAAAAAGGAGTTCGGCGTGCTGGCCGAGCTGATGCGGTCCGACGGCGCCGTGGTCAGCGCCGAGCAGTTGCTGGAGAAGGTCTGGGACGAGAACGCCGACCCGTTCACCTCCGCGGTCCGGCTCACCGTGCTCAAGCTGCGCCGCAAGCTCGGCGACCCGCCGGTCATCGAGACCCTGGCCGGAGAGGGATACCGGATCTCATGAGGCGCCTCACCCTGCGTATGCGGCTCACCCTGGTCTACGGCGGACTGTTCCTGTTCGGCGGTCTGGTGGTGCTCGGCGTGACCCACCTGCTGGTGGAGCAGCAGCTGCCCCGCGCCGGCGGCGTGATGGTCAACCGCCAGCTCGTCGGGCCCGGCGCCGCCGCGACCGACACGGTGTTCTTCCGGACCGCCGACGGACAGCAGATCCCGGCCGAGGACATGCCGCAGTACATGGCCACCCAGCAGTCCGAGGTCCGCGACGAGGCGCTGACCTCCCAGCTCACCCAGGGCGGCCTCGCGCTCGGCCTGGTCGGCAGCGCGGCGATCGGCCTGGGCTGGCTGATCGCCGGCCGGGTGCTGGCACCGCTGCACCGGGTCACGGACACCGCCCGCCGGATCGCCCGTGGCGCGGACCTGAGCCTGCACGAACGGATCGGGCTGACCGGCGGCGACCACGAGGTCAAAGAGCTGGCCGACATGTTCGACACGATGGTCGCGCGGTTGGACCGGTCGTTCGAGGGCCAACGCCGGTTCGTCGCGAACGCCTCGCACGAGCTGCGTACGCCGCTGACGTTGAACCGGGCCCTGGTCGAGGTGGCGATGAACCGCCGCACCGCGTCCGCCGACGTCATCCAGCTCGGCGAGACCCTGCTGGAGATCAACAGTCGGCAGGAGCGGCTGATCACCGGGTTGCTGCTGCTGGCCCGATCGGAGAACGAGGTCGTCGACCGGCACGAGATCGACCTGGCCGACATCGCCAGCCACGTCGTGGCCCAGTCGCTGGACGAGGCCCGCGCCGCGTCGGTGACCCTGACCGAGGCGGCCGGCTCGGCGATCACCGGCGGCGACCCGGTGCTGCTGGAACGGTTGGCGCAGAACCTGGTGGAGAACGCGATCCGGCACAACCAGCCGGGCGGCTACGCCCGCATCAGCACGCGGGCGCGGCCGGGCGGCGGGGCCGAGATCGAGGTCGCCAACACAGGACCGGTCATTCCGGCGTACGACATCCCGGGGTTGTTCGAACCGTTCCGCCGCCTGGACGCCGACCGGCTGGTCACCGCGAAGGGTGCGGGCCTGGGCCTGTCGATCGTCCGCTCGGTGGCCCGCGCGCACGGCGGCGAAGCGACGGCCCGCCCGAACCCCGGCGGTGGCCTGGTCGTGACGGTGACCCTCCCGGCCTGACCGTTACGATTCGGTATGCCCACCGAGCCGACACTTGTGGTGATCCGCGGCAACTCGGGCAGCGGCAAGACCACGATCGCGCGCGAGGTTCGCCGCCGTTACGGCCGCGGCTGCGCGCTGCTCGAACAGGATCACCTGCGCCGGACCGTGCTGCGCGAGCACGACAGCGACCAGATCGGCCCGGTGGCCCCGGAGTTCATCACGGCCACGGCGGGCACGGCGTTGCGGCTCGGCTACCACGTGATCCTGGAGGGCATCCTGCACACCGGCCGGTACGCCGCGGCGCTGACCGGGCTCCTCTCGGGGCATCAGGGCCCGTCCTATGTGTACTACCTGGACGTCCCGTTCGAAGAGACGGTCCGGCGGCACGCCACCCGGGCCGCCACCTTCACCGCCGAGGAGATGCGCGGCTGGTATGTCCCGCGGGACCTGCTCGGCGTCAGCGGCGAGCGGGTGATCGACGAGACGGCGACGCTCGATGAGACCGTGTCGCTGATCCTGCACACGAGCGGCCTGGCCACCCGAGCGGCGCTCACGCCGTGCCCGGTCCGCTGCGCGGACTGCGCCGCCGACGTTCCGGCGGTCATCGCTCCGCGCTGAACAACAGGTCGGCGGCCCGGGTCAGCACCTGCGACCTGGTGCGGTCGCCGTGGTCGGCGGCGAGGAAGGGCGCGCCGATCGCCATGCAGAAGGCCAGCAGGCTGCGCGCCTCGACCTCGTCGGGGTCGGTGCAGAAGGTGCCGATCAGCTCGCGGAGCAGCCCCATCCGGCGGTTGTCGACCCGACGCAGGCGCTCGGCGACGTCGGCGTCGCGCCGGGCCCAGTCGCGGATCGCGAGGTCGATCGGCAACAGGCGCCCGCTGGAGAAGGTGCCTACGCCGGCCCGCTTGATCTTCGTCCGGGCGTCGCCGCCCAGCCGTTCGACGCGCTCGAGCACCTCGTCGGTGCTCTCCCGCTCCCAGGTGTCGAGCATCGCTTCGAGCAGCGCCTCCCGGTCGGCGAAGGAACCGTAGAACCCGCCCTTGGTGACGCCGAGCCCCTTGGCCAGCGCCTCGACCCGGACCGCGTCCGGCCCGCCGGCGGCCAGCGCAGCCAACCCGGCCTCGACCCACTGCTCCCGCGTGGTGCGCGTCGCACCCACAATCTGCCCACCTTCTATATACGCCACCGTATAACACGAGCTAGCCTGGTGTTATACGCCATCGTATACAACTCGCGGGAGGCAGAGATGACGCACGCGCTCAGCTCATTGCCGGCCATCGACTACGCGGACCATTTCACGCTGGCCACCGACGTTTCGGCTTCGCCGGAGCAGTGGGCGAGAGCGATGTTCGGCAACGTACCCAGCCCCGGGGAGATCTTGATCTGGCGCGTCATCCTCGGCCTGCGCCTGCATCACGGCCGCTCGCCGGACACCGTCGCCGGCTGGCGGATCGGCGCCCGGGGCGACGACTGGATCCGCCTGGAGGCGCAGTCCTGGTTCCTGAGCGGCAACCTGGTCGTGCAGGCGCCGGCCGGTCAGGTGTCGCTCTGGACCTTCCTCCGCTACGACGGGCCGGTCGGCCGCTACGCCTGGCCACCGCTGTCCGCGGTCCATCGTGGACTTGTCCCCGGCGTCCTCCGCCAGGCCGCCGCGCGCCTGCGTTCTTGACCCCCTCCACCTGGTGTCAGACTCGCCATACCTCCGCGTCAGCGATGAAGGCCGACGAGGATGGACGTTGCGGAGTGCCCCCGACTCTTACCGCCCCCGGCAGCGCCCGCCCGCCGATCGTGACACTCGCGGCAGCCATCGGAGCGATGACGAGGCTCAGCGAGTGCGGCGTGCCAGCGAGATCGAACTCGTCCGTGCTGAAAGTGCGCCGATCCAGCACACCGTCCATTCGCACCCGCACGTCGTCGGCCCGCGCGTCCAGCCCCGAAGCCAAGTCGATGACGACATCAACCTCCGTGCACCGCACCTTCGGCTCAGGCCACGGCATCCCAGCCACCTCGGGGAAGTTGCGGGTGAAGTACTGGGACACCCAGTAGCCCAGGTCGACGTCTGTCGCCAGCACGGTCACGCTTCCGTCGTGCCACAACACGATCGCGCTCCCAGCGCCGTGCTCGGACCACCGCACCACCCACACCGACGCGAATACCGTCAACTCATCAGCGGTGAACAGACTGACACCGGGGTTGGCGCCGACAAGCAGCAGTCGGCGGCTGGCCGAGTCTGCGGTGGCTGAGGCCTGTCCGGACACGGCAACCTCCAGGGGAACGCCGATCACCGGTGCGGATCAGCTTCGCCCGACGCTATGCCGACGGGTCTCGTGTCGATCAATGGGGGTGTTTCGCCCATTCGGGTAGTCGCCGGTGGGGACGGGGTGCGGCACGGTGGTCGTGTGGATGTGTCACCCGGAGTGGGCCGGATCGATCTGTTCGTCAGCTACGCGGGTCCGGACCGGCCGTGGGCGGAGTGGGTGGCACAGCAGCTGATCGCCGCCGGCTACACGGTGGAGGTGGACGTGTGGGACTGGGCGGCCGGCTCCAACACGGTGTTGAACATGAACGACGCGCTTGCCCGGGCGGACCGGGTTCTCGCGTTGTACTCGGCGGCGTATTTCGAGCGGGAGCGGTTCACCGTTGACGAGTGGACCGCGGTCATGGCGGAACGTCCTGATGCCGGCGGCGGACGGCGGTTGGTGCCGGTGCGGGTGCAGGAGGTCAAGCCGCCCCCGATCCTGGCGCCGCTGGTCTACCGCGATCTGTTCAACGTGGACGAGACCGCTGCGCGGGAAGAGCTGCTGAGCGCGGTAGGTGGCCCTCGTCGCCCGTCGACCCCACGGTCGTTCCCCGGTGGACCGGCCCCGGAGTTGATCCCGGTCGGGGCTGGTCCGCGGGTGCCCGGGACGTATCCGCCGGTGTGGAACGTCCCCCGCCGCCACCCGGCGTTCACCGGCCGGGAAGCCTTGCTGGCGGCGTTGCGGGAACGGCTGACCGGCGGCGACCGCGCCGTGGTGCAGGCCCTGTACGGGATGGGCGGAGTCGGCAAGACCCAGCTGGCGATCGAGTACGCACACCTGTTCGTCGGGGACTACCAGCTGGTGTGGTGGATCGACGCGGAACGCCCGGAGCTGATCGGTGAACAGATCGCCGAGCTGGCTCTGGCGGCGGGTTGGGTGGACAAGGGCACCGTCATCGACGCGGCGGTCCAGTCCGTATTCGGGCGGCTGCGCGCCATGTCGCGATGGCTGATCGTGTTCGACAACGCCGAAACCGCCCCCGACCTCGGCCCGTGGCTGCCTCCCGACACGGGGCACGTGATCGTCACTTCCCGCAACAGCGGGTTCGGTGAGCTCGGAAAACCGGTCGAGGTCGACGTGTTCCACCGGTCGGAGTCGATCGCGCTGCTCGAACAACACCTCCCGTTGCTGGCCGACGCCGACGCCGACGCCGACCGGCTGGCCCAGGCACTGGGCGACCTACCACTGGCCCTGACCCAGGCGGCCGGCCTGATCGCCGAAACCCGGATACCCATTCCCGATTACCTGACCGAACTCAGCCAGCACGCCATCGACGTTCTCGGCGACCACAACCCGCTCGCGTATCCGGTGCCGCTGGCCGCGACGATCGAACTTTCCGTGCGCCGGCTCGAGGATCCAGCCGCAGTGCAGCTGCTGCACATGTGTGCGCTGCTCGCTCCCGAGCCGATTCCCTTGTTCTGGTTTACGACGGCCCCCGCCGAAACGTTTCCCGAGCCGTTGGCCGCCACCGTGACCGCAGGGCTGGCGTTCCGGCGGCTGCTCGCGCGGATGGCCCGGTTGGGTCTGATCCGGCTGACCGAGGACACGCTGCAGCTGCACCGGCTCACCCAGGCCGTGCTCCGCGACCGCCGAGACCCCGAACAGCACGCCCAGGACCGGGTCGTCGTGGAGCGGCTACTCGCCGCCGCCGAATCCGGCAACGACGGCTCCGACCCCAACTCGTGGCCGGCCTGGGCCACCCTGCTGCCGCACCTGCTCGCAAACGACCCGGCAACCGCCGGCCCCGACCTGCGCTCCACCGGCTGCAACGCCCTGTTCTACCTGCTCATGCGCGGCGAATACCACACCGCCCTGCCACTGGCCACGGCCTGGCGCCGATATTGGCAGACCACCCTCGGCGCCGACGACGATCACGTGCTCTGGGCGGCCAACCAACTCGCCATTGCGTACCGATACCTCGGCCAACGCGAGCAGGCCCGCGTCCTCGACCAGGACATCCTGGACCGCCGCCGACGGATCCTCGGCGACGACCACCCCAACACCCTCACCGCCGCCAACAACCTCGCCAACGGCCTGCGCGCGCTCGGCCAGCACGAGCAGGCCCGTGCCCTCGACCAGGACAACCTGGACCGCCGCCGGCGGATCCTCGGCGACGACCACCCCCACACCCTTGGCTCCGCCAACAACCTCGCCGCCGACCTGACCTCGCTCGGCCAGCACGAGCGGGCCCGTGCCCTCGACCAGGACACCCTGGAGCGCCGCCGGCGGATCCTAGGTGTCGACCACCCCAACACCCTCATCTCCGCCAACAACCTCGCCGTCGACCTGCGCGCGCTCGGCCAGCACGAGCAGGCCCGTGCCCTCGACCAGGACAACCTGGACCGCCGCCGGCGGATCCTCGGCGACGACCACCCCCACACCCTTGGCTCCGCCAGCAACCTCGCCGTCGACCTGGCCGCGCTCGGCCAGCACGAGCAGGCCCTCGCGCTCGATCGGGACACCCTGGACCGCCGCCGGCGGATCCTCGGCGACGACCACCCCCACACCCTTGGCTCCGCCAACAACCTCGCCGCCGACCTGGCCGCGCTCGGCCAGCACGAGCAGGCCCTCGCGCTCGATCGGGACACCCTGGACCGCCGCCGGCGGATCCTCGGCGACGACCACCCCCACACCCTTGGCTCCGCCAACAACCTCGCCGCCAACTTGGCCGCGCTCGGCCAGCACGAGCAGGCCCACGCGCTCGACCAGGACACCCTGGACCGCCGCCGGCGGATCCTCGGCGACGACCGGCCCGACACCGTCTGAAACGGCCGGCCAAGCGATGCTGGCCGGCGTGATCGAATCGCCGGCAGGGCTGCCTCAATCCGGCTGGCTCTGTCTCAGCTCGTGTGGGCAGGTTGCTGTCGCCACTGCTGTCAGCGCGAGCGCCCACTTGCTGGATCCGGAAGCGAGGACGACGAAAACGGCCCCTCAGAGAATCTCTGAAGGGCCGTTCTCACTCGTAGCGGGGACAGGATTTGAACCTGCGACCTCTGGGTTATGAGCCCAGCGAGCTACCGAGCTGCTCCACCCCGCGTCGGCTTCTAAACACTAGCGCACCCTGTGGCGGGATGCCAAAACGGGGGCCGGCGTGGCCGCCGACCCCCGTCTGAGCTGGGCGAATCAGCCCGCCGACGGTGATGGTGGCGTCGTCGGCGCGGGCGGGGTCGCCGTGGGTGTCGGGGCTGTTCCCGAGCCCACCGGGCGGTTGGCGGCGTTGCGTTGGGCGGTCAGGAAGGCGTCGTTGGCCTTCTCCAGGTCGCCCAACGCCTTTCCGTACCTGGTGAGGTCGCCGGACGCCTGGGCGGCCTTGACCTCGTCGATCGCGTCCGCGACGGCTTGGGCGGCCGCGGCTAGCTCCGGTGACAGCGCTGTCGGTGGCTGGTCGGTGCTCGGTGGCGGCTGGTTGGGCTGTTGCGTGGCCGGTGGCTGCCCGGCCAGCTGTCTCTGCGCGTCGCCCTTGGCCACCAGGTCCTTGATGCCCTGTTGCAGGCTGCTGGCCAGGACGGCGTTGGAACCGTCTCCATAGGACAGGAGCACGCGTTGCAACAGTGGGTACGCGTTCTGCTGGTTGCTCTTCACGTAGACCGGCTCGACGTACAACATGCCGTTGTCGAACGGCAGCGAGAGCAGGTTTCCGTACTGGACCGTGGACTTGCCGTCGGCGGCCAGCACGGCTAGCTGGCCACGTACGTCGGTCGCGTTGGTCATCTGTTGATGGACCTGGACCGGGCCGGCGACCACCGACTGGTCAGGCAGCTCCAGCGCCTCGAGTTTGGGCTGTCCCTGCACGTACGACGCGGAGATGATGGCCGCCAGGTTCTGCCGGCCGCGTGGCGTGACCGCCGACGTCAGCTGGAACCTCGGTGCCTCCTGGCCGGGCATCTGGGTCATCAGGTAGTACGGCGGCTGCTTCTGGCCGCGGTCCGGGTCGTCCGGCGCGTTCGGGACCTCCCAGTAGTCCTGCCCGGAGAAGAACTCGTTGGGCTCGCTCACGTGGTAGCGGGACAGCAGGTCGCGCTGCACCTTGAACAGGTCGGCCGGGTAGCGCAGGTGGTCGGTGAGCTCCTGCGGGATCTCCGCCTTCGGGACGATCAGGTTGCCGCCGAAGGCCTTGTTCCAGGCCTTCAGGACCGGGTCCGTTTCGTCGTACTCGTAGAGCTTGACCGTGCCGTCGTACGCGTCGACGGTCGCCTTCACCGAGTTGCGGATGTAGTTGATCTCTTCCCGGGCCTGTGCGACCACGGCACCGCTGGTGGTCAGCTCGTCGCTGGTCACCGACTGCAGGTTGACGCGCTCCGAGTTGGGGTAGGTCGCCGCGGTCGTGTAGCCGTCGACGATCCACTGCACGCGGCCGTCGACCACCGCCGGGTACGGGTCGCCGTCGAGCTTGAGGAACGGCGCCACCTTGGCGACCCGGTCGCGCGGGTTGCGCACGTACATCAGCTTCGAGTTGTCGTTGACCGCCTCGGAGAGCAGGAAGTTGGTCTCCTGCATCTTCACCGTGTAGAGCAGCCGGCGCATGAACGAGCCGATCTCGACGCCGCCGGTGCCGTCGTAGGTGTAGTACTGCTCCTGGTTGCCGGTCGGCCGGTCGAACTCGGCGTTGCTGCCCTCGCCACGCGAGCCGACGACGGCGTAGTCGCTGTCCTGCATCTGCTCGCCGTAGTAGATCCGGGGCTGGCTGGTCTTGATCTCCTCGGTCGCCGACTGGCAGCCGTCGCTGCCCTCGTCACCGAGGAAGCCGGAGACGAAGTACGGCTGCTCGTTGCAGACCCGGTTGGCCGGCGCGGCTACCACGCCGTAACCGTGCGTGTAGATGGTGTGCCGGTTGAGCCAGTTGCTCTGCTGCGCGGTCAGGCCCGTGCGGTAGTTGATCTCTCGCACGCCGACCACGTAGTCCTGCGTGCTGCCGCCGACCGCGTAGCGGTCGATGTCGAGCTTGTCGCCGAAGTTGTAGAAGCCGCGGGCCTGCTGGAGCTGGGTGTACGTCTCGGAGAGCAGCTGTGGGTCGAGCAGCCGGATGTTCGGCACGATCGAGGTGTCGGTGGCCAGGCTCGCTGGTGGTGGTTGGCTGCTGCCCGGGTACGTCTTGATGTCGACGTTGGCTATGCCGAACGCGGCTCTGGTCGCCTCGATGCTGTTCTTGATGTACGGCCGCTCCTTGTCGATCGTGCTCGGGTTGACCTGGAAGCTCTGCACGGCCGACGGGTAGATGCCACCGATCGCGACCGCGGAGATGCCGAGCAGGGCGAGCGAGACGCCCGGCCAGACCAGGTTCCGGATGATCGCGTTGGAGAACAGGATGATCGCGATGGCGACCACGATCGAGATGTAGCCGAGGATCTCCTTGGCCGGCAGCAACGCGTTGACGTCGGTGTAGCCGGCACCGTAGACCTTGGCGCCCTCGTTGTACGACAGCAGCAGCGCCCGCCGGTCCAGCACGTAGGCGACGGCCTTGAACAGCACGAAGACCGCGACCAGGGTGGTCAGGTGGGCACGCGCCGCGTTGGTGATCCGGTCGCCGCCGCCCTGCAGGCGCACGCCGCCGAAGACGTAGTGCACCGCCAGCGAACCGATCACCGCGAGCACGACGGCGGTGAAGCCGACGCCCAGCAGGTAGCGGTAGAACGGGTACTGGAAGACGTAGAAGCCCACGTCGATGTTGAAGATCGGGTCCTTGGTGCCGAACGGCTGCGCGTTGCGGAACAGCATCCAGGTGTCCCACCGGCCCTGCGCGGATAGTCCGGCGAACAGCCCGACCACGAGCGAGACGACGGTGATCCAGATGCCGATCCGCGGCGACAGCGCGACGCGGTAGCGGTCGAGGGTCTGCTGCTCGGACGAGTGTGGCCGCAGCAACGGGCGCAGGCGGTAGGCCAGGTAGAGGTTGCCGCCGATGACGATCGCCATCGCCGCACCGACCGCGAGGAACAACAGCAGGCGCGTGGTGAGCACCGTGCTGAAGACGCCGGTGTAGTGGACCTCGTCGAACCACAGCCAGTCGGTCCAGGCGTTGACTCCCCAACCGAGCAAGGTGAACAAGACAAAAACGCCGACCAGCACGCCGACCGTCACGCGGCCACGGCGGCTCATTCTCGGCAGGGGACTGCTACGCATGACCACAGTTGGCTCCGCAACGCTTGGTGGACCAGCTCAGGGGGGCGGTGTTCAGACTACGGGGGGTTAGCACATCGGCGGTTGGCCGCCGCCTTTCAGCGAGTTGAGTGCGTTCAGTGCCTCGTCGAGTGTGCCCACCTTGTACAGCGGCAGGCCGTCGACGGCGTTGTTCTTGGCTTCTTCGCAGTTGTCGGCGGGCACCAGGAAGGCGACCGCGCCGGCGTCTTTCGCGCCGACCAGCTTCTGCGGGATGCCGCCGATCGGACCAACGTTGCCCTGGTCGTCGATCGTGCCGGTGCCCGCGATGATCTTGCCGCCGGTGAGGTCGTCGGCGCCGAGCTTGTCGATGATGCCGAGGGTGAACATCAGACCGGCGCTGGGACCACCGATGTCTTCGAGGTCGAACTTGAGGTCGAACGGGTGGGGCTGCTTCTGCTCGATCTCGACGCCGATCCGGGGCTGCCCGTCGACCGTCTTCGTGGTCAGCGTCGCCTCCGCCGGCTGACCGCCGCGGGTGTAGCCGACCGTGACCGTGCTGCCGGCCGGCTTGGCCCGGACGGCGTCGGTCAGGTCGCCGGCCGCCTTGACCGGCTTGCCGTCGACCGAGGTGATCACGTCGCCGGCCTTGAGCACCGACTCGGCGGCCCCGCCCGCGGTCACCTTGCTGACGGTGACCTGGATCGGGTAGCCGAGCTCGGTCAGCGCCGCCGTCTCAGCGCTGGTCTGCGAGGCCTGGAAGTCTTCGGCGTTCTGCTGCTCGACCTGCTGCTCGGTCTGGTCCGGCGGATAGATCAGCTCTCGGGGTACGACGGCCTCCTTGTCGGAGAACCAGCCGGCGATCGCGGGGAGGAGCTTCGTCTCCGGCGCCACCTTGACCGTCGTCAATCGGAGCTGCCCGGCGGACTGGTAGGTCTGCGTGCCGGAGATCTGGATGACCTCTTTGTCGGCCTCTTTGCCCAGGGTGTTGACGGTGGGGCCGGGACCGAGCACGACGTACGGAACCGGGGCGGAAAGCACCCCGAAGCTCAACAGCACCGTGATCACGGCACCGAGCAGAACCGTCACGCCACGACTTTTCATGGCGGGAAGCGTACCGAGCGTCCCTGAATGGTGTTCCCCGAGTTCTCCCTGGGCTTAAGCACGCGGTACGGTCGCCCGCCCCCGACGCGCGTACCGTTGACATGTGCCTGATATTCCGTTTGGCTTCGCGCTCCCGGGCGGCCAGCCGCCGGACCCCAACGACCCGCAGCAGATGCAGCAGTTCATGGCGCAACTGCAGCAACTGCTCGCGGCCCCGGGCTCCGGCCCGGTCAACTGGGACCTGGCGCGCCAGGTAGCCGCCGCACAGCTCTCCCAGGCCGGTGACCCCGCGGTCTCGCCGTTCGAGCGAAACGCCGTGGAAGAAGTGCTGCGCCTGGCCGACCTCTGGCTCGAGCAGGCAGTGGCCCTGCCCTCGGGCGTCAAGACCGCGGTCGCTTGGAACCGCAACGAGTGGATCTACCGGACCCTCGACGTCTGGCAGAAGCTCTGCAACCCCGTCGCCGAGCGCATGGTCAACGCGATGGGCGACCTCGTGCCGCCCGAGGCGCGCGCCCAGCTCGGCCCGATGCACTCCATGGTCACCACGCTGGGCGGCGCCCTGTTCGGTGGCCAGCTCGGCCAGGCGCTCGGCTCGCTGGCGGCCGAGGTGCTCTCGGCCGGCGACATCGGCCTGCCGCTCGGCCCGACCGGCACCGGCGCGCTGATCCCGGCCAACATCCGTGAGTTCGCCACGGGCCTGGAACTGCCGGAAGACGAGGTGCGGCTCTACGTCGCACTGCGCGAGGCCGCACACCAGCGGCTGTTCGAGCACGTCCCATGGCTGCGCGGGCACATCCTGAACTCGGTGGAGACCTACGCCAACGGCATCACCGTCAACCGGGAGGCGATCGAGGAGGCGATGGGCCGCATCGACCCGACCAACCCGGAGTCGATGCAGGAGCTGGCCCTCGAGGGCATCTTCGCGCCGGAGGACACACCCGCCCAGAAGGCCTCACTGGCCCGCCTGGAGACCACGTTGGCGCTGGTCGAGGGCTGGGTCGGGCACGTGGTCGACATGGCCGTCGGCGACCGGCTGCCGAACGTGGTGCGGCTGGCCGAGGCGTTCCGGCGCCGCCGGGCCGCCGGTGGGCCGGCCGAGCAGACCTTCGCCGCGCTGGTCGGGCTCGAGCTGCGGCCGCGCCGGCTGCGCGAAGCGGCCGCGCTGTGGACCGCCGTCACCGAGCAACGGGGCGTCCAGGGCCGCGACGGCCTGTGGGGCCACCCGGACCTGCTGCCGTCCGGTGAGGATTTCGCCGACCCGGAGGCGTTCGCCCGCGCCCAGCTCGACAACGGCGGGCTGGGTGACTTCGACGACCTCGGCGACATCGACTTCGGCAGCGACGAAGGCCCGAAGGAGAACCCGCCGAAGGGCGAGGACAAGGACAAAGACGAGTAATTTGCTCGGGCTCGCGGGGGTTCAGACCGTTCCTCCCGCGAGGGAACGCTCCGCTGCGCTCCGCTTGCCAGGTCCGTCGTGGGCCAGGCAAGCGGAGCTTTGCGTTACGGGACCGGCGCGAAGCCCGGCACCCACTGCTCGACGATCTCGCGGTAGGGGGCGCGGGACTCGAGTTGGCAGAGGACGCCGATGGAGCCGAGGGTGACGCGGTGGATCAGCAGGTAGGACGGCGGCAGGTTGAGTTGGCGGCTCAGCTGGAAGGCCGGTGACTTCGGGCTGGCCAGGCGGGTCGCTTCGCTGCGGAGCCAGGCCCGGGTGAACTTGAACTCGTCCTGGGCGAGCGGCGCCAGCATCGGCAGCAGGAAGTTGAGCACCTCTTCGGCGTCGATGTCCTGCTCGAGGCGCAGGAAGCCCTCCTCGCGCAGCCCTTCGACCACCGCGTCCGCCTCGTGGGCCAGCGCCAGCCGGGTCAGCCGGCCGACCGGCTCGGGCAGCCCCTCGGGCAGGCGGGCGACCGCGCCGAAGTCGACGACGCCCAGCCGGCCGTCCGACATCAGCCGGAAGTTGCCGGGGTGCGGGTCGGCGTGCAGCATCCGGGCGCGGGCGGGAGCTGAGAAGTGCAGGGTCGCCATCCGCGCGCCCGCGAGGTCGCGCTCCTCCTGCGTAGCCGCCGGCAATGATCTTCGAGAGCGGCATGCCCTCGATCCACTCGGTGACCAACACCCGCGGCGCCTGCGCCACGACCTTGGGGACGAGGATCTCGGCATCGTCGGCGTACGCGGCCGCGAACGCCCGCTGCGCTTTGGCCTCCAGCTCGTAGTCGAGCTCTTCGCTGATCCGCGCCCGCAACTCGACCAGCAGCGGCTTGATGTCGAGCCCGGGCTGGATCGCCTTGAACATCGAGCCGAGCCGGGACAGCTGCTTGAGGTCACTTAGCAGGGCGTCGCCGGCGCCCGGGTACTGGATCTTCACCGCGACCGGCCGGCCACCCTTGGCGCGCCCCTTCCAGAGCGCGCGGTGCACCTGCCCGATGCTGGCCGCGGCAGCCGGTGGTCGTCGAACTCGAGGAAGTGCCTGCGCCACTCGGGGCCCAACTGCTCGGCGAGCACCCGGTGGACGCTGGCCGCGGGCAGCGGCGGCGCGGACTCCTGCAGCTTGGTCAGGGCCTGGCGGTAGGGCCCGGCCATCTCCTCGGGCAGCGCGGCCTCGAAGACGGACAGGGCCTGCCCGAACTTCATCGCTCCGCCCTTGAGCTGGCCCAGCACGGCGAACACCTGGTCGGCGGTGCGCTGTTGCAACTCGGCGGAGATCGCATCGGACGCCATGCCGGTCATCCGCTTGCCGAAGCCCAGTATGGTCCGCCCGGCGAAGCCGAGCGGCAGAGAGGCGAGCTTGGCAGTCCGGGTAACGGCCTGGCGCGGGATGTCGCTCACCAGATCATTGTGACTGACAGTTCAGGGAGACCCAAGATCATAACTAGGTCCGGACACAGGAACATCGCGGATGTGCCGGCCAATGGCGTCGCCGCAGGTCACCGGGCGAGACGACGGTCACTGCCCCGCCGATCGTCCGGGGCTCATTGCCGTCGATATGGGCCAACGCCTCGGCCGCCGCGAAAGCCGCCGCCGTCATGATCGTGACCAGGTCGCACGCCTCCTCGGGTGGCTTGGTGGCCAGGTCGGCGGCGATCTCCGACCAGGCCGGGTCGCGGTCCGACCGGTGCAGTTCGAGGCAGCCGAGACAGGGCGACCCGCCGGCCTCGACGAACGGCCCGACCACCGGTGCGCCATCGCGGATCTCGACCGCCAGCACCGCCTGACCGCGCCGGCGCAGCGCGGCGGCGGCCAGGTCAGCCGGTTGTTCGGCGCCCACTTGGACGACGAGGTGCGGCTTGCCTCGGCCGGGTCTGCCACCCGCGGCGACCACCGCCTGGGCCACCACGACGCTCCGCGGTCGACCGACCGCGGCCGGGTCGAGGCCGAGCACCACCTCCTCTGGTCTGACGGTGCCGGACAGATCGGGCCGCACATGGCCGACCCCGGACCGGGCCAGCGCGATCGCGATCGGCGCCGCCAGCCGACCCCGCCCGGCGACCGCGACCCGCGCGTTCGCCCGCCGCCGCAGAACCTGAGCGGGAGTGAGCAACCCAACGGTGTTCTCCACCACAGAGCCGCCCGAGGTCGGCTTCCGGCCCGGCCGCACCGCGCCAGCGCCGGGGCGTTCTTGAGCGGCTGCATCAAGCGTTCGGCCCATCGGGCCCGCACTGTCGGGGCGCTGTTGAGCGGCTGCGGCGGCCGTTCGGCCCGTCCCGCCAGCGCCAGCACGTTCTTGACCCGCCGCGGCCAGCGTTCGGCCCGTCCCGCCAGCGCCAGCACGTTCTTGACCCGCCGCGGCCGGCGTTCGGCCGGTCGGGCTCCCGCCGGCGCGGTGGCGTTCTTGGGCGGCCGCGCTCAAGGGGCCGCGATAGGCCCAGCGGCCCGCCAGGCGGGGGTCGGCCTGGCGGAGGGCGAGGGCGGCGGCTTCGGCGCGCAAGTGGGGTGCGACGCCGGGTGGGTTCAGGGTGTGTGCGGCCACGAGGAGTCCGTGGGCGTGCAGCGTGCCGAGCAGGGCACGGGCGTCAGCCGGGCGAACGCCCAGCCGCAGGGCGCCGGCCAGGATCTGGCGTTCGGTGTGCGCGCCGTCGAGCAGGTCGAGGATCGCGGCGGCTCGTTCGTCGGCCAACTCGACCAGGACCGCACGCTGCGGATCGACCCCGAACTGCACGGTGCGCGGGCCGCGCCGGATGCGCGCCAGGCCCGGCAGCAGCGTTGGCCGGAGCAACCCAATCGTCGTCACGAAGTAACAGAATGTCACCGTCACCTGGGGGCCACCGGCTCGTTGTCCACAGGTGGCGGGTCATGTAGACGGGGTTATCCACAGCTTCCGGCGAGTTATCCACAACCAGCCGGTAACGTGACCGCCCGATCTTGATGACACTCCGTATTCGTTCGGAGACGCCGGAGAGGACGGCCGGCTGGCCGCCCTCTCCCAGCGAAACAACGTCAACGTGCCGGCCCGCAGGCCAGCCCGGAAAATCCCGGTCAGACCTTCGCCTTGCCGAGGATCCGGTTGACGGTGGTGCCACAAACCGGGCACTTGCCCTTAGCCATGTTCATCCCGGTCTTCGACACCTCGACGGTGCCCGTGAAGTCGCGCTTCTCCTTGCACTTCACGCAGTACCCGTTGTAGGTCTGGGCCTTGTCGGCCACGATGCCCTCCTAGTCTTGTTCGCCGGTTTCGCCCCGGCGAATGCCCGGGCGCGGCACAAGAGCGCCGACGTCGGGGCTTCTCCGCGGTCACACGTGTGACCGCCGGTCCGCGGACCCTACCCACAAGCGGGCGGTTCCATGTCAGGAACCCGATCATCACCAGGGACGGGGCTCCGCTGGTAGTGCGATGCGACACCTGACGCTCACGAGTGTGCATGTCGGACTACGCCGAATTGTCAGATTCGGGCCGGACACGCCGACCAAAGCGCTCCTGCGAGCTGCATCACCCCGATTACCGCCCATCCGAGCGTGGCATCCCTTACGGTTTGGCGTAGGGTCCCTCGGGGCGCAGCGGACCCACCACCACCGGCCCGCCCGCGAAATTTTTTCCGGACGACCCGCCGTCAACCGGCACTTTCCCGGCGTGACCGTGTGTGTTGGCCCTTGCGGCGGCATGGCACCTACCGGTTAGCGTGCCTTCGTGAACGGAACCCGGGGCTCTGGGGTGCGGTAGTGGCCGCCACGCGGAAGCCGGTCGTCGAGGTACGGCGCTCACAGCGCCGGCGCCGAACGGTGTCCGCCTACCGCGACGGCGAGCGCGTGGTCGTGCTCATACCCGACCAGTTCTCGCGGGCCGAGGAGACCGAGTGGGTTGACAAGATGCTCGCCCGCCTCGCCGCCCGCGAACAGCGCCTCAGCCGCAGCGACGCCGAGCTGCAGGCCCGGTCCCAACGCCTGATCGGTCTCTACCTCGCTGAGTACGCCCGTAGCGCCCAACCGGCCAGCGTCCGCTGGGTGACCAACCAGAACGGCCGCTGGGGGTCCTGCACGCCCGCTGACCGGTCGATTCGCATCTCGCACCGGATCCAGGAGATGCCCGACTGGGTGATCGACTACGTGCTCCTCCATGAGCTCGCCCACCTCGTCGTCCCCAGCCACAACGCCCGTTTCTGGACCCTCGTCGGTCGCTACTCCGAAGACCGAGCGGGCCCGGGGCTACCTCGAGGGCGTGGCAGCCAGCACGGGCCTGGTCCTGGCCGACTGACTAACGTGGGTTCTGTGACCCGCCGTGTGATCGTCGTCCTGCTCACCCAGGTAACCTGGGCACCTCCCGGCATCGAGATCGGCAAGTGGCGCCACGCGCTGGCCGAGGACGTCGTCGACCTGCTCGCCACGCTCAACGAGGTCGACCCGGCGATCGCCGCCACGCCCGCCGACCGCTCGCTCGCCGACGCGGTGGCCTGGCCCTCGATGCAGGTGTACGAGGTCCCGGCGACCACGGTCAACGCCACCTTCGCGGCGGCCGCGGCCGACGGCTACGACCAGGCCGCGGTGATCGCCGCCGACGCGCCGGACCTGCCCGGCCTGATCCTCGGCAAGCTGTTCCGCCCGCTGACCACCAAGACGCTCGCGGTGGCGCCGAACGAGGGGCCGGGCCTGCTCGGGGTGGCGTCCCGCCTGCCGGCGCCGGACTGGCTGCCGGACCTCGACTTCGACGCCGACGTGGCCGCCACCGCCATCCGCCCGCACGCGCCGAACCCCGCGGAGGTCGTGACCACACCGGCCTGGCGCCGCCTGCGCGGCCCGGCCGACCTGGCCACGCTGGACCAGGCCGTAGAGGGCTGGGACGCCACCCGCGCCCTGCTCAGCGGCGGCGCCCTGGCGGGCTGACATGTTCCGCTACCACCCCGACCCGATCGCGACAGGTTCGGCCGAACGCGCCGAGCACGTCTGCCACGTCTGCGGCCAGCACCGCGAGGTCCGCTACACCGGCCCGATCTACGGCCGCCGCGCCGAGAACCTCTGCCTGGACTGCATCCACTCCGGCGAGGCCTCCCGAGCCCTGGGGATCGTCGCGACCGCGCTGGACGGCACCCACACGCTGGACCAGCCGGGCGAGTTCAGCGACGCCGTCGACGTGCCCGACGACGTCCCAGACGAGATCGTCATCGAGATCACCCGGCGCACACCAGGCTTCACCGGATGGCAACAGGAGTCCTGGCTCTACCACTGCGCCGACGGCGCCGCCTTCCTCGGCCCAGCCGGCTACCGGGACCTGGAGCCACACCCGGACGCGCTCGACATGATCCGCGCCGACCTCCACCGCCTCAACTGGGCGGAACGCGAGGCCGAAGAGTTCGTCCGGCGCCTCGACCGCACCGGCGAGCCCACCGCCTACCTGTTCCGCTGCCTTCACTGCGACGCCCACCTGGCCTCGTGGGATATCGGCTGATTTCCCACCGCGGACCTGGCAGCGCAGCGAAGCGGAGCGGTCCCCGGCGGGAGTGCCCTGTGTCAACCCTCCACTTGTTGGTCTTGGGTGAGGAGGGTTTGGAGGGCGCCGTGGCGGGCTGGGTCGTATGGGGTGTTAGTGGTCCAGCATTTCCAGATCACGGTGAGCCAGGCGCGGGCGAGGATGCGGACGGCGTGTGGGTGGCGGTGGCCGCGGGTTCTGGCTTGTTGGTAGAGGTGGTTGGCCCAGGGGTTGGCGTGGCGGGAGTCGGCGGCGAAGTCGCAGATGGCGGCGCGGAGTTGTTTGTCGGCGGCCCAGCGGAACGCGACGACTCTGACGTGCCCGGATTGGCGGGTCGATGGGGTGACGCCGGCGAGGCCGGCCAGCGATTGCGGGGTGGGGAACCGGCCGCGGGCGTCGCCGATCTCGGCCAGCAGACGGGCGGCGCGGACTGTTCCGGTCCGTGGTAGCGAGGTGAAGATGTGCTCGTCGGGGTGGGCGGCCAGGGCGTCGGTGAGGTGCTGGTCGAGGGCTTTGATCTGGTCGGCGAGCGTGGTCAGGGCGGCCAGGTAGGCGTGGGTGACCGCGGCCAGGGCGCGGCCGTGGGCCCCGCTCGGGCCGCGAGCCGCGGCGTGGAGGCGTTGGTGGAGCAGGTGCGGGTCGCAGCGGTAGGCGTGGTGCGCGCGCAGCCAGCCGGTCAGCTGGTCGACGGTGAGTTCGTCGAGGGCGTCCTGGGTGCCGAAGGCGGTCAGGAACGCCCGGCTGGTCGGGGCGTCGATGGCGTAGAACAGGCCGACCACGGCCGGTAGCGCGGTCTGCAGGTGCGCGCGGAGCTGGTTGCCGGCCGCGACCCGGTGCCGGAGCAGGTCTTGGCGGGAACGCACCAACGCCCGCAACGTCAGCGTCGCGGGCGTGTCCGGTCGCAGTGGGCTCAGCCGCCGCTGATCGGTGCGGACGGTGTCGGCCAGCACGAACGCGTCGAACCGGTCGTCTTTGTTCCCCGCCGACCCGTACCGGCGGCGCAGCGACTTGACCTGCGACGGGGCGATCACGAACACCGTGAGCCCGGCAGCCAACAGGGCGTCGACGACCGGCCCGTCCGGGCGTTCGATCCCCACCCCGACCACCTCGAAGGCGGCCAGGAGCCCGACCAACCGGGCCAGCCCGGCCTTCGTGTGGGCAATCGTGACCCGCTCCAACGCCTCACCATCAGCGTCGATGACACACACCGCGTGATCGTCAGTGGCCCAGTCGATTCCCGCCGTCACCGCTCGCGCCGCGACGCCGTCATCGGTCACACTCATTCAAGCTCCTCCGCTGCTCAATCCAGTGGGGAAGCACCTGGTGGTTCGGGACATCACTGCCGGACGCTCATTGACGGGCGCTCTACGGCGCAGTAGCCCTGTTGCCAGTCGGGATGTCCCGGACCGCCAGGCCCCGCAGAAACTCCCGCAGGCCCTCAAAAAGGGGGGCTGCAACGGTTGGCGGTGACCCGACGGCCCAGGCGCTGCCCGGCCATCCAACAACCGGACCACACCAGGGTCAACCAATGAGCAACGGTCCGGACCACCGCGAACCCGGGACCAGAATTTGATCTTGACGGTCTGCTCGATCGTGAGTTTGATCGTGCAACCACGCACAGCGGCGCAAACGGAAGCGGCCCGCTCCCCCGAAGGAGAGCGGGCCACGCGGCAAAGCGATGTGATCTACCAGCCACCCATCTGACGCGCCGACTCGCGGCGGGCAGACATGGCGATGTTGCGGGCGGATCGGGAGGCCTCAGAGCGCGTCTTCCTGCCGGTCTGAGGCAGACGCATTCGCGCTCGGGACAACGCTTCTTGGATGAGATTCATCTTGATGGCTCCGTTTTCAGTGGTCATGGCGTTCGTTCTCGGTTTCTCGATGTAGGTGGTGGTGTGGGTTGCGCGGACCGTTGACATGTCAGGCCGCCAGTCGGACCGCGACGCGCGGCTGCTCGGCGAGCCCTTCGGCTGCCATCCGCGCCTCGACCTCGACTCGGAGGACGGCGTCGCGGGCGACATCTTCCTTACGCGGACGGCCACGGGGCCGCTTGCGGGGCACGACCGCGCCGCGCTCGAAGATCTCGCCGCCCCAGACGCCCCAGGGCTCGGCACGCTCGACCGCACCCGACAGGCACTCGACGCGCAGCGGGCAGTCCCCGCAGAGCGACTTGGCCAACTCGAGCTCGGTAGGTGCGTCGGCGAACCACAGGTCCGGGTCGAACTTCCGACAAGGCAGTTCCGCGTCCAACTCGACGCTCTTCGCGTCGGCGTTGGCCAAGGCCAGGCTCATCGCCCGGTCACCTCTCTCTCGCTTTCGGTCTCATGGACCGCTTTTCAGAACTGGTGGAGCAAAAAACTAAGGCCGCGGATCCCGGGTTACGGGTTCCGCGGCCTCGAAGCGAGCCGGAGGTCTATTTTCTAGACCGGCCTACTTCGAGGTGGAACGCCGCGGACATCCATGCCGCCCTTGACCTGGATACCCTTGACCGTGGACACATTGGTCCCGTGGAACGTGCCGGCAGCGGGCGCCAGGATCAGCTCGGCCTGAGCCTGGGCCAGATATGCCGGCGCGATCGGAGCCTGGGCGAGCACGCAGAGGCGCGAAGCCTCCAACGGGCTCGGGGCAGCGCTCAGCGACCACGGTCGGGTCGTGTAGGTGCTTGCCACCGGGGCCACCTCCTTCTGCTGACTCTTCGTGCGACGGAATATCTCTGCCTAACCAGGTTTGAGCAGCGCTCTCTCCTGGTGTGCTCTGAGGCTATGCCTCGCCCTCCGGGGAGGGCAAACGGTTTTACGGGTCATTCGCAGAACTTTTTTCTGGCTCAAGATCATCTACCGCCGCACCGGCCACGAGGGCCAGCGCGGCATCGCCGTAGAGGCCCAGTTTCCGGGGGCCGATGCCGGCGATGGCGATCAGGTCGGAGCGCTGCGCCGGCTTGCGTTCGGCGATCGCCACCAGCGTCGCGTCAGTGAAGACGACGTATGCCGGAACGCGCTGACCTGCGGAAACGCGCGCCCGCCAGGTCTGCAGCCGCTCGAGCAGCTCTTCGTCCAGATCGGACGGACAGGTCGGCGCACCGGCCGAGCTTGCGGTCGGCGCCGCCGAGCAACGTGGCGCCACAGACCCGGCACGAGACGATTCGCGGCGGCCGGCTGTCGGTTTTGCGACTCAATCGCGCCATGCCGGAGCCCTCGCCGGAGCCGCCGCGCGACCCGCCCGACCGGCCGTCGAACTGCGGCAGGAACCGGCACGGCCGCCGGGGCCGCCCGCCCGGCGAGCGGGAGATCGCATAGGAGAGCCAGAGCCACTCCCGGGCCCGGGTCACCCCGACGTAGAGCAGCCGGCGCTCTTCCTCGACCTGTTCGGCCGTCTTCGCGTAGGTGGTCGGCAGCGTGCCGTCGGAGAGCCCGACCACGAAGACCGCGTCCCATTCGAGGCCCTTGGCCGAGTGCAGCGACGCGAGGGTCACGCCGTCGACGGTCGGCGCGTGCTGCGCCGCCGCCCGGCGCGCCAACTCCTCGACGAAGTCCGCGAGCGAGGGTGGCCGCGACGACACGGCGCCCTCGCCGATCGGCAGCAGCACCGGCACGGCCGCGAACTCCTCGGCGACCTGCACCAGCGCGGCCAGCGCCTCCCAGCGCTCGCGGGCCGCACCGCCCGGCGGCCGCTGCTCGGGCGCCCAGCCGACCGCCTCCAGCGCGGCGGTCACCGATCGCGTCAACGGCTCGCCCGGGTCGGTGGACCGGGTCGCCGCCCGCAGCGCGACCAGCGCCTGCCGGACCTCGGTGCGCTCGAAGAACCGTTCGGCGCCGTGGACGACGTAGGGCACCTCGACCTCGGCCAGCGCCTTCTCGTAGGTCTCGGACTGCGCGTTGGTGCGGAACAGCACCGCGATCTCGCGCGCCGGCGTGCCGCTGGCGATCAGCTGCCGGCAGCGCGCCGCCACCGCGGCCGCCTCGCCCGGCTCGTCCTGGAAGATCCGCAGCTCGGGCTCGGCACCCGAGGGCCGCTGACCGACCAGCTCCAGCCGCAACCGCGCCTCGGTGCCGCGGGCCTGCCGGATCACGGCGTTGGCCAGCCCGACCACCTGCGGCGTCGACCGGTAGTCGCGGACCAGCCGGACCACCACCGCGTCGCGCCGCGACCGCGGGAAGTCGATCAGGTAGGCCGAGGTCGCACCGGTGAACGAGTAGATCGTCTGCGACGCGTCGCCGACCACGGTCAGGTCGTCGCGCCCGCCGAGCCAGGCGTCGAGCAGCCGTTGCTGCAACGGGTTGACGTCCTGGTATTCGTCGACGACGAAGTGCCGGTATTGCGCCCGCACCTGCTCGGCGACGTCGGCGTGCTCCTCGATCCCCCACACCGCCGCGCGCAGCAGGTCTTCGAAGTCGATCACCCCGTTGCCGCGCTTGAGCTGCTCGTAGGCGGCGAACACCTCGGCCACCTTGGCCGCCTCGAACGGGGTCTCGCGGGTCGCCTTGGCCGCCGCGACCACGTATTCGCCGGGCTCGACCAGCGACGACTTGGCCCACTCGATCTCGCCGGCCAGGTCGCGCGCCCCGGTGCGGTCGGTGCGCACACCCACCCGGGCCGCGGCCAGCCCGACCAGCCGGGCCTTGCTGGCGACCAGCTCGGGCAGCTCGCGCCCGGCGAGCAGCCGCGGCGCGAAGTAGCGCACCTGGCGCAGCGCGGCCGCGTGGAACGTGCGCGCCTGCACCCCGGCGACGCCGAGCGCCGCGAGCCGGGTCCGCATCTCGGCCGCCGCCCGGGCGGTGAAGGTGACGGCGAGCAGTGCCGGCCCGCGATGTCGCCGCGCAGTGTGCGGTAAGCGATGCGGTGGGTGATCGCCCGGGTCTTGCCCGTGCCTGCGCCGGCCAGGATGCAGACCGGCCCGGCCGGCGCGGTCACGGCGGTGCGCTGCTCGGGGTCGAGGCCCGCGAGGACCTGCTCCGCCGGAGAGTCAACCGCCACAGTCAGGAATCATGACAGCCAGGTCCGACGTTCTCTCCAATGGAGGACCCCCAACCCCCGGAGGAAGCTCGATGTTGACGATGTACTCCACCTCGTGGTGCGGCTACTGCCACCGCCTGAAGTCCCAGCTCGACCGCGAGGGCATCGCGTACGAGGTGATCGACATCGAGCGCGACCCGGCCTCGGCCGACTACGTCATGAGCGTCAACGGCGGCAACCAGACCGTCCCGACGCTGCGGTTCGACGACGGCACCGCGCTCACCAACCCGTCGATCACCCAGGTGAAGGCGCAGTTGGCGTCGCAGAAGGCGTGAACGATCCAAATCTGGGTTTACGCACGTCCGTCGGGGGCCTGACCGTTCGCTCCCGCGCGCAATGGGCAGGGGCCCACAGATCGGGCCCCTGACCAGCCTGGTCCGCGTTACACAACCAGACGATCAAGCCGCCCACGTGGCGATCAGGTAGTGGGCGATCGAGACCTGCATCGGCAGGCTCGATCAGGTCCGGGCTCTCGGGCGTGCCCAGGTCGAGCGTGTCGCCTGCGAGCACCTTGCGGATCTCGGCTCGGGTGAACCAGCGGGCCTCGGTGATCTCGGCCGGGTCGACCTTGATCGTCCGGCCGGGTCGGCCACCGCTGAAAGCCCAGCATCAGCGAGCCCGGGAACGGCCACGGCTGGCTGGACACGTAGTCGATGCGGTCGAGCTCGATGCCGACCTCTTCCATCACCTCGCGGGTCACCGCGGCCTCGGCCGACTCGCCCGGCTCGACGTAGCCGGCCAGGCAGGAGAACCGGCGGAAGCCCGGCGACCTGTGGCCAGGTGGCGTTGTTGCCGAGCAGGCACCGGCCCTCCGGGCCCGCCACACCGTCGGTGCACCAGCACGATCATCGCCGGGTCGGTGCGCGGCCAGAACGTCTGGTTGCCCGAGCCGCGTCGACCCGCGACCAGCCGGCCTCGCCGATGGTGGTCGGCTGGCCCGACTGCGGCGAGTACGCGGCTGCGGGCGTGCCAGTTGAGCGAGCGCCATCGCCGTGGTGAGCAGGCCGGCGTCGCGGTCGCTCGAGCCGGTGGCCGACGTCGCGCAGGTTGCGCCGGGCGGGTGCCGGGCATCGCCGGCAGCGGCCCGTCGACCGCGAACACCGGCACCCCGTCGGTCTCGACGCCGAGGAAGACCGCCGACGGGCGATCCACATCGGACGTGTCGCGTCACGACCAGCTGACAGCACCGCGCCGACCGCGGCGTCGGCGGCGTCGCCGGTCACCAGGTCGCGGAACAGGGCTGTGCCGGCCGACGAGTCGGCCCGCAGCAGCCGGGCGGACGGCCACGCCGACGTCGAGCCAGTCGCGGATCCGACCGCCGGTGCCCCGCCCGGTCGAGCGTCGCCCGGGCGAGGGGCGGCGCGATCGGTCATTCCAGCTCCACCTCGCGCAGCGTCGCCACCGGAGCCTCGATCTTCGCGGCGTCGCCGAGGATCACGGTCGACCGCGCCGGACGGCGCGAGGTACTTCGCCGCGGCGGCGGCCACGTCGTCGCGGGTCGCCGCCGCCAGCTGCGCGGTGTAGCTCGGACAGGAAGTCCAGCCGCAGACCCGAACCCGGCGTACGTGCTGGCCAGGCTGGCCAGCCCGGCCTGCGTCGACATGCCGAGCTTGAGCGTGCCGAGCGACGTACTGGCGGGCCTGCTCCAGCTCTTCCTCGCCGGGCGGCAGGGTCGCCAGCCGGCCCAGCTCGTAGAGCGTCTCCAGCATCGCCGGCGCCGGTCACCTCGGTGGCCACCTCGGCCGAGAGCAGCACCACGCGAACCGGCGGCGGAGTGGTCGACCACCGAGTGCGGCCCGTACGTGTAGCCCTTGTCCTCGCGGATGTTCTCCACCCAGCGCGACGAGAAGTAGCCGCCGAAGACCAGGTTGGCCAGCTGCAGCGCGGCGTGGTCGGGGTGCGTCCGGGGCACGGCCGGCAGCGCCATCCGCAGCGACGACTGCACCGAGTCGGGCCGGTCGACCAGCAGCACCGGGCCGGCCTCGGGGCCGGGCGCCGGCGGCAGCGTGACGTCCTTGCCGCCGCCGTTCCAGCGAGCCGAGCACCGCCTCGGCGGTGTCCAGCGCCCGCTTCGGCTGCGAAGTCGCCGACGAGCACCAGCGTCGCGCCGGCCGGGTGCACCCGCTCGGCGTGCAGCGCCCGCAGCTGCGCCGGTCGGACCGCGCGCACCTGCTCGGGCTCCGGCGTCTGCACCGCGTACGGGTGCCGCCCGTAGATCCGCCTGCAGCAGCGCCTCGCGGGCCAGGTGCGCCGGCTGGCTCTTGGCGACCTGGATGCGGTCGACCAGCCGGTCCCGCTCGGTGGAGACCTCGTCGCTCGGGTAGGCCGCGCCGTCGAGCACCTCGCCCAGGATCTCCAGGATCCGGGTCGAGCCCGGCGGCCAGGCTGTTGCCGCTGATCATCAGCCGGTCGGGGTCGACCGACGCGCACAGCCCGCCGCCGACCGATCTGCAGCTCGGCGGCGATGTCGACGGTGGACATCTCGCCGGTGCCGGAGAACAGGGTCTGCGACGAGCATCGCGCCGCGGGACGAGGTTGGCCCGGGCGAACGGCACCCGCAGCCGCACCTCGACCAGCGGCACCGCCGGGCGGCGGATCGCGATCACGGTGAGCCCGTTGGTGAGCGGCCGCTCCGCCTGGGTCGGGCAGCTTGATCGGCGCCGCCGGCAGCAGGGCCGGCAACGGCCGCTTCGTGTCGCGTCACTGTCCGCCTCCGGGAATGACCTCGACCGACGCCCGGCGCTGCGGGGTCAGGGCGGCCGCGGCCGCGCGGATCTGCTCCGGCGGTGACCTCGCCGATCAGGCGCGGCAGGTCGTTGATCAGCTCGGGCTCGCCGCGCTGCTCTTCGAGCACGGCGATCCGCAGCGCCCGGCCGAGCACCGCGTCGGTGTCGCGGAGCAGGTGGGTCGCCATCCGGGCCTGCACCCGGCCCAGCTCGCCGGTCGGACAGGCCGTCGGTGGCCAGCCGCTCGAGCTCCTCGTCGGCGGTGCGCAGCACCTTGTCGACGTCGCCGCCCGGTGGCAGGTGGAACTGCAGCAGCGCGGCGGTCGGGTCGCGCACCTCGAACGGCTCGCCCATGAACCCGAGGTAGCCGCCGAGGCTGGTGACCGTGCGGTCGCGCAGCACCAGGCGCTCGACCAGCCGGGACGCGTCGCCGTCGGTGAGCACCTCGGCCAGCACCACGTACGGCAGGTAGCCGGCGAAGTCGTCGATCGGGTCCGGCACCCGCCAGGCGGCCGCGACCGCCGGCAGCGGGGCCAGCCGGTCGGCGTACGACTCGCGCCGCTCGCTGGTCAGGTCGGGCTCGGCGAAGTCGGGGCGGGCCGGCGCCGGCCGGGCCGGCACGTCGCCGAAGTGCCGCTCGATCATCTCGGTGGCCTCGGCGACGTCGAGGTCGCCGGCGACCGAGAGCACCGCGTTGCCGCAGGCGTAGTAGCGCGCGAAGAACTCGGCCGCGTCCGCGACCGTGGCGCTCTCCAGGTCTTCGAACGAGCCGTAGCCGTCGTGCGCGTTCGGGAACGTGTCGAACATGACCGGCGGCAGCTTCAGCCAGGGGAAGCCGCCGTACGGCCGGTTGAGCACGTTGACCCGGATCTCCTCCTTGACCACGTCGACCTGGTTGCGCAGGTTCTCCTCGGTCAGTCGGGGACCGCGCATCCGGTCGGCCTCGAGGAACAGCGCCCGCTCCAGCGCGCCGGACGGCAGCGTCTCGAAGTAGTCGGTGTAGTCGAGGTGGGTCGAGCCGTTGAAGGTGCCGCCGGCGCCCTGGACGTGCCGGAAGTGTGCGAGCTTCTCGAGGTTCTCCGAGCCCTGGAACATCAGGTGCTCGAAGAGGTGCGCGAAACCGGTGCGCCCCTCGGGCTCGCTGCGGATGCCGACGTCGTAGACCACCGCGACGCCGACCACCGGCGCGCTGCGATCGGGCGCCAACACCACGCGCAGGCCGTTGTCGAGCGTGAACCGCTCGACCGGATATTTGGTCGCCGGGATCTTCATTCTGCGGGCCACAGGCCCGAGGTTAGCGCGCTCCGCCGCGAACCCGGCGCTCAGACCGGCCGCATTCCAGCCAATGCGTCGTCGGCCACCCAGTCCCACTGGCGGTGCGTGTCCGGGCACCGAGACGTAGAGCACCGCCGCCGTCGGCTTGCCGACATCGATGCAGGCCAGCGCCACGAGCTCGCTCTTGGCCCGCAGGCCGGGCGAGTCGAAGTGCAGCCGGAACACGGTCACCCAGGCCGGTCGTCCACCCAGGACGGTCCGCTCGTCGCGGATCAGCTCCTGCTCGTTGGGCTGCGGGTAGTAGTTGGCACGCGCGTCGGCGGCGACCTGCCGGCCGACGCACTCCAGGTCGAAGGTGAACGCGTCGTTGGTCGCCGCCGGCACCGCGCCGGACAGCACGGAAGCGTGATAGTCGCTCGCTCCCGTCGTACGCGCGCTCGGTGACGAAGTGCTGCCCGACCCGGTACGGCACCTCCAGGTCGCCGGCGTTCCACACGGTGTTCCAGGTCTCCCACGGCGGCCCGTAGGACGGGTACGAGATGCCGGTGGTCTCGTCGACCGTCCGCGTGCCGGTCGGCGCGGGCGCGGGCTGCTCGGAACCGCCGGGCCGCCCGACACGTCCGGTGGCGGCGGGCAGGCCCGGGCCAGCGGCGGCCGCGCGTCGGTCGGCGCCTCTGGCCGCCGGCGTCATCCCCGGGCGGCCCGCGACCACGACGACCAGGCCGGTCAGCACGATCAGCACCGCCGCGCCGGCGAACCACCAGAGCCGTCGGCGCGGACCACCCGGGCCCTCGGACGGTGGCGGCGGTGGGAGGTCGGACGGTGGCGGGCCGAGCCGAGTCACTGCCCCCGCGGGGAAGTGTTCGGCGTTCGGCATACGCCTAGTGAAGCACCCGAGGCACCATGGAGGGCGTGTTGCCCGTGCCGCTCGCCCTCCGCCTGCGCGACGCCGGCCTGCGCTGGAAGCCCGCGCCCGGCGACCGCTTCGCCATCCCGGACCGCGACCTCGACGACGAGGTCTTCGTGCTCAGCAACATGGTCATCGCGGTGCACGACCTGCCCGAGGGCCCGATGATCGGATTCAACGGTACGACCGAGTGGGCGATGGACGACCTCGAACAGAGCGAGGCGATCTGGCTGCCCCGGGAGGACCAGCTCCGCGAGTTGCTCGGCGGGACCTTCCACATGCTGGAACGCACGGGCACGGGCTACCGCGTGGAGATCACCCTCGGCGGCCGCCGGCGCGCGTTCGACGCGCCCACCGCCGAGGAGGGGTACGGCGTGGCCCTGCTCGACCTGATCAGGTTGGGCGTCGACTGAAAGGAGCGCGATGAAGTTCCGGGAGTCCGCGGAGACGATCAGCGCTGAGCTGGTGGACCTGCGCCGGCGGCTGCACCAGCGACCGGAGGTGGGCCTGCACCTGCCCGAGACCCAGGCGACGGTGCTCGCCGAGCTGGCCAACCTGCCACTGGAGATCAGCACCGGGCGCGCGCTCAGCTCGGTCGTCGCGGTGCTGCGGGGCGGCAGGCCAGGCCCGGCGGTGCTGCTGCGCGGCGACATGGACGCGTTGCCGGTGACCGAGCAGACGGGCCTGCCGTACGCGTCGACGATCCCGGGCGCGATGCACGCCTGTGGCCACGACCTGCACACCGCGATCCTCGTCGGCGCGGCCCGGCTGCTCAGCGCCGCCCGGGACGAGCTGCCGGGCGATGTGATCTTCATGTTCCAGCCGGGCGAGGAGGGTCCCGGCGGCGCGGAGCCGATGCTGGCGGAAGGGCTGCTCTCCGCGGCCGGCGAGCCGCCCGTGGCGGCGTACTGCCTGCATGTGTCCGCCGTCTTTCCGCGCGGGCTGATCTTCGGCCGCCGGGGCGTCTTCGGCGCCGCCCACGACACCTGCAAGGTGCGGGTACGCGGCGCCGGCGGGCACGGCTCGACCCCGTTCCGCACCCGCGACCCGATCCCGGCGGCGTGCGAGATGGTGCTGGCCCTGCAGACCATGGTGACCCGCGGATTCGACGTCTTCGACCCGGTCGTGCTCACCGTCGGCCAGTTCCACGCCGGCACGGTCGACAATGTCATCCCGTCGACGGCCGAGTTCTCCGCTTCGCTGCGCTCGTTCTCGGCGCCGGCCCGCGAGAAGCTGGTTCGCCGCACGGCCGAAGTCGTGCGCGGCATCGCGGCGGCACACGGCCTCGACGTCGACGTGGACTTCGAGCGCGGCTATCCCGCGGTCGTCAACGACGTCGCCGAGGCCGAGTTCGCCGCTGCCACCGCCGCCGAGGTCTTCGGCCAGCAGCGTTACCAGTGGCTGGTCAACCCCAAGACCGGCTCCGAGGACATGTCGTTCGTGCTGGAGAAGGTTCCCGGCGCCTACCTCAACCTCGGCGCCTGCCCGCCGGAGCTGCGACCCGGCCACCGCACCGTCCAACCACTCGGCCGACGCGCTGTTCGACGACGCGGTGGTCGCCGACGGCAGCGCGCTGCTGGCCGAACTGGCCTTCCGCCGACTGGCCAGCTAGCTCTCGCCCGCGGTTGGCAGGGCGGTGACCAGCGCGGCCAGGCCCGGCGGCGTCGAGCAGGTCGACCGGGCGGACGGTCTCGCCGGCGCGGACATAGTGGAACGCCGCCCGCACCTGCTCCACCGGCACGCCGGCCAGGTGGGCCCAGGCCAGCCGGTAGGCGGCGAGCTGGATCGCGGCCGCGCGCTCGTCGGCGCCGGCCGGGCGGCGACCGGTCTTCCAGTCGACCACGTCGAACCGGCCGCCCGGGTCGGCGAAGACCGCGTCCATCCGGCCGCGCAGCACCACGCCGCCGACCGCGGTCGCGAACGGCACCTCGACCTCGATCGGCGTGCGGTCGGCCCAGTCGCTGGCCAGGAACAGCTCCTGCAGCTCGGCCAGGGCGTCGTCGGGCGCGGCGTCCTCGTCGGCGGCGCCGGGCAGCTCGTCGACGTCGAGCAGCCGGACCGCGCCGAACCGCTGCTCCAGCCAGGTGTGGAAGGCGGTGCCCCGGCGGGCGTACGGGTCGGGCCGGGACGGCATCGGCCGGCGCAGCGGCCGGGCCAGCGCCTGCGGGTCGCGGTGCAGCAGCACGAGCTGCGAGACGGTCAGGTGGTCGGGCAGCGCGACCTCGAGCGGGCCGGGGCCGCGGACCAGCCGGTCGCGCTCGGCGAGCAGCAGGTCGACCTCGCGCCGCCAGCGCGCGGCGTCGTCGGCGGCCGCGGGGTCGAGCAGGGCGTCGTCGACCACCGCCCGGTCGGGTGCATCGGCGTCGACCTCGGTCATCAGCCGGCGGACGGTGGCCGCCGCCTCGGTCATCGACGGGCGGCGCGGGCCGAGCGGGTCGCCCGGCCACTCGGCGCTGGGCGTCTCCTCGACCATCGGGTTGGACTCGCCGGCCGGCTCCGGTGCCCAGGCGTCGACCTGCTCCGCCGCCCGCGAGGCAGGCGTCGTGCACCTCGGTGAGGAACCGCGACGGGCCGCGCGGGCGCTTGACCCCCTCGCCCCACCAGTAGCCGGAGCAGAGCAGCAGCCGCCTGGGCCGGGTCACCGCGACGTAGGCCAGCCGGCGTTCCTCGCGCTCGTCGTGCGCCTTCCACTCCTCGTCGAACTCGCTCAGCGCGGTCATCACCTCGCGCTGGTCGCCGGTGTCGTCGATCGGGAACCGGGGCAGGCCACCGGCGTCGCCGCGCAGCGGGAACGGCAGCACGCCGAGGCCCTGCAGGTAGTGGTCGGAGGCGCGGGCGGTGCCCGGCCAGACGCCGCGGGTCAGGCCGGCGACCGCGACCACGTCCCACTCCAGGCCCTTGGCCGCGTGCGCGGTGAGCACCTGGACCGCGCCCTCGACCACCTCGACCTCGCCCGGCTCCAGGCCGCGCTCCTCGTCTTCGGCGGCCGTCAGGTAGGCCAGGAAGCCGGGCAGCGCGCCGCCCTCGCTGTCCCGGGCGAACCGGGCGGCCACGTCGCCGAGCGCGTCGAGGTGGCCGCGGGCCAGGCCGGCGTCGCCGCCCGGCCGCCGGTGCCGGCCCGCACCGCGACCTCGACGTCGAGCCCGATGGTGCGCTCGACGTCGGCGATCAGGTCGGGCAGCGGCTGGTCGAGCCGGTAGCGCAGCAGGGCCAGCTCGTTGCCGTAGCGCGCGCAGCCGGGCATAGCCCTCGGCCGAGTAGAGCTGGGCCGGCCGAGGTCGTCCAGCGCCTCGACCAGGGTGGCCTCGTCGAGCGCGTCGGGCACGAGGTCGTCCTCGTCCGGCTGGGCCAGGTCGCGCCGGGCGGCGGCGATCGACCGGGACCGCCGGTGCAGCGCCACCAGGTCGCGGGGGCCGATCCGCCAGCGCGCGCCGGTGAGCAGCCGCAGCAGCGAGGCGCCGTCGGTCGGGTCGGCGAGCACCCGCAGCGTGCAGACCACGTCGCGGACCTCGGGCGTGTCCAGCAGACCGCCCAGGCCGACCACCTCGACCGGCAGGCCGCGGGAGCGCAGCGCGTTCTCGATCGCGGGGATCTGGCTGCGCACGCGGACGAGCACCGCGGTGGTCGGCCGGCGCTCCAGCGGGATGTGCTCGGGCAGCGCGTCGGCCATCCGGGCCGCACCGCGCCAGGCGGCCACCACGCTGTCGGCGATCCAGCCGGCCTCGTCGCCGACGGTCGGCAGCAGCGCACAGTGGACGGTGGCCCGGCCGCGGATCGGCTCGTCGACGCTGAACGCCGGCGCGAGCTCGGCCACCTGGGCCCCGGCCGCGCGCAGCGGGGCGGAGAGCTGGTTGGCGACGCCGAGGATCTCCGGCCGGTTGCGCCAGCTCGTGGTCAGCGTCAGCGACCGGGCCGGCTTGCCGTCGGCGCGGGCGAACTCGTGCGGGAACCGGTCGAGCGTGCCGGCGCTGGCCCCGCGCCAGCCGTAGATGGACTGGCACGGGTCGCCGACCGCGGTCACCGGGTGGCCGCCGCCGAACAGCGAGCGCAGCAGCACCACCTGGGCGTGGCTGGTGTCCTGGTACTCGTCGAGCAGCACGACCGGGTAGCGGGCCCGTTCGACCGCGCCCGACCTCGGGATGGTCGCGGGCGACCCGGGCGGCCCGGGCGATCTGGTCGCCGAAGTCCATCGCCTCCAAGTCGAGCTTGCGCTTGTCGTACGCGCGGACCAGCGGCAGCAGCGCCAGCCGGGCCCGCTGGCTGGCCAGCGCCTTCTTGCACGTCGGCGTAGACCCGGCCCGGCCGGCCCTGCACCTCGGCGAAGAACCGCCCCGTCCAGCCGGCCAGCTCGTCCGGGGTGACCAGGTGCTCGGCCAGCTCGCCGGCGAGCGCCAGCACCGCGTCGGTGACCGTGCTGGCCGCCCGCTCCACATCGGACATGTCACCGTCGTAGTTGCGCACGATCAGGTCGACGATCTGCCAGCAGGACGCCTCGGTGAGCAGCCGCGTCGCCGGCTCGTAGCCGGAGCGCAGGCCGTGCTCGGTGACCACCCGGGCGGCGTACGAGTGGTAGGTCGAGATGGTCGCCTCGCCGGTCAGGTCACCGGCGCGGCCGAGCCGGCGGACGAGCTGGCCGAGCCGCATCCGCACGCGGTGGGCCAGCTCGCCGGCCGCCTTGCGGGTGAAGGTGAGGCCGAGGATCTGGTCGGGCGTGGCGTAGCCGTTGGCGACCAGCCAGACCACCCGGGCCGCCATCGTCTCGGTCTTGCCCGAGCCGGCGCCGGCGACCACCAGCAGCGGCTCGACCGGCGCGGCGATGATCGCGGACTGCTCGGCCGTCGGCGCGTACCGCATGCCGAGCACTTGGCCAGCTCGACCGGCGTATAGCGGGGCCCGGCACGAGGCCGCCCGGCGCGGCAGCCGGTGCGGTGGTCAAAAGCGACGGTTGCGGTCATGACGGCGGCTCCACGACCTGGCGGCCCTTGCCCGAGATCGGGCAGCTCGTGCGGACCGGGCAGACCCGGCAGCGGCTGTTGGCCATGGCGCGGAACGTCGACGCGGCCATCGTGTCGGCGGTGCGCCGCACCAGCGCCTGCGCCCAGCCCGGGTCCTCGTGCTCCGTCCAGCGGCGGCTGCGACCTGCTCCTTCGCCGCCTTGGCGGTGGTGCCGAGCTGCACCAGCGCCGCGCCGCCGGGGTCGGCGCCGTGCTCGTCGAACGCGCCCGCCTCGACGGCCACCTGGTAGGCGGCGAGCTGCGGATGCTCGGCGAGGTCTTCGGCGGTCGACGTGGTGCGGCCGGTCTTGAGGTCGACCACGACCAGCCGGCCGTCGGCGTCGACCTCGAGCCGGTCGACCCGGCCGCGCAGCTCGATCGCGCCGGGTCGGGTCGTCCGAGCCGGACGGCGAACTCCTGCTCGATGGCCAGCAGCCGGCGCGGGTTGGCGGCCAGCCAGCGCAGCAGCTTGTCGACCATCGCCTCGGCCCGCTCGCGTTCGGGGCCGGCCAGCCAGCGGGCGGCCAGGTCGATCGCGTCGAACCGGGCTGCCACGTATTCGATCAGCCGCTCCCGGTCGACGGCGGCGTCTTCGGCCAGCATCGCGGCGGCGTGCACCAGGTTGCCGATGCCCTGCGCGGCGCTGGCCGGCGCGGCGCCGCCGTGCCGCTCGAGCAGCCACCGCAGGCTGCACCGCAGCGCGCTCTCCATGGTGGACGGGGTGACCCGGACGGTCTCGCCGGCGTCGGCGAGCGGGCGGTCGTCGGACAGCGGGCGCAGGCCCCACCAGTCGTCGGGATTCGCGCCCGGCACGCCGGCCGCGGCCAGCCGGGCCAGCTCGCCGGCAGCGGCGTGCCGCCGGGTGGCGGACGCGGTCGGGTCGGTGGCCGCGGTACGCAGCTCCGCCACCAGCGCCGACAGCGTCATCGCCCGCGGCGGGCGGGCCAGCGGCAGGTCGTCGGTGTCGTCGCCGGCGCGGGGACGGACCACCGCCGGTGCCGGTGCACCGCCGCCGGGCGGGGTGACCTCGGGCCACTCGTCGTCGGGCCAGATCACCCGGCCGTCGTCGTCGACCGGCAGGTCGTCGGGATCGGGCGGCAGGTCACCGTCACCGTCGTCGTCCGGCTCCTCGGTGGGCGGCTCGTCCGGCGGTGGCTCATCAGGAGGTGTCGGCGGGTCGCCTGGCCCGTCGCCGCCGCCGCTCGGGCCGAGCAGCTCGTGCAGGAACCGGCTGGGCTGTTCCTCGTGGTCGGCGCCACCGACCGCCGACGAGTTGACCGCCGAGACCAGCAGCCGGCGGCGGGCGCGGGTGGCCGCCACGTAGAACAGCCGCCGCTCCTCGTCGAGCAGCGCCGACGCCTGGCCGACCAGCGACGCCGCGACGCCGGTCTCGTCGGCCCGCCCGGACACCACGTCGACCAGTCGCTCCGAGCCGAGCAGCGTGCCACGCAGCCGCAGGTCGGGCCAGACACCCTCCTGCACACCGGCCACCGCGACCAGGTCCCACTCCAGCCCCTTGGCCGCGTGGGCGGTCAGCAGCCGGACCGCGTCGCCGCGGTCGGCGCTCGGCGCGATCGTGTCGGCCGGCAGCTGCTGGCCGAGCACGTGGTCGAGGAAGACCTCGATGCGCGCGCCGGGCAGCCGGTCGACGAAGCGGGCCGCCGCGTCGAACAGCACCACCACCGCGTCGAGGTCGCGGTCGGCGGCCTCGGCCCGCCAGCGCGGGCCGTTGTCGGGCTCGCCGGTGGCCCGGCCGGCGCGGACGATCGCGCCGTACCACCGGTCGCCCAGCCCGGTCGCCCGCCAGACCGCCCAGAGCACGTCCTCGGCGGTGCTGGCCGGCTCGGCCGCCGCGTCCCGGGCGGTCGCCAGCAGCCGGGCCACCGACTTGGCCGGCGCCGCCCAGCGCCGCTCGACGACGGCCAGCTCGGCCGGGTCGCGCAGCGCCTCGACCAGCAGCTCGCCGGACGGCCGCCGGTCGCCCGCGGCCAGCGCGAGCGTGCGCAGCCCCTGCCGCAGCCGCCGCTCGGCCAACGGGTCGGCGCCACCCAGCGGCGAGTGCAGCAGCGCGACCGCCGCCTCCTCGTCGAGCCGGACCGGCTCGAGCGCGCAGCGCAGCAGCAGCAGCAGCGGCGCGACCGCCGGCTGCGGTGCAGCGGCAGGTCTTCGGCGTGCACCACGGTCGGCACGCCGGCCGAGTGCAGCGCCCGCTGCAGCGCGGGCGAGCTGGAGCGTGGTCGACCGCACCACCACCGCCATCCGCGACCACGGCACCCCGTCGAGCAGGTGCGCCTCGCGCAGCGCGTGCGCCACGTACGCGGCCTCGCTGGTGCGCGAGCGCAACGTGCGCACCTCGACGGAGCCGGGCGGCGCGTCCGGGGCGGGCAGCGCGCGGCGGTGGCCGACCGGCCCGCGCAGCCGGCGCGCCACCCGGCCGGTCGCCTCGAAGAGCGGCCCGCTCGACCGGTAGTCGGTGCGCAGCGTCACGGTGCGCGCGACGGCGCCGGACGCGGTGCGGAACCGGTGCGGGAACGTGGTCACGCCGGCCGGGTCGGCGCCGCGGAAGGCGAACGTCGACGAGTCCGGGTCGGCGAACGCGACCAGCGGCAGGCCGCCCCCGGCGACCCGGTGCAGCAGGTCGATCTGGGCCGGGTCGGTGTCGGCCAGTTCGTCGACGTAGACGAAGTCGAGCCGGCCCCGCTCGGCGGCGAGCAGCTCGGGGTCGTCGTCGAGCAGGCCGGTCGCGGCCCGCACCAGCTCGGCCGCGTCGTAGGCGACGGAGCCGCGGGTGGTCGCGTCGCGCAGTGCCAGCACGGCCACGTACTCGCGCAGGAAGCGGGCCGCCGCCAGCCAGTCGTCGCGGCCCAGTCGCTCGCCGAGGCGGGCCAGCTCGACGGGCCCGATGCCCCGCTCGGCGGCGCGCAGCAGCAGGTCGCGCAGCTGCTCGGCGAAGGCCCGGGTGCGCAGCGCCGGCCGCAGGTGTGCGGGCCAGCCGATCGGGTCGGCGCCGTCCTCGTCGTCCGGACCGACCACGTCGAGCAGCTCGCGGATGACCAGATCCTGCTCGGGACCGGTGAGCAGCCGCGGCGACGGCTCGCCGCGCAGCGCGGCGGCCCGCCGCAGCAGGCCGAACGCGTAGGCCGGGAACGTGCGGACCAGCGGCTCGTGCACCACGCGCCGGTCACCCGAGGCGATCCGCGCCTCGATCCGGTCGCGCAGCGCGCCGGCGGCCGCGCCGGCTGAAGGTGAGCACCAGCACCCGCTCGGGATCGACGCCGGACGCCACCCGGGCGGCGACCGCCTCGACCAGCGTGCTGGTCTTGCCGGTGCCGGGGCCGCCCAGCACCAGCAGCGGCCCGTCGCTGTGTGCGACGACGTTTGCCTGCAAAGGGTCGCTCCGGGCAGCCCGGGGCTCCTCCGGCGCGGGCGCCCGGCGGACCAGCCGGTACGCCTGCATGTCGCCCATCGAACCACGCCGGTCCGACAAGCCACACGGGCACCACCCGCCCCGATCGGGCGAAGCTACCGTGGGAGGGCGCCCAGCGCCGCCTCGACGGTGGGGACGACGATCAGTCGCTCGAGTGCCTCGGGGCGGACGAAGCCGGGCGGGACCAGGGACTCCAGCCAGTCCAGCAGGCCCGTGTAGAAGCCGTCGACGTCGAGCAGCACCACCGGCTTGGCGTGGGCGCGCAGCGTCGCCGGTGGTCCACACCTCGAACAGCTCGTCCAGGGTGCCGATGCCGCCGGGCAGGGTGAGGAACGCGTCCGACTTCTCGATCATCAGGTTCTTGCGGCTGGCCATGCCGTCGGTGACGACCAGCTCATCCGACTGCGTGTCGGCGATCTCCAGGTCGACCAGCGACTGCGGGATGACGCCGACGGTGTGCCCGCCGGCGGCGCGGGCGCCCGCGGCGACCGCGCCCATCATGCCGACCCGGCCGCCGCCGGAGACCAGCACGTGGCCGCGCCGGGCCAGCGCCTCGCCCACCTCGGTCGGCGAGGTCGAGCCAGCGCTGGTCGATGTCTGCGACGAGGCGCAGAACACGCAGATGGCGGCCACGGCTCAGGCGTCGCCGCCCTGCCGGACGACCGCGGCCTCGTGCAGCGCCTCCTGCTCGGCGGCGAGCGCCGCGTCGGCGTCGACGATGTAGCGCACCGCCGCGTCGACGTCGTCGGTGACGCAGACCAGGTCGAGGTCGGCCTCGCCGATCTTGCCGTCGGCGCAGCATCGTGCCGCGCATCCAGTCCAGCAGGCCGCGCCAGTAGCGACTCGCCCATCAGCACCACCGGGAACCGGGTCACCTTGCCGGTCTGCACCAGGGTCAGCGCCTCGAACAGCTCGTCCATCGTGCCGAAGCCGCCGGGCAGCACGACGAACGCCTGCGCGTACTTCACGAACATCGTCTTGCGGGCGAAGAAGTAGCGGAAGTCGATGCCGATGTCGACCCAGTCGTTGATGCCCTGCTCGAACGGCAGCTCGATGCCGAGCCCGACGGACAGGCCGCCGGCCTCGGTGGCGCCCCGGTTGGCCGCCTCCATCACGCCCGGGCCGCCGCCGGTGATCACCGCGTAGCCGGCCCGGGCCAGCGCGGCGCCGACCTGCTCGGCCAGCTCGCACTCCGGGCTCTGCGGCTTGCTGCGGGCCGAGCCGAACACGCTGACCGCCGGCGGCAGGTCGGCGAGCGTGTCGAAGCCCTCGACGAACTCGACGAGGATGCGCAGCGCGCGCCAGGCGTCCTTGGTCTTCCAGTCCGCCCGCGTACGCGAGTCCAGCAGCCGCTGGTCGGCGGTGCTGTCGGGACCGCGTCACGGCGCAGCGTGACGGCGCCGCGGTGGCGCTCCGGTCCGCCTCAGCGGTGGCGGAGTCGCGGCCGTTTCCGTGGGTCATGGTCACCACGGTAGCCAAACCGGACCCGGACGCCCGGTTCCGGCCCGCCCGACCGGCCCGGTCAACCCAACGCCCGGCTCGGCCAACCAGCACGAAGGGGGACAAGGGTTAACCCGACGATTCGGCCGTCCGGCCAGAGTTCGGCTGCATACGAGAAATTCACACGGATGCGGCCGCAACCGAATTCGCTTGTGGGGCGTCTTATCTTTCGAATACCGGGTATGCAGCGCCGCCCGGGCACTAGCCGGGCACCTTGGGGGAGGAGAGCCACGATGACCCGCTTCGATCAGATCCGCCAGCGCCGCGAAATGCACCGCCGCATCCGAGCGGTCGTGGCCGAACGCCGACTCGACCGCATCGCACCGATCGCGGACGAAGACGACGAGCCGACGGTCGAGCTACGCCCGATCGACGACGCGGTGGTCGCAGCAGAGCCGACCTCTAGCGCTATCGCGAGCCAGCGGTGCAGGGTCGCGCGCTCCTGCGCGGATCTGCGGGATCTCCACGTGCTCGTCGCGGCGTGCGCCAGGTTCGGGTCGCCCGGGCCGAAGTTCAGCGCCGGGATGCCCAGTCGCCGCGAACCGCGACACGTCGGTCCAGCCCAGCTTGCCGACCGGGTCGGCGCCGACCGCCGCGAGGAACTCCTGCGCCGGCGCCGCGCCGAGCCCCGGCAGCGCGCCCGGGGCCGCGTCGACGATCGTCACCTCGTACCCGTCGAACACCTCGCGCAGGTGCGCCTCGGCCTCCGCGACGGTCCGGTCCGGCGCGAACCGGAAGTTGACCTCGACCTCGCACTGGTCCGGGATCACGTTGCCGGCCACGCCGCCGCTGATCCGCACCGCGTTGAGCCCCTCGCGGTAGTCGCAGCCGTCGATGGTCACCCGCCGGGCCTCGTAGGCGGCCAGCCGGTCGAGCACGCCGGCCGCGGCGTGGATCGCGTTGACGCCCAGCCAGGACCGGGCCGAGTGGGCCCGCCTGCCGGTGGTCGCGACCAGCGCCCGCATCGTGCCCTGGCAGCCCGCCTCGACCACCCCGTAGGTCGGCTCCAGCAGCACCGCGAAGTCGGCCGTCGAGCCAGCTCCGGGTGGCTCTGCGAGACCGAGTTCGAGCCCGTTGACGTCGGCCTCGACCTCCTCGCAGTCGTAGAAGAAGTAGGTCACGTCGTAGCGCGGCTCGGGCACCGTCGCGGCGAGGTGCAGCGCGAGCGCGACGCCGGACTTCATGTCGCGAGGTGCCGCAGCCGTACATGATCTCGCCGTCGCACCGTGGACGGCAGGTTGTCGGCGATCGGCACGGTGTCCAGGTGCCCGGCCAGCACCACCCGCTGCGGCCGGCCGAGGTCGGTGCGGGCCACCACCGTGTTGCCGACCGCTCGACCGTCAGGTGCGGCAGCCGCGCGCAGCGCCGCCTCGACCGCGTCCGCGATCTCCTTCTCGTTGCCGCGAGACCGACTCGATGTCGACCAGCGCCCGGGTCAGCTCGACCGGATCGGCCAGCACCTGCGGGGTAAGCGGAGTTGGTCATGACCGGTAGCGCTACCGTCATGACCGTGACGACGCTGACGCAGCCCGCCTGGGGCCTCGGCCTGGCCACCGTCACCGACGACGGGCAGGTGCTCGACGCCTGGTTCCCGGCCGGCAGCCTCGGGCTCGGCGCACCGGCCCGCCGGCGAGCCGGCGGCCCGCCGGCGCCGCTGACCGGCGCGGTCGGCGAGCCCGGCCCTGCCCGGCCTGCGCGCGGAACCGATCGTGGCCGTGTCGATCGGCTCGCTGGCCGACCCGCCGACGGACACCGCCGACGCCTACCTGCGGCTGCACCTGCTCTCCCACCGGCATCGATCCGGCCGCACGAGGCCAACCTCGACGGCGATCTTCGGCTGCTGGCCAACGTCGCCTGGACCTCGGCCGGCCCGTGCCCGCCCGACCGGGTCGACGAGCTGCGGGTCCGCGAGCGCGCCGGCCGGCCGCCAGCTCACCGTGTACGGCGTCGACAAGTTCCCGCGCATGATCGACTACGTGGTGCCCTCCGGGGTCCGGATCGCCGACGCCGACCGGGTCCGGCTCGGCGCCCACCTGGCCGCCGGCACCACCGTGATGCACGAGGGCTTCGTCAACTTCAACGCCGGCACGCTGGGCACGTCGATGGTCGAGGGCCGCATCTCGGCCGGCGTCGTCGTCGGCGACGGCTCCGACATCGGCGGCGGCGCGTCGATCATGGGCACGCTCTCCGGCGGCGGCAAGGACAAGCTGCGAATCGGCGAGCGCTGCCTGCTCGGCGCCAACGCCGGCATCGGCATCTCGCTCGGCGACGACTGCGTGGTCGAGGCCGGCTGCTACGTCACCGCCGGCTCGAAGATCACGCTGCCGGACGGCGAGGTGGTCAAGGCCCGCGAACTGTCCGGCCTGACCAACCTGCTGTTCTGGCGCAACTCGGTGACCGGCGCGCTGGAGGCCCGCCCGCGCTCGGGCAAGGGCATCGAGCTCAACGCCGCCCTGCACGCCAACGACTAAGTCTGAACTAACGCGGACGACCAGGTCGGCGCGGTAGCGGGTCGTGGCGATCAGCTCGGCGTTGACCTGGTCGCTGCCGTACGACCGCGCCTTCGCCTCGGCCCGGCCGCGCCCGTACGCCATGTGCCGGGCGACCAGCCGGCGCAACCGCTCCTCCTCGTCG
Organism: uncultured Actinomycetota bacterium; assembly: GCA_963840005.1. Taxonomy (GTDB): domain Bacteria; phylum Actinomycetota; class Actinomycetes; order Mycobacteriales; family Micromonosporaceae; genus Asanoa. The sequence continues at coordinate 65,712 of CAWIXO010000011.1, read as the reverse complement.
AGGTCGAGGTACCAGACCTCGTCGAGCAGCAGCCGGACGCCCGACCACGGCTCCTCCGGCACGAGCAGATAGTTGCCTTCGGTGACCACCAGCCGCACCTCCTGCGGCACCGGCGATCGACCCCGCGACCGGCTCCTCGATCTCGCGGTGGAACAGCCGGTGCGTAGACCGTCTCCGGGCCCCCGGCGGCCAGCCGGCCGAGCATCGAGGCGTAGCCCGCCGCGTCGAACGTGTCGATCGCGCCCTTGCGCTCGTGCCGCCCGAGCCGGTCGCAGTTCCGCCTCGGCCAGGTGGTAGCCGTCCATCGGGACCAGCACGGCCGTCGGCCCGACCGCCTCGACGATCTGGGCCGCCAGGGTCGACTTGCCGGCGCCGGGCGCGCCGACGATGCCCAGCAGCCGGCGCGGGCCGAGGTCGGCCAGCGCGGCCGCCCGGGCCACGAGCACATCGAGGGGGTACGCCGTCACGCGAGGAACTATCGCACGGCGGATGAGCCGTTACCCGGCCTCCGGCGTGCGGTGGGTGGGCTTGTCGGGTTTGGTGGTCGCTGGTAATCGGGACGGCGGCCGGACGCCGCGCATACCGTGGTCAGCAGGGGGTGTGCGATGGCAGGCGAAGCGACGGAAATCGAGATCACCACCATCGGCCGGCGGACCGGACAGGCTCATTCGAACCCGGTGTGGTTCATCCGCGAGGGCAAGTCCACGTACCTGCTGCCGGTCGGCGGCGCGAACAGCCAGTGGTACCGGAACCTGCGGAAGAACCCGACGATCAAGCTGGGCTCGAACTCGGCCAAGGCCCGCCTGATCACCGACCGGAACAAGGTCGACCAGGTGATGGGCGAGTTCAGCAGCAAGTACGGCGCGTCCGACGTGAAGCAGTACTACCCGGGCGTCGACGTGGCGGTGGAGGTGCGGGACTCTTGACGGTGGGCCTCGCCGAGGCGACCGGCCGGGTGGCCGCGGTCGACCCGGCCCTGGCCGAGGTGGTCAGCCGGCCGGGCCGATCCACCACCGCAAGCGCGACCCCGACGGGCCGTTCGGCGCACTCGCCCGGGCGATCACGTTCCAGCAGCTCTCCGGCCGTTCCGCGATCGCCATCCACGGCCGTCTGCGCGCGTTGGTCGACGGGCCCGTTCACACCGGAGGCGCTGGCGGCGCTCTCCGACGAGCAGCTTCGGGCGGCCGGCCTGTCGCACAACAAGATGGCGGCGCTGCGCGACCTGGCGGAGAAGGTCATCGACGGCACGGTGGTGCTCAAGGCCGGTGCGCGGATTCCGGACGACGAGGTCATCGAACGGCTGGTGAGCGTACGCGGCATCGGCCCGTGGACGGCCGAGATGTTTATGATCTTCGAGCTGCACCGACTCGACGTGTGGCCGGTCGACGACCTCGGCGTGCGCCAGGGTTTCGCGCACATCTGGCCCCGGGACGACGTGCCGACACCGAGGGAGCTCGAGCCGGAGGGCGAACGGTTCCGGCCGTACCGGACGGTGCTGGCCCGCTACTGCTGGGCGGCGACGGCCCTGGAACCCGGCGGCACCGCCGCCGACCTGCGTTAGTCGCGCAGCGCCGTCGGTTCGCTGATGGTGAACCGGGCCTCGATCGCGGCGTGCACCGACTGCACCTGCGGGTCGAGGTCGATGGTCGGCCCGCCCCCGGCCACGCCCGCGCTCGATGGCGGCGCGGGCGAACATCGGCTGCATCCCCGGTGACCGCACGCCGGCGTCGGCGACCTCGACGAGCGCGGTGATCCGGGCACCGAGCGCGGCCGCGTAGTCGCGGGCCACCGCGATCGCGTCGTCGATCGCCGCGCGCCGCACCTCGCGGTGCACCTGGCTGTCCGGCCGGAGCTCCCACCACGGGCCGCCGACCTCGGTCTGGTCCTGGTCGGCCAGCCGCAGCATCAGCTCGCCGAGCACGTCGAAGTCGGCCAGCGTGACGGTGGTGGTCACGCTGCCGTAGTAGGCCGCGACCTTCTCGCCCGACCGCTTGCGCTCGGGGAAGACCTGCAGGCCGCCGGTCTCCCGGCGCTCCACCGCGGCGCCGTAGCCGTCGATCACCGCCCGGGTCTGCTCGGCCCGCTCGGCCAGCCGGCGCAGGGTGGCCTGCCGGTCCTTGTCGCGCGCGACGACCGTGACGGCGAACCGGGCGATCTCCGGCGGCACCTCACGCACGGCCTCGCCGCGCACCGCGACAACCGGGTCCGGCATGACCAGGCCGAGCCCAGGCGTTCGGCGGCGGCGGCGATGCGCTCGTCGGTGGCCGTCAGCGCGACCCGGACGTGCCGCTCGCCGGTCGGCCCGTAGAACGCGCCGGGCGCGACCAGGATGCCCAGCCGGGCCAGCTCGTCCACGGTGGACCAGCAGTCTTCGTCGCGGGACGCCCACAGGTAGAGGCCCGCCTCCGAGTGGGAGATCGCGAAGCCGGCCTTCTCCAGCGCGTCGCGCAGCACGCCGCGCCGGGCGGCGTACCGGGTGCGCTGCTCGGTCGCGGACGCCTCGTCGTCGAGGGCCGCCACCATCGCCGCCTGCACCGGCCCGGGCACGATCATGCCGGCGTGCTTGCGGACCGCCAGCAGCTCACCGACCAGCGCCGGGTCGCCGGCCACGAAGCCGGCCCGGTAGCCGGCCAGGTTGGACCGCTTCGACAGCGAATGCACCGCGAGCAGGCCGTCGAGCGAGCCGCCGTTGACCGAGGGCGACAGGATCGACGTCGGCTCGACCTCCCAGCCCAGCGTCAGGTAACACTCGTCGCTGGCCACCACCGCGCCCCGCTCGCGCGCCCAGTCGACCACCTTGCGCAGGTGGGCCGGCGGCAGCACGCGGCCGGTCGGGTTGGCCGGCGAGTTGACCCAGATCAGCTTGATGTTGGTCGCCGGACCGAGGGACAGCAGCGAGTCGGCCCGCATGACCTTGGCGCCGGCCAACCGGGCACCCACCTCGTAGGTCGGGTAGCAGACCGGCGGGATCACCACGACGTCGCCGTCGCCCAGCCCGAGCAGCGCCGGCAGGCCGCCGACCAGCTCCTTGGAGCCGATCGTCGGCAGCACGCCGATCTCGCCCGCGGTCGCACCGCAGGCCCGGGCCACCCACCGCCGGATCGCCGACCGCAGGTCGGGCGTGCCGGCGGTCAGCGGGTAGCCGGGCGCGTCGGCCGCCGCCCGCAGCGCCTCCTGGACGCGCCGCGGGCACCGGGTCGACCGGCGTGCCGACCGACAGGTCGACGATGCCGTCCGGGTGCCCCGCCGCGACCGCCTTCGCGGGCTCCAGCAGGTCCCACGGGAAGTCCGGCAGGGTGGCCGAGACCCGCACGCCGGTCAGTGTTCGCCTTCGCGCGGCGGGTGTGCGGCCACGACGGCGTGGTCCTTCTCGATCTTGCCGACCTTGGACGCCCCGCCCGGAGAACCGAGATCCTCGAAGAACTCGTAGTTGGCAGTGGTGTAGTCCTTCCACTGCTCCGGCACGTCGTCTTCGTAGAAGATCGCCTCGACCGGGCAGACCGGCTCACAGGCCCCGCAGTCGACGCACTCATCGGGGTGGATGTAGAGCATCCGGTTGCCCTCGTAGATGCAGTCGACGGGGCACTCTTCGATGCACGCCTTGTCGAGCAGATCGACGCAAGGCTCCGCGATGATGTAGGTCACGGGTTCCTCTCCTCCGCAAGCCACGCCGCGATCACCCGCGACGCTCAAGAGCCTAGTATCTCGCGTGAAGGAGGTTCGATCGTGCTCCGACGGCAGGATGTGGGACACCGTGTGGTGATCCGGCGGATTGTCGGTGTTCGTAACGGTCGTCCGCTCTATTCCGACGCGCTCGGCGAGCTCGTGGCGGTGGACGAGAGCAATCTCACCGTGGCCACCGCGAAGGGGACGATCGTCGTTCCCCTGTCGGAGGTACACCGCGCCAAGCGGGTGCCGCCGCAACGCCGCCCGACCGCCGCCGCCGTGATCGCGCTGGAGCTCGCCGCCGACGCCGCCTGGCCCGCGCCCGTGCGCGGCAAGCTGGGCGACTGGCTGCTGCGCAGCGCCGACGGGTGGACCGGCCGGGCCAACTCCGCGCTGCCGATCGGCGACCCGGACCGGCCGCTGGAAGCGGCGATCGACGCGATCGAGGCCTGGTACGCCGAGCGCGGCCAGCCGGCCCTGGTCAACACGCCGTTGCCGCTGGCGGCGCCGGTCGGTGCGGCGCTGGACGCCCGCGGCTGGACCGCCCGCCCGCTCACCCTGCTGCAGACCGCGCCGTTGCTACCGCTGGCCGGCATCGGCGAACAGTCGGGCGTGTCGCTGGCCAAAGCACCCGGCGACGACTGGCTGGCGATCTACGAGGCCCGCAAGCAGAGCCTCCCGCCCGCGGCGCTGCACGTGCTGACCGGGCCACCCGAGGTCCGGTTCGCCAGCCTGTACGACGGCGACACGCTGGTCGCCGCCGGCCGGGGCGCGGTCGTCGGTGACGAAGTCCGGTGGCTGCACCTGGCCTCGATCGAGGTCGTGCCGGCGTACCGGCGGCGCGGCCTGGCCCGCAAGGTCACCGCGGCCCTCGCCGGGTGGGCCGTGGAAATCGGCGCCACCCACGCGTTCCTCCAGGTGGAGGAGCGCAACGCGGCCGCGGTCGCGCTCTACGGGACGATGGGCTTCGCCACCCACCACAGCTATCTGACCCGCGAACAGCCCTAGCGGCTAGCGGCGGACCACCCGGCGCGGCTTGCTGAGCTTGGCCTTCTCGTACGCGGTGAGCTGGCGGGAGCGGTAGTCCCGGCCGAGCACCACGAGCAGCAGGTAGCCGAGCAGGAAACCGCCCACGCTGAACGCGGCGTAGAGCCAGATCTGGGCGAAGAACTCGCCCGCGCCGCCGGCGACCGGGTTGGCGCCGAACACCGCCGGCCCGAGCAGCACCGTGGCCAGGCAGGCCACCAGCGCGGCGGCCGCCATGTCGGCCAGCAGGACGCCGACCGGGCGGCCGCGCCCCCACCGGAAGGCGACGACCGCGAGCACCAGCGCGACGACCGCGAAGAACACCAGCGAGGTGCGGTCCTGCATGTCGGTGTCGTCCTCGAACGCGAAGTTCGCGACCCCCCTGGCAACCAGGTTGATCGCGAACAACGCGCCGGCGAGAACACCGATCCGTAGCCAACGGTTTGTCATGCACGCCTCCCACGCTCAACTGGCGTCAGTCGGCGCGCTCACCGCCCCCAGCCGTTGCCGGAGGTGACCGGCGGCGTCACCGGTGCGACCGGCACGTCGTTCGGCTGCTGCTCGGGCTGGCTGTCGGGCGAGTCGGTCGTGGCCTGGTCGGTCGTGGCCTCGTCGCTCTGGGGCTTGTCGTCGGTGGGCTTTTCGCAGACGTAACGCGGTTCAGCATCGTAGCGCCAGGTGAACTTCTCGCGCTGCACCTCTTTGCCGTCCTTCACGATGACGCGGTAAGCGTCCTGCGTGAAGCCGTCGGTGCCGACGGTCGCGATGCACTCGGGCCCGGCCGGCAGGGTCTTGCTCTCCGGCTTGGTCACGTCGTGCTTGGGGCCCCACTCGGTCTTGACGCTGTCGTAGACCTTCGTGCTCCACATCGAGACCGTGATCGAGTCGTTGGTGTACGACGTGTCGATCAACATCCCGTACGGCGTCGTGTTCTGGAACTTGAGGTCGAGGTTCGGCCAGTAGATGGTCGACTCGATCACCGACGGGTAGCGGGAGATGTAGAACGAGTGCGGCTTGTGCTCGACGTCCTTGAGGCCGCCGTAGTAGCTCGCGTTGAACAGCGTGGTGGTGAACTGCGAGATGCCACCGCCGACGGCCGGGACGAGCTTGTTGTTCTCGATCACGGGGGCGTCGACGTAGCCCTGCTCGTAGCCGCGCCAGCCGGTGAAGCCGTTCAGCGAGAACGTCTCGCCGGGCTTGATCGTCGCGCCGTCGACCTTGTCGGCCACGGTCACGATGTTCTTCACCCGCGGCTCGGTCAGCCCGCCGGTGAACTTGGTGGTGAACGAGGAGACCTTCTCCTTGACGCCCATCGCCGCCAGCTTGGGGTCGGCCGTCTGGGCCGGCGCCGGGTTGAGCGCGGCGTTCACGGTGCGCGGCGCCGGTCTGGGGCAGCACGCCGAGCACGTCGGTGGCCAGCTTGCCGCCGTCCACGTACTCGCCGCCCGCCGCGCTGACCAGCACCTGCTGGGTGGCGCCCGAGCCCTTCACCGCGCTCGGCGGCGACGACTCGATCTTGGAGATGGCCGGACCCATGGCGGTACGCAGGGCGGCCGGGTCGACCGACGGCGTGACGGTGCCGTCGGCGGCGCCGGCGATCTTCAGGCTCTTGGCGATCATGTCGGGGGTGATCGTGACGTCGCCCTTGGTCGAGTGCACCGTCACGGGAGCGGCGACCGCCGGCTTGATCAGCGAGTCCATCAACTGGTCGACCGCGGCTCGGGCCTTGGCGTTGTCGACCTCGACCAGCGTGGCGGACACGCTCGGGGCGCCCGGCTGGCCGGGGCCGGCACGGTGCCGCCGGTCGCGACGCCGGCCGTGGAGATCGCGTTCACCCAGCCGGTCTTCACCGCGTCGCCGGTCTTCTGGATGTCGACGCTCTTGCCCGGCGACGGGTAGGTCACCTTGGGGGTCACGCCGTCGAACGAGTCACGGTCGCGGGGGTGGCGGCGTCGGCGGTGACCTGCTCGACCGTGGGGCGCAGAACGCCGTCGAGCTTCGTGGTGTCGAGGGTGACCTTCGGCGTGACGGCGTCGCCGCCGTCCGCCTGCGCGGCGGCCACGGTCGCGTCGATGTCGACACCGAGGCCGACCTGGTCGGGGGTGACCTTGCGCGTCGGCCGCCTTGGCGGAGTCGCCGGTGATGTGCACCGTGATCGGCTTGTCCAGCGCCGGCTTGCCGTCGAGCCCGGCGTGCAGGCGCGCGGCGGCGTCCGAGCGGTCCAGGCCGCCGATGTCGATGCCGAGGACGGAGGTGCCTTGGGCGAAATCGCCCTTGTCACCCTTGTTCGTGAACCCGGCCAGGACACCGATGAGGATCAGCAGCAGGGCGAGGAGGCCGCCGCCGACGGCGAACCGGCGACGCTTCTTGTCTCCAGGGGGCGGTCTGCATGAAATACCTTAAGTCGGGATTTAGTAGACCGCACGGAGTGTAACGAAGAGATCTCGGAACTGACACGGCTCCGTGGCCGCGCTCACCTTCGGCGCCTCGCCGGCGCCGGCCGCTCAGTACAGCGTTTTCGCAGGTGGAGAAGAGACGAGGCGGATGCCGACGATGGTCCAGGACAGCGACCCGAGGCCGATCATGGCCCAGCCCACCCAGTTATTCGATGCAATCAGATAGTCACCCTCTGTAGTTCTGCCGGCGGCGATGAGGATGATCAGCGAGCCAGACCAGAGCCGCCGGGAGGACCGCCCATTTGTGCCGGGTCGCCCGGTGCGCGAACCGGCCGATGAACAGGTTGCCGACCAGCGCCAGCAGCGCCGAGACACCGATCAGGTGCCCGCCGACCCGCACGCTGATCAGCAGCAGCTCCAGCACCGCGGACAGCGCCGACATCAGCACGGCGAGCAGCACGCCGGCCGTGGTCAGCAGACGCGGCGACGGCGCCGCGGTCGCGGCTCGGCTTCGGGGCCGGCGGCTCCTGGGGCTCCGGTGGCGTCGGCACGTGGTCGGCTGGGGCTGGACACGCTGGTCACCTCGTACCGGCCTCCGCCGGCGCGGGCTCGCCGGTGGCGATGCCGGCGAACAGGTCGGTCTCCCAGCCGTTCGGCCCGTCGCCCGGGCCGCGCTCGCCGGCGGCGAGCGTGAAGTATTCGACGCCCATGAACTCGTTGCCGAAGTCGCCGGCCAGCGCGTAGAGCCAGGACGAGTCCGGGATCTGGGTGGCGTGCGCCTTGAGCGCGGCGACCTTCGCGTCGTGCAGGTCGGTCGCGTCGATCCGGGCGGCGATCTCCTCGTCGGGCGTGCCGAACGGGAAGTCGTCGGCGCTCTCGACGCCCTCGAACGGGTTGCCGACCGTGTCGGCGAAGGCGTGCAGCCCCGCCTCGAGCACGCTCCTGGGCATCGCCATCCAGTAGATCTTCTCGGGCCCGACGCCCTCGGCCCGGGCCAGCTCGGCCGCCCGCATCGCGACCCGGTGCGCCTGGATGTGGTCGGGGTGCCCGTAGAAGCCGTTCTCGTCGTACGTGATCATGACCTGCGGCCGGGTCTCCCGCATCACCTCGACCAGGTAGGCGGCGGCCTCGTCGAGATCGGCGCCCCAGAACGAGCGCGGGTGGTCGTTGGTGGGCAGGCCCATCATCCCGGAGTCGCGGTAGCGGCCCGCGCCGCCGAGGAAACGCACGTCGCCCACGCCCAGCGCGGCGCACGCGGCCCGCAGCTCGGCGATCCGGTAGCCGCCGAGCTGGTCGGCGTCGGTCGGCGGCCAGCAGGGCGAGCTCAGGGACGTAGATCTCGCCCTCTTCGCCCAGCGTGCACGTCACCAAGGTGACCTGGGCGCCCAGCGCCGCGTAGTGCGCCATCGTCGCGCCGGTGCTGATCGACTCGTCGTCCGGATGGGCGTGCACCAGCAGTAGTCGTCGAGCCACCGGGCCACTCTACGCGTGTCGCCGGCGGCCTCCCGGAACGACTCTCACGGGCCTCTTGCACCCCATACGATCCGGATGTGGAGTTTCCCGAGCTGGCCGCACGGACCCACGGGTTCACCCGCGGCGCGCCCGCACCAGGTCACCGTCGCCGCCGACGGCTCGCGGGTGCTGTTCCTGCGCTCAGCCGGTCCGGAAGATCCCACCGACGCGCTATGGACGCTCGACCTGCCCGTCCGAGCGGCCGACGAACCCGCGGTCGAGCGACTCGTCGCCGAGGGTCCGATCGACGCGTACGCGGCCGACCCGCTCGCCCGGGTCGTGGCCCTGGTCACCGCCGGCCGGCTGCGCCGGGTCGACCTGCGCACCGGCGCGGTCACCGAGATCGCCGCGACCGGGCCGGTCACCGACGCCCGCCCGGACCCGACCGGCACCCGGATCGCCTACCTGAGCGCGGCCGGCGAGCTGCGGGTGATCGAGCCGGACGGCACCGACGAGCTGCTGGCCGGCGAGGGCACCCACGTGAGCTGGGGACGCGCCGAGGAGGTCGCCGCGCGGGACTTCGACCGGCGCCGCGGCTACTGGTGGTCGCCGGACGGCCAGTCGCTGCTGGCCACCCGGGTCGACGACGCGCGGGTGACCCGCTTCGAGGTCGGCGAGCCGCCGGTCACCCTCGCCCGGTCCCGGGCGGGCGGCGTCAACGCCGAGGTCAGCCTGCACCTGCTCGACCTCGACGGCGGCTGGGTCGACGTGCACTGGGACCGCGAGACCTACCCGTACCTGGTCGCCGTCGACTGGGTCGAGGGCGGCCCGCTGATCACGGTGCTGCGCCGGATGCAGCAGCACGGCCTGGTGCTGGCGGTCGACCCGCGCACCGGCGAGACCCAGGTGCACGCCGAGCTCGCCGACCCGCGCTGGGTCGAGCCGGTCGCCGGCACGCCCTGCCACCTCCCCGACGGCCGCGTGCTGGTCGGCGGCGAGCTCGCCCACGACGGCTACGACGCGCGCTGCCTGTTCGCCGACGGCACCCTGCTCACCCCCCCGTCGCTCTACCTGCGCCGGGTGGTCGGCCGGATGCCCGGCCCGGGCGGCTCCCCCGACCTGCTGGTCGAGGCGAGCGACGGCGAGCCGAGCGAGCAACACCTCTTCCGGGTACGCACGGCGATCGGCGGCGGTGGGGTCGAGTCGCGCCGGCTGACCACCGCGCCCGGCTGGCACACCGGCGCCGTCGGCGGCGACGTGCTGGTGATCGGCGCCCGCTCGCTCGACCACACCGGCACCCGGTGGACGGTCTGGAAGGGCGACGAGCAGGTGGCGAAGCTGGACCTGCTCTCGGCCGAGCCGCCGGCGGCGCCCGCGGCCGGCGCTGGAACGGGTCACCGACCGGCGGCTGCCGGCCGCCGTGGTCTACCCGACCGGGCACGTCGCCGGGCGCCGGCTGCCGGTGCTGCTGGACATCGACGGCGGCCCGGGGCACCAGGAGGTGCGCGCCGAGCGGGCCGCCTGGGTCGAGCGCCAGTGGTGGGCCGACAACGGCTTCGCCGTGGTCACCGTCGACAACCGGGGTACGCCCGGCGTGGCGCCGTCGTTCGAGAAGGTGGTGCACCGCCGGCTCGCCGACGTGATGCTCTCCGACCAGGTCGACGCGCTCGGCGCGCTCAGCGGCAAGCACCCCGACCTCGACCTCGCCCGGGTGGCCGTACGCGGCCGGCGGTTCGGCGGCTGGCTCGCCGCGCTCGCCGTGCTGCGCCGCCCGGAGGTGTTCCGCAGCGCGGTGGCCGAGGGCCCGATCGTCGACTGGGCGCTGTGCGGCACCGCGTACGCCGAGCGCTATCTCGGTCAGCCGGTCGACGGTCCGGACATCTACGCGCACCACTCGCTGCTGGAGTTGGCGGCCGAAGCGGTGCCGGCCCGGTCGACGGTGCGCCCGATGCTGATCGTGGCGGACCCGACGGACCCCGAGGAGTCGGCGCAGGTGGCCAAGCTGTCCACCGCCCTCACCCGCACCAACCGCCCGCACGAGCTGCTCCGCGAGACCGACCCGGCCCGCCGCCTACCGGCCGAACGCGACTTCCTGCGTCGTAGCGTTTGACGGGTGCCAGAGCTACCGGAGGTCGAGAACGCCCGGTCGGTGATCGCGCGGGCCGCGTTGGGCCGGGAGATCGTCGACGTCGACGACCATGACACCTGGGTCTGCCGGCCGCATCCGCCGGGCGAGATCCGCGCGGCGCTGCTCGGCCGCCGGCTCACCGTGGCGCACCGGCGCGGCAAGAGCATGTGGTGCGAGACCTCCGGGGACGGCCCGGTCCTCGGCATCCACCTCGGCATGTCCGGCAAGATCGTGGTCGCCGATCCGGACGGCACCGAGGTCGACGGCGGCGACTACTGGGAACGCGGCCGGGCACCGGGCGACTACCGCTTCTCCCGGTTCGCGCTGACGTTCGCCGACGGCGGCAAGCTGATGCTGATCGACCCGCGCCGGCTGGGTCGGATCCGGCTGGATCCGCCGATCGAGCTGCTCGGGCCGGACGCCACGGAGATCACGCCGGCCCAGTTCCGCGCGATGCTGGGCCGCGGCACCGCGCCGGTCAAGGCCCGCCTGCTCGACCAGCACGCCGTCGCCGGCATCGGCAACCTGCTCGCCGACGACATCCTCTGGCGGGCCAAGGTGCACCCGGGCAGGCCTGTCGACGAGCTCACCGCGGACGAGGTGACCGCGCTGCTGCGGGCCACCCGCTACGCGATCCGCACCTCGGTGTCCGGCGGCGGCGTACACACGCTGGAGATCGTCCGGATGCGCGGCCCGGACGCCCGCTGCCCGCGCGACGGCACCCCGATGTCGCACGGCACCTACGGCGGCCGCAGCACCTGGTTCTGCCCGTTGGACCAACGGCTCTGAACACGGCGACGGCCGCCGGCGAACACCGGCGGCCGTCACGCGGGTTGAGCTACTGCTTGACGTAGGCGTTGTAGTAGACCATCGTGCCGATCGAGTCGGAGTGGAAGACACCGCCGACCTTGTCGCCCATGACCACGAAGGTCTTGGACTGGTAGATCGGGACGACCGGGTAGTACTTGTCGATGATGGTCTTCTCGATCGCGGTCCAGTCGTCGCCCGCCTCGCCGGCCGGCAGCCGCCGACGCCGCGTCGATCGCGGTGTTGACGTCGTCACCGTTGAAGTAGGACACGTTCGAGTTGCCCTGCGGGCCGATCTTGCGACCGTCGTAGAGCACCGGGATCGTCGACGCGCCGCTCGGCCAGTCCGCACCCCAGTTGCTGATGTAGATGTCGTACGGGTTGTCCTTGGTACGCGCGGTCGGGTTGTGGTTCGGCTGCGCGACGTAGGAGACGACGACCTCGAAGCCGGCCTTCTCCAGGCTGTCCTTGAGCACCGGAGCGGTCTGCTGGCCGAACGCGGTGTCGCGGGACATGAAGGCGAGCTTGATCTTCTTGCCCGCGAGCAGTTCCTTGGCCTTCTCCGGGTTGCCGGTCGGGCCACAGCCGGTCGGGTCGGCGATCTCCTGGTAGCCGATCGTGGTGTCGGCCTGCAGGTTGTTGGTCAGCCGGCCGGCCGCGTCGCCGCCCTGGGTCAGCAGGATGCCCTGCTTGTCGAGCGCGCAACCGATCGCGTGCCGGACGTTGATGTCCGTGACCTTCTGGTTGTTGATCGCGAGGTACCAGACGAACAGGCTCGGGGTGTCGATCGTCCGCTCCTTGAGCGACGGGTCACCCTGCACCTTGCTGACCAGCGACTGCGGCACGCCGTCCCAGGCGATCGCGTTGGCGTCGGCACCGCCGGCGATGGCCCGCTCGGTCTGCGCGGCGTCGTCCGGGCCAATCTCGACCTCGACGTTGTCGACGTAGTTGTGCCGGATCGGGTCGGTGTTCGGGTCCCAGTTCTCGTTGCGCTCGAGGACCATCTTGCTGTCCTTGACGTACTCCTTGATCTTGTACGGGCCGGACGAGAAGATGTGCCGGTCGTACTCGAGCTTGGTGTCCTTGGCCTGCGGCAGCGGTGACCGAGGTGCCCATGCTGAGCGCGAACGGCAGGTCGCAGTGCGGGTTCTTGAACTCGAACTTGAGCCCGTAGTCGCCGTCGACGGTCAGGCCCGGGCACGGTGGCGTTGCCGGAGGTGTAGGGGCCCTTGTAGACCTCGTTGTAGGTCGGGTTGTCGGCCAACCACTCCTGCACGTAGGTCGGACCACCGTCGATGGTCTCCTCGAACGAGCGGGCGATGCCGTAGGCCACGTCGGCGGCCTTGACCTCGGTGCCGTCCTCGTACTTGACGCCCTTCTTGAGCGTGTACTCCCAGGTCTTGCAGTCGTTGTTGACGTCCTTGCCCGGGTTCTCGGCGAGGTCACCGACCAGCGTCAGCTTGCCCTTGCCGTCTTCCCGGAACTGGGTCAGGTTGCGGACCACCAGGTGCTGCAGTGCCATCGCGCCGACGGTGTAGGTGCGCTGCGGATCCATGTGCTCGTAGTCAGCCTGCTGAATGATCTTCAGCGTGCCGCCGCGGGTCGCACCCTGGACCTCCGGCGCCGGTCCCTGCGACTCCTTGGGATCGGTCGAGATCGCACCGGTCCTCTCGACGACCTCGTTGCCCTGCTCACCGGAATCGCCGGTGTTCTTCGAACAAGCGGCCAGCGTCGCCGTCAGCAGCAACGCGACCCCGGTAGCCGCGGTCAGCCGCCGCAACGCCCGTGATGAACGCATCGGTACTCCCTCCCTATCCCGTGGAGGATTGCAGAAATCCTCCAGCTTGAGCCTGTACACCGAACATTTCTTTCGGATCACGGGCGCGTGTCGGCACGGCCCACACCGACACGCGCCCGTGGGTCTATGCGAGACGAACTCTCGGGTCGATGAACGAATAGAGGACGTCGACGATGACGTTGGCCGCGACGATGAACAACGCGGCGAGCAGCACCGTCGCCATGACCAGCGGCATATCGAGGTTGATCGCCGCGTTGAGCGAGGCCTTGCCCAGCCCGGTGAAGCCGAAGATGGTCTCGGTCACCACCGTGCCGCCGAGGTAGGTGCCCAGGTCCAGGCCCGCGATGGTCACGATCGGCGTGATCGCGGCCCGCAGTGCGTGTTTCCCGTACACCCGGAACTTGGTCATGCCCTTGGCCCGTGCGGTGCGCACGAAGTCCTCGGACAGCGTCTCCAGCATCTGCGCGCGGGACAGCCGCGCGTAGCTGGCGGAGTTGATGAAACCGAGGGCCAGCCAGGGCAGCAGCATCGCCGCCGCCCACTTGAGGGGGTTCTCGGTTATCGGCACGTAGCTCGGATAGGCGAGCCAGCCCGTCTCGTACACGAAGATGATCAGCAGCAACGGTCCGAACAGGAGGATCGGCATCGAGGCGCCGGTGAGCGAGAAGCCGACCGCGCCCCGGTCGAAGACGGTGCCCTTGCGCAGCGCGGAGATCATGCCGACCGATACGCCGATCAGCAGCCAGACCACCGCGGCGCCGAACACGATGCTACAGCGTCACCGGCAGGGTGCGCCCGATGATGTCGGCGACGGGCTCGTCGTTGCGGAACGAGTAGCCCAGGCAGGGTGCCGGGCACTCGCGCGCCGCGTCACCCTCGCCGAACGTGCGGCCCTTCGACGATGCCGCCCATGAAGTCGGCGTACTGCTGGACCACCGGCTTGTCGAGGCCCATCCGCCGGGCGATGCTCTCCTGCTGCTCGACCGTGCAGGTCTTGCGGTTGCCGCACATGAGCTCGGCGGGGTTGTTGGGCGCGGCGAAGAACAGCCCGAAGGTGAGCACGCTGACCGTGAACAGCGTGGTGACCGCGAGGAGCGCCTTCTTGACGAAGAACCGCAGCATCGTCTCGCCCCCTACCGGTCGGACTTCGGGTCGAGGGCGTCGCGCAGCGAGTCACCGAACAGGTTGAACGCCAGCACCAGCACGAAGAGCGTGATGCCGCCGGTCAGCGTGAACGCGGGATCGTCGCGGATGTAGTTGACGCTGTCGGAGATCAGCCGGCCGAGGTCCGGGGTCGGCTCGAGGATGCCGATGCCGAGGAACGACAGGGCCGCCTCGGCGGTGATCAGCGCGGGCACGTTGAGCGAGAAGGTGACCAGGATCGGCGCCCAGAGGTTGGGCAGCAACTGGCGGAACAGCACGTGGCCGAGGCCGGCGCCGGAGGCGCGGGCCGCCTCGACGAACTCCCGCTCGCGCAGCGTGAGCACCTGGCCCGCGGACCAGCCGGGCGCTGTAGGTCCAGTTGAACAGCACGAACACGATGATCAGGAGTACCGGCCGGAACCAGGACGCTTCCTGGTCGGTCGGCCCGTAGCGCTGCGCGACGGCGATCGGCACGAACGCGAAGCAGAAGATGTAGAACGGGAACGCCAGCGTCAGGTCGGTCAGCCAGCTCAGCACCGCGTCGACCTTGCCGCCGAGGTAACCGGCGACGATCCCGATCACCACGCCGAGCATGATGGTCAGCACCGCGGCGGATAGCGCGACGAGCAGCGACGTGCGCATCCCGTAGACGATCTGGATGAAGATGTCGCGGCCGAGCCGGGGCTGGATGCCCAGCCAGTGCTCGCCGCTGATGCCGCCCAGGTAACCCAGCGGGTTGCCGTTGCGGTCGAGCTTGTCGGTGAACCGGTCGAGCGGGCCCTTGCCGTAGAGCCGCTCGATCAGCGGCGCGGCGATCGCGACGAGGGCGAAGATCAGCAGCGCGATGCCGCTGGCCCAGGCGGTGCGGTCGCGGCTGCAGTCGCAACCAGGCGAGTTGACCGGGCGACCGGCCGAGGATGTCCTTGCCGGCGCCGGTGGCGGGCACGTCACCGACGGGTTCGTCGGGTGTCGCGACCTTGAGACCAACTGGGCCGGTGGCGCCATCGGTCATGGTCCTCGGTCACCTCCCTTCCGGGTCGTGCACTGTGCAGTGAACGCTTCGAACGCGAAAGGAAGTTGCATCCGACCGTTGGCGCTGAAAGTAAGCTACAGCCATCGACCTGTCAGCCTGGTCGGCGATAACGACTCTGCATCGAGGACGCCGCATGCCTCGCGAAGGGTTCGCACCCGCTACGGAATCGTGACCTTAGAACGACCTTGGTTATAGGGTCGGCCGGTGACCCATTTCGACGCGGCGGCCGCCGCGGTCCAGGCCGCTCTCGACGCCGGGGCACGCTACGCGGACGCGCGGGTGATGCATCGCCGCACGAGTCCATGTCAGCGCGCAACGGCGAGATCGAAGAGCTGAGCCAGGACGAGGACGCCGGCATCGGCGTACGCGCACTGGTCGGATCCGGCTGGGGCTTCTATGCCGTGCCCGACATGTCGGACGCGGCCGCACGCGCGGCCGGCACCCGCGCCGCGAAGATCGCCGCCGCGAGCGGCACCGTGCCCGGCCCCGCGACCGGGCTGATCCCACTGCCGGCGGCGACCGGTTCGTGGTCGTCGCCCTGCGACATCGACCCGCTGAGCGTGCCGCTCTCCGACAAGGCCGACCTGATGGTCGGGCTCACCACCACGATGCGCGAGCACGGCGCCGACCTCGCGGAGAGCCACTACCGCATCTGGGACACCGCCAAGTGGTTCGTATCCAGCGAGGGACACCGCATCGACCAGCGGTTCCGCGAATGCGGTGGCGGCATCGCCGCGACCTCGATCGGCGACGGCGAGTCGCAGCGCCGCTCGTACGGCAACCAGTACGGCACCCGCGGCTGGGAGCTGCTCACCGGGCTCGACCTGCCCGGCAACGCGGCGCGGGTGGCGATCGAGTCGCGCGAGCTGCTGACCGCGCCGCCCTGCCCGGCCGGCCAGACCTCGCTGATCCTCGGCAGCGAGCAGATGGCACTGCAGATCCACGAGTCGGTGGGGCACGCGATCGAGCTCGACCGGATCCTCGGCTGGGAGGCCGCGTACGCCGGCACGTCCTGGCTCGACCTGAGCCAGCTCGGTTCGATGCGCTACGGGTCGTCGCTGATGAACATCGCGATCGACCCGACCATCCCCGGCGCACTCGGCAGCTTCGGCTTCGACGACGAGGGCACCCCGGCCGCCGCGCGGTACGCGGTGCACGAGGGCGTCTGGGTCGGCGTGCTGGCCGGGCGCGACTCGGCGTCGGTGGCCGGCCTGGACTACGCCGGCAGCGTGCGCTCCGACGGCTGGGCCCGGCTGCCGATGGTGCGGATGACCAACGTCGGTCTGGAGCCCGGGCCGCACACGCTCGAAGAGATCATCGCCAGCACCGACGACGGGATCTTCATGGACACCAACCGGTCCTGGTCGATCGACGACCGGCGGCTCAACTTCCAGTTCGGCTGCGAGATCGGCTGGGAGATCAAGAACGGCAAGATCGGCCGGATGCTGCGTAACCCGACGTACACCGGGATCGGCCCGACCTTCTGGCAGTCGATGGACATGCTGTCGTCGGAGGTCACGGACTGGGGCATCCCGAACTGCGGCAAGGGTCAACCCGGCCAGACCGGGCACACCGGACATCCGGCGGCGCCGGCCCGGTTCACCGGCGTACGGGTGGGGGTGACGGGCTGATGTCCGCGGAGCTCGATCTCGCGGGCCGGGTGGTCGACCTGGTCCGCCGGCTGGCCGGCAGCGCCGCGCAGGCCGAGGTGCTGGTCGACCACACCGCACTGGCGCTGACCCGGTTCGCCAACTCCGGCATCCACCAGAACGTGGCCGACGCGACCACCGCCGTCCGGCTGCGGATCCACCTCGACGGCCGGACCGTCGGCGGCTCGACCACCGTGGTCGACGAGGCCGGTCTGAGCGCGCTGGTCGAGCGCACCATCGCGGCGGTCGCGTTGACCCCCGCCGACCCCGGCTGGCCCGGCCTCGCGCCGGCCGCGGCTCTTGTCACCGACGGTGCCTGGGACGAGGCGACCGCGCAGGCCACACCCGACGAGCGGGCCGCCCGGGTGCGCGCGTTCGTCGACGCGGCCGAGGGCCTGGAGACGGCCGGCTACTGCCGCACCGTGCACTGGTCCGGCGCCTTCGCCAACAGCGCCGGGCAGTCCGTGTCGGGGACGGGCGGCCGAGGCGGCGATGGACGGCATCGCCCGCGTGCCCGGCTCCGACGGCGTCGCGCGACTCGGCTCGCGCCGGCTCGCCGACCTCGACGGCGCCGTGCTCGGCG
Source organism: uncultured Actinomycetota bacterium (assembly GCA_963840005.1). Taxonomy (GTDB): domain Bacteria; phylum Actinomycetota; class Actinomycetes; order Mycobacteriales; family Micromonosporaceae; genus Asanoa. The sequence goes on along the minus strand of CAWIXO010000011.1, from coordinate 48,031 downwards.
GCCGGGCCGCGCTCAAGGCCCGGGCCGGCGCCGACGCGGTCGAGCTTCCGCCGGGCCGCTACGAGGTGGTGCTCGAGCCGACCGCGGTGGCCGACCTGCTGACCAACTTCGCGCTGTACGGGTTCAACGGGAAGATGCTCAACGAACGGCAGTCGTTCGCCGAGATCGGGGCCGCGCAGTTCGACCCGGCCGTGACGATCGTCGACGACGTGACCGCGACCGCGGGCGTCGGCATCCCGTTCGACGGCGAGGGCACGCCCAAGCGGCCGGTCACCTTCGTCAGCGCGGGCATCACCACCGGGGTCGCGTACGACCGGCGCTCGGCGGCCGAGGCGGGCACCGAGTCGACCGGGCACGGCTGGCCGGGTGGCAGCGCGTTCGGCCCGGTGCCGGCCAACCTGCGGCTGCTGCCCGACGAGGGCGCGCCGACCGCCGCGATCGCCGGCCCCGCGGCCGACGGGCACACCGCGGCGCTGCTGTCCACGATGGAGCGTGGCCTGCTGGTCAGCGATTTCTGGTACACCCGGGTGCTCGACCCGAAGACGCTGGTGGTCACCGGATTGACCCGCAATGGCGTGTGGTTGGTGGAAAACGGGGAAATCACCCGGCCAGTCCGCAACTTCCGGTTCACCCAGTCCTATCCCCTGGCACTCGGCCCGGGCGCGGTGCTCGGCGTCGGCGGCAACGCGATCACGCCGGCCGACAGCTGGGACATGTTCGGCTTCACCTGCCCGTCGCTGCGGCTCGCATCGTGGAACTTCACGGGTGGCGCGTCGGGATAGATTCTTCTGTATGACGACCCCGCCACCCCCGCCGTATCCGAGGTCGCCCGATGACGTCGAACCGGACAATTTAGACAAAGAGCCGGCATCGCCGGCCGCTGAACCGATTCCAGAGCCGGCACCGCAGCCGGCGCCGGACAATCGACGGCAGCGCCGGTTCGTCATCGCGGCCGTGGTCGTCGCCGTCGTCGTGGTGCTCGGTGCCTGCACCGGCATCTCGATCGGCGCGGTGCGCCTGGTCGGCGCGGTCGACGACGCGAGCGCGGACGGGCGCGACCGCGTGCGGGTCGACGATGCCTGCCGTGCGCTCGAGGTGCGGCTCAACCGGGTCGCGCCGCCGGGTTCCGCGCCCGGGCCGCGTCAGCGCGCCGTCGCGATCCGCAACGAGAACGCCGCCGTCAACCGTTCCTCGACGAACTGCACCGGGTCGCCGAACGCGACCGGGACGTCACCGACGACCGCGCGGTGACCTTGTGGACGGACCTCGTCGAGGCCCGCACCGCGTACGCGACCGCGCTCGATCGGCAGGCCTCGTCCGGTGCGCCGGCGTTCTTCGTCGCACCGCTCAGCGACCGCGGCAACCCGGTGCTCGACCGACTGGAAGACCGCCACGGCGACTGTGCGTCGTCGGTACGCCGACTCGGTGCACCTGATCTGTGAGTGCCTCGCGACCGGATTGATCACACCCGTTGGACCTCTGCGAGCCGCTTGTTTCCATCGGCGTAACGTGTGCACCGTCACGCGCCGGCCAGCGGCCTAAAGAACCTTGCGGGAGACTTCATGACGACAACGGCGACGAGGCCGGGCGGGGCGCAGGCGCGCGCCTCGATAACCGCTCGGACGTTGCGTACGGATCGATGGTGGTTCGCGCCCCTCATCACCGTCATCGGCCTCAGTGCCTGGATCATCTACGCGACTGTCCGGGTCTACATGCACAAGTGGTTCTTCGTCGAGGACTACCACTACCTGACTCCGTTCTATTCACCGTGTCTGACCGACCGGTGTGGTGAAGCGGCGGAGTTCGGCACCTTCCTGCCGAGCTGGTGGATCATCCCCGAGGCGGCCCTCACGCTGCCGTTCCTGCTGCTCTTCCGGCTGACGTGCTACTACTACCGCAAGGCGTACTACCGCGCGTTCTGGCTCTCGCCGCCGGCCTGCGCCGTGCCCGACGGGCACCAGACCTACTCCGGCGAGACGCGCTTCCCGCTGATTTTCCAGAACGCTCACCGCTACGCGTTCTACGCCGCCGGCATCATCTCGGTCATCAACACGTGGGACGCCATCAAGGCATTCCACAGCCCCGAGGGGTTCGGCTTCGGGCTCGGCAACCTCATTCTTATTTTGAATGTGGTCATGCTCTGGGCCTATACGCTTTCGTGCCACTCGTGCCGACACATCGCGGGCGGACGGCTGAAGCACTTCTCCAAGCACCCGGTGCGTTACCGCTTCTGGACCTTCGTGTCCAAGCTGAACACCCGGCACATGCAGCTGGCCTGGATCACCCTCGCGACACTCGCCATCACGGACTTCTACATCATGGCGGTCTCGGCGGACTGGTTCGGCGACGTGCGGTTCATCAACTGAGGCGACTGACATGACTGAGCGAATCGAACGACACCACTACGACGTCGTCGTGATCGGCGCCGGCGGCGCCGGCCTCCGCGCGGCGATCGAGGCACGGCTGGCCGGCAAGCGGGTCGCCATCATCTCGAAGTCGCTGTTCGGCAAGGCCCACACGGTGATGGCCGAGGGCGGCGCCGCCGCGGCGATGGGCAACGCGAACTCGCGCGACAACTGGCAGGTGCACTTCCGCGACACCATGCGCGGCGGCAAGTTCCTCAACAACTTCCGGATGGCCGAGCTGCACGCCAAGGAGGCGCCGCAGCGGATCTGGGAGCTGGAGACCTACGGCGCGCTGTTCGACCGCACGCCGGACGGCAAGATCTCGCAGCGCAACTTCGGCGGTCACGAGTACCCGCGCCTCGCGCACGTCGGCGACCGCACCGGCCTGGAGCTGATCCGCACGCTGCAGCAGAAGATCGTGTCGCTGCAGCAGGAGGACAAGCGCGAGTTCGGCGACTACGACGCCCGGATCCGGGTGTTCGCCGAGACCACGATCACCGAGCTGCTGCTCGACGGCGACCGGATCGCCGGCGCGTTCGGCTACTACCGCGAGTCCGGCGACTTCCTGCTGCTGCAGGCGCCCGCGGTGGTGCTGGCGACGGGCGGCGTCGGCCGGTCGTACAAGGTCACCTCGAACTCCTGGGAATACACCGGTGACGGCCACGCGCTGGCCCTGCGGGCCGGCGCGACGCTGATCAACATGGAGTTCCTGCAGTTCCACCCGACCGGCATGGTCTGGCCGCCCTCGGTCAAGGGCATCCTGGTCACCGAGTCGGTGCGCGGCGACGGCGGTGTCCTCAAGAACTCCGAGGGCAAGCGGTTCATGTTCGACTACGTCCCCGACGTCTTCCGCAAGCAGTACGCGGAGACCGAGGAAGAGGCGGACCGCTGGTACACCGACCCGGACAACAACCGGCGCCCGCCGGAGCTGCTGCCCCGTGACGAGGTCGCCCGCGCGATCAACAACGAGGTCAAGGAGGGTCGCGGCACCCCAGCCGGCGGCATCTACCTCGACATCGCGTCGCGCCGCTCGGCCGAGTACATCCAGAAGCGCCTGCCGTCGATGTACCACCAGTTCAAGGAACTGGCCGACGTCGACATCACCAAGGAGCCGATGGAGATCGGCCCGACCTGCCACTACGTGATGGGCGGCGTCGAGGTCGACCCGGACTCCGGCGCGGCCATGGGGCACGTGCAGGGCCTGTTCGCGGCCGGCGAGGTGTCCGGCGGCATGCACGGCTCCAACCGGCTCGGCGGCAACTCGCTCTCCGACCTGCTGGTGTTCGGCAAGCGCGCGGGTGAGTACGCGTCCACGCTACGTCGACAGCATCGAGAAGCGGCCGACGGTGCCCGCGGCTGACGTGGAGGCGGCCGTCGACACGGCGCTCGCCCCGCTTTCGCGGGACACGGGCGAGAACCCGTACAAGCTGCAGCAGGATCTTCAGGCTGTGATGGGCGACCTGGTCGGCATCATCCGGCGCAAGGGCGAGCTCGAAGACGCCCTGACCCGGCTCGCCGAGCTGCGCGAGCGGGTCGCCAAGGTCAGCTCGACCGGCGGCCGCCGCTACAACCCGGGCTGGCACCTGGCGCTGGACCTGCGCAACATGCTGGTGGTCTCGGAGTGCACCGCGAAGGCGGCGCTGGAGCGGGAGGAGTCGCGGGGCGGCCACACCCGCGAGGACTTCCCCGCGATGTCCGCGAAGTGGCGGACGGTCAACCTCGTCTGCTCGCTCGACGGCGACAAGGTCCATCTCGAGCACAAGCCGTTGCCGAGGATGCGGCCGGAGCTGATCGACCTCTTCGACCGGAGCGAGCTGGCGAAGTACCTGACCGAGGAGGAGCTGGCGGGCTACGTCGGCTCCGCTCCGAAGAAGGAGCGGGCAAGTAATGGGAGAGAAGCGCCAATTCAAGGTCTGGCGGGGTGACGAGACCGGCGGCGACCTGCAGGACTACCAGGTCGAGGTCAACGAGGGTGAGGTCGTGCTCGACATCATCCACCGGCTGCAGGCCACCGAGGCCCCCGACCTGGCCTGCCGGTGGAACTGCAAGGCCGGCAAGTGCGGCTCGTGCTCGATGGAGATCAACGGCATGCCCCGGCTGGGCTGCATGACCCGGATGTCGACGTTCACCGAGGACGAGACCATCACGGTGACGCCGCTGCGCACCTTCCCGGTCATCCGCGACCTGGTCACGGACGTCTCCTTCAACTACGAGAAGGCCCGGGAGACCCCGGCCTTCGCGCCGCCGGTCGGTGTCGCGCCGGGCGAGTACCGGATGCAGCAGGTCGACGTCGAGCGCTCGCAGGAGTTCCGCAAGTGCATCGAGTGCTTCCTGTGCCAGAACACCTGCCACGTAGTGCGTGACCACGACGAGAACAAGAAGGCGTTCTCGGGTCCGCGCACCTTCATCCGCGCGGCCGAGCTGGATATGCATCCATTGGACGCGCGGGAAGACCGGAAGACGTACGCTCAGCAGCATCAGGGTCTCGGATACTGCAACATCACCAAGTGCTGCTCCGAGGTGTGCCCTGAGCACATCAAGATCACCGACAACGCGATCATTCCGATGAAGGAGCGCGTGGTGGACCGTAAATACGATCCGCTGGTGTGGCTGGGCAGCAAGATCTTCCGCCGGCACCCCGAAGACGACCAGTTGGTCCAGTCCGGCTCCAGCCACTCGGTTGGGCCCGCCGGCCCCGCGATGAGCGGTGTCGACCTGCCGGACGCACACGAACGCACCGAGGAGCAGGAAGTGGAACGAGGCGTCAACTGGCACCGGCAGATCGCGCCCGCGACGCTACCCGCGGTCGGCGCCAACGGCCGACTGGGCGTCAGCGAGGCCGCGTTCGACCGCTCGGGCGCCGCGTCGCCGTTCGGCGATGACATCGAGTTCCCGATGCCGCCGCGCGACCTCAACTACGCGCACCCGGACCAGGACTGAGGTTCAGGTTTGCGAAAGGCCCCCGGCTTCGGCCGGGGGCCTTTTCGCTTGGCCCAGGTGGACGGGCGGACCGCCGAGCCGCTCACCGCATCCAACCCCCATTAGTTGGGTTGGCCTGCGGATCGACGGTGCGCGCTCCCGAAACCCAAGTAGCTGGTTGGGTCCGCGGACCCGCACCCGAAACCAATTGGTTGGTTGGTTGTGCGGACCGCCGGTCCGCACCGCGATCTCATCGAAGAGGTATCGGGCGACGGACGAAGCCGCAGGCGAACAAACCAACTAGTTGGTTCGCCGGGACGAAACAGGTCTTGCCGGTGCGGTGGCGGGGTGTGCGCTACGCCCTTCATGCTTTGGCATTGGCGTACACCCCAAAGCAGCATGTACGTGCTGGGGGGACACCCGGCCCGCCGTTGCCGCCGCGGTCGTGGAATCCGTGGGTCGCAGTGATCATGTGCGGCCCATCGGGTCGCTGAGATGCTGGGGGCGTGATCATGTGCGGCTGGTCGGGTTCCCGCACGGCGTGTCGGCCAGACCGAGCGCACACGATCAGCGGCGCGGCCCCCGACATCCCAGATCAGCCACACACGATCACGGGTCCGCGGCGGCGGCCCGCCGACGCTTCGGGCATACCGCGGACCCGCACCCAGAACCAACTCGTTGGTTGGTTGAGCCGCACACCGAACCAACTAGTTGGTCGCATTCACCGAACCCGGGCGACGCCAGCACCATGCCCGGAGGCCGCGGCCCGTCGTTCAGGTAAGCCAGGGTCCGGCGCGCAGAGCCTCGACGATCGGGGCATCAGCCGGCAGCCAGGGAACCTCGTCGAGCTCATCGGGGCCGAGCCAGCGCAGCGCAGCATGCTCCAGCGGCCGCGGGTCCCCGTCAACCAGTCGTGCGGCGAAAATCTTCAATACGGTACGGCGGTGCCCTAACGGGATATCGTCGCCGATGCGGTCGCCGACCGCGATGCGCACACCCAGTTCTTCCTGGCATTCCCGCACGAGTGCGGTGGTCTCGGACTCGCCCGGCTCGACCTTTCCCCCGGGAAACTCCCACATGCCGGCCAATTCCGGAGGATGTGCCCGGGCACAGGCGAGAACTTTACGTTCAGCAACGATAGCGGCACCCACGATGACGAGGGTGGCCGCATTCCCCCGGCCGGCGGGTGAGCTAGGACGATCGGCGTGCACGAGCAACCAGCGTGCCAGACGAATTGCCGTTTCGGGTGCCGGAGCCGTCCCCTAGGTCACCACAAGGGGGAAATGTGGGCGTGGACACGGGGGCCGGTCAGCGAAAGACTTAGGGCACCGAACCATGACGAGATGGCGACGATTTGGCCACAAGCCGGCAACGACGCCTGGGAGGTGTGGATGCGAGCCCTGTGGAACGGTCGGGCCCGAGGCGACTACCTGTCAGACGCGCTCGCCCTGCTGGCCGGCTGGTCGCGCGAGGACAAGCAGCTCAAGCGGGTGTTCCAGCTCGACAACTCGCAGCACAGCGACCTCACCGAACGGGTGAAGGTCTGTGCCGACGCCCTACACCTCCGGGCTGAAATCCGCCGCCTCGATGGTTACACACAGGTCAAGCTCGCGGCCGCCGACGGTGTGTCGATCACGGAACGCGAAGTGACCCTCGCGGCGCGCATCGAAGACGCCTACCGCCTCGTTCTCAACGAGGGGTAGCCAGCCGGTGACCTACCGCCGTTCGCTGCTGTGGGTACTCGCCACCACTTCACTGGGTTGCCTCGCCGGTGCGCTCTGGCCGTTCCTGCTCACCGACGGTTACGAAGCCAACGACTCCGCGATCGGCACGAGCCTGCTCTGCGGCTGCGCCGCCGCGCTGGCCGGCGCCGTCGGCGTCCTCACGTACGCAAGTAGGAAGCGCCGTTGATGTCGATCACCCCGCCGGTCATCGACTCGGCGCCGGGTGTCGACAGGAAGACGATCAGTCGGGCCACCTCGTCCGGGCTGGCGACCCGGCCGATCGCGGTCTCGTCGCGGATCGCGTCGCCGCCCGCCCCGATGAGATAGGGCGCCGCCATGTCGGTCTCGACGAAGCCCGGCGCGACCGCGGTGACGAAGATGTTGTGCCGCCCGAGGGCCTTGGCCAGCGACTGGCTGAGGCTGTTGAGCCCGGCCTTGCTCGCGCCGTAGGCGGGGTGGTTCGGCTCGCCCCGGAACGCGCCGCGCGAGGTGACGTTGACGATGCGGCCGCCGCCGGCGGCGACCATGTGCGGCACGACGGCGTGGATCAGGTTGGCCGGCCCGGTCAGGTTGGTGTCCATCGTCCGCCGCCAGACGTCCTGCCACTCGTCGTACGCCGTCTCCAGGACCGGATGCGCCTCGTACGTCCCGGCGTTGTTGACCAGCACCCCGATCTGACCGTGCCGGGCGACTACCTGGTCGACGAGGTCTTTGACCGCCGCCGGGTCCTTGAGGTCGGCCGCCCGCATCTCGTGCTCACCGGCACCGAGACTGTCCAATGTCTCCTGTGCGGCGGCCTTGTTGGTCGCGTAGTGCACGACCACCGTCGCGCCGCTCTCGGCGAGCTGCTGGGCGACCGCCCGCCCGATCCCCCGCGACCCGCCCGTAACCAACGCCACCACACCGTCCAGACCCATGGCGCCAGCATGCCATCCAGACCGAGCCGTGTTTGATCTTGAGTGACGTCTCACAGCAATGAGTCCTGCCATTGGGTGTGCAGGCGGGCGTAGCGGCCACCGCCCGTGATCAGTCGGGAAGGCGGGCCGTCTTCGACCACGCGGCCGTCGTCGATGACCAGGACGCGGTCGGCGATCTCGACCGTCGACAGGCGGTGGGCGATCACCAGGGCCGTGCGCTGCCGCAGGATGGTCCGCAGCGCGCGCTGCACGAGCCGTTCCGTCGGCACGTCCAGCGACGACGTCGCCTCGTCCAGGATCAGCACGCCGGGATCGGCCAGGAAGGCCCGAGCGAACGCCACCAACTGCCGCTGCCCGGCCGACAGCCGGCCGCCGCGGCGGTGTACGTCGGTGTCGTAGCCCTCCGGCAGCGCGGCGACGAACTCGTGCGCGCCGATCGCCCGGGCCGCCGCCACCACGTCCGCGTCGGTCGCGTCGGGACGGCCGAACCGCAGGTTGTCGGCGACCGTACCCGCGAACAGGTGGTTTTCCTGGGTGACCATCACGACCGCGCGGCGCAGGTCGGTGTCGCCCACCTCGCGCAGGTCGACGCCGTCGAGCCGGACGCTGCCGGAGACCGGGTCGTAGAACCGCGCCACCAGCTTCGCCACCGTCGACTTGCCGGCACCGGTGGCACCGACCAGCGCCACGATCTGCCCCGCCGGTATCTCGATCGCGAAGTCGGTCAGCACCGGCAGGGCCGTCCCGGTAGCCGAAGGTCACGTTCCGGAAAGTGATCTCGCGACCGCCGCCCGCCGGTGGCAGCGGCACCGGGCGGGCCGGCTCCGGCACGGCCGGCCGTTCGTCGAGCACGCCGGCCAGCTTCTCCAGCGCGGCGGTGGCCGACTGCAGCGCGTTGTAGAACTGGCTCAGCTCCTGCATGGGCTCGAAGAACCGCCGCAGGTAGAGGAGAAACGCCGCCAGGACACCGATCGCCGTGCGGCCGTGCAGCACCTGCCAGCCGCCGTACGTCAGCACGCCGGCGATCGCCACGTTGCCGATCAGTTTGATGCTGGGCGAGTACACCGCGATCAGCCGGAACGCGCGCAGCGACGCCAACCGGTAGTCGTTGTTGAGCTCGTCGAAGATCTGCTGGTTGCGAGGCTCGCGACGGAACGCGTGCACGGCGCGGATGCCGCCCAGCGACTCCACGAAGTGGACGATCACCAGTGCGACGGCCTCGCGGGTACGCCGGTAGGCGACCGCCGACGCGCGCGCGAACCAGCGCGACAGCACCAGCAGGAACGGGAACGTCAGCAGCGTCACCAGGGCCAGCGGCGGGTCGAGGTAGAGCAGCACGCCGGCGACCGATACGACCGACAGCCCGGCCAGCACCAGGTCGTCGATGCCGCCGTCGACCAGCTCGCTGATCGAGTCCATGTCGCTGGTCAGCCGGGCCACCATCCGGCCCGACGTGTAGCGCTCGTGGAAGCCGATCGACAGCCGCTGGAAGTGGTCGTAGACCCGTTGCCGCAGGTCGCGCAGCACGTCCTGGCCGATCCGGGCGGACAGGCGCAGGAAGCCCCGCTTGCCGAAGTATTCGGCCAGGCGACGGCCGCCACGAAGGCCAGGCCGACCTCGATCAGGATCGTCGGGTCGCCCTGGCGCAGCGGCGGAATGCCCTTGTCGATGGCGAGCATGACCAGGAACGGCCCGGCCATCCCGGCGGCGCTCTGCAACAGCAGCAGGACGATCGTGGCGGCCAGCGCGCGCCGGTGCGGGCGCACGAGGGAACCCAGCAGCGCGCGGCTGCGTACGCGGAGCCGCGCGACCGCCGCGGGGTCGCCGGACTCGGCCGCGGTCCGGTCGGCATCGAGGTCGGCGGCCCGGCCGCGCCAGGCGTGCGCCGTCATGCGGCTTCCGCGGTCGCCGCCTCGGAGAGCACCGCCCGGTAGGCCGGCACCGTCGCCAGCAGTTCCGAGTGCGTGCCGGTCGCGACGATCACCCCGCCGGCCAGCAGCGCCACCCGGTCGGCCAGCGCGATCGTCGAGGGCCGGTGCACCACGAGCAGCGCGGTGGTGTCGGCGAGCACCCCGGCCAGCGCCTTCTCGACCAGCGCCTCGGTGTGCACGTCGAGCGCCGACAGCGGGTCGTCGAGCACCAGCACCCGGGGCCGGCTGAGGATCGCCCGGGCCAGCGCCAGCCGCTGCCGCTGGCCGCCGGAGAGCGACAGGCCCTGCTCGCCGACCCGGGTGTCGAGGCCCCACGGCAGGTCGTCGACGAAGTCGGCCTGGGCCAGCGCGAGCGCCTCGTGGATCTCGTCGTCGGTGGCGTCGGTGCGGCCGAGCGCGAGGTTCTCCCGGACCGACATGGAGAACAGCGTCGGCTCCTCGAACGCGACGCCGACCACCTCGCGCAGCGAGCACATGCGCAGGTCCCGGATGTCGCGGCCGTCGAGGGTGATCCGGCCCGACGTCACGTCGTAGAGACGCGGCACCAGGGAGACCAGCGTGGTCTTGCCGCATCCGGTGGTGCCGACGACGGCCAGCGTCTCGCCGGGCCGCACGGTCAGCGAGATGCCCCGCAGCACCGGCACGTGCGCTGCCGGGATAGCTGAACCAGACGTTGTCGAAGCACACCTCGCCGTCGACGTGCCCGGCCGGCAGCGCATTCGCGCGGTCCACGATGGAGGGTGGTGCGTCGAGCACCTCGTAGATCCGGTCCGAGGCCGTCATCGCCTCCTGTGCGTTGCCGATGATCCAGCCCAGCGACTCGATCGGCCAGATCAGCATCAGCTGCAGCGTGACGAAGGCGACCAGCTCGCCGATCGTGAGCCGGCCGGCGGCGACCTCGATCGCGCCGGCCACCAGCACCGCCGCCAGGGTCAGGTTGGGCACCAGGTCGAACTGGGCCGACGTGCCGGCGAGCTGGCGGCCCTTGTCGACCGCGGTCTCGCGGAGCCGATCGGCGCCGCTGCCGAACTGGTCGCTCATGAACGACTGGCGGCCGAACGACTTCACCGTGCGCAGGCCGCGGGCCGTCTCCTCGACCTGGGTCGCCAGGTCGCCCTGCTCGTCCTGCATCCGCCGCGACGTGCGCAGATAAGTGCGGGTGAACCGGCGGCTGACCACGACCAACGGCAGGGAGCTGGCGGCGACCAGCAGACCGAGCGGCCAGTGCAGCTGGATCAACAACCCGACCACCACGGCGTACGTGGCGAGGTTGACGACCAGGAAGAGCAGGCCGAAGGAGAGGAAGCGGCGGATCACCGAGAGGTCGGCGGTGACCCGGGCCAGGAGTTGGCCGCTCTGCCAGCGGTCGTGGAACGCGACCGGCAGCCGCTGCAGGTGTGCGTAGATGTCCTGCCGGATGGTGGCCTCCATGCCGAGCGCCTGGCTCGACTGTGACCAGCGGCGGATGAAGGTGAGCGTGGCCTCGGCGACCCCGAGCAGCAGGGCCAGCGCGCCGAGGGCGAACAGGCCGCCGGGGTCGTGGTGGGCGATCGGCCCGTCGACCACCCGGCGGATGACCAGTGGCACCGCGATGCCGACGGCGGTGCCGGCGAGCGCGGCGAGGATCAGGCCGGCGAACTGGACGCGGTAGGGGCGGAGGTAGCGGCGCAGCCGCCACAGGTTGCGTACCCCTGACTGATGGTCACCTTTGGTACGCACCCCGTGACGGTAAACGCTGCGAGTGGCCTAACGCATCTCGTGCCCGAGAAGCCACTTTTTCACTTCGAGGCCGTAGCGGTAGCCGCCGAGCGTTCCGTCGGTGCGCAACACCCGGTGGCAGGGCACGAACGGCGCGACGGCGTTGCGGGCGCAGGCCTGCGCGGCGGCCCGGACCGCCGACGGCCGGCCGGCCAGCTCCGCGAACTCGGTGTAGGTGACCGGTTCGCCCGGCTTGACCTGGCGCAGCACCTCCCAGGCGTGGCCCAGGAAGCCGCCGCCGGTGACCTGCTCGACCGGCACCGCGTCGAGTGCGGTCAGGTCACCGTCCAGATAGGACTCGACGGCCTGGGTGATCGGTCCGAGGTCCGCGCGGGACTGTGGCTGCCCGCGCAGCGAAGGGTGTACCAGGGCAAGCAGCTCGTCGACGCTGTCGGTGAAGCCGGCGGCGCGCACGACGCCCGCGTCGGTCGCGACGATGGTCGAGCGGGCCGGTCGGGGTGCGACATGGTGGTGGTGTTCACGCGTTCCTCCAAAGACGGATCAGGGCGTACGAGCGCCAGGGCCGCCAGGTCGCGGCGTGCGCGTCCAGTGCTTTCGGGGTGTCCGGCAGGCCGAGCGCCTCGCGCCCCGGCGGACGGCCAGGTCGGTGGGCAGGAAGACGTCGGGATCGCCGAGCGGCGCGCATCGCGACGTAACCGGCCGTCCAGGCGCCGATGCCGGGCAGGGCGACCAGGCTCGCGACCAGCTCCTCGCGGTCGGCGCCGAGGTCGAGGTCGACGGTGCCGTCGACGACCGCGCGGGCCAGGCCGCGGATCGTCGCCCGGCGGGCCGCGGGCATGCGGTAACGCCTCGTCGGGCAGATTCGCGACCGTCTCGGCTGCGTCGGGAAGCCGCGGCTCTCCGTCGGTCGACGCGGCGCGATGCGCGGCCGAGGATCGTGCGGGTCGCCGGGACCGAGATCTGCTGGCCGACGATCGCCCGGACCGCGAGTCTCGAAGCCGTCGACGGCGCGCGGCACGCGTACGCCCGGCTCCTTCTCGACGGTCTTGGCCAGGGCCGGGTCGGCCGCCAGCGTGCGCGTCGACCGCCTCCGGGTCGGCGTCGAGGTCGAGCAGTCGGCGGCAGCGGGCGACCGCCGGCGCCAGGTCGCGGACGTCCTGAGCCTCAGGGTCGCGCCACGTAGGCACCGCCGCCGTGACCGGGATCGGCGTCAGGGCCACCTCCGCGTCGCCGTGTGGCAGGCGCAGCGCGCGGCGGTAGGTGCCGTCGCGACCTCCTCGACGCCCGGGATGGCGCGGTCGGCGAGGAACTCGAGCAGCGCGTCGGCGTGCAGCGGCGGCCGGTAGGCCAGCCGCAGGTTGATCGATGCCGGCTTCCTTCGTGCGGTGTCTCCGGCTGGCGGAGCGTCGACGGCGGGCCGCCGTACACCTCCTGGATCGTGTCGTTGAACTGCCGCACGCTGCCGAAACCGGCCGCGAACGCGATCTCGGCGAGGCCGAGGTCGGTCGTCTCGACCAGGATCCGGGCGGTCTGGGCACGCTGCGCCCGGGCCAGCGCCAGCGGGCCGGCGCCGAGCTCCGCGGTGAGCATCCGGTGCAGGTGGCGCTCGGTGTAGCCGAGCCGCGAGGCGAGGCCGGGCACGCCCTCCCGGTCGACGACGCCGTCGCGCGATCAGGCGCATCGCCCGGCCGACGGTGTCGGCCCGGACGTCCCATTCCGGTGAGCCCGGTCGCGGCGTCCGGCCGGCAGCGCCGGCAGGCCCGGAAGCCGGCCCGCTGGGCGGCGGCGGCCGCGGGTAGAAACGGACGTTCGCCCGTTTCGGCGTGATGGCCGGGCAGGACGGCTGGCAGTAGATGCCGGTCGACGTGACGGCCGTGAAGAACCAGCCGTCGAACCGCTGGTCACGGCTGTCGACCGCCCGGTAGCACCGCTCGAACTCCAGTTCCATGCCATCGATCCTGCCTCGGCTGGGCCGAGATAGCTCGCGGGATTCGGACATCGCCATTGGCTGAGCAGACGCTCAGGATTTTGTCGGTGCCTTGCTGCACACTTGTGGTCATGGCGAATAAGTCGGCTTTGGCGTTAGGTCTTTTCGGTGCCGCCGCTGCGGCGCTGGCCTGGGCGGCACGAGACGTGCCCCGGGCCATGGGCGCCAGCCCCGAGGAGCGCCGGGTCGCCCCGTCGCCACAGTGGCGCGACGGCAAGTTCCACAACCGGGTCCCGGCCCGCACGCTCACCCAGCCGGCCGGGTCGATGCTCGGCTCGTTCCTCCGTGACCGCGAGCGCCGCAAGCCCCGCCTGCCGATCCCGCTGGCCGCGCCGTCGCACGCCACCACCGAGGGCCTGCACATCACCTGGCACGGGCACTCGACCGCGCTGGTCGAGATCAACGGCGATCGGGTCCTGTTCGATCCGGTGTGGAGCGAACGCTGCTCGCCGTCCCACCTCGTTGGGCCGCGGCGGTTGCACGAGCCGCCGGTGGAGATCTACGAGCTACCTTCGCTGGCCGCGATCGTGATCTCCCACGATCATTACGACCACCTCGACCTGCCTTCGGTCCGCGAGCTCGCCCGCACGTCGACCGCGCCGTTCGTGGTGCCACTCGGTGTGGGGGCGCACTTCACTCGCTGGGGCATTCCGCCGGAGCGGGTGATCGAGCTCGACTGGGATGAGTCGATCACGGTTGCTGGGCTCACCCTGACCGCTACCGAGGCTCGGCATTTCTCTGGGCGGGGGCTTTCGCGCGACGAGACGCTGTGGGCTTCGTGGGTGGTCGCGGGACATGGGCGCAAGGTCTTCTATACGGGCGATTCCGGTTATTTCGATGGTTATGCGGAGATCGGTGCGGCTCATGGGCCGTTCGACGCGACGTTGATGCAGATCGGGGCCTATGGCGACGGGTGGCCTGACATCCACATGACGCCGGAGGACGCTGTTCGGGCTCACCAGGCGGTGCGTGGCGATCTGCTTATCCCGCTGCACTGGGGGACGTTCGTGCTGGCGTTCCACGACTGGTCTGAGCCGGCGGATCGGCTTTGGTCCGAGGCCAAGGCTGAGGGGGTCACCCTGGCTGTGCCGCGGCCGGGCGAGCGGGTGGATGTTGACTCACCGCCCGCGGTCGACGGGTGGTGGCAGGCGATCGCCTGACCGTCTTCGCGGCCTGCCGATCGATTGAATCACCGGGACCCCGGGCGGGCCGGCTGATCGGACACGGCGCGCTTGGGACGGACGTCTTGGCGCTGCCGCCCGCTCTGGGCTGCCTGCGGCCTTCGCTGAGGCGCTGGGCTTGGCTTTAGGTGTGGTGTGTCGGGGGCTGCTTGTCGGCGGCTGGGGCGCTGTCTCGGGTTTCCGGGGCTTTGCCCCGGACCCCGCCCGAGCTGCGGAGACCCGGGGTATGGGTGGGTGTTCGTGTGGCGGTGCGGTCTAGTGCGTGGCCAGGCCCCGGTTCGGGCGGCGAGATCCTTTTCGGGCCTGGTCGGATGGCGATGGCGAGACCCGGCTGGTCCGCGGTTGGCGCGGGCCACGCGCGATCAGCGGCCAGGTCGGCCCGCGCCGACGCGGGCACGCTGCGCGAGCCGTGACCCGCCGCCACCAGGCCGACGCGGGCCACGCCGCGCACCGGACCCGGCGGGTGCGACCTGCCGCAGTACAGGGTTTGATCTTTGGCCGCTACCCGCGGCGGACCTGGCAGCGCAGCGAAGCGGAGCGGTCCCCGGCGGGAGCTACGGTCGCGCCCCCGACGAACCCGGGACACAGAATTTGATCTCCAAGCAGTTCGCCCATCCCAAGCCGCGCACGGGCGCCTCTACTCCCCTGCGTAAGCTGGTCTGTTGTGAGTCTGACCATCGGGATCGTCGGCCTGCCCAACGTCGGCAAGAGCACGCTGTTCAATGCGTTGACTAAGAACGACGTGCTGGCGGCGAATTACCCATTCGCGACCATCGAGCCGAATGTCGGCGTTGTGGGGTTGCCGGATGATCGGCTGCCTAAGCTGGCCGACCTGTACGACTCGCAGAAGGTCGTGCCGGCGCCGGTTTCGTTCGTTGACATCGCCGGGCTTGTCCGCGGGGCCTCGAAGGGGCAGGGGCGGGGCAACGCCTTCCTCGCCAACATCCGCGACGCGTCGGCGATCTGTCAGGTGGTGCGGGCCTTCTCGGATCCGAACGTGGTGCACGTCGACGGCAAGGTGTCGCCGGCTGACGACATCGAGACGATCAACACCGAGCTGATTCTGGCCGACCTTCAGACGATCGAGAAGGCTCTGCCGCGCCTCGAGAAGGAGGCGAAGCTTCGCAAGGATCGGGCGTCCGCCGTGGCCGCGGCCAAGGCCGCTGGTGAGCTGCTGGACACCGGGGTGACCCTTTACGCGGGCGCGGCCGCCGCCGGCATCGAGGTGGGCGACCTGCGTGAGCTGCACCTGCTGACTACCAAGCCCTTTTTGTACGTCTTCAACGTTGACGAGGAAGAGCTCAACAACGCCGCGTTCCTCGACGAGCTTCGGGCCCTGGTCGCACCGGCCGAGGCCGTCTTCATGGATGCCAAGGTCGAGTCCGAGCTGATCGACCTGCCGGAGGACGAGGCCCGCGAGCTGCTCGAGTCGATCGGCCAGCCGGAGCCGGGCCTCAACCAGCTCATCCGGGTCGGTTTCCGGACGCTGGGCCTGCAGACCTACCTGACCGCCGGGCCCAAGGAGTCGCGGGCCTGGACGATCCCGGTCGGCGCCACCGCCCCGGAAGCCGCGGGCGTGATCCACTCTGACTTCCAGCGCGGCTTCATCAAGGCCGAGATCGTCTCCTTCGACGACCTGATGGCGGCGGGCACCATGAACGCCGCCAAGGCCGCGGGCAAGGTCCGCATCGAAGGCAAGGACTACACGATGCAGGACGGCGACATCGTCGACTTCCGCTTCAACGTCTAGGGGTTACCGATGTACCTGCTGGAGCTTTCCTTCGACGGCAACCCCGAGCGGCTGGAGCACCGGCCCGCGCACCGCGAGGTGCTCAAGAGCCTCAAGGAGCGCGGGCTGGTCGCGATGGCGGGGCCGTACGCGGACGAGTCCGGGGCGCTGCTGATCTTCGATGTGGCTACCGTCGAGGAGTTCGAGGCGATCGTCGCGGGCGATCCCTACTACCGCGCTCCTGGTGTGACCATCGCGGCCAAGCGCGAATGGAACCCCGTCGTCCGCTAGGACGAGATGTAGTGCAGCACCACGTTGTGGATGTGGTGTGCCTTGTCGGAGCCGCGGAACTCGACCTCGTAGGTGTGCGCGCCTACGTTGATCGCGATCGAACCCGTGGAGAAGAACGCGCCGCCCCAGGACTTGTTGCTGACTACGCTCACGCTGGTGATTTTGGCGAACGGGATGCTGGTGATCGCGACCTTCTTGCCCACGAACGACTTGTCCTGAACGATCACGCGGCGGTTGGTGACGCCGATGAAACCTGTGCCAGCGCCGATCGCGTCGTAGACCGCGATGACCTCCTCGCCCTGCAGCAGGCCGCTCTCGATCTGCCGAAGCTGCTCTTTCCGGTCGTACTTGGCGTTCGTGGTCGTCATAGGACCAACGCTAGGTCGCTCGGTCAAGTACGGTCGGCCCGCATGACACCCGATGCTCTGGTCGCCGAGGCCCTGACCACCGCAGCGGCCGGGCTGGCCGCCGGCGAGCAGCCGATCGGCGCCGTGGTCGCGATGGGCGACGACATCCTCGGTCGGGCCTATACGCAGGAGAAGGCTCAAGGCCGCAGGCTCGTGCATGCCGACCTGCTGGCGATGATCGAGGCTGACGAGCGCTTGGGCTGGCGTAGGCGAGACCATCCGCTACAGCTGGCCGTCAACCTGGAACCCTGCGTGATGTGCCTCGGCGCGGCGATGGCGCTCCGCGTCGACGAGGTCTACTACGCACTGGAGTCGCCCGGCGACGGTGGGGCCGCCGTCGCACGTGGCTGGCAGTCCAGCGACGACGCGCCCTGGTTCGCCGCGCCCGCCGTCCAGGGCGGGATCCGGCGGGAGGAAAGCCGCGAACTGTTCCGCCGCTTCTGTCGCACGGCACCGGACGGCGTCATCCGGCGGTGGGCGCAGACCCTTGTCGACCTGCCCTGACAGCGGGCTGAGGGGTTGCTGGCAGAGCAGTGTGAGTTTGGCCCGGTAGCTGGGCATTTCCGCAAAAGGCCCGCGATCCTGAATGAGGATCATTCAGGTAGCAGGCAGATCGGCTGGGCGGGGGCATCGATGGCGAGATGGACACGGCTGGCCGTCGGTGCCGGCGTAGTGGGCTTGCTGGTCGCCGCCGGGGCGATCCCCGCGGGGCTGGTGGCCGGGTTCGTCGCCACCAAGGTCGCGGTCGCGACCACCGACCTGCCGGCCGCACTCGCACAGCCGAGCGTGCCGCAGGCGTCCCGGCTCTACGCCGCTGACGGCAAGACGCTGATCACCACGTTCGCCGACCTCAACCGGACCGACGTGACACTGGACGCGGTCGCGCCGGTGATGCGGCAGGCCATCGTCGCCGCGGAGGACACCCGGTTCTACGAGCACGGGGCGGTCGATCCCAAGAGCGTGGTGCGGGCGCTGGTGGCCAACGGGCGCAGCGGCGAGGCCCAGCAGGGCGCTTCCACGCTGACTATGCAATATGTCCGGAATGTGCTCAAGACCGATCCGAAGGCGACCCAGGACGAGCGGGACGCGGCCACGGAAGAGACGCTTGGGCGCAAGGTTCAGGAGATGCGGTACGCGGTCGCGGTCGAGCACGCGCTCAGCAAGGACGAGATCCTCGGCAACTACCTCAACATCGTCTACTTCGGCGCCGGTGCCTACGGGATCGCGGCTGCCGCGCAGACCTACTTCTCCACCACCCCGGCGAAGCTGACCCTCGGCCAGGCCGCCATGCTCGCCGGCCTCGTCCAGTCCCCCGACGCGTACGACCCGATCCACGGCGACAAGGCCGCCGCGCAGAGCCGCCGGGACTACGTGCTGGGCGCGCTGGTGAAGGCCGGCAACGTGAGCGCGGCCGACGCCGAGCAGGCCAAGAAGGCTCCGCTGGGGCTGAAGCCCGGCACCGTGCCCAACGGCTGCACCGCCGCCACCCCGGCCGACAGCCGGTTCTTCTGCGACTACTTCGTCTCCTGGTGGCAGCAGCAGGCGGCGTTCGGCGACACGCCGCAGAAGCGGCTCGCCGCTCTGCGCGACGGCGGCTACCGGATCACGCTGTCGATGGACTCGAAGGTGCAGCAGACCGCGACCGAGGCCGCGACCGGCGTCTACGGCTACGACTCCCCGCGGGCCCTGCCGATCGCCGCCGTGCAGCCAGGCACCGGCCGGGTGCTGGCGCTCGCCGTCAACCGGCACTACAGCGTCGCCAAGGGCGCCGGGAACACCGTCGACCAGCTGGTCGCGGGTGGCGATTCGGTCACCGGCTATCAGGCCGGCTCGACGTTCAAGCTGTTCACGATGCTGGCAGCGCTGGAGAACGGGTATTCGCTGGACGCCGGGTTCGACGCACCGTCCCAGCTGAAGACCCACTGGGCCGACAGCGGTCCGGCGTCCTGCGACGGCTTCTACTGCCCGGCCAACGACAATCCATCATGGATGGACGGGTACCGCACGATGTGGACGGGCTTCGGCCGTTCCGTCAACACCTACTTCGTCCACCTCGAGGAGCAGGTCGGCGCGGACAAGGTGGTGGAGATGGCGCAGCGGCTCGGCATCGACCTGCGCGCGAAGTCCGACGCCGACCGGGCGGAGAACGACGCCGCCGACTGGGGTTCGTTCACCCTCGGCGTCGCCGACACCACACCGCTGGACCTGGCCAACGCGTACGCGACGATCGCCGCCGACGGCACCTACTGCGCGCCGTTGCCCGTCAAGGGGATCAGTGACGCCAACGGCAAGCCCGTCAAGGGTGCCGAGCCCAACTGCAAGAAGGTGCTCGAGCCCGACGTGGCGCGGGCCGCGGTGGACGCGGCGCGCTGCCCGGTCGGACAGGACGGCGCGTACGGCCAGTGCGACGGCGGCACCGCCACCCAGGTGTCCACAATGCTCGACGGGCGGCCGGTTGCGGGCAAGACCGGGAGCTCGGAGGGCAACGCCACGGAGTCGTTCGTCGGGTTCACCCCGCAGGTCGCGGCCGCCGGGATCGCCGCCAACCCGACGCACCCGTCGGACGGCGTCGGCGGCGCCGTGCAGGTCGACGTCATCAACGCGGTCGCCGACGTGCTGAACCGGGCCGTGACCGGCCAGCCGGAGCGTGGTTTCACCCCGCCGAGCCAGGCGCTGGCCTTCGAAAATGGGTCGAACCCGGCGGTACCCTGGCCCCATGACGGATACGGCGAAAGGTCGCGCCGGGATCCCTGAGAAGCCGTCCCTGGACGGCATCGAGGAGTCCTGGTCGCACCGGTGGCAGGAGGCGGGGACGTACGCGTTCGACCGGTCGAAGGCCCGGTCTGACGTATACGCCATCGACACGCCCCCGCCGACCGTATCCGGCGAGCTGCACATGGGCCACGTCTTCTCCTACACCCACACCGACACCGTGGCCCGGTTCCAGCGCATGCGCGGCAAGACGGTGTTCTATCCGATGGGCTGGGACGACAACGGCCTGCCCACCGAGCGCCGGGTGCAAAATGTCTACGGCGTGCGCGGCGACGCGTCCCTGCCCTACGACCCGGCCTGGACGCCGCCCGCGGCGCCGGTCGACGACGCCGCCCGGAAGAACCCCACGGCCATCTCCCGCCGCAACTTCATCGAGCTGTGCGAGGTGCTGACGGCCGAGGACGAGCGGGCGTTCGAGGCGCTCTGGCGCCGGCTCGGGCTCTCCGTCGACTGGTCGCTGACCTACACGACGATCGGCCGGCACGCCCGCATCACCTCGCAGCGGGCGTTCCTGCGCAACCTGACCCGGGGCGAGGCCTACACGGCCGAGGCGCCGACGCTGTGGGACGTGGGCTTCGGCACCGCGGTCGCGCAGGCGGAGCTCGAAGACCGCGAACGGCCGGGCGCCTACCACCGGCTGCGCTTCCACGGCCCGGGTGACGAGCCGGTCTACATCGAGACCACCCGGCCCGAGCTGCTGCCGGCGTGCGTGGCGCTGGTCGCCCATCCCGACGACGAGCGCTACGCGCACCTGTTCGGCGGCACCGTGCGTACGCCCGTCTTCGGTGTCGAGGTGCCGGTGCACGCGCACCCGCTGGCGGAGAAAGACAAGGGCAGCGGCATCGCGATGGTCTGCACGTTCGGCGACCTCGCCGACGTGACCTGGTGGCGCGAGCTGCGGCTCGACACCCGGGTGGTGATCGGCCGCGACGGGCGGCTGCTGCCCGAGCCGCCGCACGGCGTCGACCCGGAGAAATACGCGCCGCTGGCCGGGCGCACCGTCAACCAGGCGCGGCGGGAGATCGTCGGGCTGCTCTCCGACGCGCTCGACCTGATCGGCGAGCCGCGGCCGGTGACCCATCCGGTGAAGTTCTACGAACGCGGCGACTCGCCGCTGGAGATCGTCTCGACCCGGCAGTGGTACATCCGCAACGGTGGCCGGGACGCCGACCTGCGGGCCACGCTGCTCGACCGCGGGCGCGAGCTGCACTGGGTGCCGCAGCACATGCGACACCGCTACGAGCACTGGGTGGGCGGGCTCACCGGCGACTGGCTGGTCAGCCGGCAGCGGTTCTTCGGCGTGCCGATCCCGGTCTGGTTCCCGCTGGACGCCGACGGCCGGCCCGACTACGACCACCCGCTGGTGCCCACCGAAGACCGGCTTCCGGTCGACCCGTCCTCCGACGTGCCGGTCGGCTACACCGAGGAGCAGCGCGGCGTGCCCGGCGGGTTCGCCGGCGACCCCGACGTGCTCGACACCTGGGCCACGTCCTCGCTGACCCCGCAGATCGTCGGCGGCTGGGAGACCGACCCCGACCTGTTCGCCCGGGTGTTCCCGATGGACCTGCGCCCGCAGGGGCAGGAGATCATCCGCACCTGGCTGTTCGCCTCGGTGGTGCGGGCCCACTTCGAGCACGGCACGCTGCCGTGGCGCGACGCGATCCTGTCCGGCTGGATCCTCGACCCCGACCGCAAGAAGATGTCGAAGTCCAAGGGCAACGTGGTCACGCCGATGGACCTGCTGGTCGACAACGGCTCCGACGCGGTCCGCTACTGGGCGGCGAGCGGCCGGCCGGGCACCGACCTGGCCTTCGACCCGGGGCAGATCCGGATCGGGCGGCGGCTGGCCACGAAGCTGCTCAACGCGTCGAAGTTCGCGCTCAGCTTCGGCGCCGCGGGCGGCAGCGTCACCGAGCCGCTCGACCAGGCGATGCTCGCGGGCTTGCGCGAGGTGGTCGCCACGGCCACCACGGCATTCGAGGCGTACGACCACACGACCGCGCTGCAGGCCGCCGAGTCGTTCTTCTGGCGGTTCTGCGACGACTACATCGAGCTCGTCAAGGAACGGGCGTACGGCGACACGGCGGCGGCCGGCTCGGCCCGGGCGGCGCTGGCCACCGCGCTCTCCGTCCAACTGCGGCTGTTCGCGCCGTTCCTGCCGTACGTCACCGAAGAGGTCTGGTCCTGGTGGCGCTACGGCTCGGTGCACCGGGCGCCGTGGCCGACCGTCCACGAGTTGGCCGGCGACGCGACGCCGGAGCTGCTCCGGCTGGCCGGCGAGGCGCTGTCGCAGGTGCGCCGGGCCAAGTCGGAGCGCAAGGTCTCGATGCGCACCCCGGTCCCGCTGGCCGAGGTGCTCGGCCCGGCCGCGATGCTGGAAACGCTGTCCCTGGCCGCCGACGACCTGCGCGCCGCCGGCCGCATCGGCAAGCTCGACCTGCTCCCCGACCGCACCACCGAACTGGTCGTGGCATCGGCCTTCTGAGGACAAAGGAAAGGCCCGTCGAGATGACGGGCCTTCTACTCGGGCCGCGTGGGCACGACCGTTGCCCCGCAGAGATCGTCCGCTGCAGTCCGCGGTGGCTAGAACCACCAACCGCGCAGGAAGCGGACGCCGAGCAGGATGGTGATGATGCCGGGGCCGGCCGCCAGGGCCGCCGCCGACACCCGGTAGACCATGCGGTGCCGTACCAGTTCGGCGCCGTTGCCGACGACGACCACGCCGGCGGCCACCATGAACCAGGCCCACCAGCGCGGCTCGAGGTCGAACGAGGTCGAAGCGGTGGGCCAGGAAGGTCAGGCCGAGCACGACGGCGACGCTGGCCAGCATCGCCAGCGTGCGGTGGAACGAGCGGCCAGCGGGTCCTGCGGCACGCCACCAGTAGCTGCCGGCGATCGCCGCCGCCGGCAGCACGATGAGCAGCGGCCAGAATCGCGTACACCTCGCCGAACATCAGCATCACGCCGACGGCGAACGCGACCAGGCCGAGGTTGCGCGACGGCGTACGCCGAGGATGCCGCCGCCGCGGCGGAGTGCGACGACGCCGGCCGCGGTGATCAACGACGTGGGGATCACCACGAACAGTGACCACCAGCGGAAGTCGTGTGCGGCCTGGGCGAGGCCGCTGACCAGCGCGCAGGCGAGCAACGCGATGCCGCCGCCGGCCAGCCAGGGTGCCGCGCGGCCGGTGGCCTGGCGGCGGTGCGGGCGTCTGGGTCGAGGTCTGCGGATAGGTCGTCGGTCACGTCACCTACTGTGCCCATCGCGAAGCCCCGGCACCATCCGGCTAGCCCTACCCGCGTCGGGTCAGGCCGGCGGGTGGCTGACTCTTCCGGGTCGCCTCCGGCGATCAGAAGCCGCCGCCGCCGAAGTCGCCGCCACCGAAGTCGCCGCCGCCGAAGCCGCCGCCGCCGTAGTCGCCGCCGCCGTCGTAGCCGCCGCCATCGCCACCGTCGCCGCCGTCACCACCGCCGCCGTCACCACCGTCGCCGCCGTCGCCGTCCTGGAAGCCCTCCTGGTAGCCGGCGTCGTAGCCGTAGCCCGGGTCGGCGAACGCGGGCGAGAACAGCGCGTCGGCGATCAGCAGGCCGCCGACCACGCCCACGGCGCCGCCCAGCGCCGGCCGCCACCACGGCTGGGAGTACCAGCCGGACGGCACGGGCCGACCCTGGTAGCGCCCGCCCGGGTAGTAGTAGGGCGTGTTGTTGCCGGGCTGCGGGCCGGCCGTGAACTGCTGGCCCTGCACGTCGACCGTGCGCTCCTTGGTGAGCGTGCCGGCGCCCCGGGCCGCGGCCGAGCTGCGGCAGCTCCGGACCCGGGTCGATGCCCATCGCGGTGCGGGCCGCCCGGATGTAGGTCAGGCCCTCCAGCGCGGTCTCCCGGGCCAGCTCGAACTGCCGGGTGGAGCGGGCCTGCTCCAGCTGGCTGCCGGCGGCGTTGTAGCGCTCACCGGCGTCGGACAGCGCCTGCTGGACCGCCGGCTCCGAACCGTGCAGGTTCATCACCTGCCCGCCGAGTCGCTCGTACCAGCGCTGCGCCTCGGCGCGGGCATCGGTCAACTCCCGTTCGCGCCGGCCGGCCAGCGACCGCTGGTAGTAGAACACCAGCGCGATGACGATCACCAACAGCGCGATCAACCACAACCAACCCATGACACGACGGTACGTCGCCTTGTCATGTCGCACCTGTTTGGCAGTCTTACCGGATGGACCTTTCGACGGTGGCCGTGGTGGTCCTCTGCCTGGCCATCGGCGCAGTGGCCGGGTGGTTTGCGGCGGTTTCGCGGTCCGCGGCCCGAGATTGCCCGGCTCGAGGCCACCATCGACTCGACCCGGGAAGGCGAGGGGCGCCTGGAGCAGTCGATGCGGGCGTTGACCTTCGAGGCCACCGTGCAGTCGCAGGAGGCGGTCGCCCGGGCGGTCGCGCCGCTGCACGAGACCCTGCGCCGCTACGAGCTGCGGGTCGCCGAGCTGGAGCGCGACCGGGTCGACGCCTACTCCGAGCTGCGCGAGCAGGTCCGCGCCATGTCGACCGTCTCCGGCGAGCTGCGCACCGAGACCAAGCAGCTCGTGGCCGCGCTGCGCGCGCCGCAGGTGCGCGGCCGCTGGGGCGAGCACCAGCTCCGCCGGATCGTCGAGGCGGCCGGCCTGCTGGAGCACTGCGACTTCACCGAGCAGGTGACGGCCTCGACCGACCACCAGGGCGTCCGGCCCGACCTGGTGGTCCGGCTGCACGGCGGGCGAACGGTGGTGGTCGACGCCAAGGCGCCGTTCGACTCCTACCTGACCGCGATGGAGGCGCGCGACGAGCGCACCCGCGACCAGCACCTCGACGGGCACGCCCGGGCGCTGCGGGCACACGTCGACGGGCTGGCCGCCAAGTCCTACTGGTCGGCGTTCGCCCAGTCGCCCGAGTTCGTGGTGCTGTTCGTGCCGGCCGACCCGTTCCTCGACGTGGCGCTGCAGCGCGACCCGACGCTGCTGGAGCACGCGTTCGCCCGCAACGTCGTGCTGGCCACCCCGGCGACGCTGATCGCGCTGCTGCGCACGGTCGCCTACTCGTGGCGGCAGGAGGCGCTGGCCCGCAACGCGGTCGCGGTGCACGAGCTGGCCCGCGAGCTCTACGGCCGGCTGGCCACCCTCGGCGACCACGTCGGCAAGCTGGGCTCGGCGCTCGGCACGGCGGTCACCTCGTACAACCGGGCGGTCGGCTCGCTGGAGGCGCGCGTCCTGGTGAGCGCCCGCAAGCTGGCCGACCTCGGCGTCTCCGGCGACGACCTGGTCGCACCGCCGCAGGTGGAGAGCACGCCGCGCCAGCTGCAGGCACCCGAGCTGATCTAGGGGAACCGCGCCGACCCGTGGCGTGCGTCCGATCCCAATGACACACTTCGACGTCATGCGCAGGGTTGCGGTTCCGATCGTGGCAGTGATGGTGGTGGCGCTCGCTGGCTGCTCGGCGGACAGCCGGGAGGGTGAGCCGATCCCGGGGTCTTCGACGTCGAGCGCGGCGGCTCCGTCGCCGTCTACCGTCCCGGCTGTTCCGCCGGCGCCGACGACGACCACGCAGCCGCCCGGGCGCGTCCCGTCGCCCCGGCCCGAGGGCCCGCGGCCGTCGGGCGCCAAGACGCCGAAGGTGGTCAACGTCACCGGGACCGTTACCGAGGGCGTCGAGCCTGGCTGCCTGCTGCTGGAGGGCTATCTGCTGGTCAACGCGCCCACCAGCCTGGTCTACGCGGGTGTGCGGGTGAAGGTGACGCTGGAGGTCCAGCAGGGCACGGTCAGCACCTGCCAGCAGGGCATACCGGCGATGATCACCTCCGCTCAGCGACTTTGACATTACGACTGCAACGTAAAGACGCTACTCTGGGGAGGTGAACCTCCTCCGCACCGCCATGACGTACGAGCGCGGCGTCTGGGTCAGCCTCTTCCGCTGGGTCTTCCGCCGCCCCGACCCGGCCGGCCCGGGTGCCCGTTTCGGCTACAGCGCCATGACGACGCCCGTACTGCTCGCGTTCATCGGGGTCTCGATCGTGGAGATCCCGATCCTGCACTTCCTGCTCCCCTGGCGGACGGTGCAGATCATCGCGTTCGCGGTGAGCATCTGGGGCCTGCTCTGGATGGTCGGCCTGCTCGCCGCCGTGCGCGGGCATCCCCACCTGGTCCAGCCGGAGGGCATCAGGATCCGCTCCGGGTTCACCGTCGACGCGTTCGTGCCCTGGTCCGCGGTCGCCGAGGTGCGCACCCGCAACCGGCCGCTGGAGAAGAGCAAAGGGGTGCAGTTCGAGGAGACCGCCGACGGCGGCCTGATCGGCAAGGTGGTGGTGCTCGGGCAGACCAACATCGAGCTCGTGCTCACCGCGCCGGCCGAGGTCGGTCTGCCCCGCGGCCCGCTGACCGAGCTGCACTTCTGGGCCGACGACCCGAAGGAGCTGGTCGCGGCCCTGAAAGCCAGTCTGGTGTCAGTCGGTTGAGGCGGCCCTTGCCGCAGCGGCGGCCTTCATGTCGCGCTTGAGCTCCTGCGGCAGCGAGAAGGCCAGCCGCTCGTCGACCGTGGTCACCTCGGAGACGTCTTCGAAGCCGCGCTCGACCAGGTGGTCGAGGAGCTGGTCGACCAGGTCCTCGGGGACGCTGGCGCCGGACGTGACACCGACCGTTTTGGCACCGGTCAGCCAGGCGTCGTCGATCTCGTTGGCGTAGTCGACCAAATACGAGGCCCGGGCACCGGCGTCGAGGGCGACCTCGACCAGGCGGACCGAGTTGGACGAGTTGCGCGAGCCGACGACGATCAGCACGTCGCAGTCGGGCGCGATCTGCTTGACCACCTGCTGCCGGTTCTGCGTGGCGTAGCAGATGTCGTCGCTCGGCGGCGACTGCAGCAGCGGCAGGCGCACCTTGAGCCGCTCCACCGTCTCCAGCGTCTCGTCGACCGACAGCGTGGTCTGCGACAGCCAGACCACCTTGGCGGGGTCGCGGACGGTCACCTTGTCGACGCCGTCCGGGCCGTCGACGAGCTGGACGTGGGCGGGCGCCTCACCGGCGGTGCCGACCACCTCTTCGTGGCCTTCGTGGCCGATGAGCAGGATGTCGTAGTCGTCGGCGGCGAACCGCTTCGCCTCCTGGTGGACCTTGGTCACCAGCGGGCAGGTCGCGTCGATCGCCCGCAGCTGGCGGGCCTTGGCCTGCTCGTGCACCTCGGGCGCGACACCGTGTGCCGAGAAGACGACGGTGGCACCCTCGGGCACCTCCGCGTTCTCCTCGACGAAGATCGCGCCGCGGCGCTCCAGCGTGGCCACCACGTGTTTGTTGTGCACGATCTGCTTGCGCACGTAGATGGGGGCGCCGTAGAGGTTGAGTGCCTCTTCGACCGTCTGCACGGCACGGTCGACGCCGGCACAGTAGCCGCGTGGGTTGGCCAGGAGCACACGCTTACGGGCGGGTTCCTCGATCACCCGCCAATCGTACGTGGCCCGGTCGCCCCCGGCAGAATGTCGTGCGCCGGCAGTGCGCACCGCCACCGCCGCGGCGGGCGCCCACCGTAGGGTGGTGCGGTGAGCACCCCCGAGCCGAACGGCGTCCCCAAGAGCACCGCGGAGGAGCCGTGGCCGGTGCGGGTGGTGAGCCAGAAGATCAGCAGCTGGATCGCGAAGCTGGGTTGGGTCTGGGTCGACGGCCAGGTCGCGCAGATCAGCCGCCGGCCGGGCGCCAGCACGGTCTTCCTCACCCTGCGTGACCCGTCCGCCGATCTGAGCCTCACCGTCACCACCAACCGTGACGTGCTCGACCTCGGCGCGCCCAACCTCGAAGAGGGCGCCCGGGTCACGCTGCACGCCAAGCCCGACTTCTTCCCGGCCCGGGGCACGCTGAGCCTGCGGGCCGACGAGATCCGTCAGGTCGGCCTCGGCGAGTTGCTGGCCCGCCTCGAACGGCTGAAGAAGATGCTCGCCGCCGAAGGGCTCTTCGACCCCCGGCGCAAGCGGCGGCTGCCGTTCCTGCCGGGCCGGATCGGGTTGCTCACCGGGCGTGCCTCGGCGGCCGAGCGCGACGTGCTGACCAACGCCCGGCGGCGGTGGCCGTCGGTGGCCTTCCGGACGATCAACGTGGCCGTGCAGGGCCCGACCGCGGTGCCGCAGATCATCGACGCGCTCAAGGTGCTCGACGCCGACGAGTCGATCGACGTGATCGTGATCGCCCGGGGCGGCGGCGGGGTGGAAGACCTGCTGCCGTTCTCCGACGAGGCGCTCTGCCGCGCGGTGTTCGCCTGCCGCACCCCGGTGGTCAGCGCGATCGGCCACGAGACCGACGCGCCGCTGCTCGACTACGTCGCGGACGTGCGCGCTTCGACGCCCACCGACGCCGCCAAGCGGATCGTGCCCGACCTGGGCGAGGAGATCCGGGTCATCGGACAGGCCCGGCAGCGCCTCGACCGCGCGGTGCGCGGCCTGCTCGACCGCGAGCAGCACCGGCTGGACGCGATCAGGTCCCGTCCGGTCCTGGCGCGACCGCACGTGATGGTCGATGCCCGCGCCGACCGAGGTGACCGCGTTGCGCGAGCGCGCCGGCCGCTCCCTCGACCACCGGATCAGCGCGGCGGGCGCCGAACTGCGGCACACCGTGGCCCGGCTGCGCGCGCTGTCGCCGGCCGCCACCCTCGACCGTGGCTACGCCATCGTCCAGGGCCGGTCCGGCCACGTCGTGCGCGCCGCGACCGAGGTGGCCAAGGGCGATGTGCTGCGGGTACGACTGGCCCGCGGGGAACTGTCGACCACGGTCGATGAGGCAAGCGAGGAGAACCGGTGACCGACGAGAAGTTGAGCTACGAGCAGGCCCGCGCCGAGTTGGCGTCGGTGGTCGAGCGGCTCGAGGCAGGCGGCATCTCGCTGGAGGAGTCGCTGGCGCTGTGGGAGCGCGGCGAGCGGCTGGCCGACATCTGCCAGCACTGGCTCGACGGCGCCCGCGAACGCCTCGACGCCGCCCGCCAACAGGCCGGCGCCGAGGCCTGACGCTTCATCCGCCGGCCGGAAAAGCGGAGGGCGGCCGCCGAGGCGACCGCCCTGCGCATCAGCTTCAGGACGTCCGGACCTGGTCGGCCGGGGGTGCCTTGGGCTGCGGGACGTCGCCGTACTCGTAGAACTTGACCGTCCCCTTCTGGGCCGCGGTCGAGCCGGCGGCGGGGATGTCGACCACGATGGAGCTGAAGCGCCCCTCGCTGTCGAGCGTGATGGTGATCGGCACCGACTTCGCCTTGTCGCCGAGGGCCTTGAGCGCCGCCTCGTCCTCGGTGATGTCCAGGTCGGTGTTGACCGTGATGTCGACCGTGCCGGTGAACGTGCCCGGCGCGGTCTCCTTGAGGCCGGTCAAGCCCTTGGCCATGCTGCTGCCCATGGTCTGCGAGCCGGACCCGGCGAACGAGCCGACCTGGCTTTCCGCCTCGTCCGCGCTGGTCTTCGTCCATTTGCCGAGGCCTTCGGCGAGTTGCTGCATCTCGGGGTCGTCGCCGGGGTCGAGACCGAGGTCCATCTTCGTCCAGATGTCCTGGGCGATCGAGATCATATCGATCTTGATCTCCTGGCCTTCGGAAACGCCGGTCATGGTCATCTGCATGCTCTGCGACGGCTGGTGCCGGACACCCTCGGCCGTCATGCCGGTGGTCTCGAGGCTGAACTTGAAGCTGGTCTGGTCGACCTTCTTGCCAGCGGCCTCGATCAGGGTGGCCGGGTCGGCGGGAGCGGTGGTGGTGGCGGCGGCCGGCGAGCCGGCGCCGGAATCGGCAGCCTGGCCGCAGCCGGCCAGGACGAAGAGGACAGCCGCGGAGACGACCGCCAACTTGGGCGTACGCAAGGGGTTACTCCATCAGATCTTGGGAGAGGAGAGAGCGCCGAAGCATAGCTGGGGCAGCGTTGGGCCGGCGTTGGGCCAGTAGACAAGTCCTAATTGGGGAATGTCGACAGTTCCAGGACCTGACTCGCCGGCGGCCTGGTCGGCCGTTTGGCGCGGCCGAAGTCGCTGTAGTTCTGCGACACCTTCTTCGCCGTCGTGCCGTCCGCGGACGGCACGTCCACCGCGAGCCCGACAAACCGGCCCTGCGCGTCGAGCCGGATCGTGATCGTGCCGGTGTCCGCCCACGTCACCGGCTTCACCGGTTTCGCCTGCGGGTCGAGCGGCACGAACCCTTCGACGTCGGCGGCGAAGAGCAGCACCTCCCGGCAGACCTTCTCCGGCACCGATCCGGTGAACGTGCCGCCCGCCGACTCCGTCAGGCCCGTGGCGGCGGTGATCAGGCGGGCCGCGACCACGTCCGGCATCGGCGCGACGGCCGACTTCGGGGCCCTGATCCAGCGGGTCTTCCCGCCCGGCACGGTCGCGCTGACCCCGCCGGCGATGACAACGGGGATCCACTTGTCGCGACCGATCTGGACGGTCCTGCCAAGATCGTCGGACGGGGTCACCTGGAAGCTCTTGCTCGGGCCGTGCACCTGCCAGACATTCGTGTACGTACCGTCGGTCTCGACGATCTTGTAGCTGGTCTTGGCGAGATCCTTGGCGGCCAAAGCGAGCCGCGGCCGCGGGTCGACCGGGGTCGGGCTCGGCGACGGACTGGCCGGCGGCCCGGTCGGCGCGGCGACCGGCGCGGGCGAGCCGCCGGAGCAGGCGGTCAACAGAATGGGCGCGGCGAGCAGCAGTGCGGTCCGGCGGGAGAGCGGCACGGGCGGGCTCCTGGGGTCGGCGTGACCCCGGAGCCTAGATCACTTGAGCGAGCCGACGAGGGTACGCAACTCGGCGTCGGCTGCCTCGCCGACCACGATCACGGTGCGGTCGGGGTCGAGCTTGACCAACGCCCGCTCGCCGGGGCGCGTCGAGTAGGACTGCCACGAGCCGCCGGCGATTTCCGTGGTGCCCTGCTGGCGCGCGTCCGAGGTGAGCTCGGCCAGGATGATCTGGGTGGGCTGTGCGTCGGTCTGCACCACCTGGACGCCCTTGCCGTCGGGGCTGACCAGCCCCAGGCGCAGCGCCTTGCCACCGTCGATCTGCTGCCATCGGGCGCTGACCGTGGTCCAGCCGTCGGGCAGCCCGGTCGGCACGAGCACCGGGAACGCGTTGGCGTGCCGGGCGTCGTCGATCGCCACCGCCGAGTCGACCGCGATCGGGTCGTTGCCGTCGAAGAACACCCGGTAGACGCCGAAGGCCAGCAGAATCGGGACGAGCAGGACCAGCATCGAGATCACCATGTCGCGCGGCCGGCGCTCGCTGCGCTGCGCCGACTCGACGATCTCCTTGGTGTTGGCCTCCTGCTCCACGAGGCAATTGTGCCGATCGCCCGCCGCCGCGGCCACACCGGGTCGAAACCGTGACCCGAACGGACGTTCAGCGGGTGCTCATGCCAGGATCTCAGGTAACGACCGATCCTCACACTGCACCGCCGCGACGCGAGGAGGCCGCCCGATGAGCGCCAAGATTCCGCAGGATCTCGACCGCAACCTGGCCCTTGACCTGGTCCGGGTCACCGAGGCGGCGGCCATGGCCGCCGGCCGCTGGGTCGGCCGGGGCGACAAGGAGGGCGGCGACGGCGCCGCCGTCGACGCGATGCGCAAGCTGATCAACTCGATCCAGATGCGCGGCGTCGTGGTGATCGGCGAGGGCGAGAAGGACAACGCCCCGATGCTCTTCAACGGCGAGGAGGTCGGCGACGGCACCGGCCCCGAGGTCGACGTGGCGGTCGACCCGATCGACGGCACCACGCTGATGAGCAAGGGCATGCCGAACGCGCTGGCCGTGCTCGCGGTCGCCGAGCGGGGCGCCATGTTCGACCCGAGCGCGGTCTTCTACATGGAGAAGCTGGCCGTCGGCCCGGACTGCGCCGACGTGATCGACATCAACGCCGGCGTGACGGAGAACCTGCGCCGGATCGCCAAGGTCAAGAAGTCGAGCGTCTCCGACGTCACGGTCTGCATCCTGGACCGGCCGCGGCACGAGCGCCTGATCGACGAGGTACGCCAGGCCGGCGCCATGATCCGCTTCATCTCCGACGGCGACATCGCGGGCGCGATCTACGCGGCCCGCGACACGTCCGAGGTCGACGTGCTGATGGGCATCGGCGGTACGCCCGAGGGCATCACCGCGGCCTGCGCGCTGAAGTGCATGGGCGGCGCGATGCAGGCGAAGCTCTGGCCACGCGACGACGCCGAGCGCGAGAAGGCGCTGGCCGGCGGCCACGACCTGGACCGGGTCCTGCACACCGACGACCTGGTCTCGGGCGACAACGCGTTCTTCGTGGCGACCGGCGTGACCAGCGGCGACCTGCTGCGCGGCGTGCACTACCGGGCGGGCGGCGCCTACACCCAGTCGATCGTCATGCGCTCCAAGAGCGGCACGATCCGCATCATCGACTCGTACCACCGCCTGGAGAAGCTGGCCCTCTACTCCTCGGTCGACTTCGACGGCCGCCCCATCGCCGAACAGAACTAACCGAACCGACCCGAGGCAGCGAGCGGGCGCACGCCAGCCACGCGGACCCCACACCGCAGGACCCCGGCAGGCCGGGCCGGCCCACGACCGCCAAGGGGTGTCGACCAGACCACGTGGCATTGATCTGGACCGGGTTATGGCCGAGTCGGCCGGTCGCCCCGCCAATCACGCGGACCGGACGCCGCACGAGCGCGGCCGGTAGGACCCGGCCACGACCGCTGAAGGTGTCGACGGTCACGCGGGACCCGATTCCACCGCGGCCAAGCGAAACGAGAGCCCCGGCGACCAGCCGCGCGTCGGGTGATCGGGTTTCACGGGTTGCGGGTGACCTGCGGCGGACCTGGCAGCGCAGCGAAGCGGAGCGTTGTCTGGCGGGAGCGACGGTCGCGCCCAACGCGAACCCGAGCCATCTGCCATTAGACGTTGATCTGCCCTTAGACGTTGATCTGCCCTTAGAAGTGATCAGCCGTTGTCGCAGGAGTGGCCGGGGAACAGGTGGGCGGCCGGGTCGATGGCCACCGCGGCGTTGTTGACCGCGGTGGCCGCCTCGCCGAAGCCCGTCGCGATCAGCCGCACCTTGCCCGGGTACTCGGTGATGTCGCCGGCGGCGAAGACCCGCGGGCAGGTTGGTGGCCATGGTGCTGTCGACCTTGATGTGGCGCTTGTCGAGGTCGAGGCCCCACTCGGCGAGCGGGCCCAGGTCGGCGGTGAAGCCGAGCGCGGCCACCACCGTGTCGACCGGGATGGTCTCGGTCTCGCCGCCCTTGACCGCGATGTCGGCGTCGGTGACCGTCTCCTCGCCGTGGATCCGGGCGACCTCGGCGTTGACCACGATCCGCACGGGCAGGGCCTGGACCCGGGCGACGGTGGACGCGTGCGCCCGGAACCGGTCCCGGCGGTGCACCAGGGTGACCGACTTGGCCAGCGGCTGCAGCGCCAGCGCCCAGTCGAACGCGGAGTCGCCGCCGCCGACGATCAGCACGTCCCGGCCGGCCAGGTCGGCCAGGTGCGGCACGAAGAAGACGAGGCCGGTGCCGGTGAAGGCTTCGGCCGCCGGCAGCGGGCGCGGCTTGAAGCTGCCCAGGCCGCCGGTGATGATCACCGCGCCGCAGCGTAGGTCTTCGCCGTCGGACAGCCGCAGCACCGGGCGCTCGTCGCCCTCGGCGTAGGTCAGCTGGTCGGCCCGGGTGCCGAGCAGGTATTCCGGGCGGAACGGCGCCGCCTGCTCGACCAGGTTGGCGACCAGGTCGCGGCCCTTGATCGTCGGGGAAGCCGGCGACGTCGAAGATCTGCTTCTCCGGGTACATCGCGGTGACCTGCCCGCCCGGCTCGGGCAGGGCGTCGATCACCGCGACCGACAGCCCCCGGAAGCCGGCGTAGTAGGCGGCGAAGAGGCCGGCCGGTCCCGCCCCGATGATGGCGACGTCGATTTCCCGCATGGCTCACCATTGCCCTTCAGGCGACCAGCCCGGTCGACATCGACGGTAGGCACAGCGATGGCACACCGGCAAGGACTGTGCCCGTGTCGGGGGCAGACGAACCAAGCCTCGGGATGATCGCGACGGTTCAGCGGCGGAACAGGATCGCGGCGACGGCGCCGCCGAGGAAGCCGAACAGGTGGCCCTGCCAGGAGACGCCCGCGTCGGTCGGCAGGATGCCGAACAGCTGCCACCCGTAGAGCAGCCCGACCAGCACCACGACGGCGAAGTTCCACCAGCTGCGTTCGACGATCGCCCCGGGCCAGCAGGAGGCCGAGGTAGCCGAAGATCACCCCGCTGGCACCGACCACCACGGTGTCCGGAGTCGCCGATGAACCACACGCCGAGCCGCTGACCAGCATGATGAACGCGGTCGACCAGATGAACCGGCGGTAGCCCGGCGGCCAGGACGAACGTGCCGAGCAGGATCAGCGGGACGCTGTTGCCGTAGAGGTGGTCGAAGCCGTCGTGCAGGAGCGGCGAGAAGATGATCCCGTCCAGCCCGTCGACGCTGCGCGGGATGATCCCGCCGCGCGGGTCGAGCCCCAGGCCCAGCCAGTAGTCCAGGGCCTCGATCGCGAACAGCACCGGGACCACCGCGCACATGGCGACGAAGGCCCGCCCGACAGCGGCGTAGAACGCTTCGGTGCCGAAGCGCAACCGGTCGGGTTCGGTCGTCCAGTCCTGGGACACGCACTAGGGGTACCAGGCGAAGACCATTCACGCCAAGCGGACCGGAGCACCGCCAGCCCGCCGCGATGTCGGGTCCGAATGTGGACACCTGGCCGTACACGCCCGGGAGTCCTTCGTGCGCAGCCGTAGCCCCAGCTCACGATGCCGATCTGCAACCAGGAACCGGTCGCGTCGAGGCGCACCAGCGGGCCGCCCGAGTCACCTTGGCAGGAGTCCTTGCCGCCGCGGCCGCGCAGATCATGTCGGAGCCGACGATCTCCATGCCGATCTTGCCGTACTTGCGGTCGCACGACGAGTCCGAGACGAACTCGACCTCGGCCGAGCGCAGCCGGCGCTGTTGGGTGACCGAGCCCTCCTGCGTCGTGCCCCAGCCCATGACCGTGAACCGGCCCTTGTCGTACGCGGTGTCCGGGCCAGCGTCACGTCGGCAGGTCGAGCGCCTGCTCGAGACCGATCAGCGCCCAGTCGTCACCCGTGGCCGCGTCGGCGTAGCCGGGCGCCCGGTAGACGTAGGCGGAGCGGACGGTGCGGGCCCGGCTCGACTGCAGGTCGACCGAGCCGCCGGTGATCCGCATGACGTGTCCGCGCCGCTGCGCTTGACGCAGTGGCCGGCGGTGAGCACG
Source organism: uncultured Actinomycetota bacterium (assembly GCA_963840005.1). Lineage (GTDB taxonomy): Bacteria > Actinomycetota > Actinomycetes > Mycobacteriales > Micromonosporaceae > Asanoa. Next base: position 12,793 of record CAWIXO010000011.1, on the reverse strand, counting down.
ACCTGCGGCGCGATCAGCGATCCGCCGCAGCCGACCGAGAGCCGGACCATCCACGGAAACGTGCCCTCGTCGACCCGGCTGCCACCGACGATCCGCTCGTTGCCGTCGTCGTCCGCCCGGGCTGGTCCGGTCAGCAGACCCAGGACCGCCGCCATTGCCGTCACCAGTATCGCGCCTTGAAAGCGCCACCCCCGCATGCATCCGACACTAGGGCGCGCAAAACCGGCAGAGGGCACAAACGCGAGTGTTCATGCCCTTTGCCTCAGGTTTTGCGTCAGTACCAGCCCTCGGTCCTGCGACTGCGCCCACGCACCACAGGGATCGTCGTAGCGGCCCTCGATGTAGCCGAGACCCCACTTGATCTGGGTGGCGGCGCCGGTCTCCCAGTCGTCGCCCTCGGACGCCATCTTGTTGCCGGGCACGGCCTGCGGGATGCCGTGCGCACCGGAACTGCTGTTGTGCGCCTTCGGGTTCCAGCCGCTTTCCTTGGTCCAGAGCTTGTCGAGGCACGGCATCTGGTCGATCTTGAATCCGTCGGCGAGCATCAGGGCGCAACCGATCTTGCGGTTGCCGCTGTACTCGTCGCAGGACTCGGGGATCGGACCGGTGTACGGCTTGGCCTTCACCGGCTCCTTGGCCTCTTCGCGTTCGCGCTTCTTGCGGCTGGCCTCTTCGGCCTGCTTGGCCCGCGCGGCGGCTGCCTTGGCCGCGGCCTGGGCGCGCTGCGTGGCGACCGCCTCGGCCTGCCGGCGCTGCGCCATCATCGACTCGTGGTCGAGGTGGTGCTCCTTGAGCAGCGCGTTCTCGGCCTGCTGCGCCTCCGCGGCGAACCGCGAATCGATCCCCTGCTCTTGGACCCTCCGGTCCTGGCCCAGGTAGTAGCCGCCGCCCACCCCCACGACGAGGATGCCGACCGCCAACGCCCGAACCCCGAACCGGCTCCACAGCCGAGTCACGAAGTCGTTCCCTTCGTCGGGGACATGGACAGGCCCCGGCGTCCGGGGCACGTTCGCTCGCCAGACACCATTGCGCACAGTGAGTCGGGATGGAAATAGGGAGACCATTGTGTGATCTGGGTCACGGGTTAAAGGCGGGTAAGTCCGGCAAAGCGCCGCGCGGACAAAAAGTTCTCGTAACCCTGTCGATCCGTGGCCCGCTCGGACGACGCATGGGTAGACAGAGTCAGAACCCATGGAGGATCACCATGAAGGTCAGCACCGGCGCCAGCATGTCGCTCGACGGCTACGTCTCGGGCCCCGGCGAGTCCGGGTTCGAGCACCTGTTCGACTGGTACGAGAACGGCGATGTCGAGATGCCCACCGGCAACCCGGACATGACGTTCCGACTGACCCGGCCGAGCTTCGAACACCAGAAGGCGTTCCTCGCCGAGCTGGGCGCCCTGGTCGTCGGCCGCAAGCTGTTCGACTTGACCAACGGATGGGGCGGCATGCACCCGCTGGAGGTGCCGACGGTCGTGCTCACGCACAACCCGCCGGACGGGTATGAGGACAACAAATGGTTCGCCTTCGACACCGACGGCATCGAGAGCGCGATCGCCCAGCGCGCCGAGTTGGCCGGCGGCAAGAACGTCGGGCTCAACTCCGGCCGATCGCCAGCCAGGCACTCGACGCCGGGCTGCTCGACGAGGTCTGGATCGACCTGGTGCCGGTGCTGCTGGGCGGCGGCACGCCGTACTTCAGCCAGCTCGGGTCAGCGCCGGTCGTGCTCGAGGGCCCGCTGCAGTCCGTGCAGGGCAACCGGGTCACCCATCTGCGCTACCAGGTCAAGAAGTAGACGCAAGGAAGGGACCCTTGTAACGCTACGCGTTAACGAGGGTCCCTTCCTCGCGCGCTCAGTTGGGGATGTCCTCCAGCAGGTCGGTGACCACCTCGGCGATCGGCGGAGCGCTCCGAGCGGGTCAGCGTCACGTGGGCGAACAGCGGATGCCCCTTGAGCGCCTCGATCACGGCGGTGACGCCGTCGTGCCGGCCGACCCGCAGGTTGTCGCGCTGGGCGACGTCGTGGGTGAGCACCACCCGCGAGCCCTGGCCGATCCGGGACAGCACGGTGAGCAGGACACCGCGCTCCAGCGACTGCGCCTCGTCGACGATGACGAACGCGTCGTGCAGGCTCCGGCCGCGGATGTGGGTCAGCGGCAGCACCTCGAGCATGCCGCGGCGCCAGCACCTCTTCCCGGACGTTCTCGTGCACCACCGCGCCGAGCGTGTCGAAGACCGCCTGGGCCCACGGCGACATCTTCTCCGACTCGCTGCCCGGCAGGTAGCCGAGCTCCTGGCCGCCGACCGCGTAGAGCGGACGGAACACGATCACCTTCTTGTGCCGGCGGCGCTCCATGACCGCCTCCAGCCCGGCGCACAGCGCCAGCGCCGACTTGCCGGTGCCGGCCCGGCCGCCCAGCGAGACGATGCCGATCGACTCGTCGAGCAGCAGGTCGAGGGCGATCCGCTGCTCGGCCGAGCGGCCGCGCAGCCCGAACGCCTCGCGGTCGCCGCGGACCAGCCGGACCACCTTGTCCGGCAGCACCCGGGCCAGCGCCGAGCCGCGCGACGAGTGCAGCACCAGGCCGGTGTGGCAGGGCAGCTCGGCCGCCGCGTCCAGGGCCAGGTCGGCACCGCCGTACAGCTCGTTGACCTCGTCCTCGCCGACCTCGATCTCGGCCATGCCGGTCCAGGTCGGATCGCTGGCCTGGCCGTGCCGGTACTCGTCGGCGCGCAGCCCGACCGCGGCCGCCTTGACCCGCAGCGGCATGTCCTTGCTGACCAGGGTGACCTCGCGCCCCTCGCCGGCGAGGTTGAGGGCGACCGAGAGGATCCGCGTGTCGTTGGACTCGTTGCGGAAGCCGGGCGGCAGCACGCCGTCGTCGGAGTGGTTGAGCTCGACCCGCAGCGTGCCGCCGACGTCGTTGACGGGCACCGGCTGGTCGAGCCGGCCGTGCTTGATCCGCAGCTCGTCGAGCATGCGCAGCGACTGCCGCGCGAACCAGCCGAGCTCCGGATGGTGCCGCTTGCCCTCCAGCTCGGTGATGACCACCAACGGGAGCACGACCTCGTGCTCGGCGAAGCGGCGGAAGGCCGCGGGATCGGACAGCAGGACCGAGGTGTCCAGGACGTAGACCGGCCTTCGTGGCCCGTCCTCCTTCGCGGCGGCCTTGCGCCCACGCGGAGCGCGGCTGGTCGCGGTGGTGTCCTGGGTGGTGGCCCGGGGAGTGGTGCGCGCAGTCGTCACAGGCCTGCTCCGGCGAGCGTGCACCCGGACCGCCCGCGTGTTCCGCCACGTCCGGTGCCCGGGAGCACGGGGTCGGATGCGGGCCCCGTGGCGATGTCTTCGCAGGTCCAGGCCGGCCGGCTGGCGTGGGATGACCCCTCGCCATGGCTAGACGCTAACTGGCATCTGCCATCCGGGGGAAGTACACGCCGAAGTAAGGACGACTCGTTTACCGCGATTTTGCTTTGGAACGGGTTGGGGTTGGCCGGCCCGGCTGGCGCTAGCCGGGCCGGCCACCGGCAGCGACGCGCGCCCCTCACGCGTCGCAGCCGTCGGGATCGGGGCCACCGGACTGGCCCGATCCCTGGTGTGCGCTGAACCGCCCTGCCACCGGGCGGTTCAGCGCTCGCGGGTGACCACTCACCCCGCGGGCTGGCTCGCGAGATCGCGAGCCTCCGCGGCGTGCCGTCCGCCGTCGGTTGTGGTCCCCACGAAGGAGGCGCTCAGATAGGTGGTTCCCGAACCGATCAAGGTGGTCGGGACGTCCGGTGCGGACCGTTGCCGCGGTTCCGCCCGGGCCGTTGCGGCCACCGTCTGCGCCTCCAGGCGCCGGCGAGTACCCACGCCCCGGTCGCCGTCGAAATAGCCTTGCCGATATCCGGTTGCGGTAGGCCGATGCCCGTGCAGCCGCCCCGCGGCGTAGCTGGACGAGCCGAGCGTCAAGACCATGAAGATCGCGAAGTACACCGTCATCGGTACGCGCTGCCTCTCACCGTTCGTCCGGGTAGCGCGGTGCGCGGTCGATGCGCGGATGGCCGGCGAGCAGGTGGTCGATGTCGTCCACGCCTACCTCCTCGACGAGCTCGACCGCGACCCGGCACTGGTCGATGACCACCTCGGCGACCGAGGTGCGGCGCAGCTCGGCGCCGGTGTCGTAGACCCGGATCCGCAGGTCCGGGCAGCCGAGGTGGATCCGCCACGCGTCCCACTCGGCCATGTCGGCGACCTGTAGCGACACGTACCTGGCCCCACGGGCGAGGTAGAGCCGCCACGGTGCGGTGATGCCGGCCGCGACTCCCGCCGCGACCAGCCCGAACGCCTGCTCCCGGGTGGCCAGCTCGGTCACCGCCCGACCCATCCGGTGGCGTGTTGTCCCCCGATGTCACGTTCACGTGACGTCTATCTTCACGGTTCGTCTCGTTCACGTGACACACCGTAGGGCGTACCGCGTGCGTGACAGCATCGGCTTTTCGGGCGATTAGCGCGGAACCTGTGTCGGCCTAGTCTGACCACGTGACGCTGCCCGAAGAGCCTGCTCGATCGTTTACCGGCGATCGCGTGGACCCGTCACGCACGCGATACACCTTGCACACATCCGCCGGGAAGATCGAGAACTGGCCTTACCGTCACCCGGTGCCGGACACCTCCCCCGGACGCAAAATCGCGTTCGCCGCATTCGTCCGCAAGGCGCTCGAGGACGCGCGGACCACCCGCGCCTGGAGTGGCTCCGAGGTGTCCCGCCGCACGGGCGTCTCCCGGCAGACGATCAACCGCTGGGTACGCGCCGACTGGGCCAGCGACCCCGAGGCCGAACGGGTGGTGGCGTTCTGCGCCGGCCTGGGCCTGAACCCGTCCATCGCGTTCGGCGTGCTCGGCTGGGACTCGGCCACCGCCGCGTCGGCCCGCGCCGACGGCACCGCCGATGGACCCCGATGTCGAGGCGTTGCTGCGCCGGCTCGTCGACCCCAATGTGTCCGATGCCGAGAAGTTCCACATTCGCGAGACGATCCGCTATCTCGCGTACCGGCCGCTGCTGCCGTCTGACCGGCCATCCCGGCGCCGCAGAGCCGTTTGAACGGCTACGTAGCCGTCTAGTTGCGCAAATAGCGAAAGAAGCTGCGTTACACCTGTGGCGATTGGCACGATCTCTACCGCCGCAGCGCAGTAGCGTGCGCGTTTGTACTGCTTGGGCTCGGGTCGGGTGGGGAGCACCGGAGGTCAGCCAAAGCCCTGCGGGACAAGAAGGAGGGGTCTGTCCATGGCCCTGAAATGGGGGGCGGTCGTGGTCGCGGCCGTCTCGGTCACGCTGTTCGCGACCGCCAACATCATTGTCGGGGTACAAGACACTAGCGAAGTCCCGTTGCGCGTTCAACATGGCGACCGTCGCAGTGGCGTCAGTGGGAGCTGTCGTCGGCGGTGCTCGCCGAGATGTACGGACGGGTCAACGGGCGAATCAACGCGCTCGCCGAGTTCGTGGCCTTACGGCTCAACGAGGTCGACGCGCACACGGGCGACCGCAACGCCGGATTCGTCGAGGGTTATCTACTCAGCCACGGCGAAGAAGCGGGCGCCGTCGTCCCGTTCGGCACAGCGGATGGGTCGACAGCAAGATCGTTAATCGAAGAGGCCAGGGTCTGCTGTCAACCGGGTGATCCGTCGGGTCCGGCGGCGGCTCACACCCGGTAGGCTTTGCCGCTGTGCGGGGGTCAGATCACGGCCACGGGCGCGACGACCGCCCGCTGAATGCGGAAAGCGCATGGCGCTTGACCGCGAACAGGGCTGACGAGTGCGTGCTGTTCTTCGACTTCGACGGCACCCTGGCGCCGGTGGCCGACGATCCGACCGCCGTGCGACCCGTGCCGCGGGCGCTGTCGGCGATCGAGGCGCTGGCCCGGGTCGTCCGCCGGGTGGCGATCGTCTCGGCCCGCCCGGTCGACTTCCTCCGCGACCGCCTGGGCACCGCCGACGTCGACCTCTACGGCCTCTACGGCCTCGAACACAGCCGCGGCACCGGCCCGACCGTCACGGAGCCCGCTGCGCTGCCCTGGGTGCCCGCGATGGGCGAACTGGCCGACCGCGCTCGCGCCGAGCTACCGCCGGCGATCCTGGTCGAATACAAACGCCTCTCGGTGGCCCTGCACTACCGCACCGCGCCGGAGCTGGCCGGTGAGGTCGAGCGCTGGGGCAACGCCGAGGCGGACCGGCTCGGCCTGCGGGTCCAGGCCGGCCGGATGGTGCTCGAGCTCAAGCCGCCGGTCGACCGCGACAAGGGCCTGGTGATCGGCGAGGCGGTCGCGTCCGCCGGCTGCGCCTGGTACTTCGGCGACGACGTCTCCGACCTCAAGGCATTCGCCGCTCTCCGCGACCGCGAGCAGCAGGATCCGTCGTTCTTCGGCGTCTGTGTCGCTGTCGCCAACCCGGAGACCGGCCAGGCCGTCGCCGGCGCCGCCGACCTGACATTTGACTCCCCAGAAGCTTTGGGCGACTTCCTATCGGGCGCCGCGGCTTCTGTCGAATAGCTCCCTCACGACCTGGCCCAAGGAGATCCTTGGCTCGGGTTCGTGGTCGGCACGACCGTTGCTCCCGGCCAGAGACCGCTCCGCTTCGCTCCGCTGCCAGGTCCGCGGCTGGACCCGCTCACCCCAAACCCCCATGGCCGTGCGGACCCCGCCGCCCTGGCGCTGACGGTCGCCTAACAGCTGGTCGCGGTCGCTCAGACCGCCCAGCGGGCGCAGGCCGTGTTGAGGAGGCTGGTGTAGGCGCGTAGGTCGGGTTGGCCCGGGCGCCAGCGGGCTACCTCGTCGGCCAGTTTCGTCAGGTCCGTCTTGAGCTTCGCGTCCTTGGCTTCCTTGGCCCGCTCGCGGATGAAGCCGGCCCACTTGTCGCCGGCCATGGCCTTGTCGGGCTGCGCCGCGTTGTCGTACGCCCGGGAGTAGTCGTTCGTCGCCGTGCGGACCCGGCCGCAGACGTTGCGGTCGGCCGGTGGGGTCATCTCGGTGCCGGGCACGCTGGTGGCGGTGGGGGTGGCCTGGTCGGTCGGCGCGGTGGGCGCGGCGCCCTGCGGCGGGGCGGTCGAAGCGGATGCCAGCGGTGCCGCTTGGCGGTCCACCGTGGAGGTGCAGCCGAGGGCCAGCGCCCCTGCGGCGATCACGAGCCCGACCTGGAAGACGCCGCGCAGCCTCATGGTGAGCAAGTGTGCCGTGCGGCATCGACAGCCGCCACCCGCTATGACAGGGCGCTGGTCCCTGTCCGCCCGTTAATCGTGAGCCGAGACGGAGTCCCGGCGTCGTCCGGTGGTGGCCCGGGGATTGCCGGGATACCGATGTAACCCGAGACGCCGCCAGGCGGCGGCTGGGCCGCTCCGGTCCAACCCGCCAGGCGGCGGCTGCCCACTCCCGGCCGACCCGTCAGCCGCCGGCCGGGCCGCTCCAGGCCGATCGCCAGGCGGCGGGCTGGGCCGCCCTGGGCCAACCCGTGAGCCGCCGGCTGGGCCGCTCCGGGCCGATCCGTCAAGGGCTGCTGGGCCACTCCGGGTGATCCTGGCCGGCACTCGGTCGCGCTCGGCTCGCCCTTCGCAGGCCGTGGGGATCGGCGGGACGGAGCCTAGACGCCGTAGCGGCGTTGGCGGCTGGCGTAGGAGCGTAGGGCGCGGAGGAAGTCGATCCGGCGGAAGTCGGGCCAGTTGGCGTCGCAGAAGTAGAACTCGGAATGCGCCGACTGCCAGAGCAGGAAGCCCGACAGCCGCTGCTCGCCGCTGGTGCGGATGACCAGGTCGGGGTCCGGCTGGCCGCGGGTGTAGAGGTGCTCCGCGATGTGGTCGACGTCGAGCACCTCGGCCAGTTCCTCCAGGGTGCCGCCGCGCGAGGCGTGCTCCTGGAGCAGTGACCGGACCGCGTCGGCGATCTCCCGGCGGCCGCCGTAGCCGACGGCGATGTTGACCTCGGCCCCGCCGACCCGGTCTCGGGTGCGCTCCTGCGCCGCCTTGAGCGCGGCCGCGGTCTGTGCCGGCAGCAGGTCGAGCGCGCCGACGATGCGCAGCCGCCAGGGGTTGGCGTCCTCGGCGAGCTCGACGACCAGGTCTTCGATGATCTGCAGCAGCGGGTCGAGCTCGGCGGCCGGCCGGCGCAGGTTGTCGGTGGCCAGCAGGTAGAGCGTCACGTGCTCGATGCCCGCCTGGTCACACCAGCCGAGCAGATGTTTGATCTTCGCCGCGCCGACCCGATGGCCGTCGTTGGGATCGACGTATCCCATCTCCTTGGCCCACCGGCGGTTGCCGTCACACATGACCCCGACATGCCGGGGCACAACCTTGCCGGCCAGCCGGGAGGTCAGCCGCCGTTCGTAGATCGAATAGACGAGATCACGCAGATTCATCACTTGCAGACTAGCGACCTCCGCCATGGACGAACGGACGAGCTTGTTCTGGCCGAACGGTCAACTCGCGGGCGATGCGTCCCAGCGTACGAGGCTGTAACAGACCGTCGCCGAGCCCTAGCTCGACGATCGAGTCGAAGACCTTGCGGTCGCTGCCGGCGGCCCGGACCGCGGCCTGGATCACCGCCGGCGTGCGGGCCAGCCAGGCCGCCGCGGCGCTGTGCCGGAGGTGCCGGCCCAGCCGGCGGCGCAGCGCGGCCGCGTAGCACCCGGGCCGCTCTCGCCGGTGCGACCGCGGCCGCGTGCCCGGCCAGCGAGCCGGACAGCACCGCGTAGAAGATGCCCTCGCCGGTGAACGGGTTGATCAGCGACTGGGCGTCGCCGACCAGCAGCACCCGCCCGGCGCCGTGCGGCGGCCGCGACGTCGACAACGGCAGGTGATGAGCACGCAACCGGGTGACGTCGGCGAGATCGATCTCGGGCAACAGCTCGGCCATCCGCTCGAGCAGGTGCGCGCGGCTGAGCGGCCCACCCCGCATCACCTCGCCGTAGCCCACATTCGCCGTCCCATCGCCGATCGGGAACGCCCAGGCGTACGCGGGCCACCGCGGCCCCGAGGTGACGATCCGCTGATCGGCCAGGCCCGGGAAGGCCACGTAGCCACGCATCGCGACGGCCAGGTGCCGGCCCGCGTTGGGCCGGTGACCCAACGCCCGCCGGACCATCGAGCCGGCGCCGTCGGCACCGATCAGCACCTTGCCCGCGATCGTGTCGTCGATCACGACGCGGTCGGCCTCGACGCGCACCGACTTGACCGTGTGCCGGCGCAACTCCGCGCCGGCACCGACGGCGGCATCGACGATCCGCGCGTCCAGCACGTACCGGGGAATGGTGTAGTCGGGTCGGCGCAGCTCGCCGGCGGCCACGCCGTCGGGCGTCTCCAGGCTCAGCGAGCGCACCGGCTCGAAGCCCGCCGCGATGTCGTCGACGCCGAGCCCGGCCAGCACGTCGAGCACGTGCGGAGCGATGCCGTCGAGCGGTCACCATTCGCGTTAACGAGGTTGAAGGCGTCGGCGGCTTCGTGTTGCCAGGCTACGCTTCACGTCGTTCTGACGCGAACAAATCCGGCAGTTCGCCGACCTCAGAAATCGTTCTTCAGAACGCGCGCGTTCTTGCGATCGACCAATCGGCCGACGAGCGGCAAACCAAAGCGGCGGTCGCCAAATCCGCGCCGCTCGACTTCGTCACCATGGAAGCCCAGTACTTCCACCCGGCGGCTCCGGTCGGCACACTGTCGCTTTTGCTCCTGAAGCCGGCGAACTGGTGGAGCGCCGACTCGCCAGCTCCGCCGAGGGATCTCGCCGGCAATCTGTTCGGCGATGACGGCGACACCGCGACCATTACCGTCACCCGCGCTTCCGTGAAGCAGGACTACAAAGTGCCGGTCGAGAACCGGGCAGATGACCGCAGGGCAAAGCCCGCGGTGAGCGAACTTAAGCGACAAACAAAAAAGAAGCAGGGGATATCGTGGGCAATCTGGCAGGGGAAGCCGGATCCTTGTGCCGGCAATGGATGCGTCTCGCCGCGGTTTTGCTCGCTGTGTTCGGAATGGTGTTCGCCGCTAGCAACAGTCGCGCGGCAGAGTCGCCCGGACATCCAGATCAGCGGCTCCGAGCGCACGACGTCGATCACGGTCACGCTCGGCAAATCGCGCGACTTGCGCACGGGAGCGCCCTTCACCGAAGTCAGCGTCGGCGACCCGGACGTCGCCGACGTCAACCCGCTCACTGATCGCTCGATTTCGATCCTCGGGAAGAAGATCGGCACCACCCGGGTTGCGGTTTATGGCATTGGCAAGCGCCTTGTCGGTCTCTTCGACGTCGAGGTCACTTCGACGTGACCCGCCTGACCACGAATTGCGTCGCCGTTTCCCCGCGCGCGTATTCAGGCGGTAGCCGGTCAATGGCCGCATCATGCTGACCGGTGAAGCGACCGACGCCATGATGCTCGACCAGGCCGTCAAGATCGCCCGTCAATTCGGCCCCGAGATCATCAACTCGGTCGCCGTGATGTCGCCCCAACAGGTGATGCTGGAGGTCCGCTTCGTCGAGATTTCCCGGGATGCCGGTCGCGAATTGGGATTCCAGCGGAATCCACTCTCGGTAACCGGACCATCGCCAACATCGGCAAACGACACGAACAGGCTCCCCGTTCCTCCCGGCGTCATTCCGGCTGCCGGCGTGCTGTCGGGCGGTGCGCCGTTCGGCTTCCTGGTGCACCGCTTCATCAAGCGGCGGCGCGGCCACCGATGCGATGATCAACGCGCTTGAGGACCCAGGGAATTGCCCGGAGTCTGGCGGAACCCAATCTCGTGGCCCTTTCGGGCGATACCGCGAGTTTTCTCGCCGGCGGCGAGTATCCTATCCCGGTCGCCGACGACGATTGGTCAGATCAAAGTCCAGTTCAAGAAATTCGGTATTGGCCTTGCCTTCACGCCCACCGTGCTCAGCCGAGGGCAGATCAATCGAAGATCGAGCCGGAGGTGAGCGAGATCGACCTGACAACTTCGGTTTCAGTTGCGAACGGCATCACAGTTCCGGCTTTGATCGTGCGCCGCGCTTCGACCACCGTCGAACTACGGGACGGCCAAAGCTTCGCCATCGCCGGGCCCCTGCAAAGCAACAGCAAGAACCAGGTCGAGCAACTGCCCTGGATCGGAGCGTGCCGGTGCTCGGCGCCCTGCTGCGCAGCAAGCCGCTGGCAGAAGAAGGAAACCGATCTCGTCATCATCGTCACGCCGCGCCTGGTGAATCCGGCGCGCCCGGCGATGTGCTCAAGACGCCGACCGACAAGACGTTGCCGCCAAGCGACGTCGATTTCTTCCTGCTCGGCAGGAACGAAGATTCCGCTAAGAACCCGCCCAAGCCGGTGGTCGCGGGTACGCCCGGTCGGCCATATGCTCGAAATTTCCGCGAGGTAAGTCATGACGACGTTCCGGAAATGCCTTTTGCTGCGCTGGCGCTCGCCACGTCGGCGGCTGGAATGCCCACTTGGGTCGATCCTCACGGCTACCTGGACCGCCGCGACCAGATATGGCTCGGCGCTGGCGACGCCAAAAAACACCAATATCGTCACGCAGATGTACGATCCGTGGGTGCTGCACAGCGCCAATACGCACATCGCGATGAACGGGCAGCGGGCACAGACCGCGGCCGAGCGCTACCGCTACGGCAAAGTCATCGCTCCTGCGCGGCATCGCTTCGTCATCGAGCTATGCGCCAGCAACGCCGGTATAGTGGGGGCGTCGCCCGCGCCGCCTGCTGCCCGGGCCCGGCCGTCACTCAGGTAAAATAATATGCTTGCTCCATCAACCGGCCGGATGGCGATCGGGGTTCTGACCGCAGGACCCCGAATTCGAGCAGTCGATACAAGGACACGTTCGGCGCCAACGCGCAGATCGATCTCACGCTGGTGACCGGCGGCTTGGCGGCTCGCCAGGACAAGCTCGACTTCGCGGGTGCGCGCGTCGTCGTGCTCGACATCGATGCGTCCCAGGATGCCGAAGTGAACGCGTTGCAGCGGCTGATGATGCGCGCGTCGAACTGGCCGCCGGTCATCGTCGTTACGCAAAAATTCGATCAAGACCCTCGTCGCGTGCGCTGATGCAGATGCGCGTAGCGGATTTCCTGATGAAGCCGCTGTCGATGGTGGAACTGGTGCGCGCCTGCGCCAAGGTCGCCCGCCAGCGACGCCGGCGGTGCAACGACAGAGGCGCAGATTTACTCGCTGCTGCCGGCCCTCCGGCGGGGTCGGCGTCACCACGCTGGCGATCCAGACCGCGATGCTGCTGCTCAATAGCCGCGGCTCGCGCATGAAGCCCTCGACCTGCCTGGTCGACCTCGATTTCCAGCATGGCAAATGTGTCCGACTACCTCGATCTTGAGCCGCGGCTCAACCTGGGTGAGATCGAGCCCAGCCCCGAGCGGCTCGACCGGCAGCTACTTGAAGTGATGCTGTCGCATCACTCGTCCGGCCTCGCGGTGGTTGCCGCCCCGCATCGGCCGGCGGAGATGCGCTCGTTCGATCCGGAGGTCGTGACACGGCTGCTCGATCTGGTGTCGAGCCATTTCGAATACGTGGTGTTCGACATGCCGCGCACGTGGTTCTCCTGGACCGACAGCGTCCTGCTCGGCTCCAACAAGATTTACATCGTCAGTGAAGCGACGGTGCCGGGCCTGCGCCACTCCAAGGAGCTCATCTCCGCCATCAAGGGGCGGCTTGGTGAAGGTCCTGAGCCGCAGGTGCTGGTCAACCGCTTCGTCCAGCAAGATGTTCTCGTCGGCCTGCGCCACGCCGATCTTGAGCAGGTGCTTGGCGAGTCCTTTGCCGCTGCGATTCCGAACGACTATGCGCT
>CAWIXO010000010.1:0-50742 GCA_963840005.1 uncultured Actinomycetota bacterium | reverse complement strand
CAGCGCCGACACCACGCTGACCCGCTACTTCGCCCGGCCGGTGGTGCCCACCGTGCTCGGCCGCGACCCGCGCCTGCAGTTCCTGCACATCGACGACGCGCTGGAGATCGTGCACCGGTCCGTGGTCGACGACCACTCGGGCACGTTCAACGTCGCCGGCGCCGGCGTGCTCTCGCTGTCCCAGGCGATCCGCCGGGCGGGCCGGATACCCGTGCCGGTGCTCGAACCGGGCCTGTCCGCCGCCTCCAACCTGGTCCGCAACCTCGGCCGCAGCGGCTACGGACTCGACCAGGTCGACCTGTTCGTGCACGGCCGGGTGGTCGACACCACCAAGTTGGTCGAGGAGTTCGACTACACCCCGCGCAGCACCGCCGACGCGTTCGACGACTTCGTCGCCGGCCACCGCAACGGCGCCGTGCTCCGCCGCGAGCAGTTGGCCATCGCGGAGCGGGCCATCCTCGACGGGATCCGGCAGGCACGCGCGACCGTGCAGGAGAAGCCATGACTGACGACCAGGGCCGGCCTGACCGGCCGCCGCGCAAGAGCACCCGCAAGGCCGCACCCCGCCGGACACCGGCGCAGAAGACCAACGGCGCGGCCCGCCGGGGTTCCGTCCCGGCCGCCGACTTCGCCGCGGATCCGGCGGCCGCCAACGGCGCCGGCACGCCCAACGGTTCCGCCGCGCCCGGGCCGAGCGCCGCTGAAACCGCCGCGGCAGGCCGCCGAATCGCTGCGGCCAGGCCGCCGAGCCGCTGAAATCGCCGCGGCCGTCGCGGCCAGGAGCAACGGGCACCAGCCGCGCCGCTGCCGCCGGCCGTGGCCGACCAGCCCGGTGACGTCTGGGACGACCGGGTCGCCAAGGGGCTGTCGTTCCTGCGCCGCCGGCTGACCGGCGACTACGAGGTCGACGAGTTCGGCTTCGACCCGGATCTCACCGACCAGGTGTTCCTGCCGCTGCTGCGGCTGCTCTACCGCGACTGGTTCCGCACCGAGGTGTTCGGCGTGGAGAACCTGCCGGTCGACGGCCCGGCGCTGGTCGTCGCCAACCACTCCGGCACCGTCCCGCTCGACGCGCTCATGCTGGCCACGGCCGTGCACGACGAGCACCCCCAACCGCCGGCACCTGCGGCTGCTCGGCGCCGACCTGGTGTTCCGCATGCCGGTCGTCTCGGAGCTGGCCCGCAAGGCGGGCGGCACGCTCGCCTGCAACCCCGACGCCGAGCGGCTGCTGCGCAACGGCGAGCTACGTCGGCGTCTTCCCCGAGGGCTTCAAGGGCGTCGGCAAGCCGTACGCGCGAGCGCTACAAGCTCCAGCGCTTCGGCCGCGGCGGCTTCGTCTCGGCGGCGCTGCGCACCGGCACGCCGATCGTGCCGGCCGCGATCGTCGGCGCCGAGGAGATCTACCCGATGCTCGCCGACATCAAGCCGCTGGCCCGGCTGCTCGGCCTGCCGTACTTCCCGGTGACGCCGACTGTTCCCGTGGCTCGGCCCGCTGGGCATGCTGCCGCTGCCGAGCAAGTGGCTGATCGAGTTCGGCGAGCCGATCCCGACCGCGCACCTACGCCGACCAGGCCGACGACCCGATGGTCGTGTTCAACCTGGCCGACCAGGTCCGCGAGACCATCCAGCAGACGCTGCACACCCTGCTCGAACGCCGCCCCGACCCGTTCGGTGCGCTGAGCGCTCAGCGGGCAGTTGCGGTCAGGCGGCGCGGCGACGCCGGCGCGGCGGCCGACGGCCACGGTCGGTGATCGCGCCGGCCAGCAGGCCGGCGGCCAGGGCGGCCGGCACCGCGACCTTGGCGGCCTTGCGGCCGGTGCGGAAGTCGCGGATCTCCCAGCCCCGCTCGCGGGCCGCCCGGCGCAGCGCCGCGTCCGGGTTGACGGCGACCGGCGTTGCCGACCGCGAGAGCATCGGCAGGTCGTTGACCGAGTCGCTGTAGGCCGCGCACCGGCGCAGGTCGAGCCCCTCGGCGTTGGCGAGCTGCGGTGATCGCCTCGGCCTTGGCCGGGCCGTGCATCAGGTCGCCGACCAGCCGGCCGGTGTAGACGCCGTCGTCGATCTCGGCCACCGTGCCGATCGCGCCGGTGAGCCCGAGCCGCTGCGCGATGACCCGGCCCAGCTCCACCGGCGCGGCGGTGACCAGCCAGACCCGCTGGCCGGCGTCGAGGTGCAGCTGGGCCAGCGCGTGGGTGCCGGACCAGATCCGCGTCGGCCATCAGCTCGTCGAAGATCTCCTCGCTCAGCCGCTCGCAGTCGTCGACCCGCCAGCCCTCGACGAACGCCAGCGCGGCCTCCTTGGCGTTGCGACATGTCGCCGCGTGCTCGGCCGCGAGCAGCCGGAAGCGGACCTGCTGCCAGGCGAACCGGACCAGGTCGCCGGTGGTGAAGTACTTGCGGGCGGCCAGCCCGCGGGCGAGGTAGTAGATCGAGGCGCCCTGCATCATCGTGTTGTCGACGTCGAAGAAGGCGGCCGCGCTCTTGTCGATGGCGACCTCGAGGGCCGCTTCGAGCTCGGCCGCGGCCCAGCCGGCGGTGTGGCCGTGTGCGTCCGTGCTGATGGTCAGCCGGTGCTCCGATGCCACGCAGCTACCTCCGATCCGCCGTAGGCCCCATAAGCGAGGGTATCCGGCCGAACGCACCTCTTCAGCGATCGAGGCGTTCCTCCAGGTGAGGAACGCCCCGATCGTGGTAAACGGCAAGCTCGGTCAGGAGCCGGGTACGAGGCCGCCGAGCAGATCCGCCGAGGTCCTCGACGAGGTTGCTGTCGTTGCTCGGCGTCGGGGTCGGCGTGGCCGGTGCCGGGCTGGTGGAACCCTGCCGGTCGGCCGAGCCGGGCGCGGCGGGCGCGCCGGACGTCCCCGGCTTCGGGTCGGACTTCTCCGGCCGCTCGTCGTTCGCCTGGCCGGAGCCGCCGGTCTGCGGCTTGCCGCCGGTGCGTCGGCCGGAGCGCTGCCCGCCGGACAGTTGCCCGGCAGCGGACCGAGCGCGTCGGTGGGCTCTCCGCCTCGCCGCCGCACTTGAGCGACCGGCGCAGCTCGTCGGCCCGCTTCTCCACCGAGAGCAGCAGGCCGACCGAGGTCACCGCGCGCTCCTGGCGGGCGGCATCCGTGGTGGTGCTCGAGCAGGCCGCCGACCTCGGTGCGCTGGCGCTTGAGGAACGCGTCGATCGCGTCCAGCGCGGCCACCTCGTGTCGCTGCGTCGCGGTCGTGGTGAGCAGCCGGACGCCCTCGGTGGTGTTGGCGTCCATGTCGTCGAGCGCCCGGGCGAACCCGTCGCTGTCGCTTGACGGCCCGCGCCTCGGAGAGGCGGTTGCGGGCGAAGTCGAGGAACAGCTGGCCCTTGGACAGGTCCGAGCTCGGCCAGCGCGAGCTGCGCCCGCTCGGTGGACCGCTTGACCCCGTACAGCGCATCGCCCGGCACCGCGTTCTCGCTCGCCGCCGACATGCCCGAGATGGCGATCGCGCCGACGGCGACGCCGGCCAGGATCGCGCCGCGGGTGCGGATCCGGCGGGCCCGTTGCTTCGGCGCGTTGGCCGCGGCCCGGAACGCCTCGAGGTTGACGGTCGCGCCGGTGTCGGCGATCGCGCCGATCCCCTCGCGCTCCGCCGCGGCGACCAGAGCTCGCACGCAGGCTCATCCGGAACTCAGGATCGACGTCTACGTCGACCGAGTGTTTGAGCGCCGACACCCGATGCCCGATAGCCACGACATCGGCGAGATCATCGTCGACCGAAGACCGTACGTGGTGACGACGGCCGCCGTGGGCCTCGTCGAGAAGCTGGGCGAAGCGCTCGGCGCGCCGCCGGTAAAAAAGGACGGAATTCACCGCGGGCACCTCCCTTCGCTGGTTACGACAGTGAAACCGGGATGCGGAACCCATCACCGGACGCATCGAGTTCAACTGTCGAAAGGCACGAGAAGTTACGGGGCGGCCCCCACCGCGTCACGGTTGGAACCCGTCCGGCAGCAGCCGGGCGAGCGCGCGACCGCGCGGTACTGCAGCGCCTTGATGGCGCCCTCGTTCTTGCCCATGGACTGCGCCGTCTCGGCCACCGAGAAGCCCTGCAGGAACCGGAGCACGATGCACTCCTGCTGCTCGGGGTTGAGCTGCTTGACGGCCGTGAGCAGGGCGACGTTGGTGATGTGGTCGACCACGGCCGCTTCCGGGCTGCCCTCCGGGCCGCGGTCTTCGCGGTCGGCGTCGAGCACGTCGCCGGTGGTCACCTCGAGCCGGTAGCGGCCCGACTTGAAGTGGTCGGCGACCAGGTTGCGGGCGATCGTCACCAGCCAGGCGCCGAGGTCGCGGCCCTGCCAGGTGAAGCTGCCGATGCGCTTGAGGGCGCGCAGGAACGTGTCGGAGGTCAGGTCTTCGGCGAGCTGGCGGTTGCCGACCCGGAAGTAGACGAACCGGAAGACGGTGTCGACGTAGCGGTCGTAGATCAGCCCGAACGCCTCGGCCTCGCCGGCCTGCGCCCGCTCGACCAGCGCCCACACCTCGGTGGCCGGGTCGGACGGGTCGGGCCGGGACGGGTACTGCGTCGGGTGCGCCACCGGAGCCGCCCGTGCGCTGCTCGGTGATCGGCGGCACGGCCGGCAGGACAGCGGTCTCGCCGCTCTCCGCCGGACTTTTGCCGACCGCCGGCTGCGCCGGCATGGTCGGCCTGTTGGGTGTGCCCACTCGACCGCCGTTGACCTGCTTGGAGTTGCTGCCCGGGCCGACCGGCCGGCCAGGGACATCGGTGTGCGACTTGTTGCGGGTCCGCCGGGCGCCCCCGTCGGCGACGGAATTGCCGTCGCCACGCCAGGTGGATCCGTCACCTCGGACGTCGAGGCTCCGCATCTCGTGCAGCGTCCGGCGCAGCGCCGCGAGGCCCAGGTGCAGTGCGTCCTGAACGCCGTGGAGCTCGCTGCCGGGGGCATAGCTGTAAGCCGTCACTTGCCGCCCTCCTGGCCGCGCGCGGGGGCTGCGTCAGCAGCAAACCGGGACCACCACAGGGCGGCACCGGGACATAGGTGCTCATGCGACGCGTCTATGGGCACAGCGGCCTCCTCGGGGATGAGGGGTGTGACTCACATACAAAAGGGGTGAGCCGACCCAGGAATGATAGGGCCAACATCACCCACGTGTGGGGAGTCCGTTACACAGAGCCGAAGTATTTCCCGATACCACCTGAACGTGTCGCACATCTTGTCCGCTGCCGGACCTAAGACACCTTCCCGGAGGACGACCGTCACCTGCGGAAAGCATGCGACACGCCGAATCGCGACACGCCGATGTGCACAGATGCCTCTGGCCGATCGGCGACACGCGGGTGCCTCGTCGGTTCGCGAACATGGTCCCGTCGGTGGGATCGGGACGCACACTCGCACACGTCATGTCGCCACGGTCGGCGACACTGTGCCAGACTCGGCGACCGTGGTGGACCGCCGTTCCGACACACTTGCCGCCCGGGTGGCGGCTGCCGCTGCCGCGTCGCCCGACAAGACCGCGCTGATCTGGCACGACACGATGCTGCGTTGGGGCGAGCTCGACCGCCGCGTCGATGCCGCCGCGGCCGCACTCATCGGATACAACCTCCCGACGGGCGCTCGGGTTGCGCTCGCGTTGCCCAACTCACCCCGGTACGCGGTGACGCTTCTTCGCCGTGCTGCGCGCGGGACTGGTCGCGGTGCCGGTCAACCCGTCGTACACCGCCCGCGAACTGCGCCACGTGCTCGCCGATTCGGGTTCGTCGCTGCTGGTCGCCAGCCCCGACGTGGCCCGGGTGGTCGAGGGCATCCGGGCCGACCTGCCCGAGTTGGCGCGCGTACTCGAGAAACTGCCCGAAGACGGCCCGCCCGCCGGGCCGCCGGTCGCCGCCGGTGACGTCAGACCTGGCCGTGCTGCTCTACACCTCGGGCACCGAGGGGCAGCCGAAGGGCGCGATGCTCAGCCACCGCGCGCTGTTGGCCAACCACGCGCAGGTCGACGGGATCACGCCCACTGTGGTCGGTCCCGATGACACTCTGCTGCTCGCGTTGCCGCTGTTCCACGCGTACGGGCTCAACTCCGGGCTCGGCGCGGTCGCCTATCACGGCGCGACCGGTGTGCTGGTCGAACGGTTCGACCCGGCCGACTCGCTCGCCCTGATCGCCCGGCACGGCGTGACCGGTGTCGTCGGCGTCCCGTCGATGTACCTGGCCTGGTCGCTGCTGCCGGACGCCGGCGAGGCACTGGCAACGGTGCGGGTCGCGGTCTGCGGTGCGGCACCGCTGGACCCGGAGACCGCGGCCCGGTTCGCCCGGGTCGCCTCACGTCCGGTCTTCGTCGGCTACGGGCTGACCGAGACCGCGCCGGCGGTCACCTCGACGCTGGCCAGTCCCACGCCGAAAGCCGGCTCGATCGGCCGGGCCGATCCCGGGTGTCGAGCTGCGGCTGGTCGCGCCGGACGGCAGCGAGGTGTCCGACGTGTCCGATCTGGACGGTGACGAGTTCGACCTCGAGGTCGGCCCGACGGAGACCGACCCCGGCGAGATCGTGGTCCGCGGCGCCAACCTGTTCGACGGCTACTGGCCGGACGGGCGCGACGGTCCCGACGCCGACGGCTGGTGGGCCACCGGCGACATCGCGTACGCCGACGCCGACGGCGACCTGTTCCTGGTCGACCGCCGGGGTGAGCTGATCATCGTGAACGGCTTCAACGTCTACCCTCGCGAGGTGGAACAGGTCCTGGAAGCCCACCCCGGTGTGGCCGAGGCGGCGGTGATCGGCGTGCCGCACCCGTACACCGGGCAGACCGTCAAGGCGTTCGTCGTGCGCACCCCGGGCACCGACGTCGACCCGGAGGAGCTGCTCGGGCACGCCGAGGAGAACCTCGCCCGGTTCAAGACGCCGACCGCGCTGGAGTTCGTCGCGGAGCTGCCGCACTCGGCGATCGGCAAGGTGCGCAAGGCGGAACTGCGGGGCGACGATGCCTAGGGTCACCCTGCTCACCCGCGCCGACTGCCACCTGTGCGACGCCGCCCGGTCCGCGCTGGACCGGGTGGCCGGGCGCACCGGTGAGGCGTGGGCGGAGCTGGACGTGAGCGACGACATCGAGCTCGAACGCGACTACGGCGACCGGTTGCCGGTGGTGCTGCTGGACGGCAAGGAGCACGGTTACTGGCGGGTGGAGGAGGACCGACTCGTCGGTGATCTCGGTGGGTAAAGTCGTTCGCGTGACGCGTACGCACCTGGTCTGGGACTGGAACGGCACCCTGCTCAACGACTTCGAGCTGGTCGTCGTCGGCGACCAACCACGCGCTCGCGACGATCGGCGGCCCTCCGGTGACCGCCGACCACCACCGGCGGCATTTCGTCCGACCGGTCGCCGACTACTACGCGATGGTGCTGGGGCGGGCCGTCGACGCCGACGAGTTCGACCAGCTCGACGCGATCTTCCACGACGCCTACAAGGCCGGGCTGACCACCTGCGCCCTTGCCGACGACGCCACGAACGCGATGCGGTCCTGGACGGGCACCCAGTCGCTGCTGTCCATGTGGTTCCACGAAGAGCTGGTGCCGGCGGTGACCGCGTTCGGGCTCGACGGCCGGTTCCGGCGGGTCGACGGCGTGCAAGTTGCACTCGGGGGCGATCGCGCCTTCAAGGCGGGCCACCTGGCGCGGCATCTGGCGGCGCTCGACGTCGACGGCGGGTCGGTCGTGCTGATCGGCGACTCGTTCGACGACGCCGACGCGGCCCGCTCGGTCGGCGCCGAGTGTGTGCTCTTCACCGGCGGGTTCACCGACGAGGAACGGCTGCGCGCCTCGGGGCATCCCGTCGCCGCCACGCTTTCCGAAGCCGTCGAGATCGCCCTAACCGCGTAGGTAGGTCAGCACCGCGAGCACCCGGCGGTGCTGCTCCTCGTCGGGCGGGAGCTGGAGCTTCGTGAAGATGTTGCGCACGTGCTTCTCGACGGCGCCGTCGCTGACCACCAGCTTGCGGGCGATCGCGGTGTTGGACATGCCCTCGGCCATCAGCCCGAGCACCTCGCGCTCGCGGGCGGTCAGCTCGCGCAGCGGGTCGTCACGCCGGCGCCGGACCAGCAGCTGGGCGACCACCTCCGGGTCGAGCACCGTGCCGCCGCCGGCCACCCGGGCGAGCGCGTCGAGGAACTCCGTGATCGCCGCCACCCGGTCCTTGAGCAGGTAGCCCACCGCGCC
Organism: uncultured Actinomycetota bacterium; assembly: GCA_963840005.1. Lineage (GTDB taxonomy): Bacteria > Actinomycetota > Actinomycetes > Mycobacteriales > Micromonosporaceae > Asanoa. Next base: position 42,556 of record CAWIXO010000010.1, on the reverse strand, counting down.
GGCCCGGTCGGCCAGCAGATCGTCGGCGTACGACACCTCGACGTACTGCGACAGCACCAGCACCGGCGTGCCGGGCACCAGCCGGCGGGCCTCGACGGCGGCCTTGAGGCCCTCGTCGGTGTGTGAGGGCGGCATCCGCACGTCGACGATCGAGACGTCGGGCCGCTCCCGGACGATCGCCTCGACCAGGCTCGGGCCGTCGCCGACCGCGGCCATCACCTCGTGGCCGTGTTCGGTCACGAGCCGGACCAGGCCCTCGCGGAGGAGGACGGCGTCGTCAGCGATCACTATGCGCACCGGTTGAGCCTAGTAGAAGGGCCCCCGTCGATCGGGGGCCCTCCATGCGTCGGCTCAGATCGGGAGGGTGGCCTGGATCAGGGTCGGGCCGCCGGTCGGGCTGGCCACGGTGAGCCGCCCGCCCGCCGCGTGCACCCGGTCGGCCAGTCCGGCCAGGCCGTGGCCCTTGGAGACGTGCGCGCCGCCCTCGCCGTCGTCGGAGATCTCCACCCGCAGGTCGTCGCCCTCCCGGCTGACCGCGATCCGGCAGATCTCCGCCCGGCTGTGCTTGGCGACGTTGGTCAGCGACTCGGCGACCACGAAGTAGGCGGCGCTCTCCACGGCCGGGTCCAGCCGGCCGTCGGCGGTGCCCAGCGCCGGGTCGATGGCGAGGTCGATCGGGATCACGCCGCGACCGGCCAGGGCGGCCAGCGCGCTGGGCAGGCCACGGTCGACCAGGATCGGCGGTGCGATGCCACGGGACAGCGAGCGAAGCTCGTCGAGCGTCTCGCGGGTCTGGGTCAGCGCCTCGTCGATCGTCCGGCGGGCCGCCTCGGGGTCGTGGTCGAACTGCTGCTGCAGCCGGCCGAGGTCCATGGCCAGCCGGACCAGCCGCTGCTGCGGGCCGTCGTGGATGTCGCGCTCGAGCCGGCGCAGGGCGGTCGCCTCGGCCGACACCGCGGCCCGCCGCTGGCCTTCCAGAGTGGTGATCTTGCTGCGCATCTCGGCGACGCCGGTCAGCATCACCTTGCTGAAGTTGGCCTGCAGCATCGCCACGCCGCGCACCACGATCGGCAGGCTGAGCAGGAAGAACACCCCGATGGCGGTGTAGAGGAGCAGGCGCGGCGCCGGTGCCGCTGCCCAGGCCCAGCAGGGTGTTGAGGTCGACCTCGTCGTCGCCGCGCGGGATCGCCCAGTCGTAGGTCCAGTAGAAGATGCCGCCGATCGCGCCCGCCCACCAGGTGACGGTGACCACGAAGGCGATGATCGACAGGACGAACTTGACCAGCGCGTGCACCGCGTCGAGCCACGACTGGCTGTCGCCGACGATGTTCGAGCACCCGCCGGAACAGGCCGGCGCCCTTCCGCCGCGGTGCGGTACACCGGGCGCACCCGGGCCATCCGCAGCACCGGGCCGATCGCCAGCCGCTCGAGGTCGGCGAAGAACCGCGCGATGAGCAGGGCGCCGGCCATCACCGGCAGGCCGATGCCGGTGACGATCAGTCCCGCGCTGAGCACGAGACCGACCAGCGAGGCCACGAAACCGGCGATCGCCAGCGGGAAACCCACGATGACGTACGCCGAGTCGGTCAGTAGCTGGCGCATGATGCCACGGTGGGCAGCGGGCGCGACTCCCGCTGGGCTGGAAACGACGGCTGTTGTCATGCCATCGACGCTAGGCATCTGCGCTGCTTCCCCCCATCCCGTCGGCTTGTCTCTTCAGGGTAGGGCTGGCCGTACCCCGCCCAGGTACCCGGCGGTCGGCGATTGGTGGTATGGACCCCATTTACGCAATAATCGTGTGCGGGATCGTTGACCAAGATCGCGATTTGTGCACGAGTTCACAAGCGCCTAGGCTGTGTTCCCGACGAATCCCGTTAACACAGCCGGTCATCGCGCATAACCGCGGGCCCCGCTCGCGGGCCAGCCGGACGATCGCAACACGGAGTCGCATGAGCCAGCACCGCCCTGGAGGCCCCAACGGACGGTCCGGCGGCGTACCCGCCCTTCCGGACCTGCCCGAGGCGACGGTGGCCCGCCTGCCCGAATATCTTCGTGCGCTGCACCACATCGCCGAAACGGGCAACGACACCATTTCGAGCGAAGAGCTCGCAGCCGCCGCCGGGGTCAATTCGGCGAAACTCCGCAAAGACCTTTCGCATCTCGGTTCGTACGGGACGCGTGGGGTCGGCTATGACGTGGCTCTGCTGATCGACCAGATCGAGTTCACCCTGGGTCTGACCCAGCGCCGCGCGGTCGCGCTCGTCGGCGTCGGTAATCTCGGTCACGCGCTGGCCGGCTACGCGGGTTTCGCCAGCCGCGGCTTCCGCATCGCGGCCCTCTTCGACGCCGACGCGTCCCGGGTGGGCGAGCCGATCAACGGCTTGGCTGTGCGACACATCTCTGAGCTGGACACGGTGGCCGCCGCCGAGTCGATCGCGATCGGTGTCATCGCCACTCCCGCCGCCGCGGCCCAGGACGTCGCCGACGCCCTCGTCGCGGCCGGCGTCACCAGCATCCTCAACTTCGCGCCGTGCGTGCTTTCGGTGCCCGAAGGGGTAGACGTCCGCAAGGTCGATTTGGCGATCGAGTTGCAGATTCTCTCCTTCCACGAGCACCGTAAGTCGGCGTTGACCGCACTACCGGGCGGCTTGGCAGAAGAGGCGGTGGGCACGTGAACCTGATCGTGGTGGGCGCTTCCTACAAGACAACGCCGGTCGCCATGCTGGAGAAGCTCGTGGTGCCGGCGGCCGACGTGACCAACACGCTCGACCAGCTCGTCTCCCAGCAGTACGTGCGCGAGGCGGTCATCCTCTCCACCTGCAACCGGGTCGAGATCTTCGCCGCGGTCACCGGCTTCCACGGTGGCCTCGGCGACATCTGCGCCGTGCTCGGCGAGCGCGCCGGAGCCGCCCCGGCCGAGCTGGCCACCCACCTTTACGTGCACCACGACGCCGCCGCGGTCGAGCACGCGTTCCGGGTCGCCACCGGGCTCGACTCGATGGTGATCGGCGAGGCGCAGATCCTCGGCCAGCTCCGCGACGCCTACCACGCCGCCACCGAGGCCGACAGCGCCGGCCGCACCCTGCACGAGCTGATGCAGCAGGCGCTGCGGGTCGGCAAGCGGGCGCACGCCGAGACCGGCATCGACAAGGCCGGGCAGAGCGTGGTGACCGCGGCCCTCGACATCGCGGCCTCGCACTTCCCCGGTGGGCTCACCGACCGGCCCGCCCTCGTGGTCGGCGCCGGCGCGATGGGCGCCCTGTCGGTGGCGACGCTGTCCCGCAGCGGTGTCGGCCCGGTCTCGGTGACCAACCGCGGCGCGGATCGCGCGATCCGGCTCGCCGCCGCCTACGGTGCGACCGCCGAGCCGATCGCCGACCTGCCGCGCGTGCTCGCCGAGGTCGACCTCGTGGTCGCCGCGACCGCGTCCACGGAGCCCGTGCTCACCCGCGACACCGTCGCGGCCGCCGTACGTGGCCGGACCAGCTCCGCTCGTGCTGCTCGACCTGGCCGTGCCGCGCGATGTCGCGCCCGATGTCGCCGGCCTGCCCGGCGTCGTCGTGATCGACATCGACACGCTCGCCGCCGAGCTGCGCGCCGGCCAGCACGCCGCCGACGAGGTTGCGGTGGTCGACATCGTCGAGGCCGAGGTCGAGGCGTTCGTCGGCTGGCTGCGCGGTGCCGACGTGGCGCCGACCGTGGCCGCGCTGCGCACCCGGGCCGACGAGGTGGTCGCCGCGGAGCTGAGCCGGCTGCGGCAGCGCCGTCCCGAACTGTCCGAGGAACAGCGGGCCGAGATGGCACACACCGTGCACCGGGTGGTCCGCCGCCTGCTGCATTCGCCGACCGTCCGGGTCCGGCAGCTCGCCGCCGAGCCCGGCGGCGACCAGTACGCCACGCTGCTGCGCCAGCTCTTCGACCTCGAAGTGCCGCAGACCGCGCTGGCCGACGACGTTCCACCGTTGGGAGAACCCAGGTGAAGCCCCCGCTCGTGAGGCCACTGCGTCTGGGCACTAGGGCGAGCAAGCTCGCGCTTGCTCAGTCCGATGCCGTCGCTGCCGCGGTGACCGCCGCCACCGGCCGCCCGGTCGAGCTGGTGGAGATAAGCACCGCCGGCGACCGGTCCACCGCGCCGGTCTCCCAGCTCGGCGTGGGTGTGTTCGTGTCCGCGCTGCGCGACGCGCTGACGGAACGCCGGATCGACTTCGCGGTGCACTCCTACAAAGACCTGCCGTCGGCCCAGCCGGGCGCGCTGCACATCGCGGCCATCCCGCTGCGGGAGGACCCGCGCGACGCGCTGGTCGCCCGCGACGGCCTGACGCTCACCGACCTGCCCGACGGCGCGACCGTCGGCACCGGGGCGGTGCGCCGGATCGCGCAGCTCAACGCTTTGCGGCTGCCGCTGCGGGTGACGCCGATCCGGGGCAACGTCGACACCCGGATCAGGCGGGTCATCGGCCCGGAGGCCGACCTAGACGCCGTTGTGCTCGCCCGCGCCGGACTGGTCCGGCTCGGACGGGCTGACGAGATCACCGAAACGCTCGACCCGATGCTGATGCTGCCCGCACCGGCACAGGGTGCGCTGGCGGTGGAGTGCCGCCACGACGACCACGACCTGGTCGCGGAGCTCGGGGCGCTCGACGACGGACCGACCCGGGCCGCGGTTACCGCGGAACGGGCGTTGCTGGCCACGCTGGAGGCCGGGTGCAGTGCCCCGGTCGCCGCCTACGCGGAGCTCGCGGAGGGTGAGGACGGCGATGAGATTTACCTGCGCGGTGCGGTGATCAGCGCGGATGGCGAGCGCGCCATCCGGCTTTCGCGCACCGGAACGCCCAGCGCCGCCGCGGAGATCGGGAAGGCACTCGCCGCCGAACTCCTCGACCGTGGCGCCGATACCTTGTTTGGGAGCACAGAATGACCCGCACCCGTAAGCCCGCCGGCCACATCGCGTTCGTCGGGGCGGGACCCGGTGACCCGGGCCTGTTGACCCGCCGGGCACACGACGCGCTGGTCGAGGCCGACCAGGTGGTCTATGACCGCGGCGTGCCGGAGTCGCTGCTCGCGGCGATCCGCGCCGAGGCCAAGGACGACGCCCAGTTCACACCCGCCGAGGGCGCCTCCGGCGACGTGGCCAAGGTGCTGATCTCGGCCGCGCGAGCCGGTCTCTCCGCCGTGCACCTGGTGGCCGGCGACCCGTTCGGGCACGAGTCGGTGGTCAAGGAGGTGCAGGCCGTAGCCCGCACCGCCGTCCACTTCGAGGTCGTGCCGGGAGTCGGCCAGGCCGAGGGCGTGGCCACCTACGCGGGCGTCCCGCTCCCCGGGCTGCGTACCGCCGCCGATGTCGACGAGATCTCGTCGCTGGACTTCGAAGCGCTGGCCACCGCGGTGGCCCGTGACTCGCTGGCCCTCGCGGTCGACGCCGGCGACCTGGCCGCGCTCCGCGACGGCCTGCTCTCCGCGGGCCTCGACGGCACCACCCCGGTCGGGGTGACCGGCGACGGCACCGGCGAGACCCAGTTCACCACGACGTCGACGGTCGACAGCTTCGTCGCCGCCGCGCTCGGCTTCACCGGGCGGGTGGTGCTCACCCTCGGCGCCGGCGTCGCACACCGCGACAAGCTGAGCTGGTGGGAGAACCGGCCGCTGTACGGCTGGAAGGTGCTGGTCCCCCGGACCAAGGAGCAGGCCGGCGCGATGAGTGCCCGACTGCGGGCCTACGGCGCGATCCCGTGCGAGGTGCCGACCATCGCGGTCGAGCCGCCGCGTACGCCCGCCCAGATGGAGCGCGCGGTCAAGGGCCTGGTCGACGGCCGCTACGCGTGGGTCCTGTTCACCTCGGTCAACGCGGTCCGCGCGGTCTGGGAGAAGTTCGGCGAGCACGGCCTCGACGCCCGCCACTTCGGCGGCGTGAAGATCGCCTGCATAGGGGAAGCAACGGCGGACGCCGTCCGCGCGTTCGGCATCCAGCCCGAGCTGGTGCCGGCCGGCGAGCAGTCGTCGGAGGGCCTGCTGGCCGAGTTCTCGCCGCACGACGAGGTGCTCGACCCGGTGGGCCGGGTGCTGCTGCCGCGCGCCGACATCGCCACCGAGACCCTCGCCGCCGGCCTCACCGAGCTGGGCTGGGAGGTCGACGACGTCACCGCGTACCGCACGGTCCGCGCAGCGCCGCCGCCGGCCGAGATCCGCGACGCCATCAAGTCGGGCGGCTTCGACGCGGTGCTCTTCACCAGCTCGTCCACGGTCCGCAACCTGGTCGGCATCGCCGGCAAGCCGCACACCCGCACGGTGGTAGCGGTGATCGGCCCGAAGACGGCGGAAACGGCCACCGAGTTCGGCCTGCGGGTAGACGTACAGCCGGCCCACGCCTCGGTCCCGGACCTGGTCGAGGCCCTGGCGTCGTACGCGGTAGAACTGCGCGAAAAGCTCGCGGCCATGCCGGCAAAGCAACGTCGTGGCTCGAAGGTGCAGGGCCCGACAGCGCTGAGGTTCCGCTGATGCCCTTCCCGACGATCCGCCCACGCCGGCTACGAGTCAGCCCCGCGGTGCGCCGCCTGGTCGAAGAGACCAAGCTCGCGCCGTCGGAACTCGTACTCCCGATGTTCGTCAAGGAAGGCCTGACCGAGCCCCGCCCAATCGCCTCGATGCCCGGCGTTGTGCAGCACTCCCGCGAGTCACTGCGCAAAGCCGCGGCCGAGGCGGTCCGCACGGGCATCGGCGGCATCATGCTCTACGGAGTGCCGACGACCAAGGACCCGGAAGGCTCCGGCGGCCTGGACCCGGACGGCATCCTCAACGTAGCGATCCGCGACGTGGTCTCAGAGGTAGGCGACGCCACAGTAGTCATGGGCGACCTCTGCCTGGACGAGTTCACCTCACACGGCCACTGCGGCGTCCTGGACGAGGCGGGCCGGGTGGACAACGACGCGACCCTGGAGGCCTACGCCGCGATGGCAGTAGCCCAGGCAGCGGCCGGCGTACACATGGTCGGCACGTCCGGAATGATGGACGGCCAGGTAGGCGTGGCCCGCCAGTCCCTGGACGCCGCCGGCTACCAGGACGTAGGAGTCCTGGCCTACGCGGCCAAATACGCGTCGGCCTTCTACGGCCCGTTCCGCGAAGCGGTCGAGTCGTCACTACAAGGCGACCGCCGCACGTACCAACAGGACCCGGCAAACTTCCGCGAGGCGCTCCGCGAGGTAGCCCTGGACGTAGAAGAGGGCGCCGACATCGTGATGGTGAAACCGGCCCTCACGAACCTGGACGTCATCGCCGCGGTCCGCGCCTCGGTAGACATCCCGGTAGCGGCCTACCAAATCTCCGGCGAGTACGCGATGGTCGAAGCAGCAGCAGCCAACGGCTGGATAGACCGCGACCGCGCGATCCTGGAAACCCTGCTCTCCATCCGCCGCGCCGGAGCCCAAATCATCCTGACCTACTGGGCCACGGAAGCCGCCACCCTCCTCCGCACCCGCCACTAGCCGCGCCGCTACCCGCCGGGGGTACCCACCCACCGCTTGCCGGCACATTTGCTCTGCATCCATATACGCATCACCCCGTCGCTGGCCCGGTGCGTATATGGATGCAGAGCAAAGGATGACGCGGCCATGCCGGGGGTTGTCCACAGGTTCAACGGCAGGGCTTCCGGTGCCGTGCTGTCGCGAGCGGCATGCTTTCGCGATGGCACAGCGAGCCGTTCCTATCGCGCTTCCCATTCGCGGCGCTCGTTGCGTGCTGCCCGGCGGCGTGCCGATCTCAGTCAGCGTGAGCTGGCCAGCGAAGAGCGGCGCGAGCCATGGCACCATCGGCAGGATTGAGGTCGGGCGACTTGGTGCCTAGCCTGGCGATGATGGAGCGGCTGCTCGGTGTGTGTGGGTTCAGCTGATGGTGGTCGATAGCGAAGGCCGTGTCTTGCAGCCGATGGTTGACAATGACAACACTCTCGACGGGGCTCGGCCGCCGCTTCCCGCTCATCTTGACATGATTCTTGATCCGCTGCCCGGGGAGTGGTGGGCCGACATCTATGGGCTGGCGCGTCCCCCGGAGACCTTCTACCGGGATCGCGGCCGGCGAGACCGCCAGCGTCGGCGGAGCCAGTGGGAAGTCCGGGTCAAGAAGTTCCGTAGAACTCCGCCGCCACCCTCCGAAGCCGGCTACTACGGCTGACCGCCCTACCTCATTCGCGACGTCCGGCGGCGGTGGTGATGCGTATATGGATGCAGAGCAAATGCAGGAAACACAGGTGGTCGGTGCCTCCGGTTGCTGAGCCGTGGTTCCGCAGCTCCGAACGTGAAACGGCCCGGCCGGTAGGGCCGGGCCGTTCCTGGGACAGCTGCGGTTAGTCGTCGTTGCGGATTGTGCCTACGCCGATCGGGTCCGTTAGGACCAGGCCGGGGATGCCGGCTACTACCAGCGTGAGGGTTTCGTTGGGCTCGCGTTGGCGGTCGCCCTTGACCAGTACGTCGACCGTGGTCGACGTGGCTCCGGCGGCTAGCGTGCGGCAGCCGATCACCGGGTCGTAGTCGCTGCCCGCTCGGGCGGTTAGGCCCAGGGTGGTGCCGCAGAGCAGGATCGGCTGGGAGAGCGGGCGGGAGACCGAGACTGTGAAGGTCAGCTTTGTCGTGCCTGTGTTGCCCTCGGTCACCGTGGCGTCCGAGACCCGGAGTTCCGCTCTCGAGGAGAAGCGGGCGACCTGCGGGTCGTGGTCGCTTGAACCCCTTGAGCCGTCGCCGGCGTAGTTGGCTGGCCAGTCCGCGTTGATGTGGGCCGCCCGCATTTGGACCAGGTCCGCCGTGGAGCGGGTTGTTGACGAACAGGTGGTCCAGAGTCTGGGCCTGGCCTTCGAAGCTGTACGAGTACGCGCTGGCGGGGACGTCCCGCACCAGGTCCTCCCACAGGTTGTGCAGGCCGGCGTCGTACAGCGGCGCCAGTTGGTCGCCGGGGTTGGCCTGCACCGGGTCGTCGGGGCGCGGGAAGACGTTGAGGTCGCCGCCGTACACCACGCGGGCGTTCGGGTCGGCCGCCTCGATCGCCGTGACGATCGCGGCGCCGTAGCCCGCCTGTTCGCGTCGCTGGCCGATGCGGCCGTCGGGGCCCGACGAGTAGTGGTTGCTGATCGCCCACAGGACCGAACGCTCGCTGCTGCCCGGTGTCGCCGGCGACCAGGAACTTGGCTACCTGGGGTGCGCGGGTGTAGACGTCCGAGCCGTCCACGCCGGTTGACGTGTCGACGTCGCCGGGCAGGTCGGCGTTGAGCGACTTCGGGTTCTGCACGTCGGTGTTGTAGGGCAGGGCCGAGCCCCGGTACGTCACCGCCGGGGTCGCGCCCAGCACCGGGTCCGCCGCGCTGGCCGGGGCCAGGCTGACCCGGTCGGTGCGGTAGAGGAACGCCGCGGTGATGCCGCGGTCGTCGGCGCCGTCACGGTCGTAGGCCGCGGCGTACGCGGGACCGCCCTTGGCCCTGATCGCCAGCGCCAGCTCCTGGATGCGTGTCGGGGCTCCGTCGGCGTTGTCGGTGGTGCCGCAGGCCAGCGCTGGTGCCCGAGACCGTGCAGATGTCCTGGTCCTCCGCCTCCTGCACGAGGATCACGTCGGGGCTGTGCAGGTCCGTGGTGATCTGGTCGGCGAGCGGCGGCCAGTTGGTTGTCGTAGTCGGCCTGGTCGACCGGCACGTAGTCGAACGGCGGGCTGACGCCCGGGCAACCGGTGTTGCCGAGGAAGTCGCAGCCGTCGAACGGGTCGTCGCGGAAGTCGTAGAGATTCTCGACGTTGTACGTGGCGACCGCGTACTCCGTGCTCCGGTTGGCGGCCTTCGGCGGGTTGTTCTTCGACGGGTCGGCACCGCCCGCGAAGGTTACCTGGCTCGGGCTGGATGCCGTACTTCTCGAAGGAGAAGTAGAGGCCGCCGACCGCGTCGCCGGTCAGCGTGTCGAAGGTGTGCGCCGGCGGGAGCAGCGTGGTGCTGTCGCCGCGAGCTGTCCTTGACGCCCATCGAGCCGAACATGATCCGGTTGCCGTTCTCGTCGTCGAACCGGGCCGGGTTGTTGTCGAGCGGGTGCGAGTCGCGGAAGACCCGGCGGGCGTACGGGTCGGCCCGGTCGAGCAGCGGGTCGTCCTTGTCGACCACCCACACCTCGGAGTCGGCGGTGCCGGCGAACACGTCGCGGCCGCTGACCGCCTGTGCGCCGGCGCGGACGCGCATCCGCATGCCCTCGTGCCGCTCCCAGAACCGGTCGGCCGTCGGCGAGGTCGACCGGCGGCACCGCGTCGGTGACCGCGACGTCGGTGTCACTTGACGCCGGAGGCCAGCTTGGACACCAGCGAGGCGCTGGCGAGCTGGGTCAGGTTGAAGAACTCGGTGACCCGGGCCCGGACCACGATCTCGTCGCCGACCACCGGCTGGTAGCCGCCGATCAGCGTGGTGAACGTGCCCGTGAAGACGAAGATGCCGTCGGACGTGAGCGGGTCGCCGTCGTCGGTGCCGAGGCGGCTCTGCAGGAAGAAGCCGTACTGCAGGGCGCCGGCCGAGGTGCGCGAGAGGGTCCGCTGGGTGACCACGCCACGCACGTCGTAGAGCTGCGGCGCTGTTGCCGCTGGCCGGGGCGAGCGGTGACCGGTCGAGCTTGCCTTCCTCGGCGTCGGTGGTCTGGCCCTGCACCTCACCGACCGTGAGCACGCCGTTGACCTGCACGGTGAGCGTGCAGGTCGCGGTGGTGCCCGCCGTCGTCGGTCGACGTCACCGCGACCGCGTAGCTGCCGGCCGGCACGTCGGCGCTCACGCGTGATCGTCGCCGTGGCGGGGGCGCCCGGGCCGGTGGCCGCGGTGAACGCCGTGCGCGCGATGCCGCCCGCGGCCGGCGCCGGAGTCGACGCGTGGTGACCGCGAGGTCGGTGATGGTGTCGTCGGCGTCCGTCGCCGTCACGTCCCGGGTCGCCGCCGTGCCCTCCGCCGTCACCAGCGCGATTGCCGCAGGTGAGCACCGCGGGCGCGTCGACGGGGCCGCCGCCGGTGGAGTGGCTGCCCAGGCCGTCGAAGGTGTCGGTGGCGAAGCCGTCCCACTGCGGTCGCCGGGTCGAACGCGTCGCTCGGGTCGGTGTCGCCCGCCTCGACCGTCGCCTTGCGGCGCAGCGTGTTGTCGGCCGTGCTGGTCAGGCCGGTGCCCCACTCGGTGCCCGGGTCGACGCCGACCTGGCCGATCGAGTCGACGACCGCGTCGCCCTTGCGGAGCACGATCGCGTCGTCGCCGTTCCAGAGGCCGGAGCCGCTGGTGAGGTCGGCCTGGGCCAGGATCGCGGCGCTCGACGCGGAGTGGGCGAACACGAACACGTCACCGGCGGCGAGCGTGCCGCTCAGCGTGACGTTGACGCTGGCCGTGGTGGCGCCGTTGAAGTAGACCTGACAGCTGGTAGCCCGCCAGGTCGACCGGTGCACCGGTGCCGTTGTAGAGCTCGACCGCCTTGTTGTTGGACGAGCCTTCGATGTATTCGGAGATGATCAGGTCGGTCGGTGCCGCGTAGGCCCCACTCGACACGCCGAACACCGTGGCGGTCGTGGTGAGGGTCGCGGCCGCCAAGAGAGCGGGCGCGCGGAACGAGCGCAAGGAAGCCTCCAGGGGTGGTGGGGGCGTTACGAGATCCAGGGCTGTCTAACAGCCCCGGATGGCGACCTAGTGTCGGCTAGCTAAACGCCGTGCTCAAGGTGTCGGAGGACATCGGCGACGTCTGCGCCGTATTCGTACCATTCGCGGTCGGCCTGGAAGCCGAGCTCGGCGTTGACCTTCAGCATCGACTCGTTGGCGTGTGCGTTCCAGGTCTGCACCTCGGCCAGCTTGGGTTCGGCCGACCGCAGCTCGAAGAGCATCCGGGCCTTGATGGCGCGGTCTATCCCGTAGCCACGGTGGTCCTGGGCGACGATCGTGTCGTACTGGTCGGCCCGGGTGGGGTGTTGGGCCGGGACGACGACCTCGGTCAGGCCCGCCACGTCGCCGGTCTTGTCGTGGATCGCGAGCACGATGTAGGGCTGCATGCCCCGGCGGTGCAGGCAGTCGAGGCTCGCGCGTAGTCGAGCGGGGTCGTAGGAGCTGGGTCGCAGGTCGAGGTCGCCGTCGTCGATCTCGCGCAGCTCGGCCTTGGCCTTGGCGTAGGCGTCGAGCAGCTCGTCGGGCGGCCCGCCCGGGCAGAACTCGATGCGGTAACCGGCACCGATGCCCCGGGCCATCTCGCCGAGGGACAGCCAGTCGACCGAGTTGAGACGGAGCACGCTGCGGGTCTCGGTGTATTCGCGGACGAATCCCACCGATTCGAAGAAGGTGACGGCAGGGGTGCCGCCGACCACCTCGGCACCGATAACGGAAAAGCCTTCGTGGTACGTCTTGCGGGCGGCCTGGGCGAGCATTTCCCGGGCGAGCCCGGCGCGCCGCGCCTTGGGGTGGATCAGCAGCTCGACCACGCCGATGTCACCGAGCAGCAGCACGTTGGCGTGCCCGACGACATGCCCGCCGCCGGCTCTTCGGCAAGCCACGAAATGCGTCGCTCACCAGGCATCGTCTCCGCGAGGTATTCACGGAGATAACTCTCTTGCCACAGTGGGTCATCCGGCAGGTCCGCCATGAGCACCGCATTGAGGCTGTCCAGCATCGAACGGAGCTCATCGGCGGAGGCGGTTTTCGGATCCCACTCGCGCACCATCACCTGTCTAGCTTGCCGCTAACGGGTCCGACGCGAAAGGCCTTAGTTCTCCAAAGTGCCGATGCGGCTACGCTACGTGCGGCTCCTGGTGCCGTAGTCGTTCGCGGCATTGAACACGTCCTGGGCGTATCGCCGCACGTCGTTGTAGCTGAGGATGGCGCCCCACCAGTCCTGCGGGTCCTGCAGGTTGCGGCTGCTACCGCACAGATAGTTAGCTGCTGCGAGGGCTGCGTCGTCGATGTCATGCGGGTCCTTGATGCCGTCGTTGTCCGCATCCACCCCGGAGCTGGTCCAGGTGGTGGGGATGAACTGCATCGGACCGACCGCACGGTCGTACGTCGGGTCGCCGTCCATCTGCCCGTCGTCGGTGTCGGTGATGCGCATGCGGCCGCCCTGGCCGTCGAGCGGGAGGCCGACGATGTGCGGGAACGCCTGGCCGCTGGGCGTGAGCGTCGCGCCGTTGGCGGTGCCATGGCCCGACTCGACCTTGCCGATCGCGGCCAGCGTGGTCCAGGTGAGGTGGCAGGACGGCGTCTTCTGGCCGACGACCAGCTCCGCGTAGCCGTAGGCCCGCACGGCGGTCGCGCTGATGCCGGTCTTCGTGGCGACCTGCTGTGCCCACGCGCTGATGATGTCGGCCGGCTGCCCGGCGCCGACGGCCGGCGGCGGGACGCCGACACCCTGCGTCGGGCTGTTGGTCGGGAACGTCGGGAAGCCGGGGTTGGTCGGTGCCAGGTCCGTGGGCAACCCGTTGTCGGGGAAGGTGCTGGCGGACCCGTCGGCCGACGGGGTGGTCGCCGGGCTCGGGTGCGCCGCCGGCGGCGCGTTGGCCGGCAGCACCACGGCACCGGCGACGGCGGTCAGGCCGACCAGCGTGAACAGCAGCACGCCGGGCAGGACCAGCCGGCCGCTCGGGCCGCGGGACCAACGTGCCGACGGCGGCGGCACGGGACCGGATCGCGGTGACGCCGGCAACGCCCCGGGCGGCCGGACGCTCGATGCCGGGCGGCGGACGCTTCGCCGGATCCCATTCCTTGTCGAGGTCGATGTCGACTTTGGTGGGTGGTGGCGGGGGCTCCGGCCGGGCCGGCGCATCGCCCGGCGGTCGCTGGTCGGGCACGGAAGCGCGCAGCTTCGCCGCGTCCGTCGGTGACTCGTCTCCGGCACCCACGTGAAAGAGCCTACCGATCCAGGTGCGGGTTCCGGTAAGGCGGAGGCCGTACCCTGTCTGGCATGCCCCGTTATGAGTTCCGTTGCCGCGCCTGCGGCAGCACATTTGAAGTCAACCGTCCGATGGCCGAAGCATCCGCGCCCGCGCAGTGCCCGGACGGCCACGCCGACACCGTCAAACTTCTCTCCGCGGTCTCCGTCGGCGGTCTCGGCGGGGCGTCGCCCGCGCCGGCCGGAGGGGGCGGCGGCGGTTGTTGCGGCGGTGCTTGCGGCTGCTGACAACCCTTTGGCGGCCCCCTGTCGATCATCCGTTGGTCCGCGAAGCCTGGCCGAGGGTGCCGCAACCACCCATCGGACACCTCGTTACTCAGCCGTGACACCGCGGCCGGAAACCCGCGGTTAACCCCGGCGTGGCACGTTGCTCCAGGTGGGAGCGGGTTTCTCGACCTTGGGCCCCGCCGGGCCAGCCGAACCTACGATGCGCCGGCGGTCCGGAGTGCGGCAGCATGGACCCCGACTTCCAGGGGGGCGGAGGTTTCAGGCGTGCCGGGACGAGTTCACCTTCCCAGTGGGTTGGTGACTTTCTTGTTCACCGACATCGAGGGCTCGACACGACTTGCCCAGATGCTCGGTGAGGGTTATCGGCCGGTGCTCACCGAGCACCGGCGACTCTTGCGCGCCACCCTCGCGGCCAACCGTGGTGTCGAGCTGTTCACCGAGGGCGACTCGTTCTTCATCGCCTTCGACGACGCCGCCGCCGCGCTCCATGCCTGCGTCACCGCCCAGCGCGCCCTGGCCGACCACGAGTGGCCGACGCCCGAGGCCGCGCCGCGGGTCCGGATGGGCCTGCACACGGGGCACGCGGTCCCGCTCGCCGGTGAGTACGCGAGCCCCGAGGTGCACCGGGCGGCCCGGATCGCCGCCGCCGCGCACGGCGGGCAGGTGCTGTTCTCCGCCGCGACCGCGCACCACGCCGCCCCGCTGCCGGCCGACGCCTCGCTGCTCGACCTGGGGCTGCACCGGCTGCGCGGCTTCGACGACCGCGAACGCCTCTTCCAACTCGTCGCACCCGGGCTCGCCCGGGAGTTCCCGCGCCCGCGCACCGTCGACGAGGCCGTGCACAACCTGCCGACCCAGGCGACCTCGTTCGTCGGCCGATCGACCGAGCGGGCCGACCTGTCCGCCCTGCTGCGCGACAACCGGCTGGTCACGGTCGTCGGCGCGGGCGGTGCCGGCAAGACCCGGATCGCCGTCGAGGTGGCCGGCACCCTGGTCGACTCCTATCCGGACGGTGTGTGGTTCGTCGACATCGCCACCGTCACCGACCCCGGCCTGGTCGCCTTCGCGGTCGCCGCGGTCTTCGGCCTGCGCCCCGAGCCCGGCCGGCCGATGATCGACACGCTGGTCGACTACGCCGCGGGCCGGCGCATGCTGCTCATGCTCGACACCTGCGACGCCCAGCCCGGCGCGTCCGCCGAGGCCATCTCCCGGCTGCTCACCGGCGGCAGCGCGCTGCGCGTGGTGGCCACCAGCCGGGAACCGTTCGGGCTGCCCGGCGAGGTGGTGTGGCGGATCCCGCCGCTGTCGACGGAGCCGGGCCCACACGGCGGGCCGAGTGACGCGATGGCGCTGCTGCTCGACCGCACCGCGGCGGCCCGCGGCGGCCGGCGCGGGCCGCTGAACGAGTCCACCGAACTGCACCGGGTGGTGGCCCGCCTCGACGGCCTGCCGCTGGCGATCGAGCTGGCCGCGGCCCGGCTGCGGGTGCTCTCGGCGAGCCAGCTCGCCGACCGCCTCGACGACGTGCTCGGCACCCTCGACGCCGGCCGGGAAGACGCCGACGACGGCCAGGGCTACGCGGCGCCCGACTTCACCGGCGGGCAGGACGACACGATCGACCTCAACGCGGCGGCCCTGGGTGGCGCCCGCAGCCAGCAGACCCGGGCCGCGCTGCGCTCGGCGACCCAGCGGCACGCCACGATGCAGGCAACCGTCACGTGGTCGTACCGCACGCTGGCCCGCGCGCCGCCCGGCTGCTGCGCTGGCTGTCGGTGTTCGCCGGCCCGGTCGATCTGGCCACCGTGGAGTGGCTGCTCGACGACGACCCGTTCGACCCGCTGGCCGTGCTGGTCGACAAGTCGATGATCCAGGTCGAGCCGCACGGCGCGGCCAGCTGCTACCGGATCCTCGACCCGATCCGGGCGTACGCGGCCCGCCGCCTGGTCGACGCCGGCGAGGAGCAGGGCGCCCGCGACCGGCACGTCGCCTGGTGCGCCCACGCGCTGCAGCGGGTGTTCCACGGCGCCGACGGCCGGCCGGTGACCCTGTCGCTGGCCGCGCTCGACCCGCTCGCCGACGAAGTGCGCGCCGCGCTGCGCTGGACGGCCACCGGCGGCAGCGCGCGGACTGGGCCTGCGCCTGGCCGGCGGGCTCGACCAGTGGTGGCGCGAACGCGGCCTGGCCCGGGAGGGCCGGCTCTGGCTGTTCCGGCTCTACGGCCGGATCGCCGAGACCGGCGAGCCGATCCCGGAGGCCGAGCTCGCGGCGGCGTACCACATGCACTCCCAGCACGCCGCCGCCGACGGCGAGTTCGCCGAGGAGCTGCGGTTCGCCCAGCGGGCCGAGGCCGCGGCGCTGCAGGCGGGCGACGCCGGCCTGCTGGCCCGGGTCATCGCCGGCCGCGCCGGCCCGCTGATCGACATGGGCCGGCTGGCGGAGGCCGAGCGGGCCAGCCGCGACGTGATGGAGTGGGCCGACCGACAACGGTGTCGCGCAACGAGGCGCTGGTCGCCGTGCTGAGCCTGGCCGAGCTGCTGTGGCAGCGCGGCGCCCTGGACGAGGCGGCCGAGTTGCTCGGCGCGGCCCGCCCGCTGGAGGCGGCCCGCCCGGCCGAGCGCGGCCGGCGCACCGTCGACATGCTGCTCGGCATGGTCGCGCTGGCCCGCGGCGACCTGGTCGCGGCGCACGACCACCTGGTGGTCGCGCTGCGCTCCCGGATGGCCTACGGCTTCCGGGGCAGGGCCTGCGACAGCCTCAACGCGATGGCGGTCCGCTGCGCGCACGGCGGCGACCCGAAGACCGCGGCCCGGCTGTTCGGCGCCGCGCAGGCGACCCGCACGACCCAGCGCGGCGCGGGTGGGCTGTTCGCCGCCTACTGGTCGCAGGAGCAGGCGACCATCCGGTCGGTGCTCGGCGATCCGGCCTTCGACACGGCCTACGCGGCCGGCGCGGAGCTCACCCTCGAGCAGGCGGCCGGGATGGCGCTCGCGGTCGAGCACCCGGACCTGGCCGCCGGTTCCAGCCGGTTCGCCGCCGAGCCGGAGACCGCGGAGCAGGCTGACCGAGCCACTGGGGCGCGCCTGCCGGCCGAACGGCCGGCCGAGCCGCGGCACGCCGCGAAGCCCGACCGGCGAGGCGACGAGCCGACCACCGTGGTCATCCGCGAGCCGCGCCCCGCCCGCACCCGCGAGGCCGGCCTCGACCCGCAGCCGCCGCACCCACGCCGGTCCCGCACCTACCGGGGCGCGCTGATCGGCGACGCCGACGCCGCCGACACGCCGAAAGCTAGCTGCCACGGTGCGCGTCGTCGCGCGTACCTGGCGATATTGATCTGGACCGGTGCCTTCCCGGCCACACGCCCGCGAGGCCTTGGCTATGGTGTGGGCGTGCGGGAGACGGCGTGATCCATTTTCCCCGGGTACGCCAGAGTCCACTGCGCGCGCTCGGCGTCCGGCTGGCCGCCGCCGTCGGGCTGGTCGCTGCTCATCGTCCTGGTCGTCTACGTCGACCGCGGCGGCTACCGCGACGTCACCGACACGCCGCTGTCGCTGCTCGACTCCGCCTACTACGCCGTGGTGACGCTGTCCACCACCGGCTACGGCGACATCACCCCGATCAGCGACGTCGGCCCGGCTGGTCAACGTCTTCGTGATCACCCCGGCGCGCGTGCTGTTCCTGATCATCCTGGTCGGCACCACCCTCGAGGTGCTGACCGAGCAATACCGCACCAACCTGCGACTGACGCGGTGGAGGAAGAAAGTGAAAGACCACGTGATCGTCTGCGGGTACGGCACGAAGGGCCGCAGCGCGGTCAACGTGCTGCTGGAGAACGGCCTCGACAAGCGCAAGATCGTGGTGGTCGAGACGAACCAGGCCGCGCTGCGGTCGGCGATCGCCAACGGCCTGGTCGGCGTCGAAGGCTCCGCGACCCGCTCCGCGACGCTGCTGGAGGCGCACGTCAAAGACGCCAAGTCGGTGATCATCGCCACGCACAGCGACGACGCCGCCGTGCTGGTGACGCTGACCGTGCGCCAGCTCACCGCCGGCAAGGTGCGGATCATCGCCGCGGCCCGGGAGGCGGAGAACGCGCCGCTGCTGCGGCAGAGCGGCGCGCACCACGTGATCGTGTCGGCGTCCACCGCCGGCCGGCTGCTCGGCCTGTCGACCTCGGCACCGCCGCTGATCGAGGTCGTCGAGGACCTGCTGACCCCGGGCCAGGGCATGGCGCTGGCGATGCGGTCGGCCGAGCGCCAGGAGGTCGGCTCAGCACCGCGCGACCTCGACCCGCTGGTGATCGCGCTGGTCCGGCGCGGCAAGGTGGTCTCGCTGGCCGAGCCGGCCGGCCTCACGGTCGAGACCGGCGACATGCTGGTCTACGTGCGTGACGACCGGCCGTCCGCGATGGCCGGTGGAGCTAACAGCCAACTAGAGAATCGTCCAGGTGTCGCCGGCTGCTGAGCAGGCCGGCCAGCTGCGTCCTCGGGGTGCCGGTCGCCTTGGCCTTCGCGGTCGTCGACCTGCGCGCGGACCAGCTCGTCGTAGGACGGCGCGGTCCACCTTGCGGAACACCCCGATCGGCGTGTTGCGCAGGTCGAGGCCGGGCAGGCGGGACAGCGCGAACGCGTACGCCGGCTCGGCGACGGTCGCGTCGTGCACCACGATCTCGCCGGGTCGACCGACGCGGTGTCGCGCACCTCGCAGGCCGAAGCCGCCCGGCGGGTGCACCACGCAGCACTGGCCCGTCGGCGCCGAACGTGATCGGCTGGCCGTGCTCGAGCCGGATCAGGTATTCGTCGCGGGTGGCCGGCTCCTTGAGCGTCTCGAACGCGCCGTCGTTGAAGATGTTGCAGTTCTGGTAGATCTCCACGAACGCCGAGCCCTCGTGCTCGGCCGCGGCGCGCAGCACCGACTGCAGGTGCTTGCGGTCGGAGTCGATGGTGCGGGCGACGAACGTGGCCTCGGCGCCGAGCGCCAGCGAGATCGGGTTGAACGGCGAGTCGGCCGAGCCGACCGGCGTCGACTTGGTGATCTTGCCGAGCTCGGAGGTCGGCGAGTACTGGCCCTTGGTCAGCCCGTAGATCCGGTTGTTGAACAGCAGGATCTTCAGGTTGACGTTGCGGCGCAGCGCGTGGATCAGGTGGTTGCCGCCGATCGACAGCGCGTCGCCGTCGCCGGTGACCACCCAGACCGACAGGTCGGGGCGGCTGCACCGACAGGCCCGGTCGCGATCGCCGGCGCCCGGCCGTGGATCGAGTGCATGCCGTACGTGTTCATGTAGTACGGGAACCGCGACGAGCAGCCGATGCCGGAGACGAACACGATGCGCTCGCGCGGGATCTGCAGCTCGGGCATGAACGACTGCACGGCGGCCAGGATCGCGTAGTCACCGCAGCCCGGGCACCAGCGCACCTCCTGGTCGGACTTGAAGTCCTTCTTGGTCAGCTTCACGCGACGGGATTCAGCCATTCTTCACGACTTCCTCCAGCATCGTCTCCAGCTCGGCGGCGGTGAACGGCAGGCCGCGGACCTGGTTGTAGGGGATGGCGTCGACCAGGAACCGGGCCCGGATGACGTGGGCGAGCTGGCCCAGGTTCATCTCCGGGATCACCACCCGGTCGTAGCGCCCCAGCACGTCGCCGAGGTTCTTCGGCATCGGCGAGAGGTGCCGCAGGTGCGCCTGCGCGATCGGCAGGCCGCGGTGGCGCAGCGCCCGGCAGGCGGCGCCGATCGGGCCGTAGGTCGAGCCCCAGCCGAGCACCAGCATGCGCGCGTCGCCGTCGGGGTCCTCCACCTCGAGGTCGGGCACCGGGATGCGCCTCGATCCGGGCGGCCCGGGTGCGCACCATGAAGTCGTGGTTGGCCGGGTCGTACGAGATGTCGCCGGTCTTGTCGGCCTTCTCCAGGCCGCCGATGCGGTGCTCCAGCCCCGGCGTGCCCGGGATCGCCCACGGCCGGGCCATCGTCACCGGGTCGCGCAGGTACGGCAGGAAGGTCTTGCCGTCTTCGCCGTTGGGCTCCGTCGCGAACTCGACCCGCAGGTCGGGCAGCGTGTCGACCTCGGGCAGCAGCCACGGCTCGGAGCCGTTGGCGACGTAGTTGTCGGACAGCAGGATCACCGGCGTGCGGTAGGTCAGCGCGATCCGGGCCGCCTCGATCGCGGCGTAGAAGCAGTCGGACGGCGAGCGCGGCGCGACGACCGCGACCGGCGCCTCGCCGTGCCGGCCGAACAGCGCCATGTTGAGGTCGGCCTGCTCGGTCTTGGTCGGCAGGCCGGTCGACGGGCCGGCCCGCTGCACGTCGATGATCAGCAGCGGCAGCTCCAGCGCGACGGCCAGGGAGATCGTCTCGCCCTTGAGCGCGACGCCCGGGCCGGACGTGGTGGTGACGCCGAGGCTGCCGCCGTACGAGGCGCCGAGCGCCGCGCCGATCGCGGCGATCTCGTCTTCGGCCTGCATGGTGGTGACGCCGAACCGCTTGTGCTTGCTCAGCTCGTGCAGGATGTCGGACGCCGGGGTGATCGGGTAGGCGCCGAGGAAGACCGGCAGGCCCGAGCGCACGCCGGCGGCGACGAGGCCCAGCGAGAGCGCCTGGTTGCCGGTGATGTTGCGGTAGGTGCCGGGGCTCATCTTGGCCGGCTTGACCTCGTAGCGGACGGCGAAGTCCTCGGTGGTCTCGCCGAAGTTCCAGCCGGCCTTGAACGCGGCGATGTTGGCCGCGACCAGCTCCGGGCGGGCGGCGAACTTGCGCTCCAGGAAGCGGAGCGTCGAGTCGTAGGGCCGCGAGTACATCCACGAGAGCAGGCCGAGGGCGAACATGTTCTTCGCCCGCTCGGCGTCCTTCTTGGAGACGTCGTGGTCGGCGAGGGCGCCGACCGTCATCGAGGTCAGCGCGACCGGGTGCAGCGAGTAGCCGTCGAGCGAGCCGTCTTCGAGCGGGTTCGCCGCGTAGCCGACCTTGGTCAGGTTGCGCTTGGTGAACTCGTCGGTGTTGACGATGATGTCGGCGCCGCGCGGCAGGTCGGCCAGGTTGGCCTTGAGCGCGGCCGGGTTCATCGCGACCAGCACGTTGGGCGCGTCACCCGGCGTGAGGATGTCGAAGTCGGCGAAGTGCACCTGGAAGCTCGACACACCGGGCAGGGTGCCGGCGGGCGCGCGGATCTCGGCGGGGAAGTTGGGCAGCGTCGAGATGTCGTTGCCGAGCTGGGCGGTCTCCGAAGTGAACCGATCGCCGGTGAGCTGCATGCCGTCGCCGGAGTCGCCAGCGAAGCGGATGACCACGCGATCCAGTTGACGGACCTGTTTGGTCACGAGAAGCTGACCTCCTTGCCGGACGGCGGCGGCGGGGTCGCGCGTCGTTGGGCCGTCCCGCTCCATGTTGTGTCTTGGAAAAGCGTACGTCCCGGGAACAGCCTTTCCACGTACCGGGTCCCGCCCGGTGAGACGACCTTCTCACGTCGCAGTCAGGGTTACCTTACTTGTGAGCGAAAGCACTGCTGGCGGGGCCTAGTCCTGGGTCGCCACATCGAGCACCGCGGTGCTGTCGTCTTCTATACGACGGCGCAGCGATGTGGTGGCGAGGGTGATGGCCAGGACCACGAGCAGCACCGAGACGACCACCAGGGCGAGGGCGGTCTTCTGCACGCCGGTCAGGCCGATGCTGTCGGAGACCGGGGCGAACCCGCCGATCACGCCCTGCGAGGCGGTCGGGCCGACGGCGCCGGAGGGAGTCGCCGCCGGTGTGGCGGTGGCCGCCGCGGCCGTGATCCGGAAGCTCATCTGCACCTGTTTGGTGCGGCCGCCCGAGGTCAGCATGCCGAACACCGCGCCCGAGAGCGGCGCCAGCCGCTGCGCCTCGGTCGTCGCCTTCAGCGGCAGCACGGTGGTGGCGGTGTCGCCGGAGCCCAGCCGGGCCTAGCTCGCAGCGGATGCGCTCGCCGGTTTCCCCGCAGCCGGCCGGCTGACTGCCGACGGTCACCCCGTCGGGCAGCAGCACCTCGATCGCGCCCGTCGACGAACTGTCGCCGGTGTTGGTCAGCTTGACCTCGAGGTTGGCCGGGGCGTCAGCCGACGCGAAGTTGACCTCGGCGGCGGCCAGGCCGATCCCGGCGACCGGTGGGCCGGGCGGGAAGAGCACCGCGAAGCCCTGGTTGTCGCTGATCGTGCCGAGGTCGGGCCGGGCGACGGCGGCCGCGGTGATGTCGACGGAGCCGCCCAGCGGCATCTGTCGCCAGGCGTTGCCGGCCACCCGTACCCGGATCGAGGTCTGGAACCGCAGGCCCGCACCGACGACCCAGGAGCCGCACACGTACGTGCGCCCGACCGCGAGCGCACAGCCCGGCGTGCCGGCGTCGCTCACCCCGGTGGGCAGCGTGTACCGCATGGTCATCCGCTCGACGATCGAGCCGGTGTTCTTGACGACCACCCGCAGGGTGGCCGGGCTGCTGCCGCGTGACCAGTAGGACCCACCCAGCGCGATGTCGCTGGTCCAGACGGTCGCGCCGAGCCGCGGCGGCTGGCCGGGCACGGGGCCGGGCACGTCGGTCGGCGGGCCCGTCGGATCGTCTTCCCTGACCGACGGCTTGGTGGTCGGCCGGCTGGTCGTCGGGTCCTCGGTCGGCTGCTCGGTCGGCTGCTCGGACTCCGTCGGCGTCGGTGTCGGCGTCTCGGTCGCCGGGTCCTCGCTCGGTGCGGGGTTGGTCGGCGGCGAGTCGGGCTCGGTCGCGCCGGTTTCGGGCCCGCCACCGTCGCCGCCCGGGTCGTTGCCGGTGTCATCGCCCGGGTCGAGCGCGGTCGTGACACCGACCGGGCCGGTCGCTCCCGCTCCCATCGACGGGACCGTGACGATGAGCGCCATCAGGCCGGCCGCGATCAGGCCCGCGACGGAGGCGCGCAGCAGGGCGTACGCGCGCTGTCTGCTCGGCATGGTTCCTCCGACCGTCGTTGGGGTGCCTCATTATTCGGCGATACTTGCCGCCGGACACCAGTTCGGTCGGAAACAAAACCGTAACTCCCGTCCTTCGCCGGTGTACCCCGGATCATCGGCCGGTTCGTATCGCCCGAACGGCGGTAGAGTCCCGAGCCATGACGGGTTACCTCGGGTCGTACGCGACGCTGGGGCTGCTGCTGGTGGCGAGCGTGTTCATCTTCGTCGGGGCGTTCGGTGCCAACCGACTGCTCAGCCCGGCCGATCCGGCCGAGCCCGCCGGCAAGCGCGCGACGTACGAGAGCGGCGTCGACCCGGTCGGCGGTGACTGGGCGCAGGCGCAGATCCGCTATTACGTGTACGCGTACCTTTACGTGCTTTTCGCGGTCGAGGCCGTTTTTCTCTTTCCGTGGGCGGTGGTCTTCGACCGGCCCGGCTTCGGCGCGACGACCGTGGTCGAAATGGCCATCTTTGTGGCCGTCCTGGCACTCGGCATTCTTTACGCCTGGCGCAAAAAGATTCTCAACTGGACGTAGCGCCTAGGCGAGCCCGCGGCGGGACACGGCCGGTGGGCGGTCGCCGCGGATCGACGACACGGTGTCGAGCACGCGGCGGGTCTCCCGGACCTGGTGGGCGCGGAACAGCCGGGCGCCGAGCCAGGCGGACACCGCCGTCGCCGCGAGGGTGCCTTCCAGCCGCTCCTCGACCGGCAGGTCGAGGGTCTCGCCGATGAAGTCCTTGTTGGACAGCGCGACCAGCACCGGCCAGCCGGTGGCCACCAGGTCGCCGAGCCGGCGGGTGAGCTCCAGCGAGTGCCGGGTGTTCTTGCCGAAGTCGTGCGCGGGGTCGACGACGATGCCGTCCGCGACGCACACCGAGCGCCTCGGCCCGGCGCGGCCAGCGCGGTGACCGTGCCGACCGCGTCGGCGACCACGTCGGCGAAGGCGGCCCGGTGCGGGCGGGTCCGCGGCCGCAGACCGCCCGCGTGGGTGCAGACCAGCCCGGCGCCGGTCGCGGCGGCCACCTCGGCCAGCTTCGGGTCGGCGCCGGCCCAGGTGTCGTTGATCAGGTCCGCGCCGGCGGCGACCGCCTCGGTGGCGACCTCGGCACGCCAGGTGTCGATGGAGATCACGGTGTCGGGGAAGGCCGCGCGCACCGTGGCCACGGTGGCGACCGTGCGGGCGATCTCCTCGGCCGGGTCGACGTGGTCGCCCGGGCCGGCCTTCACCCCGCCGATGTCGATGATGTCGGCGCCGTCGTGCACCGCCGCCTCGACCGCGCGCAGCGCCGCGTCGGCCGCGTAGGTGGCGCCGCGGTCGAAGAACGAGTCGGGCGTCCGGTTGACGATCGCCATCACCACCAGGTCGGTCGGGCCGAACGTACGCGGACCCAGCCGCAACTCGCCCGACATGCGCCCTCCTCCTGTCGACATGGGGTCCTCCGGCCGCCGTAGGACGTCTGGTCCGATCCTTGCCCGCGAAGGTGGACGACGGGGTGGCGGGGTCGACCCTCTCCGCCTGACATGCCACGATCGGGCGTATGGGTCAGCTACTCCTTATTGTGGTCGTCGCGGTCACCGTCGCGGCGGTCGTGTTCGGCGTGACCGTGCTGGTCAGCGGTCGCGACCCGGGCCTGTCGCCCGCCGAGCCCGACGGTCGGGCGTTACCGCTGCCCACCACCCGGCCGCTGCTGGAGTCCGACCTCGGCGACGTGCGCTTCGACCTGGCCACCCGGGGCTACCGGATGGCCCAGGTCGACCAGGCGCTGCGCCGCGCCGCCTACGACATCGGCTACAAGGACGAGCTGATCGGGGTGCTCGAGGCCGAGGTCAACGCGCTCCGCGAGGGCCGGGTGCTGGACGCCGACGCGCTGCGCCGGGCCCGCGAGGCCGCGCAGGCCCCGGCCCCGCCGGCCCCCGTCGCGGCCGAGCCGGGCAAGCCGGGGTGGACCGAGTTCACCCGCCCGGCTGACTCTGACGAAATCGCCGAGGCGCCCGTCGCGGCCGAGACCACCGAGAACGAGCCGGACCAGACCCCGTCGGTGGACGCCGAGGCGACCCCGGACGAGCCGGTGGCCGCCCCGCCCGCCGCGTCCGAAGACACCGCGCCGCCGGCCGCCGAGGTCGCCCCTGAGCAGGCCGAATCGGCCGCTCCCGAGCCCGTCGCCAAGGCGGCACCCGGGCCGCCGACCCCCGATGCCGCACCCGTGGCCGAGCCGGCAGCCGAAGGCGTCGAGCAGCCCGCGCCGGCCGCCGACGAGCCGACGGCCACGGCCGCGCCGGCGAAGCCCCGAACCCCGCGGCGGGCCCCCGCGACGCGCACCTCGCGCCCGGCCAAACGGGCCACCGCGGCGGCCGTGGCGGAGTCGTCTGACGCCGAATCGGCGGGTGTTTCGCCCGAAGGTGCGCCAGTCACAAAATCGACCATCGAGTCGGAAACCTCGGAAGCCGCGACGCCGGCGGAAGACGCCGAATCGGCGCGCCGATGAGGGAGGAAGACCTGCGGGAGGCCGCCCAGCCCGGTGCCGGCGAGGTCACCGCGACGGTCATCATCAAGGCGCCCGCCAAGCAGGTGTACGAGGCGTTCACGGCCTGGCGCCGGCAGGGCGAGTGGATCCCGTTCACCACGGTCCGGGTGATCTCCGGCGACGGCGGCGAGGGTTCGGTGATCGAGGCGGTCACCGCGCTCGGCCCGGCCGTCCTCCGCGACGAGTTCCGGGTGGCCCGGCTGGACCCGCCGTACGAGGTGCGGGTCATCCACCAGGGCCGGCTGCTGCGCGGCCCCGGCGTGTTGCGCTGCACCCCGATGGGC
The DNA here is from genome assembly GCA_963840005.1 of uncultured Actinomycetota bacterium. Taxonomy (GTDB): domain Bacteria; phylum Actinomycetota; class Actinomycetes; order Mycobacteriales; family Micromonosporaceae; genus Asanoa. Next base: position 16,691 of record CAWIXO010000010.1, on the reverse strand, counting down.
CAGGACCGCACCCAGGTGGTCTGGCACGAGTGGTTCCACCTGCCCGGTGGCGCCGCGGGCCGGGTCGCCTGGCCGGTGCTGTGGCCCGGTTCGAAGCTCAGCCTGACCCAGGCGCTCAAGCGCTTCGCGCGGCTGGTCGAGGCCGGCCGGCTGCCATGAGCTCCTGTCGTACCCCGCTCATAGGCTCGGGCCGTGACAGACCTTGTGATCGGTGCCGACGGCAAGGCGCGCTGCCCGTGGGGCAGCAGCGTCCGACTACCTCAGCTACCACGACAGCGAGTGGGGCAAGCCGCTGCACGGCGACGACCACCTCTACGAGCGGATGACGCTCGAGGCGTTCCAGTCCGGCCTGTCCTGGCTGACGATCCTGCGCAAGCGGGAGAACTTCCGGGCCGCCTTCGACCACTTCAAGATCAAAAAGGTGGCGGAATACGACGACCGCGACGTCGCCCGGCTGATGGCCGACACCGGCATCGTCGCGCAACCGGCAGAAGGTCGACGCCGCGATCAGCAACGCCCGCGCCGCGCTCGAGGTCGACGGCGGCCTGAGCAAGCTGCTGTGGTCCTTCGCGCCGCCGCCGCGGCCGCACCGTCCCCGCTCGGGCGCCGAGGTCCCGGCCACCACGCCCGAGTCGACCGCGCTCGCCAAAGACCTCAAGAAGCGCGGTTTCCGGTTCGTCGGCCCCACCACCGCCTACGCGTTGATGCAGGCCACCGGCATGGTCGACGATCACCTCGACGGCTGCCACGTGCCGCCGCACTGACCTGCGTGCCGGCTGTGATGGGATGGTCGGCATGGCACAGTGGGCGGTCGTCATCCCCGAGGCGAGGTTGGCAGGCGAGCGGCTCTTCCACCACGAGACGCTCGAGCTGTCCGACGGGGGCGACGGCGCTCGGCCCGGTCGAGGGCGACCAGGTCCTGGTGGTCGCCGCAGGAGCCGGCGCCGCGGGTGGTGGCGCTCGGCCGGGTCACCGTCGGCAGCCGGCCAGGCCGACGACGACCCCGACAACGCCGACGTCGCGCCGCGCGGCCCGGTCGTGGTCACCTACACCCGCCGGTTCTTCGACGAGCCGGCCGCGCCGCCGAGCTGACCCTGGCCGGCCCGGTCACGCCGCTCGACGAACCGACCTTCGCCGTCCTGTCGGCCCGGGTCGCGCCCGCCGTCGACAACCGCACCTGGCTGGTCAGCCTCGACCTGCCGATCGAGGCGCCCACCCGGCCGAGGCGGTCCGGCTCTTCTGGTCCTACGTGATGGAGCTGGGTCCGCGCGAGCTGCCCACCTACGTCTCGCCGTCCGACGACGAGCTGGCCATGCAGGCCTTCGTCCTCGGCGAGGAAGCCAACCAGGACCCCGAAGAAGAGGACTAAGGGGCCGCTAGCGGCCCTCGAAGGTCGGCTTCTGCTTGTCGACGAAGGCGGCCGTGGCGTTGCGGTGGTCGGCTGTGCCGCCGCTGATCGACTGGGCCTGTGCCTCGGCCGCCAGCGCGTCGGCGAGCGTGCCGGCGTCGCCGACCGAGAGCTCGCGCTTGATCGCGCCGTAAGCCACCGTCGGGCCGGCCGCCAGCCGGGCGGCCAGCTCCTGGGCGGCCGGCAGCACGCCCTCGTCGGCGTCGACCACCCGGGTGAGCAGGCCGAGCCGCGCCGCCTCGTCGGCCTTGACCGGCTCGGCCAGCATCAGCAGCTCGATCGCCTTGGCGTGGCCGACCAGCCGGGGCAGCGACCAGGACAGGCCCGTGTCGGCGGCCAGGCCGACGTTGGCGAAGGCCATCAGGAACGCGGTGCTCGGCCCGCCGATCCGGAAGTCGGCCAGCAGCGCGAGCGCCGCGCCGGCGCCGGCCGCCATGCCGCCGACCGCGGCGATCACCGGCTTGGGCATGCTGCCCAGCTTGGACGCGATCGGGTTGTAGTGCCGCCGGACCGTGTCGAGCGACGTCGGTGCCGCCGGACTCCAGCACGCCGACGTGCTCGCGCAGGTCCTGCCCGACGCAGAACGCCCGGCCGGCACCGGCCAGCACCACCGCCCGGCAGGACGCGGTCGGTCTCGAGCGCCGCCAGGGCGTCGCGGAGCGCCTCCTTGAGCGGCACGTCGAGCGCGTTCATCGCCTCGGGCCGGTTGAGGGTCAGCGTCACCACGGCGTCGGTGCGGTCGACGAGCAGCACGTCACTCACGTGTCAGGAACCTTTCGATCGGGCGGCCCGCAGGCCCGTTTCGAGACAGCTTTCCACGTAGCGGTCGGCGGCCGGGCGCAGCCGCGTCGGCGTGCCGGTCGAAGAACGCGGCCGCGGTGGTGCCCGCCCAGCGCTCCGGCAGCAGCGCGGGCGGCAGCTGCGGGTCGCGGAACAGGAACGTGCGCCAGGCGTGCACGAGCCGGAACCGGGCCGCGTACGCGTGTTCGTCCTCGCTGCGCGGTGTGACCTGGGACAGCAGCGGGCGTTGCTCGGCCACGAAGGCCTCGTAGGCGCTGCCGATCTCGGTCAGGTCCCAGGCGCGGCGGACGACGGCCATCGCACCGGACGTGCCGGCGGCGTGCGTCGCGGTGAACCGCTCGTAGCCGGCGCCGGCCTCGACCAGCAGGGCGTCGACGTCGGCGCCGGGCCGGGTGGCGACCCAGGTGCGCTCGTCGAGCATGCCGTAGCCGAGGTAGGCCAGGTTGGCGCCGAGCCGCTGGCGCTCGCGGCGCGCCGACGGCGCGTCCAGGACGATCAGGTCGAACCGCCCGTCCCAGCCCGGCCGGTTGGTGCGGTAGATGCGGGCGGCGGCCTCGTCGAGCCGGCGAGCCGCCTTCGATGTGATCAGGTAGCCCGGCCCGGCGGCCAGTCGCAGCGGGTGCAGCCAGCCCTGTCGCACCATGCGGGACACCGCGGTGCGCACCGCGGGCGGGGCGATGCCGAGCGGGGCGAGCAGGCGGACCAGCGCCGCGACGGGTGCCCTGCCGCCACGCGGGCGCAGGTAGTCGCCGTAGAGGTCGAAGAGTGCCGACCGTGCCTGCATGACCGCACATTGTGACAGCCACTTTCAAGATAAGCTAGATGCTGTCACATCAATACCGCCTCGGTTTGGGTCCAGCGGTGGTTATCAGGGAAAATCATTGGTCGGCGCCCTGCGAGGCGCCCTCGGGTAATACGGTGCCACGGGCCGTAGCGTGGTGCCGCCGGAACGAAGAGGCTGTGGGATAACCCACCACCCTGGCGAGTCTGAGGGGAGACAACATGGCGGCGATGAAGCCGCGGACGGGCGACGGTCCGCTGGAGGTCACCAAGGAGGGCCGGGGCATCGTGATGCGGGTTCCGCTGGAAGGTGGCGGGCGGCTCGTCGTTGAGATGACCCCGGACGAGGCCAACGCGCTCGGTGACGCGCTGAAGACCGCCGCCGGCTGACGTCCGAATCGTGCCCGCCGGCATGCCCGACCTGGGCTGCCGGCGGGCCTCCTTGTCCAAGGACAGCACCCGCAGGACAGCAGCCAGCACAGACCCGGGAGGCCGGCGTGCCCACATTTCAGTTTCATCGACCCCGCCGACGTCGACGCCGACACGCTCGTCGTGCCCACCCGGGCCGGCGCGCCGCTGCACCGAAGGGTCTGCCCGCCGACGTGGTCGCGACTGGCCGCCGACGCACAGCGGCAAGCGGCCGGGGTCGTCGAGGTGCTGCCCCGGCCCGACCCAGCGCCCGTCGAAGGTGCTGCTGGTCGGCGTCGGCGAGGGCGGCGCCAGCGGCTGGCGGGCCGCCGGCGCCGCGCTGGCCCGGGCCGCCGCCCGCACCGCCTCCGTCACGGTCGCCCTGCCGGCGGCCGACGACACCGACGCTCCGCGCGTTCGCCGAGGGCGTCCTGCTCGGCTCCTACCGCTTCCGGCTCGCCGGGCCGCGCCCCGACGCGCCGCCGGAGCTCGCCGAGGTGCTGCTGGCCGGCGCGCCCGACGAGGCCGCGCTCGACCGCCGCCCGGGTCACCGCCGAGGCCACCACGCTGGCCCGCGACCTGACCAACATGCCGTCCGACCTGAAGACCCCGCAGTGGTTCGCCGAGCGGGTCAGTGCAGCGCCGCGGCCGGCGTACCACGGGCTGACCGTCTCGGTCCGCGAGCCGGAGCAGCTCGCGGCCGAGGGCTTCGGCGGCATCCTCGCCGTCGGCGGCGGCTCGTCGCGCGGCCCCCGCCTGGTCGAGCTGACCTGGCACCCGCCGGCGCCACGCAGCACGTCGTGCTGGTCGGCAAGGGCATCACGTTCGACACCGGCGGCATCTCGATCAAGCCGCGCGACGCGATGAAGCTCATGCGCAAGGACATGGGCGGCGCGGCGGCCGTCGTCGCCGCGACGCTCGCCGCCGCCGCGCTGCGACCTGCCGGTCCGGGTGACCGCGCTCGCGCCGCTCGCCGAGAACATGGTCAGCGGCTCGGCCTTCCGGCCCGGCGACGTGATCCGCCACTACGGCGGCCGCACCAGCGAGAGCAACAACACCGACGCCGAGGGCCGGCTGGTGCTGGCCGACGCGCTCGCCTACGCCGTCGACCGGCTCGACCCGGACGTGATCGTCGACCTGGCCACGCTGACCGGCGCCAACGCGGTCGCGCTCGGCAAGCGCACCGCGGCGCTCTACAGCGACAACGACGGGCTGGCCGAGGCGCTCGCCGAGGCCGCCGCCGACGCCGGCGAGCAGGTCTGGCGGATGCCGCTGCCGACCGACTACGCGCGACTTCCTCAGCAGCGACCTGGCCGACCTGAGCAGCATCGCCCGGAGGGCGGCGCCGGCTCGGTGATGGCGGCGCTCTACCTGCGCGAGTTCACCGGACCGTTGCGCGACCGCTGGGCGCACATCGACATGTCGGCGCCGTCGTGGGCCGACTCCGACAGCTCCGAGCTGGCCAAGGGCGCCACCGGCTGGGGCGTACGCACCCTGCTCCGCTGGCTGGCGCCGTTTTAGCCGGCGGACCGCGGTGAGCAGGCCGGCGCCCGTGGGCAGCAGCGCCGGGACCCAGTCGTCGGAGTCGCGCAGGTCGCTTGACCACCTCGCGGATCAGCACCGTCTCCGGGTCGCGGGCGGCCGGGTCGCCGATCCGGCCGCCGGCCAGGGCGTTGTTGACGGCGAGCACACCGCCGGGGCGCAGCAGCCGGCCGGCGGCGGCGACGCAGGCCGCGTACTCGGTCGGGTCGGCGTCGACGAACACCAGGTCGTACCCGCCGTCGGCGAGCCGGGGCAGCACGTCGAGGGCACGCCCGGTGATGATCCGGGTACGCGACGGCGCGAAGCCGGCCTCCTGGAAGATCCGGCGGGCCACCCGCTGGTGCTCGTCCTCGACGTCGATCGTGGTGAGCACGCCGTCCGGGCGCATGCCGCGCAGCAGCCAGACACCGCTCACCCCGGTGCCGGTGCCGATCTCGACCAGGGACCGGGCGTTGCCCGCCGCGGCCAGCAGGCGCAGTGCCGCGCCGGCGCCGGGTGTCACGCACGGCAGACCCACCTCGTCGGCGAGTCGGCGCGCGGTCTGCAACACCAGGTCCTCCGGCGGGTACGCGTCGGCGAACTGCAGCGCCTGCGGCGGAGGCCTGGCCGGCGGTGCCCATGGGTGAACCTCCGTGCGAGGGGTGAGCGGGGGGACCGGGTATGAGCGTAGAGCGCACCGTCGGTGTTGGATGGACGGGCGGTCCCCGGCGGGCGTTCGGCAACTGCTGAATGCTCTTCAGGTATCCATGTAATCCTTGAGTCGGGGTAGTGGTCGGCGACCGGGAGGCGACGTGACCGACGGCTGGAACGGGCAGGGGCCATACGGCGGCCGGCCTCGGTCCAGCGCCGCGCCGTTCTCGGCCGTGCCGGCCAGTCCGGCGCCGGCCGGTCCCGCGCCGTCGAGCGTCGGGCCGGCGAGCCCGTGGTGGTCCGACGCGCTCGGTGACCCGTGGCGCGACCCGTACGCGCCGGCCGCGGTCGTGCTCCAGCCCGGTCGCGACCGGCGCCGCCGAGCCCGAGCCCGTCGCCGACCCGGACGCGCCGCGCCCGCCCGGCAACCGCTCGGTGCTGTTCGTCGCCGTGGTCTCCGCGCTGCTCGCCGGCCTGCTCGGCGGCTCGCTCGGCTACGCGTTCGCGGCGCGCAGCGGCATCGGTGGCGGGCGCACGGCGCTCGGCGGCAACGGAGCCACACCGCCGGCCGCCGGCCAACCGCCCGCCGGACTCGCTGGCCGGTGTCGCCGCCCGGCTGCTGCCCAGCGTGGTCACCGTGCGGGTGGCGTCCAGCGAGGGCTCCAGCCTGGGCTCCGGCTTCGTGGTCTCGGCCGACGGCTACGTGATCACCAACGACCACGTGGTCGAGGGCGGCGGCACGCAGACCTTCACGGCGGTCTTCAGCGACGGCAGCATCGCCTCGGCGCAAGCTGGTCGGCCAGGACCCGGAGTCCGACATCGCGGTGATCAAGTTGGCCCGCGACGGCCTGACGCCGGTCGAGTTCGGCGACTCCGACGCGATCGCGGTCGGCGACCCGGTGCTCGCCATCGGCTCACCGCTGGCGCTGGCCAACACGGTCACCTCCGGCATCGTCAGCGCGGTCGACCGCACGATCCAGGCCGGCGACCCGGGCGGTCCGGTCCGCTACTACGCGGCGATCCAGACCGACGCCGCGGTCAACCAGGGCAACTCGGGCGGTCCGCTGGTCGACGCCGGCGGCCGGGTGATCGGCGTCAACTCGGTGATCAAGTCGCTGGCCGCCGACGAGCCGAGTCCGCCGGCAACATCGGCCTGGCCTTCGCCATCCCGATCAACCAGGCGAAGCGGGTGGCGCAGGACATCATCGACACCGGCAAGGCCCGCCGCACGGTGATCGGCGCCAAGGTGACCAACGGGCGCACCACCGGCACCGGGGTCGCGCCTCGACACGGTCGAGCCGGGCGGCCCGGCCGAGTCGGCGGGCCTGCGCGCCGGCGACGTGGTGACCAGGATCGACGGGCACCCGCTGGAGGAGTCGACCGACCTGATCGCGCTGGTCCGCAAGTACGCGCCGGGCGCGGTGGTCACGGTCGAGTTCCGGCGCGGCACGGAGACGCAGAGCGCTTCGGTGACGTTGGCCGCAGACGCCCAGTAGCCTTCCGGGCCGTTCCCTTCCCGTGCGGCCCGCGCGTATGGTTGCGCCGGGGATCGCAGAGGGAGGCCCGGTTGTTCGAGAACCTGAACTGGTGGGAGATCGGTCTTCTCGCTCCTGGTGGCCCTGTTGATCTTCGGTGACAAGCTGCCCAACGTGATCACCGACGGCCTGCGCATGGTCCGCAACCTGCGCAAGATGGCCAGCAACGCGACCGGTGACCTGAGCCGTGAGCTCGGCACCGACATCCAGCTCGAAGACCTGCACCCGAAGGCGTTCATCCGCAAGCACCTGATGAGCGAGGAAGAGCAGGAGTCGCTGCGCAAGCCGCTGCAGAAGATGTTCGAGGACACCAAGTCGGACCTGTCCGGCGTGCACAAGGACCTCAAGGACGTCGCGCAGGCGGCCGACATCAAGCGCCCGGCCACCGGGACGGCGAGCACGCCCGCCCCGCCGGCCCGCCGCTCCTTCGACGACTACACGTAAACGCGCGAAAGGAAGGGCCCCCTACTAACGCCATGCGTTAGTAGGGGGCCCTTCCTCTCGCTACTAGCGGCCTGCGGGGCGCAGGCCCAGCGGCTTGCCGACCAGGGACTCGCGGCGCACCGCCAGCCGGTCGGCCACCGCCGAGATGGCCTGGGCGGCCGGTGCGGTGGGCTCGGAGAGCACGATCGGCAGACCGGCGTCGCCGGCCTCGCGGACCCGGGTGTCGAGCGGGATCTGACCCAGCAGCGGCACCTCGGCGCCGAGCGTGCGGGTCAGCTTGTCGGCGACGACCTGCGCCGCCGCCGGAGCCGAAGATCTCCATCCGCTCGCCGGTCGGCAGCTCCAGCCACGACATGTTCTCGACGACGCCGACCAGGCGCTGGTGGGTCTGCAGCGAGATCGCGCCGGCCCGCTCGGCCACCTCGGCCGCGGCGGTCTGCGGCGTGGTGACCACCAGGATCTCCGCGTTGGGCAGCAGCTGGGCCAGCGAGATCGCCACGTCGCCGGTGCCCGGCGGCAGGTCGAGCAGCAGCACGTCGAGGTCGCCCCAGTAGACGTCGGCCAGGAACTGCTGGAGCGCCCGGTGCAGCATCGGGCCGCGCCAGACCACCGCCGCGTTGCTCGGCGGTGAACATGCCGATCGAGATCACCTTCACGCCGTGCGCCTCGCGGCGGCATGATCATGTCTTCGACCCGGGTGGGCCGGCCGTCGGCGCCCAGCATCCGGGGCACCGAGTGGCCGTAGATGTCGGCGTCGACCACGCCGACCGCCAGGCCGCGGGCGGCCAGCGCGGCGGCCAGGTTGACGGTGACGCTGGACTTGCCGACGCCGCCCTTGCCGCTGGCGACCGCGTACACCCGGGTACGCGAGCCGGGCTGGGCGAACGGGATCACCGGCTCGGCGCCGCCGCCACCGCCGCGCAGCTGGGTCTGCAGCTCCTGGCGCTGCTCGGGGCTCATCACCCCGAAGTCGATCTCGACGCCGCTGACCCCGGGCACCGCGCTGACCGCGGCTGGTGATGTCGGTGCGTCAGCTTGTCCGCAAGCGGGCAGCCGGCCACGGTGAGCAGCAGCCGACCCGGACCACCCGTCGGCGTCGATCGTGAACGACTTGACCATGCCCAGTTCGGTGATCGGGCGGTGGATCTCGGGGTCGTCGACCGTGGCCAGGGCGGCCTGGATGGCGGCCTCGACGAGACGTGGCAGGGGCTGACATGACCGCAACTGCTATGTCGCGGCGTCAGGCGTCGGTGTCCGCGCGTGGTCGTCCGGTTCGGCCGCGGGTCGTTCGCCGCTTCTGCGCTTGCGCCGCGCCGGTCGTCGAGTTCCTCGGCCAGCCGGCCGAGCTCGGAGCGCAGGAAGTCCCGGGTGGCCACCTCGCCGATCGCGATCCGCAGCGAGGCGATCTCCCGGGCCAGGTACTCGGTGTCGGCCTTCTGCGCCGCCGCCCGCCGCCGGTCCTCCTCCATCGACAGCCGGTCCCGGTCGGCCTGCCGGTTCTGCGCGAGCAGGATCAGCGGCGCGGCGTACGACGCCTGCAACGACAGGATCAGGGTCAGGAACGTGAACGTGTACGGGTCGAAGCGCCAGCCCGCGGCGCCAGGGTGTTCCAGGCGACCCAGAGCAGGATGAACACGGTCATGTAGACGAGGAACTTCGCCGTGCCCATGAACCGGGCGATCGCCTCCGACCAGCGGCCGAAGGCCTCCGGGTCGAACCGGGGCAGCGCGCAGCCGGCGCGGCTCGCGCGGCTGGTCCAGCCGGCCGGCGGACGCGGGTCAGCCATCGGTGCTGCCGTCGCGGACGCCGGGCGAGGCTGCCCGCGGTGGGACGGCGGCCGGCCAGCCGGGCCGTCGTCGTCGGCACGTCGCGGTCGCGCCAGTCCCGCGGCAGCAAGTGGTCCAGGACGTCGTCGACGGTGACCGCGCCGACCAGCCGGTCGTTGTCGTCGACGACCGGCATGGCGACCAGGTTGTAGGTGGCCATCCGCCGGGTGATCTCGGCCAGCGGGGTGTCCGGTCGCAGCGGGTCGATGTCGCTGTCGACCACGCCGCCGAGCATCGCCGACGGCGGCTCGCGCAGCAGCCGCTGGAAGTGCACCACGCCGAGGTAGCGGCCGGTCGGCGTGGCCATCGGCGCCCGGGCCACGAACACCTGCGCGGCCACCGCCGGGGGCAGCTGCGGCTCGCGGATCCGGGCCAGCGCCTCGGCGACCGTCGCGTCCGGGGTGAGGATCACCGGCTCGGAGGTCATCACGCTGCCGGCCGTGCCGGCCGGTAGTCGAGCAGCTGCCGCACCGGCTCGGCCTCGTCGGGCTCCATCAGGTCGAGCAGCGCCTCCTGCTCGGGCCGGGCAGCTCGGCGAGCAGGTCGGCGGCGTCGTCGGGGTCCATCTCCTCCAGGACGTCGGCGGCGCGCTCCCGGTCCAGCGCGGCGAGGATCTCGACCTGGTCGTGCTCGGGCAGCTCCTGAGCACGTCGGCGAGCCGCTCGTCGTCGAGCGCCGCGGCGACCTCGTTGCGCCGGGTGTCGGACAGGTCCTGCAGCGCGTTGGCCAGGTCGGCCGGGCGCATGTCCTCCAGCACCGCGAGCAGGCCGGCGGTGCCCTGGGTGTCGGTGAGGCCGACCAGGCCGCGTACCTCGTCCCATTCCAGCTGGACGCAGCTGGCCGCGCCGGGTCAGCCGCCGGTCTGCTCGCGGACCGCGACCCTGGCCAGCGACCAGTCGCCGGTGCGGTTGGCCTCCATCGCCACGTCGACCACGGCGCCCGGGGTCTCCTCGGGCAGGATCGTGACCCGGCGGTCGAGCAGGTCCTCGAGCACCAGCAGCTCGCCGGGGCGCTTCTCGAACCGGCGCAGGTTGAGCGTGCCGGTGCCGAGCACGACCGCGTCGGCGTCGATCGAGGTGACCCGGCCGATCGGCAGGAAGATCCGCCGGCGCACGGCATCTCGGCGACCAGGCCGACCACCTGCGGGCGGTCGGTTGGTGGTGCGCAGCCGGGCGACCGCGTCGCGGACCCGGCCGACCTGGTCCCCGTTGGGGTCGAAGACCGGGAGGCCGGCGAGCCTGGCGACGTAGACCCGCGCCGTCGTCACGCTCAAGTCAGCCTATCCGCCCTACGCATGTAGCGTCGGCATGTCGAGCGCTGGCGTACGAGATCGTCGACGTCTTCACCGACCGGCCGTTCACCGGCAACCCGCTGGCGGTGGTGTTCGGCGCCGAAGAGCTGGCGGGCACCCAGCTGCAGGCCCTGGCCCGCGAGTTCAACCTGTCCGAGACGGTCTTCGTGCTGCCGCCGCACGTCCGGCGCGGCGGCGACCTACCGGGCGCGGATCTTCACGCCCAACAGCGAGCTGCCGTTCGCCGGGCACCCGAGCGTCGGCGCGGCGGTGACCGCGAGCACGCCGCGGGATGTTCGCCGCCGGCGAGGTCGTGCAGGAGTGCGGCGCCGGCCTGCTGCCCGTCGTGGTGTCCGGCTCGACCGCCACGCTCACCGGCGGCACCGCCACGCGTCGGCGAGCCGCTCGACCCGGCGCCGCTGCTGGCGGCGGTCGGCCTGACCGTCGACGACCTCGACCCGGCCGGGCCGCCGCGGCTGGCCGGGTGCGGCCTGGAGTTCCCGTACCTGCCGGTCCGCGCCGACGCGGTGTCCCGGGCCCGGCTCGACACCGGTGCGGCGGAGGGCGTGGCGGCGCGAGCATCGACGTCTTCTCCTGGGACCCGCAGAGCCGCACGGCGCACGCCCGGGTCTTCGTGCCCGGGCTGTCGGTGCCCGAGGACCCGGCCACCGGCTCGGCCGCGCTCGGGCTCGGCGTCTGGCTGGTCGCCAGCGGCCTGCTGCCGGCCGACGGGGAGAGCGGCTACGTGGTGCACCAGGGCCTCGAGCTGCACCGCCCGTCGGTGCTGGAGTGCGTCGTGACCGCCCAGGCCGGCGCGGTGACCAGCGCCCGGGTGACCGGCAGCGTGGTGCCGATCGCCCGGGGAGAGATGGCCGTGCCGCCCTTCGTCGGATAAGCCGACTGGCGGTATATGCCGATGGTCGGTAGCATCCCCGACATGGCCATGCAGGAGCCGACCTTCTTCATCCTGACCGCGCTCGCCGAGCAGCCGTTGCACGGCTACGGGGTGATCCGCGCCGTCAACGAGCTGTCCGACGGCCGGCTCACCTTGCGCGCCGGGCACGCTCTACGCCGCCCTCGACCGGCTCACCGAGGAGGGCCTGCTCGTCGTCGACCGCGAGGAGGCCGTCGACGGGCGGCTGCGCCGCTACTACCGGCTGACCGACGACGGCGGCAGCCGCGCTGTCCGCCGAGGTCGACCGCATGCGCGCCAACGCGTCGATGGCGGCCGCCCGCCTGCGCAACACCCGGCTCGCGTTCGGCCCGGCGTCGTGAACCGGCTCGAGCGCGGCTACCGACGTCTGCTGTTGGCCTATCCGCGGGCTTACCGCCGCGCCCGGGGCGACGAGATCGTCACCACGCTGCTGGAGGGCGCGCCGTCCGGCCGGGCCCGGCCGCCGGCCGGCGACGCGTGGGACCTGATCCGTGGCGGCCTGCGCCTGCGGTTCGCGCCGCCGCACGGCCGCGGTCTACCGCGCGGTGGCCATGGTCGCCGCGATCGCGATCGGCTACCTGGCGCTCGTCACGGTGTCGCGGGCCATGACCGACGCGGACGGCCGCTGGCGCGCGATGGACTCCACCATGTCGCTGCTGCCCGGCGAGACCGTGACGGGCCGGCCCCACCAGCTGTGGACGGCGTTCGGCGGTCCGACGGAGCTGGATGTCGTCCTCCCGCCCGGGGCCGACCAGGCGGCCGATCTGCGTGAGCGAGCGGTCGCCGCCGGGTGGACGGCCGGCCCGATCGGCCCGGGGCAGAGCTTCACGCTTGACCGTCCGGGACAGACCCTGGTCGTCAGCGTCGCATCCGGCACCGCAGCCGGCCTCGACGCCTACTTTGACATCCGTTTTCCCTGGCCGGAGGGGCTGCTGCCGGCCGGCGCCGCCGCACTGTTGTCGGGCGGCCTGATCGGCTGGCTGCTCGCCGCGTGGACCCTGCGCCGCTTCCGGTCGCGTGTGCCGGCCGGCCGGCTCCTGATCGCACTCGCGGGCACGTCGAGTCTCGTGCTGATCGGCGCGGCGGCGGTCAGTGCCGCCCTGGCCCCCCGGGACGTCTTCGGCGCCGCCACCTTCACAGGCTCGTTTGCCCAGCAGCTGGGCCTGCTCGCCGCGGCAGCGACGCTGCTGTTCGCGGCGATCCTGCCGGCCGCGGACCCGACCGCGCAGGGGCGCCCGCCCACCGACCTGATGCGGATGGGCGTTCGGGTCGTCGCGGCCATCCACCTCGCCTTCGGGCTGGCGATCGCGACGGTCCTGTTCACCTTCACCGCCCGCATGCTGGCCGCCGGCGCCGACCGCGCCGCCATGCTGAGCGGCGCCCACGACCCGAAGGAAGTGCTGCCGTTTGGGGTGTTCCTGCCGGTCGCGCTGCTCTTCTACAGCGGTGTCATCCTGTCGCCGCTACTGCTGACCGTCTCGGTGCCGCTGCTGGCGGTCGGCCGCGGGCGCGCGGGCGCCGTCGCGTGGCGCCTGCTGCTCGTCGCCGCCATCTCGGCGGTGGTCCTGCCGGCCCTGCTGTTCACCCCGTACGGCGCCGACGCCTCGCGGTGGTGGCTGGACTAGGACTTCTTGCCGCGCACCTTGTGCAGGCGGTACGGCTTGCGGGTGGGCCGGGCCGCCGGGGTGTCCCGGGGCGGCTCGGCGAGGCTGTCGTCCGGCAGGTCGGGGCGAGTGACCACCGGCCCGTCCTCGGCCGGGCTCAGGCAGCTCAGCGTGCAGTCCATCGCCCATCGCTCGACCAGCCGGTCGGTCGGGCCGGGTGCGTTGAGCCGCTTGCCGCCGACCTGGGGCGCGACCGCGTTCCACTCGTCGTCGCCGGGCTGCACCCGGCGCACGTCGGCGGGGAAGGTCACGATCCGCCCGCCGTGGTCGCCGCGCAGCGTCACCTCGGCGATGCCGGCCCCGGCCAGCCCGGCCAGCTGCTGCTCGCCGATGCCGGTGACCACGTAGAGCGCACCGTCGACCGGCACGCACCAGAGCCCCCGCGACGGACCGCCGTCGACGGACACCCAGGCCACAGCCGCCTTCTTGATCGCCTCTTCCACCACCGCCTCGGTCATGCCGGGTCTCCACTCCGTGGTGACCCGCCCTGCCCGGGCGGGCTCTGCTGATGATGCCCTCGCCAAGGCTCGGTCATGCCCTCATCCTGCCCGGAGCGAGGGTGTGCTGGCCATGGTCGACCACGTCGAGCACGCCGACGAGACCGGTGACCGAGCGGCCGGTCCAGTCGACGTCGGCGGCGAAGACCAGGTGGTCGGCGAGGTCGGGGGCGGCCAGCCGGACAGCGGTCATGCCGACCTCGGCCGCGCCGGTGAGCTCGTGGCTGCCGCCGTCGCCGACGTACAGGCATTCGGCGGGAGCCACGCCGAGCCGCTGGCAGGCTGCGAGGTAGATGCTCGGGTCGGGCTTGCAGACCCCCTCCTCGACCGAGAACACGGCGGTGTCGAGCAGCGGCGCGACCGCGAGGCCCGGCAGCAGGGCGGGCAGTTCGTGGGTGCAGTCGCTGATCACGGCCGTCCGCAGCCCGCGCAGCCGCAGTGCCCAGAGCACGGGCACCGCCTCGTCGCGCAGCTCCGTGTCGCCGCGGAGGGCGCGCAACCGGCAGGCGAGCGCGGCCCGGACCGCGTCGTCGGAGGGGTCGGCTCCGGCCCGGACGGCTATCCAGCGCAGGTTGTCTTCCGCCGAACCGAGTTCACCGCTGGCCCGGCGGTAGTAACTGGCATCCAGCAGGGAGATCATCACCTGGGGATCGCATCCCAGGATGCGGGCGGTCTCGAGGTGCTCGGGGCCGCGGTGGACAGCCCGGGTGAGAGTGCCGAAGAAGTCGAACACGACCGCGCGTAGTGCGGGCACCATCAGCCTCCACGGCATGACCTGGGGGCAGAGCTGGCAAGACCGGGAGAGCCTATCGACGGTGACCGCCGGGCCCTATCGGCCGATCGACTGACCGTAGTCGGATAGCCGCAGTATGTGATTTGTGAGGATGGTTCACTGTGCCCCGCCCCGCGCTCGACCCGGCCGCGTCCCTCGCGCTCGTCGTCGCCGTCCTCGCCGTCTCCACGTCGGGCCCGCTGATCGCCTTCGCCGCGGCCGCGCCGGCCCTGGCCATCGCGTTCTGGCGCAACGCGCTCGCGGTCGGCGTGCTCGGGCCGATCTCGCTGTTCGCCCGCCGCGCCGAGTACGCCAACCTGGCCCGCCGCGAAGCCGTGTTCTGCGTGCTGGCCGGGGTCGCCCTCGCGGCGCACTTCGCGGCCTGGATGCCGAGCATCCGGTTCACCACGGTGGCGGCGTCGACGGCGCTGGTCGCCACCCAGCCGGTCTGGCAGGGGCTGATCTCGGTCGCCCAGGGCCGCAAGCTGCGGACGGTGACCTGGGTCGGCATCGGTGTCGCGGTGCTCGGCGCCGTGCTTGCCACCGGCGCCGACTTCGGCGTCTCGACCCGGGCCGTGCTGGGCGACCTGCTGGCGGTGGTCGGCGCCGTGATGGCGGCCGCGTACACCGCGTTCGGTGAGCGGGCCCGGGTGACCTTGAGCACGACCACGTACACGACGATCTGCTATTCGGTCTGCGCGGTGCTCCTGCTGGTCGTCTGCCTGGCCTCGGGGCAGTCGCTGTCCGGCTACCCGGCCACGACCTGGCTGGCCATCCTCGGCCTGGTGTGCGGCGCGCAACTGCTCGGGCACACGATGTTCAACTACGCGCTGCGCAAGGTCTCGGCCACCACGATCAGCGTGCTGATCCTGCTGGAGGTGCCGGGCGCGGGCCTGATCGCCTGGCTCTGGCTCGACCAGGTGCCGCCGCTCGAGTCCCTGCCCGGGCTCGCCCTGCTGCTGGTCGGCGTTGTGATCGTGGTGCTCGGCGGCGCACACGCCGGCCGCCGGGAGCGCGAGCGAGCCCGCGCCCTCGAGACCGTCCTGCCCTAGCCGATCGCCTGCTCGCTGGCCTTCCACAGGGCCCCGGCCAGGCCCTGGTCGCTGGCCTTGCGGGCGACCCGCCGGGGCTTCAGGTCGGTGTAGTAGGCGCCGTTGACCAGCCGGGCGGGGTCGGCCGTGGCCAGCCAGACCAGCGTCTCCGCGCCCTTCTCCGGGCTGCGCAGCAGCGGTGCGTGCCGCATGCCCCAGGCGACCAGGCGGTTGTCGTTGTAGAACCGCGTGCGTACGGCGCCCGGGTGGAACGAGAACGCCAGCATCCCGGGCCACTGTCGGGCCGCCTCGCCCGCGAACAGGATGTTGGCCTGCTTGCTGGTGCCGTACGCCTGGAACGGGATGTAGCGCTCCAGCGGCCGGTTGAGGTCGCGCGGGTCGAGGTTGCCCCACCGGTACGCGCCGGAGGCGGTCACCACCATCCGCCCGATCCGGTCGTGCAGCAGCACGGTGAGCAGGAAGCCGGCCAGATGGTTGGCCTGGATCGTCAGCTCGTGACCGTCGACGGTGGTAGCGGGGTGCAGCACGATCGCGCCCGCGTTGTTGGCCAGCACGTCGATCCGGTCGTACGCCGAGCGCAGCTGCTCGGCCAGCGCCCGCACGTCGTCGAGGGCGGCGAAGTCGGCCCGGAAGGACGCCGGCAGTGTGCCGGTCGCGTCGCGTACCTCGGCGGCGGCCGCGGCCAGCCGTGCGGGGTCGCGACCGACGAGAACGATCTGGTCACCCCGGCCGGCCAGGGCCACGGCGGCGGACAGCCCGATGCCCGAGCTGGCGCCGGTGATCACTACGACTCGCCCGGTGACTTCTTCCACTGCTTGGTTCTCCTCGGTCTTCGCGCGAGGTTACCGTCTGGTTAGCCCTGTCCTGCGCTAACCATAACGATCGTGAGGAGCCGTCGATGGCCGCTGCGGGTCGCCCACGCCGGTCCTGTTTGGCCGTACCCGGATCCAGTCTGAAGATGCTCGACAAGGCCCGCGGGCTGCCGGCCGATCAGGTCTTCCTCGATCTCGAGGACGCGGTCGCGCCACTGGCCAAGCCGGAGGCCCGCAAGAACGTGGTCGCGGCGCTCAACGAGGGCGACTGGGGAGCCAAGACCCGGGTCGTCCA
>CAWIXO010000009.1:0-21129 GCA_963840005.1 uncultured Actinomycetota bacterium | reverse complement strand
GGAACGAGGGCCGCTGTTGTGCCGCATCGGGATCGCCGAGTCCACCAGGACGAGCGCGTCCTCGCGGGCCGGGGCGTTCGCGGGTTCCTCGACGAGACTCCCCGTAGACTGGCCGCGCCGAGCCGGGGAGCATCCGGCACGGGCTGTCGAGCCGTCCGAGCCGTCGCGGAACCGGACGACGTCGTCCGATTCATCGCAGAAAGCCAATCCCCGGATGGTGACATCGGGCCAGTCGGTCCGCGGACTCGCTCGGCCGTCACCGGCTGATGGGCGGGCTGGTCGGCCCGGCCGACGGAGTCCGCGTCGCCGCTACGGTCGGCGCTGTTGACGGCCGGCGGACGCGCTCGCGGCCGTCCGTCCGGGTCAACTGGCGGGCGCCGCTTCGCCCGGAAGACGCTCCGTCGAGGAACACGCGCCAGCGCCAGCAAGGGCAAGGACAATGATCAGTAAGGACTTCGTGCGCATGTCGGGCTTTCTATCGTGCAGAGCGGCTGTCCGAGGCTAGATGCACGTTCTCGGCCTCAGTTTATGAGGAAGTGCCTGGTCGCTGACGCGGTTACTCCGGCCGGGCCACCCGCGGCAGCAGGAAGCTCAGGGCGAACGTCAAGGCGAGCAACCCGGTCACCGCCCACAACACCGCCTCGATCGCGCCCGGCACGCCCCCGGCGCCGACGGCGCGGTTGAAGAACAGCGTGCCCAGCGTGGCCACGCCCAGGGCGCCGGCGAACTGCTGCGCGGCGTTCAGCGCGCCGGAGGCCGAGCCGCTCTCCTTCGGCGACACCCCGGCCAGCATGATGTCGAAGAACGGCGCCATCGCCAGGCCCATGCCGATGCCGAAGACGGCCAGCGCCGGGGCCAGCTGCCACGGCGACACGCCGGTCCGCGCCGGCACAGTGGCGAGGAAGCCGAGCGCCGCCAGCGCCATCACGACCACGCCGCCCTGAGGGCCAGCCGGCCGTGCTTGCGGGCGAGCCGCCGACCGCCGACAGGCCGAAGCCGGCGACCACGCCGATCGCCTGCGGGACCGTCGGTCAGGCCCGTGCGCAGCGGGCTGAAGCCCAGGCCGAGTCTGCAGGTAGAGGCTAAGACTCAGCGAGAAGCCCAGCATGCCGGCGAAGTAGGCGGTGCCGGCGATCAGGCCGCCGGTGAACGCCCGCTTGCGGAACAGGGTCGGGACCACCAGCGGGTCGCAGCCGCGGCGCTGGCGGCGGACCTCGTACCAGCCGAACACGCCGAACAGCGCCGGCGGCGGCCGATCGAGGCGAAGGTCCAGGCGGGCCAGCCGAGCTCGCGGCCCTGGACGAGCGGGTAGACCAGCAGGAACATCGCGGCCGAGACCAGGCCGACGCCGCCCAGGTCGAGGCGGGCGGCCGCGGCGTCACGGGACTCCGGCATGAACCGCACCGCCGAGCAGCAGGCCGAGCAGGCCGAGCGGCAGGTTGATCAGGAAGATCATGCGCCAGCCGGGCCGAACAGGTCGGCGTCGACCAGCCAGCCGGCGAGGATCGGGCCGCCGACCGCGGACAGGCCCATCACCGGGCCGAACAGGCCGAACGCGGCAGCCCACCTGCGTCGGCGGGAACATCTCCTTGATCAGGCCGAGGCCCTGCGGCAGCATACGGCGCCGAACAGGCCCTGCAGCACCCGCGGCGGTGACCAGCGTCCCCTCCCCCTGCGCGACGGCGCACAGCAGCGAGGCGACGACGAAGCCGCCGGTGCCGACCAGGAACATCCGGCGGCGGCCGAAGAGGTCGCCGAGCCGGCCGCCGGTGACCAGGCCGACCGCCATGGCGAGCGTGTAGCCGGCGGCGAGCCACTGGATGGTGCTCTCGGGCGCGCCGAGCTCCGCCCGGATGGTCGGGCCGGCGATGGTCGTGACCAGCGCGTCGAGCAGGTCCATGACCTCGGCGGTGAGGATCGCGAACAGGGCGACCCAGCGCCATCGGTACGCGGGCGGGTCGGTGGCGGTGGATGCGCCAGCGGGCGCGACGACGGACATGGGGACTCCTGACGAACGGTGTTCGGCTTCGGCGAACACCGTTCTACGCTCGAACGCCGTTCGCGTCAAGTACGATGTTCGGCGTGACCGACGTCCTGCCCCCGCCACCGTGGAAGAAGCCGCGCCGCACCGCGGCACCGGCGCGCGAGCCGCTGACCGCCGACAAGATCGTCGACGCGGCGCTGGCCGTGCTCGACGCCGAAGGCCTGGACGCGGTGAGCATGCGGCGGGTCGCCGAAGAGCTGGGCACGGGCGCGGCGTCGCTCTACGCGCACGTCGCCAACAAGGAGGAGCTGCTCGACCTGATCCGGGAGCGGGTGCTCAGCGAGGTGCGGCTACCCGAAGCGGACCCGGCACGCTGGCAGGAACAGATCCGCGAGCTGGCGTTCGAGATCCAGCGGGCCCACGCCAAACACCAGGACATCGCCCGGCTGAGCCTGGGCAACATCCCGGTGGGCTACCACGCGCTGCGGGTCGGCGAGTGCATGCTGTCGATCATGTTGGCCGGCGGGGTTCCGCCGAGCGTGGCCGCGCTGGCCACCGACCGCCTGTCCCTTTACATCGCGGCCGATTCCTACGAGGGCGCGCTGATCGTCTCGCGCTACAAGCTCGACTCACCCGAGTCGAACGAGCGCTTCTACGCGCACCTGTCGGAGATCCACGAGTACTACAAGACACTGCCGCAGGAACAGTTTCCGTCCCTGCGGCAGCACGTCGACGAGCTGATGCAGGCCGACAGCGACGAACGCTTCGCGTTCGGCCTGGACATGCTCATCCGAAGCTTGGAGACCTACACGTTGAAGCCGAGCGAGCGAAGCTGATCGCGGCCCTCGTCGGTGATCTTGTCGGGGCCCCATGGCGGCAGCCAGACCCAGTTGATCCGGAAGTCGCTCACGACGCCGCCGCCCGGGCCGGTGGTCAGGGCCGCCCGGGTCTGGTCCTCGATCACGTCGGTCAGCGGGCAGGCCGCCGACGTCAGCGTCATGTCCAGGGTGGCGACGTTCTCATCGTCGATGTGTACGCCGTACACCAGGCCGAGGTCGACGACGTTGATCCCGAGCTCCGGGTCGACGACGTCCTTCATCGCCTCTTCGACCACGTCCACTGACGCCTTGGCTCGAGCCGATTCAGGGGCAGCAGCGGGGGTGCTCATCGTCTCTTCACTCATGCCTTCACCTCGGGTCCCACCGTGACGCCGGCGCGAACCGCCGCGTCCTTGAACGCCATCCAGGGCAGCAGCGCGCACTTCACGCGCGCCGGATAGCGTGCCACTCCAGAGAACGCCACGCCGTCACCCAACAATTCCTCGTCCGGCTCGACCTGGCCGCGGCCCTGCATCAGCTCGACGAACGCGTCGTGCACCTTGAGCGCCTCGTCGACCGGCAGCGTCGCCAGCAGATCGTGCAGGACGCTCGCCGAGGCCTGGCTGATCGAGCAGCCCATCCCCTCGTACGAGACGTCGGCGAGCTTGTCGCCGTCCACCGCGACCCGGATCGTCACCTCGTCGCCACACGTCGGGTTGACGTGGTGCGCCTCGCCGCCGAACGGCTCCCGGAGCCCGCGACCGTGCGGCCGCTTGTAGTGCTCCAGGATGATCTCCTGGTAAAGCTGGTCGAACTGCATCAGCCGAACACCTTTCGGACCCGCTCGAGCCCTCGCACGAGCGCGTCGACCTCCTCGGTCGTCGTGTAGACGTAGAACGACGCGCGGGTGGTCGCGGGCACTCCGTAGCGCACGCAGACCGGCCGCGCGCAGTGGTGGCCGACCCGCACCTCGACACCCTCGTCGTCGAGCACCTGGCCGACGTCGTGCGGGTGGATGCCCTCCAGCGCGAACGAGATCGTGCCGCCGCGCCCCTCGGGCGTGGTGGGCCCGAAGATCCGCAGCGTGGGCACCGAGGAGAGGACCTCCAGCGCGTACGCGGTGATCTCCTGCTCGTGCGCCTGCACCGCGGCCATGCCGACGTCGTTCAGGTAGTCGATCGCGGCACCGAGCCCGATCGCCTCGACGATCGGCGGCGTGCCGGCCTCGAACCGGGCCGGAGCCGGCGCGAACGTCGACTTCTCCATGGTCACGGTCTCGATCATCGAGCCGCCACCGAGCACCGGCGGCATCGCCTCGAGCAGCTCGGCCCGCCCCCAGAGCACGCCGATGCCGGTCGGCCCGAGCATCTTGTGCCCGGTGAACGCGATGAAGTCGGCACCCAGCGCCTGGACGTCGACCGGCAGGTGCGGCACCGACTGCGAGCAGTCGAGCATGACCAGCGCGCCGACCTGGTGCGCCCGCGCGACGATCCGGGCCGGGTCGTTGATCGTGCCCAGGATGTTGGACATGTGCACGATCGAGACGAGCTTGGTGCGCTCGTTGACCAGGTCGTCGAGCGCCGACTCGTCGAGCCGGCCCTCGTCGGTGACGCGGAACCAGCGCAGGGTCGCGCCGGTCCGCTCGCAGAGCAGCTGCCACGGGACGATGTTGGAGTGGTGCTCCATCTCGGAGATCACCACTTCGTCGCCGGGGCCGAGCCGGAACCGGGGATCGCTCCCCGGCGTCGCCGACGCGTTCGAGAAGGCGTACGCCAGCAGGTTGATCGCCTCGGTGGAGTTCTTGCCGAACACCACCTCGGAGGCCGCCGGCGCGTTGATGAACGCGGCCACCTTCTCGCGCGCGCCCTCGTAGGCCAGCGTCGCCTCGGTGCCCAGCGTGTGCACCGAGCGCGAGACGTTGCCGTTGTGTCGCTCGTGGTGTGCCCGCATCACATCGAGCACCTGGCGGGGTTTCTGCGACGTGTTGGCGCTGTCCAGATAGACCAGCGGGTGGCCATTGACCTCTCGACCGAGAATCGGGAAGTCGGCCCGCAACGCGGCGACGTCGAACGTCGACGGGATCGCGAGAGACGTCATGACTGGGCAGCCCTTCGTGCGTTCGGATCAGGCCGTAGCCGGACCGGTTTCCGCGAGGTAGCGCTCGTAGCCCTCGGCCTCGAGCTTCTCCGCCAGCTCCGGGCCGCCCTCTTCGACGATCCGGCCCCGGGCGAAGACGTGCACGTGGTCGGGGGTGATGTAGCGCAGGATGCGGGTGTAGTGGGTGATCAGCAGCAGGCCGGTCTCGCCGGTCTGGCCGATCCGGTTGACGCCCTCGCTGACGACCCGCAGCGCGTCGATGTCGAGGCCGGAGTCGGTCTCGTCGAGGATCGCGATCTTCGGCTTGAGCAGCTCGAGCTGGACGATCTCGTGCCGCTTCTTCTCACCGCCGGAGAAGCCCTCGTTGACGTTGCGCTGGGCGAAAGCCGGGTCCATCTGCAGCCGCTCCATCGCGCCGCGCAGCTCGCCGGCCCACGTGCGCAGCTTGGGCGCCTCGCCGTCGATCGCGGTCTTCGCGGTGCGCAGGAAGTTGGCCACCGAGACGCCGGGGACCTCGACCGGGTACTGCATCGCGAGGAACAGCCCGGCGCGGGCGCGCTCGTCGACGGTCATCGACAGCACGTCGGCGCCGTCCAGGGTCACCGAGCCGCCGGTGATCTGGTACTTCGGGTGGCCGGCGATCGAGTAGGCCAGCGTCGACTTGCCCGAGCCGTTGGGGCCCATGATCGCGTGCGTCTCCCCGGCGCGGACCGTGAGGTCGACGCCCGCCAGGATCGGCTTGAGCTGGCCGTCGGGCAGCTTGACCGAGACCTTGAGGTCACGGATCTCCAAGGTGCTCATGCTGGCATTACTCCATTGCTCGGTGTGAGGGCGACGTAGACCTCGCCGTCACGGACTTCGACGGGATAGACGGGAACGGGTTCAGTCGCCGGCAGCCCGGTCGGCTCGCCGGTGCGCAGGTCGAAACGCGACCCGTGCAGCCAGCACTCCAGCGTGCAGCCGTCGACCTCTCCTTCGGAGAGGGCGACCGCGGCGTGCGAGCACTCGTCGTAGACGACGTAGAAGTTGTCGTCCTCACCGTGGACGACGGCGAGCTCGAGGTCGTCGGTGACGGCCTTGATCGCCGTGCCCTTCGGCACGTCTTCGACGGAGCACAGGCGGATGAAGCTCACTACTGGACGCCCTTCGCCAACCGGGCCTCGACGGCGTCGCCCAGGCGGTCGCGCAGCGACTCGACCGGGATCTTCTGCAACAGCTCGGCGAAGAAGCCGCGGACCACGAGCTTGCGCGCCTCGTGCTCCGGGATCCCCCGGGCCATCAGGTAGAACAGCTGCTCGTCGTCGAACCGGCCGGTCGCGCTCGCGTGTCCGGCACCGACGATTTCGCCGGTCTCGATCTCCAGGTTGGGTACCGAGTCGGCCCGGGCACCGTCGCTGAGGACCAGGTTGCGGTTGATCTCGTACGTGTCGGTGCCGGTCGCCGCCACCTGGATCAGCACGTCGCCGACCCAGACGGTGTGCGCGCCGTCGCCCTGCAGCGCGCCGCGGTAGCCGACGTAGCTGCGGCAGTCCGGGATGCTGTGGTCGACCAGCTGGCGGTGCTCGAGGTGCTGGTCGCCGTCGGCGAAGTAGAGCCCGTAGAGCTCGGCGTCGCCGCCGCGACCCGTGTATTCGACGCTGGTGTACTGGCGCACCAGGTCGCCGCCGAGGGAGACCTGGACGTGGGTGACCCGGGCGTCCTTGGCGAGCCGGAACTTGATGTGCTGGGCCTGCACCGCGTCGGACGCCCAGTCGGCGACGGTGACCAGCGTGAGCTGGGCACCGTCGGCCACGTCGACCTCGACGTTGTCGGCGAGCGTGGTCGAACCGACCTGCTCGACGACCAGCGTCGCCTTGGCGAAGCGGCCCACCTCGATCACGGTGTGCGCGTAGGCGACACCGGCGCCGCCGCCGATCACCCGGACCGTCGCCGGCTCGGCCGGCTCGGCCTCGGGCGCGACCGCGATCAGCGTCGCGCCGGCGGCGCCGCCGTAGCCCAGCGCGCTGACCCGGTCGAACGGGACCAGCACGCGGCCGATCCGCTCGTCGCCCTTGGCCAGCTCCGACACGGTCACGCCGGCCGGCAGGCCGTCGTGCTCGTAGCGCAGGCTGGTCTCCGCCGCCGGGGTGCCGGTCGCGAGACCGCGCATCCGCTTCAGCGGCGTGAACCGCCACTCCTCCTCGAGCCCCGTGAGGGTCGGGAAGTCGGCGACATCGCCCGACCGCAGGCTCTGCGCCTTGGTCTTGGGCACGCTCGACGTCTTGGGCGGAGTCACCGCCACCTCGGTTTCCGTGGGCATTTAGCCGACGGCCCCTTCCATCTGCAGTTCGATGAGCCGGTTGAGCTCCAGGGCGTATTCCATCGGGAGTTCCTTGGCGATCGGCTCGATGAAGCCGCGGACGATCATCGCCATCGCCTCGTCCTCGGTCATGCCCCGGCTCATCAGGTAGAAGAGCTGGTCCTCACTGACCTTGGAAACGGTCGCCTCGTGCCCCATCGACACGTCGTCCTCGCGGATGTCGACGTAGGGGTACGTGTCGGACCGGGAGATCGTGTCGACCAGGAGCGCGTCGCACTTGACGGTGCTCCGGGAGTGCGACGAGCCCTCCAGCACCTGCACCAGGCCGCGGTAGGACGTGCGGCCGCCGCCACGCGCGATCGACTTGGAGATGATCGTGCTGCTGGTGTGCGGCGCGGCGTGCACCATCTTGGCGCCGGCGTCCTGGTGCTGGCCCTCGCCGGCCATCGCGACCGAGAGCACCTCGCCCTTGGCGTGCTCGCCGACCATCCAGACGGCCGGGTACTTCATCGTGACCTTGGAACCGATGTTGCCGTCGATCCACTCCATGGTCGCGCCCTCGTGCGCCACGGCGCGCTTGGTGACCAGGTTGTAGACGTTGTTCGACCAGTTCTGGATGGTCGTGTAACGGCAGCGGGCGTTCTTCTTCACGATGATCTCGACGACCGCGCTGTGCAGCGAGTCGGACGAGTAGATCGGCGCGGTGCAGCCCTCGACGTAGTGCACGTAGGCACCCTCGTCGACGATGATCAGCGTCCGCTCGAACTGGCCCATGTTTTCCGTGTTGATCCGGAAGTAGGCCTGCAGCGGGATCTCGACCTGCACGCCCGGCGGCACGTAGATGAAGGAGCCGCCCGACCACACCGAGGTGTTGAGCGCGGCGAACTTGTTGTCGCCGACCGGGATCACGGAGCCGAAGTACTCCTTGAACAGCTCCGGGTGCTCGCGCAGAGCCGTGTCGGTGTCGAGGAAGAGGACACCCTGCTCCTCGAGGTCCTCACGGATCTTGTGGTAGACCACCTCGGACTCGTACTGCGCCGCGACACCCGAGATCAGCCGCTGCTTCTCGGCCTCCGGGATGCCCAGCTTGTCGTACGTGTTCTTGATGTCGGCCGGGAGGTCGTCCCAGCTCGCCGCCTGCTTCTCGGTCGAGCGGACGAAGTACTTGATGTTGTCGAAGTCGATGCCACCGAGGTCGGCGCCCCAGTCCGGCATCGGCTTGCGGCCGAACAGCCGCAGGCCCTTGAGGCGCAGGTCGAGCATCCATTCGGGCTCGTTCTTCTTGGCGGAGATGTCACGCACCACCGCCTCGTTGAGCCCGCGCTGCGCCGTGGCGCCGGCGGAGTCGGAGTCGGCCCACCCGTACTGGTAGTTGCCCAGGGCGGCGAGGTGCTCCTCCTGGGTCACGACGGGTTGGACGATCTGCTCGGTCATTTATCTGTCCTCACAGTTCCTGTCGGCTCTGGCGAACGCCAGCTTGCTGTGACGGGATATGGGTAGTGCATACCCCGTCACCGTGTGCGATGGTGGCTAGTCGCTGGACGTGGGTGCCGACCAGGCGGGAAATAACCGCCGTCTCGGCCTCGCACAGCTCGGGAAACTCGGCCGCCACGTGTGCCACGGGGCAGTGGTGCTGACACAGCTGCCCTCCGGTGGCGATCGTGGAAGCGTTGGCAGCGTATCCCTCGGCGGTCAGCGCCTCGGCGAGTGCCTCCGCGCGCGCGATGGGGTCGTCGCCGGCGCCCTCCATGGCCTCGCGGCAGCGGCTCTCCAGCGCGGACACCTGGTCGGCGGCGAACGCGTCGACCGCGCCCTCCCCACCGTGGGTGGCGATCCACCGCATCGCGGCGGTGGCCATGTTGTCGTAGGTGTGCCGGCCGCAGCGCAGCCGGGCCGCGTCGGTCAGCGTGAACACCTTGGCCGGTCGGCCTCGGCCCCGGCCGGCCCGCACCGGGCGCTCGCGGCTGACCACGTCGCCGTCGGTCAGCAGGGCGTCCAGGTGCTTGCGGATGGCCGCTGAGCTGAGCTGGAGTGCGTCGCCGAGCTCGGCGGCGGTGGCGGTGCCCCGCTCCAGCAGCAGCGCCAGCACGCGGTCGCGGGTGCGCCGATCCGCGGGGACGGACCGGGAACCGGTCGTCTCCGTCTGCGGAGGCAGCATCGCGACGTATTTCACTACCACAACGTTACGTATTTCCGCCGCTGGGAGCAAACCGGCACACCAGTGATCGACATCACCGTCTGGGAGAGTCGAGCGAGGGTCGGACGCGGATCTCTCTCCTACGTTACGTAGGATCTCGCGCGTGATCCCCCTGCTCCGCCGCCTGGCGCTGGCCAACATCATCGCGAACGTCGCCATCGTGGTCACCGGCGGGGCCGTCCGCCTCACCGGTTCCGGGCTCGGCTGCCCGACCTGGCCCCGCTGCACCGATGCCTCGTACGTGCCGAACGGCGAGATGGGCATCCACGGGGTGATCGAGTTCAGCAACCGGATGCTCGGCTGGGTGGTCGGCGCGGTCGCTCTGGCCACCCTGATCGCGGCGTACGTGCACCACCGCCGCGAGCGCACGACCGGCAGCCGCGGGCTGAACCGGCTGGCGCTGGGCGTGTTCCTGGGCATCCCCGCGCAGGGAGTGGTGGGCGGGATCACCGTGCTCACCGACCTCAACCCGTGGGTGGTCGGGCTGCACTTCCTCGCCTCGATCGGCGTCCTGGCGGCCGCGTACGCCCTCTGGCGCCGCACCGTCGACGGACCCGCCCGCGCCGGACGGCGGTGCCCGGCCCGGTCCGGCAGCTCGTCTGGGTGCTGACCGCCGCCTCGCTGGCCGTGATCGCGCTCGGCGTGATCGTGACCGGCTGCGGACCGCACGCCGGCGACGTCGACGCCCACCGCACCGGCCTGGACCCGGAGACCATCTCCCAGGTGCACGCCGACCTGGTCTTCCTGTTGATCGGCCTGTCGCTGGCGGTGTGGTTCGCGGCCCGGGCCACCGGCGCCCGGCGGACCGCCCGCGCCGCGCTCGTGCTGGTCGCCGTGGAGCTGTCGCAGGGCGTGATCGGCTTCGTGCAGTACTTCACCGGGCTGCCGGAGATCCTGGTCGGCCTGCACATGTTCGGCGCCTGCCTGGTCTGGCTGACGACGCTGAGCGTGCTGTGGTCAACCCGCGCGAACAGCGGCGGCGACGGCGTCGGCCAGGCGGTCGGCGGCGCCGGCGGACATGCCGAGGAACAGCGAGGGCTCGGTGAGCTCCAGCTCGATCAGGACCGGCGTGCCGTCGTCGGCGGGGATCAGGTCGACCCGCGCGTAGAGCAGCCGGTCAACGCCGCCGGGGATCGCTGACAGCGCGCGTTCCGCGACCGCGAGCTCGGCCGGGGTGGCCGCGCGCGGTGTGATCGTCTCCTCGCGGAAGAGCCCCTCCACGCCCTCGTCCGGACCCGCCAGCAGGGCGCCCTTGGTGGCCGCGTGGCTGAACCGCAGCCCGTCGGGGCCGCCCAGGAAGACCAGTGCGGTCTCGCCGGCCGTGTCGACCGCGCTCAGGTAGGGCTGGACCATCCCGGTGCGCCCCGCGCCCGTGAGCCGGGCCAGGTGGGCGTCGAAGGCCGCCCGCTGCGCCGGGTCGGCCAGTTGGTAGCGGCCGGCGTCGACGCTGCCGGCCCCGATGGCCGGCTTGAGGATCACGTCGGCCCACGCGCCCGCCCAGTCGCCCGCTCCGGGCTCGACCCAGTCGGTCGGGATGATCGGCACCCCGGCCGCCGCGAGCTCGCCGCAGGTAGCGCTTGTCGGTGTTCCAGACGACGACGTCCAGCCGGGTTGGCGAGCCGGGCCACCCGGCCCGCCCAGACGACGAACTCGGCCCGGCGCGGCGCGTAGTCCCAGGGCGAGCGCAGCACGACCAGGTCGTACGCGGCCCAGTCGACGGCCGGGTCGTCCCAGACGACCGGGTCGGCCGCGACACCGCGGGCGGCCAGCGGCGCCAGCACCAGGCGATCGTCGTCTTCGAGGTCAGGAATTTGATCGCACGTAACAAGAGCGACCCGGGATGTCTCCCGGGTCGCCGCCTGGTCGTGGGTGGATGTGGTGGACAACTAATCCGCTCTCGTGTGGTGGTGCAGGGGTGGTCTCGCGCTGGTCAGCGCGAGAGCGTGCGCCGGGCCATCGACCGCCACAGGTCGTTGCTCGGTCGCATCTGATCCATCAGCTCCCGCTCCCACTCGTTCTCGATCGCGACCCCGGCGCTCTCACACGCCGCCCGGGCCACGTCAGTGCCCTCCGCGAACTGGTCCGCCCAGGTGCCGTCCTCGCCGACGAGGACGATCCGGGCGCCACGCTTGCCGACGTATTCGACGACCGCCCTGGCGCCGCCGTGCTCGGCGGCGAACGACCGGATGCCGTGCACCAGACCCGCAGGGGTCGTGGCGGTGGGCTGTTCGGTCGTCAGCGTCGTATCGGAACCATCTGCCATGCCGGAGAGCGTAAGCACGCCTACCGGATTCCGCGTGCCATCCGATCGTGTTTTGTGACTCCTGTCATCGGCTGATTTAAGAGGGGCCACAGGAATTTCGTACGACCAAAGCGAGACATATCCGGTTAAATTCGGATGACATCTCGGACAACTGCCGTCCCCCGTCCGTGGTCGGCGCGCAGCCCGGTCTTTTTCGGCGTTTCCCGGTCGCAACCGCCCATACCGGGCGGGCTCGGTTTCAGAGCAGCGCGTCGAGAGCGACGGCCACCGACACGATCGTCAGATACGTGATCGACCAGTGGAACAGCCGCATCGGCTTGAGCGGCTCGCCCCGCTTGGACCGACCCACGAGCCGATAGGACTCCAGAAGGAAGAACGCTCCGCTGACCAACGCCGTGACGCCGTAGAGCGGGCCCAAACCGAGCGGCCATGCGGCCGCCGAGGCGGCCACGGTCAGCCAGGTGAACAGCACGATCTCGCGGTTGACCCGGGCCGCCGAGCGGACCACCGGGAGCATCGGGATGCCGGCCCGCGCGTAGTCGTCCTTGTATTTGATCGCCAGCGCGTAGAAGTGCGGCATCTGCCAGAAGAACACCACCGCGAACAGCGCCCAGGCCAGCGGCGAGAGGCCGCCGGTGATCGCCGCCCAGCCGATCAGTACCGGAGCGGCACCGCAGGCCCCGCCCCAGAACGTGTTCTGCGGCGTGGTCCGCTTGAGCCAGAGCGTGTAGACGAGGTCGTAGTAGGCGATCGCGGCGGCGGTCAGCCCGGCCGCCAGCCAGTTGGTGAACCCGGCCATCAGGCCCACCGAGACCACCGCCAGCACCAGCCCGAACACCAGCACGTTGCGCGGCGCGAGGGCGTGCGTGGGCAGCGGGCGCCGCTTCGTGCGGCGCATGAGCTGGTCGATGTCGCGGTCGATGTAGCAGTTGAGGGCGTTGGCGGCGCCCGCGGCGAGCGTGCCGCCGACCAGCACCACGACCATCGTCGACACCGGCGGGATGCCGCCGGCCGCCAGCATCATCGCCGGCACCGTGGTGATCAGCAGCAACTCGATGATGCGCGGCTTGGTCAGCGCGACGTACGCACGGACCACGGCACGGGGGTCGCGCCGGGCGGGAATCGGGACGGGGCCCGGAACCAGGGTCGGCGACGGGCGCTCCGTGACCATGCTCAAGGCCGTGTCCACCTTCCTCGGCGCTGCGACGTGCGACCGCGACCAAGCGACGGTCAACAGGCCGATCGACAGCGTACGCGGCGCGTATCCGGCCTGATCGGCGACCCGACGCGGTGCGGCGAGAACCACCCGGCGAGTGTCTGTCCGCCCACAACACACGCCGCAGGGCGAGATCCGGCGGCACGTGTTTAGCACGGGTCGCTAGGGTCAGAGGTGAGGGATCGGAAACACTCGCCGAGGAGCGCATACATCGTGCCTGCCAGCAAGTCAGAGCAAGCCTCATTCACCTGGTCCGACCTGGACCGCCAGGCGGTCGACACGATCCGCGTCCTCGCGATGGACGCGGTCGAGAAGGCCGGCAACGGCCACCCCGGCACCGCGATGAGCCTCGCCCCGGCCGCGTACCTGCTGTTCAAGAAGGTGATGCGGCACGACCCGACCGACCCGCACTGGCCCGGCCGCGACCGCTTCGTGCTGTCCGCCGGGCACTGCAGCCTGACCCTCTACATCCAGCTCTACCTGTCCGGCTACGGCCTGGGGCTGGACGACCTGAAGGCGCTGCGCCAGTGGGGCTCGCTGACCCCGGGCCACCCCGAGCACGGGCACACCAAGGGCGTCGAGACGACCACCGGCCCGCTCGGCCAGGGCATCGGCAACGCGGTCGGCATGGCGATGGCCGCCCGCCGCGAGCGGGGCCTGTTCGACCCCGACGCCGACCGGCCCGCTGTTCGACCACCACGTCTACGCGATCGTCTCCGACGGTGACATCGAAGAGGGCATCAGCCACGAGGTGAGCTCGCTCGCCGGGCACCAGCAGCTGGGCAACCTCGTCGCGATCTGGGACGACAACGAGATCTCCATCGAGGACGACACCCGGATCGCCAAGACCGAGGACGTCGCCGCCCGCTACGCGGCGTACGGCTGGCACGTGCAGACGGTCGACTTCCGCAGCGGCCACGCCGACGAGGGCGACTACCACGAGGACGTCGAGGCGCTCTGGCGCGCGATCGAGGCCGCCAAGGCGGGACCGACCGGCCGTCGTTCATCGCGCTGCGCACGATCATCGGCTGGCCGGCGCCGAACAAGCAGAACACCGGCAAGATCCACGGTTCGGCGCTCGGCGCCGACGAGGTCGCCGCGACCAAGAAGGTCCTCGGCTTCGACCCCGACGAAGAGCTTCGACGTCGCCGACGACGTGCTCGAGCACACCCGCGCGGTCGGTCGACCGCGGCCGGGCCGCGCACGCCGAGCTGGGACAAGGCCTTCGCCGCCTGGTCGGCCGACAACGCCGACAGCGCGCGCGCTGTTCGACCGGCTGACGTCCGCGCGCTCTGCCGGAGGGCTGGACCGAGGCGCTGCCGGTGTGCCCGGCCGACCCGAAGGGCATCGCCACCCGCGCGGCCTCCGGCAAGGTGCTGGACGCGCTCGCCCCGGTGCTGCCGGAGCTGTGGGGCGGCTCGGCCGACCTGGCCGAGAGCAACAACACCACGATGAAGGGCGAGCCGTCGTTCGTGCCCGCCGAGCACGCCACCAAGGCGTTCCCGGGCGACGAGTACGGCCGCACGCTGCACTTCGGCATCCGCGAGCACGGCATGGGCGCGATCCTCAACGGCATCGTGCTGCACGGCGGCACCCGCCCGTACGGCGGCACGTTCCTCGTGTTCAGCGACTACATGCGCCCGGCGGTCCGGCTCGCCGCGCTGATGAAGCTGCCGGTCATCTACGTCTGGACGCACGACTCGATCGGCCTCGGCGAGGACGGCCCGACCCACCAGCCGGTCGAGCACCTGACCGCGCTGCGCGCCATCCCGGGCCTCGACGTGGTGCGCCCGGCCGACGCCAACGAGACGGCGCTGGCGTGGCGCATGGCCCTGGAGCACACCGACCGGCCGACCGCGCTGGCGCTGACCCGGCAGAACGCTGCCGACCCTCGACCGCGACCGGTACGCGCCGGCCGACGGCGTGGCCCGCGGCGGCTACGTCCTGGCCGACGCGTCCGACGGCCAGCCCGCAGGTGATCCTCATCGGCACCGGCTCCGAGGTGCAGCTCGCCTGGCCGCGCAGGAGCGGCTGGAGGCCGAGGGCACGCCGACCCGGGTCGTCTCGATGCCGTGCCAGGAGTGGTTCCGGCGCCCAGGACGCGGCCTACCGCGCAGACGGTGCTGCCGCCGGCGGTCAAGGCCCGGGTCAGCGTCGAGGCCGGCATCGCGCATGTCCTGGCGCGACCTCGTCGGCGACGCCGGCGAGAGCGTCAGCCTCGAGCACTACGGCGCCAGCGCGCCGTACCAGGTGCTCTTCGAGCAGTTCGGCTTCACCGCCGACAACGTCGTCGCGGCGGCCCACGCCTCGCTGCGCGCGGGTCGGCGCCATCACCGGCTCCACCACGGGCAACTGAGGGAGCGAAGGATCATGAGCGACAGCCTGGCCGAGCTTTCCGCCGCGGGCGTCGCCATCTGGCTCGACGACCTCTCCCGCGAGCGGCTCGAGCACCGGCAACCTGCGACCAGCTGCGCCGCGAACAGCACGTCGTCGGGCGTCACCACCAACC
This sequence comes from uncultured Actinomycetota bacterium, assembly GCA_963840005.1. Classification (GTDB taxonomy): domain Bacteria; phylum Actinomycetota; class Actinomycetes; order Mycobacteriales; family Micromonosporaceae; genus Asanoa. The sequence goes on along the minus strand of CAWIXO010000009.1, from coordinate 5,746 downwards.
CGACGATCTTCGCCAAGGCGCTGGCCGACGGCGACGCCTACGCCGAGCAGGTCAGCGACCTCGCCACCCGCGGCGTCGACGTCGACGAGGCCGTCCGGCATGCTCACCACGTACGACGTGCGCTGGGCCTGCGACGTGCTGCGGCCCGGCTACGACGCCTCGCGACGGCGTCGACGGCCGGGTCTCGCATCGAGGTCGACCCGCGGCTGGCCCACGACACCGAGCAAGACCGTCGCCGAGGCCAAGGCGCCTGTGGTGGCTGGTCGACCGGCCCAACCTGTTCATCAAGATCCCGGCGACCGAGGCGGGCCTGCCGGCGATCACCGCGACGCTCGCCGAGGGCATCAGCGTCAACGTCACGCTGATCTTCTGCCTCGAGCGCTACGGCGCAGGTCATGGACGCCTTCCTCGACCGGCATGGAGCAGGCCAAGGCCAACGGCCACGACCTGTCCAAGCTGGCGTCGGTGGCGTCGTTCTTCGTCTCCCGGGTCGACACCGAGATCGACAAGCGGCTGGACAAGATCGGCAGCGACGAGGCCCAGGCGCTGCGCGGCAAGGCCGCGCGTCGCCAACGCCCGGCTGGCCTACCAGCACTACGAGGAGGTCTTCGCCGGCGCCGCGCTGGCAGGCGCTGGCCGACGCCGGCGCCAAGCCGCAGCGCCCGCTGTGGGCCTCGACCGGCGACCAAGAACCCGGACTACCGCGACACGCATCTACGTCGAGGAGCTGATCGCGCCGGGCACGTCAACACCATGCCGGAGGCCACTGATCCACGCGTTCGCCGACCACGGCGAGATCGCGGCCGACACGGTCACCGGCACCTACGCCGACGCCGAGCAGGTGATGGCTCGACGCTGGCCGCGGTCGGCATCGACCTACGACGACGTCGTCGACACCCTCGAGCGCGAGGGCGTCGAGAAGTTCGAGGCGAGCTGGCAGGAGCTCATCGACGGGGTCGACAGTCGCTGAAGGCGCGGCTCCGGGTCGGCGAGCCACCGACGCGCGAAGGGCTGGCGCGTGGCACTCGGGTTCGAGTCCGACGGTCCGGAGAACGACGCGACGTCGGCCGGCTTGCGACGGCGGCGTCGCCGCGGCCGGCATCGCCGTCTACGGTGCCGGCAGCGCCGACGCGCGGCGACCGCGCGGCGCTCGTCGACGCCGACGTCCCGGCCAAGCTGGTCGCCAAGGACGCCACGCTGTGGGGCCCGACGCGGAGGCCGAGGCGAAGATCCGGCTCGGCTGGGTCGACACCTTCCGCGCAGCAGCCGGGAGCTGCTGCCCCGGCTGGCCGAGCTGCGCGACCGAGCTGCGCCGAGGCCTCGACCACGTCGTGCTCGCCGGCATGGGCGGCTCGTCGCTCGCGCCCGAGGTCATCGCCCGCACCCTCGGCGTCGAGCTGACCGTCCTCGACACCACCGACCCGCACCAGGTCCGGGCGGCGCTGGCCGACCGGCTCGAGCGCACGGTCGTGGTGGTGTCCAGCAAGTCCGGCGGCACGGTCGAGACCGACAGCCACCGCCGGGCGTACTGGCAGGCGTTCCTCGACGCCGGGCTGACCGAGGCCGAGGCGGGCCGCGCTTCGTCGTCGTCACCGACCCGGGCTCGCCGCTGGAGGCCACCGCCCGCGAGATGGGCGCCGCACGTCTTCCTGGCCGACCCCGAGGTCGGCGGCCGCTACAGCGCGCTGACCGCGTTCGGGCTGGTGCCCGTCGGCGCTGGCCGGCGTGGACGTCGCCGAGCTGCTCGACCAGGCCGACGGAGCTGCCGCCGACGCTGGCCGAGCGAGAGCGACAACCCGGCGCTCGCGCTGGGCGCCGCGCTCGGCGCCGCGGCCGTCGCCGGGCCGCGACAAGGTCGCGCTCGCCGACGACGGCACCGGCATCGTCGGCCTCGGCGACTGGGCCGAGCAGCTCATCGCCGAGTCGACCGGCAAGGACGGCAAGGGCATCCTGCCGGTCGTCTCGAGACCCCGACCGCCCCGGCGCGCACGGCGAGCGACGTGCTGCACCGTGCACCGTCGGCGGCGCGCTGCCGCCGGCCGGCGTGCCCGGCGGCGGGGTCCAGCCCGACGTCGCCGTCAACGGCCCGCTCGGCGCGCAGTTCCTGGCCTGGGAGTTCGCCACCGCGGTCGCCGGCCGGGTGCTCGGCATCAACCCGTTCGACCAGCCCAACGTGACCGAGTCAAGGAGCAACACCGACCGCATCCTCGCCGAGCGGGCTGCCGGCCGAGTCGCCGGCGTTCATCGACGGCGCGATCGAGGTGTACGGCGGCACGGGCGAGCAGCCTCGCCGACGGCGCTCGGCGCGCTGCTCGACGGCATCGACCCGCACGGCTACCTGGCCGTGCTGGCCTACCTCGACCGGTTCGGCGACGCCGCGGCCGCGCAGCGCGGCCGCTGCTGGCCGCCGCGCACCGGCCGGCCGGTCACGTTCGGCTGGGGCCCGCGCTTCCTGCACTCGACCGGCCAGTACCACAAGGGCGGCCCGCAGGTCGGCGCGTTCCTGCAGATCACCGGCGCGTCACCGACGACCTGGCGGTGCCCGGGCAAGCCGTACACGTTCGGCGAGCTGCAGGCCGCCCAGGCCGCCGGCGACCGCCAGGCGCTGGCCGGCCGCGGCCGGCCCGTGCTGCGGCTGCACCTGACCGACCGCGCGGCCGGCATCGCCCAGCTGCTGCGCGCGTTGGCGGCGCTACCCGCTGGCAGGATCGACACTGAGCGACGCCTGTGGTCGAACCCGCTCCGCGATCCCGCAGGACCGCCGGCTGCCGCGGATCCCGGAGCCCTGCGCGCTGGTCATCTTCGGCGTGACCGGCGACCTGGCCCGCAAGAAGCTGATGCCGGCCATCTACGACCTGGCCAACCGGGGGCTGCTGCCGCCGGGCTTCGTGGTGCTCGGCTTCGCCCGGCGCGACTGGGGCGACGGCGACTTCGAGTCGCTGGCGAAGAAGGCCGCCCAGCAAGCACGCCCGCACCCCGTGGCGGGAAGAGGTCTGGGCCCGGCTGGCCGGCAACATCAAGTTCGTGCCGGGCTCGTTCGACGACGACGCGGCGTTCGACCACGCTCGCGCCGACCCTCGACGAGCTGCGCGACATCGCACGGCATCCCCGGCAACGCCGCGTTCTACCTGTCGATCCCGCCACCGGCGTTCCCGATCGTGCTCAAGCAGCTCGCACCGCACCGGGATGGCCGACAACGCGCAAGTCCGGCGGCTGGCGCCGGGTCGTGGTCGAGAAGCCGTTCGGCAACGACCTGCGCCTCGGCCAAGGCGCTCAACGACCTCGTCGACGACGTGTTCACCGCGCGGGACGTGTTCCGCATCGACCACTACCTGGGCAAGGAGACCGTCCAGAACATCCTGGCGCTGCGCTTCGCCAACGACGCTGTTCGAGCCGGTGTGGAACAGCCACTACGTCGACTCGGTGCAGATCACCATGGCCGAGGACGTCGGCATCGGCACCCGGGCCGGGTTCTACGACGCCGCCGGCGCCGCCCGCGACGTGCTGCAGAACCACCTGCTGCAGCTGCTCGCGCTGATCGCGATGGAGGAGCCGACCAGCTTCGACGCCGACGGAGATCCGCACCGAGAAGCTCAAGGTGCTCCGCGCGATCACGCTGCCGCGACGACATGCGCGACCGAGCACCGTCCGCGGGCAGTACCTGCCGGGCTGGGTCGCCGGCGAGCGGGTGGTCGGCTACCTGGAGGAGGAGGACGTGCCGGCCGACTCCACCACCGAGACCTACGTCGCGGTCCGGCTGGGCGTGCAGAACCGGCGCTGGGCCGGGGTGCCGTTCTACCTGCGCGCCGGCAAGCGGCTGCCGCGCCGGGTCACCGAGATCGCGATCATCTTCAAGAAGGCGCCGCACCTGCCGTTCAACCCGACGACGTCGAGATGCTCGGCGCACAACCAGCTCGTCATCCGGGTCCAGCCCGACGAGGGCGTCATGCTCAAGTTCGGCTCGAAGGTGCCCGGCACCACGATGGAGGTCCGCGACATCGCGATGGACTTCCAGTACGGCGAGGCGTTCACCGAGTCCAGCCCCGAGGCGTACGAGCGGCTCGTGCTCGACGTGCTGGTCGGCGACCGCACGCTGTTCCCCGACGCGGCCGAGGTCGAGGCAGAGCTGGCGGGTCATCGACCCGCTGGAGGAGGCCTGGGCCGGCACCGACGCCGGAGCCCTACCGGGCCGGCGAATGGGGCCCCCACGCGGCCGACGAGATGCTGCTGCGCGGCGCTGACGGCCGGACACTGGCGCACGGGCGCGGAGGACACGTGATCGCGCTCTGGGACACCACCGGCAACGAGGTCGTCAAGGCGCTCGCCGCCGAGCGGCGCAGCGCCGGCGGCGTGGCCAGCGGCCTGGCGCTGACGCTGGTCGTCGTGGTCGACGAGAAGCGGGTCCGCGAGGCCGAGGCGGCCGCCACGATCGCCGCCGCGGCGCACCCGTGCCGGCTGCTGATCGTGGTCCGCGCCGACGTCGAGCGGCCGAGCAACCGCCTCGACGCCGAGATCGTCGTCGGCGGCCGGCTCGGCCCGTGCGAGGCCGTCGTCATGCGGATGTACGGCCGGCTCGCGCTGCACGCCGAGTCGGTGGTGATGCCGCTGCTCGCGCCGGACGTGCCGGTCGTCACCTGGTGGCACGGCGAGCCGCCGGAGAAGATCGCGAACGACCCCCTGGGCGTGGTCGCCGACCGCCGGATCACCGACGTCGCGCAGACCGCCGACCCGGTCGCCGCGCTGCGCCAGCGGGCCGCGCGACTACGCGCCCGGCGACACCGACCTCGCCTGGACCCGGATCACCCCGTGGCGCACGCTGGTCGCGTCGGCCTTCGACACCACCGAGGAGCGGCTGGTCGGCGCCCGGATCGAGGCGCCGAAGAAGGACCCGACCGCGGCGCTGATGTCGGGCTGGCTGGCCGCGAGGCTCAACATCCAGCCGCGCTGGGAAGACACCGACGCGTACCGGATGATGCACTCGGTCTGCCTGGTCGCCGCCAACAACGACGAGCTCAGCCTCGACCGCGAGCGACGGACACGGCGACGTTCAACCGGACCGACCAGATCGAGCGGCTGCTGCCGCTGGTCCGCCGGCCGCTCGGCGAGGAACTGGCCGAGGAGCTGCGCCGGCTCGACCCGGACCAGGTCTACGCCGCCGCGCTGGCCGCGATGACCGGCGAGACCGGCCTCGACACCCGCCCGGCACACCGGGTGCACGTCTGGAAGGACCCGGTGACCGCCGGCCACGCGCCCGGTCTCGGCCCCGGCATCGTCGGCGGCGGCCCGCCCACCCAGGTGGAGGACATGCCGCCGCGCACCGGCGACCGGGTCCGCCCGGCCTCGGCCGGCGCCGGCACCGCGCAGGGCTCGGCACCGACCACCCCGTCCTCGGCGCAGGGCGCGGACGGATGAGCGAGACCAGCGTCATCGTCCACTCCGACCCCGACGTGCTGGCCCACTCCGTGGCGGCACGCCTCGTGGTCACCCTGATCGACGCCCAGGCCGAACGCGGCGCGGCGTCCTGGGTGCTGACCGGCGGCCGGATCGCCGGCGCGGTGCACCGCGCGGTCCGCGACTTCCCGGCCAGCGACGCGGTCGACTGGACCCGCGTCGACTTCTGGTGGGGTGACGAGCGGTTCCTGCCGGCCGGCCACCCGGACCGCAACGAGACCCAGGCGCGCGAGCAGATCCTCGACGCGCTGCGGGTGTCCGGCGGCCCGGGTACACGCGATGCCGGCCTCGGCCG
>CAWIXO010000008.1:0-32547 GCA_963840005.1 uncultured Actinomycetota bacterium | reverse complement strand
TTGCTCCCGGCACCCCTCTGTCAAGGGTGGCGATGGGGGTGTTCTAGGCTGGGTTGGCGGGTCCGGGAAGTGACTTGTCCGAAGTGTCGGCCATGGGGATTGGGTCGGCCGCGCTGGATTGCAGAGTCGCCCCCACGTGTCCTCCCGGGCCCGTCCCGGCCGTTTGGCGTCGGCGATCATCTGCCGGTAGACGACGTCGGACAGGCGGCGTTTCAGGGCGCGCATGGCTTCCATCGGGGTCTTGCCGGCGGCGAGTTTGCGCCGGTAGTAGGCGCGGCCTTCGGTGTCGTGGCGGAGTTGGACGACGGCCATGATGTGCAGGACCCGGTTGATGCGCCGGTTCCCGGCCCGGGACAGGCGGTGGCGGTTCTGGTCGCCGGAGGACGCGTCGATGGGTGCGGTGCCGTTCCAGGACGCGAAGTGGCCGCGGCTGGCGAAGCGGCTGATGTCGCCGATGTCGCCGAGCAGGCGGGCGGCGCCGGACGGGCCGATGCCGTGCAGGTGCTGCAGCCGGCTGCCGGTGGCGGCGACGAGTTCGGTCAGTTCCGTGTTCGCGGTTTTGATCTTCTTGTCGATGACGGCGAGTTCGTGGATCAGCTCGGAGGCCAGCCTGCGGCGGGTCCTGCCGACGACGTCGCGCGGGCGGACGGTGTTGAGCAGGGCGCGGGCCTGCTGGGCGGACAGGAACTTCTTCGCCCCGCCGGGCATCAGCTCGAGCAGCAGGTGGTGCAGCCGGTTGACGGTCTCGGTGCGGGTCGCGGCCGAGCTCGTCGCGGCGGTCGACCAGCAGCCGCAACGCCACCGTGGTGTCGTCGACGACGACCTGCCGCAGGCCGGTGGTGCGCAGGGCGGCCACGGCGACGCTGTGCGCGTCGACCGGGTCGGTCTTGCGGCCCTGGCCGGTGGCGAACACCCGGGCCCGGGCGGACAGCTTCGCCGGCACGTCCACCACGGTCTCGCCGTCGGCGACCAGGCGCTGGGCGATGTGCCGGCCGATGCCGTTGCAGCCCTCGACCGCCCAGACCCGGTCGGTGTGCTTGCGGCCGGCGGCGAGCATCGCCTGGTAGCCGTCGCGGTCGGTGCCGAACCGGCCCTGGCCGAGGACCTGCTCGCGCTCGTTGATGATCTCGATGGTCGCGGACCGCTTGTGCGGATCCATCCCGATGATGACCCGTGCCATCTGCGTTGCCTCTCTCGCTCGATCCGACAGTGGATGTCGGCGAGGAGGGCAACGCTACTTTGAGCTGGGCAGTCCCCTCTTGAGCCTCTCCGCGCCGCGGTGACCGGCGGGGCGCATGCCAAATGAGAGCCACACCAAACTAGCGGTGGGCAGCCGAAGAGAGAGCGACCCCGCCGGTCACCTCGACCAAGCCTGGCCGGGCTGCGGTCGTACCACCAGTCAACAAGTAGCCGAGATCGCTACGCTTCGCTCCGCTTGCCAGGTCCGTCGTTGGCCCGCTCACCCCAACCCCCATGGCCGTGCGGAGCCCGCCGCCCGCCCGGTCGCCCTGACCAGCTGGTCCTGGTCGCTCAGACTGACCCCCCAGCGGGCGCAGGCGGTGTTCAGCAGGCTGGTGTAGGCGCGTAGGTCGGGTTGGCCCGGGCGCCAGCGGGCGACCTCATCCGCCAGCTTCGTCAGGTCCGTCTTGAGCTTCGCGTCCTTGGCTTCCTTGGCCCGCTCGCGGATGAAGCCGGCCCACTTGTCTCCGGCCATGGCCTTGTCGGGCTGCGCCGCATTGTCGTACGCCCGGGAGTAGTCGTTCGTCGCCGTGCGGACCCGGCCGCAGACGTTGCGGTCGGCCGGTGGGGTCATCTCGGTGCCGGGCACGCTGGTGGCGGTGGGGGTCGCCTGGTCGGTCGGCGCGGTGGGCGCGGCGCCCTGCGGCGGGGCGATCGAAGCGGATGCCAGCGGTGCCGCTTGGCGGTCCACCGTGGAGGTGCAGCCGAGGGCCAGAGCCCCTGCGGCGATCACGAGCCCGACCTGGAAGACGCCGCGCAGCCTCATGGTGAGCAAGTGTGCCGTGCGGCATCGACAGCCGCCACCCGCTATGACAGGGCGCTGGTCCCTGTCCGCCCGTTAATCGTGAGCCGAGACGGAGTCCCGGCGTCGTCCGGTGGTGGCCCGGGGATTGCCGGGATACCGATGTACCCGAGACGCCGCCAGGCGGCGGCTGGGCCGCTCCGGTCCAACCCCGCTAGGCGGCGGCTGCCCACTCCCGGCCGACCCGTCAGCCGCCGGCCGGGCCGCTCCAGGCCGATCCGCCAGGCGGCGGGCTCGGCCGCCCTGGGCCAACCCGCCAGGCGGCGGCTAGGCCGCTCCGGTCCAACCCGCCAGGCGGCGGCTGCCCACTCCGGCCGACCCGTCAGCCGCCGGCGGGCCGCTCCAGGCCGATCCGCCAGGCGGCGGGCTCGGCCGCCCTGGGCCAACCCGTGAGCCGCCGGCTGGGCCGCTCCGGGCCGATCCGTCAAGGGCTGCTGGGCCACTCCGGGTGATCCTGGCCGGCGCTCGGTCGCGCTCGGCTCGCCGTTCGCAGGCCCGTGGGGATCGGCGGGACGGAGCTGAGGACGCCGTAGCGGCGTTGCCGGTTGGCGTACGAGCGCAGGGCCCGCAGGAAGTCGATCGTGCCGGAAGTCCGGCCAGTTCAGCTCGCAGAAGTAGAACTCCGAGTGCGCGGACTGCCAGAGCATGAAACCGGACAGCCGCTGCTCGCCGCTGGTGCGGATGACCAGGTCCGGGTCGGGCTGGCCCCGGGTGTAGAGGTGCTCGGCGATGTGCTCGACGTCCAGCACCTCGGCCAGCTCCTCGATCGTGCCGCCGGCGGCGGCGTGCTCCAGCAGCAGCGAACGGACCGCGTCGGCGATCTCCCGCCGGCCGCCGTAGCCGACCGCGATGTTGACCTCGGCGCCGCCGGTGCGGTCCCGGGTGCGCTCCTCGGCCCCCTTGAGCGCCGCCGCGGTCTGCGCCGGCAGCAGGTCGAGCGCGCCGACGATGCGCAGCCGCCAGGGGTTGCCCTCCTCGGCGAGCTCCACGACCAGGTCCTCGATGATCTGCAGCAGCGGGTCCAGCTCGGCTGGCCGGCCGGCGCAGGTTGTCGGTGGCCAGCAGGTAGAGCGTCACGTGCCCGACGCCGGCCTGGTCACACCAGCCGAGGACATGCTTGATCTTCGCCGCGCCGACCCGGTGCCCGTCGTTGGGGTCGACGAAGCCCATCTCCCTGGCCCACCGGCGGTTGCCGTCGCACATCACCCCGACGTGCCGGGGCACCGGCTTACCGGCGAGCTTCGCCGTCAGCCGCCGCTCGTACACCGAGTAGATAAGGTCCCGCAGAGTCATCACCTGCAGCGTAGCGACCCTTCGCCATGGTCACTGCCGGAGCCCCATCTTCCCGCCGCCCAGACTCGCGGCCGATCACTGCGCCAGCGTCGCGGCCGTCAGCCGGCCGTCGCCCAGCCCGAGTTCGACCATCGTGTCGAACACCCGGTGGTCCCGGCCGGCGGCCCGGACGGCCGCGTCGACCACCGCCGGCGGCGGGCCAGCCAGGCCGCCGCCGGCTGTGCCGCAGGTGGCGGCCCAGCCGCCGGTGCAGCGCGCCGGCGTACCGGCCGGCCGCGTCGTCCGGTGCGACCGCGGCCGCGCCGCCCCGGCGAGCGCCCCGGACAGCACCGCGTAGAAGATGCCCTCGCCGGTGAACGGGTTGATCAGCGACAACGCGTCGCCGGCCAGCAGCACCCGCCCCGGCCCGGGCGGCGGCCGGCGGGTCGACAGCGGCAGCTGGTGTGCCCGCAGCTCGGTGACGCCGGCCGGGTCGACGCTCGGGCAGCAGGGCGGCCAGCCGGTCCAGCAGGTGCGCGCGGCTCAGCGGCCGGCCCGCGCAGCACCTCGCCGTACCCGACGTTCGCCCGCCCGTCGCCGATCGGGAACGCCCACGCGTACGCCGGCCAGCGCGCCGCCGAGGTGACGATGCGCTGCTCCGGCCGGGCCGCCGGCGCGCCGGTGCGTAGCCCCGGATGGCCAGCGCCAGGTGCCCGTCGGGGTTGCGCGCGGTGACCGAGCACCCGGCGGACCACCGAGCCGGCGCCGTCCGCGCCGATCACCACCCGCGCCGCGAACGTCGCCGTCGAGCACGACCCGGTCGGCGCGTCGTCTCGACCGGCGTACGGTGTGCCGGCGCAACTGCGCGCCGGCGGCCAGCGCCGCCGCCACCAGCCGCGCGTCGAAGACCTTCCGGGGCACGGTGTACGCCGGGCGCGGCGCAGCGCGCCGGCGACCACGCCGCCGCCCGGCGCCGCAGGCGCAGCGCCGGCACCGGCGCGATACCCGCCGACCGCGTCGGTGACGCCCAGCTCGGCCAGCACGTCGAGCGCGTGCGGGGCGATGCCGTCGCCGCAGGCCTTGTCGCGCGGGAAGTCGGCCCGGTCGAGCAGCAGCACGCTGGCGCCGGCCCGCGTGCGGCCAGCGCGGCAGTGGCGCCGGCCGGCCCGGCACCGACCACCAGCACGTCGTAATCGATCATCACCGAACCGTATCCGGGAGAGGCGAGTCCGTGCGCGGTGCCGGCACCCGGGCGTCGACCGCGGCACGCGAGCGCGCGACACCCCAGAGGGTGACCGCGGCGGCCACCAGCGGGGCCGCCGTCGCGGACCAGGCCGTCGACGCCCAGCAGCCACCAGCACAGCGGCAGATCGACCAGCAGCACCACCACCGTGACGACGACCAGCAGCGCACCGCGCCCAGCCCTTGCCCCGGAGCAGGAAGAACGCGATCGAACAGCACCGCGTTGGCCGATCGATGCCGACGGCGAACCAGCACAGCACGAGCGACCGCGGTCAGCCGGCGCATGCCGGCATCGCCCCAGTGCCACCAGCGCCGGCACCAGCATCAGCGGGCGTAGGTGAAGGCCGCGACCCGGGCGGTCAGCAGCCAGCCGGCGACCGGCGGCCGGCGCGGGGCGACCTCCCGCCAGCGAGATGCCGCCGCCGGTCGACGACCAGCCGGTTGGGGTGCCGGACCAGGTGCCCGCCCACCGCCGACGACCGGTAGAGCAGCACGACCACCGCGACGCAGAGCGCGGTGAGCAGCGGCGAAGCCGAGCAGCGCCGGGCAGCGGCGGCACACCCGGCCGGGGCACGATCAGCCGGCCGACCGCGAAGACCGTGGTGACCGCGAGGATCAGCCCGAGCGGGCGGCGCCGGCCCGGCCCCGTCGCACGTGCCAGATCAGCATCAGGAAGCCGAACGTGCGCAGCAGCGCCCAGCCGGTGCGTACCGCCAGCCCGAAGCCCCGCTCCGGGGCGTACCACCAGTTGAGCAGCTCGACCGCGACGGTGGCCGCGGCGGTCGTCGCGAGCAGCAGGTCAGGACGCGGACGGCGGACGGCCGCCGGACCGTGGTCTCGGCGGCCGTCGTCATCGATGATCCGGTGTTGACCCGGGAGGTGTGCCCGTCTCACGAACGGGCCTACCCGCAACGCGGCTGCTCGGCGTCCAGGCGGGCGCGCGAGCGCGTCCAGCTCGGCCCAGAGCACGCCCGGCAGCTTGTCGCCGAACTTCTCGAACCACTCGGTGATCTGCGGCAGCTCGTCCCGCCACTCGTCGGCGTCGACCCGCAGCGCGGTCCGGACGTCTCTCCGGGTCATGTCGAGGCCCGTCGACGTCCAGCGCGTCCGGCGTCGGCACGCAGCCGATCGGCGTCTCGACCGCGTCGGCCGTGCCCTCGAGCCGCTCGACGACCCACTTGAGCACCCGGGAGTTCTCGCCGAAGCCCGGGCCAGAGGAAGCCGCCGTCGGCGTCCTCGCCGGAACCAGTTGACGTAGAAGATCTTCGGCAGCTTGCGCCGTCGTCGCCGTCGGCGCCCTTGCCCATCTCGATCCAGTGCCGCGAAGTAGTCACCGGCGTTGTAGCCGATGAACGGCAGCATCGCCATCGGGTCGCGGCGCACCACGCCGACCTGCGCCGGCCGCGGCGGCGGTGGTCTCCGAGGAGAGCGTCGCGCCCATGTAGACGCCGTGCACCCAGTCGCGGGCCTCGGTCACCAGCGGGATCGTGTCTTGCGGCGACCGCCGAACAGGATCGCGTCGATCGGCACGCCCGCGCGGGTCGTTGTACTCGTCGGCGCGATGATCGGGCACTGCGTGATCGGGCGTGCAGAACCGGCTGTTGGGGTGCGACGAGAGCTCGCCCGCTGTCCGGCGTCCAGTCGCTGGCCCTTCCAGTCGGTCAGGTGCGCCGGCGGCTCGCCCATGCCCTCCCACCAGATGTCGCCGTCGTCGGTCAGCGCGACGTTGGTGAAGACCGAGTTGCCCTGGGCGAGGGTGCGCATCGCGTTGGGGTTGGTCTTCCAGTCGGTGCCCGGGCGCGACGCCGAACAGGCCGAACTCGGGGTTGACCGCGTAGAGCCGGCCGTCCTCGCCGAACCGCATCCAGGCGATGTCGTCGCCGATCGTCTCGACCTTCCAGCCGGGGATGGTCGGCTCCAGCATGGCCAGGTTGGTCTTGCCGCAGGCCGACGGGAACGCGCCGGCGACGTAGTGGACCTCGCCCTCCGGCGAGGTCAGCTTGAGGATCAGCATGTGCTCGGCGAGCCAGCCCTCGTCGCGGCGCCATCACGCTGGCGATCCGCAGCGAGTAGCACTTCTTGCCGAGCAGCGAGTTGCCGCCGTAGCCGGAGCCGTACGACCAGATCTCCCGGGTCTCCGGGAAGTGCGAGATGTACTTGGTGTCGTTGCACGGCCAGGCCACGTCCGGCCTGCGCCCGGCGCCAGCGGGGCGCCGATCGAGTGCAGCGCCGGCACGAAGTCGGCGTCGTCGCCCATCGCCGCCAGCACCGTGGCGCCCATCCGGGTCATGATGCGCATCGAGGCGACGACGTACGGGCTGTCGGTGATCTCGACGCCGAACATCGGGTTCTCGGCCTCGAGCGGGCCCATGCAGAACGGGATGACGTACATCGTCCGGCCGCGCATCGAGCCGCGGTACAGGTCGGTCATCGTCCCGCTTCATCTCGGCCGGCGCCATCCAGTTGTTGGTCGGGCCGGCGTCGGCCTCGTCGACCGAGCAGATGAAGGTGCGCTCCTCGACCCGCGCCACGTCGGTCGGGTCGGTGCGCGCCCAGAACGAGTTGGGCTGCTTCGCCGGGTTGAGCCGGACCAGGGTGCCGGCCTCGACCAGCTCGTCGGTGAGGCGGCGCCATTCCTCGTCGGAGCCGTCGACCCAGACGACCCGGTCGGGGGTGGTGAGCTCGGCGACCTCGCGGACCCAGGCGAGCAGCTTGGGATGGGACGTCGGGACTTCGTCGGCGCCGGGAAGGGTGGCCGGACTTGCTGTCATTGCGAACTCCTCGCGGTCGACGCTGACCTATGGATGCGCGAACCAGGCGGGCTTGCGCCACGCCAGTGCATCTCGGGGTTCAACTCAGACTAAACCGAATGACCGTTAAGGGCAGCGCGGCCGGTTGTGAAAATCTGCACAAGCGTTGGCGGTTTTGGCATTCGCCGATGGATGTCACGCTCTCCCGCGCACATTCGCGCACCGCGGCCATCGACATCCCTCTTCCGGGTCGGTGACACCTGAACGCCCGGCACACCTCGGACCCACCCATCGGCGCCCCAGGCTGCCAAAACGCCTCTTCCCTCACGCTACGGAGTGACCTACGCTTTTCCTCATAACGAGGGTTTTCTCCCTCACGTTCCCTATAGGCATTTCCGCCCCATTCCTCCCCCTGGAGGCGGCATGACCAGCCCAGCCACAACCGACCAGCGACCGGAACCCGCGGACGGCGAAGACGAGCCGTCCGACGCGGATCTGGTCGAGGCCGTCCGCTCCGGTGACACCGGGGCGTACGGCACCCTCTATGTCCGACACGCCGGCGGTGCCCGCCGCCTCGCCGGCAGCCTGGTGCGGGACCGCGCCGACGCGGACGATCTCGTAGCCGAGACGTTCGCCAAGGTGCTCGCCGTGCTCCGCGCCGGGCGCGGCCCGGCCCGCGCGTTCCGGCCCTACCTCTACACGACGCTCAAGCACCTGCGGTACGACCGACTCCGGTCCGAGCAGCGCGTGGAGTTCACCGACGACCTCAGCCGCTACGAGGCCGGCGTGCCGTTCGCCGACCCCACGGTGGCCCAACTCGACCGGCTCTACGCGGCCCGTGCCTTCGCCCGGCTCCCCGAGCGGTGGCGGGCCGTCCTCTGGCACACGGCCGTGCAGGGCGAGTCACCGGCCCAGGTGGCCGGCCGGCTCGGCCTGACGCCCGGCGGGGTGGCCGCGCTGGCCTTCCGGGCCCGGGAGCGGCTGCGCCAGATATACCTCCAGGAACACGTGACACCCGCCGACGCGCCGGCCTGCCGCCAGGTCGCCGCCCGGCTGGCCGGATACCTGCGCGGCCGGCTGGCCAGACGGGCCCGCACCACGGTCGACGGACACCTGGCCACATGTGCCGACTGCCGGGCCGCGCTCGACGAGCTCGCGGATCTCCCGACCGCCGGCTGAATGATCACCACGGGCGCCGGCGCGGTCACCCACCGCGCCGGCACCGCCGGTACGGATCACCGTCTGGTTACACGTTTCGGGCGTCACGAACAGGGCGTGCGCACAGACGGTAGTCTCGGCCCGTGTCCGCAACCGTTGCCGACGACGAGTCGTCTTCATCGGCCGCCCCACCTTCCGGGGTGGTGGCGCGGTTGCGCGAACGCTTCGGTCACCTGGTCAAAGAGCTCGGCAAGTTCGGCACGGTCGGTGGCATCGCGTTCCTCATCGATCTCCTGATCTTCAACCTGCTGATCTCCGGCGCGGGCACCCCGCCACTCGTGGCGAAGACGATCTCCACGGTGATCGCGGCGACGCTCGCCTTCGTCGGCAACCGGTTCTGGACCTGGCGGCATCGCGAGCGCAACGGCCTGCGGCGCGAATACTCGCTCTATTTCGTCTTCAACGCCATCGGCCTCGGCATAGGCCTGGCCTGCCTGGGTATCAGTCATTACGCGCTGGGCAACTTCTGGCCGGCCGTCTTCCAGACGACCCTGGCCGACAACATTTCCGGCCAGTTCATCGGCACCGCGGTCGGCACACTCTTCCGTTTCTGGTCCTATCGGCGGTTCGTTTTCATCGACGTGGCGGCACCATCACGAACACCGTCCGCGTCCGTCACGGTGACCAAGGGTGATTAGGCACGTGACTTCGCCCCCAGCGCCCACCGTTGGCACGAACTAAACCGCCCGTCTCCCGTAAGGTGGCCCAATGCGCGTTGACCGACTCCTGCCCGAGCGGTGGAAAAGCTCGTTCCGCGAGGCGCTGAAGTTCGGCATCGTCGGTGGCATCAACACCGTGATCAATTTCGTGGTGTTCAACGCACTCGCGCTCACGATCTTCCATGACGGGCAGCTGAAGGCGAACGTCATCGCGACAGTTTTCGCGACGATCACTTCGTACTTCATGAACCGGCACTGGACCTACCGCGACCGCCCCAAGTCGGCCATCCGCCGCGAGACGTCGCTTTTCGTGCTGTTCAACGCGCCGGCCTGGTCATCGAGCTCGGTGTGCTGGGCATCGCCAAGTACGGCCTGGACATGCACAGCCTGCTGCTGGCTCAACGTGTTCAAGTTCCTCGGCCTCGGCCTGGCCACGATCTTCCGGTTCTACACCTACCGGACCTTCGTCTTCCGGCCGCGCACCCGCGACGTCGCGGTCGCCGCACCGGCCAGCCGCCGCTCGGTGGCGACGGTCAAGCAGAACGGCCCCACCACCGTCGACGGCGACGTGATCGCCACCTTCGACCCGGTCGCCGAGCTGGCCGAAGTGGTCGAGGAGTTCGAGTCCGCCGGTTCCGCCCGCCGCCACCGTTGAGCAGTCCGTCGGGTCCGCGGCGACGAGCGGCTGACCACCTCGTTCCCGCTCCAGTCGTACGCGTTCGACAAGTCGCCGACCGAGCAGGACGTCTCCACGCACTACCGCGACTTCCTGCCCTTCCACTCCGGCAACCACACGCTGGTCGCCGAGGAGAACGGCGCCACCGCTCGCCACGGCGTCCGGCATCCCGATGCGGCAGAACATCCGCGGCACGGTCCTGCCGATGGCCGGCGTCGCGGGCGTCGCGACGCACCCGCTGGCCCGCCGCCGCGGCCTCGTCCGCACCCTGCTCAACCAGCTGCTCGAGGAGATGCGCGACGACGGCACCCCCGTCTCCGTGCTGTACCCGTTCCGCACCTCGTTCTACGCCCGGTTCGGCTACGTGACCCTGCCGCAGCACCGCACCGCCGTCTTCTCCCCCGACGGCCTCGCTGGCCTGGCTCCGCGCCGACGCTACCCGGTGAGCTGCGCTGGCGGCGGATCGCCGACGGCTACGCCGACCACCGGGCGCTGACCCAGCGGCTGCTGGACCAGCAGCACGGCTTCTCCGTCTTCCCCGACTTCCGGGCGGTCTCGCTGCGGGACGACCGCAAGTGGGTGGTCACCGCACACGTCGACGGCGAGCTGGCCGGGCGCGTTGTCCTACCGGATCGACGACCACCTGGGCGAGCTGTCGGCCGACACGCTGCTGCACACCGGGCCGGTGGGCCGCACGCTGCTGCTCAGCTTCCTGGCCCGGCACGCCGACCAGGTCGACCGGATCAAGCTCTGGCCTGCTGCCCGGCGAGACGCCCGAACTGTGGGCCGACGACCTGCTGGTCGAGACGAAGGCCGACGTGCGGACCCTCGGCGAGCACGCCCCGATGGCCCGGGTGCTCTCGCTCGACGGCCTCGACGGCATCGCCGCCGGCCCGGTGGCGATCACCGTCGACGTGGTCGACGACGCGCTGCTGGCCGGCCGCTACCACCTGGACGGCACCGGCGGCACGCTCGCGGTCGACCGCACCGACGCACCGGCGGCCGCCTCGCTGTCCGCCGCGGGACTGTCGGCGCTGGTCTACGGCGTGCTCGACCCGGTCGAGATCGCCCTGCGCGGCTCGGCCCCTTCCCGCCGGAAGCCGCCGAGGCGCTCCGGGACCTGTTCCCCGGCGCGGCCGCCCTACGTCTACGCGGAGTTCTAGACGGTCTCGGCGCCGTCGGTCGACGGCCGCGCGGTGCTCGCGCATGATGTCGCGCATCTCGCCCTCGTCGAGGGTGCCGCGGTCGTGGTCGGCCTGACCAGCTCGTAGAGCAGCGTCTGCACCTTCTCCACCTGCGGGATGTCGCGCAGCACCTGCTGGCCCCGCTCGCCCGCCGACTCGATGACCAGCGTGCCGCTGCCGAGCAGGCGCTCGACGAAGTGCTGGTTCATCGAGTGGTCGTTGACCCGGCTCAGCGGGATGTCGTGCCGGTCCCGGTTGAAGACGCCGACCTGGAGCAGGATCCGCTGGTCGGTGAAGACGTAGTGGGTGGTCCGCCAGACCAGCACCGGCCGCAGCAGCAGCCAGACCAGCACGATCAGCGCGGCGCGCGCCGATGATGATCTGCCCGATGCCGCTCGGCACGAAGATCAGCGCGACCACCGCCGCGGCGATCACCAGGATGCCAGCAGGATCGGGCGGGCGAGCGCCTTCCAGTGCGGGTGCACGTGCAGCACCACGTGCTCCTCCTGGTCAACACGTCGTCGGGAAAAGCCACGGCAACCTCCGGGCACACGCTGCCTTTGTCGGGGGTGAACCTACTGCCTCGCCCGACCGCCGCGTAGCCCCGGCCGTTGTCGGGTGTCAGCGCAGGTGCAGGACGTCGCCCGCGGCGACGGTCCGGTCGCCTTCGCGGGGTACGCACGATCAGTCGGCCGCTGTCGTCGACGCCGGTCGCGGTGCCGGTGAACTCGGCCCCGCCGGGCAGCAGCACCCGCACCGTCGCGGCCCACCGTCGCGCAGCGACTCAGGTAGGCGCCGCGCAGCCCGCTGGCCGCCGCGTCGCCGTCGGCCGAGCGCCAGCGGTCGTACCAGGTCGCCAGTCCGCGCAGGATCGCCCGCAACAGCGGGTCGCGGTCGGTCACCTCGGCGCCGGCCAGCCGCAGCGAGGTGGCCGGCAGGCCGGTCGGGTGCTCGGGCAGCTCGTCGGCGCGCAGCGTCACGTTGAGCCCGATGCCCAGCACCACCGCCGGCGCTCGCCGGCACCGTCCGGCACGCCCTCGGCCAGGATGCCGGCGCACTTCGCGTCGCCGACCAGCAGGTCGTTGGGCCACTTCAGGGCGGGCAGCACGCCGTCCGGAAGCTCGGCCAGGCGGATCACCGCCTCGGCGACCGCGACCCCGGCGAGCAACGGCAGCCAGGCGTACGCCTTGGGCGGCAACGGCAGCCAGCCCCGCTCGGGGTCGGCGGCGCCGGGCCGGAGCAGCACGCTCACCGCGATCCCGGCGCGCGGCGGCGACTGCCACACGCGGCCCAGCCGGCCGCGACCGGCGGTCTGCCGCTCGGCGACCACGACCAGCCCCTCGGGCTCGCCGGCCCGCGCGGCCTCGGCCACGTCGGCGTTGGTGGAGGTGGTCTCGGCACGCACCTCGAGCCGGGTCCACAGCTCGCCGGGCCCGATCAGCGCCCGTTCGCAGCGCGCGGGCGTTGAGCGGCGGGCGGTCGAGATCGGTGTACGGGCGAGCCCGGCACCCGGCAAGCCTACGACCCGCGGTTACGCGCGGCGGGCGCCGCCGTAGACCCGGCCGCCGGCGGCGCTGTGTGCCGGCTTCCGGTCCGGCACGGTGACCACCCGGACGCGCGCCCGCGACACCGGCTGCTCGGCCGGTGCGGCTGGTTGCTGGCGGGCGGGCGGCGGTGTCGCCGGCACCGCACGCGTCCGGGCCGGGGGCTGGACCTGCGCGGACCGTTGGACACGGTTGGCTGACGCCCGTGCGGTGCGTTCGCGCGGGTGGCGGGCCGGCCCCGGCCGGCCGCCCGCCACCGGCGTGCGCCCGGGCTGACCCCGGGCTTCCGGCCGGGCCGCGCTCTCGTCGAGCGGCCACAACAGCCGGTTCATCGTGAGGAGGACGCCGACGCCCCCGATCAGGAACAACAGCCCGACGACCATCATCACGTGAGTTATAACGAATGGGGCATTCGTCGCGAAACGCTACAGCGTGTGTCGAGACGAACCGCACAGCTCCGACCAGCGGAACCGTCGTTACGATCGGGCCGTGACAGATCAGCGCAGCGCCGAGGTCGACATCCACACCACCGCCGGGCGGCTCGCCGACCTCGCGGCCAGGGTCGACGACGCGACCCACGCGGGCTCGGCGCGCGCGGTGGAGAAGCAGCACGCGCGGGGCAAGAAGACCGCCCGCGAGCGGATCGAGATGCTGCTCGACGAGGACAGCTTCGTCGAGCTCGACGAGTTGGCCCGGCACCGCTCCGTCGCGTTCGGACTCGACAGGACCCGGCCGTACGGCGACGGCGTGATCACCGGCTACGGCACGGTCGACGGCCGCCCGGTCTGCGTCTTCGCGCAGGACTTCACGGTCTTCGGCGGCTCGCTCGGCGAGGTCTTCGGCGAGAAGATCGTCAAGGTGATGGACCTGGCGATGAAGACCGGCTGCCCGGTGATCGGCATCAACGACTCGGGCGGCGCGCGGATCCAGGAGGGCGTGGTCTCGCTCGGCCTGTACGGCGAGATCTTCTTCCGCAACGTCCGGGCCTCCGGCGTCATACCCCAGATCTCGCTGGTGATGGGCCCCTGCGCGGGCGGCGCGGTCTACTCGCCCGCGGTCACCGACTTCACCGTGATGGTCGACCAGACCTCGCACATGTTCATCACCGGTCCCGACGTGATCAAGACCGTCACCGGCGAGGACGTCGGCATGGAGGAGCTGGGCGGGGCCCGCACCCACAACACCCGCAGCGGCAACGCGCACTACCTCGCCGAAGACGAGGACGACGCGATCGACTACGTCAAGGCGCTGCTGTCCTACCTGCCGTCGAACAACCTCGACGAGCCGCCGGTGCGCTCGGCGCCCGCGACGCTGTCCGTCACCGACGCCGACCGCGAGCTCGACACCCTGGTGCCGGACTCGGCCAACCAGCCGTACGACATGCAGGCGGTCCTCACCCACGTGCTCGACGAGGGTGAGTTCCTCGAGGTGATGCCGCTCTACGCGCAGAACATCGTGGTCGGCTACGGCCGGGTCGAGGGCCGGCCGGTCGGCGTGGTGGCCAACCAGCCGATGCACTTCGCCGGCACGCTCGACATCGCCGCGTCCGAGAAGGCCGCCCGGTTCGTGCGCACCTGCGACGCGTTCAACATCCCGGTGCTGACCTTTGTGGACGTTCCCGGTTTCCTGCCCGGCACCGGCCAGGAGTGGGACGGCATCATCCGGCGCGGCGCCAAGCTCATCTACGCGTACGCCGAGGCGACCGTCCCGAAGGTCACCGTCATCACCCGCAAGGCATACGGCGGCGCGTACGACGTGATGGGCTCCAAGCACCTCGGCGCGGACCTCAACTTCGCCTGGCCGACCGCGCAGATCGCGGTGATGGGCGCGCAGGGCGCGGTCAACATCCTCTACCGGGGCGAGCTCGCCGACGCGGAGGACCCGGCCGCGCTGCGCGCCGCGAAGATCCAGGAGTACGAGGACACGCTGGCCAACCCGTACATCGCGGCGGAGCGCGGCTACGTCGACGCGGTCATTCCGCCGCACGAGACGCGCGGGCAGATCGTCCGTGCGCTGCGGGCGCTGCGCACCAAGCGCGAGACGTTGCCGCCGAAGAAGCACGGCAACATCCCGCTCTGACGCATGTGTTTGGAAGGGTCCCTTGCAATCGGATTCCGATTGCAAGGGACCCTTCCAAACGCGCCTAGTGCGCGCCGTACTTGGCCAGCGGCTCGACCAGTGAGCGCTCCTCATAGGACAGGTGCGAGAGCAGCGTGTCGGTGAGCAGGTCGACCTCGGCGCGCAGGTTCTTGAGGTCGCCCTCGCCGCCGACCAGCGCCACCAGGGCCCGGTCGACGCTCTCGATCACCCCGTGGATGACCTTGTGCTCCTCCTCCAGGCGCAGGGTCACCGGCGCCAGTCGCGCGTCGGCCTGGCGCAGGTTGGGCAGCATCGAGGCGTCCTCGATCGTGTGGTGCGTGGTGACCAGCCGGCAGTAGGACTCGCAGTAGGTGCCGAGCGTCCAGTTGTTCTGCCGCAACGTCATCTCGTTGATCGCCGAGCGCGCCTCACCGATTCCGAGCATGCCGGCCTCGACCTGGTCGATCAGGTCGCGCACCTGGGCCAGCTCCTGCCGGAGGTGGTCGTGGATGTCGATCAGCTGCTGGCCGCGGGCCCGCTCGTGCCGGGTGTACTTGTGGTCCTCGTCGATCCGGGGCGCGACCGGTCGCTCGCTCTCGTCCCACGCCGCGCGGTCGGCGAGCCGGGTGCCGTCGTCGGGGGTCGGGGTGATGCCGAGGCCCGGGATCTCGCCGGACACGGTGATCCGTTCGGTCCTGATCGGGGCGGCTTGCGCGGGTGCGGCCTCCGTCGGTGCGGCTTTCGGCGGCGCGGACGGCTGGGCGCGTTCCGCCGCGACCAGCTCGCGTACGGCCGGTGCGACCTCGACGGCGAACCGTTGGGTGGTCGTGGCGTCGTCGCTGGCGAGAATGAACGCGCTGGTCCCATGGGTCAGGGCCAGCTCGGCGAGCTGCTCGGCCCAGTCGGCCGGCGTGCCGGAGACGCCGCCACCGCCACCGAAGCCACCACCGCCGGCCGCGCGACCGAACACGCCGCTGAAGTTGGCCAGCCGCCTGATCGCCTCGGGCGAGCGGCCCGCCTTGACCGCGGCGTCGTCGATCACCTTGTTCAGCTCCGGCAGCTGATCGGGTTGGACGTAGCCGAGCGTCGGCAGCCAACCGTCGGCCAGCCGGCCGATCAGGCGCAGCATCCGCGGCTTGTAGGCGCCGACCCAGATGCCGATGTCGTGCGCGGGCTCGGGGCCGACCTTCGCGCCGCGTACCTGATAGTGCTTGCCGTCGACGCGTACCGACGGCCCGGCCTGGCCCCAGATCCCGCGGATCACCGCGATGCCCTCTTCGAGCGCCTCGACCGACTCGGCGGGCGTGCGGTGCGGGCCACCGTTGGCGGCGATCGCGTCCCAGAACGCGCCGGCGCCAAGGCCGAGCTCGACCCGGCCACCGCTGAGCAGGTCGAGGCTGGCGGCGGAGCGGGCCAGCACGGCCGGCGGGCGCAGGGGCAGGTTGGCCACGTTGGGCGACACCCGGATCCGCTCGGTGCGGCCGACGATCATCGACAGCAGCGTCCAGGTGTCCAGGAACCCGGCCTGATACGGGTGGTCCTGCGCCGTCACCAGGTCGAGGCCGGCCTGGTCGGCCAGCTGGGCGAGCGCCACGACCCGCTCGGGCGCGTCGGCGCGCGGTGTGACGAACGTTCCGAACAACAGCTCATGCCCGTAGTCGGCCACGTGAAGAACCTCCGGATTGCGGTTGACGCGTCAACCATAACCCAACTGGCTGATACGTCAACCAATGGCTATTGTCACAGGATGGCCACTCGTACGCGGACCACGCCGTTGTCGGCGCGGGAAGAGCAGGCCTGGGACGGCTACCGCCGGATGCAGGGGCTGCTCTCCAGCCAGCTCAACCGGCAGCTGCTCCAGGAGACCGGGCTGTCCGACGCCGACTACGCGATCCTGTCCGCGCTGCTCGCCGCGCCCGACCACCGGCTGCGCGGGCTCGCGCTGCGCTGTGAGGTGCAGTGGGAGAAGAGCCGCCTCTCGCACCACCTGGGCCGGATGCAGACCCGCGGGCTGGTCCGGCGCGAGGACTGCGTCGAAGACTCGCGCGGCGCCGTGTTCCAGCTGACCGAGGCCGGCCGGGCCGCCGTCGAGGGTGCCGCCGACGACCGGGTCGCGGCCGTCCGCACGTACCTGCTCGATCTGCTCACC
The DNA here is from genome assembly GCA_963840005.1 of uncultured Actinomycetota bacterium. Classification (GTDB taxonomy): domain Bacteria; phylum Actinomycetota; class Actinomycetes; order Mycobacteriales; family Micromonosporaceae; genus Asanoa. The sequence goes on along the minus strand of CAWIXO010000008.1, from coordinate 15,733 downwards.
CCCGAACAGCTGGACGCGCTCACCGAGATCAGCGGGGCGGTGCTGGCCCGGTTGGCCCAGGACGACCCGCATCGCCGCGCGGTCGCGGAGCTCGCCCGCGGAGTCTGACCCTCAGCAGGGTGACGTGGCAGCGGCGCACAGCCACGCGGCGGCCCGGCTGCCCAGCTTCCGGGCGGCGGCCGGGCTGTCGCCGTTGAGCTGCTCGACGGTCGTCACCAGATCGCCGACCCGAATCACCAGCACGGCCGACGCCCCGAGATCGGTCTCCCCCTTGGCCTCCATGGCGGTCCGCCGATGTTCGAACAGCAACGAGTCGTCGCCAGCGAAATCCGTGTCGATCAGCGTCCAGGCGTGACTCGCGTGGATCTCTGGCTGGCTCACGGCGGGGTCGCCCGGGACGGGGTACGGCCCGACGTATGTCGGGCACACCTTCACGGCGTCGACGGCCTCCTCGACCATTTGCGACGCGCCGTTGCCGGGCAACCGCATCACCGTCTGGTGCAGCACCGCCACCGGCGTACCCGGGCGCCCCTTGATCTTCGGCGGGTACGCCAGGGTCTGCTGCCGGCGGAACAGATAGCCGCCCTCATAGGTGCGCACGCGGGGATAGTCCATGCAGGGGGCGAGGGTGAGCGCCCAGGCGCCGACCGGTTGGTCCTGGTCGACCAGGGCCCACTGCGTGACTACACCCGGCCCGATGTCCTCGGGGCTCAACAGCGCCTCCGGGGGTATCCACGCCGGGTCCCGCGGCCCGATGGTCGTCGGAGCCGGCGCCGCGACCGCGCCGTAGAGATCGATCCGCTCGACCGGCCGCTGGAACGGCCGCGCGGCCACGACCGCCACGCCGGACAGCACCAGGAGTACGGCCAGCGAGCTGGCCAGCGCGGCCCGGCGGCTGCGGCGGCGGGCGATGCGGCGCAGCTCCTCCGCCGCCGGCCACCGCACCCGGCCGAGGTCGGCCGCCAGGCGCTGGGACAGGTCGACCTGGTCGCGCATCGGGTCACGCATCGGCCACCTCCCCGAGCTCGACGGCGAGCAGCCCAGCCAGCGCGACCCGGCCGCGGGCCAGGCGGGCTTTCACCGTGCCTTCCGGCGCGCCGGTCTCCCGGGCCACCTCGGCGACCGGCATGCCCACCAGGTAGTAGAGCGCGATCGCGGTGCGCTGCTCCTCCGGCAGCCGGCGCAACGCCGCGACCACCTCGATGGTGTCGGTGTTCGGCGGCGGCACCGACTCGACCGCGCCGTGGCGCAGGTAGGCGCGGGCCCGACTGCGCAGGCTGCGCCAGCGGCTGACCGCGATCCGGGCGGCCACCACCCGCATCCACGCCTCGGGGTCTTCGTAGTCACGCACGGTCGACCAGCGCTGCCAGGCCCGGATGTAGGCCTCCTGGACGGCGTCCTGCGCCTCGGACAGGTCGCCGGTCAGCACGTAGACGAATCCGAGCAGCCGCTGCCGGCTGCCCTGGTAGAACTCGTCGAAGTCCGCGCCGTCCACGAAAGCAACACGCTCGGGCGACGCCGATGGTTGCCTTTCCTAGGTCGCGATTCCCGCGGAGCGCAGAACCGGCTCCCCGAGCAGGTAGCCGCCGATCACCAGAGCGAGCAGGGCGACCAGGCCGAACAGGGTGACCCAGAGCAGCGCGGGCACGTGGGTGACCCGGGCGAGCTGGTCGGCGTCCGAGTCCGGCAGGCGGCCCCGGCTGCGCAGCGTCTGCAGCTCACCGACCGGGCGCACGCCACCGATCAGCAGGAACCAGACCGCGAGGTACGCGAAGATCGCCTGCACCTGCGGCGTGCCGAACCAGGACACCGCGAAGACCACCGCGCCGGTCAGCACGACCGAGAAGACGCCGTACGGGTTGCGGATCAGCGTCAGCATCGCCAACAGCAAGGCGACCGTGACCCAGAGCAGCAGCGTGATGTGGTTGCCGCCGAGCAGCACCGCACCGCCCAGGCCGAGCAGCGAGGGTGCGACGTACCCGCTGAACAAGGTCATCGCCATGCCCGGACCGGTCGGCCGCCCCGCGGACAGCGTCAGGCCGGAGGTGTCGGAGTGCAGCCGCACACCCCGCAGCCGACGGCCGGTGAGCAGCGCCGCGAGGGCGTGGCCGCCCTCGTGGGCGATGGTGATCGCGTTGCGGGCCACCCGCCACGGACCCCGCACCGCGACGACCGCGAGCGCCGCCAGGGCGGTCACCACGACCAGCCAGGAAGGTGGGTCGGGTTGAGCGCCGAACAGGCGATCCCAGATGTTCGTCACCTCGTCGAGCCGCATGGCCCGCGACAGTACTACGCGTCGGGATCGACGGGCACGGCCGTGGTGGCGGCGACCCTGTTGCGGGCCCGCCGCAGCCGGGACGCGCAGCCCGCGACCGCACCGCCGGTGACGACGCAGAGGAAGGTGATCAGCACAGCGAGCCCGGCGTTGAGCACGATGAGCACGAGGTCGCCGACCGCGACCAACGCCCAGAGCAGAAAGCTCGGCAACGTTCCGTGTCGCCGGTGAACCATGTCGTCACCTCCCTCCGTCCGCGGGTGTCATTACCCAGCGGGGCCGAAGGCAATCCGGGTTTTCTCAGCGCTTCGCGGGCTGGAACCCCTTGATGATGACATCGAGCATCCCCTTGCTGGCCTGCCACTGACTGTCGGGTGTGCTCCAGTAGATGGAGTACGCCTGGTCGCGCGCGGTGACGAAGCCGCGGTTGAGCACATGCAGCCGCGTCCCGCTGTCGCTGTTGTAGGTGAACTCCCAGTCGGCCGCCGAACGGAAGTACTTGACCCTGGCCAGCCTGACCCGGTCGTAGTTCGCGTAGCCGTCCCGCCGGGCCGCCTCGTTCTGCTGCCAGTCCTTGAGCGGGTCGGGCTTCGGGTTCCGGGTCTGGTCGATCAGCAGGAACCGGTTGCCGTTGGGCTCAGTCCACCGGGCGCGGCCGCCGCCGTCGCTGCGGTAGGTCCAGCCTTCCGGGACGGGCACCTTGAAGCCGGTGCCGTTGTCCCGCATCCGCCAGCCCGCGGGCAGCGTGAACGCCGGTGGCGCGGGCGCGGTGGTCGGCGCCGGCGGGTTGGTGGTCGGCTGCGTGGTGGGCGGCTTGGTGGCCGCTGCGGTGGGCGTTGACTGGCCCTTGGTGGCGGGCGGGGTCGCGCCGCTCTTGGAGTCCGGATCATCGCGCAACATGAGCAGGACGACGGCCATCATGAGTACGACGGCCGCGAGCGCGGCGGCCAGGACGGCTAGGGAACGCGTTCGGTGGTCTGTCCGACGTGGACCTTTGCCGGCGCTGTTGCCGCTCTGGTGGATTCGGCCTGGTGGCGGTGGGACCGAGGCCCGGCCGGCCGGGGAGGTCGGGCGGGCGGTTGGGCCGCCGGGTGAGATCGGCCTCGCTGCTGGTGAGGTCGGCCTCGTTGCTGGTGAAGTCGGCCTCGCTGCTGGTGAAGTTGGCCGGGCTGCCGGTGAGGTTGGCCTCGCTGCCGGTGAGGTCGGGCGGGTCGTCGGGCCGGCTGGTGAGCCAGGCACGACGACCGGACGCGTGTCTTGCGGCGGCTGGCCGGGCGTGGCCGGCGAGGTCGGTGCGGTGGCCGGGATCGCGTCCGCTGCGGTCGGCTGCCGGAGCTTGGCCCGCTGCCGCTTCCCCTGCCGCCGGGCTGGTGGGTGCGGCGGTGGGGCTGGCGGGCGAGATCGGCCAGACGCCGGCGCCGGGCGGGTCGTGCGGGGTGCGCGGGCGCGGGGCGCGCGCCCGGTTCGGGTGGTGCCGCCGGGTGCTCGGCTTCGGCCGGGCTCTGGGCGGCTGGCGGGGCTCTGAGGTGCTGGCGCGGGGCTTTGCGGGGTGGGCGCGGCCGGTGAGGCGGGGGCGGCGGGTAGCAGCGGGAAGCCCTCACGGTCGCGGAGCGCGGTGAGACGGCGTACCCCGTCCCGGAGCGGGCGGCGCGCGACGGTCTTGCGGCCGGACGCGCGACGCAGTAGTCGGTCGGCCTCGTCCGGGTCGATCCGGTCCGCCGGCTCCTTGCGCAAGAGTCCATTGAGGACGGGCCGCAGCTGGCCGGCCCGCCGGGCCGGTGCCGGCGGCTCGGTGGCCAGCGCGGCGAGGGTGGCCAGCGCCGACGGCCGGGCGAACGGCGACTGCCCTTCGACCGCGGCGTAGAGCGTGGCGCCGAGCGACCACATGTCGGTGCGCGGGCCGGAGGTGCCGTCGCGGGCGCGCTCGGGCGCGATGTAGGCGGGCGAGCCGAGCACGAGCCCGGTGCGGGTGACCGTCGGGTCGCCCGGGATGGTGGCCAGCCCCCAGTCGGTGAGCACGACCCGGCCGTCATCGGCCAGCAACACGTTGGCGGGCTTGATGTCGCGGTGCACGACGCCGGCCCGGTGCGCGGTGCGAAGTGCGGCCAGCATGGCGAGCCCGATCTCCGCGACGCGGACGGGCGGAAGGGGCCCGTCGCTGGCGATCACGTCCTGGAGCGAGCGGGAGGCCACGTACTCCATGACGATCCACGGATCACCGTCGGTGCGCAGCACGTCGAAGATGCGTACCACGTTGATGTGGTTCAGCCGGGCGATCGCGCGCGCCTCGCGCAACGACCGCTCCCGCATCTCGCGGCGCTCGTCGTCGGTCAGTCCCGGTGGCGGGACAAGCTCCTTGATCGCCACCTCACGGTGCAACACCTCGTCCAAGGCGAGCCAGACGCGGCCCATGCCGCCTTGCCCGAGCGGCTCGACGAGTCGATACCGGTCGGCGATGAGCTGCGGCTGAGTCATCGACATCACCCAAAACCGTACCTGTGACCCCTGACCGCCACACGGGCGGCAGTTGCTCATGTGACGTAGACCGACCGTACGCTGGTGGGATGTCGGAGGAACCCCTGTTCAAGGTCACCCGCGGAACGCCCACCGCCGAGGAACTGGCGGCCCTGGTAGGCGTGCTGTCGGTCCGCCTCCGCCCGTCGATTTCCACGACTGAGCCCGTTGTGTCGCATTGGACCCGATCCGCCCGCCCCGGCACCGCTTCGTTCGGCCCGGGCGCCTGGCGCGCGTCGGGGTTGCCCCGCTAAATCGCACAATCAGGGCTGCGTCCCTTGGCGCGGCAGCGCTAGCCTCACGGTCAGCAACTGTTCGGTGACCGCGAGGAGGGTGGCGCGTGGCTCTGTCCAACGAGGACCTCCCACCGGCCTGGCTCCGCGACTACGCCACCATCGAGGCCGACATCGGCCGCATGGAAGAGTTCGCCGCCAAACTAGACGCCGAGGTCCGCAACAACTTCGCGCCCCACGTGGCGCCGATCTTCGACGACATCATGGCCGAGCTTCCGGCGCGCATATACGGATTTTCCGGAATTGCTGGCCTTCCTGGAAAGTCACGCCGCGTCAGCACAGGACACGGCCTACGCGGTGTACTACTACCAAGATGTCACCGGCGGTTTCGCGACCGCGGCGGGCGAGGTAAGCCGGAACTACCGCGGCGCGGACGCGTTCGCCGCCGCCCGGGTCGACGAGGTGCGGGCGGCGCTGGACAAGACCGCCGCCGGCGTGAGGTGCGCCCGATGCGTGAATCCTTCGACGCCGGCGGGCCGCCAGACCGCGACGGACTGGTCCCGCCACGATGCGCCGTCCATGTGGCGAATGCTCGAGCCGCAGGAGACAGAGACGCACTGGCGGAACGCGGCGGGCCTCGCAAAATCACCGAGCTGACAGCAACCCACATGGCGCGGCTACAGGTCTACCGGGACCAGCTCGCCGAGGCTTGGCCACCGGCGAAGAGCCCGGCAGCGCGGGCGTTCATCGCGCGGCTGGACTACCTGATCGACCACGTCCGGGCCACCCACGAGGTAGCCGCCACCAACTACACGGCCCTCACCACGGCAACCACCACCATCGAATCGGCCCGCAACCAGGTCGCCAACATCCACGCCGAGTACACGGAAAAGCTTCAGTCCCGAAAGACCTACGACTCCCTAGTGGAGTCGACCAGGGCGTCTCAACTCCCAGGAACGTCGCTAGGTCGGTCTCCCGTAACGGACGCAGACTTTGAGCGACTGAACGCCCGTGCCCGCGCAGTTATGCAGGACCTGAGCCATGCGCTGATATCGGCGCAAAATCAATTTCGCAGACCGACGCCGTTCGAAACAGAGCGCCGCTTCGAGCGGGGTTCGTCTATCCCGCCGCCACCTGCCCGTCCCCGTGTCGTAGGTCTTACTCCACCTTCCAGAGCCGTGGCACGGCCACAGATTGCGATGCCGCCATCCACACAATCTGGATCCGCAGGCACGACTGCTCCGAGCCAGGCTGAGACTCAGCGGCGGACGCCACACGTCAACCGGGTTCCACCGGGATTGGGCGGCCAAGCATCGACCAGCGCTCTTCACCCGCAAAACAGGCAATCGCGGGATGCCATCCGCCCGCAGCCGGCAACTCCTTCGATCGGCCAGGGGCAGGGAGTCGTTCGGCAAGTGCTGCAACCCGGGGGTGTAATTCGGCCTCCAGGCGGCACTTCAGCTTCCACCGAAGGGTGGCGCGGAGGGTTGCCAACAGGGCTGATTGCTCCGCGTTCCGAAGGTCAGAGCACGATGGCACCATTCGGCCTTACGCCTGCTCGCGCACCCGACGACCGAAAGTCGACGGCCGAGCGACCCCCGCCTGACAGCCACTGGGACAGTCCCGAAGGAGTGCCTCCCGTCCTCCTACCGCCTGTGGTGCCTACGCAATTCGACCCTGGGCCAGCAATTGGGCTCGACCGGTGATGGTGCTTCCGAGGCTTGCCATCGCCTCTGCCCTTGTGGTCCTCCCACTGCTCTCCGATGCAGATGAGATCCGCAACAGCCAGTGGCACTTGCAGGTCCTAGACGTAGGGCGCGCACACAAGATCTCGACTGGAACTGGATCAGCATCGCTGTTGTGGACAGCGGCGTTGACGCACATCGCGACCTTGAAGGAAGCATTCTTCCAGGCGCCGTGGTGGATCCGTTGGCGCACGGAGATGGAACAACCGATCAGAGCGGCCATGGCACTGGCATGGCCGGCTTGATCGCCGGCACACGGCAGGGGGTCCAAGGGAGTCCTAGGGATAGCACCCGACTCCAAGATCCTTCCGGTGGTGGATACTGCGTCGGGAGGCTCAAACAGTCCAGACATAACTGCCGACGGCATCAACTGGGCCATCGATCATGGCGCTGCTGTCATTAATGTTTCCGCAAGCGGTGGACCCACCACAAAGCTGCAGAAGGCCGTAGAACGCGCCGGCCGCGAGGATGTCATCGTCGTCGCCGCAGCAGGTAACTCGCCCTCACCAATCATCGGATTTCCCGCGAACTACCCGGGAGTGCTGGCGGTCGGTGCTTCTGACCGGGCCGGCGCAGTCGCCGAGGTTTCCGTAAAGGGCGGCGGCATGGTTCTCGTAGCACCCGGGGTCGACATTATGACGACCAGCTTGAATTCCGGCTACGAGCTCGGCACCGGCACGTCGGCTCGGCTGCGATCGTGTCTGGGGCTGTTGCGTTGGTGCGGAGTCGGTTTCCCCGAGCTCTCGGCGGTCGAGGTGGTTCATCGCCTTACTGCTACTGCAACCGACAAGGGCGCGCCCGGCCGGGATGACGAGTATGGCTACGGCGTGCTCAATGTTGTGGCGGCGCTTACCGCGGACGTTCCGCCGCTCTCACCTACCGCTTCATCGGCCGTGCCCAGCACGCCCGGCGTTGCCGCCCCGCCAGACGACGGGCAGGGGTCGCGGTGGGCTGGGGATTGGGGCTTTGGTTGGGGTTGGGGTGCTTATCGTGGTCTTCGGGCTCATCGTGCGTGCCCGTCGGCATCGGGTGGGAAGGCGACAGGTACCGTAGCTCCCCGTGCGGACGGCTGGATCTACAACTTTGGTGTTGGCGTCGGCGAGCCCTGCCCGGCGGGCATTGCTCAACTCGGCTGGGATCGACGTAGAAGTGGTGGTCAGCGGGGTCGACGAGTCGGCGGTGCAGGAGCCCAGCGCGGAGGATCTCTGTCTGACTCTCGCTCGGATGAAGGCGACCGAGGTCGCTCGCCGGCTTGGGGCCGAGGGGATCGTGGTCAGTCCGGGCGGCCGGCTGTTGGTGCTCGGGTGTGACTCGGTGCTCGAGTTCGAGGGTCAGGTGTTCGGTAAGCCGGCCGACGCCGACGATGCCGTTCAGCGGTGGCAGCGCATGCGCGGGCGGTCGGGGGTGCTGCACACCGGGCACTACCTGATCGACCTGGCCGGGGTGACGGTCGGCGCGTCGGGTCTACCGTCGTGCACTTCGCCGAGCTCACCGATGAAGAGATCGCCGCCTACGTCGGGACCGGCGAACCGCTTGCACGTCGCCGGCGCGTTCACCATTGATGGGCTGGGCGGGCCGTTCGTCGAGCGGATCGAAGGCGATCACGGCACCGTTGTCGGGCTTTCGCTGCCGCTGCTACGCCACCTGCTCGACGACCTCGGCGTGCGGCTCACCGATCTTTGGAAGAGCTAGCGACCGCGCCAGCCACATCGTCAGCACTACCGCGGCCGACGATGAAGACCGGCAGCACCAGGAAAGCCTGGTGTGGGCCGGAGCGGTCCGCCAGGGCGCCGAGCAGCACCGGGGCCACGCCGAAGCCGAAGGCGACCGGGTAGGTGGTCAGGCCCGACGCCCGGTCGGCCTGCCCGGGGGCGGCGGCCAGGGCCAGGGAGATCACCAGCGGGTACTGGACCGCGATGCCCAGGCCGACCACGAACAGGCCGATGACCGCCAGCCACGGGGCCGTCGCTACCCAGAAGATGCGCGAAGCCGGCCAGGGTGACAGCCAGGGACAGCAGCAGCAGGCGGATCGTCGGGACGTGCAGCGCGACGCGGCCCGCGGCCAGGCGGCCGACGAACATGCCCGCCAGGACCGCGGCGAAGCCGGCCGCGGCGGGGCCGGAGCCCATGCCGGCGTGGGTACGCAGCACGTCGACCGCCCACAGCGAGAAGCAGACCTCGATCGACGACGTGGCGGCGAGCAGGATCAGGGTGATCCAGTACGGACCGGGACAGGCGGCCGCCAGCGCCGACCGGCAACGTGAACAGTCGAACGCACCGGGGTCGCTACCCGCCACAGCGTCGCGAGCGCCAGCACGCCGAGGATGAGCAGCACCACCAGCGACAAGGCCGGGCGCCAGCCGAGGCCCACGGCTGACGAAGACGCCGACGACCACCGGTGACACGATGCCGGTGAAGGCGGCGGCCGCGTTGGCCTCGCTCAGGGCCGCCGGCGCGGCGTCGCCCTGGTGGTCGGAGATCGCGGCGTTGACGCCGTTGACGATGAACGAGCCGAAGATCGAGACCAGGACGGCCGCGCCGACGGTCACGGGCAGCGGGCGGGCCAACCACAGGACGCCGATCACGAGCACGACGCCGTCAGGCCCGACCCAGATCGTGGCGCCGCGGCCGATCCGCCGGGAGACCGGCGAGAAGATCGACGCCCGCGATCAGGATGCCGACCGCTAGACCGGTGCCGTGCAGGCTGGCCAGCGCCGCACTGACCCCCTGCTCGTCGCGGAGCAGCGGCACGACCGGGCCGAAGCCGTAGAGGAAGAAGCCCCAGACACCCAGCTGCGCATAGAGCAGCAGGGTGATGCGGTCGTGGACTAGGCGCGGCACGACCTCACGGTACGCGGAGAGAGCGGTTTCACGGACCTCGGAAATCGCGGGTGGCACACGTCTGACCGCGCGGCGATGATACCCGCGACCCCGTGGTTCGCGGGTATCACCACCCTCTCCCCGGAGGCAGCGGACGTCAGCGGACGCTGCGGGCGAACTCGCGGGCCGCCCACCAGACCGCCAGCACGGTCAGCACCGACACGATCAACAGGCCCTGCCAGACCTTGTCGTTGCCGACGTCGCCGGCGAACAGGGCGCGGGTGCCGTCGACCGCCCAGGAGAACGGGTTCCACTTGGCGACGTCTTCCAGCCAGCCGGGCGCGAACTGGAGCGGCAGCAGGATGCCGGAGAGCAGCAGCACCGGCTGGGCGACCGTGTTCATCAGCGGCGCGAGCGCGTCTTCGCTCTTCACCGCCAGCGCCACGCCGTAGGACACCGCCGAGGTCATCAGCGCGATCAGCGCGAGCATCAGGTAGGCCAGCAGCAGGTCGCCGATGAACACCCGCAGGTCGAAGAAGAGCGCCAGGATCGTGATGATGCCGGCCTGGGCGATCAGCGACACCACGTCGCGCAGGGAACGGCCGAGCAGCAGCGCGAACCGGCTGACCGGGGTCACCCGGGACCGCTCGATCACGCCGGCGCGCAGCTCGGCGATCAGGCCGAAGCCCTGGAACAGGCCGCCGAAGATGGCCAGCAGCACGAGCAGGCCGGGCACGAAGACCCGGTAGGCCTCGGCGTCGGTGGTCACGCCGAGCGGGGACAGCGCCGGCTTGAGCAGGGGGGCGAACAGCAGCAGATACATCACCGGCTGGAAGACGCCGACGAAGACCCAGATCGGGTTGCGGAGCAGGAGTTGGATCTGCCGCTGGAAGATCAGCCAGCAGTCTCGGAGGAACTTCATCGTCACTTCTCCCGCAGCGATCGGCCGGTCTTGGTCAGGAAGACGTCGTCGAGGCTCGGGCGGTGCAACTCGATCGACTTGAGGGTGACGCCGTTGCGCTCGAGCTCGCGCAACACCTGTGGCATCGCGGTGGCGCCGTCGTCGACGAACAGGCGCAGGCCGTTCGCCGCTGTCGAGCTTCTCGAGGCGGGCGACGAACACGGCCGAGTCGAGGATCGCGGCCGCCTCGGTGGTGGCGCCGTTGAGCCCGATGGTGATGACGTCGTGGGAGATCTCGCGCTTGAGCGCCGCCGGGGTGCCCTCGGCGACGACCTCGCCGTTGTCCATGATCGCGATGCGGTCGCAGAGCGCGTCGGCCTCTTCGAGGTAGTGCGTGGTGATGAAGACCGTCATGCCCTCGGAGCGCAGACGGCGGATCTCCTCCCACATGTGTGCGCGGCTCTGCGGGTCGAGGCCCGTCGTCGGCTCGTCGAGGAAGACCACGCGCGGCTCGTGGATGATGCCCAGCGCGATGTCGACCCGGCGCCGCTGGCCGCCCGAGTAGGTCTTGCACTTGCGGTCGGCGTATTCGGAAAGCTGGAACGCGTCCAGCGCGCGCGCCGCCCGCTCCAGCGCGGCGGCCTTGCCCATGCCGTAGAGCCGGGCCTGGAGCACCAGCTCCTCACGCGCGGTGGAGTCGTCCCACGTGCTGCCGCCCTGCGCGACATAGCCGATCCGCCGCCGCACCTCGCCCGGGTCGCGCAGCAGGTCGGCGCCCGCGATCGTCGCCTCGCCACCGTCGGGGACGATCAGCGTGGCCAGCATGCGCAGTGTGGTGGTCTTGCCGGCGCCGTTGGGGCCGAGGAACCCGAAGATCTCGCCCTCGTCGACGCGCAGGTCGACGCCGCGGACGGCCTCGACTGTCTTCTTCTCTGCCCTGGCGGGAGCGGAATGACTTCCGCAGCCCACTGGTCTCGATGATCATGAACCACCCCCGGGTCGACTGTGTCACCCGGGACTCTTAACGCGATATAACTCGACTGGTCAACGTTGAATATTGCTTGATCGGTCGAGATAGTCGCGGAACTCGGGAGACTCGCGGAGGCTATCCGGGAGGTACGACACTCCTGAGTCGATCAGGTCCGCGATGCGCTCACACCAGTCGATCTCCGCCTCCCCCCGCGCGATGCTGAGCTCGAACATCCACGCCACGTGGGTCGGCTTCAGCTCACTGATCCAGCGCGACTCGAGCGATGCGCGCATGCCCTCGACCGTCGCCCGCAGCACCCTTGCCCGGTTGCGCAACGCGGCCGACGCCTCCTCGCGCGGCAGGGCACCCACAAAGGAGAAGGCGGCGAAGAACGGGTCGGCCGGAGGGGCGACATTCCACCACTGATCGCGCAACAGGACTCGAACTCGGCCTCGCCCTTGGCCGTTATCTCATAGGACGTGCGGGCCGGCCGCCCACCGACCTGGTCGGTGCCGACCTCACGCAACATCTCCTCTTCGGCGAGCTTGCGCAACCCGTGATAGATCGATCCAGGTTGCACGTTGGCCCACTTGTCAGCACCCCAACTGAGCAGCTCACGCCGCACGTCGTAGCCGTGCACGGGCTGCATCAACCGCACCGCGCCGAGGATCATCATCCGGGTTGCCGACACGGCCCAAGCGTTGCACATCCCACAGCTACTAACTGGGTAAGTTGATCATCCGCGCCGATACACTCCCGAATATGCGCAAGGTTCTGATCGCCAATCGCGGCGAGATCGCGGTACGGGTCATCCGTGCCTGTCGGGACGCCGGGCTGGGCAGCGTCGCCGTCTATGCCGACTCCGACCGCGAGGCGCCGCACGCGGTGCTGGCCGACGAGGCCTACGCGCTCGAGGGCGACACCGCCACCGAGACCTACCTGCGCATCGACAAGCTGATCGACATCGCGACGCGCTCCGGCGCTGACGCCGTACACCCTGGTTATGGGTTTCTGTCGGAGAATGCCGATTTCGCGACCGCGGTGACCGAAGCGGGTTTGACCTGGATCGGCCCGTCGCCGCAGGCGATCCGCGACCTCGGCGACAAGGTCACCGCCCGGCACATCGCGCAGCGGGCCGGCGCACCCCTCGTCCCCGGCACCCCGGACCCGGTCAAGGGCCCCGACGAGGTGGTCGAGTTCGCGAAGAAGCACGGCCTGCCCGTCGCCATCAAGGCGGCGTTCGGCGGTGGCGGCCGCGGCCTGAAGGTGGCCCGCACGATCGAGGAGATCCCGGCGCTGTTCGAGAGCGCCACCCGCGAGGCGGTCGCGGCGTTCGGCCGGGGCGAGTGCTTCGTGGAGCGCTACCTCGACCACCCGCGCCACGTCGAGGCCCAGGTGCTCGCCGACCGGCACGGCAACGTGGTGGTCGTCGGCACCCGCGACTGCTCGCTGCAGCGCCGCCACCAGAAGCTGGTCGAGGAGGCTCCGGCCCCGTTCCTCACCGACGACCAGCGCAAACAGATCCACGAGAGCGCCAAGGCGATCTGCCGCGAGGCCGCCTACGAGGGCGCCGGCACGGTCGAATACCTGGTCGGCACCGACGGCACGATCTCCTTCCTGGAGGTCAACACCCGGCTACAGGTCGAGCACCCGGTCTCCGAGGAGACCTCCGGCCTCGACCTGGTCCGCGAGCAGTTCCGGATCGCCGACGGTGAGCCGCTGCGGCACGTCGAAGACCCGACGCCGCGCGGCCACTCGTTCGAGTTCCGGATCAACGGCGAGGACCCGGGCCGAACTTCCTGCCCGCTCCGGGCACCGTGACCAAGCTGCGGCTGCCGAGCGGCCCGGGCGTCCGGGTCGACGCCGGCATCGCCGAGGGCGACGTCATCGGCGGCAACTTCGACTCGCTGCTCGCCAAGGTCATCGTCACCGGCGAGACCCGGGCCGAGGCGCTGGAACGCGCCCGCCGCGCCCTCGACGAGATGGTGGTCGACGGGATGGCGACCGCGTTGCCGTTCCACCGCCTCGTGGTGCGCGACCCGGCGTTCACCGACGAGCCGTTCCGCGTGCACACCCGCTGGATCGAGACCGAGTGGACCGGCTCCGTCGAGCCCTTCGACGCGGCTGCCGCTGCCGCGGCCACGCCGCCGGCGAACGCGAGACCGTCGTGGTCGAGGTGGGCGGAAAGCGGCTCGAGGTGCGCCTTCCCGCCGGTTTTTCCGGGGGTACGGGCGCCACTCGGGCAACGCTCCAACGCGCGCCCCGGCCGGCGGGCGGGAGCCCACAGCGGCCGGGGCGCCGCGAGCGGCGACACGCTCAGTTCGCCCATGCAGGGCACGATCGTCAAGGTCGCCGTCGCTGACGGTGACGAGGTGGCCGAGGGCGACCTGATCGTCGTGCTCGAGGCGATGAAGATGGAGCAGCCGCTCAACGCGCACAAGGCCGGCACCGTCTCCGGGCTCGCGGCCTCGGTCGGCGCGACGGTCACCGCAGGTGCCCCGATCTGCACGATCGCTTAGCGCCCGCGGAATGATGGCCCGGCGAGGTTTCTCGACGGCAACGCGCCCAGCCACGACCTGACGTACAACGACGTCTTCATGTGCCCGCCCGGTCGGACCCGGTGTCCCGCCTCGACGTCGACCTCACCACCGACGGCATCGGCACCACGATCCCGCTGGTCGTGGCCAACATGACCGCCATCGCCGGCCGCCGGATGGCCGAGACGGTCGCCCGGCGGGGCGGCATGGCGGTGATCCCGCAGGACATTCCGCTCGACGTGGTGGCCGAGGTGATCAGCTGGGTCAAGCAACGCCACCCGGTCCACGACACCGCGATCACGCTCGGCCCGACCGACACCGTCGGCGACGCCCTCGCGCTGCTGACCAAGCGCGCGCACGGCGCGGTCGGGTCGTCGACGACGGGCAGCGCCCGGTCGGCATCGTCACCGAGTCCGACTGCTCGGCGTCGACCGCTTCACCCAGGTCAGCACGTGATGACCACCGAGCTGCTGACCGTCGGCCGAGGCCGACCCGCGGCGCGGCTTCGACGCGCTCCACACGGGCGGCGCCAGATCGCCCCGGTGGTCGACGCGAGGGCCGGCTCCTCGGCGTGCTCACCCGACCGGCGCGCTGCGCTCGACGCTCTACCGGCCCGCGCTGGACGACACGGGCCAGCTGCGGGTCGCGGCCGCGATCGGCATCAACGGCGACGTGGCCGGCAAGGCCGCGGCGCTGCTCGCGGCCGGCGTCGACGTGCTGGTCGTCGACACCGCGCACGGCCACCAGGAGCGGATGCTGAGGCGCTGCGCGCGGTCCGCGGCGCTCGACCCGCCGGTACCGATCGTCGCCGGCAACGTGGTGACCGCGGCCGGCGTGCGCGACCTGGTCGAGGCCGGCGCCGACATCGTCAAGGTCGGCGTCGGCCCCGGTGCGATGTGCACGACCCGGATGATGACCGGCGTCGGCCGCCCGCAGTTCTCGGCCGTGCTCGAATGCGCGGCCGCGGCCGCGCGCGCTCGGGCAGGCACGTCTGGGCCGACGGCGGCGTACGGCACCCGCGCGACGTCGCGCTGGCCCTGGCCGCCGGCGCGGCCAACGTGATGATCGGCTCGTGGTTCGCCGGCACCTACGAGTCGCCCGGCGACCTCCACACCGACGCCAGACGGGCGGCGCTACAAGGAGAGCTTCGGCATGGCGTCGGCCCGCGCGGTAGCGCCCGCACCGCCGAGGACAGCGCGTTCGACCGGGCCCGCAAGGCGCTGTTCGAGGAGGGCATCTCCTCGGCCCGGATGTACCTCGACCCGGACCGGCCCGGCGTCGAGGACCTGATCGACGAGATCGTCGCCGGCGTCCGCAGCGCGTGCACCTACGCCGGCGCCGCTCGATCCCCGAGTTCCACGAGCGTGCCGTGGTCGGCGTCCAGTCCGCGGCCGGCTACGACGAGGGCCGCCCTCCCGACGAGCTGGTAGCTCGATTTTCCCGAAAGCGGCCTCATCACCTGTCGGGCCGCCTCCTCGGGATCGTCGCCGAGGTCGCTCGGAGGGCGCCGCTCAGCCACAGCGTCGCGAAGCCGTGCACGATCGACCAGGCGGAGAGGCCGGCGATCCGGGTGTCGGCGCCACGCCGCTCGGTGCCCCGCACGGTCGCGACCGCGGCACCGAGTCGCCCGAGGCCCGGCCCTCGCCGCGACCAGCTCCGGGTCGTGGGCGGTCGAGCAGCTCGGGCTGGACATCATGCGAAGTGCGCGCGGTCGGCGACCGCGGACCGCACGTAGCCG
>CAWIXO010000007.1:0-326279 GCA_963840005.1 uncultured Actinomycetota bacterium | reverse complement strand
CAGGCCCTGGGTCCTGGGTTTTCCCAGAAAACCGGTCCTGCGGTGGTCCTGCTGGCCGCAGTTCTCGGCGTTGGCTCTGCCCTCCCTGGCGGTCGCCCAGACCTTCTTCGCGACCAGCGAGGACTCGAACCTCGTCCCGCTCGACGACTGCCCGAGTTCATCCAGGCCGGCGACGAATCTTCGTGCACGTCCGGAACGGGCCGGGCGACGCGGTCCCGTTCAACAACGAGATCATCGCGACCGTCGCGACGACGCGCGGCGACATCGAGACCGTGCACCTGTTCGAGACCGGGCAGGATTCGGTCTACACCGGCCGCCTGCGCACCGTCGCCGGCCCGGCCGGGATGCGCCGATCCCGACGAACGGCACGCTCGAGGTGCGCGGCAATGACACCGTCACGGTCACCGCGCTCGCGTTCCCCGTGATCACCGCGACCGTGCGCACCAACGGCCTCTCGAAGCTCCTCGAGCCGCGCGAGAACGACGACCTGTTGAATCAGCCGCGGCATCCGCTGGCGGAGCAGCACCCGAGCTCAAGCTGTCACGGTCGGCAAGTCCATCCTCTCCGCGTCAAGGATGATGACCAGAACGTCGACCCGAACGTCAGGAACCGTCCCGTGGTGATCGCCACCTCCGCCGCGGGCGACGCCGAGTCCGTGACGCTGACGGAGACCGCCGCGGACTCCGGCATCTTCATGTCGCTCCTGTTCACCGAATTTCGACCTGGCGCCGATCGCGAACGACGCTTGCTCGCGATCCAGGCGGGCATCGACTCCGTGATCGCGACCTACGCCGATCCGATCACGACGAACGGCACGCCGGTCCCGCCGTTCACGTCGACGTGCGCGGCGGCATCGACTCCGGGCCGAACACGTTCGCGCCGAACCCGCTCACCCCGGGCTCCGACTTCCGCGTCACGATCAACGACACCGACGAGTTCGCGGACACCCGCGCCGGTCCCGGCAACGACACGGTGACCGTGACGATCACCTCGTTCGCCGCGTGGCGAAGGCGGCGGCGAGATCGACCGCGAGACGTTCGTGGTGAACGAGGACAACCGGCTCAACGCGCTGTTCGTCCGTTCGATGCCGTACAGCTTCCGGCTCACGCGGCGTGGGCACGGACAACGACGGCACGGTGTCCGTGGAGGCCGGCGGTCGCGTCGAGGGCACCTACAACGAGGCGCTCCGCCTCAACGGCCAGACCAACGTCCCGGTGCTGCATCGACCCGTTCCCGCTGCCCGTGCAGTTCAACAACACGCCGCCGATCGCGACGCTTCGCGGGCGACCTGGACTGCAACGGCATCGTCACGCGCATCGAGCCGGGCGACACGGTGTTCCTGTGCATCCGCGACCCGGACGCGGACCTGTCGCCGGACACCGACCGCGTCACGCTCACCCTGGTCACCGACGTGACACGAACGGGAACGCGGTGGGCGGGTTCCAGACCGGACACCGAGCGCGTGGTGTTGACCGAGACCGGCCGCGCACCGGCGTGTTCACCGGCTCGATCGCGTCGAAGTTCGCCGACGCGGTCGTCGGCTTCGTGATCCAGAACAACGGGAACCTGGACGTGCGCGGCCGCGACTTCGACCGCCGGAGTTCTCGGTCGCGCCGTCCCCGCGCCGCAGGTGCGCGTGCGCTGAACCCGGTCGAGCCTGGCTACGTGTCGCCGAACGGCCTGATGCTCGCCGCCGACCTGACGCTGCAGGTGCACATCGACGGCGCGGCGCTCTTCACCCGCGACGGTCGGGCACGCAGGCGCGCCGCTTCGAGTTCCGCGCCGGCGAGCCGCTGTTCTTGCGGGTCATCGACGACGACTTGAACCGCAGCCCGCTGGTCGCGGACACCGTCACCGTGACGCTGACCTCGTTCTCCGGCTTCCCGGCACCCGCCGGTCGGCCCGATCCTGTTCCCGGCCGCGCCGCAGTCGGTGGACCAGGAGGTCGTGACGCTGCAGGAGACCGGGCCAACACCGGAATCTTCGTGGTCCAGCCGTTGGCCGCGCAACCGTTCAACAGCGTACGGACCGCGTTCCTCGCGGCCGGGCTGGGAACCGCGAACAACGAAGTCTGGAAGTGCGCGCCGCGGACATCCCCGGCACCCAGACGAACTCGGCGAACACCGTGGTGGTGGATACCTCGACCCCGAAACGACCTCGGGCGCGCGTCGGGACGTTCCCGCGCGACACGGTGTTCGTGCGCAAGGGCGCGGACGCCGTGATCACGGTGGTTGATCCGGCGGGCGGCGGCGTGGCGATCGGCGGTAACCGGCTCGCGATCGTGATCACCGGCGACCGCGACGCGGCGCTGGCGGCAACCCGCCGGTGTCTTCGGGCATCGAGTCGGACTTCGAGTCGGGCCCGGGCAACGAGACGCGCACCGTCACGGTGAGCGCGTTCACCGGTCCCGCCGGCACCGGCACGCTCATCGACTCAGGAGACGATCGTGGTCTCCGAGGACAACCTGACGGAAGGCAACTTCCTGGGCCTGCTCGCACGCGCTTCCGCACCTCGGTCGCGGTGCCGCCGGCCTCGCCGCCGGTGAACGACGGCGCGCTCGAGATCACGCAGGGCGGCTCGGTGATCGCGACGTTCACCGACTTCCTGACCAACGACGGCGCGCCCGACCAGCTGATCGCGTCGGCGCCGCTCGCGGTGTCGCCGCCCGTGGTGGGCGCGGTCACCGTGGTGAACACCGCGGACCCGGTGATCTCCGGCAGGTCGGGTCGCTGCCTCGCGCGCATCCAGCCGGGCGACGAGGTGCACATCCGCGTGGACGACCAGGACCTGCGCATCGTGCCGAACGGCGACACCAACGACGTCACGGTCACGGTGCTCTCGGTGTTCCGCGACCCGATCTCGGGCGTGGACGTCATCGAGGACATCGAGGTCGTGAACCTCGACACGACCGTCGACCTTGGGCGTGTTCACCGGTCACATCCAGACGAAGTTCGGCGACACCATCGACGTGTCCGCGCCGCCGTCCGCGCGGCCCGGCAACGGGACGCTCGAGGTGCGCGGCCGCAGCCGCGTGCGCGTCCAGTACTTCGACGCGAGCCCGGCGGCATCCGCGACTCGCGAGTTCGGCGCGGACAACATCCCCGGCCACCGCGGACGACGGACCGCCGACGCTCGTCGAGATCCCCGGCCTGGTTCGTTATCTGTCGAACGGTGGATCTGATCGAGCAGCAGGGGAACAACGTGTTCCGGCTCCGACGGCCGCCAGCAGGCGATGAAGGTGTTCAACTCGATCCCGATCGACTCGCTGTCGGCGCGCGCCGGCAACCCGACGTTCGTGGCCGTGATCGACGACGACCGCAACCTCGACCGCGGCGGCGTGGACGAGCTCGCGGTGCGCTTCGCGACCTCCTCCGGGCGACACCAAGAACGTGACGCTGTCCGAGACCGGCGTGGACACCGGCGTGTTCGTGCTCGCGGACCTGAACGGCATCCGCACGCAGCTGATCACCGGCGCGCCGACGCCCGACGACGGCATCCTGCAGGTGGGCCTGAACGGGATCTAAGGCGAAGGTCTTCAAGGCACTGACCGAATCCGAGGAGCGCGAGTACGAGTCCGCGTTCCAGAAGGTCATCGGAGCCTGACATGGCGACCCAGTCCGAAGCCGGCGACCTGCGCATCACCAACGTCACCAAGCGGTTCGGCCAGTTCATCGCCGTCGACGACCTGAGCCTGACCGTGCCACAGGGCTCGTTCTTCGCGCTGCTCGGCGCCTCCGGCTGCGGCAAGACGACCACGCTGCGGATGGTGGCCGGGCTGGAGGAGCCGACCGCCGGCGAGGTCCGGCTCGGCGAGCGCGACATCACCCGGCTGCGCCCCTACCAGCGGCCGGTCAACACGGTGTTCCAGAGCTACGCGCTCTTCCCGCACCTCGACGTCTTCGAGAACGTGGCCTTCGGGCTGCGCCGGCGAAGGTCAGCGCGAGATCGCCGGGCAGGTCGAGCAGATGCTCGCGCTGGTCCAGCTCGAGCGGCTTCACAAGCGCCGGCCGGCCGAGCTGTCCGGCGGCCAGCAGCAGCGGGTCGCGCTGGCCCGCGCGCTGATCAACCACCCGCAGGTGCTGCTGCTCGACGAGCCGCTCGGCGCACTCGACCTCAAGCTGCGCCGGCAGATGCAGATCGAGCTCAAGCGGATCCAGACCGAGGTCGGCATCACCTTCGTGCACGTCACGCACGACCAGGAGGAGGCCATGACGATGGCCGACACGGTCGCGGTGATGAACGCCGGGCAGATCGAGCAGCTCGGCCGCGCCGGCCGAGATCTACGAGTACCCGGCGACCGCGTTCGTGGCCAACTTCCTCGGCCAGTCCAACCTGCTCGCCGGCGAGGCCGGCGGCCAGTCCGGCGGCGACGTCCAGGTCGAGGCCTACGGGCAGCGGTTCGGCGGTGCCGGCGGCCCGGTCCCGCACCCAGCGGGGTCCGGTCTTCCTCGGCGTACGCCCGGAGAAGTTGGCCCTGGTCGACGGCGGCACCGCCGTGCCGGCCGGACACCAGTAGGTCGACCGGCGTGATCACCGACTCGTCCTATGTGGGCGTCAGCACGCAATACCTCGTGCGCACCGGCTGGGGCACCGAGCTGGCCGTGTTCGCGCCCAACGGCGGCTCGGCGGCCGCCGCTGCCGGTCGGCTCCGAGGTGACCGCGCACTGGAGCCCGGAGCACGCGTTCGTGCTGCACCGCGAGCCCGGCGAGGGCGACCAGACCACGCCGCAGCTGGACTCGCCCGACGCGGTCGGGGTCGGCTCGTGAGTTTGCTGACCGGCGTCGGCGCGCGGCGCCCGCCCGGCCGGCACCGCCCAGCGTGCCGAGCGGTCGCGGACCGCCGCCGGCTGGCTGCCCTACCTGCTGCTGCTGCCCGGCGTCGCCTGGCTGGTGCTGTTCTTCGTCGTGCCGACGATCCAGCTCGGCGCGACCAGCCTCTACGACCCCTCCGGCTCGGTGACCGCCGGCTACGCGATGACGTGGGAGTTCGGCAACTACCCCGACGCGATCGCGTACGCCTGGCCGCAGGTCGTCCGTTCGTTCGCCTATGCCGGCATCGCCACCCTGATCGGCATCGTGATCGGCTACCCGCTGGCCTACGCGATCGCGCAGAAGGCCGGCCGGTGGAAGAACCTGCTGCTGGTCTGCGTGGTCGCGCCGATGTTCACCAGCTTCCTGGTGCGCACGCTGGCCTGGAAGACGATCCTGTCCGACAACGGCGCTCTGGTGCACTTCCTGCGCGAGCATCGGCCTGCTCGGCGTCGACGGCCGGCTGCTGGCCACGCCCGACGGCGGTGGTGCTCGGCCTGACCTACAACTTCCTGCCGTTCCTGGTGCTGCCGCTCTACGCCAGCCTGGAGCGGCTCGACACCCGGCTGCTGGAGGCGGCCGGCGACCTCTACGCCAGCCCGGCGCGCACGTTCGTCAAGGTGACCCTGCCGCTGTCGATGCCCGGCCTGGTCGCCGGCACGCTGCTGTTCTTCATCCCGGCGGTCGGCGACTACATCAACGCCGCGCTGCTCGGCAACACCAACACCGCGATGGTCGGCAACGTGGTCGAACTCGGCGTTCCTGTCCCGCCAGGAACCACCGCAGGGCGCCGCGCTCTCGTTCCTGCTGATGGCGCTCGATCCTGGTGATCGTCTTCACCTACGTACGCCGCGCCGGCACTGACGAGGTGGTCTGAGATGGGTTACCGGATCGGGCGCTGGATCGCCGACCACTGGGTGCTGACGGTCGGCCTGATGGTGCTGCTCTACCTGTTCCTGCCGATCGCGGTCGTCGCCGGGCTCTCCTTCAACCGCCCGTCGAGCCGGCTCTCCTACGACTTCAACGCGTTCACCACCGACAACTGGACCAACCTGTGCGGCCCGCCCGACCTCTGCGACGCGGTGGTCAGCGCTCGGCCTGGATCGGCCTGCTGGCCACCGTCGCGCTCGACCCTGCTCGGCACGCTGATGGCGTTCGCGCTGGCCCGGCACCGGTTCCGCGGCCGCAGCGCCGACCAACCTGCTGATCTTCCTGCCGATGGCGACGCCCGAGCTGGTGATGGGCACCTCGCTGCTGGCGCTGTTCACGGCCGGCGGCATCCAGCTCGGCTTCTGGACCATCCTCATCGCGCACGTGATGTTCTGCGTCTCGTTCGTGGTGGTCACGGTCAAGGCGCGGCTGGCCGGCATGGACGCACGGCTGGAAGAGGCGGCGATGGACCTCTACGCCGACGCCGTTCCAGACCTTCCGGCGGATCACCCTGCCGCTGGTGCTGCCCGGCATCGTCGCCGCGGCACTGCTCGCGTTCTCCCTGTCCTTCGACGACTTCATCATCACGAACTTCAACTCCGGCAACACGGTGACCTTCCCGATGTACGTTTGGGGTGCCAACCAGCGCGGCATCCCGCCGCAGGTCAACGTGATCGGCACGGCCATGTTCGCGATCGCGCTGCTGCTGGTGCTGGCGACCAACGTGCGACGGCGGCGGGGGGCGCGAGTGGCATGAACGTCGGTCGGGCGCTCGCGGACGCGCAGCCCCGGGTCTACTGGCTCGACCGTCCCGAGCGCCCCGACCCGCTGCCACCGCTGATCGGCTGATCTCGAGCCGACCTCGCTCGTGGTCGGCGGCGGCTACAGCGGCCTGTGGGCGGCGTTGCAGGCCAAGCAGGACGACCCCGGCCGCGACGTGGTGCTGGTCGAGGCCGGCACCTGCGGCTGGGCGGCGTCCGGGCGCAACGGCGGCTTCTGCGCGGCGTCGCTGACCCACGGCCTGGCCAACGGCGCCGCGCGGTTCCCGGACGAGATCGACGCGCTGGAGACGCTCGGCCAGGCCAACCTCGAAGCGTTGCTGGCCACGATCTCGCTGTTCGACATCCGCTGCGACGTCGAGCGCACCGGTGAGATCGAGCTGGCCACGCAGCAGCACCAGCTCGAAGACCTGGCATCCGGGGCCGCGCTGGCCCGACGGCACGGGCACGACGCGATCGTGCTCGGCCGCGACGAGGTGCGGGCCGAGGTCGACTCGCCCACCTACCTCGGCGGGGTCTGGCACCGCGACCGCACGGTCATGCTCGACCCGGCCCGGCTGGCCTGGGGGCTGCGGTCGGCCTGCCTGTCACTGGGCGTGCGGATCTTCGAGCACACCCGGGTGACCGGGCTGGCGACGTCCGGGGCGGGCGTCGTCGCGCGCTGCACCGACGGTTCGGTGCGGGCCGGTGGCGTCGTGCTGGCGGCCAACGCCTTCCCGCCGCTGCTGCGCCGGCTGCGCGCCTACGTCGTGCCGGTCTACGACTACGCGCTGGTCACCCGGCCCGCTGACGGCGGCTGAGCTGGCCTCGGTCGGCTGGCGGCAGCCGGCAGGGTCTGGCCGACTCGGGCAACCAGTTCCACTACTACCGGCTGACCGCCGACAACCGGATCCTGTTCGGCGGCTACGACGCGGTCTACCACTTCGGCAACCGGGTGGCGCCGTCGTTGGCCCGCGAGTCACCAACCTTCGAGACGCTGGCCCGGCACTTCTTCGAGACCTTCCCGCAGCTCGCCGACGTCACTTTCAGCCATCGCTGGGGCGGCGTGGTCGACACCTGCACCCGGTTCTGCGCCTTCTTCGGCACGGCGTTCGGCGGCCGGATGGCGTACGCGTCCGGTTTCACCGGCCTGGGCGTCGGCGCCACCCGGTTCGGCGCCCGGGTCGCGCTGGACCTGCTTTCCGGGGCGCCAACCCCGTTGACCACATTGGACTTCGTACGCAGCCGCCCGATCCCGTTCCCGCCGGAACCCTTGCGCGCCCTGGTCATCAACGCGACCCGCTGGTCGATGGCCCACGCCGACGCGCACCAGGGCCGGCGCAACCTGTGGCTGCGTACGCTCGACACACTCGGTTTGGGGTTCGATTCCTGATGCGCGTCCTGCAGATCGGCGCCGGCGGGGTCGGTGCCGCGGCCGCCGCGATCGCCGCCCGCCGCTCGTTCTTCTCGTCCTGGGTGGTCGCCGACTACTCGCTTTCGCGCGCGGAAGCGGTGGTGGCCGCGTTGGACGACCCGCGCTTCACCGCGGCCCAGGTCGACGCGTCGTCGTCGACCGAGGTGCGCGACCTGGCCGCCGGCGCGACACACGTCTTCAACGCGGTGGATCCACGGTTCGTGATGTCCATCTTCGACGGTGCGTTCGCGGCGGGCGCCGACTATCTCGACATGGCGATGTCGTTGTCCCAGCCGCATCCCGACCGATCCCTACGCCTCGACCGGTGTCGTGCTCGGCGCGTCCCAGTTCGAGACGGCGTCGCTGTGGGAGGAGTCGGGGCGGCTCGCGCTGGTCGGGATCGGGGTGGAGCCGGGGCTGTCCGACATCTTCGCCCGGTACGCGGCCGACGAGCTGTTCACCTCGATCGACGAGATCGGCGTGCGCGACGGCTCCAACCTGGTGGTCGACGGCTACGCCTTCGCGCCGTCGTTCTCGATCTGGACCACCATCGAGGAGTGCCTGAACCCGCCGGTGGTCTACGAGACGCGACCGGGGTTGGTTCACCACGGAGCCGTTCTCGGAGCCGGAGGTGTTCGACTTCCCGGAGGGCATCGGCCCGGTCGAGTGCGTCAACGTCGAGCACGAAGAGGTGCTGCTGATCCCGCGCTGGGTCGACGCGCGACCGGGTGACCTTCAAGTACGGCCTGGGCGCCGACTTCATCGCCGTACTCCGCACGCTGCACCGACTCGGCCTGGACTCCGCCGTACCGGTGCAGGTCGGCGACGTGTCGGTGGCGCCGCGCGACGTGGTGGCCGCGTGCCTGCCCGACCCGGCGACGCTGGGCCCGCGGATGACCGGCAAGACCTGCGCCGGCACCTGGGTCAGTGGCATCGGGGTGGACGGCTCGCCGCGCGAGGTCTACCTCTATCACGTGGTCGACAACGAGTGGTCGATGCGCGAGTACGGCCACCAGGCCGTGGTCTGGCAGACCGCGGTCAACCCGGTGGTCGCCTTGGAGCTGCTGTCCGCCGGCACCTGGTCGGGCGCGGGCGTCCTCGGGCCGGAGGCGTTCCCGCCGAAGCCGTTCCTGGATCTGCTGGTCGCCTACGGCTCGCCGTGGGCGATGCGCTGACCCGCTTCTCTTCCGCTCAGAGCGAACTCCTGAACACTGTGCGCCCTCACGCAACGGTGTAATGCTGTAATCAAGTAATCAGGAGGTGCGCCATGAGGGGTTTCCGAGGCCCATGGGAAGCAGGGCGGACGCGGCGGGACGGGCGGAGCCGCCACCGGCGGAGGGTCTGGCCGCCTGGATCACCGGCGCGGTGCCGGACGGCTGGTTCACCGAACCACCCACGGTCACCATCGACCGCGACGAAGTCATGATCATTGGGCATTTGCCGTCGCCAAAGTTGGCCGAGGACGCGTCCGATGCCGACAAGGCGTCGGCCGAGCAGGGCCGAATCGCCCAACACCGAGAAGACACCCGCGACCAACGCATCAAGATCGCACAGCAGATCGAACACAACTGGCGCCGCAAGGTCAGCTGGGGAGCGACGTGCGGATCGACGGAGGCCTTGTTCACCACGTTCTCAGCCCCGGTCATGACGCGGCTGAGGCAGTCGGACCGCCAGGTCCTGGACACCCTGGTAGCGGCGGGTGTGGCCCGCAGCCGCTCCGAAGCCCTGGCCTGGTGCGTGCGGTTGGTCGGCCAGAACACCGACCGGTGGTTGGGGGATTTGCGCGACGCCATGGGAGCCGTCGACGAACTCCGCCGCCAAGGACCTAATTCCGAAGCCTCCTAAGCGCAGGTTCTTTTACGCGCGTCCGCGGTGGTTGCGACCGTTTGCTCCCGCGCGCAACGGGCAGGGCCCAGACCCGGGGCCCTGCCCTGCCGGGTCCGCGGTGGGTGCCAACAGCCGCCCGGTCAGCTACGAGTCGGTGAACCCCCGCGTGGCCAGGGCGGCTGGCGTCGTCCGCTCGAGGTCGACGTTCAAGGTGACGCTGAAGCCGGTGGACCGCTCGAGTGCGGTTACGGGACGACGCGCGTGGCGCGGAAGTTGTAGCCGTCCTGGCCGGGTGACTCCCAGTCGAGCGTGACGACCTGTCCTTGTTGCAACGCCCGATAGCCGGGCATCTCGATGTGAACGAAGTGCGTCCAGCACCCGCCGGGTGTGCCGGGGGAGTCGAGAACCCCCCATCCTTCTTCGACCCGCCACTCACGCACGGTCGCGGTCGTCATTCCGGTAGGCGGCTGGCTCGTCATGCTGGGACGGTAGCCGACGGCGAAGCACGACCACGGCTCCGGCCAGGCCCGCACCAGGCGGTAGATCCCACCAACCGGCTTGGCGCTTCCGCGATGTCGTGTCGGAACCCCGACCCGGGGACCCGCCCCTGCCGGGTGCGCGGTGAGAAACCTGGTTCGTTCGCGTATGGAGTCTGCCGTAGCGGCTCAGGCTGGCGCGAACCAACCAACCGGTTGGTTTCGCGCTAACACGGGCCCGATCTGCTCCAGCGCCCAACGTGCGTCGGAATTGCCGCCGTTGTTGGCGGCATCCCATTGGCGGGTGTCTGGACGCGCACGGTCCGCCCCGCTTGCGCGGCGCTTTCGCTGGGAGCTCAATGGTCGGTGAGCCGACCTGCTCGCGCTCGCACGCGTTGGTCGGCGGCGTAGTTCCAGGCCCGCCGGGGCCAGTCCGCAACGTTGTTGGTTGGGTTGCGCCAGGCGGGCCGGCACGACGGCCCTATCCGCGAACCAACCGGTTGGTTGGTTTGGCGGGCAGAGAGGGCGGGATGTCGGCGTCGTCCGTCGGTAGCGGTCGATCAACGCGGCACGGCGAATCCATGCGTGCCAACCGGTTGGTTGGTTCGTGTCTGGCGGAGCCTGGACGGCAAGCCGATGCCCGTGCCAACCGGTTGGTTGTTGTCCCGGGCGGAGCCTGGACGGCAAGCCGATGCCCGTGCCAACCGGTTGGTTCGTGTCGGGCGGAGCCGGCACGGCAAACCCATGCGCGAACCAACCGGTTGGTTGCTTTCGCTACTCATGCCGCGCCCAGCACGCGGGTGACACAACGCAACCAGCGGCGACCGCGAGGAACTTCGGCGCGGCGTCTCGGGGCGCATCGCCCCAGCCGGGTTTGTCCACCGCGGACCTGGCAGGGCGGGGCCCCGGGTTTGGGTCCCGCCCGTTGCGCGCGGGAGCAAACGGTCGCGCCCACAACGGACGCGCGTAATGAAGCTCGGTTCCTAGAGATCCAGGCCGGTGAGCACCATGACTCGCGGTTCGGTGTAGTCGTCGATCGCGCTGCGCAGCCCTTCGCGCCCGACCCCCGACCCCTTGACGCCGCCGTACGGCATCTGGTCGGCGCGGTACGACGGCACGTCGCCGACGATCACGCCGCCGACCTCCAGGGTGCGGTGGGCGGCGAACGCCGTCTGGAGGTTGCGGGTGAAGACGCCCGCCTGCAGCCCGTACGCCGAGTCGTTGATCGCGGCGAAGCCCGTCCGCGTCCGACGCGACCGGCGAGACCACCAGCACCGGCCCGAATACCTCCTCGCGGCTGACCTTCGCGTCCTTCGGCGCGCCGGGACAGCACGGTCGGCGGATAGGTGGCGCCCGTGCGCAGCCCCCCGACCTCGATCGTCGCCCCAGCCGTGACGGCCTCGTCGACCCAGGACTCGACCCGCTGGGCCGCCGCCTCGGTGATCAGCGGACCCACATCGGTCGCCTCGTCGGACGGGTCGCCGGTGCGCAGGGCGGCGACGGCGGCGACCAGTCGCGGCAGGAAGCCGTCGTAGATCCACTCGTGGACGAAGACCCGCTGCACCGCGATGCAGCTCTGCCCCGCCTGGTAGTTGGAGAACGTCGCGATCCGCTCCGCCGCGAAGGTCAGGTCCGCGTCGGCCGTCCAGTCCTCGCAGAGCAGCACCGCAGCGTTGCCGCCGAGTTCCAGGGTGACGTGCTTGTCCGGGACCGCGCGCCGGATCGCCGCGCCGACCGGGCCGGAGCCGGTGAAGCTGACGACCGGCAGGCGCGGGTCCTCGACCAGCGCGGCCGCCCGCTCGTTGGGCAGCGGCAGCACCGAGAACATGCCCGCGGGCAGGTCGGTCTCGGCCAGGATCTCGCCCAGCAGCAGCGCGGTGAGCGGGGTGGCCGGCGCCGGCTTGACCACGATCGGCGCGCCCGCCGCGATCGCCGGGGCGACCTTGTGCGCGACCAGGTTGAGCGGGAAGTTGAACGGCGCGATGCCGAGGACCGGGCCGCGCGGGAAGCGGCGGACCACGGCCAGGCGGCCGGTCGCGGCCGGGTCGGTGTCGAGGCGTTGCAGGTCGCCGGCGAACCGGCGGGCCTCCTCGGCCGCCCAGCGGAACGTCGACACCGCCCGGGCCGCCTCGGCGCGCGCCCACTTGAGCGGCTTGCCGTTCTCGGCGGTGATCAGCCGGGCGACCTCGTCGGCGCGCTCCTTGAGCCGGGCCGAGACGTGGTCGAGGGCGGCGGCGCGGGCGTGCGCGGGAAGAGCGGCAGCTGCCCCAGCGACGGCCGCGGCCGCGCTGACCGCCTGTTCGACCTGCTCTGGTGTCGCGTTGGTGGTGGTGCCGACCGCATGACCGTCGAAGGGGTGCCGGACCGTCACCTGGTCGGCTGCCGTGCTCGGGCCGGCCTGCTACGTAGAACGCGCGCGGGTCCACGGCCGCAGCGTAACTCAGCAGTCTGGCTCGCGGAAACGGTGGCGTTAGACCTTGTCAGCAACGGATTCGGTCGCGAAGATGGCGTGAGGATCGCGAAAACGACATGCCTGCGCCTTCCGACGGCCCGCACGCCTGGAGACGCCCACCATGAGCGACAAGCAGCAGCTGCGCAACTTCGTCAACGGTGAATACGTCGACCCGGTCGACGGCAACTTCAGCGACCTGGTCGACCCGTGCACCGGCGAGGTCTTCGCCCAGGCCCCGGTCTCCGGCCAGGCCGACGTGGACCGGGCGATGACCGCGGCCGCGACCGCGTTCGAGAGCTGGCGCGACGTGACCCCGGCGCAACGGCAGCTCGCGCTGCTCAAGTTCGCCGACGCGGTCGAGTCGCGGGCCGCCGAGCTCGTCGACGCCGAGGTGCGCAACACCGGCAAGCCCCGCCAGCTCACCACCGACGAGGAGCTGCCGCCGGCGGTCGACGAGCTGCGCTTCTTCGCCGGCGCCGCCCGGATGCTGGAGGGCCGCTCGGCGGGCGAATACATGGCGGGGCACACGTCGTACGTGCGGCGCGAGCCGCTCGGCGTCGTCGGCCAGGTGACGCCGTGGAACTACCCGCTGATGATGGCCATCTGGAAGATCGCGCCGGCGCTCGCGGCCGGCAACTGCGTGGTCCTCAAACCGAGTGACACGACGCCGGTCAGCTCGCTGATGCTCGCCGAGATCGCGTCCGAGTTCTTCCCGGCCGGCGTCTTCAACGTGATCACCGGCGACCGCGACACCGGCCGCGCGCTGGTGTCCCACCCCGTGCCGCAGCTCGTCTCGATCACCGGCTCGACCCGGGCCGGCAAGGAGGTGGCCGCGGCCGCCGCGTCGGACCTCAAGCGCACCCACCTGGAGCTGGGCGGCAAGGCGCCGGTCGTGCTGTTCGACGACGCCGACGTGGCCGCGGCGGCCGAGGCGATCGCGGTCGGCGGCTACTTCAACGCCGGCCAGGACTGCACCGCCGCGACCCGGGTGCTGGCCGGTCCCGGCATCCACGACGACTTCCTCGCCGCGCTGGTCGAGCAGGCCCGCGGCACGAAGACCGGCTTGCCCGACGAGGAGGACGTCCTCTACGGCCCGCTCAACAACGCCAACCAGCTCGGCCGGGTCACCGGCTTCGTCGACCGGCTGCCGGACCACGCCTCGCTCGAGGTCGGTGGCGCGCGGGTCGGCGACCGCGGCTACTTCTACGCGCCGACCGTGGTCTCCGGCGTCCGGCAGCAGGACGAGATCATCCAGGACGAGGTGTTCGGGCCGGTGATCACCGTGCAGCGGTTCACCGACGAGGACGAGGCGGTCCGCTGGGCCAACGGCGTCGAATACGGCCTGTCCGCCTCGGTCTGGACCCGCGACCACGGCCGCGCGATGCGGATGACCCGGCGACTCGACTTCGGCTGCGTCTGGGTCAACACGCACATCCCGTTCGTCTCGGAGATGCCGCACGGTGGCTTCAAGCACTCCGGCCATGGCAAGGACCTCTCGGTCTACAGCCTGGAGGACTACACCCGCCTCAAGCACGTGATGCACAACCTGGAGGGCTGATGGGCTCCCTCGACCTGCACAAGCGGCGCACCGCGGCGGTGGCCCGCGGCGTCAGCTCGGTCATCCACTCCTATGTGGACCACGCGGGCGGCGGGACGCTGACCGACGTCGACGGCAACGAGTGGATCGACTTCGCCTCCGGCATCGCGGTGACCTCGGTCGGCAACTCGGCACCCCGAGTCGTGGCGGCCGTGCGCGAGCAGGTCGAGCGGTTCACCCACACCTGCTTCATGGTGGCGCCGTACGAGCTCTACGTCTCGGTCTGCGAAACGCTCAACACGCTGACCCCGGGCGACGGCGAGAAGCGCTCGATGCTGGTCAACTCCGGCGCCGAGGCGGTGGAGAACGCGGTGAAGATCGCCCGGCACGCGACCGGGCGCACCGCGGTGGTGGTGTTCGACCACGCGTACCACGGCCGGACCAACCTGACGATGGCGCTGACCGCGAAGAACATGCCGTACAAGCACCGCTTCGGCCCGTTCGCCGGCGAGGTCTACCGGGTGCCGATGTCCTATCCGCTGCGCGACGGGGGGCTCTCCGGTGCCGATGCGGCCGCCCGCGCGCTCGACCTGGTCGCGTCGCAGATCGGGGCGACCAACGTCGCCGCGGTGCTGGTCGAGCCGATCCAGGGCGAGGGCGGCTTCGTGGTGCCGGCGCCCGGGTTCCTGCCGGCACTGTCCGCGTGGGCCCGCGAGGCGGGCGCGGTGTTCATCGCCGACGAGATCCAGACCGGCTTCTGCCGTACGGGCGACTGGTTCGCCTCGTCGCACGAGGGCGTCGTGCCCGACCTGATGACGCTGGCCAAGGGGATCGCCGGCGGGCTGCCGCTGGGCGCGGTGACCGGGCGGGCCGACATCATGGACGCGGTGCATCCCGGCGGGCTGGGCGGCACCTATGGCGGCAATCCGCTGGCCTGTGCGGCGGCACTCGCCTCGATCGAGACGATGCGCGAGCTCGACCTGGTCACCGCCGCGCGGCGGATCGGCCTGATCGTCGGCGGCCGGCTCCGCGACCTCGCCGCCGCGGACCCTCGGATCGCCGACGTACGCGGCCGCGGCGCCATGCAGGCCATCGAGATCACCCATCCGGGGACCCTGACCCCCGATCCGGTGACCACCGGGGCGGTGTCGGCGGAATGCCACCGCCGTGGGCTGCTCACGCTGACCTGCGGCACGTACGGCAACGTGCTGCGGTTCCTGCCACCGCTGGTGATCGACGACGGCACGCTGGAGCGGGGGCTCGACGTGTTGGCGGCGTCGCTAGACGCCGTCGGTGCCGCGTAACGTCTCGAGCGCGGCCTGTAAAGCGCCCGGGTCGAGCGCGAAGCCTCTGCTGTAGGGCAGCTCGACCTGGTAGAGCACGAACAGCATGAGCGCGACCATGCCGCCGAGCGCGGCGAACATGAGTCCATTGGGGACGGTGCGGCGCAGGCCGAAGAGATAGAGGAAGCCGACGCTGATGATGGCGCCGCCGAGCAGGATCGGCCAGAGCGGCGCGGGCATCCGGGAGTCGGCGTCGCCGATCCGGGCCCGCCGGGCGGTGGCCGCGCTGCTGACCTGCCCGGCCAGCATCTGGTGTGCGGCCTGCTCGCCCTCGGTCTCGGGACGCACCGCGTCGACCCGCTCGCGCAGCTCTGTCGACAGGTTCTCGGCGCCCATCGTGCCGCTGTGCGCGGTGCGCAGGTGGTCCCACTCGGAGCCGCCGGCGACCTGGAGGTAGCCGACGATCAGGCCGCGCACGTCGTCGCGGTCGGCCGGGGCCAGCCGGTTGGCCGACCAGTAGGCCTCGACCAGGCTGCTCGCCTCCGCCTCGGTGTTGCTGGCGGCGTCGGAGCGCGGCTCCCAGACGGCGATGGCGGCGATCGCGATGAGGATCGCGTACACCATGCCGATCGTCGAATAGACGGTGCTGGCGGCATCACCGTCGGCGACCCGCCAGCGCCGCGGCACGTAGCGGGACACCATGGTGAACCCGACGACGGACGCGAGAGCCGCGGCGAGCACCACGGCGATCCCGGCGAGCAGCGTGTTCATCGACTTCCTCTCTTGGCGGCCGCCCGCGCGGCGACGGACGCGGCGGGCACCAGCAGCCCCACGAAGACCGACCAGGTCAACGGGAGGCGGTTCTTCTCGCGCGGTGTGGTGGTGGCGGCGGCGACCGGGTAGTGGCGGCGTTCGGGCAGGGGGACCGGCGCGGGCTGGACGCCCGGGTCGGGGATCGCGTCCGCCGGTGCGGCCAGGTCCTGCACGTCGAGTGGCGGCTCGGCGGCCTGGTCGCCGTTCGGGCGCACCGCCGGTCTCGTCGTGATCGGGTGGTCCTCGACCTCGCCGCTGTCGGCCGGGCCGGTCGGTTTCGGGGCGGGTGCGTCGTAGCCGCGTGGCCCGCCGAACAGCCGGATCCGCAGGGTCGACGTGGTCGTGCGGGGCTTGGTGCGCCAGGTCAGGGTGACCGTGCGGGGTGTGCTTCCGGGCCGGATGGTGGCGGTGGCCAGGTCACGGTCGTCGAAGCGGCCGTTGCCGTCCAGGTCGTGCCAGGCAGCGAGCAGGGCGTTGCGGCCGGTCGCGTTGGTGGCGGTGACCTCGACCGCGAGGGTGCCGTCGCGCTCGACCGTCGCCGGCTTGGCGAGGGCGTCGTCCTGGTCTTTCGCTCGGGAGTCGGGCTCCGCGGTGACGGTCCGGCCGAGGGTCAGGTCGTTGGTGACCTTGTGGCGGGGGCCGTTCTTGGCGCGGGTGGTCGGGAACGGGGCCTTGGCGTCGCCGTAGTCCCAGGCTTCGGGGCAGGTAGCGGCATCCGACCCGGTCGCCGGTGTGGTGCCGCCCTTTGCCAGTGGCTTTGGTCGGCTCGTCGAGCTTGATGTCGTACAGGCGGCCGGTCTGGTCGTGCAGGGCGTGCAGGGTCCCTTGTGGATCGACGGCGATCGCGCCGAAGGTGCCTAGCGCGGGCAGCCCGCGGGGCGCTGAGATCGCCGTCGTGGTGCCGGTGCGCGGGTCGATCCGCACGAGCCGGGCCGGTGGGCCGGACGCGATCGTGTAGAGACGGCCGTCAGCCTCGTTGACGTCCCAGTCGGCGATCCGGTGTGGCAGCAGGATGTCCGCGCCCGTGAGCCGGTGGCGGTCGACTTCCTTCAGCGCGGGCATGCGGTAGGTGACGATCTCGCGGCCGGTCCGGACGATCCAGTGGTCGCCCCTGCCGGTGGCCGCGCCGGTCGCCCCCGTGGCGAGATCGACCGGGTCCTGCCCGCGCAGCGCGGCCGGCTTCTGTTTTCTCGTGGTGATCCGACCGGCTTGGTCGAAGCTGACCACCTCGTCGCCGCTGACGGCCCAGAACGCCTGGGTGGCGGGCACGTAGGCGACGGCGTCCAGCGGCGCGTCGAACCGGGCGACCGGGGTCGGCTCGGCGGCCGCGTCGTCGAGCCGCAGCAGGCTCTGGTCGCGGGTCAGATAGATGGCGTTGTAGCAGGCGGTCGGCTCGGCCTTCGGTGCGGCCGTGACCGGAGCCGGGGTGCTGAGGAGGGCCGCGGCGCAGACCGCGGCGGCGACGCGGTGGTTCACCGGTCCCGGTCACCGACCAGCCGGGCGATCGCACGCAGGTCCTGGCGGCGCTCCGCGGTGATGCCGGGCTCGAGCTGGTCGAGCGCCGCGCGCACGTGCCGCCCCGCCTCGATGACGCACCAGTCCCGCCAGCCGTCGGCGTCCATGGCGTCGGTCAGCTCCCGAACCTCCACATCGGAGAGCTCGTGCTTCGCCCGGTACGCGTCCGCGATCCGCTCGGCGGTCGTCGAGCCGGTGGCGAGCGCCGCGACCACGGGCAGCGAGCGCCTGCGGTGCCGCAGGTCGGAGTGTGCCGGGTCGCCGCCGCCCCAGATGCCGAGCAGGTCGGCGGTGAGCTGGAAGGCCAGGCCGAGCTCGGCGCCGAAGCCACGCAGGGCGGCGATCTGGGCGGGCGTGCCGCCCCCGAACAGCCCACCGAGGCCGGCGCTGCACTCCAGCAACGCGGCGGTCCTGCGGCGGGCCGCCCGGAAACATTCGTCCAGGCGTACGTCCTCGCGGCGCTCGTCGGCCTGGCCCTCGAGAAGTTGGGTGACGGTGGCGCCGAGCATCCGGGCGGCGGTAGCGGAGCTGGGGTGGCCGGTCGCGGCGAGCACGTCGAAGGCGAGCGTCAGCAACGCGTCGCCGGCCAGGATGGCGGGGCCGGTGCCGAACGTGGTCCGTACCGTCGGCCGGTGGCGGCTGTCACCGTGGAGCACGTCGACGTGCAGCACCTCGGCGTGCAGCAGCGAGAAGTTGTGGACGAGCTCCACCGCGACGGCAGCCGGGATCGCGGCGGGCACGGCCGACACGGCCGCCATGCCGACCGGGGTGCCACCGACCGCCTCCGCGGCCAGCAGTGCCAGTGCCGGGCGGAGTGCCTTGCCGCCCGTACCCAACCGGTCCTTGCCGTCGCTGTCCCACCACCCGAAGTGGTAGCCGACGGCGCACCGGGTGGCCGGCGGCAGCCTGTCGACCGCCGCCCGCAGTGCCGGCTCCGTGGCTGTCCGCGTCCGCTCGAAGACCCCGGACCCACGGCGCGGTGCCGGGATCGCGGACCGGTTCCCCAGGGTGACAGTCACGTCTGCACCGTCCAATCTGTACAGGTTCGGCTCCGGCGGGTGGTGGGCACATAAGATCAGTGCGCCCATGGGCACGCCAAGACCCCGTACGCGGGCTTGACCTGGGGTTTCACCCGTCAGGTGAGCCGGCTTCTACCTCAACGCGCGGCGGTGGCCCCGGGACATGGCCCGGCGTCCGGAAACTTCGTGTCGACGGGGTCACATTGATCTATGGCTCCCGGTATCGTCGGCGTGACTTACGGTGATCTCTGCCTGCGGGGTTGGGAGAATCGGCAATGACACGAGCGCGCGGACCGCGCGGTCAACGACGCCCTCCGCGGGCGCGCCGACGAGGTCCTCGGTCAATACGAGCGCATCCGCGCCGGCATGACTGAGCTGCGCGAACGCCTATCGGCGTTCTCGTCGACGGCGCAGTCACCCGACGGTCTGGTGATCGCGACCGTCGACGCCCGCGGCCATCTGGTCCGGCTGGTGTTCGACCCGCGGGCGTACCGCACCCACCGCCCCGACCAACTCGCGACGGTGGCCACGACGACGATCCGCTTGGCCACGGCATCGGCCGCGGCGGCGGTCCAGGACCTGGTGGCGGGCTATCTGCCGCCGGGGTCCGGGGTGGCCGACTATGTGCGGAGCGGCCAGTTCGACGCCCTCCTACGCCGCCATGGCTGAGGTCTACCTCGATCAGGCCGCCGTGGCGCGGGCCGCCGGTGATCTGGTCGCGGTCGGGTCGGGTCGGCGCTGACCCGCACTTCCGGTTGGTTCGCCGTGGGGCGCGGACGAGGCCGGTGCGGCGTTCGCGCGGAGCTATCTCCCTGCCGCGTCCGTCGCGCTGCGCGACCTGGTCGTCGGTGGCGTCCGCGCTGACGCTCTTGGGCGAGGCGGCCCGCACGGCATCGGCGTCCATGATGGACGCCGACGAGGCCGCAGCGCGCCGCTTCGGCTCGTGACGGTGCTGCCGAGCCCGATCCCGCACCCGCTCGACGCGCTGCCGTGGGAGGTGCCCGACTGGGCGTACGAGTGCCTCGAATGGGTGATCGGCGTGCAGTGGCCGGAGGGCGACGAGCGCGCGGTGTGGGACCTGGCCGACGCCTGGTTCGCGGCCGCGGCGGACCTGGACGTCGTCCGCACCGAGGCGACGACGGCGGCGGCCGCGGTGACCGCCGGCTACGCGGGCCCGGCCGCGACCGCGTTCTTCGATCAATGGGAGGCCGTCTCGGCTCCGTTGGGTCAACTGCCCGCCTTCTTCGCCGACCTGGGCGCCGGTGTGGAGTCATGCGGGGCCGAGATCGAGGCCGCGAAGATCGAGGTCTGGATCGAGGTCGGCCTCCTGGTCATCGAACTGCTGGCCCTGACGGTCGCGATAGCCCTGACGGCCGGCGCGGCAAGCCCGGCGGCGATGGCCGCCGCGGCGGCGACGCGGGCGGCGATCCAGCGGATCTTCGGCCGTCTGGTGACCCGGCTGTCGGCGTCGGCGGTCAAGTCGGCGTCGTCCAGCACGGTGCGCCGCTTCGGCCGCCAGGCCGCGGTGGCGGGCGCTGCCGAGTCGGTGGAGGAGGTGGCGACATCGGCGGGCATCCAGTCTTACCAGCGTGCGGCCGGTCACCGGCAGTCGTGGGACCTGCGGGCGCTGGGTATGTCGGCGGTCGGTGGCTTGGCGGGCGGGGTGGCCGGGTCGGCCGCTCACATCGCACCCAACCCGGCGGCTGGCATGGTCGCGAAGTCGACCCGTGCGGCGGCGTCGGAGGCCCTGGCCGAGACGGCGGCAAGCCTGGCGACCGGCGCCGGTCTGCCGGATCCGACCGACGCGGCCCGCGCGGCGACCTCCGGCGCTACGAGCGGAGCCATCGACCACGGCTTGATGGCCGCCGAGGTGGCGCCTCACCCAGCCGCTCCTGCTTCCGATCCGCGACTCGACCCGGCTTCCCTCCACGCAAGCCCTGCCGCCGCCCCTTCAGATCTACCCGTTGCGCGGGAGCGGCCTCAGGAACCGACCGAAACAAGCCCAGCTCCGCCCGCCGGCGCGTCGTGGTCCCCGGCCGGTCATGCCGGGGTCGCGTCTTTCCCTTCTGCCTCCGCGACGTCCGGCTCGGCCCAATCTGCGGGTGCCGGCGCCGGGTCAGGCGCGGCGGAGTCGGCCGGAATCCCCTCCTTGCGGAGCGATTCGGCGGGGGTGGCCTCCGTCGAGGCGGCCTCGGGCGGGTCGAGGACCGGAACCTCAGCGCTCTCGTTCATCGAGGCTGAATCCGCGACGACGCCGGCAGAACTCGCTGCGCCCGGACGCCCGGACACTCTCCGCAGCTCAACGGACGATGACGGCCGCATCCATACGGCGGCGGGCGGCGTTGGCATCGAGTTGGCGGCCCACAATCTCGGCGACCAGCCAGTCGCCGAAGCAGTTGCTTCGACAGCGAACGGTCCCGGCCGCCCAGCATCGCTGGCTGCCGATGCGCCCGCCGCCGAAGCCATTACATCGACCACGAATGGCCCCCAACGGGCGGCATCGGTCGGCTCCGATGCGCCCGCCCCTGTTGGCAACGCTTCGACCGGCGTCGCTGGCGTTGGCCACCAGACCGGGTCCGACCGGCCCACGGGTCCGGATGCTCCGGATTCCGCATCCACGATGCCCAGCAGACCGAGCGCGGAGGGTGCCGTTCCCACGCAGCAAGCCATGTCGCCACCCGTGGTCTTTGGCGGCGGCCCGGCCGGGGATCGCACTCCGCCGTCGGCTGCGGCACGACCGGAAGTCATGCTCCGCGATCCGACTCCCGACCAGCTTCGGGCGATCGGCATCGGATCCGCCAGCTTCGCCGACCTCGGCGTCGACCCCGACAGCCTGACCGCGGCGGAACGTTCCCGCTACGAACGCCTGCTACCGAAGGTGGCGCTGCTGCGCCCGGACCAAATCCGCTTCACCCAACGCAGCGTCAGCCCGACCACCCACGATCTCGACGGGCCAACAGCCCAGATCCGCCCGACCGGCTGGCACGGCCCCCCGATCCACGGCGTCCGCTGGGGCGACGGCAGCTACGTCACCTTCGACAACCAGCTCCTACGCGCCGCCCGCGAGGCCGGCCTCGACCGCGTGCCCATCGTGATCCACACCCCGTCCGAGCGCCTGTCGGATTGGCCAGACGATTGGCCACCGGACCGCATAGCCCGCCACGCACTGAGCGACCAGATCCGCGAACTCTCCGACGGCACGTGGTCGGCGGGCGGAGACCTGGGATCGGCACCGCCACGAGCGCGGCGCCGTCGCTGTGACCTACGCCGAGGCGGCGTTGTTCCAAGCCGCTCATCAACGCGAGCCTGCTTCCTGGCCCACTCTTCGGGACCGAGCGAACACCTGTCGTGCTCGGTTGGCAGTCGAAGACGAGTTCGTTGTTGATCTCGACGCCGGAGGAGCGTCTGGTGCTGGACCGCCTCCGTGATGCCGCGCCGAAGCAGCGGCAGACGAGGTCCAGGCTGACCTCGACATCGGTCGCTGCGGCAGATATCGGCGGTGCTTCGGCGGCCGAACCACCGCTGACGACTCGACGGTATCGATTGATCGGGTCAAGAGCCTTGACTCGCTCGTCCGCAAGTACGACGACGAGGCCCGCGCCACCGATGATTCGGTCGAACAGTTCGCCGAGGATCGTCAACGACGTTCTGCGGTTCTCGCTGGTCGTCCCTTCCGACTCGGCCTGCTGCGCAGGCGGTCGCAGTGCGTCATTGACAGCCTCATCAGAACCGTGGCTATTCCGCTGAATCTGGCTCACTGAAGAACTTCTGGGCTGCGGGCAACCGGTACTACGGGCTGAACGTCGACGCTCCGTTCGCCTGGTGGCCAACAGTTCGAACTGCAGTTGCCGACGGCGCAGTCGTTTCGACGCCGGAAGCCTCACGCACGAGCTTTACCAAATCGTTCGCAAAGACGGCCAGCCAGGCGAGCTCGGCTCCAGCGCGTCGTCGTGTTCACGCTTTTCTGCGAACGCTCTCGGTCAACACGGCAGCTTCAGCTGGCGGAACGCATCCCTCCGGGATTGGCTGCGATCGTGCCGCCGCGAAACACGAGTTTCGCCAGATGGATAAAGCGAAAGTCGGAGGTCTGGCGACGACTATCAGTGCCTGGCTGGATGCGAATGGCCTGACCTTCGATGACATCGCGGACGAGTTCGGCCTGGACTCGTCCGACTTCCCGGTCGATGATCATCTTGCGTTGGGAGGTGGCGATGTACAGCTACTACGCGGTCTTCAACAGAAGAGATCGAGAGCAGCCCGCGGGGATGTTCGTGATGGACGTGCGTGCCGGGCACGGCATGCTGTGGG
This sequence comes from uncultured Actinomycetota bacterium, assembly GCA_963840005.1. GTDB lineage: Bacteria > Actinomycetota > Actinomycetes > Mycobacteriales > Micromonosporaceae > Asanoa. Next base: position 303,138 of record CAWIXO010000007.1, on the reverse strand, counting down.
ATCACAGAGCTGCAAGGCATGGAGCTACAACCCGGAGCTGGTGCTGCGCTTTCTCGATGACGACCGCAACGATGACCGCTCGGACAGCGTCGATCGCGCGGTCGCCGAACAAATCACGCCTTCGATCACGGGCGGTGAGGAGTTGCCCGATGAGGAGACGATTGCGTGGGTTTTTCGGTGGCGGGGGAGGCCTCCTCAGGGTGACTGAGCGTGGCGTCAGCAACATGACAGTGCGGGTTGTTGCGGGTCCACTACGTACGGTCTAACTCCGGGCCTTCTTGGCCCGCGGTGTCAAGTGCCACCGGGTACCGTGTCCGCCGGATAGCAGCACGGGACACGGGAGATGGTGATGATGGTGGGTCCGCGCGGTGGGCGTCGGGCGGTGGCGCTGTTGGCGATCGGTGTGGGACTGGTCGGCGCGATCGGCGTTGGGCTCGTGGTCTCCGCCGGCACTGCCAGCGCCGCGGACGAGCGGATCGATCTGCGGGCGGCGCGTGCCTTCACCGCGGGCGGCAATCCCGGCTCCGCTTCGGTCAGCGTCACTCGGCGGGACCGGGGCTGCATCACCGTGCGTACCGGGCTCGGTATCCGGCTCGCCAACGGCATGAACGCCGGCCAGGTGCGGGTCGACACGTTGAGCCGTGGGCAGTGGCGGCCGGTTGTCGTGTCGGACGCTGGCGGGGACGCGGTGGTCACCGAGCGGACCGCGCCGGACCGGTCGACGATCTGCGAGCGGCAGACCGCGGTCGGTCGGTATCGGGTCAGCTTCGCCAAGGGGACGCCGGGCGGCAGCGTCACGATCATCGGCCAGGTGTTCAACGGGCGCGGGGAGCTCATCGGCAGCGAGTCCGCGGCGGCCCGGGTCAACGGGGTCAAGGTGACGCCGACGAAGAAGCCGACCAAACAGCCGAGCAAATCGGCCACGCCCAGCGCTCCGAGCGAGACCGAGGAACCGCCGACGGCGGCTCCGTTCGACGACCCGGCCAAGAGCCCGCTCGCGGTGGCGGTCCCGCCGCCGAACGACTCCGACGGCGGCGGCTTCCTCGGGATGAGCGGGCTGGTCATGCTCGGCGGGGTCGTGCTGGTCGGCGTCGGCGCCGCTCTGATCGTGTTCCTGGTGCGCCAGATGCGCGCCGACCGGGCCGGCAACCGGCCCGCCCCCGCCGAGGACCCGGGCAGGCACTGGGCTGGCGGCGGGCGGACGACGACCACGGCGGCGCCCGAGACACAGACCATCTTCCTTCCTCCGATGCGTCCGGCGGCCGGCCCCGGCACGGACCAGCCGACGGTGATTTTCCCTCGCATCGAGGACTGAAAATCGGGTTATCCACAGCCCGCGGTTATCCACAGGCCACGAGTGCCTTCGGCGACCCGCCGGGCCGCTCCGTTACGCTCGGCGGCGATACGCTGGCATCGTCCAAGGAGCGAGCACGTTGTCCGAGCTGTCCCAGATCGTCAAGGCCTACGACATCCGTGGTGTCGTCCCGGATCAATGGGATGAGCGGGTCGCCGAAGCTCTAGGTGCGGGGTTCGCACAGTTCCTCACGTCGAGCCACCCCGGCACCGCGAGCGTGGTCATCGCCCACGACATGCGCGCGACCTCGCCGGGGATGTCCGCGGCGTTCGCCCGGGGCGTGCTCAGCGAAGGCCTCGGTGTGGTCGAGGCGGGTCTGGGCTCCACCGACATGCTCTACTTCGCCGCGGGCACGCTCGGCATGCCCGGCGCGATGTTCACGGCCAGCCACAACCCGGCCAAATACAACGGCATCAAGCTGTGCCTCGCCGGCGCCAAGCCGGTCGGCCAGGAGTCCGGCCTCGCCGAGATCCGCGACAACGCCCAGCGCATCCTCGACGGCGCCGCCCCGGCCCCGACCCCGGCGCCGGGTGCCGAGCCGCAGCGCCGCGACGTGCTCGCCGACTATGCCCGCTACCTGCGCGAGCTGGTCGACCTGCGGGGCATCCGCCCGCTGAAGATCGTCGTCGACGCCGGCAACGGGATGGGCGGCTACACGGTCCCGGCGGTGCTCGGTGACCAGGTGCTCGAGGCGCTCCCGTTGACGATCGTCCCGCTCTACTTCGAGCTCGACGGCTCCTTCCCCAACCACGAGGCCAACCCGCTCGAGCCGAAGAACCTGGTCGACCTGCAGCACGCCGTCGTGCAGCACGGTGCCGACCTCGGGCTCGCCTTCGACGGCGACGCCGACCGGTGCTTCGTGATCGACGAGCGCGGCGAGCCCGTCAGCCCGAGCGCGGTCACGGCGCTCGTCGCGGCTCGTGAGCTGGCCAAACACCCCGGCGACACGATCATCTACAACCTGATCACGTCGAGCGCCGTCCCCGAGATCATCAAGGAGCGCGGCGGCACGCCCGTACGCAGCCGGGTCGGCCACTCGTTCATCAAGGCGGAGATGGCCCGCACCAACGCGGTGTTCGGCGGCGAGCACTCGGCGCACTACTACTTCCGCGAGTTCTGGTTCGCCGACACCGGCATGCTCGCAGCGATGCACGTCCTCGCCGCGCTCGGCGGCCAGCCGGAGCCGCTGTCCCGGCTCGGCGCCGAGTTCGAGCGCTACGTCGCGTCCGGCGAGATCAACTCGACGGTGCAGGACCAGCGGGCCAAACAGCAGGAGGCACGCGCGGCGTACCCGGACGCGGTGGTCGACGAGTTGGACGGCCTGACGCTGACCTTCTCCGACGGCGCCTGGTTCAACCTGCGCGCCTCCAACACCGAGCCGCTGCTCCGGCTCAACGTCGAGGCGCCGACCGCTACGCGCATGGCAGAACTGCGCGACGAGGTCCTTGATCTCATCCGCCGCTAAGATCGTCGCCGGACGGCCCGCCGCCCGCACCTGGAAGGAGCCGCACGATGGCCCTGGATCAGCAGTTGTTGGACATCCTCGCCTGCCCTGACACACATCACGCGCCGCTGGCCTACGACGCGGCAGCGCAGACGCTGACCTGCACCGAGTGTCATCGGGTGTTCGAGATCCGCGACGACATCCCGATCCTGCTGCTCGACGAGGCGCGCGAGTCGGCACCGGTCGACGACAACGGGCAGGCGAGCTGATGGATACCCCGGTGGGCGGTGCCGCCGGCCTGCGTGGTCAGCGGGTGGCCGACGAGGCCCTGCTCGACAACCAGGACGCGATGGCCGAAAACGATCCCGGCGGCATGCTGCGGATGGCGGCCTCGGCCGGCGCGCAGGTGCGCGAGTCCGCGGCCCTGGCCGCCGAGGCCAACCTCGCCGCGCTCGAAGACGACGGTTTGCCCCGTGCTGTCGTGATCGCCGGCGCCGGCACCGCCGCGCGCACCGGCGAGATCCTCGCGATGGCCGCCGGCCCGCGGTCCCGCGCGCCCGTCATCATCCACCGCAGCGCCGGCGTGCCGGGCTGGGTCGGTGCGGCCGACGTCGTGATCGCGATCAGTGCGTCCGGCCACAGCCCGGAAGCCCTCGCGGCGGCTGACGCCGCCGCCCGTCGCGGCGCCCGGCTGGTCGGCATCGGCGCGCCCGACTCCGAGCTCCAGTCGGTCGTCGAGCGGGCGCGTGCCCCGTTCATCCCGGTTCCGCGCCGTGCCCCGGCCCGCGCGAGCCTCTGGGCGCTGACGGTCCCGGTGCTGCTCGCCGCCCGCACCCTGGGCCTGGTCAAGGTCAACGAGGCCGACTTCGCGGAGACCGCGACCCGCCTCGACGCCGACGCCGAGCGCTGCCGCCCCAACGCGGAGTCGTTCGTCAACCCGGCGAAGTCGTTGGCGCTCGGCCTGGCCGGTTCCGTGCCGATCGTCTGGGGTTCGTCGCCGCTGGCAACGGTCGCCGCGCGGCGGTTCGCCGACACGCTGTCCGCCAACGCGCGCTACCCGGTGGTCGCGGGGGCGCTGGGCGAGGCCGGGCGTGGGCGGGTCGGTCTGCTCGACGGCGTGTTCGGCGGGCTGGTCGAGACCGACCGCGACATCTTCGCCGACCCGTTCGACAACGAAGACGGCCCGTCGGGCAGCCGGCTGCGCCTGGTGCTGCTGCGCGACGGCGGCCTCAACGCCGACGACGACACCGACGAGCCGCTCGCCGTCGAGGAACGCCGCGCCGACGCGATCCAGACCCTGGCCGAGCGGCGCGGAGTGCGGTGCGACGTGCTCACCGCCGAGGGTGGGTCATCGCTGGAGCGGTTGGCGTCCCTGGTTGCCGTGCCCGACTTCGCTTCGGTTTATCTTGCTCTCGCACACGGTCTGGACCCGATGGCGGTGCCGGCCGTGTCCGAGATGAAGGAGCTTTCCAACCCATGAGCACAGCGACATGAGTGCTGGCGGCGGCACCCGGGCGATCATCGCGGCGCTTCTCGCCAACCTCGGCATCGCGGCCACGAAGTTCGTGGCGTTCGTGCTCACCGGCTCGTCGTCGATGCTCGCCGAAGCGATCCACTCGTGCGCCGACTCCGGCAACCAGCTGTTGCTGCTGCTCGGCGGTCGGCGGTCGACCCGGAAGGCGACCCCGCAACACCCCTTCGGGTACGGGCGTGAGCGCTACGTCTACGCGTTCATCGTCTCGATCATCCTGTTCAGCGTCGGTGGCCTGTTCGCGCTCTACGAGGCCTGGCACAAATACGAGGACCCGCACGGCATCACCGCATGGCAGTGGGTCCCGGTCACGGTGCTGATCGTGGCGGTCGCACTCGAGTCGTTCTCGTTGCGCACGGCGGTCCGCGAGTCCAACACGATCCGTGGCAATGCGTCGTGGGTGGGGTTCGTGCGCCGGGCGAAGGCGCCGGAGCTACCGGTCGTGCTGCTCGAAGACCTCGGCGCGCTGCTCGGTCTGGTGTTCGCCCTGTTCGGCGTCTCGATGACGCTGGCCACCGGCAACGGCAAGTGGGACGCCCTCGGCACCGCGATGATCGGCGTGCTGCTGGTCGCGATCGCGATCATCCTCGCGATCGAGACCAAGAGCCTGCTCCTGGGCGAGGGTGCCAGCGCGGAAAACACCCAGGCGATCGAGAAGTCGCTCGTCGGCGACGGCGTCGACCGGATCATCCACATGAAGACCCTGCACCTCGGCCCCGAGGAGCTTCTCGTGGCCGCGAAGATCGGGGTGGCAGCCAACGCCTCCGCCGAAGGCGTCGCGCGAGCGATCAACGCGGCCGAAGCCCGGGTACGTGAAGCGGTCCCGATCGCCCGCGTGATCTACCTGGAGCCGGACATCTTCAGCACCCGGGCAGCCGCGGCCGGAGACGGCGCCGCCGCCGAAACGGCCGAAGGCACCACCCACTAGCCCCGGTCGTGCCGATCCTCGGGAGCCAAAACAACATCCAGGCGGCCGACCTGCGTCGGTGGCAGCGAGGTCAGCGGAGCCCGGGGAGCGGGTGCGGAACGGGTCAGCGGTTCCAGTCCGGGCCTGGCAGCGGCGCCACGGTGCCTTCCACGTCCAGGCCCACTGCGGGCAAGGTCGGAGCTTCGGGAGACGGACAAGAGCGGTGTCGTGTGGGTCACCGCCACACGCCGCCGGGGTCAACGGGATGGCCGCCACGCGCGATGATCGGTGGGACGCCTCCGCGGCGTGCGAGCCGTCTTCGCGTGCACCCGGGCGCCGAGCAGGCACACGATTCGCGCGACAACGCCTACCCAGGGACCGGCCACTGTGGAACTACTTGACAGCCCCATCCGCGACTACGCCTGGGGTTCGCGCACGGTGCTTGCCCGGTTACAGGGGCGTCCGGCGCCCAGCGCGGGCCCGGAGGCCGAGCTCTGGATCGGCGCACACCCCGGCGCGCCGTCGACATTGGACGGCGAAGACGGCCCGGTGAGCCTGGCCGAGGCGATCGGGGCGGCACCTACCGGCTGGCTCGGCGCCGGCACGGTCGCCCGGTTCGGTCCCCGCCTGCCGTTCCTGTTGAAGCTCCTGGCCGCCGACGCCCCGCTGTCCTTGCAGGCGCACCCCGACCTGGAACGCGCGAGCGAGCGGTTCACGGCCGGCGACCCCAACTACGTCGACGCCAACCACAAGCCCGAACTTCTCGTCGCGATCGAGCCCTTCGACGCCCTGTGCGGCTTTCGCGACCCCCGCCGCTCGGCCGACGCCCTCGAAGCCCTCGGCGGCGAACCACTCGCCCCGATCGTCGAACACCTCCGCCGCGGTGACATCGCCGACGCCGTCGAGCTCCTCCTGACCTGGCCCGGCAAGGGCACCGACCTGGTCAACCTGATCACGGCGGGCCCCACAACCCAGGGCGAGTTCGAAGACGACCTCGCGCTCGTACGCCGCCTCGCGGCGCACTATCCGAGCGACCCCGGCGTCCTGGTCGCGCTGCTGCTCAACCCCGTCCACCTCGCCCCAGGTGAAGCCGTCTGGATGCCCGCGGGCAACCTGCACTCGTACCTCCGTGGTTCCGGGGTCGAGATCATGGCCGCCAGCGACAACGTCCTGCGCGGCGGTCTGACGCCCAAGCGGGTCGACGTCGGCGAGTTGCTCCAGGTGCTCCGCTTCGAGGTGCTCGACGAACCGGTGGTCAAGCCCGTCGACGTCGCGCCCGGCGTGACGACCTGGCCCGTGCCCGTCGACGACTTCGCGCTCCACCGCGTCACCCGGCCGACCGAACTGCGCCTCGACGGCCCGATCCTGGCCCTCTGCACCGCCGGCGGGATTACCATCGGCGACGCCACGGGCGTGGTCTCGCTCACTCCGGGCCGCGCGGCGGTGGGCCCGGCCGGCGCCGGCCCGCTCATGATCGCCGGTGCCGGTGAGGTCTACGTCGCCTCGTTGGGCCAGTAAACCGGACACCAGGTCGGACAACGCCACCCGCGCCACAACGCGAAGAGCGAGCCGGGGGCAGGCCCGGTCAAGAGAACAGATCAGGAAATATCCGCATTCTCTTGACAGGAGCGATCGCGCGGTGTGACTCTATAACCACGCAGCGTTATCGCGACGAAGGTCCGAGTCACGCGCGGGGGAACCAAACCGGGGGGATGCACGGGGCGGTGTGGGGTCGAGCGGGAAACCGCAGACCACCCACCGCCCCGTGCGCTATGTGCGGACGGGGGCCGCCGGCTTGGCGAGACACCCGCACCCGGCCGCGGACCGGTCCGGGGTAACGCTGCTCAACACGTACCCCCCGCGTAAAGCTCGATGGTCGCGATCAGCCGCAGATCCCAACTTTTGTCGCGCTACACGAGACGCGAACGAGAGACGCGCACGAGCGACGCGACCGACTAGGAGCTTTCATGACCAGCACCCTTCCGGCGCACGGCGCGTCGACCGGGGACCGTCCGCGCACCCTCGCCGAGGGCGACTTCAAGGTGGCGGACCTTTCCCTGGCCGCCTTCGGCCGCAAGGAGATCCAGCTCGCCGAGCACGAGATGCCCGGCCTGATGTCGCTCCGCCGCGAGTTCGCCGCGACGCAGCCGCTGAAGGGCGCCCGCATCACCGGGTCGCTGCACATGACCATCCAGACCGCGGTGCTCATCGAGACCCTGACCTCGCTCGGCGCGCAGGTCCGCTGGGCGTCCTGCAACATCTTCTCGACCCAGGACCACGCCGCCGCCGCGATCGTCGTCGGCCCGGAAGGCACCCCTGAGGCGCCGGCCGGTGTCCCGGTCTACGCGTGGAAGGGCGAGACGCTCGAGGAGTACTGGTGGTGCACCGAGCAGGTGCTCCTCTGGCCCGACGGCGAGGCGCCGAACATGATCCTCGACGACGGCGGCGACGCCACCCTGCTCGTGCACAAGGGTGCCGAGTTCGAAGGCCTCGGCGCGGTGCCAAGTGTGGACACCGCCGACTCAGAGGAGTACGCCGTCATCCTCGGCGTGCTGAACCGCTCTCTGCAGGAGGACAACCGCCGCTGGACCCGGGTCGCCGCCGGCATCAAGGGCGTCACCGAGGAGACCACCACCGGCGTGCACCGGCTCTACGAGATGCAGCAGTCCGGCAGCCTGCTCTTCCCGGCGATCAACGTCAACGACTCGGTCACCAAGTCGAAGTTCGACAACAAGTACGGCTGCCGCCACTCGCTGATCGACGGCATCAACCGGGCCACCGACGTGCTGATCGGCGGCAAGGTCGCGGTCGTCGCCGGCTACGGCGACGTCGGCAAGGGCTGCGCCGAGAGCCTGCGCGGCCAGGGCGCCCGGGTCATCGTCACCGAGATCGACCCGATCTGCGCGCTGCAGGCCGCGATGGACGGCTACCAGGTCGCCACCCTCGAGGACGTCGTCGAGACCGCCGACATCTTCGTGACCGCGACCGGCTGCTTCAACGTGATCACCAACGAGCACATGGCGCGGATGAAGCACCAGGCGATCGTCGGCAACATCGGGCACTTCGACAACGAGATCGACATGGCCGGCCTGGCCAAGCGCGGCGACACCACGCGGATCACCATCAAGCCGCAGGTCGACGAGTGGCGCTTCGAAGACGGCCACTCGGTCATCGTGCTGTCCGAGGGCCGCCTGCTCAACCTGGGCAACGCGACCGGCCACCCCAGCTTCGTGATGTCCAACAGCTTCAGCAACCAGACGATCGCGCAGATCGAGCTCTTCACCAAGCTCGACCAGTACCCGATCGGCGTCTACACCCTGCCCAAGCACCTCGACGAGAAGGTCGCCCGGCTGCACCTCGACGCCCTCGGCGTCCACCTCACCGAGCTCTCCAAGGAGCAGGCGGGGTATCTCGGCGTCGCCGTCGAAGGCCCCTACAAGCCGGATCACTATCGGTACTAGGGCTTAAGAGACAGATCTGGTCCCGGGTTCGTGGGGGGCGCGACCGTTGCTCCCGCCGGAGACCGGGCGAGGGCCAAGAGCGGGCCCTCGCCCTGCCAGGTGCGTGGGCGGACAGCACTACCGATACTGATCAAAATCAAGGACGATGGCCCTTCGCCCCGGCGAGGGGCCATCGTCTATCTAGGAACCGCGCATGCTCACCGACGCCGCGTTTACGATCGGTGGCACGCCGACCTCGTGGGCCGAATTGCTGGGGTTCGTTACGGGTGCGCTCAACGTCTGGCTCGTGGCGCGGCAGCGGATCAGCAACTGGCCCGTCGGCATCCTCAACGTCGCCCTGCTGATGGTGGTCTTCTGGACCTCCGGTCTCTACGCCGACGCCGGCCTCCAGATCCTCTACGTGGTGCTCGGCTTCTATGGCTGGTGGTCCTGGCTCTACGGGGGCCGGCATCGGACCCGGCTCGAGGTGAGTGACACCGGTGCGGCCGAATGGGTCGCGCTCGCGGTGGCTGGGGTCGCGCTCACCGCCGCTCTCTGGCTCTTCCTCGATCGTGCGACGGACTCCACCGTGCCTTTCCCAGACGCCGTCACTACCGCGCTGTCTCTGCTCGCCACCTACGGCCAGACCCGGAAGCGGTGGGAGAGCTGGTGGCTGTGGATCGCGGCCGACCTGATCTACATCCCGCTGTACGCGTACAAGGGCCTCTATCTCACCGCCGCGCTCTATCTGATCTTCCTCGCCCTCTGCGTCTTCGGGCTCCAGCAGTGGCGGGCCGCCCGCCGCACCCTCGTGCCGGCATGAGCTACCGGCACGGCCTCGTCGTCGGCAAGTTCTATCCGCCGCATGCCGGCCACCACGCGCTGATCGACTTCGCGGCCGAGCGGTGCGCCGCGGTCACCGTGGTGGTCGCGCCCTCCAGTCGCGAGTCGATCCCGCTGGACCTGCGGGTCCGCTGGCTCGAGGAAGCCCACGAAGCGAGCCCGCAGGTCCGTTTCGTCGGTCGCTATGACGACCATCCGATCGACTACGACGATCCGGCCGCGTGGGACGCGCACTGCGCGCTGTTCCGCGAAGCAGCCGGCGACGTCCGGATCGACGCGGTCGTCTCCTCCGAGTCCTACGGCGCCGAGCTCGCCCGCCGGTTCGACGCGGCGCACGTCGCCTTCGACCCCGACCGCGCCGCCGTTCCCGTCTCCGGCACCGCGGTCCGGGCCGACCCGGCCGGCCACTGGTGGGCGCTGCGGCCGGCGGCGCGCGCCTGGTTCGTACGCCGGGTCGTCGTGGTCGGCGCGGAGTCCACCGGCACCACGACCATCGCCCGCGCCCTCGCCGGCCACTTCGACACGACCTGGGTCCCCGAGTACGGCCGCGAGCTCACCGAACGCAAGCTGGCCGCGCTCGGCCCGGCCGCGTCGGTCTTCGACGTCCAGTGGGACGAGGCCGATTTCGTCGAGGTGGCCCACCGGCAGGAAGCGGCCGCGGACCAAGCGGCGAGGTCCAGCGGGCCGCTGCTGATCTGCGACACCGACGCGCGCGCGACCGCGATCTGGGAGGAGCGCTATCTCGGCAAATCCTCCAAAAAGGTGCGCGAGGCCGCGCGCTGGCCCGACCTCTACCTGCTGACCGACCACGAAGGCGTGCCGTTCGAGCAGGACGGGCTGCGTGACGGCGAGCACGTTCGAGAGTGGATGACCGGTCGGTTCCGCGACATCCTGGCCGGCGCGCCGGTGCCGGTCGTCGAGTTGGCCGGGTCGCACGAGCAACGGCTGACGACCGCGGCGGAGGCGTGTGCGGCGCTGCTGGACAAGGGCTGGAGCCTGGCCGCGCCGCTTTAGTTAGGCCGGTTTTGCGGGCGTTTGGGGCGCACCCACGTCCACACGCAATAGATCAGCCAGCCCACCGCGAGGGCCGTCGCCAGGGGTCGCAGCCGCAGCGCGTTGAGTGCGATGACCAACGCGAGCACGGTCAACCACGGGATGAAGGCCTTCACGGGCGGGACGTTACCGGGCTGAGGGCGAACTTGACTTCCCGTGCGGCCGGAGAGAAGGTATGGCTGCCCTTACTTAGGTGGCCTTCACCTAGCGTGAAAGAAGCCCGTGCACATGTTCGCGACGTACCTGATCGGCCTGCGGGAAGGACTGGAAGCGACCCTCGTGGTCAGCATCCTGGTCGCCTTCCTGGTCAAGTCACAGCGCAAAGACCGGCTCATCCAGGTCTGGGTCGGCGTCGCGCTGGCGGTCGCGCTGTCGGTCCTCTTCGGCTGGTTGCTCACCTACACGAGCACCTCGCTGCTGGCCAACTACAAGGACCGCGAGCTGTTCGAGGCGATCACGTCGCTCGCAGCCGTCGTCTTCGTCACCTGGATGATCTTCTGGATGCGCCGGGCCGCCCGGTCGATCGCCGGCGAGCTGCGCACCAGGCTCACCGACGCGCTCGCCGTCGGGTCGATCGCGGTCGCCGTGATGGCGTTCCTCGCCGTCGTCCGCGAAGGCCTGGAGACCGCGCTGATCTTCTACTCCGCGGTGCAGGGCGTGGAGACCGACGGCGGCCCGCTCTACGCGCTGATCGGCGGCGTCGCGACGGCCATCGTGATCGGCATCCTGCTGTACGGCACGGCCGTGCGGATCAACCTCGGCAAGTTCTTCACCTGGACCGGGGCGCTGCTGATCCTGGTGGCCGCCGGCATCCTCAAGTACGCGATCCACGACTTCCAGGAGTCCGGCGTCCTGCCGGGGCTCAACACGCTGGCGTTCGACATCAGCGGCACCCTCGACCCCGGCTCCTGGTACGGCAGCCTGCTCGCCGGCATGTTCAACATCACCCCGGCGCCCACCGTCCTGGAGACGATCGCCTGGGCCGCGTACGGCATTCCCGTGCTCGCCATCTTCCTCAGGCCGGCCAAGCGCAAGCCCACCCCGGCACCGGCGCCCGCGCCCAGCGAACCCGCCACGTCGGCGCCCGCGTCTACCGAAACCACCACCTCGGCGCCCACGCCGAAGGCCTGATCAGGAGTCCTCGAATGCGCAGCAGATACCTGGCGACCGTCGCGGTCGCCCTGTTGGCCGGCGGCCTCGCCGCCTGCTCCGGGAGTGCCGACGACACCGCCGACACCGGCGCGGACAAGGGTGGCCCGATCGCGGTCAACGCGAGCGACACCGGCTGCGAGGTCGGCATCACCGACGTCGACGCGGGCACCGTGCAGTTCAAGATCACCAACAAGGGCGCCAAGGTCACCGAGTTCTACGTGTACGCGGCCGGCGACCGGGTGATGGGCGAGGTCGAGAACATCGTGCCGGGCCTCAGTCGGGACCTGCACGTCGAGCTTGCCGCCGGCACGTACGAGACGGCCTGCAAGCCGGGCATGATCGGCAAGGGCATTCGCGGCCCGCTGAAGGTCAACGGGTCCGCCGCTCCGCTCACCGAGGACGCCGCGCTCAAGGACGCCACCGACAGCTACTCGCGGTACGTGAAGAGCCAGACCGACGCGCTGCTGACGAAGACCCAGGAGTTCGTCGACGCGGTCAAGGCCGGCGACGCCGCGAAGGCCAAGGCGCTGTTCCCGATCGCCCGCACCTACTGGGAGCGCATCGAGCCGGTCGCCGAGATCTTCGGTGACCTCGACCCGAAGATCGACGGCCGCGAAGAGGTCGTCGAGGAGGGCATGAAGTTCACCGGCTTCCACGCCATCGAGCGCGACCTGTGGAAGACCAACGACATCTCGAAGTCCGGCCCCATGGCCGACGAGCTGATGGTCAACATCAAGGAGATCGTCGCCAAGGCGAACGCCGAGCAGCTCTCCCCGCTGCAGCTCGCCAACGGCGCCAAGGAGCTCCTCGACGAGGTCGCCACTGGCAAGATCACTGGCGAGGAGGACCGCTACTCGCACACCGACCTGTGGGACTTCAACGCCAACGTCGAAGGCTCCAAGGCCGCCATCGCCGCGCTCCGGCCGGCGCTCGAGCAGCGCAACGCCGACCTGGTCAAGCAGCTCGACACGGAGTTCGCCAATGTCGACACGGCGCTGTCGAAGCACCGCGACGGCGACGGCTGGAAGTACCACAACGAACTGTCGCAGGACGACCTGAAGACGCTCTCCGACGCGATCAACGCGCTGGCCGAGCCGATCAGCAAGGTCGCCGCGGTGGTGGCGGGCTAAGCACATGGGCATCTCCCGTCGTCAGGCGATGACGATCGCGGGTGTCGGCGTAGCCGGCATCGCGGGCGCTGCCGCCGGCGCGACGGCCGTGCTGGCCGCTGACTCGGAGCCCTCCGTTCCCGTGTCGGCGGCCAGCGGTGCCGTCCCGTTCTACGGTGACCACCAGGCCGGCATCGTCACGCCGGCCCAGGACCGGCTGCACTTCGTCGCGTTCGACGTGGTCACGAAGGACCGCGACCGGCTGGTGTCGATGCTCCAGGACTGGACGGCCGCGGCCGCGCGGATGACGGCGGGCCAGGACGCCGGCGCGATCGGCGCCGTCAACGGGATCCCGGAGGCGCCGCCCGACGACACCGGCGAGGCGCTCGACCTGCCGCCGGCCGGCCTGACGCTGACCGTCGGCTTCGGCCCGACGCTGTTCCGCGACGCGTCCGGTGTGGACCGCTTCGGCATCGCCGCGAAGCGCCCCGCGGCCCTGGCCGACCTGCCGAAGTTCCCCGCCGACGCGCTGCTGCCGGAGATCTCCGGTGGTGACCTCTGCGTACAGGCGTGCGCCAACGACCCCCAGGTGGCGGTCCACGCGATCCGCAACCTGGCCCGGATCGGCATGGGCGTGGTGAGCGTGCGCTGGTCGCAGCTCGGCTTCGGCCGCACCTCGTCGACCTCACGCGACCAGGTGACGCCGCGCAACCTGTTCGGCTTCAAGGACGGCACGGCCAACCTCAAGGCCGAGGACACCGCGCTGCTCGACGAGCACTTGTGGGCCCGCACCGGCGATGGACCGTCCTGGATGGACGGCGGTTCCTACCTGGTGGCCCGGAAGATCCGGATGACCATCGAAACTTGGGACCGCACGTCGCTCGGCGAGCAGGAGGAAATCGTCGGCCGGGCCAAGGGCACCGGCGCTCCGCTGGGACAGCAGAACGAGTTCGACGAGCTCGACTTCACCCGCAAGGGCCCCGACGGCGAGCCGATGATCGCCGACATCGCCCACGTGAAGCTGGCCCACCACAGCCAGAACGGCGGAGCCCGGCTGCTGCGCCGCGGCTACAACTTCGTCGACGGCTCCGACGGACTCGGCCGGCTGAACGCGGGCCTGTTCTTCATCTCGTTCCAGCGCGATGCGCACAAACAGTTCGTGCCGATCCAGCTCCAACTAGCCCGGCACGACATCATGAACGAATACATCCGGCACGTCTCGAGCGCCCTGTTCGCCTGCCCACCGGGCGTCAAGGACGGCGGCGACTACTGGGGCCGCGCACTGTTCGCGTAGGCCTTGCTTCATATCCGAGGCCGGCGCGACACCGAGGCCGGGTAGGGATGACCTCGCTGGATCCCCAGGGCTGCGGCAGGGTCCACCCGCACAAAAAAGGTGATCGTGTGCGGGTCATCTGGTGAAGTGGCGGGTCGAGCCATGATCGTGTGCGGCAGGTCTGGGTGAATCGCCGTCAGTTCACCAGGTGCGTTGCACACGATCGTGCACACGCCCTTCGCAATCCCCGATGCGACGCACATGATCATGAGGCGGGGCCGCGGCGATCGAGGCCGCACGGAGCTGCCCGTGCACGGCTTCGCCCTACGCGCGGCTTCGCCCTACGCGCGGCTTGGCCCTACGCGCGGCTTGGCCCTACGCGCGGCTTCGCCCTACGCGCGCGCGGTTCGCCCTACGCGCGGCTTCGCCCTACGCGCGGCTTCGCCCTACGCGCGGCTTCGCCCTGCGCACGGCGTTGCCCGGGCGCGGCGCTGCCCTGCGTACGGCGTTGCCCTGCCCTGCGCACGGAGCTGCCCGGCTCGCGAGCCAACTTAGCGACCGGTGACGTTCTACAGACATCCCCGCCGGGCCCTCCGCACGGCGCCGGCGGGCGCACGGCCGATCGCCCGGTATGTGCCTACGTCTACGACGCGCTCCCGGTTCACGCTCGCCGAGCTTCGCGTGCGACGCCCTCACGCGTTTGCTCTGCATCCACATACGCATCACCCGGCCGCTGTTGAACGTCAACGCCGCGGCGTAGGTCATCCGGCCAACGTTCCGGCGTGGATCGGGACTACGTGGATCAGTTCGAACGTGCCACCCCGGACGCGGCAGGGACGGGCCCGCCAGGGGCCGGCCCGTTCTCTGGCGGGAGCAACGGTCGCGAGTCCGCCGGACCCGAGTCCATTGTCGACCGCACATGTCCCGACCCGGCCAGCACCGCGGCCAGTTCCGCTTCCGCGGCCTCGACCGCCCGCGCCTTCGCCGCGTGCTCGGCCGCCGACCCGAACAGCACCACATATCCGAGGAAGCCCAGCCAAGCGACGGCACCGATGACGATCTTCAACGCCGGCGGCAACGCGGACGGCGTGACGAAGGCTTCGATCACGCCGGACACCGCGAAGAGGACCACCAGGCCGACCGCGACCAGCAGGCCCTCGCGGCCCGCGGCGGCTACCGACCGGGTCCGGGTGAGGTGCCGGGGCGGGCGGATCCACGCGCCGGCGATCCGCAGGCCGACGCCGGCGGCCACGTAGACGCCGGTCAGCTCCAGCAGGCCGTGCGGCGTGATCAGGCTGAAGAACTGCTCCGCCTCGCCGTACTGGATCATGACGCCGCCGCTCAGCCCGATATTGAGCGCGTTGTTCCACAGCAGCCAGAGGACCGGCACGATCAGCACACCCGATGCCAGGCACTGCACCGACAGCCAGGCGTTGTGCGTCCACAGCGAGAACGCGAACGTCTGCGGCGAGTACTCGGAGTAGTACGCCGCGAACTCCGTCTCGACCAGCCGGCGCGCCGCCTCGTCGCCGATCAGCGCGCTGGCGACCTCGGGATGCCCGGCGGTGTAGAACATCAGGAAGAAGCTCAGCGCGGTGAACGCCGTGGCGACCGCGCACCACCACGGCCACGCGCGGTACGCGGCGAGCGGGAAGCCGACGGTGAAGAACCGGCCGACGTCGGCCAGCCGCATCCGGGGCCCGGGCGAGATCGCCGAGCGGCTGGCCAGCACGAGCCGGGAGAGCCGGGCGATCAGGGCCGGGTCCGGCGTACGGCTGCGCACCACCGACAGATGCGTCGCCGTGCGCTGGTAGAGCGTCACCAGCTCGTCGATCTCGACGGCGGCCAGCCGGCGTTTGCCGGAAAGATATTCCAGCCTTCGCCATTCGGCATCGTGCTCGGCTACGTAGGCGTCGAGATCCACGCGCTCATAGTGTTCACTGTGCGGGTGACCGCGCAACCTCTCTCGTCCGACCGGGTCGTCACCGGTGAGGCCGTGGAGCTCGAGGTGCGCGCGGCCCGGGCCGGTTCGCGGATGACCGCCCTGCTCATCGACCTGGTCATGATTTTCGCTCTCAGCGTGGTGCTGTTCATCGTCGTCTCGGCGGTCATCTCGTCGCTGCCGTTCGAGCCCGACAACGCGACCCTGCAGGGCCTCACCGTTGCCGGCACCGTGTTACTGCTGGTCGGCTACCCGGTGACCTGCGAGACGCTCTTCCGCGGCCGGACGCTCGGCAAGGCCGCGCTCGGCCTGCGGGTGGTCCGCGACGACGGTGGTCCGGTGCGCCTCCGGCACGCGCTGACCCGCAGCCTGGTCGGCGTCGCCACCGAGTGGCCGGGTGTGCTGCTGCCGCCGGTGACCTGGGTCGCCGCGTTGACCACGATGCTCACCAACCCGCGCGGCAAGCGCCTCGGTGACCTGGTCGCCGGCACCATGGTGATCCACGAGCGGACGCCGGCCAGCTGGGGTTGGGTGCCCGGCATGCCGCCGCGGCTGGCCCAGTGGGCGCTGACGCTCGACCTCACCGGCGTCTCCGACGACCTGGCGTTGGCCGTCCGGCACTTCCTGGCCCGCGGCCGGGAACTGCGCGAGCCGGCTCGCACGGACCTCGGCCGCGCGTTGGCCGCCGAGCTCGCCGCGGTGACCACCCCGCCGCCCCCGCCGGACGTTCCGGGCTGGGCCTACCTGGCCGCGGTGATCGCCGAGCGGCACCGGCGCGCCCGGTTGCGGCTCGCCCGGGCGCGCGCTGTGAGCGCGGCGATCTGGCCGGATCTGGTGCCGAAGACGGCGCCGCAGCCGGAACCGCAGCCGGTGGCGGAGCGGCCGGTGGTGCGCCCCGGCTCGCCCTACTCCGACGACACGCCACCGCTCGCCTGGCCGGTCACGGCCCAGCACCCACGCCCGTTCTAGCCAGACCTAAAGCCGGGCCAGCGCCTTCAACGTGAGATAGGCATCGGCCACCGCGCCCGCGAACTCGGTGGCGGGTGCGTCGACCACCTCGACGCCGCCGCGGCGCAGGGCCGCCGCGACCCGGTCGCGTTCGGCCAGCGCCCGGTGTCCGGCCGCGGCCGCGTAGACGTCGGCGGCGGTGCCGGGCCGGCGGGTGGTCAGGTCGCGCAGCACCGGGTCGTGGATGGCCGCGACGACGACCTTGTGCCGGGCGACCAGCCGGGGCAGCACCGGCAGCAGGCCCTCGCCCAGCGCACCCGGCTCCAGCGCGGTGAACAGCACGACCAGCGCCCGCTTGCGTTCGCGCCGCAGCACCTCGCCGACGACGAGCTCGAAGTCGGTCTCGACCAGCGCCGGCTGCAGCGGCGCCAGCGCGTTGACCAGCCGGGCCAGCAGCACCTGGCGGCCGGCGCCGGAGACCGAGGCGCGGACGGCGGTGTCGACGGCGAGCAGGTCGACCCGGTCGCCGGCCCGGGCGGCCAGGCTGGCCAGCAGCAGGGCGGCGTCGATCGCGGCGTCCAGGCGCGGCTCGTCGCCGATCCGGACGGCCGACGTGCGGCCGGTGTCGAGCACGCAGACCACCCGCCGGTCGCGCTCCGGCCGCCAGGTCCGGACCATCACGTCGGACCGGCGGGCGCTGGCCCGCCAGTCGATCGAGCGGACGTCGTCGCCGATCACGTACTCGCGCAGCGCGTCGAACTCGGTGCCCTGGCCCCGGCCGCGGGTCACGATGGTGCCGTCGAGCACCCGCAGCCGGGCCAGCTTCTCCGGCAGCAGCCGCCGCGACGCGAACCGGGGCAGCACCCGCAGCGTCCACGGCGGGGTCGCCGGGTGCTCGGCGCGCTGCCGGAACGCCAGCCCCAGCGGGCCGTACGAGCGCACGGTCACCCGCACCGCCGGCCGGTCGCCGCGCCGGGTCGGGGTCAGCTCGGCTGCCAGCGTCACGGTGCCGCCGGGCGGCACGCTCGACCTCGGCCCGGCGGGGTCGACCGGCTCCGGCCGACGGCACCCAGGCGTCGCGGACGTCGGCCGCGCAGCGGTGCGCGGGCCGCCGTTGCGCACCCGCAGCCGAACGGTGCGCGGTTCGCCCGAGCCGCACCGCCGGTCGCCGTCGCGGGTCAGCGCGATGTCCCGCAGCGGCGCGGCGAGCGCGACAGTCCACAGCGGACAGCGCGAGCACGACGGCACCCGGCGACCGCCGCGGCCCAGCCACGGCGCCGGCCACAGCGGCATGGTGAGCGCCGGCGAGGCCGAGCAGCAGGGCGGTCCGCCAGGTGACCATGGTCAGCGCGGGGTCGGCACGGTGGCCAGCACCGCGTCGAGGACGGGTCGACGGTCACGCCCTCCAGTTCGGCCTCGGGGCGCAGCCGCACCCGGTGCCGCAGCGTCGGCCGGGCGACGCCTTGACGTCGTCGGGGGTGACGTAGTCCCGCCCGGACAGCCAGGCCCACGCCTTCGCGGCGGCGAGCAGCGCGGTCGCGCCGCGCGGCGAGGCGCCCAGCTCCAGCGACGGCGACGACCCGGGTGGCCCGGCACAGGTCGACGATGTAGCCGAGCACCGGTTCGGCGACGGCGACCCGGCCGACCGCCTCGCGCCCGGCGGCCAGGTCGGCCGCGGTGGCCACCGGCCGGACCCCGGCGGCGCTCAGGTCGCGCGGGTCGAAGCCGTGGTGGTGCGCGCGCAGCACGCCGAGCTCCTCGTCGCGGTTGGGCAGCGGCACGGTCAGCTTGAGCAGGAACCGGTCGAGCTGGGCCTCGGGCAGCGGGTAGGTGCCCTCGTACTCGATCGGGTTCTGGGTGGCGGCCACCATGAACGGCTCCGGCAGCGGCCGCGGCGCGCCCTCGACCGACACCTGGCGCTCCTCCATGACCTCCAGCAGCGCCGACTGGGTCTTCGGCGGCGTCCGGTTGATCTCGTCGGCGAGCAGCAGGTTGGTGAAGACCGGGCCCTGCGCGGAACGTGAACGCGGCGGTGCGCGGGTCGAAGATCAGCGAGCCGGTGACGTCGCCGGGCATCAGGTCGGGGGTGAACTGCAGGCGCTTCGATGTCCAGGTCGAGCGCGGCCGCGAAGGTCCGCACCAGCAGCGTCTTGGCCACCCCGGGCACGCCTTCGAGCAGCACGTGGCCCGCGGCAGAGCAGGCGCGATCACCAGGCCGGTGACGATCGGCGTCCTGGCCGACGACCGCCTTGGCGACCTCGGCGCGCAGCCGGTGCAGGGCGGCCCGGGGATCGGTCTCGGCGGTCGGTCCGGCGGCGAGGGTCACCGTGGTTCTCCTTGATCGGGCCCGGCGCTGCCGGGCGGGATGTCGCGGGACGGCCCCGCGGGTACGACGCCGCGACCGCGTCGGCCAGGTGTCAGGCCGCGGGCGAGGTCGAGCAGCTCGTCGTCGTGTGCCGGCACGGGGCCGTAAGCAGCCCGTCGACCTGGTCCGGGTCGCGCCCGGTGCGCGCGGCGACGGCGGCGACCACCGTCGGCCGGGGTGTGTCCGCGGTCGAGCCCGAGCGCGGGCTCGAGCCGTCTGCAGGGCGGCCGCGCGCAGCACCTCGGCGGCCGGGCCCCGGGCCCGGGCCCGCTGGTAGAGCCGGCCCCGGCCGGGCACGGTCTCGGCGGAGCGGACCACGACCGGCAGCGGCTCGCTGCACCGGCGGCCCGAGCCGGCGCGGCCCGGCAGCAGCAGCGAGCAGCGCGGCGACCGAGCGTGCACCAGCATCGCCCAGACCCAGCGGCGGGAACACATCGGACGAGCGGGGTGGCCCGTCGTCAGGCGGCTTCGCCTGCTCCCGGTCGTCGGGCGGGCTGTCCTCGTCGTGACCCTGGCCGGGGCTGGCCGTCGTCGTCGGGTCAGGCGTCGGCGGCTCGTAGGTCTCCGGCGCGGACGGGCTCCGGTGTGTAGGCCGACCGGCGGTACCTTCCGGCGGCTCGTGCGCTCGTGCAGGTCGAGCCAGACCAGCCGGAGCGCGGTCGCCAGCAGGCCGGCGGCGAGCGCGCGGTTGCCGTGCTCGTCGATGCGGTCGTTGCGGAACGGGTCGGTCGCCCCGACCACCATGAGCGTCGTGTCGCGGTAGCCGAGCTGCAGCCAGCCGCCGGCGTAGCAGCGGTCGAGCCGCCGCTGACAGCCGCGGCGACGGCGTACGCGCTGACGCCGGGCGGCCGGCCCCGCCGGCCGCGCGGCCGGGGATGCGCGCACCCGCCGGCGCGGCCCGACCGTCGGTCGCCCAGCGGCGGTGGCCGCACGCGCAGCGGCATGTTGACGCGCCTGCAGCGTGCGGGTCGGCGGATCGACCAGCACGACCCGGGTGCTCGCCGGCATCAACTCGAGCATCCGCAGGTGCAGCGGGTGCGAGCAGTTCCGGCGCCGGGTACGAACAGGGTGCGTCGCCGCGGCGGCGTCGGCGAGCGCGGCGCGCGGATCGGTCTGCCGCTCGACGGTGACGCCCGCGGCCGCGCAGCACGTCGGCGAGCTGGCTCCGAGCCGATCGCCGCGGTGCTGACCGGGGAGAGGAAGTCGGGGTCGTCCGGGTCGGGCTGCTCGATGGCGTGGGTGACCAGCGTGACCGATCAGCAGCACGGCACGAGGCCGAACGGGATGATCGTGCCGGTGCCACGCCGCCGCCCCGGCGCAGGGCGGCCCGCCGCGTGCCGGCCTGTCGCCGGTGCCGGCGCGTGGCTGGTCATGACCGCGGTCCCGCCGGCTCGCCGGCACGCGGCGCGCCGAGCACCGCGCGGTCCACGTCGGACGCGAGTCGCTCATGGTGGCGTCGTCGTCGGCGGTCGCCGGCTTCTGGCCGTACCAGATGTCGGAGAAGATCGTGCCGGCCGCGCCGAGCGGCCCGTCGACGGCCGGCGCGCTCCGGCCGCCGCGGCCGCCGCCAGTTCGGTGACCGTCCACCCTGGACGGTGCTCGAGCACCCCGCGGTCGATCAGCTCGCGGACCATGCCGCGCAGCCGTTCCCGGACCGCCTCGGCGTACCGGCCCTCGGCCGCGAGCCGGTCGGCCAGGGAGACGAAGGTCGCCGCCGGCAGGTCGGGCATCGTCGCCGTCGACCGGCTCGGCCGTCGACCTCGGGACCGTCGGCCTCGCGGCGCCGCGGCGTCACGCGGCCAGCGCCACCGCCACGTCGGCCAGCGCGGAGCCGCCAGCGCGGCAGCCGCAGGCGCGGCCAGCGGCGCGGGATCCAGGCCGGGAAGAAGTACCAGAGCAGCGCGACCAGGTGGCGACGACGAGCAGCAGGAGCAGCACGCAGCCGGCAGCGGGAGCACCGTCGCCGATCGCCGCCGACGTCTCGGTCCACCAGCGCACGAGCGCTCACCCGGCGCACCGGCTCAGCGGCCGGTCGGCCGGCCGGTGGCCGTAGCCGCGGGAGAGCGCGATGTCCAGCCCTTCGGTGCGCATGCGGGTCTCCAGGTGCAGTCACGGCGTCGAGGCAGGCGAGCGCGGGGTAGGCCACGCGTGTTCACGCGCGCCCGCATGCGCCGGTCGATCAGCCAGCCGGTGCCGCGTCCGGCGGTCGACCGGGACGAGCTGGTCAGCGAGCGTGCCGACGCCGGTGCCGACCCGCACCGATCAGCCACCAGGCGAAGTAGCCGAGCAGCGGATCGCACGCGCCGCGCAGGCCGCCCCGGAGCGACCGAGCCAGCACGACGACCGCCCGATCGCCCGCAGCGGGCTGACCCGGTCGATCACCAGGGCCGGCACGGCCGAGCCGCGCAGAACCGCGTACAGCCGAGAACCAGGCACGGGCAGGCGAACGCGCCAGGACAGCACGGCCAGGCCGGCGAGCGAGCGCGATGCAGCGACCGCGCCGAACCGGCGCGCCCGCGCGGGTCGAGCAGCCGCCCGGCGGTCAGCCGCTGGCCGAGCAGCAGCCGCGCCGGCCGCCCGGGCCGCCGAGCCCGCCCAGCAGCGGCGATGATCATCGCCTCGAGTGGCGACCCGACGCAGAGCAGCGACCAGTAGAGGCCGAAGTCCTCGTCGTAGGGCAGCGGAAGGGGTCGGGCAGAGCGAGGCCGACCAGGCGCAGCGGGTACAGCAGCAGCCTGTTCGACGACGGCGAGCACGAGCCGCGCACGGAGCAGCACCGTGGCGTGGCCGCGCAGCAGCGAGCACGGCGGCGTCGAGCAGCTCACCGAGGGTGAGCGGACGCAGCGGGAGCGCGGACGGTCGCAGGGCCGGCTCCGGCAGGCTGCGCGGGATAGCGGTCATCGTGGCATGGCGCACGTCACGCTCGCGGACCGGAGTGGCGGAGATTGCGTACGCGGTCGGCCCGGATCAGCGCTCGAACGACCGAATCGTGGGGACCGTCCGCCGGGTCGGCGCGGAGATTCCGCCGGCCGGCCGGTCACACCGCGATGAACGCAGATGGAATATTGGTCGCCATGAGAGCCCGGGTTCTGGTGGTCGACGACGATCCCGCGCTCGCCGAGATGCTCGGCATCGTGCTGCGCAGCGAGGGTTTCCTGCCCTCGTTCGTGGCCGACGGCGAGCGGGCCCTGTCCGCGTTCCGCGACAGCCGGCCCGACATCGTCCTGCTCGACCTGATGCTGCCCGGCATGAGCGGCATCGACGTGTGCCGGGCGATCCGGGCGGAGTCCGGCGTGCCGATCGTCATGCTGACCGCCAAGAGCGACACCGTCGACGTGGTGCTCGGGCTCGAGTCCGGCGCCGACGACTACGTGGTCAAGCCGTTCAAGCCCAAGGAGCTGGTCGCCCGGATGCGGGCCCGGCTGCGCCGGGGCGAGGACGTGGCGCCCGAGATGCTGACCATCGGGCCGCCCGGCAACCAGATCACCATCGACGTGCCGGCGCACACGGTCAACCGCGACGGCGAAGAGGTCAAGCTGACCCCGCTGGAGTTCGACCTGCTGGTCGCGCTGGCCCGCAAGCCGCGCCAGGTGTTCACCCGCGAGGTGCTGCTCGAGCAGGTCTGGGGCTACCGGCACGCGGCCGACACCCGGCTGGTCAACGTGCACGTCCAGCGCCTGCGGGCCAAGATCGAGCCCGACCCGGAGCGGCCGGAGATCATCCTCACCGTGCGTGGTGTCGGCTACAAGGCGGGCACCGGATAATCTGGTTTCGCTGTGAGCAGAGCGTCACTCGACGAAGATCTTCAGAACGGCCCGGGCGCGCGCCCGGGCCCTCTGGGGTCTGCATCGTGCGGCAGGCTGACGCTCTTCCTGGTGACCATCGAGCACACCTGGCGGCGGTCGCTGCAGGTCCGGGTGGTCACCCTGACCCTGGTCGTGTCCAGCCTGCTGGTCGCCGTCTTCGCCTACGTGGTGGCCTACCGCAGCTCGACGATCCTGCTCGACCGGGCCAAGCAGAGCGTCGCAGGTCCAGCTGGAAAGCGGACAGGCCACCACCCGGGAGCAGCTGGCCGTCTTCAGCAAGCCCTACGAGCCCAACGTGCGGGGCACGCTCCAGGACATCGTGTCCTACCTGGGCGGCGGCGACTCGCAGGACCCGACCTCGGGCCTGGTCGTGGTGCGGGCCGACAACGTCAGCGAGATCACCGCGGTGCAGTCCCGGCCCGGCGACATCTCCGCCGGTGCTCACCAGCGACATCACCCGGGTCGTCCGCAACGGCGAGTCGGCCACCGCGATCCGGTCCGCCAACCTCGGCGCCGGCCGGGCCAAATACCTGGTCAAGGGCACCCCGGTGAGCACGAAGTTCGGCCAGGTAGAGCTCTACTACGTCGAGCCCTTGACCACCCAGGACTCCGCGGCGACCCAGATCAGCACCACCGTGCTGGCCACCGGAGCCACCCTGGTGCTCCTGCTCGGGTTGCTCTCCGCGCTGGTGACCCGGCTGGTCGTCCGGCCGGTCCGGGTGGCCGCGCGCACCGCGCAGCGCCTCTCCGCCGGCCTGCTCGACCAACGGATGGCGGTCACCGGCGAAGACGACCTGGCGCTGCTGGCCGCGTCGTTCAACCAGATGGCCGCCAACCTGCAGCGCCAGATCGTCCGGCTGGAAGACATGTCGCGCCTGCAACGGCGGTTCACCTCCGACGTCTCGCACGAGCTGCGCACGCCGTTGACCACCGTCCGGATGGCGGCCGACCTGATCTTCGCGGAGCGCGAGCGGTTCCCGGCCGACGTGTCCCGCACCGCGGAGATCCTGCAGACCGAGCTCGACCGGTTCGAGAGCCTGCTCACCGACCTGCTGGAGATCAGCCGCTACGACGCCGGCTTCGCCATGCTCGACTCCGAGCCGACCGACCTCGTGCCGATCGTGCACCGCGCGGTCGAGCCGCTGCGCGGCCTGGCCGAACGCTGCGGCGTCGAGCTGCGGTTCGAGGTGCCGGCCGACCCGGTGATCGTCGAGGCCGACCCGCGCCGGGTCGAGCGGATCCTGCGCAACCTGGTCGGCAACGCGGTCGAGCACGCCGAGGGCAAGCCGGTCGTGGTCCGGCTGGTGTCCGACGGCGTGGCGGCCGCGGTCGCGGTGCGCGACCACGGCCTCGGGCTCAAACCGGGCGAGGAGAAGCTGGTCTTCAACCGGTTCTGGCGGGCCGACCCGTCGCGGGCCCGCCAGACCGGTGGCACCGGGCTCGGCCTGTCGATCAGCCTCGAAGACGCCCGTCTGCACGGCGGGTGGCTGGAGGCCTGGGGCGCGCCCGGCCAGGGCGCCCAGTTCCGGCTGACCCTTCCGGTGCGGGCCGGCGACCGGCTCACCGGCTCGCCGCTGCGGCTGGTGCCCGAAGACGCCGACCTGCCCGCTGTGCCGGCGCAGGCACAGCAGCGCGCCATCACCCAGGCACCGGCGGAGGTGATCCGATGAGCCGCCGGAAAGCCGCGCTGATCGTCGCGATCGGCCTGGCCGCGGGCCTGGTGGGCGGCTGCGGGATACCGGACCACACCGAGGTCCAGGTCGACCGCGGCGGTCCGGTGGCCGGCGCGGACCAGCAGCCCGACACCGCGGACCAGCCCAAGAAGCGGCTGGAGGCGGCCACTCCCGAGGAGTTCGTCCGCAACTTCCTCAAAGCGGCGGCGGGCGAGTTCGATGTCGGCGGCCCCACCAGCCGTCGCCTGCAGGATTTCGTGACCGGCGACCAGGCCCGCAACGTCTCGCTCGCGGAGGGTGAGGTTGCCGTGGTGCGGGTCGGGAAGGTCGCCGTCGACAAGGACGGCCTCGGCGTCGGGGTCGATGTCCAACAGGTCGGCAAGCTCAACGCCGCCGGCTCGCTCCTCGCGCCGACCGAGATCGCCACCCACTACGACCTTCGGCTCCGGGAGGAGTCGGCGGCGGCTGGCGCCTGACCAAGGTGCCAGGGGTGGTGTTGCTCGACGTGACCGCGCTGGAGAACTACTACACCGAGCGCACGGTCTACTTCTGGAACACCGACAACACCGCGCTCGTGCCGGACCTGCGCTGGCTGCCCAACGAGGTGCCGATGTCGCGGGTGCCGACCGAGCTGCTGGCCATGATCGAGGGCGGCCCGTCGCATTGGCTCGAAGGGGTGGCCTCGCCACTGCCGAAGGACAGCAAGCTGCTGATCAACGCGCCGCTCGACAACGGCGTGCTCACGATGAACTGGTCGCCGTCGGCGATCGACAACGACGCGGGTGACTTTCTCGCGCAGCAGGTGGCCTGGACGGTGCGCGGGCTGAGCGTGCGGTCGTTGCAGCTCAAGATCAACGGCCAGGTGGTGGGTCCGCCCTACGACGACATCCAGGCCCTGGTCCTCCGCACGCGATACCCGGTGGGGCCGCAGCCGCACGCGTACGCGATCGTCGACGGCAAGATCCGGGCCCTGGGCCAGCCGGCCGGCACACCGGCACCCGTCCCGCTGGCCGACCCGATCAACAAGGGCCTGCAGTGGGCCGCGTTCAACCGGACCGACGGCGGGATGGACGCCGCCGTCGTCACCGGCGGCGAGCTACGCGTGGGTTCGGTCACCGGCGACACCGTGGTCGAGGCGGTCGCCGGCACCGCGCCCAAGATCAAGCCGACCTCCCCGCCGGTCTGGCTGCCCCGGTCCCGGACGGGCCTGGTGACCACCGACGCCGGGCTCTACGCCTTCGGTCCGGGCCGCACGGTGTCCAAGCCCGGCAAGGCGCTCGCCGACATCACCGCGGTGGCGGCCGCGCCCGACGGCCAGCGGATCGCGGTGATCGCCGGGCCCGCGAACGACCCCAAGCTCTACGTCATGGCGGTCTCGGTCACCCAGGAAGGCGCGGTGACTTTCGAAGAGCCGCGGAAGCTGGACTCGTCGCTGACCAACCTGACGGCGGTCGCCTGGAGCAGCGAGACCACCCTGTCGGTCGGCGGCACCGACGAGAACAAGCGCCTGTCGATCGTCGACGTCACCGTCGACGGCGCGCGCAGCACCCCCCGCATCTACGACGCGCAGGGCCCGATCACCGCGATCGCCGCCTACCCGGAGAACACGGTGCTCGGCCTGAGCACCACGCTGCTCTACCAAGCGGACAATCTGGCGTTCCAGGCCATGGGTTCGTCGCGGCAACTGGGCCGGGCGGCCCTCGACGGTGAGTCGGCGACCCCGTCGCAGAACGACGACGAGCACCAGCCGACCGCGCCGTTCTTCGTCTACTGACCGTGGTCCTCGCCGCGCTCGCCGACCTGGTGCTGCCGGCCGACTGCGCCGGCTGCGGCAGCGCGCACGTCCCGCTGCGCCAGGGCGCCTGCGTGGCCTGTGCCGCCGCCCTCTCCGCACTGCGGCCACGGGTGGTCCGTCCCGATCCCGCGCCGCCGGGCCTGCCGGCCTGCGTCGCCGCCGGCGAGTACGCCGGCCCGCTGCGGGAGGCCCTGCTCGCCTACAAGGAACGCGGCCGCGTCTCGCTCGCGGCTCCGCTGGGCGCGCTGCTCGCCGAGTCCGTCGCCACCGCCGCCGGTGGCACGCGCCGCCCGGTGCTCCTGGTGCCGGTGCCGTCGACCCCGGCGGCGATCCGGGCGCGGCACGGTGACCACGTGCGCCGCCTCGCCGACCGCGCGGCCAGGACGTTGCGTCGGGCCGGTTGGCCGGCCGCCGTGGCGCAACCGGTGCGGGCGTTGCCGAAACCGGACGCCACTCACCTCGACAGTGCGCAACGGGCAATTGCCGCCGCGGCGGCCTTCCGGCTCCGTCCGACGCGGCTGCCCCGCACCGTGCGGGCCGCGGCCGGACGTGCGGTCGTCGTGGTCGACGACATCGTCACGACGGGCAGCACCCTCGCGGCGCTGACCGCGATGCTGATGCGGGCCGACATTCCCGTCGAAGCCGCCGCCCTTATCGCAGCGACACGCAAACGTCACCCTCAGTAGATCCGTTTTCACCCGATCGCGCCCACTGGGCGAAACTTCTCCGAACCCCGGGGCTGACAGGGGGTGACTGATGCGCCAACCGGCGTTAGCGTGAAATTCACCGGGGTAGGACTGTGGTCCAAGCCCCGTGGGGGACCCGCATCCGAGAGGAGGCGCACCGTCCGGTCGGTCGACGCCCAGGGTCATAACGCATGGCGTTGCCGGCCATCCATCACCACCGCATCAGCACAGATCGTTGTGGGAGGTAACGCGTGGACATCGTCGTCAAGGGCCGAAACGTTGAGGTGCCCGAGCATTTCCGGATCCATGTAGCCGACAAGTTGGCGAAGGTCGAACGCTACGACCATAAGCTGATCCGGGTCGACGTCGAACTATTCCACGAGCGCAATCCGCGACAGTCCGACCACTGCCAACGGGTGGAGATCACCTGCGCGTCGCGTGGGCCGGTGGTCCGCGCCGAGGCTTGCGCGTCCGACTTCTACGCCGCCCTCGACCTCGGCCATCACCCGGCTCGACAGCCGGTTGCGCCGGGCCGCCGACCGCCGTCGCGTACACCGCGGTCGCACGCCCGTCTCGGTGGCCGAGCACACGGCTTCGCTGCCGTCGGCGACGGCGCCGGTCGTGCCCACCGCGCGGCAGGCCAAGCGGCCGGCGACCGCGGTGCTCGAGGACCCGGCCGAGCGCTACTCCGTGCTCGCCCAGGACGAGCAGGACGACCAGCCGTGGCACGTCGCGCGGGTCAAGGAGCACCCGGGCGAGCCGATGACCGTCGACGACGCGCTCTTCCAGATGGAGCTCGTCGGCCACGACTTCTATCTCTTCAACGACAAGGAAAGCGGCCAGCCGAGCGTCGTCTACCGCCGCAAGGGCTACGACTACGGGATCATCTCGCTACAGGTGTGAGCCGATAGTGTGCGGGACGAAGTGGGCGTCGTTGCGGGTGATCAGCCCGTCGACGCCCACTCCTTCCCGGATGCCCAGGCCGGCCGGCTCGCCGTCGATCATCCAGACGCCGAGCACCGGGTGGCAGTCGCCCTCGATGCCCGGGAACGACGGCAGCTCGCGCAGCTCCTGGTAGACGAAGCCCTCACGGCCGTATTCACCCGGGTTGGCGACCAGCGGCACGTTGTCGCGGACGAGCTCGACGTTGGCACCCTCGCGGGACCAGATCGGCTTCTTCGCGTACGAGGTCATCGTCGCCGGCTTGTCGACGGCGAAGTAGGCCGGCAGCAACAGCTCGCCCTCCGGCTGGTCGCCGAACAGCTCCCAGAGCACCGGCAGCAGGCCCTTGTTGGACCACAGCGCCGCGGTCCACGGCGGCTCGATCCAGACCGTGCCGCGCTTGGTCGGGTCGGCCATGTTCCGGAAGATCGGCCGGCCGCCCTCCTCGTGCCAGAGCCATTCCCACGGGTAGAGCATGAAGATCACGTCGATCTGCGGGCCGACCTCGAACTGGCCCTGCTGGAACCGGATGCTGCCGTCGACCTGGTCGACGCCGATCTGGCTCATCGCGATCAGCTCGGTCGGAAAGCCGGCCTGGGTCGCGGTCTCCATCAGGTAGGCCACGTTCATCCGGTCTTCGCCGGAGGTCTCGCTGGTCTCGTACGCGAAGTAGATTTTCGGCCGCTCCGGCAGCCACGGGCGCGCGGCGCGCAGCTCGGCCATGTTGCGCTGCCACGCGTCGACGAGCCGCTCGTGCACCACGTTCCATTGCCGCTCATGGTGGTGGGTCTGCAGGGTCTGCTCCAGCCAGGACCACTGGATCACCGCGCTCTCCAGCAGCGCGGTCGGCGTCTGCGCGTTGAACTCGAGCAGCTTCGGCGTGCTGCCCTTCCCGGCGTACCAGAGGTCGAACCGCCCGTAGACGCTCGGCGAGTAGTCCGGACCCTGCGGCGCGTGCGTGTGCGCACCGAACAGGTCCTTGTCGGCGTGCGTCCAGGCGTCCTTGTCGCCGTCGAACCAGGTGCGGATCACCTGCTCGTGCGCGTATTCCGGGAATGCCGATCTTCGCCAGCCGGCAGGTGTCCGGCCAGCACTCGGCGGACAGGTAGGCCTCCCGGCGCACCGCGCGGTCCCGACGCGGGCAGCCGGCGACGAGGTGGTCGCCGGCGGTCACACACATCCGGTGCAGGGTGGTCGCCGCCTGCTCGAGCGCCAGGATCTCGTCGAGGTCGAAGTCGTAGAACGGACCCTCCCGCCAGTACGAGAGGGTGCGCCCGTCGGCCAGGGGAGTGGCGTTGTAGGTCAGCCCGAGCGACGCGTTGGTCTGCTCCCACCCGTGCCGCTGGACGCCATGCGCGACCCGTCGCACCTCAGCCGCCGGACGACTTGCTGCTGCTGCCGTCGCCGCCGCTGCCGACCACGTTCGACTTCACCGTGCCGTTGCTGACGCGCCCGGTCGCCGGCAGACCCCACGCGCTGCGCTGCGCGGTGTCGTTGTAGGCGAACTTCGAGCCACCGCCGGGCAACTTGGCGCCGGGCTTGAGGCCCTTCGCGTAGCGCGCGCGAGTGGGCCCAGAAAAAGAAGCCACCGGCTCCGTTGCCGTCGTCGTCGCAGTCGTCCTCGTTGACGATCGTGTCGTTCTGGTCGACGCAGTAGAAGGTGTGGTCGTCGTCGGCCGAGTCGCAGGCCGCGGTGCCACCGGCGGCCAGGCCGAGGAACGCGGCGCTCAGCACGACGCGCGCGGTGTTGCGCCGTCGAGCAGTCATCATCATCTCCCAGGTACCAGCTGCAAGTGGGCTCACATTATTCGATCGCCGCAACCGCGGCGATAACCGTTCAGCCCCTTCTAACGGAGATCACCGGGTAGGAGTGCCCAGAGGATGTCGTCGATGCGGCCGCCGGCCATGCCGGGCAGCCGGCTGCGCTGGTAGCCCTCGCGTAGGAAGCCGACCGCCTCGAGAACCCGCTGCGAGCCGCCGTTGGCCGGGTTGGTGCCGGCGATCAGCCGGGCGATCGCGGTGTTGGCGAACGCCCACCGGCACAGCAGCTCGCTTGCCCGCCGGGCGAAACCCCGGCCGCGGAACGGCGGCAGCACGCAGTAGCCGATCATCGCCTGCCCGGTCATCGGCTCCTGGTAGTAGAGCCCGATGTCGCCGGCCGGTGCCCCCGTGGCCGTGTCGACCATGACCAGGTCGGCGCGCTGACCGAGCAACCAGTGGCTCTCGGCCCGGTCGCAGCGCAGCCGGACCTCCTCGCGGTCGGGCGGCACCGGCGGGACGAACGACGCGATGATGTCGGGGGTGTTGAGCAGCTCGTGGTAGAAGTCGACGTCGCCCGGACCGAGCGGGCGCAGGGTCAGCACCCCGTCGGTGAGCTCGCCGCCGGGCAGGTCGGGCAGGAGCCGGGTGACCGGCTCGGCCGGGTCGCCGGCCAGCCGGGCGAACACCGGCGACGTCGCGCCGCGTGCCGTCGGGGTTGCGGGCTGCTCCCCGGCGGACCCCCTCGGATTGGAAGCCGGCGGCCAGCGCGACCCGAACGCTCTTCGGGTTGGCCCAGTCGACCAGCACCTCGAGCCGGTCGAAGCCGTCCGCGAAGGCGCGCTCGGCCAGCGCGCGGGTCGCGGCGGTGGTGACGCCCTTGCCGCGGGCCCACGGCGCCGCCCAGTAGCCGATCTCGCCCTGCGCGCGGTCAGTGTCGACGTGGTGCAGACCGATCGTGCCGAGCAGCCGGTCGGACGCCGGGTCGGCCATCGCGTAGCTGGCGCCGCCGGCCGCCCACGCCGCACCGTCGTTGATCCAGGTGAGGGCGTGCTCGCGGGTGTACGGCCGGGGCAGGGCGGGCAGGAACCGCTGGGTCTCCGGGTCGTTGCAGGCGGCCACGACGTCCGCGGCGTCGTCGGCACGGAGAGGGCGCAGCCGTACGGCCGAGGTCTCGATGGGTTCCGGTTTCATGCCGGTGTCCTCCCGTTGAACGGCTCGTCGGACGCTAGCAGCGCCCCCGCCCAGGCGTCGATCCGCTCACCACGGTGGTCGAGGTAGCCGCGGTTGGTGCCCTCGAACGTGAAGCCGGCCTTCTCGGCGACCCGCCGGGACGCCTCGTTGCCGACGTTGGCCCACCAGCCGATCCGCTCGACCCCGAGCGCGGTGAAACCCCACGCGCAGACGGCGGAGAGCGCGGCGGGCGCGAAGCCACGACCCCGCGCGTGCGGCGGCACCACGAAGCCGACATCGGCGAGCGCCGGGCGGGTCGGGTGCAGGCGCAGTTCCATCAGACCGGCGTACGCGTCGGTGTCCGGTTCGCCGATCGCGAAGACCGCGCCGACACCGCGCGCCCAGAGCCCGGGGCCGTAGGCGTGCACGAAGCCCTCGGCGTGCTCCCGCAGGTACGGGTGGGGGATGGTGGTCCAGCGCACCGTCTCCGGGTCGTTGGAGCTGTCGGTGAGCGGGTCGATGTCGCGCTCCTCGAGCGCGCGCAGCTTGATCTCGCCGCCGCGGGTGGCGGCGAACAGGTCGGGCTGCGGCCGGCTGAACGCGACCGCCCGGCGGGCCTCGGGCGAGCCCGGGCCGGCCACGTCGGGCTCGGTCGGGTCGCCGGGCAGCAGCGAGCCGACCCAGGCGTCGCGGCGGGTGCCGTCGCGGTCCTCGATGTCGTGCCGGGCGATGCCCTCGATGGTGAAGCCGGCGCGGAGCGCGACCAGCCGGGACAGGTGGTTGCCGACCTCGGCGCGCCAGACGAGCCGGCGTACGCCCAGCTCGTCGATCGCCCACCGGGCCACCGCGCGGGTGGCGGCGGTGGCCGAGCCCCGACCGCGCGCCCAGGGCGCCGTCCAGTAACCGATCTCACCGACGGTGCGGTCGGCGCTGAGGGAGACCAGCCCGGTCGAGCCGAGCAGCTCTCCGGTGGCCTGGTCGAAGACGCCGAGCAGGGCACCGGTGCCGTCCCGCCATCTCGTTTCGGTGAGCTCGGTGACGAAGAAGTCCGCGTGCTCGCGCCGGTACGGGACCGGAACGGCGGTCCAGCGCTGGATGTCCGGATCTTGGCAGGCCCGTTCCACGCTGATCGCGTCGGTCGGCTCCCACGCACGGATGACCAGGCCGTTTGTGATGATCTTCGGGGGCTCCACGCGGTCATCCTGCCGGACAGGTATCCCCGGGCATAACGGGATTTCGCCTGGCGTTAGCTTCGTTATGTCCGTTATAACCTGCTCGTCGGGAACCGCCCCTGACAGTCAGCCCGGAGGAGCGCCTACGATAGTTCGGCAGACCGTCTAGGGGAGCGTAGATCCGTGTCGATTCTGGAAAAGTTCCTTCGTGCGGGCGAAGGACGCATGTTGCGCCGGCTCAAGGCCATCGCAAGTGCGGTCAACTCGATCGAGGACGACTACGTCAACCTCACCGATGAAGAGCTCCGCGACCTGACCTTCCAATACCGGGAGCGGCTCGCCGATGGGGAGACCCTCGACGACCTGTTGCCGGAAGCGTTCGCGACCGCCCGTGAGGCGGCGCACCGGGTGCTGGGCCAGCGGGCCTACGACGTGCAGCTCATGGGCGGCGCGGCGTTGCACTTCGGCAACATCTCGGAGATGAAGACCGGTGAGGGCAAGACCCTGACCGGTGTCTTCCCGGCCTACCTCAACGGCCTCTCCGGCAAGGGCGTGCACGTCATCACCGTCAACGACTACCTGGCGCAACGTGACGCCGAGTGGGTCGGGCAGGTGCACTCGTTCCTCGGCCTCACCGTCGGCGTCGTGCTGCCCAACCGGCCCTCGGCCGAGCACCGCGCCGCATATGAGTGCGACATCACCTACGGCACCAACAACGAGTTCGGCTTCGACTACCTACGCGACAACATGGCGTGGTCGAAGGACGAGTTGGTGCAACGGGGTCACAACTTCGCGATCGTCGACGAGGTCGACTCCATCCTGATCGACGAGGCGCGCACGCCGCTGATCATCTCCGGCCCGGCCGAGCACTCCGCCCGGTGGTACTCGGAGTTCTCCGCGGTCGTCGCCCGGCTCCAGGTCGGCAAGGACGGCGAGGGCGACTACGAGGTCGACTACGCCAAGCGCACGATCGCGATCACCGAACGCGGCGTCGGCAAGGTCGAAGACCGGCTGGGCATCGACAACCTCTACGAGTCGGTCAACACGCCGCTGGTCGGCTACCTCAACAACGCGATCAAGGCCAAGGAGCTCTACAAGCGCGACAAGGACTACATCGTCAACGACGGTGAGGTCCTGATCGTCGACGAGTTCACCGGCCGCATCCTGCACGGCCGTCGCTACAACGAGGGCATGCACCAGGCGATCGAGGCCAAGGAAGGCGTCGAGATCAAGCAGGAGAACCAGACTCTTGCCACGATCACGCTGCAGAACTACTTCCGGCTGTACGAGAAGCTGTCCGGCATGACCGGCACGGCGCAGACCGAGGCCGGCGAGTTCAACAAGGTCTACAACGTCGGCGTGGTCAGCATCCCGACGCACCGCCCGATGGTCCGCTTCGACCGCCCGGACGTCATCTACAAGACCGAGAAGGCCAAGTTCAACGCGGTCGTGGAAGACATCGCCGAGCGGCACGCGCTGGGCCAGCCGATCCTGGTCGGCACGGTCTCGGTGGAAAACTCCGAGATCCTCTCGCAGCTGCTGCGCCGCCGCGGCATCCCGCACTCGGTGCTGAACGCGAAGTACCACGCGCAGGAAGCCGAGATCATCGCGCAGGCCGGCCGCCGGGGCGCGGTCACCGTCGCCACCAACATGGCCGGCCGCGGCACGGACATCCTGCTCGGCGGCAGCCCCGACAACCTGGCGGCGGCCGAGCTGCACCAGCGGGGTCTCGACCCGGTCGAGCACGAAGACGACTACGCGAAGGCGTTCGAGGAGATCCTGCCCCGCTGGAAGCAGCACTGCGACGCCGAGGCGGCCGAGGTCATCGAGGCCGGCGGGCTCTACGTGCTGGGCACCGAGCGGCACGAGTCGCGCCGCATCGACAACCAGCTGCGCGGCCGCTCCGGCCGGCAGGGCGACCCGGGCGAGTCCCGGTTCTACCTGTCGCTGCAGGACGAGCTGATGCGCCGCTTCCGCGCGGGTGCGGTCGAGGCCGTCATGGAGCGGTTCAACATCCCCGAGGATGTGCCGATCGAGTCCAAGATGGTGACCCGGCAGATCCGCAGCGCGCAGGCCCAGATCGAGGGCCAGAACGCCGAGATCCGCAAGAACGTTCTTAAATACGACGAGGTGCTCAACAAGCAGCGCCAGGTCATCTACGCCGAGCGCAAGCGGGTGCTCGACGGCGAAGACCTGCACGAGCAGGTCCGGCACATGATCGACGACGTGGTCGGTGCCTACGTGGAGGGCGCTACCTCCGACGGCTACGCCGAAGACTGGGACCTCGACCAGCTCTGGTCGTCGCTGAAGCAGCTCTACCCGGTGGGCGTGACCGTCGACGACGTCGAGGAAGAGGCCGGCGGCGAGCGCAACAGCATCGACGCCGAGTTCCTGCTCGCCCGGATGAAGGACGACGCGCACAACGCGTACGACCGCCGCGAGGAAGAGCTCGGCACCGAGGCGACCCGCCAGCTCGAGCGCATGGTGCTGCTGCAGGTCATCGACCGCAAGTGGCGCGAGCACCTCTACGAGATGGACTACCTGCAGGAGGGCATCAGCCTGCGGGCCTACGCGCAACGCGACCCGGTGGTCGAATACCAGCGCGAGGGCTTCGAGATGTTCGCCACGATGATGGACGGCATCAAGGAGGAGACGGTCGGCTTCCTCTACAACCTGGACGTCCAGGTCGAGGAGACCCCGGCTCCCGTGGCCGAGCCCGCTGCCACCGGCGGCGGCCGCCCGATGCCCGACGACGCCACGATCGAGATCAAGGCCAAGGGCCTGGGCCGCTCCTCGTCGCGCACCCAGGGCCTGCAGTACTCGGCCCCCACGATCGACGGCGCCGCCGGCGGCGGTGGGGTAGCGGTCCAGCACACCCAGCCGCAGCCGCCGATGCAGCACGCACCGGCCCTCGGCGTCGGCAACCCGGCCCCGGCATCCGGCGACGGCGACCGCCCTCGCCCGACGCCCGGGCGTCGCCCGTCGCCGGGCCGCCAGGCGGCCACACCGAGCAACGGCCCGTCCCGCAACGCGCCCTGCCCCTGCGGCTCAGGCAAGAAGTACAAGCGCTGCCACGGAGCACCAACTCCGTAACCGTCTGATCGAAAAGCCCGCCCCCTTCGGGAGGCGGGCTTTTTCACGCCAGCCCGCACCCACCGCGGTCCCTGCGGCGTTGCGGCAGCCCACCGTCCGTCCGGCGGACGTTTGGATGGTGGAGCCCGGAGCGCCCACCGGCGTGCCCTGGCCAGGTGGGCGCTCCGGGAGTCATAGGACCTGGAGCACGGTGCCGAGCCAGCGGGTGCTGGTGTGTTCGAGGCGGAAGGCCATCGCCCAGGTGCGGGCGTCGGTGCCGAGGGCGGCGGCCGCCTCGACAACGCCGGGTGCGGGCTCGCTGATCCGTAGGTGGCGTAGGCGCACCAGCTCCGGCTGCTGCTGGCGTCGCGGGATGGCCGGGGTGACCGGCATGCGGCGCAGCGCGTCGAGGAGTTGCTCGACCAACGTGTGTGCGGTGGTCGGCCGGGACAGCGAGCGGACGTGGGCCACCGGCCGATAGCCATTGAGGATCTCCAGGCACGCCCGGGCGAACCGGCCCGCGGCATGCCGGGCTTCAGGAGACGCCACAAGGCGTGGCATCTCCGGTGCAGGCGGTGCGGGTGGCGCGGCGGTCATCTGCCCGGGGCGGCGCGCCAGAGCGGTGAAGTCGAAGGCGAGCTGGCCGGCCGCCTCCCGATACCACTCGTCGGCGCCGGGCTCGTCGACGTAGGGCGGCTCGAACGACGGCGCCGGCCGCACGGTGATCGGCGGGTAGTAGCCGCGGGTCACCGTGCGTTTCTGCCGGGGAGACCGGCGGATGAGCGAGGCGCCCGCATCGTGCACCGCGTGGGTCGGGACTGGCGCGGGATCGGCCTGCAACGTCGAGCGCCCTCGGCCGCTGCCGACGGCTACGCGGTGCCGAGCCGGCACCGCCGTCGCTGACTCCGCCGCGCCCGGCGTTGCCGGCGACTCGCGGACCCATCGAGCGGTCGGCGGGGGAGCGGCCGGCCATCCGGTCCCGGTCGGAATCACCGCGGACCACGCGGTCGAGACATCAGCGGACCTGGTGCCGGCCCTGGCTGGCGTGGACCTGGTGGCGGTTGCGGTTGGCGCGGACCTGATGCCGGCCGCGGCTGGCGCGGACCTGATGCCGGATTCGCCCGCGCGGGCGCCAGGGCGGCGAGTCTCGCCGGTGTCGGCGGCCGACAGCGCGGACTCGGAGGTGGAGCCGGACCGCGGGGTAGCAGGACGGTCCTGCCGACCGACGCCTGCGGCGGCGGGTTCCTTGGGTCGCGGGCCCGCGGGCAGCGGGGCCGCTGCCGGCCTGTTGGTGGGGGATGGGCGGGTGGTTGTGGTGGTCGACATTGAGCAGCCTCCCGATGGGCTGATCATCAGACAAAGAATCTTGCGTTTGTTTTCGTTTGCCTTCGACAACTCCATTTTGAGGACAGACGTCGGCCATCGTCAATGGCAGGCATGAAAACGGGGTGTCCGCTTCGCGGCGGCACCCCGTTGCTCGGATATCGGTGACGAGCTAACCCGGCTCTTTGTCGACCAGCGGGTTCGTCTGGACCCAGTCCGCGGTCTCCGCGTACTTGCGGGTGATGTATTCCTCGAGCTTGACCCGCTCGACGCGCCATTGGCCGCGCCCGCCGATCTTGATTGCCGGCAGCTCTCCGCTGCGGACCATGTGGTAGACCTGCGAGTCCGAGACAGCCAGCTCCTCGGCCACCTCGGACAGTTGCAGGAACCTCGGCTCCACCCGGATCACTCCCCAACCAGCTCGGTCGCCTCAGTTTGCCATCGACTGCCTGGGGACAGCACCTATGCCTCGGCCCCGGGGCCAGTCGGCGGCAGCGCCGCGGCGGCCGACACGTCGCGGCCCGGCAGGGGGCTGGAGTAAACGACGCTGGTCGTGACCGCGCCCAGGCCGGCGATCCGGCCGGACACCGACTCCAGGTGGCGCATCGAGCGGGCGACCACCTTCAGCACGAAGCAGTCCTCGCCCGTGACGTGGTGCGCCTCGATGATCTCCGGGGTGCTGTCCAGCAGCGCGTAGAACGGCTTGTAGTTGCCCGTGGGATACCTCAACCGGACGAACGCCATGATCTCCAGCCCGACCACCGCGGGCGGCACCACCGCGCGATAGCCGGCGACCACGCCGGCCTCCTCCAGGCGCCGCACACGCTCGGCGACCGCACTCGGCGACATCGCCACCGACCGCGCCAGCTCGGCGAAGGACGCCCGCCCCGCGGACTGAAGCTCCGCGAGCAATCGCCAGTCGGTCGAATCGAGCACCGGGGAATCAACGGCCATGACAGCAAACTACCGTCGGACCAACGCCGAATCAACGTAAGCACCGTGGGCGGCCCATTCAGCGAAAGGCCGAGAGCCCATAGCGTCATCAGGCATGAACGCACTCGACTTCTTCGCCGCCAAGCTGGCGTTCCAGACCGACGTCTCCGACGTACACGCGGCTCTGGAGGGTCCGGACCCGGGCTTCACCCTCGTCGACACCCGAGACCTCGCCTCCTGGCGCCAGGGCCACATCCCGCAGGCGATCCACCTCCCGCGCCGGATGATCGCGATGCGCGCCGCCGCGCTCCTCGAAGACAAGAACGTCGTCGTCTACTGCTGGGGCCCGGGCTGCGACGGCGCCACGAAGGCCGCGCACGAGCTGGCCCGCCGCGGCTACCAGGTGCGCGAGATGATCGGCGGCATCGAGTACTGGATCCGCGAGGGCTTTCCGGTGCTCACCGGCGACGAACTCGTCACCCGCCCGGCAGACCCCTTGACCGCGCCGCTGGCGGGGGCACCCGGCGGCAGTGTATGAACGTGCGGTGCCAGACGCTCTGATCCGGGTCTACCTGCCGGCGACGCTGCCGATGCTCGCCGCCCTCCGCAACGAGGGCCTGACCGCCGCCGCCGCGCACGCGGTGACCGCCGACCTCCGGGAGTGGTACGCGGAAGGCGACGAGGAAGAGCTCGAGTACGTCGCCTTCACCCGCGCCGCCCAGAGCGCCCTGCGGCTCCTCCGCCAGGACCCCGAAGCGCCGCGCCGGCGGGTGGTGGTCTCCGCCGACCTGGCCCTGTCCGCCGTGCAGCGGGTCGACGCCGAGCTCGGCTCCAGCATGGTCAGGCTGACCGGTCCCGTGCCGATGCAGGCGGTCGCCGCCATCCACATCGACAGCACCGGCGCCGAGCCGGACGTCGCCGCGGCCGCCGGTCAGGTCGAGGAGGCGCTGGCCGGTGACCCGGACGCGCAGTTCACCGTCGACAGCGCCGAAGACCACGAGTTGGAGTGGTACGACGTCTCCGAGCTAGACACGCTTCTTTGACGGCAGCGTGCGGCCGAACGCGATCGTCGCGGCCAGCGCACCCACGAAGAACACGATCAGCGTGTACGTCAGCCGGTCCGCGTCGACGTGGGCCCGGAACGCCCGGTCGAAGTCGCTCAGGGACGCCACGGCGTCGAGCACCTGCGCGCCGCCGACCCGCGTGACCACCTCGGTGACCAGCAGCGTGATGCCCACGCCGGCGCCCGTCACCATGTAGAGCGGCCAGCGCGGCGGGCCGCCCTCGGTGGTCTCCCGCCGGGTCACCCGGCGTAGGTAGACGAACGGCACGATGCCCGCGACCAGACCGGCGACCACCGCGGCCAGGGTGCTCGCACCCGAGACCGGGCCGGCGCCGAGGTAGTTGAGCACGAACTGCACCGCGAACACCGCCAGCGACCCGGAGAGCACCGCGGCCACCACCGACGTCGGGCGCAGGCCGGCGAGCGCGCCGCCGACCACGGCTGCCGCGGCGATCGTGGCGGCCAGCACCCGGCTGCCCGGGCCGTCGTACCCGATGATGACGCCGAGCGCGCCGAGCAGGCCCACCACGATGCTGGTCACCAGCGCGCCGGCCCACCGGGTCGACGCCGCCGGGGTCCAGCCGACCTTGGCGATCAGGTTGACCGCGACCAGCGCGGAAGCGGCACCCGCGACCAGGCTCGCCGAGACCACGGTCGGCAACGAGATGGCCGCGGAGGCGATCGCCACGGCATCGGTCACCGAGGTCGAGATCTCCCGCTGGAGCACCCACAGCGTCGTGCCGAACCAGGCCAGCGCGAGCAATGCCAGCAGCCCGGCGCCCGGGCCGGGAACCAGGCCGGTGGTACGCGTCGGGCGGGACGAGATCCGTACCGGCTTGTCGTCGATGTCGTCGTCGTCCGCGTCCGGTTCGTCGGCGGCGGGCTCGTCGTCGACAGCCACGTCTTCGGCGGTCGGCTCGGGCTCGGCGGTCGGCTCAGCCTCGTCAGCGGGGGCCTCGGCGGCCGGCTTGGCCTTGGGCTCCGCCTCCGGCACGCGTTGCGCGACCACGGTCGCCGCCTGGTCGCCGGTGGTGGGCGAGTCGGGTTCGGTGCCCACAGCTCCGGTGCGCTCGCTCATCGTCTCCCCTTCGGTCGGCTCGACCCCGATCCGCTCGACGCACCAGGGTACGCGGGCGCGCTGACAGGTCCCGGGCGCGGGCGCGGACGGGTGGTCAGGGGGTCGGACGTGCGAATATGGCTTGAGGTCCCACCACCATGGCGCCGGCACCAGCCGGTGACCACGGGCGTGCGCCCGGTTGACCGCCCGGCGCCGGCGGGCCGGATGTCGCCAAAGCCGTCGAGATCGGTCAGGAGCCGTAGATGGACGCCGTGTTCACCACCCCAGAGCCGCGCAACGAGCCGGTGCGCGACTACGCGCCCGGCAGCGCCGAGCGGGACAGCCTGCAGCGCCGCCTCGCCGAGCTCGCCGGCGAGCGGGCCGAGCTGACCATGACGATCGACGGCGAGCAGCGCATGGGTGGCGGCGACGCCATCGACGTCGTCCAGCCACACCATCACCGGCATGTGCTCGGGGTCACCCACAACGCGACCAACGCCGACGCACAGGCGGCGGTGACGGCCGCGAAGGCGGCGGCACCCATGTGGCGGAGCCTTTCCTACGAGGATCGGTCGGCGATCTTCCTCCGTGCGGCCGACCTGCTGGCCGGCCCCTGGCGCGACACGCTCAACGCGGCGACCATGCTCGGCCAGTCCAAGACCGCCTACCAGGCGGAGATCGACGCGGCCTGCGAGCTGATCGACTTCCTTCGGTTCAACGTCACGTTCGGCCACGACCTGCTGGCCGACCAGCCGCGGTCCTCCAACGGCGTGTGGAACCGGTTCGACCACCGCCCGCTGGAGGGCTTCGTCTACGCGATCACGCCGTTCAACTTCACCGCGATCGCCGGCAACCTGCCCACCGCTCCGGCGCTGATGGGCAACACGGTGGTCTGGAAGCCGTCGCCGACCCAGC
The DNA here is from genome assembly GCA_963840005.1 of uncultured Actinomycetota bacterium. Classification (GTDB taxonomy): domain Bacteria; phylum Actinomycetota; class Actinomycetes; order Mycobacteriales; family Micromonosporaceae; genus Asanoa. Next base: position 262,409 of record CAWIXO010000007.1, on the reverse strand, counting down.
AGTTCGCCGCGCACTTCACGATGCGCCTGTTCGAGGCGGCCGGCCTGCCGCCCGGCGTGATCAACATGGTCACCGGCGACGGCCTGGCCGTCTCCGAGGTCGCGCTGGCCGACCCCGACCTGGCCGGCATCCACTTCACCGGCTCGACGCCGACCTTCCAGCACCTGTGGCACGAGGTCGGCGCCAACCTGGACCGCTACCGGGCCTACCCGCGCCTGGTCGGCGAGACCGGCGGCAAGGACTTCGTGGTCGCGCACCCGAGCGCCGACGTCGACGCGCTGCACACCGCGCTGATCCGGGGCGCCTTCGAGTACCAGGGCCAGAAGTGCTCGGCGGCGTCCCGCGCGTACGTCCCGCGGTCGATCTGGGAGGGTGGCCTGCGCGACCGGCTGGCCGCGACCGCCGACAGCCTGACCTACGGCGACGTCACCGACTTCGCCAACTTCGGCGGCGCGGTGATCGACCGGCGGGCGTTCGACAAGCACGCCGGCGCGCTCGACCGGATCAAGAACTCGGCGTCGTGCACCGTGCTCGCCGGCGGCACCGCCGACGACAGCGAGGGCTATTTCGTCCGGCCGACCGTGGTCGAGTGCTCCGACCCGACCAACGAGGTGTTCACCACCGAGTACTTCGGCCCGATCCTCGGCGTGCACGTCTACGACGACGCCGACTTCGACGAGGTGGTCGCGCCAGGCCGAGAGCGTCGCGCCGTACGCGCTGACCGGCTCGATCTTCGCCAACGACCGCCGGGTCGTCGACCGGGTCGGCGACGGGCTGCGGTACGCGGCCGGCAACTTCTACATCAACGACAAGCCGACCGGTGCCGTGGTCGGCCAGCAGCCGTTCGGTGGCGCGCGGGCCAGCGGCACCAACGACAAGGCCGGCTCCTGGCACAACCTGATCCGCTGGACCAGCCCGCGGACGATCAAGGAGACCTTCGTGCCGCCGACCGACCACCGCTACCCGCACATGGGCTGAGTGCGAAAGGAAGGGACCCTTATTAACGCATAGCGTTAATAAGGGTCCCTTCCTTTCGGCACTAAGCGGGTGCGACGCGTTCGATTCGGTTGAGGCCGAAGACGCGCTCGTCCTCGCGTAGCCGGCACCAGGCGACCATCCGCTTGCCGTCGAGCTCCAGTGGCTCGACGACCCGGCTGGAGAAGTCGCCGCCGGCCGTGCGGTAGTCGATGGTTACCGGCCCGCCGACCACGACCGCGTAGACCAGCAGGTCGCGCTGGCGCTGGTCGAGCTGTGGGGTGTGCCGCCGGATCTCGGCGGCCACCGCCGCGTCCGGGTCGCCGGCGGGCTCGGGTTCAGGCTCGGGTTCGGGATCGGCGGTGCCGCTGTCCGGCACGAGCCACAGCATCGGCCGCTCGGCCGGCGTGGTCAGCGCCGGCCCGGCGCCGTCCGGCCCGGCGGCCACCAGCCGGGGCCGGGCTGGTTCCGCGACGCCCTGGTCCAGCAGCCGCTCGGCCAGCTCGACCAGGTCACCGGCCGGCGCCGGCCGGGCCGCGGGAACATGTCCCGGCCGCCGCCGGGGTGCGGCGCGGACGCGGGGCGCCCGGCGCACGACCGGCGCGCCGGTCGCGTCCTCGCCCGCGGGTGCGTAGCCGGCCGCCCGCAGCGCGTCCAGCGTCTCCTCCGCCGGGCGTGGGCTGCTCAGGACCGTCGGCGCCAGCGCGGCCAGGCCCAGACCGCGCAGCGGCCGGGCGCCGAGCAGTTCCGCGGCCAGCGCGGCGGTGTCGGTGCGCAGGACGCAGCCGACCGCGCGGACCCGGATCAGCCCGTGCTGGCGACCGACATCCTCGATCAGGTACGTCAGCACCTGCGGCAGGGTGCCGTCGGCGGCGACGATCCGCAGCGCCTCCAGCAGCGTCTCCGCGGTGAACCCGCCGTCCAGCGCCGCCCGCACCGAGCCGGGCGTGAACCGCCACGTCGACGCGTTGCCGTCGGCCGCCGTCGGCTCGGCCGCCGCGTCGAGCAGCGTGGCCAGCGGCGCCGCCGGCAGCCCCGGCACGAGCACGGTCAGGTCGGCCTCGAAGATCGCCTCCGCCACCGCGTCCGGCAGGAGCCCGGCACCGACGGCCACCAGCGTGTCGGGCGCCTCGACCAGCGCGCGGCCGAGCGCGCTGAGCGCGCCGTGCGCGACCACACCGAGCAGCCGCGCCTCCCGCAGAGTGCCCTCGACCAGCGGATCCGGCGATTGTGGCGCGGGCAGCACGACCGGCAGCCGCCAGCGCAACGCGGCCGCGACCGCGTCGCCGTCGGCGGGCCGGTCGCGGTCGCCCGGCCCGGCCGCCGCCGCACCGCGGCCCGGCGGAAGCGTGCCGAGCAGCCGCAGCAGGCCGGGGCGGCCGTCCAGCACCGGCGCCCAGGCCAGGTCGGGCAGCAGCGCGGACAGGGACGGTCCGCCACCCGGCCGGCGGTCGGCGGTCGGCACGGTCGGCAGGGTCAGCCAGGTGGTCAGCAGGGTCGCCAACCGTTCGGCGGGGCTGGCCGCGCGCCAGTCGTCGGAGGACGCGGTCGGGGCGACCGTCTCGTCGGCCAGGCCCAGCAGCCCGGCCGCGTACCCGATCTCCAGCCAGAGCCGCGCCTCGTTCTCGTCGGTGCCGATCAGCTTGGCCGCGCGGCGGAGCTCGCGGGCGCCGACGCCGCCGGACCGCAGGAATGCCAGGGGGCTGTGCTCGGCCAGGTCGAGCAGCGCGCCGACCCGCTGCACGGCGAGCGTGCCGGCGGCCACCGCCTCCCGGTCGACCGCCGCGGCCGGCGCCAGGTTGACCGCCAGCACAGGCGGGCGGGGGTCGAACGGCGCACGCCAGTCCGGGCCGCGCACGGCGGTGGCGACCTCGCGCGGCATCGTCGTCCGACGCCACCCGTCGGGGAACACCAGCCCGCGGTCGAGGGCCCAGCCGAGCGCCGGGTCGGGCAGGTCGGCGACGGGCCCGTGGTGGGCCAGCCGGTGGAGAAGCTCGCGGGTGTCCGGCGGGGCCGCGTCGACGGCCGCGCGTACCCGCTGTTCGTCGGCGAGCACCGCCGTGACCGCACCGGCCAACAGCCGTGGCCGGTCGGGGCGCAGCCGCCAGGTCGCCGCGATGGCGGCCAACCGGTCCGGGTCGACCGTCTCCAGGAGCGTGGCGGCCGACGGGCCGAGGCCGAGCGGGAACTCGTGGTGTGACCGCAGCGGCTCGGCCATCCGCAGCGCGCCGGCCTCGTCGGGCCACACCAGGGCCAGGTCGGCGAGCCCGGATCGCGCGTCCGCCAGGTCCGGGTCGTGCACCGGCCGGCCCAGCAGCCGGGCGAGCCGGTCCGGGCTGACGCTCGGGTCACCCAGCCCGGCCAGCGCCTCGACCACCTGGGCCTGCGGGAGCGGCACAGTGGACAGCGCGGCGGCGACCGAGCCGGCCCGTTCCAGCCGCTCCGCGAGGGTGTCGAGGTCGGCCGCCGGCAGCGCGTCGGGACGCCGGCGCAAGATCACGGCGAGCTCGTCGGGCGAACGGAGGGCCAGCCAGCTCACCAACGCGGACGCCACGGCCAGCAGCCTGCTCCACCCACCGGCGCAGGTCAAACAACCAGGGGTTTAACGTGCGGAGGGTGACCGAAGAGATCCTTCATGACGCCCATTTCGGTGAGCAGGGTGGCCGCCTCACCTATGGCGCCTACCTGCGCCTGCCCGATCTGCTCGACCAGCAGGTGCCGGAGTCGTCGCCGCCCGCCCATGACGAGCTGTTGTTCATCACCATCCACCAGGTGTACGAGCTCTGGTTCAAGCTGCTGCTGTCGGAGCTGACCGATGCCCGCGACCGGATGCTGGCCGGGGAGAGCTATCTGCCACGGGTGCGGCTGGAGCGCTGCCTGGTGGTGGAGCGGGTCCTGGTGAACCAGGTCGACGTGATCGACACGATGACCCCGCAGGACTTTCTCGCCTTCCGTAACAAGCTCTCGCCCGCGTCGGGCTTCCAGTCCGCGCAGTTCCGCGAGATCGAGTTCCTGTCCGGCGCCAAGGACCCCGGCTACCTCCGGCGGTTCAAGGGCCTGGCCGACGACGACCGCGCCCGGCTGCAGTCCCGGCTCGACGAGCCGAGCATCTGGGACGGCTTCCTGGCCGTGCTCACCAAGGCCGGCTTCGACGTGTCGACCTCCGACGCGCGGTTCGCGGCGTACGCGGCGGTCGCCAACGACCGGGAGCGGTACGGACAGCTCTGGGACCTGGCCGAGGCGCTGGTCGCGCACGACCAGGCCTTCTCGCTGTGGCGGGCCAGACACGTGCTGATGGCCGAGCGCCAGATCGGTACCAAGCCCGGCACCGGCGGCTCGGCCGGCGGCGCTTACCTCCGCTCGCGCATCGAAATGCGTTTCTACCCCGAGCTCTGGGAGCTCCGCAGCCGCCTCTGACCCCCGGTTCGTGCCATCCCCCTTTCGGGGCGGCCGCCGGCGGTTTCCCCGCGCCCAGACTTGGGCGCGGGGAGGTCGGTCATGGAGCGGTACGAGCGCGGCGACGAGATCGCCCGGGGTGCGGTCGGCACGGTGTGGCGCGCGGTCGACCGGGAACGCGACGAGCCGGTGGCGATCAAGGTGCTCCGGCCGGAGGCGGCGCTGGAGCCCGAGTTGGTCGCCGGCTTCGCGGCCGAGGCGGAGATCCTCGCCGGGCTCGACCATCCCGGCATCGTCGGGCTGCGCGGCACGACCACCGTCGACGGTGCCCCGGCGCTCGTGCTCGACCTGGTCGAGGGCGAAGACCTGCGTCGCCGGATACGCCGCGACGGCCCGGTGCCGCCGGCCGTCGCCGCGCACATCGCCGCGCAGGTGGCCGACGTGCTGGCCTATCTGCACGGCCGGGGGATCGTGCACGGCGACGTCAAGCCGGCCAATCTGCTCGTGCCCGCCAATGGGGGGCGGGTACGCGTGACGGACTTCGGCGTGGCGCGGCGGATGGGGCGGCGCCGTCCGGCGGTCATCCACGCCACGCCGGAGTACGTCGCGCCCGAAGTGGTCGGTGGCGAACCGGCCGGACCGGCGGCCGACGTGTACGCGCTCGGCATCGTCCTGTACGAACTGATCACCGGCCGCAGCCCCTACCGTGGCGGCCAGCCGACCCAGGTGATCGCCCGGCACACGACCTGCACTCCCGTACCACCTCCCGGCCTGCCCGCCGTGGTCTGGCCGGTGATCGAGGACTGTGTGGCCGCCGAACCGGAGCGGCGACCGGCGGCCCGACTGCTCGCCGCCCGGCTGCGCGGCCTCGAGCCCGCCCTCGACGGCGTTCCGACGCTGCATCCGTTGGGCGGCGAGCAGGTCACCTGGTGGCCCCGCCCGGGCCGGGCCACAGTGGCGCGGGCGCCGGTCGCCTGGGTGCCGCTGCGGGCCGCGCCGGTCTCGCCGGCGTCCGCGTACGCCGGCGCTCTCGTCGCCATCCCGCTCGCGGGACTCACCGAACCGGCCCCTGTGGAACCGGGCCCGCGCACCCGAACGAGTCGACATCGGCGTGTCGCGTTGTTTGGTGCGGGCGTGGCGGTGGTCACCCTCGTGGCGGTCGCCGTGCTGGCACTCCTGCGTGGTGGCGGGGGCGCGGGACCGGGCCTGGGGCCTGCCTGGCAACCCGAAGCGGGCTCACCCCCGGGGGTGAGCGACACCACAGTCCCCAGTGGTCCCAGGGCTCCCACCAGCACCGCGAGCCCGTCGCCGGTGACCGGCGAGCCACTGCGAACACCCGACCTGGGGCCTCTGCCCGGTATCGGGGAACTCATGCCTTCCATGCCTCCGACGACATGATCAAGGCTTTTGCAGTCGATACCGCCCGCCTGGCTTCATTGTCCTCAGCAGACTGTCTGTGCCAGACAGTGCATTGTGGAGACCTCTAGTTTTTGATCAGTCGAAATCCTGGACGAGGGGCCGCCTGCGTGCGACCTTTGAGTTATGGCGGAAACTGACATCAACCCCACGGCGGCCGCACTGCTCGGTCTGCTCCACGAAGGACCGATGACCGGCGGGCAGCTGATGGCGTCCGCCGAGCGTCGGCTCGGCCCTTACTGGTCGATGACCCGCAGCCAGGTCTACCGCGAGCTGCCGGCGCTGGCCGAGCAGGGCTACGTACGTCTCGGCAAGCCGGGTCCCCGTTCCAGCCAGCCCTACGCGATCACCGCGTCGGGCAAGCGGGCCTTCTCCCGCTGGCTCAGCGAGACGCCCGGCCGCGACGCGGTGCGCAACCCGACGGCCCTTCGGGTCGCCTTCGGGCAGCAGCACTCCGGCGGCCAGCTCAAGGAGCTCTACTCCAACGCGAACGCCTACCACAGCGAGGCGTTGGCATCGGCCCGCGAGCAGGCCCGCGAAGCGAAGAAGGAAGGCGACGCCTACGGCGCCGCGGCCCTGGACTTCGCGATCAACTACCACAAGGCCGCCCTGAGCTGGCTGAAAGCAGCGCCAGCCAAATAGCGGCTAAAGATCAGCCCCGTGCGGCGGGAGCGCGAACGGCGGTACTAGCCGGGCCAGCGGCGGCGCCCGGCCACGTGCGGGAGCGCAGCGGCGCGGTCGTGTTCCGCGGCGCCAGGCAGCCGAGCGAAGCAAGGGCTGCCTGGCGTCGCGGAACACGACCTTCAAGCGCCGCGGAGCGACCGAGCCCAGATAGCACAGCTATTCTTCTTAGTTGTGACCACTGCCGATTACTCCGACCAGCTCAAGACTCTCGATGCCACCCTGCGCAACATCGAGGCCGTGCTCGACGTCGACCGGCTGCGCAAGGACAAGGCTGACCTGGAAGAGCAGGCATCGGCACCCGACCTGTGGGACGACCAGGCCCGGGCGCAGGTGGTCACCTCGAAGCTTTCGCACGTCAATGGCGAGATCGAGCGGCTTGGGGCGCTTCGCGGCCGGGTCGACGACGCCGGCGTTCTCCTCGAGCTCGCCGAGGCCGAGGCCGATCCGGGTGCGCTCGCCGAGGTGGGCCAGGAGCTGACTTCGCTGCACAAGGCGATCGAGGAGATGGAGGTCCGGACCCTGCTCTCCGGCGAGTACGACTCGCGGGAGGCGCTGGTGGCGATCCGGGCCGGCGCGGGCGGGGTGGACGCCGCGGACTTCGCCGAGATGCTGCTGCGGATGTACCTGCGCTGGGCCGAGCGGCACAACTACGCGACCGAGGTCTACGAGACCTCGTACGCGGAAGAGGCGGGTCTGAAGTCCGCGACCTTCGCGGTGAAGGCGCCTTATGCCTACGGCACGCTCAGCGTCGAGTCCGGCACCCACCGGCTCGTCCGGATCAGCCCGTTCGACAACCAGGGCCGCCGGCAGACGAGCTTCGCGGGCGTCGAGGTGTTGCCGGTGACCGAGACGACCGACCACATCGACATCCCGGAGAACGACATCCGGGTCGACGTCTACCGGTCCTCGGGCCCGGGCGGCCAGAGCGTCAACACCACCGACTCCGCGGTCCGGATCACGCACATCCCGACCGGCATCGTGGTCACCTGCCAGAACGAGAAGTCGCAGCTGCAGAACAAGGCGTCGGCGCTGCGCGTGCTCCAGGCCCGGCTGTTGGAGCGCAAGCGCGTGGAGGAACAGGCCAAGCTCGACGGTCTGAAGACGGACTCCTCCGGGTCCTGGGGCGACCAGATGCGTTCCTACGTCCTCCACCCGTATCAGATGGTGAAAGACCTTCGAACTGAGGAGGAGACGGGCAATCCGTCCTCGGTCTTCGACGGCGAGATCGACGAGTTCATCGAGGCCGGGATCCGTTGGCGCAAGCAGCGCGAGTTGGAGACAGACCCCGCGTAACCCGTTATCTACGGTGACTGTCTGTGTGCGGCTCCGTCTAATGTGTGGAATAAATTTCGGCCTTTCCGGCAATACGGTCACGATGGGTGCCGGGAGGCTTGGAGTTTTCGTTACACCGCGTAGACTCACGACCCGTGATTCAGCTCGAGCACGTGACCAAGACCTATCCGAAGGCTTCGCGGCCCTCGCTTGACGAGGTCTCCGTCGGGATCGAGAAGGGCGAGTTCGTCTTCTTCATCGGCCCGTCGGGATCCGGCAAGTCGACGATCATCAAGCTGCTGCTGCACGAGGTCCACCCCAACAAGGGTCGGGTGCACGTCAACGGCCGCGATGTGACGGCGATGCGGTCGTGGAAGATCCCGGCCTTCCGCCGACAGATCGGCTGCGTGTTCCAGGACTTCCGGCTGCTGCCCAACCGCACCGCCTACGAGAACGTGGCGTTCGCGCTGGAGGTCATCGGCAAGACCAAGGCGGTCGCCCGCCGCGTGGTCCCCGAGGTCCTGGAGCTGGTGGGCCTCGGCGGCAAGGAGCACCGCTACCCCCACGAGCTGTCCGGTGGTGAGCAGCAGCGCGTCGCCGTGGCGCGTGCGTTCGTCAACCGGCCGCTGATCCTTCTGGCCGACGAGCCGACCGGAAACCTCGACCCCGACACGTCGATCGAGATCATGCGGTTGCTCGACCGGATCAACCGCACCGGCACGACGGTCGTGATGGTCACGCACGACTCCAACATCGTCAACCAGATGCGCCGGCGCGTCATCGAGATCGAGAGTGGTCGCATCGTGCGCGACCAGGCCCGAGGTGTCTACGGCTGACGCGCGACCAACCCCCCGTCGCGCACCTCTCTACCCCCGGCAAGTCGGTTAGTCCAGCGGAGCTCCGGAAGGAATCCCCCCGATGCGGTTGAAGTACGTCATGTCCGAGGTGATGGTCGGACTGTGGCGCAACGTGACGATGACCGTCGCCATGATCATCACAATGGCAGTTTCGTTGACGATGCTGGGCGCCAGCGGCCTGATCTACACGCAGGTCAAGGACATGAAGGCGTACTACTACGACAAAATCGAAGTCGCCATCTTCCTGAAGTCTGATATCACCGACGACCAGCGCAGCCAGTCTCGAAGGCGCGCTGAAGGCCGACCCCCTGGTTCGTGAGGTCATCTACGAGTCCAAGGACGAGGCGTTCAAGAAGTTCCAGACGATGTTCTCCGACGTGCCCGCGGTCGTCGACGCGGTGAAGCCCGGCCAACTGCCGGAGTCCTTCCGGGTCGGCCTCAAGAACCCTGAGCAATATCAGGCGGTTCGCGAGGCCTACGTGTCCAAGGACGGCGTCGACCAGATCATCGACCAGCGGAACCTGCTGGAAAAGATCTTCAATATCCTCGGCGCGGTGCAGACTATGGCGCTGGTGGCGGCCAGCGTAATGGCGGTCGCGGCCCTGTTGCTGGTCGGCAACACGATCCAGGTCGCGGCCTACAGCAAACGCCGAGAAGTCGCGGTGATGAAGCTGGTCGGTGCGTCGAACTGGTTCATCCAGGCACCATTCGTGCTGGAGGCGGTGGTCGCCGGCGTCTTGGGTTCGATCATCGGTTTCGGTGCGCTGGCCCTGGGCAAGGTGCTGCTCCTCGACGGCTCGTTGCAGGAGCTCACCGACCTGCTGACGCCGCTGTCCTGGAGCAAGGTGTTGATCATGCTGCCGCTGATGGCGCTGGCCGGCACCCTGGTCAGCTCGATCACCGCGTGGGTCACGCTCCGCTTCTACCTGCGGGTCTAACGCCCACAGGCGCGTACTGATGGGACGCCCGCCATGTCGCGAGAGCGACGGGGCGGGCGTTCTGCTATGTGCCGCTTGTTATTTCGTTTCGCCTTTGTGCCCTCTGCGCCGTAGGTAGCGTCATGCTCACGTGCGGGTGAAGGGTGCATGATGTACTCCTATCGCAGGAAAAGTCCGAAGCTAGCGGGGCTGCTGGGCCATGATCGTGTTGGCCACGATCGCGCCGGCCGGCGCCGCGCGAGGCGACCCGAGAGACGACAAGAAACGGATCGACGCCGAGGTCGCCCGGGCGTCTTCGATCCTGGAGGGCGCCACCGAGCGCGCTCAGCAGGCGGCCCGCCAACTGGTCAAAGTGAGCGGGAAGCTCCCCGCCGCGCAGCAGTTGGTGATCGAGAGCAAGGGGCAGGTCGTCGCCGCCCAGGTTCAGGCGGAGACGGCGCAGCGCAAGGCCGAGGTCGCCCAGGCGGAAGTGGCCAGCGCGCAGAAGCGGTTCGCGGAGGCCGACCGCGAACGCCGGGCCGGGCAGGAGCAGATCGGCGAGCTAGCCGCCGCGGCGTACAAGGGTGGCGCCTCTGGCCAACCTCAACGTCCTGATGCGGGCGGAAAGCGCGACCGACACGCTCTACCGGCTCACCTACGTCGACCGGGTGGTCAGCGAGCAGCGGAGGACCATCCACGGCTACCTCGACGCGCTGCCGTCGCCCGCCGGCAGGAGAACGACGCCACCCTGGCCCGCGCTTCCGCCGACGAGGCGATGCTCAGCGCGGACTCGGCCCTCGACGACGCGTCGGTCGCCGAGGACCAGGCGCAGGACGCGGTGCGCGAGGTCGCCGAGCTCGTCCGGCAGAAGGAGGAGGCGCTGACCGCGGCCCAGGAGGAGCGGGCCGCGAGCCTTCAGAAGTACAAGGAGGCCAAGGCCGAGGAGGCCAAGATCGCGGCGGCGCTGCGGGCCTGGGAGGCCAAGCAGCGGGCGGCGGCCGAGGCGAGACTGTCGGCCGGGCGGTTGCTCATCCCGGTGCACGGGGAGAAGTCGAGCGACTTCGGCAGCCGGTTCGACCCGTACTACCACGTCTGGCAGTTGCACGCGGGCATGGATCTGGCGGCCGACGGCGGCACACCGATCCACGCCGCGGCGGCCGGCAGGGTGATCATGGCGGGCTGGAACGGTGGCTACGGCAACTACACCTGCATCAGCCACGGCAAGTACCGGGGCAAGAACGATGTCGACCTGCTACGGACACCAGTCCGCGATCCTCGTCCACGAGGGACAGGAGGTACGGCGCGGCCAGACCATCGGCCGGGTCGGCACGACCGGCGCGTCGACCGGCGACCACCTGCACTTCGAGGTCCGGATGACGGTGACCCGGTGCAACCGCTGACGTTCCTGCCGCCCTGCCTCTGCTGACCGTTCCGCTGTACCCGATCCGGTGGGCCCGCGTCCCTGTGGCGCGGGCCTCCGCCGTGTCGTGGCCGGGGCGGAACCCAGGTGTCGACGGCCGGCGCGGCGGGTAGCATTGCACAGTTGTCCGAGCGAAAGAGGTCGAGGTCCGTGCCGCGGGAAAAAGGCCGCAAGGTCGTCACGTCCAACCGCAAGGCCTGGCACGACTACGCCATTCTCGACACGTACGAGGCGGGGATGGCGCTGACCGGCACCGAGGTCAAGTCGCTGCGTGCGGGCCGGGCGTCACTGGTGGACGCGTTCGCCCAGGAACGGGGTGGCGAGTTCTACCTACACGGGATGCACATCCCGGAATACAGCCAGGGCACGTGGACCAACCACGAGCCGCGGCGCACCCGCAAGCTGCTGCTCAACCGGCTCGAGATCGACCGGTTGCAGGGCAAGCTCAAGGAGAGCGGCCTGACGCTGGTGCCGTTGTCGCTCTACTTCAACGACGGCTGGGCCAAGGTCGAGATCGGCCTGGCGCGCGGCAAGAAGTCCTACGACAAGCGGCAGGACCTGGCCAAGCGCGACGCCGACCGGGAGATCCAGAAGGCCGCCGGCCGCCGCGGCAAGGGCATGGAGTGATTCGTCCCTTATCGGGCGATTCCCACCTCGGGAAGAAACGATTGGCGCGGCACGTTAATCTGTAGTGGCTGCGGCAGTCGGTCGCAGCACGAGGGGGTGACTGGTTTCGACTTCGTCCGTTGCGACAGGGGAAGCGAGCCGAGGAAGCCAACGTCGTCTCGAAAATCGGTCGTTGGAAACTTATAAGCGCCAAGCAGAATCGCGCTCAGTTCGCCCTCGCCGCCTGACGGCGGGTTAGCGAACTTGTCGGCCTGGGAGTGCCTTCGGCCCAGATTGCCGGCATCAGCTAGGAGGCTGGCCAATCGGCCCCGGTCGCGGGGGCCGTGCGGCGAGATTAATCTGCGACTGGGCCCGTCTCACCAACTCGCTCGTGTGATTGGTGGGGCCGAGTAAGGACATAGCGAGCTGCGCTCGGAGAAGCCCTGACAAGACGCCGAAGGACCCGGGTTCGATTCCCGGCACCTCCACGAGTGGGTGGGCAGGTCTGTCTGCATGACGCGACAGACCTTGCCCACTCGTCATTCCGCCTCCGGGGGCCGAGCCCCCGGAGACCCCGCGACCAGCGTTACGTGGCTGCGCAGGTGACCGTTGGGGCGGTTGTTGTGCTTGTCGTTGAGCCGAGTAGGCCGAAGGTTGTGCTGGCTCCGGCTGCTAGAGAGCCGTTGTAGCTGGCGTTTCTGATTGTTGCTGTGCTTCCGCTCGTTGTCGCTGTGCCGTTCCAGACCTGGGCTACCTGTTGGCCGTTGGCGTAGGTCAGCGTTACTGTCCAGGCCGTGATGGCTCTTGAGCCGGCCGTTACCCGGACCTCTGCCTGGAACCCGCCTGTCCATGCGCCGGTTTGGCTGTAGGCGGCGGTGCAGGTGCCGGGGCCCGCTGGCGGTGTGGTTGGGGGAGTCGTCGGTGGGTTGGTGGGCGGGTTCGTTGGTGGGTTGGTGGGCGGGTTGGTTGGTGGGGTGGTGGGGTTGGTCGTGCCGCCGAAGGTGACGTCGCTGCAGAAGTAGTAGGACTGGTCCAGGTGGCTTGCTTGCCAGATCGTGAAGAACATTGCTCGGCCTGAGCGGCCGGGGATGCTTACTGGGATGTCGATCTGGACGCCCTGGGGGGCTGGTTGCCACTGGGAGGCGGGGGTGTAGCCGATTTGGTTGACCAACTGGAGGTCGCTCCAGCGCAGGGGTTGGGTGGTGGGGTCGTAGCCCGCTCTTGTTACGTACACCCGGATGTAGTCCGCGCCGTGGCTTGCCTGGTCTTGTAGGCGTAGGGAGAAGCTGGTGCTTACTGAGGCCGGGCGCCAGTTTCCTACTGTGTCCATGCTGTTGTAGCGGCCGCCTTCGGCGTGGCCGCCGCTGCAGAGTTGGCCGTCCGGGATGTTGGCCTGGTGGTTGCCGCCCAGGTTTTCGCGGTAGAGGCCGTTCCAGTTCCACATGGCGTTGGGGTTGGCCTGCCAGGCCTGCCAGCACATGGGGTCTTCCGTGGCCATCTCTGGTGCCTGGAAGCGGGAGCCCCAGCGTTCCCAGCAGCCGTAGTTGCGGGACGCCGGGTTTATGACGCTGCCGTGGGCTGAGGCCGGTGTGGAGGGTAGTAGGACGACGATGGCGGCGGCCAGTGCGATGAGGGTGGCCGCCAGGAGTCGGGCGATGCGCATGAGAGAGCTCCACGGGTCGAGGACGGAAGCCGCCCTCGCTTCCGTTTCGCTGCGTCGCTCCCGCGGCGGCCCAGCGTGACATGGGACATGCATGGAAGTCAATTTGTTCGACTAGTGCGTTCCGTCGGTATAAACCAGACATAGACCATGAATTCGCTCTAGCCTCGACGGCATGGCGCACGCGCATGGACCGGTGGGGCCGGCGCCGCGGCGTACCCGGATGGTCATGGCGGCGATCCTGATCCCACTCGCCCTGCTCACGGCGGTCGGGCTTGCCGTGCTCTGGCCGTACACCGGTCCCCAGACGATCGCCACCGACCAGCCGGCGCGGCTCGACGCGACCGTTACCGCCCTGCAGCCGGCGCCGTGCCAGCAGCGCACGTCGCGCCAGTGCGGGTCCGTGACGGTGCGGCTGACGAGCGGGCCACAGTCCGGCCAGACCGTGACCGCCACGATCCCGGAAGGCCCCGGCTCACCGGTGGTGTCGGTCGGAGACAAGATCATCGTGGGGGAGAACGTCGCACCGGGCGGCCCACCGCAGTACGCCGTGCTCGACCACCAGCGCGGTGTGCCGCTCGCCGTGCTGATCGGGCTCTTCGCGTTGGTGGTCGTCGCGTTCGGGCGTTGGCAGGGTCTGGCCGCCCTGATCGGGCTGGGTGTCAGCTTCTCGATCCTGCTCGACGTTCATCCTCCCCGCGATCGCGGTCGGCAAGCCGCCGCTGCTGATCGCCATCGTCGGCTCGGCGGCGATCATGTTCTTCGTTCTCTACCTGACACACGGGTTCAGCGTGCAGACCTCGGTCGCCGTGCTCGGCACCCTGGTCAGCCTCACCCTGACCGGCGGCCTGGCGGTGGCCGCCACCGAGGCGCTGCACCTGACCGGCTTCGGCAGCGAGGACACCGGCCTGCTGGCGGTCTTCCTCGGCGAGATCGACCCGCGCGGCCTGCTGCTGGCCGGGATCGTGATCGGCACCCTCGGCGTGCTCGACGACGTCACGGTCACCCAGGCGGCCACGGTCGGCGAACTCGCCGCGGCGAACCGCACCCTCGGCGCCCGGGCCCTCTACCGCTCCGCCACCCGCATCGGCCGGGCCCACATCGCCTCGACGGTCAACACCATCGTCCTGGCGTACGCCGGTGCCTCACTCCCGTTGCTGCTGCTGGTCATCATCGGTGGCCAGTCGGCGTCGACGGTGCTCACCAGCGAGTTCATCGTCGACGAGATCGTCCGCAGCGTGGTCGGCACGATCGGCCTGATCGCCGCGGTCCCGGTCACCACCGGCCTGGCCGCCCTGGTCACCGCCCCGCGCTACGCTCAGGCATCGACGAAGAGCTGATCGCCTGGCTGCTCGACGGCGATCCGGCGGTGCGCTGGCGCGTCCTGCGCGACCTGACCGGCGCCGCCGAGGCGGAGGTGACCCGGGCGCGCGACCAGGTCGCCGTCGACGGCTGGGGTGCGCGGCTGCTGGCGGAGCAGTCCGCCGACGGCACCTGGGGCGGCGGGGTCTACACGCCGAAGTGGACGTCCACGACGTACACCCTGCTGCACCTGCTCTGGCTCGGTTTGCCCGCCGGCCATCCCGCCGCCCTGCACGGCTGCGCCCGGCTATGGGAGTGGCAGGCCCGTCGGCGGGTGCGGGAGACCTGCATCGTGTCGATGTTCGTGCGGGTCTCGCGCGGGTTCGGATATCGCACGGACCAGGTCGACGAGGCCGTCGGTTTTCTGGTCGAGCAGCAGCAGGACGACGGTGGCTGGAACTGCGCCGCGCGCGGGGACCGCGCCAAGCACAGTTCGTTCCACACCAGCATCATGGCGCTGGAGGCGCTGGACGCCGACACGGCGGCGGCCCGGCGCGGGCGGGACTTCTTTCTCGACCACCGGCTCTATCGGTCGCACCGGACCGGAGCGGTGGCGATCCGCGGCAGCACCAGGTTTCCCGCGTTCCCTGAGTGGCATTTCGACGTGCTCCGGGGCCTCGAACACTTCGCCGGCACCACCGCACCCGGCGACGACCGCCTGACGGACGCGATCGACGTGGTCCGGTCGGCGCGCCGGCGCGACGGCCGTTGGCCGCGTCACCAGCCGTACGCCGGTCGGCAGTGGTTTCCGCTCGAACCCCCGGGCCCGAGCCGCTGGACCACCATGCGCGCGCTACACGTGCTGACCTGGTGGGGCGACGCGCCCGAGGCGTAGAAAGTCCGGCCCGGCGCCGGGCCGAATGCCGCAAGTGCCCCACCTTCTGCGCATAACCTGCCGGCAGGGACCGCGCAGAGGAGGACGGCCTGTTGTCTGCCATGGACGACGACGCGTACCACGCTCCGACCAAGCTCTGGCAAGACCTGGAGCGGCATCCGCCGCCCGGCGAGGGTGCCGTCCGGCGCGGCTTTCGCAGCCCGCTGCGTGGTCCCCGGCTGACCTCGGTCCTCGGTCTCGTCCTGCTCGTCACGCTGCCGCTGGTGATCGTCACCGGGCTGCTCGACTACGCGGCGTACGGTCCGCGCTTCGGCCAGGCCTATCCGCTGCACGTGAGCTGGCTTCGGTTGCCCACCTTCGACTGGCCCACCCGGCCCTCCTGGCTGTTCCGGCTCACCCAGGGCCTGCACGTCGGGCTCGGGATCGTGCTCATTCCCGTCGTGCTCGCCAAGCTCTGGTCCGTGATACCGAAGCTCTTCGCCTGGCCGCCCGCCCGCTCGGTCGCGCAGGTGCTGGAGCGCGTCTCGCTGTTGCTGCTCGTCGGCGGGATCCTGTTCGAGACCGCGACCGGTGTGCTCAACATCCAGTACGCGTACCTCTTCGGGTTCGACTTCTACACCGCGCACTACTTCGGCGCGTGGGTGTTCATCGGCGCGTTCGTCGCGCACGTCACGCTGAAGCTGCCCCGCCTGGTCGCCGCGCTGCGCTCGCGATCCGGCCCGGATCACCTCGTCGCCTCCTCGCCGGCTCCGGCGACGCTGAGCCGGCGCGGTGTGCTGGCGCTGGTCGGCGGCGGATCGCTGCTGTTGGCTCTCCTGACGGTCGGGCAGAGCCTCGACGGCCCGCTGCGCCGCACCGCGCTCCTGCTGCCCAGGGGACGCAACCCGGGGGAGGGCCCGAACGGCTTCCAGGTCAACCGCAGCGCCGCGGCGGCCGGCATTCGACCCTCCGAGACCGGTGCGGACTGGCGGCTGACCCTGACCGCCGGTGACCGCACCGTCCGCCTCGACCGTGCCGGATTGCTGGCGATGACCCAGCACACCGCACGCCTGCCGATCGCCTGCGTCGAGGGCTGGTCCACCATGCAGACCTGGACCGGCGTACGGCTGGCCGACCTGGCCGCGCTCGCCGGCGTGCCGGAGCCGGAGTCGGCACACGTGCGTTCGCTGGAACGCGACGGCTTGTTCGGCCAGGCGACGCTGCAGTCCAACCAGGTGACCGATCGCGACGCGCTGCTCGCCCTGCGGGTCAACGGCGTGGACCTCTCGGCCGACCACGGCTTCCCGGCCCGGGTGATCGTGCCCGCGCTGCCCGGCGTGCACTGCACCAAATGGGTGGCCAGCATCGAGTTCCGGTCCGGTCCCTCGTGAACGAGCGGCTGCGGGCCGAATACGGCGCCGGCCCGCTGCACGCGCTGGTCCTGCTGGCCTGCTTCACGCTCGGCGGGTGGGTGGTCTTCCTCGTTGCCGGCGAGGCGACGGTGTGGCGGATGCTGCTCTGGTTCGTCGGCGCGGCCGTCGCACACGACCTGGTCCTGTTCCCTTTCTACGCGGGGCTCGACCGGCTGCTCCGCCGCGCGACCGGCACCGACCCGGCCACGCGGCGTGCCCTGCTCAACCACATCCGGATCCCCGCCCTCGGCGCGGGCCTGCTCTTCCTGGTCTTTCTCCCGGGGATCCTCGACCTGGGCCAGGGCACCTACCAGGCCGCGACCGGCCAGCCGCGGGTGTCGTACTGGGCCCGCTGGCTAGCGGTCTCCGGGGCGCTGTTCGCGCTCAGCGGCATCCTGCTGGCGATCCGCTGGCCCCGACTGCGCCGGCGAGTGCCCGCGCCGCCTGGATGACGTTCTCCACAGTGGTGCGAGGGGCGGGCGCCGTGCAGGGGTGGCTGATAGAGTTCGGCCGATGTCGACCGACGCCGATGACTTCGCGGTCACGTTGCGGGCCGCGCGGGCGCGTGGAGTGGCCCCGGTGGCCGGGTCGGGGCAGGGCTCGGCCTTCGCCGGCCAGGTGCGCGTCTTCGCGGCGGGCGGGCGGCTCGAGCGGGTCGAGTTGGAGCCGCAACTACTGCGCCTGACGCCCGACGAGCTCGGTGCCTACGTCGTCGAAGCCGTCAACGCCGCCCTCGCCGACGTGCCGGCCGGCGACGAAACCGCGGACGGGCCGGTCGATCCGGCGGCGCTCGACGAGGCGCTGCGGACGGCCATGGAGTCCGGGTCGGCGATGATGCGCACCATCTCCGCCTCGCTCGGCGATGTGATGTTCCGGCTGCGGGAGCGCACCGGGATGAGCGGAGACCCAGGCACACAGGGGCTGTCCTCCGTGCTCGACGAGGCCGGCGATCTGTTGCGGATGGCGGCCGGCGGCCCGGCGGACGGATCCGAGCCGGCCGAGCAGACCGGTGCGGGCGTTGACGGTGCGGTGACCGCCACCGTGCGGGCCGGGCCGCGGGTGGTCGAGATCGCCATCGCCGGCCGCGCCCTGCGGATGGGCACGCATGCCCTGGCCGAGGAACTCCTGACGGCGGTCAACGACGGCCTGGACCGGCTTGGTGCGGCCACCGCCGCGGCGGCGGACGCCGCCCGCCCGGTGACGCCCGAGCGGATCCGGGATGTCCAGGACGCCAGCCTGGCACACATGCGCGCCTACACCGGCGCACTGCGGGCACTGCTCGGCAGCGTCGGCGAACCGCCCGCACCGACGAACCGCGAACGGAGCGACGACGATGGCTGATCTGGGCATCGATTCCGCGGCCCTGCGCTACTCGGGCGGCGGCGTGCAAACCACGGCCGAGGAGATGTCTCAGCGGCTGACGGCTTTCCAGTCCGAGCTCGCCGCGTTCGGGCAGCCCTGGGGCAACGACGACCTCGGATCGCTGATCGGCATGGCGTACGAGACGGTGTTGGACGTGGCCATGGACTGCATCGCCGGCAACCTCGACGGGCTCGCCGAAGACGGTGCCGGGCTGGTCGGCATGGCCGACTCGTACGACGCCGTCGAGCAGGAGAACGTCGCGGGCAGCCGCGCCTTCGACGAGCGGCTCGGCTGATCCGATGGGGCTGCAGCTTCCCGGCGAACTGACCTCGCTGCTCGCGATGCTCGGCTACACCTGGCCGGAGGCCGACGAGGAGAAGCTCTTCGAGATGGGCCAGAGCTGGTTGCGCTTCGGCGGTGGCGTGCCCGCCGATCTCCAGGCCGCACACGCGTACGCCCAGCAGGTCTGGACCCGCAACGAGGGCCAGGCGGTCGAGGCATTCCAAGCGGCGTGGTCCGACCCGGAGTCGTTCAGCGCCAACCTCGACGATGCCGGCGTCGCGTCGTCGATCGTCGGCGCGGCCCTGCTGGCCTGTGCCGGCATCGTGCTCGCCTTGAAAATCAACGTCATCGTCCAGCTCGTCATGCTGGCGATCCAGATCGCGCAGGCGATCGCCACCGCCGTGGTCACGTTCGGCGCGTCCCTGCTGGAGATACCCATCTTCAAGATGATCACCGGGCTGATCCTCGACCAGCTGATCGACCTCGCCCTGCAGGCAGTCCTCAATGGATAGTCGTGGCTAGGGCGGGCCGGTCCGGCAGCGGAGGCGGTGCCGGCATCTTCGAGCCGGCGCTGCGTTGGATGCGCAAGAAGGTGCAGACGAGCCGGCGCCACCACCACGTCTTCCGCGGCGAGGTGCGCGGCGGCCCGGGTGGCAGCCTGCGGGGCAGCGGGTGGCACCACCGGTTCATGGGGCAGGACCCGCCGGACCGCCGGGTGACCCGGGTGACCCGGCGCGGCGTCGACGGCACCTACGCGGCCGACGTCGAGATGCGCGGGGGGCCCTCCGGCGGCTGGTACCCCAAGCCCGCCGGCAGCTCGTTCTTCCCGGATAATTGGACCCCGCAGCGGGTCGACCGCGCGATAGACGACGCCTTCACCAGCGGCGGGGCGATCCCCGGCACCAACAACCGGCGCTGGCGCGGCACGGCCGACGGCCTGCTCATCGAGGGCTCGTACCACCGCAACGGAAGGACGTGGAACTCAGGATGGCCGATCGTGTCATGAGCGGGGTCACCTTCTACCGCGACGAATACGGCGGCCCCGCCTCGCGTCCCAGGGACGACTCGTGGAGCGCGATCGGTTCGCTGATGACGAGCGACGTGCAGAACGTGGCGGTCTGGGCGCTGCGGCTGCTGGCCTACGTCGACGACGTGGAAGCCGGGCGCAGCACCATCGAGACCTGGCAGGGCAACTCGTGGCAGGTCGAGATCACCAAGGCCGGCGTCCAGCTCCAGGACCTCTACTCCGACGACTGGAGCGGCACGCACACCCTGGCCGAGGCCCGGGCCGTGCTCCTGGAATACCTGCGCTTCCTGCTGCCCGGCGCCGACGAGCGCCGCGGCGAGCTCGCCACCTGGGAAAGCGACGCGGGCCGCGGCCACCCGAGCCGCCCGGCGGTCGAAGCCTCCTGACCTCGCACGGGCGGCGCGGCGGAGGAAGCCGCGCCGCCCGCGCCGGTCAACCCGCGGTGCAGCCCAGCGCCGCACCCGGGCCGGTGCCCGTGCCCTGGAAGCCGAACTCGGTCGACTGGCCGGGTGCGACGGACGCCGTTGTAGCCGACGTTGCGTGAACTGGACCGCGCCGGTGTTCCGCTCGGTTGGCGTTCCAGGCGTTGGTGATCGCGGCGCCCGACGGCAGGGTCGATCGCGACCGTCCAGCCGTTGACCGGCGGCGCGCCGGCGGTGACCCGCACCGTCGCGACGAAGCCGCCCGTCCACTGGTTGACCGATGCCGCCGCCGTGCAGCCGAGCCCGCCGGCGGGGGGTGGTCGGCCGCCGTGGGCGGCGGGGTGGTGGGCCCGCCGGTGGGCGGCGGGGTGGTCGGGCCGTCGGTGAGGGTCGGGGTCTGCCAGTCCCGCCACTCGGCCAGGTTGCCGGCCTTGCGGCTGGAGATCCGGAACGTGCCGGCGGCGTTGCCGGTCTTCAGCAGGAACTTCTGGATGTTCTGCTGCAGCGGGGTCCGCCACTCGGACCGGGCCGCGCAGTGGGTGCCGTCCTGGACGTCGGACCAGTAGGTGATGTTGCTCGCCCGCGCCGAGTGCCTTGTAGACCTCCGCGCCGCCCAGCGCCGCGACGCTGCCGGACCGGGCGGCCAGCCAGTCGATGTGCGGGTTCTCCATGATGAACAGCCCGCGCGGCGCGACCATGGCCACCATCTCGTGGGTGTCCACCGGCAGCGTGTTCGGGTTGCCGGTGAACGCGCTGAACGCGTCGCCCAGCCACGGCTGCTCGCCGTAGGCACTGCTCAGCGGCTGGGAGCCGGACTCGCCCGGGGATGCCCGCGGAAGATCGGCGCGCCGGCGCTGCCCGACTCGATCGGCATGGTCAACGCGATGCGCTGGTCGAACGCGCCGACCGCGAACGCGCCCTTGCCGTACCGCGAGCAGCCCGTGACGCCCAGTCGCGTCCGCCCGGAGGATGGTGCCGCCGGACTGCTCGATGACGTCGATGATCCGGCTGACGCCCCACGCCCAGGCGGCCAGCAGGCCGGTGCTGCTCGTGTTGCCGTAGATGGTGTAGAACGCGCCCTGCTTGTTGTTGCGCGGCGTGCCTTCCCGGCCGACCGCGAGCGGGTCGTAGTTGATGACGGCGGCGCCGGCGGCCCGGATGGTGGCGGTGTCCGCGCCGAACCCGCCCAGGACGACGACGGCCGGGAACGGTCCGGTGCCGCTCGGCAGCTGGACGCTGGCCGAGAAGCTGGCGCTCCGGCCGTTGTGCGACACGTTCACCGTGATGTTGGTGCTCGAGACCGTGCCGGTGACGCTGGCCGGCTTCGCGGGCTTGTCGCCGTAGACGTACCGCTCCGCCAGTTCCTTGATCTCCGCGCGGCGGCACCGCCAGTCGGACTTCGGCGGTGATGCGGGTGCCGTCCATCTTCCGGAACGGATCGGGAAGCCGGGAGTTGGCGGTCAACGAGCCGGGCAGGGTCACCGGGCAGTCGGCGCCCTCGTCCTCGACGGTGGCCGCGGCGGCGAAGCTGGCGGTCGCGCTGCGCGCCATCGCCGCCACGGTTCCGGCGATCGCGAGCAGCGCGACCAACAGCACGACGACCGTCGTGCGAACGTGAGAGCGACCCCAATGGGTGATCACTTGGGCTCTCCTTCCGGGTGATCGATGAATACGGATGCCCGGACAGGCTCAACGTTCAGTCGACGCAGTGGTGCACGTCAATATGTTCCGGAAACTTTCGCGGCTGAGCGCTGCCGCCATTTCGGTACCCACACGTCGGTTTCGGGGGCGTCGGTGTGCCGCGAGCGGAGGTAGTGCCGAAGCTTGTCCAGCGCGGGATGCGGGATTGTCGTCGCGCCAGATCATCGACATCGGGTAGACCGGTGCCGGGCCGCGCACCGGAATGCGCCGCAGGTCGTAGCTGTCCGGCCACAGATAGCGCGTGTGTTCGCCCACCAACGTCGCCAGCTCCGCCGAGTCGGCGATCTCCGCCAGCAGCACCTCGTTGCCGAAGACCGGCCCGACCACGTCGATCGTGAGCCCGAACGCGGCGGCCAGCTCGTCGTAGTACTCGGCCCATTCGGTGCCGGGCGGCCATGCCGGGCATCCAGATGCGATGCCCGGCGAGCTCGGCGGGCGTGACGGTGGGCGCGTTGGCGAGCGCGTGGCGCGGTCCGACGAGCAGCTGGTGCAGTTCGTCGATCACGCGGGCGGTCCGGATCGCGGCCGGCAGTCGCCGCGCCGGGACGGTGACCGCGTGGAAGGTGGCGTCGACCGTCCCGGCCTCGACCGCGGCGATCGCGCCGTCGACGTCGACGTCGGCGGCCAGTGTCACGACATCCAGCTCGATCCTCGGGACACGCTCGGTGGAAGCCCTGCAGCAGCACCGCGGGCGCGATCCGCCGGTTGACGACGTCGACCCGCAGCGCCCGCCGGCCGGGCCGCACGGACGCGTCGGCCCGCTCCGCCACGCGCAGCAGCTCGCGGGCGTGGGGCAGGAACGCCTGGCCGTCGACGGTGAGCTGGACCCCGCGGGCCGTGCGGGTGAACAGCCGCACGCCCAGCTCGTGCTCCAGCCCGGCGATCCGCTTGGACACCGCCTGCTGGGTGATCGTCAGCGCCGCGGCGGCCTCCTGGAACTGGCCGGCGTCGGCGGCGGCGACGAAGGTGCGCACGGACTCGATATCCACGCCACGGAACCTTAGTGGCACAACGAATGGTTGTGGCTCGCGGCCCGATTAATTGTTTGTTCCCGCCCACGGCCCTGATTCGATTCGACTCGATCAACGACAGGTTGTGGAGGACCGGGTGGCTCGACGATCCTTGGGGCGGCAGTTCGGCTGGCTGTGGGCGGCGTACGCCGTCAGCGCCTATGGTTCCGGGCTCGGCTTCGGCGCGTTCCCGCTCATCGCCGTGCTGGTGCTGGACGCCGAGCCCGGCCCAGGTGTCCGCGCTCGCCGCGGTGGGCCCGGCGGTGGGCGCGCTGATCGCGTTGCCGCTCGGCCCGTGGGTCGAGTTCCGCCGCAAGCGGCCGGTGATGATCGCGATGGACCTCGTCCGGTTCGCGGCCATGATGACGATCCCGGTCGCCTACGCGTTCGGCTGGCTCAGCTTCGCCCAGTTGCTGGTGGTCTCGGCCGTGGTCGCCGCGGCCAAGATCGCCTTCAACGCGGCCAGCGGCGCCTACCTCAAGGCTCTCGTCCGGCCGGCCGACCTGCTCGTGGCCAACGCGCGCTTCGAGTCGACGAACTGGAGTTCCATCGCGGTCGGGCCGCCGCTGGGCGGCGCGGCGATCGGCCTGTTCGGGCCGGTGACCACCGTGGTCGTTGACGCGGTCAGCTACCTGCTCTCCGCGCTGGGGATCACCGCGCTGCGCGGGCGGGAAGAGCGGCCCCGGCGCACCGGGCAGCGGCTGCGGACACCCGAGCTCGCTCGACGGCTGGCGGCATCTCCTGCACCACCCCGGCCTGCGGGCGCTCTACCTCAACCACCTGCTCGTCGCCGGACTCATCATGGCCACCGAGCCGCTGCTGGCCGTACTCCTGCTCCAGGATCTCGGCTTTCCACCATGGCAGTACGGTCTCGCCTTCGCCCTGCCCTGTGTCGGCGGGCTCGTCGGCTCCCGGCTGGCCCGCCGCGTCGTGGCCCGCCACGGCCAACACCGCATCCTGCGTACCGTCGGCACGCTGCGCGCGGTCTGGCTGATCGGCCTGGCCTTCGTCCAACCCGGAGTCGCCGGACTCGCCACGGTGATCGCCGTGGAAGTCGCGATCATCATCAGCATGAGCCTGTACAACCCGGTGCTCGCGACCTACCGACTCGAGCACACCCCGACGGACCGCGTCGCACGTACGTTGTCGGCCTGGTCGATCAGCAGCAGCCTCGCCATCGCCGTGTTGACCGCGCTCGGTGGGCTGCTCGCCGCCGCCACCAGCCCACGCACGGCCATCGCGGTAGCGGGAGTGGCGATCCTCGCCAGCCCTCTGCTGCTGCCCCGCCGA
Source organism: uncultured Actinomycetota bacterium (assembly GCA_963840005.1). Taxonomy (GTDB): domain Bacteria; phylum Actinomycetota; class Actinomycetes; order Mycobacteriales; family Micromonosporaceae; genus Asanoa. The sequence goes on along the minus strand of CAWIXO010000007.1, from coordinate 238,524 downwards.
CCCGTACCCACGCCGGCACGTGATCTCGAACTGGTCTAAGGGTTGTCCCTCGTTTGTTCCCTAGACCGAGCCCGGGCGGCAACCGGTCGGGGCTCCCAGCGAGTTTTCAGGTGTGCACAGACCCAACACCCTTGTGGGAGGACGTCTATGCACAGGAAGCGCATCAGGGCCGTCGCGGTCGCGGCCGCCGGCCTGCTCATCGCGGCGCTGGCCGCACCGGCGCCCGCCTCGGCGGGGCCCAGGTTCACGCCCGGGGCACCCGGCATCGGTGACGCCTACTATCCGACCTACGGCAACGGCGGCTACGACGTCGCGCACTACGACCTCGATGTCCGCTACGACCCGGCGAGCGACCAGCTCACCGGCAAGGCGACGGTCCGGGCCCGGGCCACCCAGAATCTGTCCTCGTTCAACCTCGACCTGACCGGGCTCACGGTCGACGCGGTGAAGGTGAACGGCCGTGCCGCCACCTGGTCGCGGTCCGGTCAGGAGCTCACGATCCGCCCGCGCGGCGGCCTGCGCGACGGCCGGATCTTCACGGTCGAGGTGCGCTACCACGGCGTACCGGTGACGGCCACGCTGCCCGGCACGGACTACGAGGCCGGCTTCATGCACACCGACGACGGTGCGGTGGTCGCCGGCCAGCCCGAGGTCGCGGCGGCCTGGTTCCCGGTCAACGACCATCCACGTGACCGCGCCACCTACTCGTTCGCGATCACCGTGCCGGCCGGGCTCGAGGTGATCTGCAACGGGCTTCCGCGGGGCAACACCACTCGTGGCGGCTGGACCACCTCGCGATGGGTGCAGATCACGCCGATGATCAGCTACCTGGCGACGGCCACGATCGGCGAGTTCGACGTCAAGACGACCTGGCACGACGGCAAGCCGACGATCATCGCGATCGACTCCGACCTGCCGCCCGACTTCGCCGACGACGCGGTGGGTCGCACGGACGAGATCACCGACTTCCTGGAGACGCGGTTCGGGCCGTACCCGTTCGAGTCCAACGGCGCGATCGTCGACGACCATCCGCCGCTGGCGTTCGCGCTGGAGAACCAGACCCGGTCGATCTACGCGGCGAGCTGGTTCGCACCGGGCGTCAACGACTTCGAGACCGGAGTCGTCGCGCACGAGCTGGCACACCAGTGGTTCGGCGACCTGGTGGCGGTCGACCGCTGGCAGGACATCTGGCTCAACGAGGGCTTCGCGACGTACGCCGAATGGCTGTGGAGCGAGCACCTCGACGACGGCACGCCACAGGAGATCTTCGACGACTACTACGCGGCACCGCTGTCGGCGCCCTACTGGGACCCGCCGCCCGGCGACCCCGGCATCGACCAGCTGTTCGACGACTCGGTCTACACCCGGGGCGGAATGACCGTCCACGCGCTGCGGGTCACCGTCGGCGACACGGCCTTCTGGCGGATCGTGCGGGCGTGGCTCGCGCAGAACCGGTTCGCCACGGGCAGCACGGCGGAGTTCATCGCGCTCGCCGAACGGATCTCCGGACGGCAGTTGGACAGCCTCTTCGACGCGTGGCTGTTCCAGCCGGGCAAGCCACCGCGACCCTGAACACCCTGGGCGTCCCGGTACGTGAGCCGCGCGTACCGGGACGCCCGGTGTTTCGCCTTCCGCCTCGGGCGGGCGATCTTCGGTTTTACAATCGGGGTTACGTACCGTCAGGGGGCCGGCATGTTCGAAGCGGTGGATATCCGTTCGTGGCAGGGCACCGCGGTGCTCGACCCGGAGGGCAACAAGATCGGCACCTTCGAATCGGTCTACGTCGACACCGCCAGTGACGAGCCCACCTTCGCCACCGTCACCATCGGCATGCCGACCCGGCATCGCGCCGTCTTCGTGCCGTTGGCCGGCGCGGTCGTCGGCCCGGGCTACGTGAAGGTCACCAGCTTCCGTGACCAGGTGAAGAACGCGCCGTTCATCGCCGACGGTGGGGAACTCGCGGCCGGCGACGAGCCCGAGATCTTCGCCCATTACAACCTGGCCTACGAGCCGGGCGTCTCGGGCGAACGCCGCCTAGCCCGCGGCTGAGCGAGCTAGCCCGGCACGCGCAGGGCGACGATGGCGATGTCGTCGCGCACGGTGCCGGAGCTGTACGCGAGGACCTCGTCGCGGACGGCCTCGACGATCTCGCCGGCGGTGCCGCCGCCCGCGCGGGCCACGATGTGGTGCAAGCCTTCGTCACCGAACATCGCGCCGTCGACCCGGCGGCGGGCTTCGGTGATGCCGTCGGTGTAGAGCAGCAGGGTGTCGCCGGGCCCGAGGGCGCTCTCGTCGATGCGCAGGCTGACGCGGCTGAAGCCGCCCAGCAGCGTTCCGTGGTGCCCGAGCCGCTCGACGCTGCCGTCCGCGCGCAGCACGAGGGCCGGCGGATGGCCGGCGGTGCACAGCCGCACCGCGAACCCGTCGCCGGCCGGGCGGATGAGCGCGTAGACCACCGTCGCGAAGCCGAAGGTGCCGGTCTCGGCGAACCACTGCCCCAACGCCGTGTTGAGCTCGGTCAGCACGACACCCGGCGACCGGTGCCGCAGCGCACTGGCCCGCAGCGTGTAGCGGACCAGCGCGGTGGTCCGGGCCGCCTGCACACCTTTGCCGCTGACGTCGCCGACGAAGACCGCCCACCCACCCGGGCTGAACACGACGTCGTAGAAGTCGCCCAGGACCTCTCCGGCGTCACCGCCGGGCAGATAGACCGCGGCCGTGTCCAGGCCGGCGATGGGTGCCAGCGCCCGGGGCAGCAGGCTCTCCTGCAGCGTGTTCGCCAACAGGCGGGAGTCCCGGGCCAGGGCGGACGCCTCGTCCACCTTGATCCGCAGCGCGACCTCGCTGCTGGCGGCCTGCGACAGCACCTCCAGGGTCCGGACCTCCTGCGGCGTCCACTCCCGCGGGCGCCCGTCGACGACGCAGAACGTGCCCAGCACCTCTCCGTCCGGCGAGCGGACCGGGAACCCGGCCCAGGCGATCACGCCCATCGAGACGATGGACGGGTTGTCGCTGGTCATCGGGTTGAGTCGGGCGTCGCCGATGATCACGGCGGCGTCGGCCTCGATCACGTACTGGCAGAACGACTCACCGACCGGGTTCTGGCGGTCAGCTATGTCGGACGCCGTCGTGCCCACGCAGCTCTTCCAGAACGAGCGCCGCTCGTCGACCACCGTCACGAACCCGAACGGTGCGTCCAGCAGCTCACACGCCAGCCGGGTCAGGCGGTCGAACGGCTCCTCCGCCCCGGTGTCGAGCAGGCCCGAGCGCCGGACCGCGTCGAGGCGGCTCGGCAACAGCAAACGGGCAGGTGGGGCGGACACCCGCGAAGTCTATTCACCTGCGGCGAACGATGAAGATCCTGGAAGAAATCCGGGAGACGGTGTCGGATCGGGGTAGCGGCGTTCGTAGCAGGGGTGCAGGGCCACTGCGCAGAGGAGATTATTTCGAGATGCAGTTCATGGTTAACGTGATCGACGACCGGACCGGCTCCGCCACCGAAGACGAGATGGCCGCCATCGACGTCTACAACGACGGGCTCAGGGCCGGGGGCCACTGGGTCTTCGCCGCCGGCCTCTCGTCGCCCAGCGCGGCCACCGTCATCGACGGCCGGCACGGCGAGCCGGTGTTCACGGACGGGCCCTTCCTGGAGTCGAAGGAGCACATCGCCGGCTTCTGGATCATCGAGGCCGCCGACCTCGACGCGGCGCTCACGCTCGCCGCCGAGGGGTCCAAGCACTGCAACCGCCGGGTCGAGGTGCGGCCGTTCCTGTGAGCGTGGTCGACGCCCGCGAGGCGATCACCCGGGCCCATCACGCGGAGTGGGCCCGGGTCGTCGCCGCGCTGACCAGGCGCTTCGGTGACCTCGACATCGCGGAGGAGGCGGCGGCGGAGGCGTTCGCGACCGCCGTCGAGCGGTGGCCCGCCGACGGTGTACCCCCGAATCCCGGCGCCTGGCTGACCACCACCGCCAACCGCAAGGCCATCGACCGGATCCGGCGCGAGAGCAAGCGCGACGACAAGCAGAAGGAGGCTCACCTGGTGTACGACGAGAACCCGCCCGAGCCTCTAGGCGCGATCGACGACGAGCGACTCCGGCTGATCTTCACCTGCTGCCACCCGGCGCTCGCCATGGAGACCCGTGTGGCGCTGACGTTGCGCATGGTCGGCGGTCTGACCCTGGCCGAGATCTCCCGGGCCTTCCTGGTGCCGGAGACCGCCATGGGACAGCGGATCACCCGGGCGAAAGCCAAGATCAAGGCGGCCCGCATCCCGTATCGGGTGCCGTCCGCGGAGGATCTGTCGGCGCGCGTGTCCGGCGTACTCGCCGTCCTGTTCCTGGTCTTCAACGAGGGCTATCTGGCGACCGGGCCCGGCACCGATCCGGTGCGGCACGACCTGACCGCCGAGGCGATCCGGCTCACCCGCCTGATCCGTGCGCTGCTGCCGGACGACGGTGAGGTGGTCGGCCTGCTGGCGCTGATGCTGCTCACCGAGGCCCGCCGCACCGCCCGCGTGTCGGCCGGCGGCGAGTTGGTCCCCCTGGGCGACCAGGACCGCGGGGCCTGGGACGCGGCGCTCGTCGCCGAAGGTCATGGGCTGGTACGCGAGCGCCTGGCCTCCGGGGTGGCTCCGGGGCGCTACCAGATCCTCGCGGCGATCAACGCCGTGCACACCTCCGCCCACGACGTGCGCGACACGGACTGGTCGCAGGTGGTCGCCCTCTACGACCAGCTCGTCCGGCTCGACCCGTCACCGATCGTCGCGCTGAACCGGGCCATCGCGGTCGCCGAGCTGGACGGTCCGGAGGTGGCCCTGGCGACCGTCGACCGGCTGGCCGTGGCGTTGGCCGGCTATCACGCCTATCACGCCACCCGCGCCGAGCTGCTGCGCCGGTTGCGCCGCAGTGAACAGTCGCGCGCGGCGTACGACCAGGCCGTGGAACTGGCGGGCAACACCGCCGAGACGGCCTACCTGACCCGGCGCCGCGACCAGCTGGGCTAGGCGATCTATTCCGAGGGGTAGGGCGGCAGCGGACAAGGGCGAGGTGGTCTCCGGGTCGTCGTTGCTTCGCGATGTCGAGCATGGACACGTCGGTCCGTGCTGGCGGAGCGGGGGTGTTCGCGGCGCCGTACATGCTTTGCCATGTACGTGCGTAAACGCTCCTAGCCGGCGCCCGGCTGTTGCCGCCGGCCCGGGGTCCACGGTCGCTTGATCAGGTGCGGCTGATCGGGAGGCTGACGGCCCTGGCGCGTGATCATGTGCGGCTGGTCGGGTTCTGGCGCGGCGTGTCGACCAGACCCAGCGCACACGATCATCGGTAAAGCCCTTGAGCTCCCAGATGGGACACACACGATCACGGAACCAGCACCAGCGCCGCGAAAGGTGCCCACCGACCTTCGCCCTACGTCCGCCCGCCCGACTGGCGTTGGGACCGACCCTTCGGAATAGATCGTCTAGGACATGTCTCGCCCTCGGGGGCGGCAAGCGGCACCGCCCCCATGATCGGTGCCGCTTTCCTGTCCGGCGCGGAGGTCGATTCGCGCCGGTTACGGCGAGTCACGATGGCTCGCCGCCCCCCGTCACCGGAACAGCCTGGCGCACCGCGCATACCGGATCACTTACCGTCCGGGGTTTCGTCCACCGTTGTGCGGCAGCTATACAGTCGGTCGGCGTGGAGTTTCGCCTGCTCGGTCCGGTCGAGGTCGCACCGATGGCGGCCGCATCCTCCGATCGGCCGCCGGCAGGAGCGCTGCGTGCTCGCCATCCTGCTGCTCGAGCCGGGCGCAGCTCGTGCCCGTCGGGCCGATTGGTCGACCTGATCTGGTCGGGCGAGCCGCCACGCGGGGCCCGGGCCGTCCTGCAGACCTACATCTCCCGGCTGCGCGCGCTGCTGGGCGACGGCGCCCGGATCGAGCTGCACAACGGCGCCTACCGCATCCAGGTCGACCCGCGGACCGTCGACGCGCACCGGTTCGCGACCTGGTCGCCCGAGGCGCGGGAGACCGACGACCCCCAGCACCGCGCCGGGATCTGCTCCGCCGGAGCGCTCGCGCTCTGGCAGGGTCCGGCGCTCGACGGCATCGGCCCGGGCCGGGAGCGGCTCGGCGCCCGCCTCGAAGAGGCCCGCAAGACCGCGCTCGACCTGCGCATCGTCGCCGACCTCGACGCCGGCCGGCACGCCGAGCTGGTCGGCGAGCTGACCGAGCTGTCCGCCGGTGCGCCGCTCGACGAGCGGTTGACCGGCCACCTGATGACGGCGCTGTTCCGCGACGGGCGGCGGGCCGAGGCGCTCGACGTCTACGGCCAAGGCCCGCGACCGGATCCGCGACGACCTCGGCCTGGACCCCGGCGAGTCAGCTGCGGCAACTGCACACCGCGATCCTGCGCGACGACCCGGCGCTGCGGCCCGCAGCCGGCCGCCAGGCCCTCGCAACTGCCGGCCGCCGTGCCGGACTTCGTCGGCCGCGCCGCGCTGCTCGACCAGCTCGACGACGCTCGTCAGCGACGGCCGGACCACCGTGGTCGTCTCCGCGATCGACGGCGCCGGCGGGGTCGGCAAGACCGCGCTCGCCGTCCGCTGGGCGCACCGGGTCGCTGACCGCTTCCCCGACGGCCAGCTCTTCGTCAACCTCCGCGGCTACGAGACCGTCCCGCCGGTGCGCCCGGTCGACGCGCTGGCCCGCTTCCTGCGCGCCCTCGGCATCCCGGGTGACCGCATCCCGCCGGACCTCGACGAAGCCGGCGCGCCTTACCGCAGCGAGACTCGCCGGCCGCCGGGTGCTGATCGTGCTCGACAACGCCGCCACCGCGGAGCAGGTGCGCCCGCTGCTGCCCGGCTCAGCCGTCCTGCGTCGTCGTGGTGACCAGCCGGGCCCAGCTCGGCGGCCTGACCGCCAGCCACGGCGCCCGCCGGCTCACCGTCGACCTGCTCACCGAGCCGGAGGCGGTGCTGCTGCTGCGCACCATCATCGGCGCGGCCCGGGTGGACGCCGAGCCCGACGCGGCGACTGGCCCTGGTGCGCGCCTGCGGCCTGCTGCCCCTCGCCGTGCGGATCGCGGCCGCACAGCTCGACGCGTCGCCGACGACCATGCCTCGACGGCTATGTCCGCGCGCTCGACCAGGGCCCGCTCGACCGCCTGGCGATCGAGGGCGACGAGCTGTCCGGCGTACGGGCCGCCTTCCGCGCTTCGTACGACCGGCTGACACCGTGTCGAACGCGGCCTGTTCCGGCTGCTGGGCGCCGTGCCCGGCACCGACGTCGTCCGCGGCCGGCGCCGCCGCGCTGGCCGACCTGCCGCGTCGCCGCCGCCCTGGCGGGCCTGGTCGCCGCCCACCTGGTCACCGAGGCGCGGCCGGGCCGGTTCGGCCTGCACGACCTGCTTCGCGCGTACGCCCGCGAGTTGACCGACCCCGCCGAAGCGCGCGCGGCGGTCGGTCGCCTGCACGCCCACTACCTGGCCACCGCCGACGCCGCCGCGCGGCGGCTCTACCCGCACATGATCCGGCTGCCTCTCGACCGATCTGCCGAAGGTCGACGAGTTCGCCGACCAACCCGGCGGCGCTGGCCTGGCTCGACGCCGAGCACCGCAACATGCTCGCCGCGATCGGCCACGCCGCGACGACCGGCCCGGTGTGCGGTCCGTGGCAGCTCACCGACGCGCTGCGCGGCTATTTCTGGCAGACCAGCCACACCGTCGACTGGCTCGCCGCGGTCAACGCCAGCCTCGGTGCCGCCGAGTCGGCCGGCGACCTCGCAGGCGCAGGCGGCGATGCGCACCAGCATCGCGCTGGCCCAGCAGAGCCAGGGCCACCTCGCCGACGGCGGCGGCCGAGTTCGACGGCCGCCGCCGACCTGAGCGACCGCGCCGGCTGGTCGCACGGCCAGGCCGCGGCGTCCGGCAACCTCGGCGTGGTCCTGAAGAACATGGGCGACTTCGCCGGCTCGGCCCGGCGCAGCGAGCGGGCGCTGGAACTGCACCGCGCCAACGGTTACCGGCCGGGCGAGGCCAGCACCCTGATCACCCTCGGCGGTCTCTACCACGACCTGGGCGAACTGCGCCGGGCCGCCGACTACTGCGTGACCGCGCTGGCGATGCACGAGGAGATCGGCTCCCGGATCGGCCAGATGATCGCGCTCAACAACCTCGCCGCGGTGGAACACCTGCTCGGCGAGCCGACCGCGGCCGACCGCTTCCGGGCCGCGATGGAGTTGCAGTCCGATGTCGGCAAGGCCCACTCGCAGGCCCACCTGCTGGGCGGCCTGGCGACCGTGCAACGCGACCGCGGCGAGCTGCCTAGCGCTGGCCAACGCGGAAGCCGCCCTGGACAAGGCCCGCGAGGCGGCCGACCCGATGGTCGAGGGCGACATCCTCTCCCTGCTCGGCACGGTGCACCACTGGCTCGGCGCCCCGACCAAGCGGTCGACGAGCACCGCCGCGGGCCTGGCCCTGCTGGGCGCCGGCAGCGAGTATGTCCGCACCCGCGCCAACGTCGTCGCTGGCCGCCGCCCTGCGCGACACCGGCGACCTGACCTCGGCGACCGCGACCGCCGCCGGCCGCGCTGGCCGACGCCCGCCGGGCCGGCCACCGGATGCCGGCCGGCAACGCGTACCTGCTGCTCGGCAGCATCCACCTGCAAACCGGCGACATCGATCGGGCTGTCGAGATGTGGACAGCAGGCGCTGTCACCCTGCACCGGGCGACCGGCCACCGGCTGGGCGAGGCCCGGTGCCTGCGCCTGCTCGGCGACATCGCCCGCGCCAACGGCCTCGGCACGATCGCGCGCGAGCAATGGCACGCCTCGCTGGCGCTGCTGTCCGAGCTCGGCAGCGGTGAGGTCGCGGACGTGCTCAGCAGAAACTGAAGTCGGGTATCTTTGGCAGTCCGAGACGAGAGGCGCTGCAACGGGGCCCGCAGCAAGATCAAGCCCCGCCACGCTCGTCCGGCCCATGTGTCGCGGTTCCGTTTCGCGGCAAAAGGGAGAAATCGACCAAGGTCGCCTCCGTTATTAGCGGAGGTGGTCGTTATGGACGGCAGCGCGACGATTGCTGAGCTTCGACGTCTGCTGAGCGAGCGGATCCTGGTGCTCGACGGTGCCTGGGGCACGATGCTCCAGGCGGCCGAGCTGAAGCCCGACGACTATCGGGCCGGCGGTGTGGTTCCCCCCGATCATCCGCAGGACGTCACCGGCGACCCGGACCTGCTCAACCTGACCCGGCCCGACCTGATCCTCGACGTCCACCGGCAATATCTGGCCGCCGGCGCCGACATCACCACGACCAACACGTTCACCGCGACCAGCATCGGCCAGGCCGACTACGGCCTGGAGTCGCTGGTGCGTGAGATGAACCTCCAGGGCGCTCGCCTGGCCCGGCAGGCGGCCGACGAGGCGGGCGGCCGGTTCGTCGCCGGTTCGGTCGGGCCGCTCAACGTCACCCTCTCGCTCTCACCCAAGGTCGACGACCCGGCCTTTCCGCGCGGTCACCTTCGACCGGGTCAAGGCGTCGTACGCGGAGCAGATCGCGGCGCTGGCCGAGGGCGGCGTCGACCTGCTGCTGATCGAGACGATCTTCGACACGCTGAACGCGAAGGCGGCCGTCGCGGCGGCCCACGAGGTGGCGCCCGACCTGCCGCTCTGGATCTCGCTGTTCGTCGACCTGTCCGGGCGGACCCTCTCCGGGCAGACCGTGGAGGCGTTCTGGCGCTCGATCGAGCGGGCCCGGCCGCTGATCGTCGGGTGCAACTGCTCGCTCGGCGCGGCGGAGCTCCGCCCGCACGTGGCCGAGCTGGCCCGCCTCGCCGACACCTTCGTCGCGACGCCACCCCAACGCCGGTCTGCCCAACGCGTTCGGCGGCTACGACGAGACCCCGGAGGAGACCGCCGAGCTGCTCGCCGAGTTCGCCGGGGCCGGGCTGGTCAACGTCGTCGGCGGCTGCTGCGGCACGACCCCCGCGCACATCGCACACATCGCGCGGGCGGTGCGCGGACGCCGCCCCGCGACGTCCGCACCGCCGAGCGAAACCACCCGCTTCAGCGGCCTCGAGCCGTTCGAGATCGGCCCCGACACCGGGCTTCGTGATGATCGGTGAGCGCACCAACGTGACCGGCTCGGCCAAGTTCCGCCGGCTGATCGAGGGCGACGACCACCAGGGCGCCGTCGCGGTCGCGCTCGACCAGGTGCGCGGCGGCGCCAACCTGCTCGACGTCAACATGGACGCCGACCTGCTCGACAGCGAGCGGGCGATGACCACCTTCCTCAACCTGATCGCCACCGAGCCCGAGGTCGCCCGCATCCCGGTGATGATCGACAGCTCCAGGTGGAGCGTGCTCGAGGCCGGTCTCAAGTGCGTGCAGGGCAAGGGCGTGGTCAACTCGATCAGCCTCAAGGAGGGCGAGGAGCCCTTCCTCGACCAGGCCCGGCGGATCCGCGACTTCGGCGCCGGCGTGGTCGTGATGGCCTTCGACGAGCAGGGCCAGGCCGACACCGCCGACCGCAAGGTGGCGATCTGCGGACGGGCCTACGACCTGCTGGTCAACGAGGCCGGTTTCGCTCCCGACGACATCATCTTCGACCCGAACGTGCTGGCCGTGGCGACCGGCATCCCGGAGCACAACGGATACGCCAAGGCGTTCCTCGAGGCGCTGCCGCTGATCAAGGAGCGCTGCCCGGGCGCGCGCACCAGCGGCGGCATCTCCAACCTGTCGTTCTCGTTCCGTGGCAACGACGTGGTGCGCGAGGCGATGCACTCGGCGTTCCTCTTCTACGCCGTGCGGGCCGGGCTCGACATGGGCATCGTCAACGCCGGTCAGCTCGCGGTCTACCAGGACATCCCGGCCGACCTGCTGGAGCTCGTCGAGGACGTGCTGTTCGACCGGCGGCCGGACGCGACCGACCGCCTCGTCGAGTTCGCCGCCACCGTCACGGGGGAGGGCAAGAAGCGCACGGTCGACCTCTCCTGGCGCGAGGCGCCGGTCGCCGACAGGCTGTCGCACGCGCTGGTGCACGGCATCGTCGACTTCATCGAGGACGACACCGAGGAGGCCCGGCAGCTGCTGCCCCGGCCGCTCGACGTCATCGAGGGCCCGCTGATGGACGGCATGAAGATCGTCGGCGACCTGTTCGGCTCCGGCAGGATGTTCCTTCCCCAGGTGGTCAAGAGCGCCCGGGTCATGAAGCGCTCGGTGGCCTACCTCGAGCCCTACATGGAGCAGGAGAAGGAACAGGCCCGTCTGGAGGGCCGCGCCGAGGCCGGCCGCGGCCAGGGCAAGGTCGTGCTGGCCACGGTCAAGGGCGACGTGCACGACATCGGCAAGAACATCGTCGGCGTGGTGCTCGGCTGCAACAACTACGAGGTGATCGACCTCGGCGTCATGGTGCCGGCCGCCAAGATCCTGGAGACCGCGATCGCCGAGAAGGCCGACGTGATCGGCCTGTCCGGCCTGATCACGCCGTCGCTCGACGAGATGGTCGCGGTCGGCGCCGAGATGCAGCGCCGCGGCTTCACGCTGCCGCTGCTGATCGGCGGGGCGACCACGTCCAGGCAGCACACGGCGGTGCGGATCGCGCCGGCCTACGACGGGTCGACGGTGCACGTGCTCGACGCCTCCCGGGTCGTCGGCGTGGTGTCCGACCTGCTCGACGCCGACCGGGCCGAGAAGCTCGACGAGGCCAACCGGGTCGAGCAGGAACGGCTGCGCGAGCAGCACGCCAACCGGCACTCCCAGCCGCTGCTCACCCTCGAGCCGGCGCGGGCCAACCGCGAGAGCGGTCGACTTCAGCGACCTGCCCACGCCGGCCTTCACCGGCGTACGCGAGGTGCGGCCCGCCGATCGCCGAGCTGCGCGAGTTGATCGACTGGCAGTTCCTGTTCCTCGCCTGGGAGCTGAAGGGCAAGTTCCCGGCCATCCTGGAGCAGCCGGTCGCCCGCGAGCTCTACGACGACGCCAACGTGCTGCTCGACGCGATCATCGCCGACGGCTCGTTCGAGGCCCGCGGCGTGTACGGCTTCTGGCCCGCGCACAGCGACGGCGACGACATCGTGCTCGACAACGGCGGCTGCGCCTGCCGATGCTGCGCCAGCAGACCGCAGAAGCCGACCGGCCGGGCCAACCGCAGCCTGGCCGACTACGTCGCGCCGAGCGGGGACCACCTGGGCGGCTTCGCACTCGGCATCCACGGCGCCGACGCGCTGGCCGCGCGCTACGAGGCCGAGCACGACGACTACCGGGCGATCATGGTGAAGGCGCTGGCCGACCGGCTGGCCGAGGCGTTCGCCGAGTACCTGCACCTGGAGGCCCGCCGCGAGTGGTTCGAGCCCGACGCCGAGCCCGGCTGGAAGACCTGCACGCCGAGCGGTTCCGCGGCATCCGGCCCGCGCTCGGCTACCCGGCCAGCCCCGACCACAGCGAGAAGAAAGACCTGTTCGAGCTGCTGGGCACCGACACGATCGGGGTGGGGCTCACCGAGTCGTACGCGATGACCCCGGCCGCCGCGGTCAGCGGCCTGATCTTCCAGCACCCCGACTCGCGTTACTTCACGGTCGGCCGCCTCGGGCAAGGACCAGATCACCGACTACGCCGCCCGCCGCGGGATGACGGTCGACGAGGTCGAGCGCTGGCTGCGCCCCAACCTGGCCTACGAGCCCTCCTAGCTCCAGGCGGCCTCGTCGACGGCGGACCGGTCGAGGAGCGGCTCCCACCAGTCGCGGTTCTCGGCGTACCAGGAGACGGTCTCGGCGAGGCCCGTCTCGAAGCCGATCGGCGGGCGACCAGCCCAGCTCGGTGCGGATCACGGTCGAGTCGAGCAGGTAGCGGCGGTCGTGGCCGGGCCGGTCCGGGACCGTCTCGATCAGGCGAGGCGGGCAGGTCCAGCGCGGTCCAGGATCGCGGTGGCCAGGTCGGCGACGCTGACCTCGACACCCGACCCGACGTGGTACGTCGCGCCGACGCGGCCGTCGTGCAGCACCCGCTCGATGGCCGCGCAGTGGTCGTCGACGTGCAGCCACTCGCGGCGGTTGGCGCTCGACGCGTAGACCGGCAGCGGCAGGCCGCGCAGCGCCCGGGTGGTGAACAGCGGGATCACCTTCTCCGGGAACTGGTACGGGCCGTAGTTGTTGGCGCAGTTGGTGATGGTGACCGGCAGCCCGTACGTCTCGTGGTACGCGCGCACCGCGTGGTCGGCGCCGGCCTTGCTGGCGTTGTACGGGGTGCGCGGTCGGTACGGCGACTCCTCGGTGAACGCGCCGGGGTCGTCGAGCGCCAGGTCGCCGTACACCTCGCAGGTCGAGACGTGGTGGAAGCGCGCGACGCCGACCCGCCGGCCGCTTCGAGCAGCGGCTGCGTGCCCAGCACGTTGGTGGCGAAGAACGCGCGCGGGTCGATGCACCGCCAGGCTGTTGTGCGACTCGGCGGCGAAGTTGACGACCACGTCGACCGTGCTCGCGCAGCAGCGCCTCCATCGCGGCAGGTCGCCGATGTCGGCGTGCACGAACGGACCGTCGGCGCCGGCGAGGTTGGCCGGTTGCCGGCGTAGGTGAGCGCGTCCAGCGCGACGACCGTGTCGCCCGGATGGTGCGCGCAGCCAGTAGCGGACGAAGTTGGCGCCGATGAACCCGGCCGCGCCGGTGACCAGCAGATGCACGGAGTTCCTCCTCAGGAGACGGGGATGACGCCGGGCGGTTCGGTGCGCGGGGCCGCCGCGGAACTCGACCTCCAGGCGGAACCGGTGGCCGAGATAGCGGTGCTCGGAGAGCGCGAGCGGCGTGCCCGTCGGCGCAGCAGCGCGAGCCGGCGGACCAGCAGCACGGGCGCGCCGGCGGTGGTGTCGAGCAGCCGCGCGACCGAGTCGGTGGCCGCGGTCGCGGCGATGCTCTGCCGCACCACGTCGATGTCGTGCCCTTGGCGGCGCAGCGTCTCCCACACGCCGGGATCCTCCGCGTCGGCCCGGCTGACCGGGCTGGCGAAGGCCAGCGGCACCCATTCGGTGACCACGTCGAGGGGATTGCCGCCGGCGAGCCGGACGGCCCGCACGCGCAACGCCTCGCCACTGGTCCGCAGCAGGGCCGCCACGTCGGGCGGTGCTTGCCGGTATTCGTAACCGGTGACCTCGCGGGTCAGCGACAGGCCGGCATCCGCGACCGCGGACCGGGCGTGCCGGAAGCTGCCGAGCGCCAGCGTCTGGCCGAACGAGGTGCCGGACCGCACGTACCACCCGGCACCGCGGCGGGCGGCGACCAGCCCCTCGTCGCGCAGCCGCTCCAGCGCCTTGCGCACGGTGACCCGGCTGACCTCGTAGCGGCGTGCCGAGCTCGGCCTCGCTCTCCAGCGCACCGGAGGCGGCGAAGTCGCCGAGCGCGATGCGTTCCCGCAGCTCGGCCGCGACGGCTTCGAATCGCGGACCTGTCATAGATTTGTATGCTACAGGACCGACATCCGTACGGTGTACCCGTGAGCGTGTCGCCCGTGGTCGAAAACCCGGTCATGTTCCAGGCCTGGCGTGACCTGACCTTCCTGCACTGGCGCTACCCGGCGCCGGCGGTCCAGGCACTGCTGCCGGCCGGGCTGACCGTCGAGACGCACGACGGCGCGGCCTGGGTCGGGCTCGTGCCGTTCGTGATGTCCGGCGTACGCGCGCCGTACGTGCCCGCGCTGCCCTGGCTGTCGCGGTTCCCGGAGACCAACGTCCGCACCTACGTGCGCGGCGCCGACGGGCGCTCCGGCATCTGGTTCTTCTCCCTCGACGCGTCCCGGCTGGCCCCGGTCGTCGTCGCCCACGCTGACGTACCAGCTGCCGTACGTGTGGTCGGCCATGTCGGTGCGGGTCGACGGCCCGGTGCACCGCTACCGCTGCCGCCGGCACCTCCAGCGCGACCGGCATTGCGACGCGACGGTGCGGGTCGGTTCGCCGATTGCCGAGCCGACCCCGCTGGAGGAGTTCCTGACCGCCCGGCACCGGCTCTACAGTGTCCGGTCGGGCCGGATGGTGGCCGCGGACGCGGAGCACGGCCCGTGGCCGCTGCGCCGGGCCGAGGTCGTCGACCTCGACCAGAACCTGCTCGAAGCCGCCGGGTTGCCCACGCCGGCCGGCGAGCCGCTGGCGCACGCCTCGGCCGGCGTCCTGGTGCGGGTCAGCGGCTGGAGCAACGTCACGCCCGGTTCGTGATCTGCTGCACCGCCCACGCGTTGCCGTCGGGATCGGTGAAGTTGACGAAGCCGACGTTGTTGAGGTCGTCGCCCTCCTCGCGCGGGCGCGGGCCGTTCGCGCCGTAGACGACGATCTCGCCGACCTCGACGCCGCGCTCGACGAGCTGCGCCCGGGCCGCGTCGAGGTCGTTGACCACGAGCTGCAGGCCCTTGAGCGAGCCGGGCGGCATGTCGGCGACCGCGCCGAAGCCGATCACCACCGAGCAGCCCGAGCCGGGCGGGGTCAGCTGCACGATCCGGAATCCGGGCCCCGCCGTGTCGTGGTCGACCGCGAAGCCCAGCTTGCCGGCGTAGAACTCCTTGGCCCGGTCCACATCGGATACCGGAACGACGACGACTTCCAGGGTCCAGTTCATCCGGTCAGGCTAGCTGCCAGCGGTCGACGTCGCCGTCCGCTCTCACCACCCGGCCGTGGCGTGCCAGGTGTGCCAGGTGCGCGTAGGTCTCGCCGACCGCTGAGCGCCGGATCATGCCCTGGACCTGCGGCCAGGGGCGCGACCAGGTGAGCCGCTCCGCGATCTCCCAGGTGGTGGCGCCGGGCCCGGCGGCGAGCAGCCGGGTCACCTCGGCCAGCCGGTCCGCGTGGTGCGCGTGCAGCGCCGCGACGCGATCGCGCAGGCCGGCGAACCGGTACTCGTGTGCGGGCAGCACCTCGTCGGCCGCCAGTTCACCCGTGCGGGTGAGCGACTCGAGGAAGTCACCGAGCGGGTCGGCGCTCTGTCCTGGGTGGAGTGTGATGTTCGGGCTGATCCGGGGCAGCACGTGGTCGCCGGAGAGCAGCAGCCGCGTCCCTCGTCGTAGAAGCAGAGATGGCCGGCGGTGTGCCCGGGTGTCCACACGGCACGGACGCCGCCCGCCGCACCCAGCGGCCGCTCGCCGTCCTCGATCAGTCGGTCGGGTTCGGCCAGCGAGCGGAACCGCCGCGCGTCCTCGACCGAGCCGACGGTCTCGGCGATGTCGGCGTCGTCGCCGCCGCGGGCGCGTACCCACTGCGGAGATGTTGTCGACGAACCTCTGCGGCGTCGCGCCGGCCCTTGATCGCCGCGGCGTCGAGGGCGTGCATGCCGATCCACGCGCCTGACGCCTCGCGCACCGAGCCGGCCAGGCCGTGATGATCGGCGTGCCAGTGGGTGACCAGCACGGCCCGCACGTCGGTCATCGCGTAGCCGCACTCCGCCAGCCCGTCGACCAGCGCCGACCAGGCGTCGTCGGCGGGCCACCCGGCGTCGACCAGGGCCACGCCGTCGGGCAGCGCCAGCGCGTACACCAGCACGTAGCGCAGCGGGCTGCCGGTCATCGGCACCGGAATCGACCAGAGGCCGGGCCGGACGAGTTCCACCGGCGGCAGCGTCTTGCGCTGCCAGGCGGCGCGTTGCGCGGTGCCGGTGACCTCGACCATGCGTCGATCAGACCGCGACCGGCCGGTGAGGACAATCGGCGGTGACCAATTTCATTCCGGCCCGGCGGCCGTCGAGCAGCGGTCGGGTCGGGTCCCAGACGGCGCCGCCGCGGCGGAACGCGATCGCCGACAGTGCCTCCAGCACGATCCGGTTGGCCAGGAACGCGGTCACCTCGGCGTGGTCGTACGGCGGCGACACCTCGACCACGTCGATGCCGACGACCGGCAGTTCGAGGCAGACCCGGCGGACCGCGTCGAGCAGTTGGCGCGAGGTCAGGCCGCCGGGCTCGGGCGTGCCGGTGCCCGGTGCCATGCCGGGGTCGACCACGTCGACGTCGACCGAGAGGAACACCCCGTCGCAGTCGTCGACCGCGATCTCGAACGCCTCGGTCAGGCACGTGTCCAGGCCGCGGGCGACGATCTCGCTCATCTCGTACGCCCGCATGCCCTGCCCGGCCATCCAGTCCAGCGTTTCCGGACCGGGCCAGTAACCGCGCAGCCCGATCTGCAGGAACCGGTCGCCGCGCGCCGCGCCCGACTCGATCAGCCGGCGCATCGGCTGGCCGTGCCCGAGCAGCGAACCGAACTCGCTGTAGCCCGTGTCGGCGTGCGCGTCGAAGTGCACCACCGAGACCCGGCCGAAGCCCTTGGCGCGCGCCACGCCGGTGACGTCCGGCAGCGCGATCGTGTGGTCGCCGCCGAGCACGACCGGGATCGCGCCGGCGCCGGCGATCGTCGTCGACGGCCGCCTCGATCACCCGGACGCTGCGTCTCGATGTCGCCGGAGAAGCACTCGACGTCGCCGGCGTCGTACACCCGGATGTCCTTGAGCCCGTCGGTGCGCAGCGCGAGCGCCGGCCGCGACCCGTCGTGCGGCAGGTAGCAGGCCTGGCGCATGGCCGACGGGCCGAACCGGGTGCCGGGGCGGTGCGACGTGCCGCCGTCGAACGGCGCGCCGAGGATGACCACGTCGGCGTCCGCCCACTGTGCGGGGGAGTCGAGATCGCAGGGCGGTACGCCGAGGAAGGTGATGTCGGGTCCGTACATCGCGCCGTACCGGGTCATGGTCAGCCACGCTAGCGGGTCCGGCGGTGCGGGTGGGATGGCGAGATCGCAGAGGTACGGACGGGTTCCGCCGTTCCCCTTTACAGGTCGGTGTGACCGCCGTCACTATCAGTGCAGAGGTCGCTTCAGACCAGGAGGTGTGCGGTGGGCGGCACACAACCGACTTTTGCCGACGCGTTGTCACTTCAGGTGGCCCGGCGGCACCGGGCGGCATTACTTCGCGACATTCATCTCTTCGAGCAGGCGATCGCGTCGCCGATGGCGAGCCGGGCTGGCGGGAGCGGGTGAGCACCCGGCTGCACGCGCTGCGCGGCGCGTTCGCCGAGCACATCGTGGTGACCGAGGGCGAGGACGGGCTCTACGCCGAACTGCTCGAGCACTCGCCGCGGCTCGCACGCCGGGTGCAGATGCTGACTCCGCGAGCACGCGGCGATCGCGGTGGCGATGTCGGCGCTGCAACAGCCGCGCCGACCTGCCCGGGACGCGGGTCGACGAGATCCGCAGGTGCGGCGGGGAGCTGCTGCGCGCACTGTCCCGGCACCGGCAACGGGGCGCCGACCTGGTCTACGACGCGTACGAGACCGACATCGGGGGAGAAACCTGACCCGATCGGGTGATCTCGCGGAACCGGACCACCCGCACCACCGTCAGACCGGCATGGGCTTTTATCGGGCGGGTCGTCTCGCCGCCGTCGCCGGTGTTGTCGTCGTGGCGCTGTCGGCGTGCGCCTCGCCTGGCGGTGCCGGCGACGGCGGCGGGCCTGTTTCGCCCGACCACGACTACGAGGCGGTCTGGCAGTGGGCGGCCGAGGTGGCCGACGCCTGGTCGCCGACGGACAATGCCTGGCGGCAGGGATACGTGCCGCTGCAGGCGCCGACCACCGTCGACGGTGCATTGGTCGAGGGGGAGAAGCGGGCGCTGGCGTCCGGCTGGTGGGCCTCCACTCGTCACGCTGCCGTCCAAGCGGCCCGCCCCGGGCACGGTGCAGTTCCGCGACGGGGCGTTGACCACTCCGCTGCTGAGCGCCGCCGAGGCGTACCGGCTCATGGATATGGGTGATCCGCCCCCGTGCGGCGAAGCGTCCGTGCCACCCCCTGCTGATCCGTCCGCCGGACCCGACGGTTCGGTGTCCGGGCCCGGGTCCGGTCCCGACGACTGTGTCGGGCTGACCGTGTCGGGAGTCTCGCTGCGCACAATGGAGATCCGCACCAGCCGCGGCGCCGCCACCGTGCCGGCCTGGCGGTTCGAGATCGGCGGCGGACGGGCCGTGCTGAGGGCCGCGGTCGCTTCCCCGACCCCGACCCCGTCGCCCGCCGCTACGCCGACCAACCGCGCCGCGCCGGCGGAGATGCGTGCGGTGCAGGGCGTCACCGGCGCCGACGGGCTCGAGGTGCACTATCTGCTCGGCGTCGGCGCGTGCGACAGCGACATCACGCCGATCGTCGTAGAACGTCCGCACGTGGTGGTTGTCACGGGTGGCGCCAAGGTGGACGGCGAGGCGTGCACGGACCAACTGGTGATCGAACCCGCCAGGTTCACGCTGAACGAACCGCTGGGCGATCGGCCCGTGCTCGATGGAGTGAACGGCACGCTGCTGCCCATCTCCTAAGGGAGCTCGATCGGCAGCTTCAGGCCGTCGAGGGCGTGGCCGCACGGGCAGTCCCGGTCGAGCGGGATCGCGGCCAGCGCGTCCATCAGCACGCCGCGCAGCCGTTGCGGTGTTCTCGCCGAACACCCGGAACACCTCTTCCTGCGTCACGCCCTGGTCGCCCTCGACACCCGCGTCCAGGTCGGTGACCAGCGCGATCGTCGTGTAGCAGAGGGCCAGCTCGCGGGCCAGCACCGCCTCCGGGTAGCCGGTCATGTTGACCACCGCGCCGCCGATCGAGGTGAACCAGCGCGACTCGGCGCGGGTCGAGAAGCGCGGGCCCTCGATGACGACCATGGCGCCGCCGTCCGTCGCTTCGATCTGGTTGCGTCGGGTGGCGGATTTGAGCGTTTCGCGGCCGACCGGGCAGTAGGGATCGGCGAAGTTCACGTGCACCGCGCCGGCGTCGTAGTAGGTCTGCACCCGGCCGGTCGTGCGGTCGATCAGCTGGTCGGGGATCACGAAGCGTGCCCGGGCCGAGCTCCGGTCGCAGGCCGCCGACCGCGCACGGAGCCAGGATCTGGCGTACGCCGAGCGCGCGCAGCGCCCACAGGTTGGCGCGGTAGGGGATGCGGTGCGGCGGGAACCGGTGGTCGCGGCCGTGCCGGGGCAGGAACGCCACGGTCCGGTCCCCGACGGTGGCCACCGTGATCGGGTCGGACGGTGGCCCGTACGGGGTGTCGACCTCGTGCTCCGTCGCGTCGTCGAGGAGCGCGTAGAGACCCGAACCGCCGATTACCGCAAGCTCCGCGCGTGCTGTCACTTTCATCCCTCTCGCCGAGGCTGTCAGCCTTAACCATGGCCGTAGGTCAGGCTAGGGTGCGATGCATGGCAACGACTGCCCGGATGTGTTGCGCGTGGATGGTCGATCCTGATGTCCTGTCCGCGTGCGGCGGCGACGGGTCGTCGGCCGCCCACCGGCGGGTTCGGGGGGTAGGCGCGTGCAAGGCGAGGAGCAGGCGATCGGGGGCCGGTCGATGGAGTCGATGACCGGTCGACTCCTCGTGGCCACGCCGGCGCTCAAGGACCCGAACTTCGACCGCACGGTCGTCCTGCTGGTCGCCCACGAGCCCGGCGGCGCCCTGGGCGTGGTGCTCAACCGGGCCACCGAGGTCCCGGTCTCGGAAGTGCTGGGCGCCTGGGGCACCCTGGCCCGCGACCCGGCGGTCCTCTTCGAGGGCGGCCCGGTCCAGCCCGAGTCGGCGATCTGCCTGGCCCGCATGCGGGCCCAGCGCCCGCGGATGCGCGGCTTCCACCCGGTCTCGGGCTCGATCGGCACCCTGGACCTCTCCATCGACCCGGACGCGCTGCGCGAAAAGCTGACCTGCATACGCGTCTTCGCGGGCTACTCGGGCTGGTCGCCGGGCCAGCTGGAGGAAGAGATCGCAGAGCGGCTCGTGGTTCGTCTTCGACGCCCTACCGGGTGACGCCTTCGTAGACCGCCCGGACGACCTGTGGCCGATGGTCCTCCGCCGCCAGGGCGGCATGCTGTCGGCGGTAGCCCACTTCCCGGCCGACGTAGCCCTCAACTGACCCACCCCCTGCGAGATGACCCTGGGGCGGGGCATGTGTAATATTGCGCGAGTGCCCGGGACACCGGGTGCCATTTGGGGCCGTGGCGCAGCTGGTAGCGCACCACACTGGCAGTGTGGGGGTCAGGGGTTCGAGTCCCCTCGGCTCCACAAATGGGTCGGTTAGGTCTTGCTCGCACCGCGAACAGGACCTAACCGACCCATTTGTGTCGCATCTTCCTTCTCCGGGGGGCGACCCCCGGACCCCACGGTGCGGTGGGCGCTCTGCGCGGATCGGCGCGAGGTCAGAACCAGGGCGATCTTCGTTTTACGGTTGATCTCGCCTCGCGCGGGCTCGTACCGCTGTGGAAGACACCGCTGCCAGTTCAGGGCGTGCTGGGAGCAGAAACGTCGTGATGCCCAGTTGTTCGTTCATCGCCGCCAGTTGGGTCTCGTGCCGCAGATCGGTGTGGTCCCGGATGCCGCGGACGATCACGCCGGCTTGATGGTCATGGCAGAAGTCGGCCGTCAGGCCTGCCCACGCTGTCACTGCGACATTGTTCCAACCAACTGGCAGCAAGTCGCGGATCGCGGTCAGCCGCTGCGCCGGCGTGGTCGTGGGTTGCTTGGCCCGGTTGACGGCGACGAGGACCGTGACCTGATCGAACAGGTGCCGTACACGGTCGACGACGTCGACGTGCCCGGCCGTGAAGGGGTCGAACGTTCCCGGGTAGACCGCGTGCGAACCCCGCTGGCTGTTGCGCGTCGGGTCGGACATGGGCTCAGGTTAGCGACGCCCACAGGGTTGCCGAGGCCGTCATGATGGGGCGATGCGTCCTCCGCCGGAGCTTTTCTATTACGACGGGCCCCTGTTGGTTGTGTGGGAGGCCGTTTTCGGTTCGGTGGCGGTGTACGTGACGACCGGCGGGCTTCGGCTGTACTGGGAAGTGTCGCCGCTGCCGGCCGAACAGTGGCCTGCGGCCGCTCGGGAGCTTGGCCGTTTCCGCAACGCGCGGACCTGCTCGCGTGGGCCGGTCGGCGGCTATCTGTGGAGCGTCGACGGTGGATTCGACGTCTGGTCGTTCGACGCGGATGAGCCGGTGGTCGCGTCCGGGCGGGACGGGGTGCTCCAGGTCGGCTCCCAGCGCATCGATCGGCGCGACGTCGCCCGGGTGCGCTCGTTCCTCGGGCCGGAAGGGTTCGGGCACCGCGGGGTCCGCGTCGAGCTGTTCGACACCTCGTGGGTGACCGTGGTGGAAGAGCGCGACGGGTTGGCGGACCGTGATCCGACGTACGACGCGACCAATGTGATGCTCGACGCCGCCTGGGCCACTTTCCTCGGCCGTGACCTCGCCGACTGGCTGGGCGTGCCGCACGAGGACGAGATCCCGTGAGGGCGAGCGACGCGTCGCGCCGCCCGCCCGGTCCCGGCTAGTCGGTGGTCAAGAGTTCGAACGGCAGGCCGTCGAGGTGTACCTCGACCCATCGGGGACGCCAGTTCTTGATTTCGTGGAAGCGGCGTAGTTCCGCCAGACCGGAGAGCGCACCCAACCAGCCGGAGTACGGCGGCTGAGTCTCGTCGAAGCCACTGTGGACGAACGTCAGTCGGGTGCGTCCGTCCGAGTCCGCGAGTTCCCAGGACTCGACCATGTCGCCCCAGTCGATCGACATCGAACGGCCCGGTTGGATGTCGACGATGTGCGCGGGTTGGGGGTTCGCCTCGAAACCGCCCATCGCCCAGCGGCCGCCCGGGTGTAGCTCGGCCTCCAGCTTCACGCCGGCCCACCGGGAGAACTGCTCCGGATCGCTCATCGACTCGTAGACCGCCTGCCGGTCGGCGTCGATCAGCAGCTCGCCGCGCAGCACCGCGCTGGTGAAGTCGCACCGCGCGGCGGGTTCCCGGCCCTCGGCGTAGTCGGCCAGGTTGGCCAGGGCCAGCGTCCAGAACGTGTGCATCAGGCCGCGGTCGCCGGCCTCCGTCAGCACCTCGGGCCAGCCGAGTATCTCGGTCTGGGCCAGCGTCAGCAGGGTCGATCCGTCGGGACTCGGCGACAAGTCCAATGTCGACAGTAGTGGTGATGCCGTCGAGCTCCCAGTCGAAACGCAACGAGCTGTCGTCGGCGTGCCGCAGGCGCTGGTGCGGCGCCGCGCCGTTCGGGGTGAAGCGGCCCCAGAACTCGTACCGGTCGGGGAGGTCCACCTCGGCGTGTTCGGCGAGCCAGACCCGCAACGCCGCCGGGTCGGTGAGAGCGCGGTGCACCGCGGCGGGCGGGGCGGCGATCCGGATGCTCTTCTTCAACGAGGCCATCAATTGGCTCCTTCTGCGTCTGCGCGTGGGGCGGTCGGGGTAGCAGGCGACGGCGAGTTTGAACGCGTCACCTTCGGCGCCGCCGTATTTGGTGAAGAGGTCCTGCAGGGCGGTCTTCAGGTCGGCCATGAACTCGGGGCGCCGGTCCGGTCGCACCCGGATCTCGCCGGAGACGCCGAGTGACGGCAGGTCCGGCTCGTCCGCGCGTCCGGCCGGCCGACGCTCGGCGGGCCGCTGGATGTGGAGAGCCGCGACGTCGGACTGGACGTCTTCCATGAGGTCGAGGAGATAGCCGAGGCTGGCCTCGTCGCGTTGCTGGCGCTGGCCGATCCGGCCGACGAGGCGGGGGGAGAGCCAGTAGGCGCGCGCGGAGGCCTGGTAGACGCCCTCGTTGATGCCGCGCACCCGGCGCTCGGCGACCTGGGTGACGAGGTCGTGCTCGACGAGCCGCTTGACGTGGTAGTAGACGCGCTGCTGGCTCTGGTCCAGCCGGGCGGCGACCTCAGTGCACGAACGCGGCTCGGCCAGCTGCCGCAGCACCTCGATGCGGTGCGGTTTGAGCAGCGTCTCGGCCTGCTCGACCCGCTCCAGGTACAGGAGGTCTCTCATCACAAAAATCAATCCTGTACGCACAAAACAATTTTGTCAATCACTTGTCGTAGTCGCGCGTGGCGGGAACGAGGATGCCTCCGGCCGCGATCGCGTTGGAGGTCACGCCGGTGTGCTTGAGATCCCGGGCCAGTGACCGGGTGAGGCTGAGTCGGGCGGCGTTCGAGGCGGCGTAGTGCGGCTGCATGGCCGACGGCATCTCGCCGGTCACGCTGCTGATCTGGATGACGCGGCCCCAGCCGTTGGCACGCATGGCCGGGACAAGGTGTTTGATCAGGCGCACCGAGCCGAGCACGTTGAGGTTGTACATGTCGGCCCACGCGTCGGCTCCGGTGTCCGCCCATCCGGCGGCCGGGTCGTAGGCGCCGGCGTTGTTGACCAGGATGTCCACGTGCCCGGCCTGGTTGGCCACGGCCGCGGCCCCGGCGTCGGTCGTGAGGTCGCCGATGACGGCCACACCATTGACCTTCTTCGCCATTAGCGCGGTGCGTTCCTCGTCGCGGCCGTGGACCACCACGGTGGCGCCCTCGGCGGCCAGGACGGCGGCGATCTCCGCTCCGAGGCCACCGCTGGCTCCGGTCACCAACGCGCGTTTCTCCGACAGTCGCAGATCCATTTGTCCCTCCCAGGTGTCCGTCCCCGACAGCCTGGCGCGGAAATATTGGACCGACCAGTCCAAACCTTAATATTCATTTATTTACATTTCTCTTGGTCGACTTCAACATGGGTAGGGGCGGCCGTACCCGGCGGCCCTGAGGTCTCGCGACGCGCGGCACCCCCACCGCGCCCCGTACGAGAGGTAACCAAGCCATGCCTCGTAGGTTGCTCACCCTCCTCTCCTCCACCGCTCTCGCCGTGCTGATGCTGCTCGGCATCGCCTCTCCCGCCGCCGCCGTCACCAACGCCGAGAAGCTCGCCGTTCTGTCGAGCTTCACCCAGACCAGCGCCACCAGTTACAACGCCTGGAACGCGGCCCGTCTCAACCGCGGACCGTGGCAGGCGTACAACTTCGACTGGTCCACCGACTACTGCTCGAGCAGCCCCGACAACCCGTTCGGCTTCGCGTTCGAGCTGGGCTGTTACCGGCACGACTTCGGCTACCGCAACCACAAGGCGATGGGCGTGTTCAGCGCCAACAAGTCGCGTCTGGACAGCGCTTTCTACGAAGACCTCAAGCGCGTCTGTACGCGCTACAACGCCGCGCTGAAGCCGATCTGCGACGGACTGGCCTGGAGTTACTACCAGGCCGTGCGGGCGTTCGGGAAGGTCGCGGTCAGCCAGGCCGACCTGGACAAGGCCGCCGCCCAGATCGCCGAGGTCCAGCGCAGGCAAGCCCCGGCCAACTCCTGACGAACCAGCGCCGGTCCACCGCGGTGCGGCTCGCGCCGTCCGCGGTGGACCGGTTCTCCGGAACCTAGCGGCCGACCCAAGTGGCGACGCAGGCCTCGTTGCCCTCGGCGTCGGCCAGGACCCACCACTTCGGCGCGTGCGCGTCCGAGACGAGGCGGCCACCCGCGGCCAGGGCGGCGGCGACGCGGGCCTCGGCCTGATCGTGCGGCACGGCCACATCGAGGTGCATGCGGTTGCGTTGGGGGCGCGCGGTATCCATGTCCTGGAACCCGACGCCGGGGCCCCGGTGCGCCGGGTCGGACAGGTAGTCATCGCCGATCTCGCGGTAACCGAGCACCGCCCGCCAGAACGGCAGCACATCGGCGCCGACGCGGGCGTCGATGGTGACGTTGATGAGCTGCACGGCGGTCGGGTCGGCGGACACGCCCAGCGCCTTGGCGGCGGCCGAGATCCGCTGGGCGAGCGCGATGTCGCGCCGGGACAATGACACGGTGACGTCGGAGTAGCGTAGGTCGATGTCGACGTACCGCTGTTCGGCTCCGGCGGCGATCCGCCCGATCTCGTCGACGAACGCGATGCCCTCGGCCATCGATCCGGTCCGGAAACGGGCCGAGACCACGTGGTAGAGGCACCGCCAGTCATCGACACCGTCGGCCGCGTGGAACTGCCCAGCCGTGATCTGCACAGTCATGCCGGCGAACCCTAGCAGCGGCGCGCGGAAGGCCGGCTCAGCGCAGGGTGAGCGCCGTCTGTGACCCGATGCGGGACAGCTTCTCCGGGTTGCGGACGTAGTAGATGCCGCTGACGCGGGCGTCCTCGATGCGCAGTGCCGCGACGCCGTCGATCTCGCCGTCGAGCCGGAACAGCAGCGCAGGGCTGCCGTTGATCAGGGTCAGCTCGGTGGTGAGCGTGCCGCCGACCTTCCGCATGCTGCCGATGAACATGCGGATCGCCTTCTCCGCGCCGACGATCGGCCGCAGTGCGGCCTGCTTGATGCCGCCGCCGTCGCTGACCACGACCACCTCGGGGGCGAGCACGTCGAGCAGGCCCTTCAGGTCGTTGGTCTCGACCGCGCGCTGGAACGCGTCCAGCGCCGCCTCTCGCTCGGCGGACGAGACCGACTTTCGGGGCCGGCGGGCGTCGACGTGCCGCCGGGCGCGGTTCGCGATCTGGCGTACGGCCGCCGGGCTCTTGCCGACGGCCTCCGCGATCTCGTCGTAGCTGATGTCGAACGCCTCGCGCAGCACGAAGACGGCGCGCTCGGTCGGTGCGAGCGTCTCGAGGACGAGCATCATCGCCATCGACACGCTCTCGGCGAGCTCGACGTTGTCGGCCGTGTCCGGTGCGGTGTGCAGCGGCTCGGGCAGCCAGGGACCGACATAGGCCTCCCTGCGCCGCTGCACGGTGCGCACGCGGTTGAGCGACTGGCGGGTGGTGATCCGGATCAGGTACGCCCGGTGGTCGCGCACCTGATCCAGATCGACCTTGACCCAGCGCAGCCAGGTCTCCTGCAGCACGTCCTCCGCGTCGGCCGCCGATCCGAGGATCTCGTACGCCACGGTGAACAGCAGGTTCCGATGGGCGACGAAGGCCTCGGTGGCCAGGTCCCCGGCATAGTCGCCCATCTCGACACCCTTCCCTCAGACCGGCCCGCGCACGAGGGCGGGAGTCTCGCGGGCGCGCAGCACCTTCTGGCGTTGGCCGTCCTTGAACCAGAGGTTGAACCGGCCGGGCTTACGCGCCTCCTGCGAAAGCTGCCAGACCGTGCTCTTGCACACGCCCTCCTTGAGCATCGCCAACGGGCGGCCGCCCAGGAAGTACATCCCTGTCACGGTGTCGTCCTTCTTGGCGTACTGGACGACTCCGGCGCCGCGGCCCAGACTGATGCACTGGCCGAACAGCCCGACGTTGAGGTTGGCCGGCCGCTTGCCGGCGATCCGGCTCAACACCGTCTCGCCGGCCTGGGGGCCGATCTGCATCGCCGACTGGCAGCTCATCCGCAGCGGCAGGCCCGACGGTGCCCCTGAGTCGCCCGCCGCGACGATGCGCGGATCGTCCACGCTCGTGAGCGTCTCGTCAGTAAGCAGGCGCCCTACGGCATCCGTGGTCAGCCCGCTGCGGGCGGCCAGGTCCGGCACGGCGAACCCGGCGGTCCAGATGGTCACATCGCTCGGCAACTCGCGGCCGTCGGCGAGCTGGACCGCGTCGGCCGTCACGCCGGTCACCGTCGCGCCGGGGCCTTCGACCACGGTCACGCCGAGTTTGACGAGCCGTGCGGTCGCCGCGCGCCGGGTCCTCGGATGCAGGTAGGCGCCGAGCACCCGGCCGCACACGAGGGTCACCCGCCGGCCCAGCTCCGCGAGCTCGGAGGCCGTTTCGATGCCGGTCGACCCGGCGCCCACCACCGTCACCGGTGCCGACGCCGGTGCGGCCGCGAAGACCGGCCGGAGGCGCCGCGCGTCCTCGAGGGTCGAGATGGGGTACGCGTGCTCGGCCGCGCCGGGCACGCTCGGGTCGGCGCTGCCGCTGCCCACCGCGTAGACCAGGTAGTCGTAGTCGAGGTCTCGGCCGCTCGCCAAGCTGACGCGGCGCTCGGCCGCGTCGATCCGGGTCACGGTATCGACCACCAGCCCGACGCTGCCGGCCAGAATCTGTTGGTAGTCGACGACCGCGTCGTCGGACCCGCCGACGAGCTGGTGCAGCCGGATCCGCTCGACAAAGGCCGGACGCGGGTTGATCAGGGTCACTGTAACGCCGTTGCCCCGGGTCAGGCGGTTGGCCGCCATCACGCCGGCGTATCCGCCGCCGACCACGATGACATCGGTGTTCTCAGCCATGGCCTCTCTCCTTCGTTTCTGAGGTCGGCCTAAGACACCGGGCGTCCGTCTTTTTGTGACATCCAGTGAGCTGGGTCACTCGGGAGGGTCAGGCCGCGGCGAGTCCGGCCACCGTCGCCGGGAGTCCACCCCAGGACCCGATCGCCGACAGGGTGCCGTTGGCGCCGACCGACCAGCCGAAGACCTGGCGGGAGTCGGCGTCCAGCGCGTAGAGGAACCGGCCGTCGGGGGTGAGGTCCTCGTCGCGGAGGCCGGTGTGGCCCTCGATGCCGACGCCGGCGGCGGGGTCGTCCAGCGTGAGGCTGCCGTCGTCGGCGATGACGTACCGCGAGATGCCGCTGTCGGCGAAGTTGGTCGTGTAGAGGTACCGGTTGTCGTCGGAGACCACCGCCCAGCAGATCTCGCTGCGTCCATTGCGGACCGACGTCGACACGGGCGACACGTCGACACCCGCGGTGGCGTACGACGAGGTCGCGGCCTTGCCCTTTTCGGCTCCGAACGCCTCGACGACGAGGAGTGTGCCGTCGTCGGTGAAGGCGAAGCCGTACGGTGTCTGCCCGGACGACGCCTGCGTCTGCGGTTCGCCGAGCAGGCCATCGGAGCCCACCGGGTAGGTGACGATCGCGTTCGCCATCCGTTCGGTGACCACGAGTGCCGAGCCGTCGGGGGTGAAGCCGACCTGGGCCGGGTCGGAACCCGCCTCCAGCGGCCGCGTCGACCCGCTGACCGGCTCCAGGCCGGCGGCGGTCAACCGGAAGCCGCACACCGACGGATCGCCGGTGTTGAGCACGTACACCAGCCCGTCGTGCTCCGCCACGCTCTTCGGCGCCGACCCGGCCGAGGTCGTACCCATCGCCAGCGGCCCGTCGCCGTCGACCCCGAAGAGCGACACGTCCCCGCTGCCCGCGTTGGTGACCAGCAGCGCACGCCCATCGCCGGTCAGCGTGGTGGAACCCTGCGACGCCAGATGCGGGACGCCGTCCCCGGCCCCACCGGTCTCCATCGGTCCGGGCCCGGACAGCGCACCGTTCGGACTGGTCCGGAAGGCCAACAGCTGGTTGCCGTCACGCTCGTTGCTCTGGACGTAGACAGCGGTAGGCGCCGCATCAGTGCGCATGTCCGATCTCCCCCGACAGATGACCAAACAATCGCCATACCCGCCGTCCGTCGCCCCAACCACCCGGCGCCAGGGGGACGAGCGGCCAGTGGGACGGGTGATGATGGTGGTGCCACCAGCGAGGGAGTCACCGTGACACCGAGCCGTGAAATGCCCGAGGACCTGCCGACGCCGGCGCGGCGTACGCGCGCGGAAACGCTGACCGGAGTCGTCACCTCCGGAGTCGAGCCGAACTGTCTGCTCATCAACGGCTTCCTGCTGATCGGCGGCGACCGGGCGCTGATCAAGGCAGGTGCGCGGCTCACGGTCACGGGACACGTGGATCGCGATGTGGCGACCACGTGTCAGCAGGGAACGCCGTTCGTCGTGACCGGCGCCGTGCCGATCTGACGGCGAAGCCCGCCCCGGATTCCCGGGACGGGCTTCGCCTTGTCAGGACCTAGTTGGTCACGGCTCCGATCACCACCGAGCCGCGGCCGACGACCGCACCCTCGTCGGTGACGATCCGCAGCTCTCCGAGGAGCTCGCGACCGGCGGCGGGGACGGACAGTGCCGTCACCGCACCGGTGATCGACGTCGAGTCGCCGTACGCGAGGCTCACCGGAGTGCTCGGCGCGGTCACCGCACCGAGTGAGGGGGAGTAGAAGATGTCGCTGTAGTCGTACTCCGTGGTTCCCGCGGGAACCGCGTAGGCGAAGATCTCCACCTCGTACACGCCGGCGGGTGGGTTGGCGATCGAGACCGCCTCCTCCGAGTCGCCGTCGGCGGACACACCGACGACGGCCCCGTCGCGTCGGACGGTGAGGTCCAGGTCGGCGCCGAGATCGCTGGTGTTGCCGATGGCGACGTCAAGACGCGACGCTCCCGCGGGCACTTCGACCTCGTACGTCTGGACGTCCTGGTCCGCGATGGACGGTCGGGTCACCAGGGCACTGCCCAGCGGACCGCCCTGAGCCGTGACCGTGATCGGGCCGTACAGGTTCTGCACCGACCAGGTGACCGGTGTCGCCGCTCCGGCCGGCACCGACGGAAGCTCGACCGTGGCCGGTTCCACCGTTACGCCCTGGATGCGGGCGGTCAGCTGGAACGGGTTCTCGAGCGTCGGCGACGTGCGGCGGGACTCGACCTCGAGCTCCCACACGCCGGGCAGCGGGTCGTCGTACGACCGCTCCTCCGGCTTGCAGGCGGCCGGGTCGGAGTAGTTGGTGTAGCAGGACGGGCTGCCGGTGTCGTCCACCGGAACGCCCCACGGGTTGATCGCGATGAACCGCGTCTGCGAGCCGGTCGCGATCCCGGAGAGGTTGACCTGCAACGACGTCGCGCCTTCGGGAACGGTGACGAAGTACGACGTGAAGTTGTTGCGGTCGACCGATCCGCTGACGGAGAAGTTGAACGCCTTCTTCGTCGGCACGTTGGCGATCACGACGGTGTTGAGGAACTCGAAGTCGACGGCCGGGGTCTTGGGGTCGTCGACCTGCATGATCGCGCTGTGTACGCCCTCGCCGCCACGGGTCTCGACGGTGAACGTCGCGGTCTTGTTCAGCGGCAGGATCAGGTTCTTGGGCGCGTTGCGGTAGAACCCGTCGTCACCGACCCACCGAACGGCGTGCTTGAGGTCGCCCTTAGGCCCGGACGTGCGGGTGACCTTCAGGGTGTACGACTTCTTGTCGTTCGGCCGCTGCCCGCCTTCGCCGATCGCGCAACGGTTGTAGATGCCGGGGCCCTTGTCCGGCGTGACCAGGAAGTCGGAGATCGGCGTGCGGTGCCGAGGCGGCGGCCGAGCCGCAGACTCGCATAGCGGACGAGCGCGTCGAAGCGGCTGGCGACCTCGGGGACGATGGGATCGCTCGGTCGCAGCGTGCCGGACGCCACCGCCTCGCGCACTTTCACCCACCCCGGACCCATGTCCGTGAACTCCATGGCTCCCGAGCGCGGGTGCTCGAGATAGCGGATCAGCTCGCCGAGAATCCATGCTTGGTCGGGGTCCGCGACCCCGCGGTACTCCTTTTGCATGACCGCGGCCGTCAGAATCTCGGTCCAAGGAATGTGATGGAGCACGACTTTGCGCAGCTTGCGCTTGTCGATCGGCGTCGGGTGCTGCCCGGGTACTGGCGGCATTTGGTTGGAGACCGTGATCAGGGCGTCGAAGCCTTCCTCTCGCGCTATGTCGAGATACGACTCCAACTGGTCCGTCAGCAACTCGTTGTTGCCGGTCTTTACCTCGACGAGGGCCGTCCACTGGCGTTGTCCGCGAGCGACCCGGACCAAGCCGTCTGGAAAGTACTTCTTCCCGCCCAACTCGAACGGCACCTCGATGAACGTTTGCACTGTGCCGGCCGGCGCGCCGAGCGGTGCGGTCAGAGCCCGGCCGAACTCGCGCACGGCACTCATGACCGCCAGCAGCGCCGAGGTGGCTCGTCGCTCCTGTTCCTCAGGTCCATTGATGCCGGACGTTGGGATTAGCCGAGCTTCCTGCCACATTTCCTCGGTCATCGGTCACCCTTTCGACTTTGGTTGCCGGAAAGCTACACCGATGTCTCACCGGAAAGTCGCTCGAATGCGTGGACGAGCGATCAGTCTCGTCGGTCCATCCGGAGTCGCCAGGGACTAGACAGGTCAGCCGGAATAGCGGTTGTGTGATTGCCCGTCGGGCGGTGGAAAGGTTATTCAGGGTTGGCCGAGGCCGGCGTCGCGGGCTCGGGCTACCGCGGCTGCTCGGTCTGCGACGCGGAGTTTGGCGAAGACGTTCGAGACGTTGTTGCGGACTGTCTTTTCCGTTAGACCCAGCCGCGCGGCGATCGTTGCGTTCGGCGCGCCCGTCGCCAACAGGTTCAGGATTTCGCGTTCGCGGGTGGTGAGCTCCGGGAACGGAGTCGCCGTGGGGGCACCGGCGGTGAAGAAGCGGGTCAGGCGGGCCGCGATGGCCGGGCCGAAGATGGCCTCGCCGTTGGCGACCACCTGGATGGCGCGCAGGATCTCGGTTGGGTCGGCGCCCTTGAGGACGTAGCCGCGGGCGCCCGCGCGCATCGCGGCGAAGACCGAGTCGTCCTCGTCGACCATGGTCACCACCAGGATGGCCACCGACGGTGCGGTGCGCAGGATGTGGCGGGTCGCCTCGACTCCGCTCAGGCCCGGCATGCGCAGGTCCATCACGACCACGTCCGGGCGTTCCGCCAGGGTGACCGCTACCGCCTCGTCGCCGTCGCCGGCGACGCCTACCAGCGCCAAACCTCGGCGTCCTGGATCAGGGCCCGCAAGCCCTCGCGGAACAGCGGGTGGTCATCGGCGACCACGACCCGGACTGTCATGGCGCTGTCAGCGGCAGCTGAGCGACCACCAGGGTGCCACCCTCGACGCCCGGGCCGATCGCGAACGAGCCGCCCACCTCGGCCGCCCGTTCGCGCATCGAGGTGATTCCCACTCCGGCCCGGTAGCCGGACGGGATGCCGCCGCCCTCGTCGGAGATTTCCAGTACCAGGCGGTCGGCCGACGACATCGTGACCCTGACCGGCGCACCGGGTGCGTGGCGGCTGGCGTTGGCCAGCGCCTCGAGGGTGATCCGGTAGGCCGCCACCTCGACCGCCGCCGGCAGTGGTGGCAGGTCCGGCACCGTCACCGCGGCACAGCCGAGGCGGTGGGCCTGCTCGCGGACCGCCCCGACCAGGCCGAGCTCGTCGAGCACCGGCGGGCGCAGGTCGTAGACGATCCGGCGGATGTCGGTCACCGCGCGCTGGGCCTCGCCGCGGAGCAGGTCCAGGCGGTCGGCGTCACCGCCGGCGGGAAGGGCGCGTGCGGACCGTGTCGATGCCCAGGGCGATGCCGGCCAGCGTCGGGCCCAGGCCGTCGTGCAGGTCGCGGCGGAGCCGGCGGCGTTCCTCTTCGCGGGCCGTGACCAACCGTGACGCGAAAGCCGCAGCGCGTCGGCCAGCGTCACCGCGTGCGCGACCACCGCCACCTGCCGGCTCAGGTTGGCCAGCAATGCCTCGTCGGCCCGGGTGAAGTCCGCGTGCCGGCTCTGCAACACCAGCTGGCCGATCGTCTCGCCCGCGAACAGCAGCGGCAGCTCCCGCACGACCTCCGGGCCCCGCCGCCCGTGTGCGGCCACAAAGGCTCCATCGACCTCGATGGCCACGTAGGACAGTCGCAGCGCGTCGGCGACGGTGCCGGCCGCAGCAGCCAGGGCGTCGGCCGGTGCGCCGGCCGCGTCCAGCCGCTCGCCGAGCCGCGCCAACGCAGACGCCGGTTCGTCGCGCAGCCCGTACACCAGTTGGTTGATCCGCCGCTGCATGGCGTCGCGCAGCGGCAGCGCGACCAGCACCGCGACGGCGGTGGCGACCGCACCGCCCCACATCTGGCCGACCAGCAGCGCCACCGCGGCGTAGATAACCAGCACGAAAGCGGTCAGCAGGCCGTAGACCAGCGCGCGCCCGACCACCACCCGCGTGTCGAACAGGCCGTAGCGCACGATGCCCACCCAGGCCGCCACACCGAGCACGGCCGGGCCGCAGTTCTCCAGGACCGTGATCTGCTCAGTGTTGCCGGTGGTCATCCCGACGGCCAGGCAGGCGAAGAACGTCGCCGAGCAGCCGAAACCGGCGTACGCGGCGAGCCGCATCGCCGCGCCCTGGTCGCCGCCGGTGGCCCGCGCCTTGCGCAGCAACGCCCACG
Organism: uncultured Actinomycetota bacterium; assembly: GCA_963840005.1. Taxonomy (GTDB): domain Bacteria; phylum Actinomycetota; class Actinomycetes; order Mycobacteriales; family Micromonosporaceae; genus Asanoa. The sequence goes on along the minus strand of CAWIXO010000007.1, from coordinate 204,806 downwards.
CTGCCAGCGCGATCAGTGGGCCGAGCAACAGCACCACGATCAGCAACGCGGAGACCCACGAACCCAGCGATAGCGGGTTAGGCACGGAAGAGTCGAGCACCGTCGGCGAACCCAGGGCATAAATCAGGAGCAGGGCGAGAGCCACCGCGTACGTCCACGCGAGCGCCCGGCGCCGGCGGGAGCCCAGTCGGCCGTCGGGGAACAGCAGCACCCCGAACATGGCCGCCAACGGCACGCCGAACACGAACAGGGCTGACGACACCAGTTCCAGCCACACGCCACCGATCAGGTGCAGCAGGTTGGCGACGGGTACCGCGATCGCCGAGGCCAGGAAGATCCAACCGACCGGGTTGCCGGGCGCCCGCCGGGTCATGGCCGCGCCGACCACGGCCACCGGGAGGTAGGCGACCGCGCTGGCGGTCAGCCAGGCGTCGAGCGCCGAGACCTGGCCGCGGACCGCGAGCAGCACACCGCCGGCCGCGGCGGCCACCGCTACCGCGACCGCCATCCGGCCGACGAACGCGCGTCCCATCGACATTGATTGTCCGGCCGCCGGCCGGACCGCGGAATCGGCCCGACCGGCGATCGTTTCAGGCCGGTACACGTTCGGGTACCGGTCCGACGGCCGTGCGCGCCGGCAGGTCCCATTCCGCGTCCGGAGTGCGGAGCAGGGCCACCGCACAACCGGTCGTCGCGACCAGCAGCAGCCCGTACGCGATCGCGTCGACCGCCGGCCCTAGGCCCATCGCGACCGCGTGCAGGAACGGGCTCAGCCCGAACAGGATGCCCACCCACGCCGGCACGGCCCGCGAACGCCACAGCCCGATGCCGAGCACGAGCATCCCGATCAGGTGGCCGAGCACGAAGACCAGCAGCATGCTCGAGTAGACGGCGTCGCCGGTGACCGCATCGAGCAGAGCGGCCACGGTGTCGCGGTCTTCGAGCCGGGAGCCGAACCAGTAGGCCGCCTCCACACCGCCGATGCTGGCGATCCCGGCCGACCAGGCCAGGAACGCGAGCGCCCCGCCGACGGCCGCGAGGCGGGGTGCGCCCCGGCGGGCGAGCCGCGCGGCGTAGAGCACGGCGAGCGGCATGAGCAGGATCAACAGCGCGACCAGGGTACGGGCGGTCGCACCCGGAATGGCCGTGTCGGCGACCGACGCGAGCTGGTCGGCGGCGGGCGCGTCCTCGTCGAACTGCGGCTCGGTCAGTGTGCCGGCCACCAGCGCGAGCGGTGCGAGCACCAGAGCGGCGGCGCCGGTGAAGCGGGAGAGTCTGCGGGTGTCCACGTTCGTGCCCCTTCCGGAGGTGTGTGGACACGAGCGTCCGCCGCCGGGTGACCCGGGCGGCAGAGTCCACAGTCCCGGCCGGCCGGGAAAGCGCGCACCTGCCAGAATGCGTTCAGAAGGGATGGGTATGCCACACAGCGTGTTCGAGCGGTTCGAGGTCGAGAACGACGAGTTGCGGGTCGAGCTGCTCGTCCAGCCGGCCGTCAACTACGCCCTCGTACACAATCGGGTGCCGTTGGTTCGGCATGTGTCCCTCACCAACCTCACGCAGGCGCCGCTCACCGACGTCGACGTGCGCCTGGAGCTGCATGGCCCGGCCGGCCCGGTCGGAGCGGCCTGGGAGCGCTCCGTGACCGTGCCGGTACGCGCCGGCGCTGCCATCGCCTGGGACGACTTCGTCGGGTTCGGTCCGGAGATGGCCCTGCTGCGGGGCACCGACGAGGCCTTCCCGGTCGACTACGTGGTGACGGTGACGCGGCCGACCCAACCGGACGTCCGGCTGTCCGCCCCGTCGTCGGTGCTGGCACACAACGAGTGGTTCAACAGCCCGGCGCTCTACGACTCGCTCGCGGCGTTCGTGCAGCCGAACACGGAAGCCGTCGCGGCCGTCCTGCGGTCGGCGGCCCAGATCCTGCTCGACCGCACCGGTTCCGGCTCGCTCCAGGGCTACCAGGCCGGCCCGGAACGCGCCGCGCGGATCGCCGGTGCGGTGTACGAAGCGCTGCGCGGCATCGGCATCCACTACCAGGGCCTGCCGGCCTCGTTCGAGAACACGGGCCAGAAGGTACGCACGACCGCCGGCGTCCTCGAGGGCCGGCTCGGCAACTGCGTCGACCTCTCCGTCGCGTACGCGGCCTGTCTCGAGCAGGCCGGCCTCCGACCGCTGATCTGGCTCACCCACGGTCACGCCTTCGCGGGGTTCCACCTCGACGAGGACCGCCTGGACTCGACCGTGGTCACCGAGGCCAACCTGCTCATCTCGATGGTCGAGTCGGGCAAGGCGGTCCCGGTCGAGCTGACCGGCATCGGTCCCGGCGCCGAGTCGGTCGACTTCGCCGCCGCGGTCGAGGCCGGGGTGGCCCACTTCCGCGCCGCCGAGGACCTGCTCGGGGTCGTCGACGTCTACCTGGCGCACCGGTCGGGGATCCGGCCCATGCCCTCGTCGGACGAGCGGGCGGCGCCGGTGGCCGTCCCCGCCGGTCGCGCGGTCGCCGGCGAGGGTTCGATCGACCTGCCGGCGGGCGTCGCGCGGCTCCGGCTGCGGGAGCGCGAGCTGGCCGGTGACGACGCGCCACAGCAGGTCGACGAGTCGCCGGCGAGAGTGCAGCGGTGGAAGCGGTCGCTGCTCGACCTGAGCCTGCGTAACCCGCTGCTCAACCTGCCGAAGCGCGGCAAGGGGCTGGACCTGCACGTGCCGGTCGGCGCGCTGGAGTTCCTCGACAACCTGGTGCACTCCGGCAAGCGGCTGCAGATCGTGCCGCAGGACGACTTCAGCCACGTCCACGCGCTCGCCGGCACCAGCCGGGCGCAGGACCTCGACCCGGAGGTCCTGACCCGTGAGCTGAACGCGGACAGGCGCATCTACGGCGCCGTGCTCGGGCAGCGCTACCGGAACGCGATGCGCGCCCTGCAGCGGGACGCCCGCACGATGGAGCAGGAGACCGGCAGCAACTACCTCTACCTCACCCTCGGCACCCTGGTGCACGCGAAGACCACGGGCGGCGAGGCGCACGCCCCGTTGTTCCTGCTCCCGGTGCGGATCGAGGGCGGCACCGGGCGACGGCCGTACACGCTGGTGATCGACGGTTCCGAGGTCGCCTCGCCGAACTACTGCCTCGTGGAATGGTTGCGGGTCAAACACCGCGTCCAGATCTCCGAGCTGGAACGGCCGATCCGCGACGAGCACGGCATCGACATCCCGAAGACGCTCGCCGCCATCCGGGACCAGCTCGTCGACAACCGGCTCAACTACCGCATCGACGAGACGGCCAGCCTCCGGCTGTTGCAGTTCTCGACGTTCCAGATGTGGCGCGACCTGACCGACCACTGGCCGACGTTCATGGACAACCCCGTGGTGAGCCACCTGGTCAACACCACCGGCGCCACCTTCGACGATCCCGCTGGGGACGACGTCGATCCGCCCGTCGACGAGGGCGCGCTGCACCTGCCGATCCCGGCCGACGGCTCGCAGATGCAGGCGATCCTGCTGGCGGAGCGCGGCCATTCGTTCGTTCTCGAAGGGCCGCCCGGCACCGGTAAGTCGCAGACCATCACCAACCTGATCGCCCGGGCGGTCTCGTCCGGCCAGTCGGTGCTCTTCGTCGCCGAGAAGCAGGCCGCGCTCGACGTGGTGAAGCGGCGGTTGGGGAAGATCGGCCTGGATACCTTCGCGCTCGACCTCCACGGCCGCAAGCAGTCGCTCAACGCCATCCGGCAGCAGCTGCGGGACGCCCTGGAGCAGCACGATCCGGGCGACGACGCCACGTGGACGGCGGTCGAGACGGGCTATCGCACCCGGCTGGCACCGCTGTCCGCCTATCCGGACCGGATCCATCGGGCCAACGGCGCCGGCCTGACCGCGTGGACGGCGTACGAGGCGACGCTCGCGTACGGCGAGGGTGTCACCGCCGCCGTGCCATTCCCCTACCTCGCGGTCGCCGAAGCGCTGCGCGAGCGGGTCGAGCGGACGCTGCGGTCGTTCCCGGCCGTGGGTCACTCGGCGCGGCTGCGGTGGGATCACCCGTGGGCGTGCAGCGGCCGCCGCAGCCTGGAGGGGCTGCACCCGGACGCTCTCGTGCAGCTCGCGGGGGACCTGGAAGAGGCGCGCGCCGGGCTGCTCGGCCGGCCCGGCCTGCCCGCGCTCGTGCGGGAGCTGCCGAACCCCGAAGACGTGGCGCGATTGCTGCCGGCCACCCGGCTGGCCGTGCGTCGGCGTGCTGCCGGACCGCGCCACCACCCAGCGGTCGGCCGGTCCGGGCTGGGACGACGCGATCGACGCGTACGTGGCGAGCCTGGCCGCGTTCCGGCGGGAGTTCGCAGGCGAGTTCAGCACGTTCCGGCCGGACGTCTTCGCCGTTCCCGAGCTGGAGAGCTGGCGCGACGAGGCGCACCAGGCCGCGAAGCGTCTGCTGGGCAAGCGCAAGGCGCTGGAGAAGGTGGCCGACAAGCTGCGGCCCTACCTCGCGCCGGGCGCGTCGCTGGCGGGTGAAAACCTACAGTGGACGGTCGATCGGCTGGTCGCCGCGCGGGCTCAGGCCGGTGCGCTCTACCAGCGGCTGGGCGGCATCGGCGGGGTCCGCCTGCCGGCCGGCTGGCTGCCCACGATGCCCGACGCCGAGCGGGAGCTCCAGGACGCGTGCGAGGCGACGCGGGTCGGTCGGACCCTCCTGCACGACTACCCGGCGATGTGGACGCTGCTCGAGGGTGGGTGCGGCACCGCCGACGTCGACCTGCTGGAGCGGCTGCGCTCCGGATGGCAGGCGTGGCGCGGTGTCCTGCGCAGCGGCCCGGCCGAGTTCGCCTTCTGGGCCGGCGAGGCGGGTTGGTACGAGGCGTGGCAGCGGGACGGGTCGACCTGGCTCACGAGTCTGCAGGCCGACGGGCTGCTTCCGGTGCAGCGGTGGGGCGCCGCGCTCGCGCACGCCGACGTCCTCGCCGAGGCCGGCCTGACCGAGTTCCGTGTTCAACTGCTGCGCGGTGTGATCGACCCGGACCAGGCCGAGGAGGCGTACCGGCGCGGTGTCGCGGCGACGGCCCTCGCGGAACGCCTCCGTGCCGGCGACGTGGAATATTTCGACGCCCAACTGCACGACGCTCACATCGACCAGTTCGAGGCGACCGCCGCCCAGCTACGCGCCGCTCTGCCCGAGCACCTGCCCTCGGTTCTCGTGCGGCGGCGGCCGTTCCAGCCGAACGCACGTCGTGGCCGGGTCGCCGACTTCGCCGCGGAACTGCGTCGCAAGCGGGGCGGCCGGTCGTTCCGGGAGCTGTTCGGGGCCTACCACGACATCGTCCTCGCGCTGACTCCCTGCGTGCTCGTCAGCCCGGCCTCGGCCGGGCACTTCCTGGCGCCGGACGCGGCCAGGTTCGACCTGGTCGTGTTCGACGAGGCGTCGCAGATCCGGGTGGCCGAGGCGATCGGCGCGATGGGCCGCGGCCGCTCGGTGGTGGTCGTCGGCGACTCGAAGCAGATGCCGCCGACGCACCGTCATGCAGGCGTCGCACGGCGAGCGAGGACGAGCGCACGCCGAGGATGCGCCGGTGCCGCGAGGACCTCGACAGCATCCTGAGCGAGGCGGTCGAGTCGGGCCTGCCGCAGCTGTGGCTCTCGTGGCACTACCGCAGCCGGGACGAGTCGCTGATCGCCTTCTCCAACCGCTACTACTACGACGACAAGCTCTCCAGCCTGCCCGTCGCCGGGCGCCGATCCCGACTCGGCGGCGTGCAGCTGGCGCCGGGTCGACGGCCTGTTCGACCGGGGCGAGTCCCGCACCAACCGGGTCGAGGCGGACGCGATCGTCGCGGAGATCGCCCGCCGGCTGCGCGACACCGGCGACCGCACGCCGACTCGATCGGCGTCGTGACCTTCAACGTGCAGCAGCGGGACCTCATTCTCGACCTGCTCGAGGACAGCACCGACCCGCTGATCCGCGAGCGGATCTCCGAACGACGACGACCGAGCCGATCTTCGTCAAGAACCTCGAGAACGTGCAGGGCGACGAGCGCGACGTCATCCTGTTCTCGCTCGCCTTCTCGACCAATCCGGAGACCGGCAAGCTGCCGCTGAACTTCGGCCCGCTCACTCAGACCGGCGGCGAGCGGCGCCTCAACGTCGCCATCACCCGGGCACGCCGGCAGGTCGTGCTGTTCGCGTCCTTCGACCCGAGCGACATCGACCTGGCCCGCACCGCGGCGGTCGGCACGCGACACCTGCGGGCGTACTGCGAGCTTGCCGCCTCGGGCGCCGACCGGCTGGGCGACCTGTCGTCGACCCGCCGGCAGCGCCGCGACCGGATCCGCGAGGAGGTCGCCGACGCGATTCGCGCACGAGGTCACGAGGTGATCATCGGGCACGGTCTGTCGGACTTCACGGTCGACATCGCGGTACGCGTACCCGGCGCGCCGCGTTGGCAGGTGGCGGTCATCCTCGACGGGCCACAGTGGAGTGCCCGGCCGACGGTCGCGGATCGCGACAGTGCGCCCCCGCTGCTGCGCGGGATCATGGGTTGGCCGGAGATGATCCGGTTCTGGCTGCCCGCCTGGATCCGCGAACGGGCGGCGATCCTCGACCGCGTCGACGCGGCCGTGCAGCGTGCGGTCGACGCCGAGGCCCAGGCGGCCGCTGACCGTGAGGCCACCGCGGCAGCCGAGGCTCAGGCGGCAGCCGAGGCGGCTCAGGAGGAGGCGCCAGCCGCCGCGGACCAGCCGGCCTCACCGGAGCACAACGCGCCGGAGGCCAACCCGCCGGCGGCCCAAGCGGAGCAGCCGGTGGATGAGCCGTCCACCGGCGAGCAGGTGCCGCACTCCCAGGTCGTCGTCGCCGAGCGGCCGGCCGAAACGCCGGCGCCGGTCCGCCAGCACGCGCCGCTGGCGGAGGTGAGCGACGGGCCCACGCCGTTCCGGCCGTACGAGCCGACGCTGGTCGGTGACACGACCGACCTCGACGTGATCCGGAGCAGTGCTCGGGTCCAGGCGGCGGTGCGGGCCGTCCTGGGCGAGGTGATCGCGACGGAAGGCCCCGTGGAGCAACACCGCCTGGCCCGTCTCACGCTCAAGTGTTTCGGCCTCCACAAGACCAGCACCGATCGCCGGGCGTCCGTGCTGGCCCTGGTCGATCCGGGCGCGTTGCGCGTGCACCCGATCGGCACCTTCGCCTGGCCATCCACAATGGATCCGGAAACCTGGCGGGGCTTCCGCCGCGGCTCCGACCGCGACTTCGAGGAGGTCGTGCCGGAGGAGATCGTCAACGCGGTGTGTCACGCGCTGGCCGTGCCAGGGCTGTCCGAGCGGGATCTGCTGCGCGCCACCCTCGAGCTGCTCGGCTACCGGCGGATGACCGAGAAGATCGAGAACCGCCTGCGGTACGGGCTCGAGTTCGGTCAGGATCGGGGCCGGCTAGTCCACGACCGCGACGGCCGGTACCGGCTGGGTTCGACGGTGTAACGCGGAACAGGGTGCCCGCCCCCGTGCGCGGACACCCTGTTCAGTACCGGACAGGTCAGCGGGTGAGCACCAGCGTCGGCGTTGGAGCCGGGTCCGGCACCGTCTCGGTGAGGCCGAACCGGGCGTGGATCCGGGCCAGCCAGGCCGGAGCCCACCAGTTGTAACGGCCCAGCAGGGTCATCGTCGCCGGCACGAGCAGCATCCGGACGATCGTCGCGTCCAGCAGGACCGCCAGGACCAGGCCCAGGCCGATCGAGCGGATCGGGACGAAGCCGCCCGCCACGAACCCGGCGAAGACGATGGCCAGCAGCAGCGCCGCCGCCGTCACGATCCGGCCGGTCAGCTGCAGGCCCTCGGCGACCGCCACCTCGGGCTTCGCCCCGGCCAGCCACCGCTCGCGCATCCGGGACAGCAGGAACACCTCGTAGTCGACCGACAGGCCGAACGCGATCGCCGCCACCAGCACCGGCACCGTCAGGTTGGTGCCGTCGAGCTCCGACAGGCCCAGGTTGCCCTGCTGGAAGACCCAGACCACCGCGCCCAGCGCGGCGCCGATGCTGAGCAGGTTGGTCAGCACCGCCTTGATCGGCAGGATGACCGAACCGGTGAAGAGGAACAGCAGGAGCAGCGTGCCGAGCAGGACCAGCCCGATCGCCCACGGCATCCGCTCGCCCAGCATGGCCCGGTAGTCGATGAGCCGGGCGGTGTCGCCGCCGACCAGCGTCTCGACCGGCGCCGGCAGGGCACGGACGGCGGTACGCGACGGCATCCTGCTGCTCCCGGTCGACGTCGGCGAGGACCAGGGACTGGTCGCCGATCGGTCGCACCGCGACCTCGCGTACGCCCGGCATGGCCTGGATCCGGTCGCGCAACGCCGTGACCGCGGGGCTGTCGGGTGCCGCCGCCACCACCGCGGAGACCTCGTCCGGCCGGACCTCATCGGGATAGTGCGTGGCCAGCTCGTCGTAGAGGGCGCGGGTCTGCGTGCTTGCCGGCAGCAGGCGGGCGTCCCCACCGGACAGCCGCAGGTCGAGCACCGGGATCGCGAGGAACAGCATCGCGACCAGCACGGTGAGCGCGGTGATGGCGGGCCGGCGCTGCACGATCCGGGCCAGCCGGGCGAACACCCCGACGCCGGCCGGGCGCGGGGCCTGCGGCTTGATCCGCTTGCCGAACAGCGCGAGCAGGGCTGGCAACAGGGTCAGCGCGGCCAGCAGGTCGACGCACGACCACGGCGGTGCCGGCGATGCCCATCGAGCGCAGGAACGGGTCCGGGAAGACGGTCAGCCCGGCCAGCGCGACCGCGACGGTCAGGCCGGAGAACAGCACGGTGCGCCCGGCAGTACCGGCGGTACGCAGCACGGCCGCCCCGACCTCGGGGTCCACCGCCCGCTCCTCCCGGAACCGGTAGACGACCAGCAGCGCGTAGTCGACGGCGAGACCGACGGCCAGCATCGTGACGATCTGGATGGAGTACACGGACACGTCGGTCACCTGGCTGAACGCGAACAGCACGCCGAAGGTGCCGCCGACGCCGACGACCGCGATCAGCAGGGGCAGGCCGGCGGCGAGCAGGCCGCCGAAGACGATCAGCAGGAGCAGCAGCATGACCGGCGTGCTGAACAGCTCGGCGCGGGCCACGTCGCTGGCCGCCTGTTCGCTGAACTCGTCCTCGCTGAGCGACCCGCCGGTGACGGTGAGGGTGCCGCCGGGCACGTCGGTGTCGGCGCGGATCCGTTCGGCCGCCTGGGCCGCGACGTCGTCGGCGTCGTCGGCGAAGTCCATCGTCACCGTGAACAACACCGCGCGGCCGGTATCGGGTGCCGGCAACGGTGGGCTCACCTCGGCCACGCCGGGCATCGACCGGAGTTGCGCGCTGACCCGGTCGACCGCGGCCGTGACGGTCGGGTCGGTGGCGTCGACACCGCTGATGATCGCGGTGATCTCCTCGGGCTCCGGCTCGAGGGCCTCGCGGCGGTCGGCGGCCCGGGTCGACTCGCTGCCGGCCACCACGCCGACATCGCCGACGAGGCGTTCGAAGACGCCGATGCCGAACGTGAAGCCGGCAGCCACGACGGCCAGCCAGATCACCAGCACGATGACCGGGCGGCGAACGGAGAAACGTGCGAGTGAGGTTGTCATGCCCTGAATCCAACGCCGATTACGGCTGCGGCGGATCGCCGTCCGGAGTGGACCGCTTCTCACTCGCCGGAGCGAGGAACCACCAGTCCGGTCTCGTACGCGAGGACTACCGCCTGCACCCGGTCGCGCAGCGCGAGCTTGGTGAGCAGGTTGCTGACGTGCGTCTTGACGGTGTGCTCGGTGACGTACAGCTCGGCGGCGATCTCCGCATTGGACAGCCCGCGGGCGACGGCCTTGAGGGTCTCGGTCTCTCGGCCGGTGAGCGCGGTCAACCGGTCGTCGTTCCGGCGCGGGGCGGCGGCGCGGGACACCACGTCCGAGATCAGCCGCCGGGTCACGGTCGGCGCCAGCAGCGCCTCGCCGCCGGCCACCACGCGCACGGCGTTGACCAGGTCGTCGCGGCGCATGTCCTTGAGGAGGAAGCCGCTCGCGCCGGCCCGCAGCGCGTCGTAGACGTACTCGTCGAGGTCGAAGGTGGTCAGCACCAGCACCCGGGTGTCGGAGGACGGCGCAGATCCGCGCGGTGGCGGCGATGCCGTCGACGTGCGGCATCCGGACGTCCATCAGCACCACGTCGGGGAGCAGGCGGGCGGCGGCCTCGATCGCCTGTGCGCCGTCGGCGGCCTCGCCGACCACGGTGATGTCGGGCTGGGCGTCGAGGATGAGCGCGAACCCGCCCCGGACCAGTTCCTGGTCGTCGGCGACGAGCACGCGGATCTGGTCAGCCATGCGGCCGCGCGGGTACGACCGACTCCACGACGGGCAGCGTAGCGTGCACCCGGAACCCGGGGCCATCCGTCGCGGCGCCGGTCTCCAGCGTCCCGCCACAGGCGGCCACCCGTTCGCGCATGCCGATCAGGCCGTGCCCGCCGGAGACGCCCGGCCGCCGGCTCGGGCCGCGCCCGTCGTCGCGGACCTCCAGCACCAGCGCGTCGTCGGACCAGCGCAGCAGCACGTCCACCCGGCCCGCGCGGGCGTGCCGGACCACATTGGTCAGTGCCTCCTGCACCACCCGGTAGGCCGCGACGGCGGTGTCGGCGGGGATCGGCCGCCGGTCACCGGTCTCGTCGAGGGTGACCGGGAGGCCGGCCACCCGGGCCTGCTCGACCAGCGTCGCGATGGCGTCGAGCCCCGGCTGTGGCGCCCGGGAGGGGGGCTCCGAGCGCAGCACGCCCAGCGTGCGGCGCAGTTGGGTGAGCGCGTCGCGGCCGGCCTCGGAGATCGCGTCGAACACCTGCTCCGCGCGGGCCGGGTCGCGCCGCACGACGACGGGGCCGGCCTCGGCCTGCACGACGATCAGGCTCACCGAATGGGCCAGGATGTCGTGCATGTCGCGGGCGATCCGTTCGCGTTCACGGGACGCCGCCTGGGCGTAGTCGGCGGCCAGTTGTTCGGCGCGGGCCTCCAGGTTCGCGATCAGCCCGCGCCGGGAGCGGGCGATGGCGCCGAGCGCGTACGCGCCACCGAACAGGATCAACGTGGCGCTCACCGGCAACAGGTTGCTCTTCGGCGTCAGCGAGATGCCCAGGCCAACCACCGTGCCGACGATGCCGAACGCCCGCCAGGCCGGGTTCGCCAGCGCGGCGAACGTGTAGGTTGCGACGAGCTGGCCGAAGGGCACCTCTTTGATGAGGTCGTTGACGGCGAGAAAGGCGGTGGCGGCCCCCGTCACGAAGGTGACCGGGACGGGCCAGCGCCGCCGCCAGGCCAGCGGCAGCGAGCTCAGCGCGGCGAAGAGGTACATCACCGGCGTGTCCTCGCCGTCGACCACGGGGGAGGCGATGGTGGCGAGGTAGCAGAGCAGCGCGATGATCGAGTCGACGACCAGGGGCGGCAGCCCGTACGCCGCGTCGGTCACCTGCCGGGTGGCCCGGCGCGCCTGCTCGACCAGCCTCCGCACGCTGGCAGTATCCGTCGCGCCCGGTGGGCCGCGCCTCCCTCCCAGGAGGGAGCTCGAAATTAATCTGGGGTGCTGTCGAAACCGGTGCCTCCCCGTTCGACCACCGGGTAGAAGAGGGTCGCCGCGGGCGACCCGCAACCTAGAAGGAGACATCGTGAAGGTCATGGTCATGATCAAGGGGACCGGCGCGGACGAGAGCAAGATCGCCCCGACCAAGGAGATGCTGGAGGCGATGGGTGAGTACAACGACAAGCTGATCAAGGCCGGCATCATGCTCGACGGCGGCGGGCTGCGGCCGAGCGCCGAAGGCCGCCAGATCGTCTTCGAGAGTGGCACCACCTCGGTCGTCGACGGTCCGTTCACCGAGTCCAAGGAGATCATCGCCGGATACTGGGTGTGGCAGGTCAGCTCGATCGAAGAGGCCGTCGAGTGGGCGCGGCAGTGCCCGACCGACCCGAAGCTCGGGCTGCGTGAGGTGCTGGAGATCCGGCCGTACTACGACGAGGCCGACTTCGAAAACCTGTCCTGACGGACTGCTGGCGGAGGGGAGGGGCGACATGGACGCGCGGCGGACCGTCGAGGCGGTATGGCGGATGCACTCCGGGCGGCTGGTCGCCTCCCTCACCAGGCTCGTCAACGACGTCGGGCTGGCCGAAGACTTCGCGCAGGACGCCTACCTGGCGGCGCTGGAGCAGTGGCCGCGCGACGGCGTGCCGGACGAGCCGGCCGGGTGGTTGCTCACCACGGCCCGCCGCCGGGCGATCGACATGATCCGCCGGGAGGGGGTACGCGACCAGAAGTACGCCCTGCTGGCCAACGACGCTGCCGATGATCCCGGCACGACCGCCACCGACCAGGAACTGCTGTCGCTGGTGTTCGTCGCCTGCCACCCGGTGCTGGCGCAGGAGGCCCGGGCCGCGCTGACCCTGCGGATGGTCGGCGGGCTGAGCACCGACGAGATCGCCCGCGCCTTCCTGGTGCCGTCGGCGACGATCGGGCAGCGGATCTCGCGGGCCAAGCGCACGCTGTCCGAGGCCGAGGTGCCGTTCGCGATGCCGGACCCGGACACGCTTCCGGCGCGGCTCAGCGCGGTGCTGGAGGTCGTCTACCTGATCTTCACCGAGGGTCACGCGGCCAGCTCCGGCGACAGCTGGATCCGGCGTGACCTGGCCGAGCAGGCGATGCGGCTCGGCCGCGTCCTGGCCGCACTGATGCCCGCCGAGCCCGAGGTGTACGGGCTGGTCGCCCTGATGGAGCTCCAGGCGTCCCGGTTCGCCGCCCGGACCGGCCCGGACGGGCAGCCGGTGCTGCTCGAGGACCAGGACCGGTCGCGCTGGGACCGCACGCTGATCACGCACGGCCTCGCCGCCCTGGCCCGCGCCCGCCATCTGCGCAAGCCGCTCGGCCCCTACACGGTGCAGGCCGCGATCGCCGCCTGCCACGCCCGCGCGCCGCGCTTCGCGGACACCGACTGGGCGGCGATCCTGGCGCTCTACGACGCCCTGTCCCAGCTGGCCCCGTCGCCGGTGGTCCGGCTCAACCGCGCCGTCGTACTGTTGCAAGTGGACGGCCCGCAGGCAGCCCTGGACGCCGTCGACGAGCTGGGCGCTGATCCCCGGCTGGGCCGCTACCACCTGTTCGGCGCGATCCGCGGCGACCTGCTGCTGCGCCTCGGCCGGCACGCCGAGGCCGCCGACGAGCTCGAGCGGGCCGCTGGCCTGGCACCCACCCGCCAGGAGCGCAACCTCCTGATGGAACGCGCGGCCGCCGCGACCCGGTGATTGCCCTCCGGGCCGCCGGGGCATATCGACGGGCATGGCCGACAAGCCGCGCTACTCGATCCGGCGTGGGTCCGTCGCACTCACCCGCGCGCAGTGGGTGGCCGCGGCGGTCGCGCTCGCGATCGCACTCATCGGCGGCCTCGTCCTCGGGCTCGCGGTGAGCGTGACAGCGGCCGCCATCGTGATCGGTCTCGCCGGTCTGACGCTGGCGATGGTCCTCGCCTTCGGTCGCTGGCCGCGCAGGTGACCCACCGCTCCCGCGAGGGCGCACCAGCTCGGCGGCGAGCGCCCAGCAGGCGGCCGAGCGCCGATCTTGACGGCTGGCAACCGCCCCGCCGACGCATAGCGGGCGTGGTTGCGGGAATGCGGGTCGGCAGGGCGCAAACAAGGAGGACCACCATGACCTCGTCCACGCTGCCCATGCTGGAGACCTACCCGCAGCCGATCAGCCTGGATCGCATTCAGTTGGCGGCGACCATCGACATCCTCGACGACTGCGCCGAGGCGTGTACGGCCTGCGCCGACGCCTGCCTCAGCGAGCCGGACGTGGCTGAGCTGACCAAGTGCATCCGCACCAACCTCGACTGCGCCGATGTCTGTGCGACGGCCGCGCGGGTGCTGTCGCGGCACACCGGTTATGACGCCACGATCGGGCGGGCGATGCTGCAGGCCTGCGTCATCGCCTGCTCCGCCTGCGCGCAGGAGTGCGGCCTGCACGCCGAGATGCACGAACACTGCGGCATCTGCGCCGACGCCTGCCGGTCCTGCGAGCAGACGTGCCGCGACCTGCTCGCCGCCATGGACCAGACGTAGATGGATCTGAGATGACGGGTTGAAGGCCGCGCCGCGGCACCACCGGCGGCGACTAGGGCGTGGCTGCGGCCCAGTCGACGTGGTAGTCGAAGACCTTGCGTTGGGCCGTGCTGCCGGCGGTCATCCGGAGGATTGTGGGCAGCACCGCGTCGCGGATGACCCGGCCGACCGGGCCCGCTGCCTTGCTGCTGTTGTTGCGGGCGGCGGCCTTGATGATGGACTCGACCCGCGGGCGGCGGGCCGCCTCGTAACGCAGGAAGGCGTGCCGCGGGCTCGTCGTGGTCGCGCAGGGACTTGGCCAGCACCAAGCCGTCCTCGATGGACAGTGAGGCGCCCTGGCCGGAGGTCGGTGTCGGCGCGTGTGCGGCGTCGCCGACCAGCACGACCCGGCGGGAGTGCCAGGAACGCAGGCCGCGTACGGACGAGATCGGGTCCATCGGCACGAACTCCGGCGTCGCGTCGATCACGTCGAGCGCCGGGCCGGCGTCGCCGGCGAACAGGTCGCGCAGCCGGGCGCCGCCAGTCGATCTCGGCGAGCTCGCCGCGGGCCGGCTCGCGGCGGTGCGGCACGTTGGCGAACCACCAGACCTCGCCGCCCGGCGCGACCAGGTAGCCGAAGAACGCCCGCCGGCCGAAGATCATCTCGTAGTGGCCGGGCGGGGCGTCGACCGAGGGCACCGACGGGGCGAAGCCGCCGTTGCCGACCAGCCCGGCGTAGGCCGGCGGCGGCGCGGCCGGGTCCAGCGCGCGGCGGACGGCCGAGTGGATGCCGTCGGCGCCGATCAGCACGTCGGCCTCGGCGGTGCTGCCGTCGGCGAACTCGGCGCGTACGCCGGTCGCGCTCTCCTTCGAGGCCGACGAACCGCTTGCCGGTCAGCACCGGGATGCCGCGCCCGGTCGCCTCGTCGTGCAGCGCGCCGGTAGAGGTCGGCGCGGCGGAGGGTGAAGCTGCGGGCGCCCGCCGGTGCTGAACGTCGCCGAGTACCTTGCCGCGTGGTGCTGCGCAGCGTCATGCCCGGCGTCGGGAACGCCGTCGCCAGGGCGGCCTCGTCGGCGTCGAGCACCCGCAGCGCGTCGACGCCGTTGGGCGCCAGGGTGAGGAACGCGCCGCCGCGCGGCGTCGGTGGATGCCTCGTAGACGGTGGCGTCGATGCCGGCCTTGCGCAGCGCCATGGCGGTTGCCGGCCCGGCGATGCCGCCGCCGATGACCAGTGCGGTGCGGATCATGAGTCGTCCCCGTTCTGTCCTGAGTGGAAGGCGGCCCACTGTGGGCCCCAGCCCGTCGTCCGGATCGGTGATCTGGCCGATGAACCGCTCGACGAACGCGACCTCGGCGTCGAGCAGCGCGATGCGGTATTCCTCCTCGACCAGGAACAGCGGATGCAGGCCGCCGGCCAGCGCGCCGTCGGCGAGGGTCCGGGATCTGTTCCCGTTGCTCGCCGCAGGCGCAGCAGGCGCTGCCGGAGCAGCGCGACCGCCTCGCCCGGCGGGAGCGCCGCGATCAACGACAGCGCGGCGACGAAGTGCGGGTATTCGTGGTCGCGGCGCAGCCGACCAGCTCGCGCAGCCAGTCGTGCAGCTCGGCGCGGCCGGCGTCGGTGATCGCGTAGACGGTGCGCTCAGGGCGCTGCCCCTCGCGGCTGGTCTCCTGCTCGGCCACGAAGCCGGCCTTGGCCAGCTGCTGGATGACCATGTAGAGCGAGCCGTGGTTGAACCGGATGCTCCGGTCGTCGCCGTGGTCGCGCAGCGTCCGCGACAGCTCGTAGGGGTGCTTGGGCCCGATCGACAGGTAGGACAGCACCGCCAGCGCCAGCAGGTTGCCGACCTTCCGCTTCGTCGCCACCACACACCTCCATTAGTTGACTCCAACTATCCATCATTGAATAGTCAGAGTCAACTAATTGAGGTTGGCGGTTCAGTCCTCCTGAGGCTCCACGTGGGCCTCGGTGCCTGGGAACACCAGCCCTTCGGTGCCGTCCGGCCAACGGACCAGGTACGGCGGGCTGCCGTCGGAGTGCCGAACCTCGACGATCTCACCGAGCCGCCGCGGATCACCCACGTGGATGCCCTCGACGACGAGCCGGTCACCTACCTCGGCATGCATGGCGTGCCTCCTCCCGCGCGATAAACCTGCTCTTTCCCCCGCATTCCCGGCGCACACCTTGACGGCCGCCAGGACTGTAGTGCAACACTAGAGTCCGACTATAGAGTTTGACTCTAAGGAGTTGCGATGCACGCTGTAGAGGCGTCGGGGCTGGTCAAGGCCTTCGGTGCGACCAGGGCGGTCGACGGCATCGACCTGACCGTCCCGACGGGCTCGGTCTACGGATTCCTCGGCCCGAACGGCGCCGGCAAGACCACGACGATCCGGATGCTGGCCACGCTGCTGCGCCCGGACGAAGGCCGGGCCAGCGTGTTCGGCCACGACGTGGTCGAGGAGCCGGCCGAGGTACGGGCCCGGATCAGCCTCACCGGCCAGTACGCGTCGGTCGACGAGACGCTCACCGGCCGCGAGAACCTGACCCTGCTCGGCCGGCTGCACGGGCTGTCCCGGGCCGGCATCGCGGCCCGCGCGGCCGAGTTACTGGAGGGCGTTCGACCTCGCCGACGACGGCGACCGGCTGGTCCGGACCTACTCCGGCGGCATGCGCCGGCGGCTCGACCTGGCCGCCGGCCTGGTGGTGCCGCCGGACCTGCTGTTCCTCGACGAACCCACCACCGGGCTCGACCCGCGCAGCCGGGGTGAGGTCTGGCGGCTGGTGCGCTCGCTGGTCGCCGACGGCGCCACGGTGCTGCTCACCACGCAGTACCTCGACGAGGCCGACCAGCTCGCGGACCGGATCGCGGTCATCGACCACGGTCGGCTCGTCGCCGAGGGCACCAACAGCGAGCTGAAGGCCTCCATCGGCGGCGGCACGCTGCGCGTTCGCCTGCACAACCCGGTCGACCGCGAGGGCGCGCGGGACGTGCTGGCCCGGGCGCTGGGCGCGGTGGCGCCGGCCGAGGCGGATCCCGCCGTGCTCACCGCCCGGGTCGAGGCGGCCGGCGATGCGGCGGCCGCGCTCGCCGAGCTGTCCTGGGCCGGCATCGAGATCGCCGAGTTCGCGCTCGGTCAGCCCACCCTCGACGAGGTCTTCCTCGCCCTGACCGGCAACACCGCCACCGCAGCGAAGGAGCAGGTCGCATGACCACAATGGACTTGGTACGCCCCGGCGCCGTGACCGTGACGCTCGCGTTCGGCGCCCGGGCGTTGAAGAAGTTCCGCCGCACGCCGATCCAACTGCTCGACGTGGCCGTGCACCCGGTGGTGTTCACGCTGATCTTCAGCTTCCTGTTCGGCGGGGCGGTCGGGGGCTCGATCGACGCGTACATCGGTTATCTGGTCCCGGGCATCCTGGTGATGACGCTGCTGGTGACGACCGGCACCACCGGCGCCGCGCTCAGCGTCGACATCGCCACCGGCGTCTACGACCGGTTCCGCACGCTGTCGATCCGGCCCGGCGCGGTGCTGACCGGTGCGCTGATCGGCGACCTGGTGCGCTACGCGCTGGCCTCGGTCGTGGTGCTCGCGCTCGGGCTCGCGCTCGGCTTCCGGCCGGCCGGCGGCGCACTGGGCGTGCTGGCCGCCGTGCTGCTCGTGCTGCTGTTCGCGGTCAGCCTGTCCTGGGTCTGGACGCTGCTGGCACTGACGGTGAAAACGCCCGGTGCGGTGCTCGCCCTGACCCAGGCGGTGCTCTACCCGCTGTCCTTCTTCAGCAACATCTTCACCACACCGGCGACCCTGCCCGGCTGGCTACAGGCGTTCGTCGACGTCAACCCGGTCAGCCGCCTGGTCACCGTAGTCCGGGCCCTGATGGCCGGCACCGCACCCGGAGCGAGCCTGGCCTGGCTACTGCTCGGCTGCGCGCTCCTGACCGCGATCTTCGCGCCGTTGGCACTCCGAAGGTTCCGGTCAGCGGGTTGAGGCATGATGCGGAGATGGATCAACGGCTGCTCTGGGAGCAGCACTGCTGCCTCCCGCTGGTGCCCACGGCCGACCTCGACGAGCTGACCCGCTACGCGCGGCCCGGCGGTGCGTATGTGTCGGTCAACGTCGGCTTCTCGCCGCACTCCACCGAGCTCGTCTTCGAGCTGCTGCACACCTGGCGCGGTGGGGTGACCGGGCACGACCGGCTGACCCTGGTCGACGGGGTCGCCGACATCGACGCGGCGACGCGCGCGGGCAAGATCGGGGTCGCCTTCGACCTGGAGGACTCCGGGCCGCTCGGCGGGCGGCTGGAGCGCGTCAAAGAGTTCTACGACCTGGGCGTACGCACGATGCTGCCGACCTACAACCTCCGCAACGCCGCCGGTTCGGGGTGCATGGACACGGTCGACGAGGGGCTCACCGCGTACGGGCGGGATCTGGTCCGCGAGATGAACGCGGTCGGCATGGTCGTCGACGGCTCGCACTGCAGCATCCGCACCGGCCTCGACCTGGCCGAGGTCACCCAGGCCCCGATGGTCTACAGCCACTCCTGCATGCGAGCGCTCTGGGAACACGAGCGCAACATCACCGACGACCAGGCCCGCGCCTGCGCCGAAACCGGCGGCGTGGTCGGCATCACCGGCGTAGGCGTCTTCCTGGGCCCCAACGACGCCAGCGTCGAGGCGTTCGTACGCCACGTCGACTACGCGGTCGAACTGGTCGGCCCGGACCACGTAGGCATCTCCTCGGACTACTCCTTCGACCTGGAAGACCTCAACCGGGAAATGGCCACAAACCCAGAGCTCTTCCCCGAGCCCTACCGCCGCTGGGGCCCAATCAAGATCATGCCGCCCGAGGACCTCCTCCGGGTCGAGCAGGCCCTCTTGGACCGCGGCTACCCGACAGAAGCGGTAACGGGCATCCTCGGCGGCAACTTCCGCCGCGTAGCCGAACAGGTCTGGAAGCCGACCAAGTAAGCCGCAGCCCGGCCTGCCGTCTCGCGGCGGCGCACATGCGGAAGCATGTAGCTACATGTCATCGCATGTATGGCCGCGCGAGACGACCCGGCGCTGGCGCGACACGCCCGGTCGGCACCCACGACGAACCTGGCAGCGGAGCGAAGCGGAGCGATCCCTCGCGGGAGGAGCGGTCCGGCACCACCGCGAACCCGAGTCATGATCCTGATTCGATCCTGATTTCTTCGAAGGGTTGCTCTCGACTTCACTGATGCGGTCGGCGAGCAGGCCGACCGCGCCCACCGCCCGGCTCATCGGGTCGTCGTCGGCGCCGCCGAGGGCCTGCTGCGCGCAGGTAGGCCGCCTTGACCGCGGCCCAGCGCGCCGCCTGCTCGGTGCTCAGCCGGCCGCGCAGCTCGGCGAGCTTGAGCAGGTTCGCCTCGGCGCCGGGGTGAGGGTCTGCGCCTCGCCGAGGTAGTGGTCGTCGATGCACGGCTTCGAGCTCGGCGTCGTTCATCACCGGCACGACCCGCTCGGCGAGCTTGTTCATGTTGCGGTAGGAGCCCTGGAGCTGGAACGGCGGCTCGGTGCGGGACGGCGTCGTCCTGCGCGGCGGAGGCGATGTAGGCCCGGTTGACGGCCAGCACCACCTCGCTGGACCCGGAGCAGCTTGCGCAGCACGGACAGGATCTGCTCGAGCTCGACCGCCGAGTACGGGTGCGCGAGCTGGTCGGGCAGCACCGAGCTGTCGCCCCGGGCCAGCCGCACGAGCAGCTCGATGTCGCCGCGCTCCCGGGTGGACAGCGGCGCGAGCACCGGGTTGGAGGTGAGCGCGTTCTCGATGTAGCTGAGCGCGAACAGGTCGTCGCGGCCGGAGAGCACGTCGCCGAGGTTCCACACGTCGGCGCGGTTGGCGAGCATGTCGGGGATCGCGGAACCGCTCGCCCGACTCGGTGTACGGGTTGCCGGCCATGCACACCGCGAACCGCTTGCCGCGCAGGTCGTAGGTGCGGGTGCGGCCGTTCCAGACGCCCTCCATCCGGCGCTGCGCGTCGCACAGCGAGATGAACTTCTGCAGCAGCTCGGGGGAGGTGTGCTGGATGTCGTCGAGGTAGAGCAGCACGTTGTTGCCCATCTCCAGCGCGAAGTTGATCTTCTCGACCTCCTGCCGCGCGGTGGCGTTGGGCGCCTCCGCCGGGTCGAGCGAGGTCACGCCGGTGCCCAGCGCCGGGCCGTTGACCTTCACGAAGACCAGGCCGAGCCGGCTGGCGACGTACTCCATCAGGGTGGTCTTGCCGTAGCCGGGCGGGGAGATGAGCAGCAGCATGCCCATCTGGTCGGTCCGCTTGGCGTCGCCGGCGGCGCCGAGCTGCTTGGCCAGGTTGTCGCCGATGAGCGGCAGGTAGACCTCGTCGAGCAGCTGGTTGCGGACGAACGCCGGTCATCACCTTCGGCTGGAACTCGTCGAGCCGCAGCCGGCGGCCGGCGTCCGGCCGCGACCAGCGCGCGCGCTGCCGCTGGTAGGCGCGGTAGGCGGGCACCCGGCTGTCGCGGAACCGCGCCGGTCCGGGCGAGGAACTCGTCCAGGCGCAGCGGCAGCCGCCGCTCGGTGATCCGCGGGTGCGTGCCGAGCAGGCCCTCGACGGTGGCGGTCAGCTCCGCCGACGAGTCGTAACGCGGGCAGGTCGCGACAGCTCGACCGCCACCGCCTCGGCCAGGTCAGTCGGGTCTGTCCGCGGCGAAGGCGCGGCCAGCCAGGCCTCGACCAGCTGGTGGCGGGCGGCGAGGTCGGTGCCGAGCGCGCGCAGGTCGTCGTCGAACTCGCGGGCGCGCGGGCCGACCGAGCGCCTTGCGGAAGCCGGCGAGCAGCGACCGGGCGCCGGCGCTCGTGCACGAAGCCGTGTGCCGGCGGCCAGCTCCTCGAAGAGGTACTCCCCGGCCAGCGGGTCGTCCGGCAGGCCGTGCGCGGCGGTGCAGGCGCTGACGGCGGCCGCACAGCTCGGCGCGGAGCTCGGCGAGCGCCGGCGAGCCGCCGAACACCGCGCGGGCGCGGGCGAGCGAGCCCGCGCCGGCGGGTCCACAGCGGCTTGGCGCTCGTCGCCGCGCCGAAGGCCCAGAAGAGCTGGGCGGCGGCCCGCGCGGCCGGCGGGTAGCGCAGCAGCCCGGCGCCGGCGTGCAGGCGCAGCAGCGCGTCGAGGATCGCGGCGGCGTCGGGGTCGTGGACGCCCCGCTCGTAGCCCTCGTCGTAGCGCTCCTCGGCGGCCCGCCGCACCAGATCGGCGCAGCGTGCCGCCGGCGGCGGCCGCGTGCAGCGCGTCGAGGTCGGCGGTGGCCAGGAGCGAGGCGGCCAGGTACTCGGCGCGGTAGACCTCGGCGACTCCGAGACCAGCAGCTGGTCCCAGAACGGCCTGGTCGCGGCGAACGCCGGGTCGCGACCGGCGCGCGGTAGTCGGTGCCGGTGACGGCGAACGCCATCCGTGCCGTCGTGCGGCACGAGCGTCAGGTCGATCGCCTGGGTGTTGACCGCGAACCGGTGCCGGCCGAGCCGGATCGTCTCGCCGCCGTCGGCGAACAGGTCGAGCCGGTCGCGCAGGGCGCGGCCGGCCTCCTGCCGGGCGGCCTTGACCCGGCCGTCGAGCTCCTCGGCGCGCACCGGGTCGCCGAGCGCGCGCAGCTCGTCGGCGACCGAGCGCAGCTTGGCCACCATCGGGTCGGCGGCGAAGTAGGTGTTGACCTCGTCCAGCGAGTCCAGCGTGGCGCGCGGCGGCGGACGCTGGCGAGGATGCGGTCGGCCGACTCGCCAGCCGGTCGGCGCGCCGCGGCGGCTCGTCGAGCAGCGCCTGCTTGCGGGAGGAGAACGCCTCGTAGACGTCGGTGCGCTTGGCCGCCAGCTCGGTCAGGAAGTCGTCGAACTCGCCGAAGCGGGACTCCAGGTTCTCCAGCTGGAGCAGCAGCCGGCCCAGCTGCTCGTCGCAGCCTCGGGGGTGTCGGCCGCCGCCAGCGCGCCGGTGACGGCCTGGCCGAGCAGCGCGAACTCGGCGGCGAAGCCGGCCCGGCCCTCGACCGCGGCCAGCTCGCGGCGGCGGGCGTCGAGGGTGGCCCGGGCGCGGTTGACCGCGCCGAGCACCTCGCCGACCCGCTCCAGGATCGCGGTGCGCACGGTCGCGTCGGCGATGTCGAGCGTGCCGACCACCTCGGTCACCAGCCCCAGCCCGTCGGCCTGCTCGGTCGAGCCGCTCGCCGACCGGCGCGGCGGCGGCGACGGTGGGCACCTCGGCGCCCTCGGCGGTCGAGCCGCTCGACCTCGGTCGTGGTAGCCGGCGAACGCGTCGTCGCGCTGCAGGAACGCGACCGCCCGCCGCGCGGTGGCGTCGAGCTCGCCGGACAGCTCGGCGCCGAGCGCGTCGATCCGGGCGAGGTCGACGTAGCGCAGCTCGCGCAGCGTCACCAGGTGGCCCTGCGCCCGGCGCAGGTCGGCGAGCTGGCGGACCCAGCCGTCGGTGCTGGCGGGCGCCTCGCCGCTGACCCGGCGCACCAGCGAGGCGGCGTCGGCCGCGGCCTCTCCAGCGCGGTGGCGGCCGGCGGCGGTGAGCGCCTGCACCTTCTCGTACTCGTCGAGCACCTGCTCGGCGGTGGCGCGCACCTCGGCGAGCGGGGTGCGCAGGTCGCACAGCTCCGCCTCGCCCAGCCAGTGGTAGTGGTCGAAGACCCGGACGCAGGCGGCGATCAGCGCCTCGAACACCGGCACCGGACGGGCTCATCTCGCCGACCATCCGGGCCACCGACAGCGCGTCGGAGATGCCGCGCACCAGGTCGGCGTTGCCGACCCGGTCCAGCGGGCCGGTGCCGACCGGCTGGCGCGGCGGCGTAGGCGTCGGACACGGAACGGCGTCTGCCAGACCTGCATCGGGTGGACCCGGGTCGGCTCCTCGGAGGTGGCCCGGAAGATCGACCAGCGTGCCGTCGTCGAACAGCGAGTAGCCGTGGCAGGACAGCGGCGTGGCCACCTCCTTGCGGATCACGTTGTACGGCAGCAGCAGGGTGCGCCCCTCGGCCCCGGCGTGGAAGACGTAGAGCACGTCCTCGCCGTTGGGCGAGCGGATCACCCGCTCGAAGTCCAGGTCGGCGGCGTCGGTGTCGAAGGTCTTCACGCACGCCGGTGGTCAGGTAGTAGCCGCCGGGGAAGATGATGCCGTGGTCCTCGGGCAGCCGCTGGCAGGCCTGGCCGATGCCGTCGAGCCGGACCACGCCCTTGGTGCGGGTGTTGAAGACCAGGTGGCGCCAGGCGGTCTCCTTGTACGGCCGGATGCGCAGCAGGATCAGCGGGCCGACCCGGGCGTAGTGCACGTCGGCGTCGGCGAGGCTCTGCAGCGGCTCGCTCGACCGGCTCGGAGTAGACGCCCTCGCCGGTCTCGGTGTTGTCCTCGACCTTGATGGTGAGGTCGCCGCCGACGGTCTCGACGAACACCTCGTCCTGCGATCGAGATGTGCGGGTGGCGGCCCAGCACGTGGTCGTCGCGGGTGGTCGCGATCCACTCGAAGTCGTGGCTGGGCGGGAAGACGTGGTCGCGCTCGCCGCGGTTGTCGAGGTAGGTGACCTCGCCGTCCGGCGGCGACCGCCCAGCGCAGCACCCGGATGTCCTCGGTGCGCGGGCCGGTCTGGAAGACCGCGAGCAGCTTGCCCGTCGACCTCGCGCAGCTGGAGCAGCCGGGTCTCCCGGTAGTAGCGGTAGAGCTCGGCGAAGTCGCGCTGGAACGTCTCGTCGTCGAGCAGCCCGGGCACCTCGGCCGCGGGCACGTCGTCGAACCGGAACGCGTCGCCGTCGCGCAGGAAGCGGTGCAGCGAGAACACGTCGTCGACCGTCGTCTCCGGCTTCAGCCCGATGAACACGTTGTAGCCGAACAGCATCACGCCGGCGGCCGGCACGATGTCGCGCGGCACGCAGTTGTGCTCGGTGCGCACCCGGTCGGTGCCGACCAGGCGCAGCTCGGCGCTGCCGAACTCGGCCAGCCGCCGGGCGTTGAGCTCCTCGGCCCGGCGGGCCAGCTCGGCGGACCGCGCCGCCAGCCGGGCGCGCAGCACCTCGTAGGTGCCGGCGTCAAGACTGCTGCTCGCGGTCTGCGTCTCCGTCTCAGCCACGGGCGGCCGAGTGCTTGGAGTTCAGCGGCGGTCAGCGGTGCGTCGGCGACACCGAGCTTCTCCGCCGCCGTCAGCAGCTCGCGCAGCTTGCCCGCGTCGGAGCCGCCCGCCTTGATCTGCTGGAGCAGGAACGCGGAGAGCGTGAGGTTGGTGACGTCGGCGGTGTTCACCGTGCCGAGCAGCTTGCCCAGGTCGTCGGCGAAGCTCGACGAGCCGTCGAGCCACGGGCCGGCCAGCGAGGTGGCCACCGTCGAGTTGCCGACGAAGCCGTCGACGCTCTTGCCGACCGAGATCGCGCCGATCAGCCGGTCGAAGAAGACGCCGTCGCCGCCGACGATGTCGATGTCGGCCTTCTCGAGGCCCTTGCCGATGATCGTCGCCTGCGCCTCGGCGACCTGCCGCTGCACGTCGATGCCGGCGAGCCGGATCTCCTTCTCCGCCTCCAGCCGCAGGCGGTACTCCTCGTGCTGGCGGGTCGCGTCGTCGAGCGCGGCCATCGCGGCGGCCTTCTCGGTGAGGCCCTCGGCCTCGCCCTTGAGCTTCTCGCGCACGCCTTCGGCCGCCGCGATCGCCTTCTCCCGCTCGACCACCGCCTCGGCCCGGCCGACCTTCTCGATCGCCTCGGCGTCGCGCTCGCGCACCTGCACGTCGGCCAGCCCGGCCGCGGCCGCCTCGGCCTGCGTGCCCTCGGCCAGCCGGATCTTCGCCCGGGTGTCCAGCTCGGCGGCCTGCTGCCGGGCCTCGGCCAGCACCAGCTGCTCGCGCGCCCGGTGCTTGGCCGACGGCCTCCGCCGCCTCGGCCGCCTTGATGTCCTTGACCAGGTTCTCCTGGGCCTCGCCTCGGCCTGGATGATCGTCGACTGGCGCAGCCGCTCGGCCTCCTCGACCACCCGCAGCCGCTTGATGTTCTCTTCCTGCTCGGCGACGGTCTTCTCGACCGCGATCCGCTCGCGGACCACCTCGGCGATCGCCCGCTTCTCGACCTCGAGCTCCTTGTCCTTGGCGATCGTCGACAGCTCGGTCTCCCGCTCGCGGCCGATCACCTCGAGCATGCGGTCCTTCTCGATCCGCTCGGTCTCGATCGCGATGACCCGCTCCCGGTTCTTCTCGGCGACCGCGATCTCCCGGGTCTGGTTCTCGCGCTGGATGCCGAGCTGCTCGTCGGTGCGCAGGTTCGCGGCGTTGTAGCGCAGCCGCTGCTCGGCCTGGACCAGCTCGGTCTCGGCCTCCTCGCGGGCGCGGATGGTGTCGATCTCCCGCTTCTGCTTGATCTCCGCGTCGGCCTGCCGGCGCTCCAGCTCGAGGATGGCCTCGCGCGCGTCGACGTTCTGCCGGGTGATCTCCTTCTCCTCGCTGCGCCGGAACTCGTTGGTGCGCACGTTCTCGGCGGCGGTCAGCTCGGTGATCTTCCGGATGCCCTGCGCGTCGAGGATGTTGCGCGGGTCGAGCTGGTCGATCGGCGTCTGCTCCAGGAAGTCGATCGCCGCGTCCTCGAGCGAGTATCCGTTGAGGTCGGTGCCGATGACGGCGATGATGCGGTCGCGGAACTCGTCGCGCTTGGTGTAGAGGTCGACGAAGTCGAGCTGCTTGCCGACGGTCTTGAGCGCCTCGGAGAACTTGGCGCTGAACAGCTCCTGCAAGCGTTCCCTGGTCGCTGGCGCGCGCGGTGCCGATCGCCTGGGCCACCTTCACCACGTCTTCGGCGGTCTTGTTGACGCGTACGAAGAAGGTGATTTTGATGTCGGCCCGGATGTTGTCCTGGCAGATCAGTCCGTCGTTGCCGGACCGCTCGATGTCGATGGTCTTCACCGAGATGTCCATGATCTCGGACTTGTGGAACACCGGCAGCACCACGGCGCCGGTGAACGTGACGTCGACCTTGCGGGTCTTCGAGATGATCAGCGCCTTGCCCTGCTCGACCTTGCGGAACAGCCGGCTGACCAGCAGCAGCATGCCCAGGACCACGAGGATCAGCACCAGGACGAGCACGAGGAACCCAAACGAGATGACGTCCATCAACGGTCCTTCGATCGATTCGAGAGGTCGGCCGGCACGACCCAGAAGAACTCGCCGGCGGAGTCGTAGTCGTAGATGACCGCGCGGGTGCCCGCGGCGAACGTGTCGGCGCCGGTCTGGCGCACCTGCACGATGGCCGACGACCCGTCGACGGCGTGCACCTCGGCCTGGCCGAAGTCGATGGCGACCCGGCCCGTGCGGATCACGCATTCGCGACCGACGAAGTCGTGCCGGGACGCCTCGGGCGTGGTCGGGAAGAGCCGGCGCAGCGGCCGGCGAAGCTGGGTGGTGACCACCCAGGCGAGGGCGACGCTGACGACAGCACCAGGATCTCGAGCAGGACGTGGTCGGGCCGAGGAGCACGCTGCCGACGAGGCTCGCGAACCAGGCGAGAGCCACCACAATGGACAGCACGATGGTCGCCGGCGTTCCGCCGAGCCCGAGCCGGTCGAGTACGCCGTCGAGCCAACCGTCGGTGTCCGCGTCCAGACCGCCGGCGAGCACCAGGATCCAGTAGCAGACGACCACCGCGAGCAGCACGGTGAAAACCACGGTCGGAAAGCCGAGCGCGGTGTCGATGAAGTCGCCCACCTGTCGATTCCACCCCCATGAATGTTCACCAGGATGATGGCATGGGCGCACAACACTGGCCTCATCCGATCGTCGGATAACCGGCAGGTCCAGCGGTTGAATGGTGATCAATCAGCAGGCGCAGCGCGCGGTGGGTGCGGCGGCGGGCGTCGGCGGCGCGGCGGCCGCCTGCTTCACGTCGTCGAGCATCCGTTGGCGGGCGGCCGGGTCGATCACCTGGCCGCGGACGACGACCGAGTTGATGCGGGTGGTGTTGCGGATGTCGCGCAGCGGGTCGGCGTCGAGCAGGACCAGGTCGGCGACGTTGCCGCGCTCGATCGTGCCGCGGTCGTGGACGCCGAGGTAGCGGGCCGGCTCCAGGGTGGCGGTCTGGAGGACGCGCATGTTGGACAGGCCGGCCTGGGACAGCCGGGCGAGTTCGTCGTGCAGGCTGAAGCCGGGCACCAGGTAGGCGGTGCCGTTGTCGGTGCCGGCCATCAGCGGGACACCGGCGCGGTCCAGGTCGTGCACCAGGCGCAGCCGGCGCTCGAAGATCTCGCGGCCGCGGGCGTCCTGTTCCGGGGTACGCCCGTCGAGGTAGATCATGTCGAGGGCGAACTGCCAGAACTCCTGAGTGGCGGCCGGGACGTAGGCGTACCGCGGGTCGGTCATCGACGTGTCAGCGGGCATGTCGGTGAACGTGTGCAGCACCAGCGTCGGCGTGACCCGGGTGCCGTTGCGGGCCAGCCGGGCGAAGACGCCGGCCGCCTTGTGGCGGTCGAAGCTGCGGGCGGCGGCGTACTCGTAGGGGTGCATCTTGTTGAGCCAGCCGTTGTACTCGCCGCCGGCGATCGGCACCGAGGTGATGGCGCGGCGCAGCTCGTCCTCGCGGCTGGACGTGTCGTACCAGACCTGGAAGAGGTGCTCGATGCTGGCGAGGCCGGCGTCGCTGGCCTCGGTCATCTGGACGAAGTCGGAGAGGTGGCCCAGGATCGGGATCCGCTGCCGGCGGGCCTCGTCGGCGATCGCGAAGAACGACGCGCGCGACAGTCGGGTGTAGACCTTCACGAAGTCGGCGCCCGCGTCCTTCTGCGCGCGGACCGTGGCGCGGCCCTCCTCGGGGGTGGCGACCGCGATGTACGGCGCGCCGAGCCCTTCCCACAGCGACGGCGAGCCGTCGACGATCGGGCTGCCGATGGTGTACCGCGGGCCGAGCCGGGTGCCGGCCTCGACCTCGCGGCGCCAGCGGGTGACGTCCGCGTTGGCGGTCATCTCGCGGACGGTGGTGACGCCGTTGGCGATGTTCAGCGGCGGCTCGATCGCCTCGCCGTCGAACGTGTGGTTGTGCATGTTGGCCAGGCCCGGGATGAGGTATTTGCCGCGCCCGTCGATCACGTCGGCCCCGGCCGGCACGCCCATGCGGCGGCTCGGCTCGACGGCGAGTGATGCGTCCGTCGCGCAGCAGCACGGTCATGTCCCGCTTGGCCGGCGCGCCGGTCGCGTCGATGACGGTGACGTGGGTGATGGCGGTGACCCGGTCGGCGTCCGACCGCACGCGCGGCGTCGCGCTGGCCCGGCCGGCACCGACGGCCGCACCCGCGGCCAGCCCGGCCGCACCGGCGAGCACCGAACGACGGGAGATGTTGCTGCGCTGCATGGCTGGCCCCTTCGCGTTGTGTGGTGCCTTCACGATCGCCCGCGAGGTGGGCCCCGGTCATTGGCGTGAGCGGGCGTATCCGGGGTAGGGAAAGCCTTACCGGCCGCCGTAATCCGGTTGCCCGCCGGCGTAGCGTGTTTCTGTGATCAACGGGGATGAGCTGCGCGAACAGGTACGCGCGAGGGTGGCGGACCTGATCGCCGACGGGCGCGAGGCCGGCGTGCAGGTGTGCGCCTATCTCGGCGGCGAGGTGCTCGTCGACGAGGTGGCCGGGGTCGCCTCGCCGGGGCGACCGCTGACCGCCGACACGCCGATCTTCAGCTTCTCGACGGGCAAAGGGGCTGACCGCCACGGTCGTGCACGTGCTGGCCGAGCGCGGCGAGATCGACTACGACCTGCGGATCGCCGACGTCTGGCCGGAGTACGCGGCACACGGCAAGGGCGACACCACGCTGCGGCACGCGCTGACGCACAGCGCCGGCGTGCCCGCGCTGCCGGCCGACATCACCCGGGCCGACCTGACCGACTGGTCGAAGATGTGCGGTCTGCTGGCCGATATGACGCCACTGTGGACACCCGGGTCGCAGTACGGCTACCACGCCTGGACCTTCGGATATCTCGTCGGTGAGACCGTCCGCCGGGCCACCGGGCGCACGCTGTCCCAGGTGCTCGCCGACGATGTCGCCGCGCCGCTGGGTGTGGCCGGCGAGCTGTTCCTCGCCGTGCCCGATCCGGATCTGCCGCGGCTGGCCGTCCTCGAGGACGGCAACCTGTCGGAGGCGATGGCCGCCGCGAGTCGGTTCCTGGTCAACTTCGACCGGATCGCGCCGCCCGGGGTGCGGCCCGACGTCGACCTCGGCAACGACCCGGCCGTGCTGCGCGCCGAGGTCCCGGCCGTCGGCACGGTGACCGCGCGGGCCGCGGCCCGGCTGTTCGCCGCGCTGATCGGCGAGGTCGACGGCGTGCGGCTGATCTCGCCGGAACGGCTGCGGATGGCGACGACGCTGGCGATGACCGGTGACGACTGGGCGACCGGGTTCCCCGCGCCGCGCGGGCTCGGCTACCAGCTCCAGGAGGACTTCTTCGGCGCGAGCGGCAACGGGGGCAGCATCGCGTACGCCTTCCCGGCTCTCGGTCTGACCGTCGCCGCGACCAAGAACCTGCTGTCGGCCGGTGCCGACGATCCCATGGAGGATCTGCGAAAGCTGATCCGCGCCGCCTTCGGCTAGACATCGCCGGCTGTTCACCTGGGCCTTGCCGAGGGTCTGTGCGGGTTCTCCAGGATCGGGGGTCACCGATCCCAGGAGGAACCCGAATGTCCCGCTGGCAACGACGTGCCGCGACGGCACTCGCCGCCACTGTCGCGCTGAGTGGACTGGCCGCCATCACCACCGGTCCGGCGTCCGCCGCACCCGCGAAGACCTTTGACCTGCAGGCGCACCGCGGTGGCCTCGGGCTGCGCGTGGAGAACACGCTCGCGTCCTTCGGCAACGCGCTCCAGCTCGGCGTCTCCACGCTGGAGCTGGACGTGCAGATCACGCAGGACGGGCAGGCCGTGGTCACCCACGACCGCCGGACCACGGGGTCGAAGTGCAAGGACACCGCCCCGGCGTTCCCCGGCGACCCGGAGTTCCCGTACATCGGCAAGTACATCAACACGCTGTCGGTGGCCCAGGTGCGCACGCTCGACTGCGGCAGCCTGACCCTGGCCGACAAGCCGGGCCAGCTGGCCGTGCCGGGCGCGAAGATGCCACTGCTGGGCGAGGTGTTCGCCCTGGTCAACCGCTACCGGGCGGGCGACGTCAAGCTCAACGTGGAGACCAAGGTCGAGGCCGGCGCGCCGACCGAGACCGCGCCGCGCGAGCAGTTCGTGCAGGTCACCGCCCGTGAGGTGCGCAACGCCGGCCTGCTCGACCAGGTCACGATCCAGAGCTTCGACTGGGGCTCGCTGATGCGGATGCGCCAGGTCGAGCCGCGGCTGCCACTGGTCGCGCTGACCAACATCGACTTCCTGCAGACCGGCAAGCCGGGTGCGTCGCCGTGGCTGGGCGGGATCGACATCGACGACTTCGGTGGCGACCCGATCAAGGCGATCAAGAGCTTCGGCGTGAAGACCTTCTCGCCGGTGCACGGTTCGCCGCAGAACGGCACGGTCAGCGACGCCAACTACGTGCCGTACGTGACCAAGGCGATGGTCGACCACGCGCACAAGAACGGCATCAAGGTGGTCCCGTGGACCGTCGACGACGTACCGACGATGACCAAGCTGGTCAACGACGGTGTCGACGGCATGATCACCGACTACCCGGACCGGCTGCGCACTCTGCTCGGCCAGCTGCGGTTCAAGCTGCCCAAGGCGTACGCGTCGCCGTTCGACGTGCAGGCGCACCGCGGCGGCCGCGCCGACCTGCCGGAGAACACCCTCCCGGCGTTCGCTAAGGCGCTGTCCAACAAGGCGATCTCCACGCTGGAGCTGGACACGGGCGTGACCAAGGACGGCAAGCTGGTCGTGCTGCACGACCGGGCGATCAACGGCTCGCACTGCGTCGACACCGCGCCGGTCAAGCCGCGCGACAAGATGTTCCCGTACGTCGGCAAGCTCGTGCACGACCTGACCCTGGCGCAGATCAAGACGATCGACTGCGGCACGAAGACGCTGCCCGAGCTGCCCGACCAGGTGGCGGTGCCCGGCGCCCGGATCCCGACGCTCGACGAGGTGTTCGCGCTCGTCAAGGGCAGTGACCGCCCCGATATCCGGATGAACATCGAGACCAAGATCAGCCCGACCGCGAACGACACCGAGGCGTTCGGTCCGTTCACCGCCAAGCTGGTCAAGGCGATCGAGAAGGCCCGTTTCGAGGACCGGGTCACGATCCAGTCCTTCGACTGGCGCACCATCATCCGGGCCAAGGAGCTCAACAAGAAGATCGAGACGGTCGCCCTGGTCTGGCAGTACGGCCCGGCCGAGTGCACGTCGCTCGCCGACGAGTGCTCGCTGCGGGCGGTCTACGGCGACAAGTCGGTCAAGAGCCAGTGGACCGGCGGCCTGGACTGGTGGAAGTACCGCGACCTGGGCAAGCTGGTCCGCGCCGCGGGCGCCGGCACGGTCTCCGCCAACTGGCAGGTGCACGACCCGACCCAGGGCACGGTCGTCTCGACCGACTGGTACCTGCGCCAGGACCCGAGCTACTACTTCGGCCCGGACGTCCCGGTGCTCCAGCGGCGTGACAAGCTCAAGGTCGTGCCGTACACCGTGGACGACCCGGCCACCATGCAGCGGGTGATCGACCTGGGCGTCGACGGCATCATCACCGACAACCCCCGCCTCCTGATCCAGGTAGCGATCCGCAACGGCCTGCGCTGACGCGCGAAGGAAGGGGCCCCCTATTAACGCCCAGCGTTAATAAGACCGTGTGTCAGTTGGGGTTGTTGCTGGTCAGCAGGTTGAGTCGGTCGGCGCGGCGGTAGCAGATCAGAGCGCAGGCCAGGCGTAGGAATCCGAGGTAGTGGGAAGCCTTGCGTTCGTAGCGGCGGACCAGGCGCCGGAACCGGGTTGTCCATTCCAGGCAGCGTTCGATGACGTAGCGGTGCCGGCCGAGTCGCGTGCGATGATTCGATGCCCTTGCGGGCGATCCGCGGGATGATGTTGCGCTCGCGTAGCAGGTCGCGGCATTCGGGATAGTCGTAGCCCTTGTCGCCGTGCAGCTTGGCGGGCCGCTTGCGGGGGCGTCCGACCGGCTGGCGGACCGGTCGGATGCCGTCGACCATGTCCTCGAGCATCCGGTGGTCGTTGACGTTGGCGGCGGAGACGTCCACGTGCAGCGGTAGCCCGCCGCGGTCGCCGACCGCGTGGATCTTGGAGCCGGGCTTGCCCCGGTCCACCGGGCTGGGCCCGGTCAGGTTCCCCTTTTGAGCGCGCGGACGTGCATGCTGTCGATGCTCGACCCGCGACCAGTCGATCTGGGCCCTTCCTCTGCGGAAAGCGTTAAGAAGGGGCCCTTCCTTCAGCCGCGGTGTAGGGCGACGACGGCGATGTCGTCGCCGACCGGGGGAGTGGCCAGGGCCAGCAGGTGGTCGGCGTAGCGCTCCAGGTCCGGGTCGGTCTTCACCGCGGCCGCGGCCAGCTCGGCCAGGCCGTAGTCGATGTCGCGGGTCGCGGCGTTCGACCAGGCCGTCCGTGTAGAGGACCAGCGTGCCGCCGGGTGGGAGGACGAGGTCCAGGTCACCGGGGCGGGGCGCGTCGATGCCGAGCAGCGGTGCGGGGTGCTCGACGAACGTCGCCGCGCCGTCGACGACCAGCACCGGGGGTGGGTGGCCGGCGTTGGCCAGCCGGATCCGGCCGGTCGCCGGGTCGAGCATCAGCACGCAGATGGTCGCCAGCTCGCCCGGCAGCAGGGTGCGCATCAGCCGGTTGGTCTTGGCCAGCACGACGGCGGGCGGGTGGCCGTCGACCGCGTACGCCCGGACCGCGTGCCGTAGCTCGGCCATCACCGTGGCGGCGTAGAGCGAGTGGCCGGTCACGTCGCCGATCGCGGCCAGCAGGTGGCCGTCGATCATCGTCAGCTCGTAGAAGTCGCCGCCGACCTCGGTCTGCGCGCTCGCCGGCACGTAGCGGACCGCGAGGTCGATAGCCGGCCACCGCCGGGATCCGTTGCGGCAGCAGGCTGCGCTGCAAGGTGAGCGCGATGCGGTGTTCCTCGTCGTAGGTCCGCTGCGCCTCGACCGCGGCCGCCACCGCCTGCACCAGCAGTCGCAGCACGTCGGCCTGTTCGCGCAGCGCGCTCGCCGGCACCGCCACGTGCAGCGGCGGGCGGTCTTCGCGGAGCCGGGCGGTGCCGACCGCCACCTCGTCGGTGGGCCAGTCGAGCTGCGGCCACTGCTCGCGGCCGTCGGCGCGGACCAGGGCGCCCACCGGCACCACGACCGCGGCGGCGGGCCATTCCCGGATCACCGGCGCGCTGCCCGGGTTGGTGACCGCGGCGACCAGGCGGTCGCCGGCGGAGCTGCCCGCGGTGATCGTGTCCGCCGCCACGACGGCGCCGCTGCCGAAGATCTCGGCCGCCCCGAGCGCGGCCGCGGTCAGACAGCTCGGAGAGGGTACGCGCGGAGTTGACCGCGACCGTGGTCTCGGCCAGCCGGGTCAGCCCCGCCGCCAGCGTCTCGGCCTGCCGCCGGGCCCGGTAGTAGCGCAGCACCGCGTGCGCGGTCGCGACCAGCTCGTCGGGCTCGATCGGTTCGGCCAGGTACGCGTCGGCACCCCGGGTCAGCCCTTGTGCCCGGTCGGCGACGTCGACCGCGTGCGCCGACACGTGGATGACCGGGATCGCCGCCAGCGCCGGACGCGCCTTGATCTGCTCGGCCACCTCGAAGCCGCTCATGTCGCCGAGCTCGCACGTCGAGCACGACGAGGTCGATGTCGCCGCGGCCGACCCGGTCGAGCGCGGCGCGGCCGCTGTCGGCCTCGACCACCGTGAAGCCGGCCCGGGTCAGCCACCGGACCAGCAGATACCGCTTGGCGTCGCTGTCGTCGACGACCAGCACCGTGGCCGGCTCAGGATGTTCCATCGGCACCCGCAGCCGGCAGGCGGATGGTGAACGTGCTGCCCACGCCGGGCTCGCTCACGACGCTCAGGGCGCCGCCGAGCAGGGTGACGAGGCGGCGGGCGTACGGCAGGCCGAGGCCGGTGCCCTTCACGCCGGTCGGTGAGCCGGGCACCTGGTAGAACTCTTCGAAGATCCGGTCCTGCAGCTCGGCGGGGATGCCGACGCCAGTGTCGGCCACCCGGATCAGCCAGTCGCCGCCGTCCCGCGTCGCGGTCATCCGCACCTCGCCGGCGGCGGTGAACTTGAGCCCGTTGTGCAGCAGGTTGCGCAGCACCTGGGCGAGCAGCACCTCGTCGGAACGGATCGTCGCGGGCGGCTCCGGGTCGGTTACCACCAGCTCGACGTCGCCGGTGGTCATCGCCCGCACGGTGCCGCGCAGCTGGCTGAACAGCACGGGGAGGTCCACATCGGACCAGTCCGGCTCGATCGTGCCCGACTCCGCCTTGGCCAGGTCGAGCAGGTCGTTGACCAGGCGCAGCAGGTCGCCGGCCGAGCCGCGGATCAGCGAGACCTGGCGGGCCTGGTCGTCGGTCAGCGGGTCGGACTCCGGGTCGTCGAGCAGCCGGGCCAGCCCGATCACGGCGGTGACCGGGGCCCGCAGCTCATGGCTCACGTTGGCCAGGAACCGGGTCTTCGCCTCGCTGGCCGCGCGCAGCTGCGCGGACCGCTCGTCGAGCTCGGCGTAGAGCGCGACCACACCGCGGTTGGTCTCCTCCAACTCGTCGGAGAGCTGGTTGTAGAGCGCCATCACGCCGCGGTTGGTCTCTTCCAGCTCGGCGTTGAGCCGGGCGAGGTCGTCGCGGTGGGCGCGGGTCTCCTCCAGCGCGTTGAGCAGTTGCTCGTTCTGTTCCGCCATCTCGTCGAGCGGGGTACGCGGCGCGGACGCGGCCAGGTCGGCGCGGATGCGGTCGAGGCGGTCGGGGGTCAGCTCCACCCCGACCGGGATTCGCCGGCTCATCCGCACCACCGTTGTCGTCGGTCCATTGTCGATCGTGAGGTCGTCGACCAGCCGGCCCAGGTTGGGCAGCCACTCGGCCTGGCCCGGGCCGACCGCGAGGAACTCGACCTGAAGTTTCCCATCGTTGACGCCGAACCACACTTCGGCGGCGGTCGCCGGTGGCCCGCCCCGGTCCGTGAACAGGCTGCGGCCGATCTCGCTGAGCGCCGTCGCCAGCCGCACCTGGTCCTGGCGTTCGAGGCCGACCGCGACGGCCACCTCACGGGCCCGCTGTCTGGCCACGAACACGTCGGACTCCGTGCGCAACAACACGTGCAGCAGGCGGTTGGTCATCGGCCGGCCCTCGCCACCAGGACGCAGGCGTCGTCGCGTCGCACGCCGGCGTCGCGCAGCAGCGTCGCGGCGACCACCTGCGGCGAGCGCTCCCGCAGGCCCGGGTAGTCGTCGACGTTCCACCGGTCGACCACGCCGTCCGAGTGCATGACGAGCAACGCGCCCGGCGGCGCCGGATAGGTGAACTCCCGCACCGAGCGGCGCTGGTGGCCGGCGATGCCGGGCAGTGAGACCAGGCCGCGCCGGCTGGTGTCGTCGACGATGTATCCGGCGATGTTGCCGAGCCCGGCGTACCGGACCTGGTCGTCGTCGAGTTGGGCGACCGCGAGGGCGGCGCCCCGGGTGTGCGAGATCGTCCGGTGCAGGTGCTCGACCACCGCGGCCGGCGGCGCCGCGGGGGCGGTCCGGAACGCCTGCACGGCCGAGGTGGTCGCCGCGGCGGCCAGCGGGCCGTGCCCGAGCCCGTCGCAGACCAGCACCTGTGTGCGGCCGTCGGCGACGCGTACGGCGTAGCCGTCGCCGCAGACCTCCTCGCCGGCCATCGCGCGGCTGAGCGCGGCCTCCGTGGCGGGCGCCGGGGTCGGGCCGGGCCAGACCTGCGCGGCGGCCACCGTGCCCCGGCCCTCGACCGAGCTCATGTCGAGCCAGCCGGCCTGGCGGGCGATCGCGCCGAGGCCGATGCCGAGCGTGCCGGCGGTGGAGTGCCCGTCGCGGGTTGACCGCGCCACATCGCGCATCCCGGGACCGGCGTCGATCGCGATCAGTTCGACCCCGGCGATGTCGCCGGTGCGCACGGGGCGCACCAGCAGGCGTCCGTCGTCGGCGTGCTTGACCAGGTTGCTGGCCAGCTCGGTGGCGACGATCGCGAGCCCGGCGATCCGGTTGGCGTCGAGCCCGACCGCGGTGCCCACCTCCTGGGCGGCGCGGCGGACCGCGCTGACCGTGCTGGCGTCCTCGAGCCGGAACCAGAGACCGCTGTCGACGAGCCCGCTCGCGCGGGTCACCGTTACCGGGCCCATTTCGTGATGGTTATCCGAGTGCCCTGGCCCGCCGCGGTGTCGATCTCGAACTCGTCGACCAGCCGGCGCGCGCCGCTGAGCCCGAGACCCAGCCCACCGCCGGTCGTGTAGCCGTCCGTGAGCGCCAGGTCGAGGTCGGCGATGCCGGGGCCGTCGTCGGCGAAGAGGATCCGGATGCCCTTGCGCCGGCCGCTGTCGAGCACGGTCACCTCGGCGCCGCCGCCACCGCCGTACACCAGGGTGTTGCGGGCCAGTTCACTCGCGGCGGTGACCAGCTTGGTCTGGTCGACCAGCGAGAGCTTGGCAGCGACCGCGACGGTGCGCACCAGTTGCCGCACGCGGACCACGTCTTCGTCGGCGGAGATGGGCACGACCTGCGGCTCCCCGAGCCCGACGGCGGCGGTCACGCCGTCGCCGGGGAGCCGAAGCCGTCGAGGTCGAGACCGAGGTCGATGCCGATGTCGTCGGGCTGGGCGGCGCGGGCCAGCGCCAGCAGCTCCATGCCCCGCTCGACGTTGAGCGCCGTGCGGATGCCGTCGAGCGAGAGTCCGAGCTCGACCAGGGTGATCGCCACCGCTGGCCGCATGCCGACCACGACGGTCTCGGCGTCGAGCACCCGGGAGATGGATGCGATCGAGGACAGCATCCGGCCGACGAACGAGTCGACGATGTCGAGCCCGGTGATGTCGATGATCACGCCGTGGCAGCCGGTCGCGACGATCCGGTCGGCCAGGTCCTCCTGGAGCGCGAGCGCGGTCTGGTCCTGCATGTCCACCTGGATGGAGACGAGCAGGATGTCGCCGATCTTGAGGACCGGGACCCGTTCCATCAGTTGCTCCTGCCCTTGCGGGTCGCCTCGATCATCCGCAAGGCGTGGCGCAGCGCGTCGGCCAGTGTCGCCTTGGTGGCGATGTCGCCGAACTCGATGCCGAGGGCGACGATCGTCTGGGCGATCTGCGGCCGGATGCCGGAGATGATGCATTCGGCGCCCATCAGCCGCGCCGCGACCACGGTCTTCAGGATGTGCTGCGCGACCTGGGTGTCGACGGCGGGCACGCCGGTGATGTCGATGATGGCGTACGGCGAGCTCGTGTCGACCAGCGTCTCCAGCAGCCGTTCCATCACCACCTGGGCGCGAGCCGAGTCGAGGGTGCCGACCAGCGGGATCGCGACCACTCCCTCCCACAGCTTGACCACCGGGGTGGCCAGCTCCAGCAGCTGCTCGGCCTGGTCGGAGATCAGCTCCTCGCGGGTCCGGGCGTAGCTCTCGAAGGCGAACAGACCTAGCTCGTCGATCATCGCGTCGGCGGCGATGAGGTCGATGAGCACCTGCGGGTCGCCGCCGTGCACGTCGACCACGTCGAAGAGCGCCTTCTTGAGGCCGAACACGGTGACCGCGGTCTCCGTGGCGCTGAATCCGTGCCGGGCCCGGCTGCGGGCCAGGTCGACGAGGGTGGAGCGCAGCGCCGCCGACGCGTCGGCGGTCAGGTCGAAGCCGCCGTCGTGCAGCGACTCGACGACCGCCCGGTGCAGATCCTGCACCTGCTTGAGCAGCTCTGCCCTGGTCAGCCGGCCGCGCAACGGCGCCGCGGCCGCGTCGGCCCAACTGGCCGTGACCTTCTCGGCATGGGTGTCGAGCAACGTCGCGAGACGACCGCTCTCCTCCGCGGTGAGCCCCATCCATACCCTCCCCGGGAACGAGCCGGTCGCTCTGGGGGCGGCCAGCCGGCAGACCGTACCACCGAGTCGTCAATTCCGTGCTGGGCGGCAACTACCTCGCAATCTGGGATCGCTGGGATGTCATATCGGGCACGGGTACGCGGTTGTCTGCTGGGAGGAGCGATCGGGGACGCTCTGGGCAATCCGGTGGAATTCCGTTCTACGCATCGGATTCGGGAGCGATTCGGGCCGGACGGTTTGGCCGACCTGCTCGGCGAGCCGGCGCTGATCACCGACGACACCCAGCTGACGCTGTTCACCGCCGAGGGGCTGATCCGGGCCCGCGGCGTGCGGAACCCCGCGATCGTGCACCGGGCGTACCTGCGCTGGCTCGACACCCAGCGGTTGCCCGGCCCGCCCCCGGCCGCCGACGGCTGGCTCGCCGGCCACTCCTTCCTCTGCGCGCGGCGCGCGCCCGGCAACGCCTGCCTGTCCGGGCTGGGCACCCGTCCGGCTATCTCGCGGCGGGCGCGTTCGCGGCGATCACCCGTGCATTGGTGGTCGACGAGCGGGATCTGCTCGCCGCGGTCGAAGGCGCGCTCCGGCTGCTCCGGCAACGGCCGAAGCACGAGGAGGTCACCGCGGCGTTGGACGGCGCGCTGGCGCTGGACCGCGGCGTGACGCCCGAGCGGGTGGAGACGCTCGGCGGTGGCTGGGTGGCCGAGGAGGCACTGGCGGTCGAGCAGCTGAGACCGCGGTTTCCGGGGGCGGGCCCACCCCCGGAAACCTGCGGTCAGATGGATCAGAGCGTCAGCGTCCACGAGTTGAGGTAGCCGGTGTCGGCCGCCGCCGCGTCGCGTACCCGCAGCTTCCAGGCGCCGTTGCGGGCCTCGCTCGACAGGTTGACCGTGTAGGTCGAGTCGAGGTTGTCGGCACTGCCGCCGGTGCGGTTGTGCAGGGTGTAGAGGCTGCCGTCCGGCGCGACCAGGGTCACGACCAGGTCGCCGCGGTACGTGTGCACGATGTGCACCTCAGTCGTCGACGCGCTCGACGCGTTGCCGGCACAGCCGGACGACGGTGATCGTGCTCTCCACCGTGGACACATCCGGGATGGTGAGGTCGGTGCCGTTGGTGATCGCGCCACAGCCGCCGACCGCGTTCACGGTCCAGGTGTACGACGCGCTGCCCGATCCGCCGGCCGAGGCGGTCGCCGTCACCGTGACGCCGTAGGAGCCGGCCGTCGTCGGCGTGCCACTGACCGTGCCGGTGGACGACGAGATCGACAGGCCCGGGGGTAGACCGGTCGCCGACCAGGTGTACGGCGCGGTGCCGCCGGAGGCGCTGTGCGTCGCGGAGACCGCCGTGCCTACCGTCGAGGTACGCCCGCCCGGGTTGCCCACCGTGACGCCGCCACCGCCGGGCGGGCCGCCGCCCAGGGAGACCGCGGCCGCGAGGATGTCGGCCGCGAAGTAGCGCACCTCGGTGTAGACGCCGGGCGCGTTCGGCTGTGCGCAGCCGATGCCCCAGGACGTGATGCCGACCTGCACCCACTCGTTGGCGGCGTTCCGCTTGAACATCGGGCCGCCGGAGTCACCCTGGCACGTGTCGATGCCGCCGCCGGGCAGGATGCCGGCGCAGATCTCCTCGTTGGCGATCAGGCCGCTGTAGCTGCCGCCCTGTGCCGCGCAGGTGCTGTCGCTGATGAACGGCACGGTCGCCTTGCGCAGATAGCGGGACTGCCCGCCACCCTGCGTCGTCGCACCCCAGCCGGCCACCGTGAACGAGCCGCTGTGCAGCGAGGTGTCGGTGGCGATCTTCAGCAACGGGCTCGCGCTGATCGGGCTGGACAGGCGGATCAGCGCCCAGTCCCGGCCGTTGCCGTTGTAGCCCGGCGCCCGGTAGACGTAGTTGGACTGCCGCGTGGTCCGGGTGGGGTCCTGCAGGTCGATGGCGCCCCACGTCGCCGTGATCGACGTGTTGTTGCCGGTGCCGTTGACGCAGTGGGCGGCGGTCAACACCAGGCTGGGCGTGTACATGGCGCCGCCGCAGCCCATCGACAGCCGCACCATCCAGGGGAACTCGCCTTGCGCGGCCAGCGTGCCGCCGACGATCAAGGGGCTCGGCCCCGGGTCGGGTGCCGCGCTGGCCGGGCCGGCGAGCGCTCCGCCGCCGGCCACCATCGCCAGGGCGGCGACCGCGCCCAGCATCATCCGTCGTAGTCGGGACAAGTGATCCTCCCCATCGAACCTTGTGAGTTTCGGGGAATCTATCGCTTTCGATCGATGATCGGTCATCCCGATTTGGCAGGTGGCGCCGCGTGATGACCCGGCGTCAGGCCGGTGCGATGTTCTGGTTCAGGTGGAACACGTTGGCCGGGTCGTAGGTCCGCTTCAGGGCGGCCAGCCGGGCCAGTTTCGCAGCCGGGAAGGCGCGCCGGACACCGGCGGCGCCCTCGTCGCTGAGGGTGTTGAGATACATCCCGCTGGAGTACGCGGTCAGCGGCGCGACGGCCGCCCGGGCGGCGGCCATCCGGTCGGGGTCCTCGGCCGGGTCGTCCCAGCGGGCCGCCGCGACGAGCTCGAACAGCGTGCCGCGCTGGCCGTACGCCGCCTCGTCCTCCGGCACGTCCTGGATCGCACCGCCGTAGGCCTGCAGCGACATCGCCGGCCGCACCGCGGGGTCGCCGCCACCGCGCTCGACCAGGGCGGCCGCCGCGTCGGCGGGCAGCCGGTCCAGGTACAGGCCCTTCCAGTAGCGCCGGAAGTGGTGACCGTCGACGGCATCGTCGATCGTCTGGAGCTCCAGATAGGACATCTCCCGAATCCTCTCCCGTCGCACCTTGCCGAGCCCCGCGAGGTCGCGGGTGAGACGGCGGCCCTGCTCGGGGTCGCCGACCCAGACGAACCCGACCTCGACGAGCCCGTCGGATCCGACCGTCGCGGTGTACGTGGCCTGCCGTGGCGCGACGGCGTTGAGGTCCCGCCACCCCTCCAGCACCGCGACGCCGTCGGCCGGGTCGAACGCGTAGGTGGCCAACAGGGCGCGGGTGCCGATCTCGTGCAGTTGGAACTCGAACGAGGTCACGATGCCGAAGTTCCCACCGCCCCCACGCAGCCCCCAGAACAGCTCCGGGTGCTCGGTGCGGCTCGCGGTGACCACCGCGCCGTCCGCGGTGACCACTTCGTAGGAGACGACGTTGTCGCAGGTCAGCCCGTACTGCCTGGCCAGCCAACCCATGCCGCCGCCGAGGGTGAGGCCGCCGACGCCGGTGTGCGAGACGTTGCCGGCGGTGGTGGCCAGGCCG
The DNA here is from genome assembly GCA_963840005.1 of uncultured Actinomycetota bacterium. Taxonomy (GTDB): domain Bacteria; phylum Actinomycetota; class Actinomycetes; order Mycobacteriales; family Micromonosporaceae; genus Asanoa. The sequence goes on along the minus strand of CAWIXO010000007.1, from coordinate 163,536 downwards.
TACCGCTGTGCCGCCCGGTCGAGCGCCCCGAGCAGGGCGCCACCCTGTACCCGGGCCCGCCGGGTACGCGGGTCCACCGTGACGCCGCCCATGGGGGTCAGATCGATCATCAGGCCGTCGGCCGGCACCGCGAGCCCGAGCACGCTATGGCCGCCGCACCGAACACCGATCTCGAGGTCGTGCTCGCGGGCGTGGCGGACCGCGTTGACCACGTCGGTGACGGTGCCGCAGCGGACGATCAGCGCGGGCCGGCGGTCGACCATCGCGTTCCAGACGGAACGGGCGTCGTCGTAGCCGGCATCGGTGGGTGAGAGAACCTGACCGGTGAGGGATGTCGTCGTCATGACACTCACCGTGCCAAGAATCGGTACTGATAATAAGCTCCGATTCCATGGTGGGATCCTGGACCAATTCCGGAGCCGCGAGCGACCTGCTGATTCCGCTCGACCGGGCGGCGCCGGTGGCGCTGCATCGCCAGATCGAGACGGCGATCCGTTCCGGCATCCGCTCGGGCCGGCTGCCGCTGGGTGCCTCGCTCCCGCCCACCCGCGCGCTGGCGACCGACCTCGGCGTGTCCCGCGGCATCGTCGTCGAGGCGTACCAGCAGCTCGTCGCGGAGGGCTACCTGAGCAGTCGGCCCGGCGGCTACACCCGGGTGGCGGCCGGACCGTCGCCGGTGCCGCCCGAGGCGCCGGTCCGGGCCGCGGCTCAGATCCGGATCGACTTCGGCTACGGCCGGGCCGACGTCGCGCATTTCCCTCGCGCGGTGTGGCTGCGTTCGCTGCGGCGCGTGCTGACCCACGCGCCTGACGATCGGTTCGGCTACGCCAGCGGCCAGGGCGTGCCCGAGCTGCGGCTCGCACTGGCCGACTACCTCAACCGGGTCCGGGGCACGGTCGCGGCACCGTCCACCATGGTCGTCACCAACGGGTTCGCGCAGGGCATCGCGTTGGTCGTGCAGGTGCTCTCCCGGCGCGGCGCGCGCCGCCTCGCCGTGGAGGACCCGTCGCCGGACGACGACGCGCGGCTGCACGCCGAGGCCGCCGGCCTCGAGGTGGTCGGCGTGCCGGTCGGCCCCGACGGTGTCGACGTGGCGGCCCTGGCCCGGGTGTCGGCCGACGCCCTGGTGCTGACCCCGTCGCACCAGTGGCCGACCGGCGGCGTGCTGCCCCCACCGGCCCGGGCGGCGGTGCTGCGCTGGGCGCGCGAGCACGACGCGATCGTGGTGGAAGACGACTACGACGCGGAGCACCGCTACGACCGGGCGCCGCTCGGCGCGCTGCAGGGGCTCGACCCGGACCGGGTGATCTACGCGGGCACGGCGAGCAAGACGCTCGCGCCCGGGCTGCGGATCGGCTGGCTGGTCGCGCCGGCCGGGCTGGTCGACGAGATCGCCGCGGCCAAGACGAGCGCCGACCGGGGCTCATCCGCCGTCGACCAACTCGCCCTCGCCGACTTTCTGGCGCACGGGGAGTTCGACCGGCACCTGCGCCGGATGCGGCCGGTTTACCGGCGTCGCCGGGACGCCCTGCTGGCCGGCCTGGCCGAGCACCTGCCCGGGTTCCGGCCCGCCGGTGTGGCGGCGGGCCTGCACCTGGTCGCCTGGCTCCCGCCCGGGCTCACGGAGGAGGCGGTCGTCGTCGCCGGCCAGTCCGCAGGTGTCGGCGTCGGGGGCGTCGGCCGCTACCGGCTCACGCCCGGACCCGACGGACTGATCTTCGGGTACGCCACCCTCGACCCGCCCGCGATCGACGAAGGACTCGCTCTGCTCGCCGCCGCTCTCCGGTGACATCAGGTCGGCCACGTCGCCGGCGGCGATGTCGTGCGCGGTGTAGGCGCCCTGACCGGCCGCCGTCGTCGCGATCACCGTGGCCAGCCCGAGCCGGCGCTGGAAGAACGACTGCTTGACCACCCAGCCGATCACCGCCCGCCGGCGTAGCGCCGCCGTGGTGCGGGTGGCTACGCCGGAGCGGACCACCAGGTAGTCGTCGTGCACGGTGTGACCCAGGCTGCGGTACGCGACGACCGCGAGGGCCGTGGTGGCCACCAGCAGGGCGGGGAAGAGCCAGGCGGTCGACGCGGGGGACAGCCGGTCGGTGAAACGGGCGTCGAGCAGCAGCACGGCGGCGGTGCCGACGCCGGCCCAGACGACGGCCCGGACCAGCCGGCGGCGCAGCGCCGCGGGCGGGGCGGGCCGCAGCGGCCGGGACAGCGCGTCCGTGCCCAGGATCTCCGTGGCGATCGCCCGGGCGACCGTGACCGGGCCGCGCGGCAGGATGGTCGCTCCGGCGGTGGGGCTCCACAGGCTGATGCCCGTGGTGATCAGGCTGGTCTCGGCGACGCCGAGCCAGCGCCAGAGCTGCGGCTCGCGGATCTGGAAGCCGCGGACGCGATGCTCCTCGCGGTCGACCGACTGGGTGCGCAGCAGCCCCTGGGTGGTGCGCAGGTTGCCGGCCGTGCGGGTCAGCCGGAAGTTCCAGTGCGAGCTGACGAACCCGACGACCAGGCCGACGCTGCCGATGACGATGAACACCGGCAACGCGATCAGCACGATCCACAGAGGAGCCATGCCGTCCGTGAGCTCGCGGGCGTGGGCGAGCGCGTCGTAGCCGAACAGCCGGCCCAGCCAGTAGCCGCCCCAGATCAGGCCGGCGCCGGCGAACAGGGCCCAGACGCTCAGCACGTTGTAGAAGATCCAGGAGGGCTGGAACTGGGCCAGCAGTTGGCCCTGCTGGGCGGGCTTGGCGGCCCTTGGCTCGCCCGGCTCGCCTGGCTCACTCGGCTCGCCCGATTCGGCCGTCGCGTCGAGCAGGTCGTGCAGCCGCTGGGCGGTCGCCGCCGACACCGCGTCGATGCGCAGGGCGGCGGTCGCGCCGGCGACGCCGGTCAACCCCGCGCCGACGGTCACCACCCGCAGCCCGAACAGCCGGTGGGTCAGCCGGGCGTCGCTGCCCACGCTGCGGATCCGGTCGCGGGCGATCCACAGTTCCTTGCGGGTGAACAGCCCGCTGTGCACCTCGACCCGGTCGGCGGTGATCCGGTAGCGGGTGGTGGCCCAGCGAGCGAGGTCGGCCACCGCGCGCAGGACGCCGAACACGGCCACCACCAGCGCCGGCCAGGCATCGCCGGGCTCCAGGCCGAGCACGCCGCCCGCGATGGCGGTCGGTATCAGGGAGATCGCGGCCCGCACCAGGTCCACCGCGATCACCTTGCGGTCGAGTCGCTGCCAGGTCACGTCCCGCTGCTGGGTCACGTCGCGTCACCGGCCGTGCGGCCGACGATCGCGGTGAGCCGGGCGGCCACCTCGGTCGCCTCCGCGTCGGGCAGGGCGACCAGTTGCACCGGCCCGCTGGCCGAGGCGGTGGTCACGGTCACCGTCGCGAGGCCCAGCGCGCGCTGCAGCGGGCCGCGGGTGGCGTCGACGGTCTGGATCCGGGACAGCGGGGCGACCCGCCACTCCCGGACGACCCAGCCGGACAGCGCGTAGACCGCGTCGTCGGTCGCCTCCCAGCGGTGCACCCGGTAGCGCCAGGACGGCACCACGGCGGCGTGTGCGGCCGATAGCACCAGCAGAGCCAGCAGCAGCGGGCCGAGCCAGGACCGGGCCGACTCGACGAAGGCGAAGACGACCAGTCCGGCCCCGAGCGGCACGACAGAACCGATCACGCCACGCAAGGTCCACCAGAGCACCGCCCGGGGTGCGACGCGGTGACGAGGTGGATACAGTCCGAGGTCCCCCATCCGCACAGCGTGCCGGTGCGACGCAAACGGCGCAGCTATCCATCGGCTATCGCACCTGGCCGGTCGGCCAGGATTACTGGTCGAGCGGCACGCGGGCCGCGTCGTACCCTCGCGACATGAGCGCGACCCGGCCGAAGCCCTTCCGTTCGCCGCGCTGGCTGCTGCCCGCGGAGTTGGCGGGTGTCTCGGTCGACGAGCCGCGCCGGCGCCGCACCGCCCGGGACTGGGTGGCCGACGCGGTGCTGTTCCTCGTGGCGCTCAGCTTCCTGGTGCTCGACTCCGACGGGGCTCCGTACTACGGCGACGCCGTGCCGCAGTGGTTCCACACGGTCGACCCGTTCGTCAGTCTCGCGGCGTGCCTCGCGCTGTGGTGGCGCCGTCGGTTCCCCATCGTGGTGGCCGGCGTCGTGTTCGTCTCCTACATGATCGGCGACAGTGCGTTGGGCGCCGCACTCGTGACCGTGTTGACCGTCGCCGTGCACCGGGGCTGGCTGGTCGCCGTGCTCACGGCGGACGCCTTCCTCGCGCCCTCGCTCTGGTTCAGCTTCGCGCACCCGCCGCCCAACGTGCCGTGGCAGGCCATGGTGGTGATCGTGTTCCTGATGTTCCTCGTGCCACTGGCCTGGGGGATGGCGGTCCGATGGCGCCGGCAGGTCGTCGCCAGCCTGCGCCGCGACGCCGAATGGGCGGCGCGCGACCACGACCGACGGCTGGCCGACGCGCGCCGGGCGGAACGCGAGCGGATCGCCCGCGAGATGCACGACACGCTGGCCCATCGCATCTCGCTGATCTCGGTGCACGCCGGCGCTCTGTCCTACCGCAGCGCGCAGGCCGAGGCGGGCGCCGGCCGGCCGCTGGAGGCTGCCGATGTCGGCGCCGCGATCGAGGTGATCCACGGCAACGCCCGGCGCGCGCTGGTCGAACTCGGTGACGTGCTCGCCGTGCTGCGCACGGGCGACGAGACGCCGGATCCCGGTGACGCCGGGCCGCCACAGCCTCAGATCGGCGACATCAAGCGGTTGGTCGCGGATGCCGAGGCGGTGGGGCAGCGGGTCACTGTGACGCTCGAGTGCGAGCCGAGCGAGACGCTGCGCAGCGCCGTGCAGCGCACCGTCTACCGCACCGTCCAAGAAGGACTGACGAACGCCAGGAAGCACGCGCCGGGCACGCCGGTCGAGGTCCGGGTCACCGGTGCGCCCGGCGACGGCGTGGTCGCCGCGGTGAGCAACCGGCTCCCGGTCGGCGCGCCGGTCAGCGCGATCCCCGGCGCCGGCGTGGGCCTGGCCGGGCTCGCCGAACGGGTCGCCCTCGACGGGGGAACGCTCGAGCACGGTCCGGACGGGGGCTGCTTCCGATTGGTCACCCGGCTACCGTGGCCGGCATGACAGAGCCGGTCCGGGTGCTGCTCGTCGACGACGACGCGCTGGTGCGGGCCGGGTTGCGGCTGATGCTCGGCGGTGCGCCCGACATCGAGGTGGTCGGCGAGGCGGTCGACGGGGGCTCGGTGCCCGACCAGGTGGGCCGGACCCGTCCCGACGTCGTGCTGATGGACGTGCGGATGCCCGTGGTCGACGGCATCGCGGCGACCCGGGCGATCACCGGGCGGGCCGGGCGGCGGCCGGCGGTCATCGTGCTCACCACGTTCGACGCCGACGCCACCGTGGTCGAGGCGTTGCGCGCCGGCGCCGCCGGTTTCCTGCTCAAGCACACCCCGCCGGAGCAGATCGTCGAGGCGGTCCGTCGCGCGGCGGCCGGCGAGCCGGTGCTCTCGCCGAGCGTCGCGCGCACGCTGATCGACCATGTCGCCGCCGGTGGCGACCGGGCCGGCAGCGCGCGCCGGGACCGGGCGCGGGAACGGCTGGCGGTGCTCTCCGAGCGGGAGCGGGCGGTGGCCGGGGCGGTCGCCGAAGGCCTGTCCAACGGCGACATCGCCGAGCGGCTCTACATGTCGGTCGGCACCGTCAAGGCACACCTGTCCAGCGCCCTGACCAAGCTCGACCTAACGAACCGGATCCAGCTCGCGTTGCTGGCCCACGACGCCAGCGAGTAGTCACTTGGGTCTGCGCGCCACCAGTTCGTCGTCCTCCTTCTCACCGGACTCCACGAAGCCCAGGCTGGCGTAGAGCGCGCGGGCGGCGATGTTCTCCGGCTGGTACGAGAGCGCGAAGCTGGGCGCGTCGATCTCGGCCAGCGCCGCGCTGACGGCCGCCCGGCCGTACCCCTTGCCCTGATGGGCGGCGTCGATCGTGATGCCGCCGAGCCAGGCGGCGCCGTCCTCCGGGTCGATCGCCCACATCAGGAAGCCCACGACGCCGCCGTCGGTGGTGGTGACGGCCAGCGGCCGCCAGCCGACCGGGCTGTAGTGGCACAACGCCAGGTAGTAGGCCGGTTCGGCGACCCAGGCGCGCTGCGGCTGGGTGACGGAGAGCCCGGCGACCGCCCGCCAGTTGTCGGCGTCGACCGGTATGAGGGTGACGGAGATGTCCATGCCGGCGATCGTGCCACCTCGAAATCCGTTTGCCCCGCCTGTTAGACAGTTCACATGACGACGGTCCGGCCGGCTACACCCGACGACGCGGGCCCCTTGCTCGCCATTCGCGGCAAGGTCTTTCCCTGGCAGGTCAACACCGTCGCCGGGATTCGGCGCGGCTGGGAGCTCTCGGTCCGCAACGCCAAGGGCGCGCTGTTCGCGGTCGACGACGAGCAGGGCCTGGCCGGCTTCGCCCGGTCCGACCTCAACATCTGGACCTCGGAAGAGGGCGCGGCCGGCACCACGGTGATCGTCCGGCCAGACGCCCGCGGCCGGGGGATCGGCAGCGCGCTGCTGGCCGCGGCCGAGGCCCACCTGCGCTCGGTCGGCGGACGCAAGGTGGTCGGTTATGCCGTCAACGAGCCCGACACCCTCGGGTTCATCGAGAAGCGCGGCTACACCCTCACCCACGAGGCTCGCTACCAGCGGTTGCTGCTCACCGACCTGCCGCCGGCGCCGCCGGTGCCGCCCGGTGTGACCATCGCGACCGCGGCCGAGATCGGTCCCGAGGCGGTGTTCGCCGTCGACACCGAGGCGATGGCCGACGAGCCGTCCGACACTCCGTTCGACAAGGTCGACTACGACCAGTGGCTCGACGACATCTGGCACGACCCCAACGTCGACCATGACCTGAGCCTCGTCGTGCTGGTCGACGGCGTGCCGGCGACCATGACCTATCTCTACGCGGACCGTGAGTCGGGACGGTTCATGTCCACGGGCACCGGCACCCGCCGTGCCTACCGTGGCCGCGGGCTCGCGAAGATCGCCAAGTCGGTCGCCTTCCGCGCCGCACGGGACGCCGGGTTCACCGCCGGCTTCACCGGCAACGACGAGGTCAACAAGCCGATGCTGGCGATCAACGAGTGGCTCGGCTACCGGCCGATCGGCTCGGAGCGATCCGCCGTGAAAACGCTCTAGAAGCCTGGCGGAGAGTAACCCGGTCCGGGCGATAACACCCCGGATCCCGGGTTCGCGCCGGACGGCCTGGTGATCTTCCTACCGTGGAAATGGGGGGAGATCGGCCATGCTTCGTACTGCCTTGTCCCTCGCGTTCCTGGCACCAGCGTTGCCCTTCGCGGCGGCGCCCGCCGTGGCCCAGCCCGACTCCAGCCAGGTGGACGTGGCCGTGACCAGCGACGGAAAGCCGGGACGCGGAGTATCGCGTCGTGGTGCGCAACCGCACCGAGGCGCCCACTGACCTCACTGTTCGGCAGAGTGTGCCGGACGGTGCCCGTGTGACGGCCATGAGCCCGGCACCCGGGCCGGGCGGTTCGCCCGGCCCGGGGTCGCCGACCGAGATCGCCTGGCCGGTGCGGCTCGGGCCGTTCGAGAGCACGACGGTGACCGCGACGTTCACACCCGAGAAGGCCGGGCCGCTGTCCGGTGCGGCCTGCGCCTACGTCGGCCTCGCCGGCGAGCCGGTCGACTGCTCGGCGTCGGTCTGGACGCCCGTGCGACACCGGTGCGGCGGCGAGCCAGGAGAACCGGTGGCAGCTGTGGTGGTTGCCGGGGCTGGCGACGCTGCTGGTGGTCGCGACCGTCCTCTTCGCCCGGTACGGCTGGCCGCGCGCCGCCGCCCGGATCGCGGGGCTCACCGACCGGGGCCGGGCCGGCGTCGCCGTGCTGACCGCGATCGTCCTGCTGGTCGGGCTCGGCGTGCTGGCGGTGGCGCTGGCCTTGCCCAGACTGGCGTCGGCGGCGACGGGTGCGCAGCGCATACCCGCGTCCGGCTGGCTGGGCCCGGTGGTCACCGGCTCGCTCGGCACTCCGTTGCGGGAGAGCACGTTCGAGTTCACCGCGTACCGGTTCGCCTGCGCGCCCGAGCGGCGGCGGACAGCGGTGCACCGCGGTCGTCGGCATGACCAACCACAGCAACACACCCGAGTACTGGCACGGCAACCTGCAACGGCTCGCCGTCACGGGCGGCCACCCGGTGTCCGGGACGTGATGGCGACCCGGGCGGCCAACGGCGGACGCGACGTGTTCGACAAACCGGTCGTGCCGGGGCACCGGCTGCTCGCCCAGCTCTCCTGGTCGGTGCCGGCCATGCCACGGCGACCACACTGGAACTGCACAGCGGCGCGTTCGCCCAGGGTGTGCGGGTCAGGGTGTGAGCTCGGGCGCGAACCAGGTCATCGCCTGGCCGTGCCGCGCGCGTACGGCCAGCGGCGTGCCGTCCAGGGAGAGCACGTTGTGCAGCCGCGTGCCGGGCGGCTGCGGGCAGCCCGTCGAGGCCGAGCACGTCCGGGCGCCTCGTTGGCGATCCAATGGCCGGGCAGCGCGCGCACCACGTCGACGAACGCCGTCCCGGCGCGGCGGGGCACCTGGTAGAGCACCGAGGTGTGGAACACCACCAGCGTCGCGCCGGCCGGGGCCTGGGCGGCCAGCGCCGGCAGGTCGTCGACCAGGTCGCCGCGGACCAGCAGCGGCGGGTCGGCGGCGGCGACCGCGGCCGCGGCCGCGCAGCCGGTGCGCGGCGATGCGCGTGCTCCGGCCAGATCAGCGCGTCGAGCCAGGCCACGTCGGCGGGCTCGGTCACGTCGAGCGGGTTCAGGTCGATGCCGGCCCGCCAGACCACCTGCGGGAGCGCGGCCGGCGGCGCGATGCCCGGTGGCGGCGCACTCCAGCAGCGGTTCGCCGGAGCCGACAACGTGGTCGCCGTAGCGGTAGGCGTACCGGTCGGGATAGAGGCACAGCCCGGCCGACGCGCCCACCTCCAGCAGGGCGAGCGGCTGCGGCAGCGCGGCGAGCACCGGCAGCAGCACCGCGCACCGGCCGGCCTCGTTGGTCTGCGTCGCCCGGTCGCGCATCGCCGCCTCGATCGCCGGCCAGTTCGCCACCGCGTACGCGCGGAACGCGGCCGGCTCGTCGACGGGGCCGCCCAGCCAGCGCACGACGCCGAACAGCAGGTTGGGCTGGCGCTTGGCCTCCGGGAGCTGGTCGAGCAGCGCGAGCAGCTCGTCGTCGCGCGGAGACCGCGTACGCCAGCCGCTCGTAGGCGGGTGAGACGCCGTGCGCCTCACCCGCCGCGAAGTCCGCGTACACCGTGGCAGTCGTCATGACCGCCATGATCGCGCATTTAGCAGGCGCCGACGTCCCGCCATTGCGCGGTCCAGCCGGGCTCGGAGCCCTGCGTCCACCAGTTGGCCTGCCACAGGTGCGGCTGACCCGGCCGGTTCGGGTGCCGGACCCGCTGGCCCTCCAGGTAGACCGTTCCCCAGTTCCAGGCCGGAGCGCCGGAGCAGTTGGCCGGCGGGTTCGTCGGGTTCTGCGTCGGCGGGTTGGTCGGGTTCTGGGTGGGCGGGTTGGTGGGGTTCTGGGTGGGCGGGTTCGTCGGGCAGTTGCCGTTGCCGACCGTGTCGGTGTGCGCGGTGCCGGCCGAGCGCAGCCCGGAGACCCGCGATGCGACCTGCGCCGGCGTCAGCGCCTCGCTGCCCGCGTAGTAGAGCCAGTCGACCTGCTGGTTGTAGACGCGCGCGGCCGCCGGCGTGCGCGGCCATGTCGATGAACCAGAGGTTGAAGTTGATCGACATGGCGTCTCGGGGTAGTACTTGTCGCCGTGGTCGGCCACCTGCACGCCGTCGACGAAGTACTTGACCTGCCCGGCCGACACGGTGAACTGCAGGTTGTGCCAGCCGTTGAAGCTCTGCCGCTGCTCGGTGTGGGTGTTGACGGCCTCCCACGGGCTCGGGCCGGTAGGTCTCCCAGGTGGTCTGGTAGAAGATCGGGCCCTGCTCGCCCCAGCCGCCGTTGGGCAGGTACTCGAAGTCGATCTCGCCGTAGTTCGGGTCGAGCGGCGCGGTCCAGCGGGGTGATCGTGAAGAACGTCTCCACCAGGTGGTCGCCGTCGGTGCCGGACACCGGCGCGTCGGCGAACTTGACCCGGGCGGCGTACGTGCCCTCGAAGAACTTGCGCTGGTGGAGCATCTCGGCGTGGTGGTGCCGCCGGCCGTGCCGTCGGTGGCGGCCGCAGTTGCAGCACCTTCTGCGCCGTCGACGGTCGGGAACGAGACGTTGGACGCCGGCCAGGACGCGCCGGGCACGCCGGGGCCGCCGGAGTTGGTGCGCACGGTCCAGTTGCGCGCGGCGATCAGCGGGTCGCTCGACGACGAGTAGGTGAAGTCGTCGAACAGCGCGCCGCACGGCGCGGCCGCGGCGGGCGCGGCGGCGCTCACCAGCGGCGATGCCGGCCAGCTGCGGCCAGCAACGCCGCCGAAGCCGCGCCGCCCAGCAGTTTGGGAACACGGGACATGAGCTTCCTCCTCAAAGGACAGAAGCGAACAAGGGGGTGCGCGCGCCGGTGCGCGCGGTTGAGCCGGGGCACGCCCGACCGCCCTGCGGCCGGGCCATCATCGCTACCTGACCGCCCCCGCGGTCAGGCCGGAACGGATTTGCCGTTGGAAGATGACGTAGGCGGCGAGCACCGGCAGCATCGCGATGGTCAGGCCGGCGAACAGGCCGCTCCAGTCGATGCGGTAGCCCTGGCTGACCGCCAGCGCGGCCAGCCCCTGCGCCAGCACGTAGCGGTCCGGGTCGGGGTTGAGCACCAGCGGCAGCAGGTACTGGTTCCACAGGCCGAGGAAGTTGAAGATGGCGACGGTGACCAGGCCCGGGCGGGCCAGCGGGAGCATCACCCGGAAGAACACGCCCGCAGTGCGAGCAGCCGTCGAGGAACGCGGCCTCGGCGACCGCGGTGGGCAGCGTGCGGAAGAACGCGTGCAGGAAGAAGACGGTGAACGGCAGCGCGTACGCGGCGTAGACCAGGATCAGCCCGGGATACGTGCCGAGCAGGCCGAGCTGCTTGACCACGAAGAACAGCGGCACGAGGGCCAGGAACACCGGGAACAGCATGCCCGCGACGAAGCTGAAGTAGATGAGCCGGTTGCCCGGAACGGATAGCGGGCCAGGCGTACGCGGTGGTGGCGCCGAGCAGCATGGTCAGCAGCAGCGCACCGCCGACCACGAGCGCGCTGTTGCCGAAGTACCGCCCGATCGACGCCTGGTCCCAGGCCCGCGACCAGTTGTCGAACTGCGGCGTCGCGGGCAGCGACCAGGGCGAGGTCGAGGATCTCCCGGTCGGTCTTGAGCGAGCTCACCACCGCCCAGAGCAGGGGAAGCGTGACGACCGCCGCCCAGGCGACCAGGAACGCATGCGCCCGTCTCATGCCAGCTCCACCTTTTCCCGCCGGCCTGCCCGCATCGCCAGCACGGCGAGCGTCAGGGTGAGGAAGAACAGCGCCACGCCCATCGCCGCCGCGTAGCCGAACTTGCTGAACGTGAACGCGTTGCGGTAGAGGCCGAGCCCCATCACCTCGGTGGCGTTGTCGGGCCCGCCCGGGCCCACGGTCATCATCTGCACGAGCGCGAACCCGTCGAGCGCGAGCGACACCGAGGTAGACGAACGCGACCTGGACGGTGTCGCGCAACAGCGGCAGCACGATCCGCCACAGGGTGGCCAGCCGTCCGGCGCCGTCGATGCGTCGCGGCCTCGATGAGCTCGGTCGGTATCGAGCCCATCGCGGCCGCGAACAGCACCATGTAGAAGCCGACCGACGACCAGATCATCACCGCCATCACCGCCCACAGCGCGAGGTGCGGGTCGCCGAGCCAGGTGCGGGCCAGGCCGTCGAGCCCGATGCCCCGGAGCAGGCCGTTGAGCAGCCCGTCGTTGGGGTGGTAGACGAACTGCCAGAGCAGCGCGATGATCGGCAGCGAGAGCAGCTGCGGGAAGAAGTACGCGATCCGGTAGGACGAGGCGCCACGGATCGCCGTTCCGCGGCGCCCGCCGAATGTCACCAGGACCGCCAGCACCAGCCCGAGGGCGATGGTGACCGCCGGCACGACGAGGAGCATCAACCCGTTGTTGCGCAGCGCCGCCAGGAACAGCGGGTCGCTCCACGAGGCGGGTGAAGTTGTCGAGACCGACGAAGTTCACCTGGCCGGACACGCCGGTCCAGTCGGTGAACGACAGGTAGAACGCCTGCGCGTACGGCGAGAGCACGAACACCGCGTACAGCGCCAGCGGGGAAGGATCGCGCCCGCGAGGAAGCGGTACTTGGCCGTGCCGGTCGTGGGACATCGGCTACCGCTGGTACTTCTTGACCGCGGTGTCCGCGGCCACGGCGTCGGCCGCCTTCTGCACCCGCGTCGGCCCACTGCGCCGGCGTGATCCGCCGGGTGGCCAGCTCACCGGTGGCGTCGTCGACGGCCTTGGCCAGCGGCGCGTACCAGGTGCGGAACCGGTAGGTGAAGGTGTTCGGGCCGGCCGCGTCGACCGCCGTCTTCACCGACGCCGAGGCCGCTGGTCAGGGTCAGCCCTTCGAGCGCGCCGGCCACGCTCGGCATCGTGCTGTTGAGCTCGGCGAAGCCGCTTGGCCGCGGTGCGTGGAGAACAGGATGCCGCAGGAACTCCAGGCCGCCGCGCGCGTTCTTGGCCTTGGCCGGCACGATGAACGACTCGCTGCTGGCCGCCTGGAGCGCGGTCTGCGGGCAGCTTGTCGGAGCCGGTGAGCGCGGGCACGGGGCCATCACCATGTCGAACCCGGCCGGGGTGACTGCCTTCTGCTCGCGCCTCCAGCCACGACCCGCACGGGATGAACGCCACCTGGCCCTTGCACCACGCGTCCTGCGCCTCGGTGTGCGACAGCGCCTCGCTAGCCGGACAGGATGTAGCCGCTTGCCGGCCAGCTCGTCGATCGCGGTCGGCGGCGCCGACCATCGCCGGGCTCTTCCACGCGTTCGGCTCCAGGTTGTCGATCGCCTTGACCAGGTCGGAGCCGCCGGCCTTGGCGGCCATCGCGAGACCAGCGGGTCGTTCAGGTACTCCGGGTACTTGCCCTGCCAGGTCCACGGCGCGACGCCGGCCTTCTTGATCTCGCTCGCAGAGCGTGAGCATCGTCGTCCCACGTCTTCGGGAACGTCCAGCCGTTCTTGTCGAACAACGACTTCGAGTACCAGACGCCCCAGAGCACCGATGTACGTAGTTGAGCGCCTGCACCTTGCCGTCGAACGTGCCGTCGTCGATCGACGCCGGGCAGCAGCGTGTCGCGGACCTTCTTCGCCGGGTCGTCGAGGCTGCGGCGCGTCGAGCAGCTCGGTCAGGTCGGTCAGCTTGCCGGCACGAGACCAGCGTGGCCAGGTCGAGCCGGCCCGCGCCGGTGTTGTCGACGACGTCGGGCGGGGTGTCGGCGACGAACCGCGGCTGCAGCACCTCGCCGACCTCTGGATGCCCTTGTGGTCGACGGTGGCGCCTCGGGTAACGCTGCTGGTAGAGCGACTCGGCGTTGATGGCGTACTCGTCGCCGTAGCCGCCCTTGAAGATGACCACCTCGAGCGGCGTCTTGTCGGGCACGCCGAGCGGGTTCTCCGTGGTCTTGGCGCCCGAGGCGGCCTGGTGGCATCGTCGTCGCCGCCGGTGGCGCAGCCGCCGAGCATCGGCAGGGCCGCACCGGCCACCGCCGCACCGAGCACGGCGCGCCGGCTGGGGTAACGTCTGAGCTGGGAAGAGGGGTTCATTAGCGTGGCTTCGCCTTCCTGGTTAAGAGGCGGTACGCCGGATGCGCCCGGCGTACCGCGCTTCAAGCTGTGGTTGTGGTCGTCGCCGCCCGGCACGTTGTGCGAGATGTAGATCGGCGGCGTCTCGCCCGCCGCGAGCATCCGGGCGACCACCTCGGCACACGAGCTGTTGGGCGAGCACGGCGCCGGTGACCGACGAGATCGCACCGACCGCCATGCCGGGCTGGTCGAGGGGCAGCGCCGCGTCGCCGTAGGGCGCGCCGTTGTCGAGCACCACGTCGGCGAGGTCGGCGAGCCGCGCGCCGGACGGGTGCCTGGCCGGGACCGCGCGGGTGTGCGTCAACGAGGTGACCGCGATCAGGCCGTGCCCGTTCTCCTTGACCAGGCGGGCCAGCTCGACCACGACGCCGTTGACGCCCGAGTTCGACGCGATCACGAAGACGTCGTCGGGCTTGACGGGCGCCAGCTCGAAGAGCCGTTGGGCCACCGTCGGGTCGCGTTCCAGGAACGGGTCGTCGAGCACCGACCGGTCGGCGCCGCCGAACAGCACGAGGTCGCGCAGCGCGATCCGGTTGCTGGGCACCAGGCCGCCGGCCCGGCCGGCGATCTCCATGGCCAGCGCCTCGGAGTGGCCGGCGCCGAACGCCTGCACCACGCCACCGGCGCGCAGCGCCGCGGTGACCAGGTCGGCGGCACGGCGTACCGCGTCGCCCTGGGTTTTGGCGACCTGGTCGATCGCGGACGTGACGGCCGCGAGATAGCTTTCGGCGCCGATCGTCATGTTCCCTCCGGAGTTCGGGTGCGCTTGCGGGGCAGGCGGTGCGCGTCGACCGCGCGGGCGGTCACCTCGAACGCCTCCGTGGTGCGTTCGTAGGTGCGCTGCGCGACGGCGACGTAGATCAGGTCGAGCACGAGCAGTTGGCTGTGCAGGGCGGACAGCGCGGCGAGCCGGAACGTGGTCTCCTGCACGGCCGTGGTCATCACCACGTCGGCGACCTCGGCCAGCGGCGACCGTGGGAACGACGTGACCGCGACGGTCAGCGCGCCGTGGTCGGCCGCCTCGCTGAGCACCTCGATCACCTCCCGGGTCCGGCCGCTGTGCGACAGCCCGATCGCGACGTCGCCCGGCCCGAGCAGCGCGGCGTTGGTCAGCGCGGTGTGCGGGTCGGAGCGGTGCCAGCAGGGCACCCGGATCCGCTCCAGCCGGAACGCCATCTCCCGGGCGGCGTTGCCGGAACTGCCCAGGCCGAACAGCTCGACCCGCTGTGCCGTGGCGACCGCGGCCGACACCCGCTCGACCGCGGCCAGGTCGACCCGCCCGGCGGTGTCCTGGATGGCCCGCGCGTCGGCGCTGGCGACCACGTCGAGCACCCGGTCGAGCGGCGCGTCCGGGGTGATCTCGTGGTCGATGTCGGTGTCCCACCGGGCCTGCGCGGCCCGCCCGGTCTCGGTGGCGACCGCGACCCGCAGCTCGGCATAGCCGCGGTAGCCGAAGAACCGGCAGAACCGGGTGATGGTCGCGGTCGACGTGCCGGCGCGCTCGGCGAGGTCGACGATCGTCGTCCGCGCCGTCTCCTCGGGTTCGCCGAGGATCTGCTCGGCGACCCGCTGGAGTGCGTCGGGAAGCGTCGGCAGCTCGGTGCGCACCCGGCCCAGCAGCCCGGTCTCGGCCATTCGGGTATTCCTTTCGCTGTTGCTTGGTGATGAACAAAATTATTGTTGCTGTTGTGGTTTCGTCAAGATGTTTGACATAGATGCCGACAAACTCTTGCCTTGGCGGGCCCGCGCGGCGAGCATGTGTGGCGTGACCGAGCTGGTGATCGGCGGCGACTGTGGCGGCACGAGCACCCGGATCGTGGTGACCACACTGGACGGTGCGGTGGTCGGCCGCGGCCGGGGTGGTCCCGGCAACCCGGTCGCGCGCCCGCCGGCCGAGACGGCCGCCGCTCTGGTCGACGCGGTGGGTGCCGCCCTCGTCGGCCTCGACCCGGCCGACGTGGTCGGTGCGGTCGTCGGCGTGGCCGGATACAGCCGGCTCACCACGCCCTCGGGAGCGGCGGTCTACGCGTCCGCCTGGTCGACCACCGGCGTGCCGGTGCCGCTGCGCACGGTCGGCGACGCGGTCGTGGCCTACGCCGCGGGCGGCCACGACGCGCCGTCGGGGTCGGTGCTGATCGCGGGCACGGGCGCCATCGCCTGCGAGATCGTCGACTGGACCGTCGGCCGTCGGGTCGACGGCATCGGCTGGCTGCTCGGTGACGAGGGCTCCGGCTTCTGGTTCGGCGTCGCCGCCGCCAAACACACCGCCCGTGCCCTGCACGCGGGCACCGACGGCCCACTCGTCTCCGCCATGCAATCGGCGGTCGGCGCCACTGGCCCGGAGGGTTTCGTCAGCGCCTTCTACGCCCTGGCCCGCGACAAGATGGCCGCCCTGGCCCCGCTGCTGTTCGAGGCGGCCCGCGCCGGCGACCCGGCGGCCGAGGCGATCCTCGCCGACGGCGCCGCACGCCTGACCGCGACCCTGCTCGAGCTTCCCTCGACCGAAGGCCCGATCGTCCTGGCCGGCGGCCTGCTGACCGCCGTCCCCGAGCTACGTGACGCGGTCCAGTCCCGTCTCCACGCCGCCACCGGCCGCACCGGCCTCCTGGCCGGAGACGCCGCCGAAGCCGCCGCCCGCCTGGCCGCGCCCAAAGCAAGGGCCCCCTATTAACGCTTTCTGCATAGGAAGGGGCCCTTATTAACACCGCGTCGCCGGCGGCGGCAGGCGCGCGTTAACAAGGGGCCCTTCCTATGCGAAAAGCGTTAATAGGGGGCCCTTGCTTACAGGTGGATGCGGGTGTTCTTGGGGTCGTAGAGGGGGCGTAGGGAGCAGCGGGCCGGGGCGATGCGCTCGGCGACCTCGACGGTCCATTCGCCGCTGTCGAGCCAGGTCTGGTCGAGGGCGGCGCCGTCCTCGCGGGTGAGCATGGCCAGGCCGACCGCACCGCCGAGGGTGAAGCCGTAGGAGGCCGCGCGGATGTAGCCGACGGGTACGCCGTCGCGGCGGACCACCTCGCCGTGGAACAGCAGCGGTTCCGGGTCGGTCAGCAGCACCTGGACCAGGCGGCGGTGCAGCGGGCCGGCGGCCTTGCGGGCCAGCACCGCGTCGCGGCCGACGAAGCCGCCCGGCTTGTCGAGGGCGACCGCGAAACCGAGGCCGGCCTCCAGCACCGAGTCCGTGTTGTCGATGTCGTGCCCGTAGTCCCGGTAGCCCTTCTCCATCCGCAGGCTGGACAACGCCTTCAGGCCGGCGTGCCGCAGGCCGACCGCCGCGCCGGCCGCGGTCAGCCGGTCGTACACGTGGATCGCCTGCTCCGCCGGGATGTAGAGCTCGTAGCCCAGCTCGCCGAGGTAGGTGATCCGGACGCAGAGCACCCGGGCGAAGCCGAGGTCGATCTCCCGGGCGGTGCGGAACGGGAACGCCTCGTTGGACAGGTCGGCGCTGGTCACCGACTGGAGCAACTCGCGCGAGCGCGGTCCCTGGATGTTGAGCTGGGCGTAGCCGCCGGTGACGTCGGTGACGAACGCGTGCCGATCAGTGAACGAACGTTCGCATCTTTGACAGGGCGTGCCGGTGGGCCGTGTCGGAGGCGACCACCCAGAACCGGTCGTCGGCCAGCTTCGTGACGGTGAGGTCGGCCTCCAGAGTGCCGGCCTCGTTGAGCCACTGGGTGTACGTGATCCGCCCGGCCTCGCCGTCGACCGCGCCGGCCGACAGGTGGTCGAGGGCGGCGCCGGCCTCCTTGCCGCGGACCTGGTACTTGGACATGAACGACATGTCCATCAGGATCACGCCCTCCCGGGCGGCCCGGTGCTCCGCTTCCCAGTAGGGGAACCAGTTCTGCCGGCCCCAGGTCAGGCGGTCGACCTGCGGCGCCACGCCTTCCGGCGCGTACCAGTCGGCACCCTCCCAGCCGCTCACGTCGCGGAAGTACGCGCGCTGCTCCACCAGTCGGGAATGCACCGGCGACAGCTTCGCGCCGCGCGCGGTCTTCATCGACAGGCCGGGGAAGTGGGTGGCGTAGACCTTGCCCAACGACTCGACCGTACGCGTCGCGCGATAGTCCGGTGTGGACTGATAGCGCTCCAGCCGGTCGATGTTCATCCCGGTCACGTCGACGTCCGGCCGCCCGTCGACGATCCACTGCGCCAGCGCCCGGCCGATCCCGCCGCCGGTCAGGATGCCGATCGAGTTGAGCCCGGCCGCGACGAAGTAGTTGCGCAGTTCCGGCGCCTCGCCGAAGACCGGCGACAGGTCCGGCGTGAACGACTCCGGGCCGCAGAAGAAGGTGCGCACGCCCACCTCGCCGGTGATCGGCACGCGGGCCATCGCCTTCTCCAGGTACGGCGCCATCCGGTCCCAGTCGGGCGGGATCGTGCCGAACGAGAACGTCTCCGGCACCCGGTCGACGTGCCAGGGTGCGCACTCGGCCTCGAAGAGCCCGACCATCAGGCCGGCGCCCTCTTCGCGGTAGTAGCCGTAGGACGACGGGTCCTCCAGCACCGGCAGGTCGCCGGACACGCCGTCGATCGGCTCCGTGATCAGGTAGTAGTGCTCGGCGGCCTGCAGCGGAATGCTCACCCCGGCCTGCTCGCCGAGTTGGCGGGCCCACATGCCGGCGCAGTTGACGACGTACTCGGCCTCGATGTCGCCCTGCGGGGTGCGCACGCCGGTCACCGTGCCGCCGCGGCGGAGGACGCCGGTCACCGGCACGCCCTCGATGATCGTCGCGCCGCGCTGCCGGGCGCCCTTGGCCAGCGCCATCGTCACGTCGACCGGGTTGGCCCGCCCGTCGTCGGCGACGTAGAACCCGGCCAGCAGGTCCTCGGTGTGTGCGAGCGGGAACAGCTCCTTGATCTCGCCGGGGCTGATCTCCTGCACGTCGATGCCGCAGTAGCGGTTGAACGCGGAGACCCGCCGGTACTCCTCCAGCCGGTCGGCGTCGGCGGCCACCTCGATGAAGCCGACCTGCTTGAGCCCGGTCGCCTGGCCGGTCTCCTCCTCCAGCCGCGCGTACAGGTCGCGGGTGTATTTCCGCATCTCGGTCGAGGTCTCGGAGAGCGAGCCGAAGGTGACCATGAGGCCGGCGGCGTGCCAGGTGGTGCCCGAGGTCAGTTTGTCGCGTTCGAGGAGCACGATGTCGTTCCAGCCGAGTGCGGCCAGGTGGTAGGCGACGGACGTGCCGATCACCCCACCGCCGATTACCACGACGCGCGCACGCTGCGGAATACCCACTTCGCCTACCTCCCGAGTCCGACGATGGTAAACACAGCGCCGTGCGGAATGAGGTGGAGCCGTGAAGATCACGACGCGAAACGCGACGTTCCAGCAGTGGCAGGCGCTGTTGACCAACCGGAGCAAGCGGCATCGGGCGGGCGAGTTCCTGGTGCAGGGGGTACGACCGATCAGTCTCGCGGTCGAGCACGGCTGGGAGGTCCGCCAGTTGATCTTCCCAGCCGGGCGCCGGCTCTCCGAGTGGGCCACGTCGCTGCTGGACAAGGTGCCCGAGCCGGTCGAGATGGACCCTGAGCTGCTGGCCGAGCTGGGCGAGAAGGAGGAGGCCGAGCTCGTCGCCGTGGTCGGACTGCCGCCGGACCGGCTCGACCGGCTCGGTCACCACGTCCCGGACCGGGCGGGTGCGCCGCTCTACGTGCTCTTCGACCGGCCCGCCTCGCCCGGCAACCTGGGCACCCTGATCCGGTCGGCGGACGCGTTCGGTGCCGAAGGGCTCATCGTCAGCGGGCACGCCGCAGACCCGTACGACCCGCGGGCGGTGCGGGCCAGCACCGGGTCGATCTTCGCGTTGCCGGTGGTGCGCGCCTCGGCGACCGACGAGGTGCTCGCGTGGGCGGCGTCGCTGCGGCTGGTCGGCACCGACGAACGGGCCACCGTCGATGTCGGCGACGCCGACCTGCGCGGCCCGACGCTGCTCCTGGTCGGCAACGAGACGCAGGGGTTGAGCAGTGCCTGGCGGCAGGCCGCTGACGAGATGGTGCGGATCCCGATCGGCGGGGCGGCGTCGTCGCTCAACGCGGCGGCCGCGGCCACGATCGTGCTGTACGAGGCGTCCCGGCAACGGACCCGCCGCGAGCCCTGAGGTATTGCCGGGGATCTTTATCCTCAGGCGCATGGTGATCTCCGAGCGGGCCCGCGGCTGGCTCAGCGTGGCCGCGCTCTTCGGCACCGGCCGCGCCGCGCTGTTCGAGTTCCTCGCGCCGTCCGGCGGGGAGTGGACGGGGCTGCTCGGCGACGCGACGCCACAGGTCGCGTTCGCCGCGCTGGCCGCCGCGGCCGTCGCCGTGTTGGCCGCGCGGGTCGCCACCGACACTCGACTGCGGCGCACGGTGGCCGGCGTCGCGGCGGCGTTGGCGGTGCCGACGCTCGCGCAGGCGGTGCTGGCCCTACCCAACCCGTACATCGTGGCCGGCTTCGTTGTTGCCACGGTGGGCCTGGTCGGTCTTGCGATCACGCTCTGGCAGCCGCCTCGGGACGTGTCGCCGTGGCCCCGCACCGAGCCCTCCGAGGCGGCCACGTCCTACGGCCCGATCGCGTCGGTCCCGCTCTTCTTCATGATCGTCGTGGTGGCGTCCAGGGACGCCACGCCGGGCAGCACGGTGCCCCGGGGCGTCTGGGTCACCCTCGCCGTCGTGGCGTTCCTCTTCGCGGTCACGGTCAGCGTGCTGGCCGGTTTTGGCGCCGCCCGGCCGGCGCTCCGGGAACGCCTGGCCGGCCCGGCGGTGGTGGGCGGCCTCCTGCTCGGTCTGGCCGCCCTGGCGTCGCTCGGGGAGCCCGATCCGAGCCTGCGCCTGGTCGGCCTGATGCTCTGCGCCGGCGCGGTCGGTCTGGCCGGCCTCGGCATCAGCCTGCGCCGCTACCGCGACGAGCCCGCGTCCGTCTAGCGCATCCCGACGACGGCAGCGTCGGTGCCGCCGCGCCAGGCCAGGCCGACCTCGGCGAAACCGGCCTTGCGCAGGGCCGCCTCGTGCCAGGTGGCCGGGGGAGTCCAGTCGTTGTGCTCGGAGCTGGAGAAGATCTTCTTGCGCTCCGCGTAGGCCGGTGCCAGCGTCTCGTCCCGGCTGACCAGCTCCCACCAGCCGGGCCAGGACATCGCGGCGCCGGCGGCGTAGCGGGCGTTGCGGCGGTCGCGGGCCCGGTCGCGGAGGTTCCCGCTCAGCACCGGCAGCCCTTCGTCGGGCATGTGGTCCGCGTTGATCAACACGCCGCCGGGTCGGAGCACGCCGGCGACCTCGCC
Organism: uncultured Actinomycetota bacterium; assembly: GCA_963840005.1. Lineage (GTDB taxonomy): Bacteria > Actinomycetota > Actinomycetes > Mycobacteriales > Micromonosporaceae > Asanoa. The sequence goes on along the minus strand of CAWIXO010000007.1, from coordinate 142,458 downwards.
GTAGAGGGCGGCCAGCCGGTCCTGGTCGAGCCAGTGCAGGGCGGTGGCGCTGAGCACCGCGTCGTAGCCGTCGTGCGGCAGGTCGGCGACCCAGGACGGCGAGCGCAGGTCGGTGGCGACGATCGCGGTGCGGTCGTCGAGGCTGGCCCGGGCGATGGTGAGCAGCACCGGGTCGACGTCGACCAGGGTGGTGGTGCCGCGGGGGAAGCGGCGCAGGGTCCGCAGCGAGATCGATCCGGTGCCGCCGGCCAGGTCGAGCACCCGGGGCGCCGGGCCGGCGACGGCCTCGACGATGTCCAGCATCGCGGTGAACCGCTCCTCGCGGTCCGGGAGGAACGCCTCTTGCTGGCGGTCCCAGCTCTCCTGCCACGCGGCCGCGTCAAGGTAAGGACTCATAGCTGTCACACTAGTTACATGCGTCGCACGGTGTCCAGCCTCTGTTCGCTCCGGGCGAAACGAACGGACACGATCGCGAGATAGCGTCGGTCGGGTGACAGAGAACCTGCCTCGCACCGTCGGGGAGTTGCGGGCCGCCGGCTACACCTATCGGACGGTCAAGGAGGAGCTCCGGGCCAACCTGCTGGAGCGGATGCGCACCGGCCAGCCCCGGTTTCCCGGGCATCGTCGGCTTCGACGAGACGGTGCTGCCCGAGGTCGAGCGGGCCATCCTGGCCGGTCACGACATGGTGCTGCTCGGCGAGCGCGGCCAGGGCAAGACCCGGCTGATCCGGTCGCTGGTCGACCTGCTCGACGAGTGGACCCCGGTGATCCCCGGCTCCGAGCTCAACGAACACCCGCTGCACCCGCTCACCCCGTCGTCCCGCCGCGCGGCCGAAGAGGGCGGCGACGACGCGCCGGTCGCCTGGCTGCACCGCTCGATGCGGTACGGCGAGAAGCTGGCCACCCCGGACACCAGCGTCGGCGACCTGGTCGGCGACGTCGACCCGATCCGGGTCGCGCAGGGTCGCACCCTCGGCGACCCCGAGACCATCCACTTCGGCCTGGTGCCGCGCACCAACCGCGGCATCTTCGCCGTCAACGAGCTGCCCGACCTCGCCGAGCGGATCCAGGTCAGCCTGCTCAACGTGCTCGAGGAGCGCGACATCCAGATCCGCGGCTACCAGCTGCGGCTGCCGCTGGACGTGCTGCTGGTGGCCAGCGCCAACCCCGAGGACTACACCAACCGCGGGCGGATCATCACGCCGCTCAAGGACCGGTTCGGCGCCGAGATCCGCACCCACTACCCGCTCGAGCTCGACCTCGAGCTCGAGCTGGTCCGCCAGGAGGCCGCAGCTGGTCGCCGCCGTACCCGATCACGTGCTCGAGGTCGCTGGCGCGGTTCGCCCGGGCCGTCCGCGAGTCGCCGTCGGTCGACGCCCGGTCCGGGGTCTCCGCCCGGTTCCCGATCGCGGCCGCCGAGACCGTCGCCGCCGCCGCGCTGCGCCGCTCCGGCCTGCTCGGCGAGAGCGAGGCGGTGGCCCGGATCGGCGACACCGAGTCGGTGACCAGCACCCTGCGCGGCAAGGTCGAGTTCGAGAGCGGCGAAGAGGGCCGCGAGGTCGAGATCCTCGCCCACCTGCTGCGCACCGCGACGGCCGAGACGTTCCGGGCCCGGCTGGCCGGCCTCGACCTGTCCAGCTTCGTCGACCTGGTCGCCGAGGGCGAGATCATCGAGACCGGCGAGCTGGTCCCGGCCGACGAGATCCTCCGCCAGGTCGGCACCCTGCCGGGCCTGGCCAAGGTGCTCGACCGGCTGGGCCTGGGCGACGCGCCGACCCGCGGCGAGGCGGCGGCCGGCGTCGAGTTCGTGCTGGAGGGCCTGCACCTGACCCGCCGGCTGTCCAAGGTCAGCGGTGACGGGCGCACGATGTACGGCAGCCGCGAATGAAGCGCAACCGCTACGGCGCGTGGGCGGGCGGGCCCGATCCGCTCGCCCCGCCGTACGACGTCCGGGCGGCCGTCGACGACGTCGGCGCCGAGGTGCTCGACGGCGGCAGGCTCCGGGACGCGCTGCGCAACCTGCTGCGGCGCGGCCCGGCCGGCGACAGCGGTCTGGACGACCTCCAGGCCCGCGCCCGCCGGATGCGCCGCGACGCGATGCGCCGCGGCCAGCTCGACGGCGCGGTGACCCGGGCGCAGCAGCTGCTCGACCAGGCCCTCGCCGCCGAACGCGAGGAGCTGGCCGGCCGCGACGACGACGCGGCCCGGTTCGACGAGGCGATCCTGGACAACCTGCCGCGGTCGACGGCCCGGGCCGTCGAGGAGCTGTCCGACTACCAGTGGGCCAGCGAGGAGGCCGCCAGCGCTACCAGGAGATCCTCGACGGGCTGCGGCGCGACGTGGTCGAGCAGCGGTTCCGCGGCATGCGCGAGGCGCTCCAGGACCCGGCCGCCCAGCAGGCCGTCGCCGAGATGATGCGCGACCTGAACGCGCTGCTGGACCGGCATGCCCGGGGCGAGGACACCACCGACCAGTTCGCCGAGTTCATGCGCCGGCACGGCGACTACTTCCCGGAGCAGCCTGGCAACGTCGACGAGCTGATCGACGCGCTGGCCCGGCGGGCCGCGGCCGGCGAGCGGCTGATGCGGTCGCTGTCGCCGCAGCAGCGCGACGAGCTGGCCTCGCTGATGCACCAGGCCCTCGGCAACGGCGACCTGGCCCGCGAGATGGCCGCGCTGAGCGACAACCTGCGGGCGCTGCGCCCGGACCTGGCCTGGGACCGCCGGGAGCGGATGCGGGGCGAGGAGCCGCTCGGGTACGGCGAGGCGACCGGCGCCCTGGAGGAGATCGGCGACCTCGACGACCTGATCGACCAGCTCGGCCAGGAGCACCCCGGCGCGACCCTCGACGACGTCGACGTCGAGGCGGTCGAGCGCGCGCTCGGCCGGTCCGCCGCCGACGACGTGCGCCGGCTCCAGGAGCTCGAGCGGGAGCTGCGCCGGCAGGGCTGGGTGACGCGGACGGCCGACGGGCTGACCCTGACGCCGAAGGCGCTGCGCCGGCTCGGCGGCACCGCGCTGCGCCGGGTGTTCGCCGACCTCACCGCCGGCCGGCGCGGCCAGCACGACCTGCGCGACGCGGGCGCGGCCGGCGAGATCACCGGGGCCTCCCGGGCCTGGGAGTACGGCGACGAGCAGCCGCTCGACGTGGTCCGCACGCTGACCCGGGCCGTGCGCCCGGCGGGGCGCCGGCGTGCCGGTCGCGCTGGAGGTCGAGGACTTCGAGGTCGTGGAGACCGAGCGGCGCGCCTCGGCGGCCGTGGCGCTCTGCGTCGACCTGTCGTTCTCGATGGTCGTCCGAGGGCCGCTGGGGCCCGATGAAGCAGACCGCGCTGGCGCTGTCGCACCTGGTCGCGACCCGGTTCCCGCAGGACGCGCTGCAGATCATCGGCTTCGGCCGGTCGGCGGCGCCGCTGTCGCAGGCCGAGCTCGCCGCCGTCGAGCCCGACTACGAGCAGGGCACCAACCTGCACCACGCGCTGCGCCTGGCCGGCCGGCACCTGCGCAAGCACCCCGGCGCCGAGCCGGTCGTGCTGGTGGTCACCGACGGCGAGCCGACCGCGCACCTCGACGAGGACGGCTATCCGGTGTTCATGTGGCCGCCGACCCGGGAGACGATCGCGCGCGACCGTGCAGGAGGTCGACCAGCTGACCCGGTACGGCGCCACGCTCAACCTGTTCATGCTCGGCGAGGACGCCGGGCTGCGCCGGTTCGTCGACGCGGTGGCCCGGCGCAGCGGCGGCCGGGTGTTCACCCCGTCCTCCGGCGACCTCGGCGCGCTACGTGGTCTCCGACTACATCCGCGCCCGGCGCGGGCCGGCGCGGGTCCCGCGCCGCATAGCGTTCGGTTCCGGTCAGCCCGCGCGGTCGTTGTCGGGGCGGGTGAGGCCGGGGCCGTGCGCCGGTGGGGGCGGCGGTGGCGGGTCGTCGCCGGCGAAGACGCCGGTCGCGAACAGGATGCCGAGGATCACGCCGATGGCGCCGATGGCCAGGGCGCCGAGCATCATCGGGTCGCGGCCGGGCGGCGGGGTGCCGGGCGGTCCGCGCGGGTCGGCCGGCCGCCGCTTGCGCCTCCGCCTCGCCGGCCCGGCTCCGGCCGCCGGCCCGCCGTAGGTCTGACCCGGGCCGCCGCCGGTCGGGCTGCCGTAGATCGGGCGCCGCTCGTGGGGTTGCCGTAGGTCGGGCCGCCGCTCGTGGGGCTGCCGTAGGTCGGCCCGCCGCTCGTCGGGCTGCCGTACGTCGGGCCGCCGCTGGTCGGGGCGCCGTAGGTCGGGCCGCCGCTGGTCGGGCTGCCATAACCGGGCGCGCCGCTGGTCGGGCCGCCATAGCTCGGGCCCGCCGCTGGTCGGGCCGCCGTAGACGGCGCCGCCGCTGGTCGGTCCGGCGTGGCCGGACCCCCGCTGGTCGGTTCGCCGTACGCGGGGTCCCCCGGGGGTCGTTCGCCGAGCCGGGACCTCCGCCGTACACCCGGCCACCCGGTCGCTCGTGCGGTTGCATGGCAGGCATAGTCGCCTATCCCGGCACCCGATCGCCAGTGGGAGGGCGGAACGTGCGACGGTACGTGGTCGGCGACACACCGATCGCGGCGTGCAACTGTTGCCGCAACGCCGCCGCCGTGCCGAAGCCGGCGTGCCGCGCGACCTGGTCGACGCCGAGCACCGGTGGTCTCCAGCAGCCGCCGCGCGTGGTCGGTGCGCTGCTGCAACAGCCACGGCGCCGGGCTCAGCCCGGTCTCCTCGCGGAACCGCCGGGTGAACGTCCGCACGCTCATCCGGGCGTGCGCGGCCAGCGCGGTCAGCGTCAGCGGCTCGCCGAGCCGTTCCAGCGCCCAGGCCCGGGTCGCCGCGGTCGACGCCGCACCGTCGCCGGCCGGCAGCGGGCGCTCGATGAACTGGGCCTGGCCGCCGTCGCGCCAGGGCGGCACCACGCAGCGGCGGGCGGCGCGGTTGGCGACCTCGGCGCCGTGGTCGCGGCGGACCACGTGCAGGCACAGGTCGATGCCGGCGGCCACCCCGGCCGAGGTCAGGATGTCGCCGTCGTCGACGAACAGCACGTCCGGGTCGAGGTCGACCGCGGGGTGAAGCGGCGGAACCGGTCGGCGTGCGCCCAGTGGGTGGTGGCCCGGCGGCCGTCGAGCAGGCCGGCGGCGGCCAGCACGAACGAGCCGGTGCAGATCGACATCACCCGGGCGCCGCGGGCGTGTGCGTCGCAGCGCGGCGGCGACCTCCGGGTCGACGGTCGCCGTCGGTCAGCGCCGACCCGTCGTGGATGCCGGGCACGACCACCGTGTCGGCCGTCTCGGTCAGCGTCAGGTCGTGGTCGGGGTGCACGGCGAAGCCCGCGGCGCATGCGGACCGGCCGGCCGCCCGGCGGTGCAGACGCGCGACCTGGTAGAGCGCTGGCCGGCGGCGTCCCGGGCGGCGCCGAAGACCTGGGCGGGCGGTGCCGAGGTCGAGGCCGACGACCTGGTCGAGGGCGAGCACGGCGATGCGATGGACCATGGCCGGATTATTGCGCATGATGGCTGTCGGGCCACTCGCGGCGCGTACCCGGCATCGCTGCATGCTTCTGGTTCGTGCGCCGTCTCGTTCACCCTGCCTGGCTCGTCGCCGCCGTCGCCTTCGTCGCGCTGGTCGGCGCGGCCGGGTTCCGGGCCACGCCGAGCGTCATGCATCCACCCGCTGCACGAGGAGTTCGGCTGGCCGCTGGCCACGATCTCCGCCGCGGTCTCGGTCAACCTGATGCTGTTCGGCCTCACCGCGCCGTTCGCGGCGGCGCTGATGGACCGGTTCGGCATCCGGCGAGGTGGTCGCGGCCGCGCTGCTGCTGGTCGTCGCTCGGCAGCGGGCTGACCGTGCTTCATGCGCAGCAGCGTCGAGCTGATCCTGCTGCTGGGGCGTGCTGGTCGGCCTCGGCACCGGTTCGATGGCGCTGGCGTTCGTCGCCACGGTCACCGGCCGCTGGTTCGTCAAGCGCCGCGGCCTGGTCACCGGCGTGCTCACCGCCGGCGGCGCGACCGGGCAGCTGGTCTTCCTGCCGGTGCTCGCCTTCCTGATCGAGCGGTCGAGCTGGCGGACGGCGTCGCTGGTGGTCGCCGGGGCCGCGCTGGCCGTCGTACCGCTGGTGCTGTGGTTCCTGCGCGACCACCCGAGCGACCTCGGCCTGCCGCGCCTACGGCGCGACCGAGGTCGTGCCGCCGCCGCGCCGGCCGGCGGCGCCGCGCGGCGCGCGCTCGGTGCGCTGCGCGACGCGTCGCGAAGACCCGCGCCGTTCTGGCTGCTCGCCGGCGGCTTCGCGATCTGCGGCGCGACCACCAACGGCCTGGTCGGCACCCACTTCATCCCGGCCGCGCACGACCACGGCATGACCGAGACGACCGCGGCGTCGCTGCTCGCGCTGGTCGGCCTGTTCGACATCGTCGGCACGATCGCCTCGGGCTGGCTGACCGACCGGTTCGACAGCCGGATCCTGCTCGCCGGCTACTACGCGCTGCGCGGCGGCTCGCTGCTGCTGCTGCCGGCGCTGTTCGGCGACGCCGTGCGCCCGTCCATGCTGGTGTTCATCCTGTTCTACGGGCTCGACTGGGTGGCGACGGTGCCGCCGACGGTCGCGCTGTGCCGCGAGTACTTCGGCGATCGCGGCGCCGTCGTGTTCGGCTGGGTGTTCGCGTCGCACCAGATCGGCGCGGCGGTGGCCGCGTCGGCGGCGGGCATCGTCCGCGACCAGCTCGGCAACTACAACCTGGCCTGGTACGTCGCCGGGCTGCTGGCGATCGGCGCCGCCGGCCTGTCGCTGCTGCTGTTCCGCCGCCCGCGGCGCGGTGTTCGTCGCTGACGCCGGCTATGGCTGGAGTACCCGGATCCTCTCCACGGTGACCAACGCTTGGAGCCGGCCCAGCGGCGTGCCGTCGCGGGCCAACTGCTGGCCTTCGAGCCAGACCTCACCGTCGTAGAAGCCCGACAGGTCGTCGCGCACCTTTTCCACGCGGAGGAACAAGGTGTGCGGTGAACCGGTGAACTTCCAGCTGCCCGGCGGGCATTCGATCACATTCCCAGCGTCGATCATGATTGCCGCCCCCGGCCCGCCGGTGGATTTCGCCGCTTCCGACTGGTCATGTGTTGAATGTTGGGCTTGAGCCTTCCCAAACGCAATGTTGCGGAGCAGAATTCCGCCCACGCGGTACGAAGACGCAATGATCTGTTGGTGTCCACTACGGAATCGCTGTTCGGGGAGGAACGAACATGCCGACCGAAGACCACGGTTCGACTGTTCCGCGCCGGCAGCTCGGCCGATATCTGCGCAGGGCTCGCGAAGACGCGCAGGTCACGGTCAAGGCCGCGGCCGATGCGCTGGAATGGTCCACACCCCGTATCTGGCGCATCGAAAATGGAACAGTAGGGATGCGCGCCCTAGACGTCAAGGCGATGTGCGAGCTATACGGCGCGTCCACCGATCTGACTACCGCCCTGATGGGGCTGGCCCGGGAAACCAAAGCGAAGGGCTGGTGGCAGTCGTACGGCGACGCGCTGCCGAGCTGGTTCGAGTTGTACGTCGGCTTGGAGTCGGCTGCGAGCCGGGTTCGCTATCTCCAGACCGACATCGTCCCGGGGCTCTTGCAGACGAAGGCGTACACCCGTGAGGTGATCGCGCTGGATCATCCGGAGTTGACGGTCGAGGAGCAGGAACGGCGGCTCGCGGTGCGGATGGAGCGGCAGAACCTGCTGATCCGCCGGGTCCCGCCGGCGCCGGAGCTCGAGGTGATCCTCAGCGAGGCGGTGATCCGCCGACCGATCCAGGACACCGCGGCGATGGCCGGGCAGTTGCGGGCCCTCGCCGAGGCCAACGACCGCCCGAACGTCACTGTGCGTATGTTGCCGTTCTCCGCCGGGCTCCACCACTGGGCGTCGACCGGCGGTTTCGCGATTCTCGACTTCCCCGAAGCAACGGGGCCGCGAGCCCGAGCCGCCGACCGTCTACAGCGACGGCCCGACCGGCGCTCTCTACCTCGACAAGACCCGAGAGGTGGATATGTACGAGTCAATCTGGCGAAGCGCTTCCGACCGGGCGCATGACCGTGCACAATCGACTCGCGCATTCCGGGCGCTCTCGGAGGAGTTGTACAATGAGTGACGAAGCAGTCACCTGGACGAAGTCGACCTATAGCGGTGCCAACGGCGGATGCGTCGAATGGGCAACGCTGGGCAGCGAGATCGGCGTCCGCGACTCGAAAGACAAGACCGGCCCCGTCCTGACCTTCACCCCTACGGCCTGGCAGACCTTTGTGGACGCCACCAGCCGAGGCGACTACCGGCCAAGCGAGTAACGCACGTCGGCACCACGAACGGTGCGCACGAGACCCGCGAGATATTCGCGGGTCTCGGCGTCCGTCGAGTAGATCAGCGTGCCGCGCATGCCCCGGGTCAGCAGCACCTTGTAGGTGTTGCGGATCAGCCGGTCGGCATCGGCGCGACGCCTTGGCGAGCTGCCGGATCCTTCGAACCCGCCCGCACGGTCGTGAGCCGGCCGTCCCGGGCGACCAGGTCGGGGCCGAGGATGACACCTGACCAGTCGTACTCGAATCCCTGTGCCGTGTACACGCATCCCACCTGGCCGAAGCCGGCCTCGTCCGTGGCCCAGTAGGCGCTGCCCGGCGCACCGCCGACGCTGCGTTCGCTCTTCGACGTTCCACGGCCTCGCCCAGCCGCCGATCGGTGACGTCGTCGACCAGTGAACCGTCGAGACGTGGGTCGCTCCATGGCCAGCAGTAGCCGGCTGACATGCGGGCGGTCAGCCCGTTCGCGTTCTGGTCAGCGAGAAACGCTTCCATCTCCGCCGGCGACTCGGCGAGCCGCAGGTCGAAACGGCCGTCGCCCTCCCATGCGATCGGCTTCTCGCCGGCCAGGCCGAGCAGCGCCAGCACCCATTCCTCGTAGACCTCGCGAGCCGCCGCAGCGGAACTGGTCGTGCAGCGAGACCAGGTCCACCTTGAGGCCCAGCTTCGCGGCGTGCGCCGAGATGACCTCGATGCTGCCCAGTTCGCCGGGCCGGACCACCTGGTGCTCGTCCAGGAGGAAGACCGGCACCCGGGCCGCCGCCATCAGCTCGTCGACCTGCGGGCGTCCGTCGCTGGCCGCCCGTCGTGCCTTCGGGGTGAACCGGTTGACCGAGGTCTCCCGGACCCGGTGTGCCTCGTCGCAGAGCAGCACGTCGAGCTCGTTCGGCTCCGCCTCCATGAAGCTGTTGAAGTACATGAACAGGCTCTTGATCCTGGTCGAGCCGGCCGCCGCGTACTTCCGCAGGGTCTGGGTGAACGAACGCGACCCGGTCGCGTGCAGGACCGTCCGGCCCTGGCGGGCCAACTCACCCAGGATCGAGAGCGCGATGACGCTCTTCCCGCTGCCCGGCCCGCCCTCAACGACGACCACGCTCTTGCTGTTCGCGGCCCGGGCCCGTTCGACCGCGTGCATCACGAGTTCGTACGCGACGCGCTGCTCGTCGAGCAGGAGTGAACTGCGAGCGCTGCTGGATCTCCTCGGCGGCGTGCTGGAGAAGCAGCCGGCTGGGGCGCACCGCGCTCGTCAGGAAGCGGTCCGCGGCCGCCGCCCCGCTCTCGGCGGCGAGGTGGTTCCGCAGGTATTCGAGGAATTCGCCGCGGCGCTGCTTGGTGAAGATCCGGCTCTGTTCGGTGTGCGGCAACGCGAACAGGTCACGCACGTCGCTGTCCGTGGCGTTGTGCAGGTAGGCGGCGCCGCGAACCGCGTCCGGCGCCTGGGCCAGGACACCGAGGAAGTCGGTGAGATAGCCGCAATAGTCCTCGACCTGCACGCCCGGGTGCAGCCGTGGGCGAGGCAGGTGCCCGACCGTGACGAGCCGCTCGGCGTCATCGAACGTCGATGCCTGGGACCACTGCTTGAGTTCGATGACCACGTAGGAGTCCTCGCCGGTCCGCGGGTGCACACCGGCGAGCACCGCGTCGATCCGCTTGCTGGTCAACGGCAGTTGGTATTCGCAGAGCATCTCGACCTGCGCCAGGCCGGCGTCGGTGAGGTCCTGCGCCAACACGGCGAGGCTGTTCGTCCACGACCGGCGCTCGGCCGGACCTACCCGCATCTGGATATGGTCGGTGATCGAGTCAGCGAGGCGGCCGGCAGTCGCCTGGCGCAGGACGCTGGACGCGGAGGCGCGGAACGCCGACATCGGAAATTGCCCCCAGGCAGCACGAAGAAATCGTGCGGATGGGGGGCATATCCGGGATACGGAAGCCCGTCGGACCGCTCGTTGGTTGGGCCGACTGTAACCGGCCCGATGGGTGGGTGACTATTACTCGACGGGCTGACCGGTCGCCTTGTCGGCCGAGCCCCGGTACCGCTCGGCCGGGTAGCGGCGGGCCGCGTCGTCGAGCTTGGCGTGCGCCATTTCCACGAGGTCGATGCCGAGCACGCCGGCCAGCCGGGTCAGGTAGATCATGACGTCGCCGATCTCAGCGCGTACCCGGTCGCCGTGTTGTTGATCGCTCAGCACCGTCGCGGACTCTCCGGCGGTCAGCCACTGGAACTCGGCGGTCAGCTCACCGACCTCGCCGGCCAGCGCCATGACCAGGTTCTTCGGCGTGTGGAACTGGTCCCAGTCCCGCTCGTCGGCGAACGCGGCGAGTCGAGCGGTCAGCGCCGCCAGGTCGTGGTCCATGAGCGGTGATGCTAATTGAGTTGCCAGGTGTCGCTCTCGTCGGCGACCAGGAGGCGGACGTCGGCGTCCGCGCAGATGGCCGGCCAGGTCTGGTCCTCGATCTGGCTGACCAGCAGGTACGCCTGGGGGCGGCGGTCGGCCTCCTGCCGGAAACGGTGCCGGTGGTCGAGGAGTTGGCCGAGGCCCAGGCGCAGCCGGTCGGCCTCGCTCGGGCCGAGGGCGCTCTTCGCCTCCGCGAGGTGCAGCCGGCCGTCCGGGGTGCGCCAGGCCAGCCCGACCTCTGGGGCCGTGGGCTGGAACGGCTTGATGCCGACGTCGTTCAGCCTTGTCATCAGCAGCACCATCAGGCGGTCGTGCTCCTCGTGGGCGGCCTCCTGCGCTTCGGGGTCGACGGCCTGCCACTCGGGGAACGCGCCCGGTGTCGGTCGGCCGGGATGGCCGTGGGTCTCGTCCAGCGGGGGAATCGGCAGATCGGCCGGGTCGGGCAGGGACAGCGCCTCGGCGGCCGCCCAGGCCTCCTCGGCCAGGTCCGGGTCGTAGCTCTTCTGCCAGGCGAACTGGCCGGTGGCGACCAGGCGGGCGTTCATCAGCCGGATCGCCTCGCCGACGGCGGGCTGGTCGAGGAACCACAGCAGACCGTCGATGTCGGGGCAGTGGTAGACGGTCGCGTCCTCGGCGAACGTACGCAGGCCGTCGGTGCGCCGGGTGATGCCGAACTTGATGAGGTCCTCGCCGCGCAGCGAACCGTCCGTGAGCGCTCGGCGGACGGGCGAGTCGGCCATCCGGAAGATCGTGGTGATCCGGCCGTCGTCGAAGTAGCTCACCTCGGCCGCCCAGCACATGCCGACGGTCAGCCGGAACCAGCGCTCGCCGCCGTTCGCGTACGGGGTGAGCAGCCAATGCTGACCCGCGGACTCGGCGGCGGCCGGGATCGTGGTGCGGATGACGATGCCCGCGATGCCGAGCGCCACCTCGCGCAGGCTCTTCGCGTCGGCGTCGTTGATCGCCCGGATGAGCCCGGGCAGCCGCGGCCCCGCCGACGGGAGCGCGCCGAATGGCTGCGGTTCGCCGTCGGCCCGGACAACCCATTCGGCCAGCGCCTCGCGGGTCATGTAGGACCAGAAGCCGGACGTACGGTTCGCGAACTCGGCCGCCAGCGACTGGCTGTTCATGACACTCCAGAGGGGAAGACACAGGAAATGCGATAATTGCAGGCAGGCACCCGGTGTCTCCACTTTGTCCTTCCTTTGAGGGACTCGTCCGAGTCGCGGGCGACCCTCCCTCGGGGCTGTGCAGCGCGGCCCGGTCAGCGCGGCCAGACGCCGAAGCCGAAGGCGTTGGCGCAGAGCACGTGCGCGTCGCTCATCACACACGTCGGGGGAGTGACCCATTCGTGCGCCCGCCCGATGACCCGGGTACGCGCGCTGAACGGCGTCGAACAACCCGATCAACTGTTGGCGTGGGCCGTCGTACCGCCAGACCAGCAGTTCCGAGCCGTCGATCACGCCGAGCGCCCGCCACGGCGTGGGCTCCGCGCGGACCTCGCCGTTGCGGGGGTCCACCACCGCCGTGCCCGGTCCGTCGAAGCCCTCGAAGGTCTCCGCGACGAACATGTGCTCGTCGTCGAGCGGCATCGACAGGTAGCGCTTGCCGACCTTCCAGGCCTGCTTGCCGGTCACCCGCTCCAGCGCGACCGTGCCGCGGTCGTTGAGGTGGCAGATGTAGCGGCCGCAGTCGCCGAACGCGGAGAAGATTCCGATCACGGGTGTCGGCTGGCGCCACAGCCAATGGCCGTCGCCGGTGTCGTGCGCGGAGATCATGCCCAGCTCGTCGACGACGATCGCCGTGTTGCCGACGACGGTGGCGCTGACCGGCGCCGCGGTGGTCCTGCGCGCCACCTCGGCCACGACCCGGCCGTTGGTCAGGTCGCGGATCCGCAGCCGGTCGGACAGCACCTCGACCTGGTCGCTGCGGAGCGGCCCGGCGGCGCCGGCGACCATCGTGTCCGGCTCGATCTCGACGGTCCAGCGTGGAGTCCCGTCGGTGATCGCCAACCCGCGCAGCGGGATCGCGTCGTCGTCTCGGGGCCCGTTGACCACGAGCACGTCGCCGGCGCGGCCGACGAAACGGGTCTGCTGGTGCCAGCGGACCGCTCCGGTCGCTCCGTCGAGCACCTCGACCGACGGCCGCTGGCCGACGTCGACCGTGGCGACCCCGAGTCGGTCACCGTCGAGGACGAAGAGCGAGGCGAGGCCGACGACCTTGCGGGACCAGAGCTGGGTGCCGTCGCTGAGCTGGTAGGCGCGGACGGTGTTGTTGCCGGAGACGTACGCGCGGGAGCTGTCCAGCGCCATCGCCTCGGCCGTACCCACCCGCATGAAGACCGGGTCGAGCGAGCTCGGCCGGGCGATGCCGGCGAAGTAGACGGTCGCGGCGACGGCACAGGCCACCGCGGCGGCGGCGACACGGTAACGGGTGCGCCAGGGTCGTGGCTCGGGCGGCTGCCAGCCGGTGTCGCGGTCGATCTCGATGACATGACCGTGCCGGCCGGGCGGGCCCATTCCCGCCACCGGCCAGTTGCCGACCTCGCCGCTGCTGGTCATCGCATCCCTGCGTTCTGTGATGGCAGTTAAGCGCGGGGAGCGACGGGGGTCCATGAGCCGAACGGGGGACGTTAAAACTCCCGCACCGCGGCGCCGGTGTCCGCCGCGGTCGGGAGTCTGACCGTCTCCCACCGATGCAGCCCGTGAGCGGTACATCGACGGGGACCTGGCTACCACACCCGTGCCCGGTGAACGGATGTGGCAAACCTCGTTCGTGGCATTAGCCGGCCGGGTATGGATGGGGCATGGAGCTCTTCACGATCGCCACGGTCGCCGACAAGAACCCCGACTTCCGCCGGGTTCTGGCGACGGGCAAATACACGCAGCTCGTCATAATGACCATCCCGCCGGACGGGGAGATCGGTGAGGAGGTGCACGAAACCACCGATCAGCTGCTGACCTTCGTCAGCGGCGTGGGCGAGGCGCGGGTGGCCGGGGAGAAGAAGCCGGTCAACCCCGGCGACCTGGTCTTCGTGCCCGCCGGCACCAAGCACAACTTCGTCAACACCGGCCCCAACCCGTTGGTGCTCTACACGGTGTACGGGCCGCCGGAGCACTCGGCCGACGCGGTGCACAAGACGAAGGAGGAGGCCGACCGGCTGGAGGAAAGCGGCCAGGACGAGCCGCCCAAGTAGCCTGTCCGCCGCGTCATCGCCCTAGCCGGCGTCGATGCGCAGCCAGTCCTTGGTGCGGCGGGCCGGTGTGTAGGCGGCGGCCAGTCGCTTGGCGACCACGCCGGGCAGGCCCTGCTCCGCGGCGGCGGTGAGAGCGAACTCGCCGCCGCCGTGGAATGCCGGCGGGGTCTGCCAGGCGGGACCGGACAGCGCCAGGCCGTCGAGCAGTTCGCGTCGATCGGTGTACGGCAGGTCGACGGTGCGCCGGCCCTCGAGCCAGAGCAGGTCGTAGACCAGGTAGCTGATGACCATTCCCGGCGGCGGGCGGCGGCCGCTCACGGTGGTCGGGGCGGGGCGCACCCGGCCCTGCTTGTCGAACGCGACGATCTCGCCGTCGAGCACCGCCTCGGTGGGCGCGAGGGCCGGGCCGAGATCGCGGACCGCCGGGTAGCCGCCGCTGATGTCCTGGTCGGACATCGACATCAGGCGGACCCGACCGCCGGAGACGTAGGCGACCGCCCGCGTGCCGTCCCAGTGCATCTCGAACGCCCACTCGTCGTCGGGCGCGGGCAGCTTGTCGGCGGGTGTAGGCCGCGACGGCCGGATCAGGTCGGGCAAGGGCTCCCACCCCTCCGGCGGCGGCGACATGCGGCGGATCATCCAGTCTTCGCGCTTGCCCGGCTCGGGTCGCGCGGTGCGGAACAGCACGTAGCGGCCTGACACCCGGGAGCCGTGCAGGGTGAACATGACCTCGTCCGGCTTCCACTTCTCCGTCTCGTACGTGCCGGTGTCGAACACGGTCATCCGCCCGCCGCCGTACTCGCCGGCCGGGATGTCGCCGTGGAAGTCGAGGTACTCCATCGGATGATCTTCGGTATGTACAGCGAGGTGGTTGCGCACCTGGTCGCGCGGGAGGCCGCGGGGCACGGCCCAGGAGACCAGCACGCCGTCGCGTTCGAGCCGCAGGTCCCAGTGCAGGGCACGGGCGTGGTGCTGCTGGATGACGAACCGATCGTCGCCCGCAGGCTCCGGTGCCGTGGCCGGCACCGGCTCAGGTGTGCGTCCCGCGTCACGCTTACGGCGGTATTCCTCCAGCCGGTCGGCCATGGTCATATTGTCAGGGATGGCCCGCTGCCGCGCATCGCCCGCGACGGGCATGCCAACCTGATGGACGGGTAGGGAAGGTCATGACCTCATCGACCGCACAACCAACCGTGAAGCTGCCTGGCGACGTGCGGATGCCACTGCTCGGCTTCGGCACCTGGCAGGCGCACGGCGAAAGCGCCCACCGGGCCGTGACCGTGGCGCTCGAGTCCGGATACCGGATGATCGACACAGCCACCGCGTACGGCAACGAGGACCTTGTCGGTCGGGCGATCGCCGACAGCGGCGTGCCCCGCGAGGACATCTTCGTCACCACCAAGCTCCCCGCCGAGCGGGTCGGTCGTGAACAGCGCACGATCGACGAGAGCCTGCGCATGCTCGGCATCGACCGACTCGACCTCTGGCTGATCCACTGGCCCCCGACGCGCGGCAGCCTGGTCGACACCTGGCGCCGCATGATCGCGATCCGCGACGCCGGCCAGACCCGCGCGATCGGGGTCAGCAACTATTCGCTGGCCCAGATCGACGAACTGATCGCCGAGACGGGCGAGGTCCCGGCGGTCAACCAGATCAAGTGGGGCCCCCGCCTGTGGGACGAAGCCGAGGTGCAGGGCCACCACGAGCGCGGTGTCGTCCTCGAGGGCTACAGCCCCTTCAAGACCACCCGGTTGGGCGACCCGGTGCTCGCCCAGATCGCCGAAACCCACCGCGTCTCGCCGGCCCAGGTAGTCGTCCGTTGGCACATCCAACATGGAATCGTGGTCATCCCGAAGTCGGTCACACCGGCCCGCATCCGTTCCAACGGGGACGTCTTCGGCTTCGAGCTCTCCGACGAGGAGATCGCCGCCATCGACGCGATGGGCAACTGACAACCCGCACCACCCCAACTCGCTCCAAGCGGTCGCCACGCGATCGGCTCGCGCGGCGCTGCCTGGCTGGCGCCGCGTTGCTTTGGGCGCTGGACTGCCTTGCGCGCCGCGTTGCTTTGGGCGCTCGACTGCCTTGCGCGCCGGACCGCCTTCGGTTTGCGCGCTGCGGCGGAGCGCGCCGCACCGCTTCGGCGCCTGACCGTGTCGTGCAGCTGGACCGTGCCGTGCTGGGTTGCGCAGTGCGGGTGCTCCTGCGCCGTGGTCCGCGGTTGGTCGCTGTTAAGGGGTTATGAGGGAATCGCGGGTCGCGGGGTAGTCCTTCAGGGTGATGGCGTTGGCCGAGGCCTGGAGGTTGCCGGTCAGGGCGCTCTTGCCGGGCAGCTTGGTCATCGTGCGGACGACCTGGTTGCGTAGCCAGATGGCGGCCCGCGAGCCCGGCGCGAAGCCTTTGTCGCCGCCCGGTGGGCGCTTGAGGTTGCGCGTTACGTAGTCACGCATGCCTTCCTCGTAGCCGCGGAAGGCGGCAGTCGGGTCAGGTGCCGTGGCGAGCTCGCCGGCCAGCACGTAGGCGCCGACCAGGGCCATGCTGGTGCCCATGCCGAGCGAGCCGGCGAACGCCGCGTCGCCGAGCAGCGTGGCGCGGCCGTGCGACCAGCGGTCGAGCTGGGTGGCGCCGGAGCGGCTGAAATAGAAGTCGTCGGCGCGCCACATCTGGTCGAGCAGATGCGGGATCTCCCAGCCCGCGCCGGCGAACACCTCCGCCAGGAGCGCCTTCTGCGTCGGGATGTCGCGCCGGTCGTGGCCGAGCACCGGCGAGTACCAGGAGAACATCGCGCGGACCTCGCCGTCGCTGCCGACCGGATAGAGCAGGAGCACGCGGCCGCCGACGCCGTTGCCGGCGGGCAGGTTGTACATCACCTCCCAGCCGTCCAGGTCGAGCGAGGTTTGCGCCGCGAAGTACGACACGTACATCCCCATGTCGCGGACGGGTTGCCGCTCCTGGCGGAAGGCGAGTGAGCGCACCCCGGAGCGCAGCCCGTCGGCGCCCACCACCGCGTCGAAGGTGCGCGTCGGCGCGCGGTGGAAGGTCGCGGTGATGCCGTCGGCGCCGTCGTGCAGCGCGGTGATGTGGTCGTCGAAGAGATATTCCGCCGTGGGCGCGGCGTCGCGCAGGATGCGCACCAGGTCGTTGCGGAGGATCTCGATCTCGGCCACGACTCCGCCGGAGTCACCGAAGTCGTCGCCCGACATGCGGGCGACCGGGGCGCCGCGACGATCGACATACATGATGCCGTGGGTGCCGGTGTGTTCCGCGCGGATGGCGTCGAGGATGCCCATCCGTTCGACGACCGTGCGGGCCGCGCCGCGGACGTCGATGGCCTGGCCGCCGGAGCGGAGGGCGGGCGCGCGTTCGACGACGGTCGCGTCGATGCCGTGCCGGCCCAGCCAATGCGCCAGCGCGAGCCCGCCGATGCCGGCTCCTGAGATGAGGACGTTCATGGTTGATGCCTCCCGTTCGGAGTGGGACGAGTACAACGTACATCAGGGCGCGTACGTTGTATAGCGCACTAGTCATGAGCGTGCTACGCTCGCTTCGCACTAGTGCAAAGGAGGCTTGAAGGTCATGGTGGAGGAAGCGCCCTACCGGCGGATCGCGGCCGAGATCCGCGAGCGCATCGCCCGTGGCGACCTCGTGCCCGGCGATCGCATCCCGTCCACTCGCGAGATCACCCGTGACTGGGGCGTCGCGATGGCGACGGCGACCAAGGTGATCGGTGCGCTCCGCGACGCCGGGCTGGTGGAGACCCGGTCGGGCGCCGGGAGCGTGGTGATCGAACGGAGCGACCCGCCGGTCGCGATGGTCGTCGAGCCCGAGGTCCCGGCGCACAGCGGCGGTTTCCACGGTCCGGCGGCATCCCGGCCCCGCCGGTCGTCCGACGGTGAGCTCAACCGAGAGCGGATCGTCCGGTCGGCCGTCGCGATCGCCGACGCGGAGGGCCTGTCGATGCTCACGATGCGCCGCGTGGCCGCCGACCTGGGCGTGGCGACCATGTCCCTCTACCGGCACGTCCCGGGCAAAGACGAGCTGATCCTGGCGATGATCGATGCCGCCTTCGGCGAGTCCCCGCTGCCCGACGACCCGCCCGCACATTGGCGGGCCCGGCTCGAGACAGCGGCGCGGCAGATGTGGCGGTCGTTCGGCGCGCACCCGTGGGCGGCCGATCCACTGTCGCTGACGCGTCCGCAGCTGCTACCCAACCTGCTGCCCTATTCGGAATGGAGTCTGGACACCTTGCGCGCGCTCGGCTTCGGCGTCGACGAGATGATGCACATTCACCTCTCGCTTTTCGGCCACGTGCGGTCCAGCGCACTCAACCTCGAATCCGAGCTACGCGCCCGTGCTGACACCGGCGTGACCAACGACGAGTGGGCAGACATCCACAGCGGTGAGATCGAGGCCGTCCTGAGCGCCGCGCCGGAACGGTCCGCGGGCCTGCGCTATGTCGCCGAGCACGGCTTCGACTACGACATCGAAGCGGTGTTCGAGTCCGGCCTACGCCTGCTGCTCGACGGCATCGCGGTGTCGCTGGCCCGCCGGGGGGTGAACAGCGATGAGCAGGTGGACCTGTCCGTCCTGTGAGCGCGAGTTCGGCCGCGCCAACCAGTCACACGTGTGTGTGCCGGCGGGCACGATCGACGAGACCTTCGCACCGCACCGCCCCGAGTGGCGCCACATCTTCGACGCGATCCTGGCGCACGTCGAAGAGCTCGGGCCGATACACACCGACGCGGTCAAGGTCGGCGTCTTCCTCAAGGCCGAGCGCACGGTGGCCGAGGTCCGTCCGCGGGCCCGAGCCGTCGACCTGATGCTGGTGCTGCCGCACCGGATCGACGACGACCGGATCCGTCGCACGTTGCCGAAATCCGCCGACCTGGTGGTCAACGTCGTGCCGCTCACCGACGCCCGGGAGATCGACGACCAGATCCGCGCCTGGCTGACAGAGGCCTACCATGCCGCCTCCACCTAGTCCCTGCTTCATAACCGAGGCCGGGCTGCGGCGGGTCCAGGCGCCACCTGACCGCAGGTATGAAACGGGGCCGAGCACTCGACGCTTTGGCGGCGGGTTGTGCCGGTCGCGGGCGGGGGATCGCCGCGGTGTCGTTCACCGTGGCGGTGCGCCCGCGACCGGCGCGGTCGTTCCGTCAGCCCACGGTGCAGGCCGAGCCGTTGAGCGCGAACGCCGACGGCGACACGTAGCCTCCGCCATGCGTTCCCTGATAGCCGAAGGTGGTGCTGGCGCCGGCGGCCAACGATCCGTTCCAGGTCAGGTTGCGCGCGGTCACCGCCGACCCAGCGGTGGTGACAGTGGCATTCCAGCTGTTGGTGATCGCTTGACCGGCCGGAAGGCTGTAGGTCAGGGTCCAGCCGTTGATGCCACCCGTTCCGGTGTTGGTCACCGTGACCTCCGCGGTGAACCCGTTGCTCCACGGGTTGGCCGCGTACCGGATGCGGCAGGCGGACGACCCTCCGCCGCCGGATCCTGTTGTGGTCACGGTCCGGCCAGGCGACGCGGCGGAGACGTTGCCAGCGGCGTCGCGGGCGCGCACCGAGAACGTATACGCGGTGGAGGCCGAGAGCCCGCTCGCGGTGAACGAGGTTCCGGCCGTGCTGCCGACCAGGGTCGCCGCACCGCTGCCCTGCTGGCGATACACGTCATACCCGGTGACGCCGACATTGTCGGTCGAGGCCGCCCACGAGATCGCCGCGCTCGACGCGGTGACCGTGCCGGCTGTTGGCTGGCCGGGCGTCGACGGCGGCTGCGTGTCCGGGCCAGGCCCGGTGCCGCCGCCGTTCACCGCGGCCGAGAACGCGCTCACGCCGAGCCCGACGCCGCCGTTCCACGGTTCGAAGCCCGCCTGGATGCTGGTCAGATACCAGGAGTTGGTGATCGCCCCACGCGACCGCACGTCGGCGATGAAGTCCAGCACGCTGAAGTTCCACGAGCTGATCGGCGACGGCGCCACGTACGAGAGGACGTTGTTGGCGCCGTTGCTGCCCTGCCAGACCTCCCAGGTCCGACCGCCGACGGTCGCATTGCCCACCGGCGAGCCGATCGGCTGAATCGGGCCCTGGCGGTTGAACCAGATCATGATTTCCATCTGGCTGACCCCGTCGGTACGTGGTGTCGGGTCGAGCCAGATGTCGTACGACGCGTTGTAGGTGCCGCTGGCGAACGCGTAGTTGATCGAAGAGGTGGCGCTGCTGATCCGGCTGACCTGCATCGGCAGGTTCGTTCCGGGCGAGCAGTTGGTGTAGTGGCAGCCCAGGAAGACCGACGGATACGACAGCGGCGCGCCGTTGGTGGCCGCCGAACCCTGCTGGGCGGTGATGCTGAAGCCGGTGTCCGTGACGTTGACGCACTGCTGCGCGCTCGAACCCCAGCGGTTGTTCTGGACCACGTAGCGGCCCTGGATGGTGGTCGAGCCGTACTGCTCGCAGATCAGCGTGTCGGCCTGGGCCGGCGACGCAACGACCAGAGCACCGGTCGCGACCAGGACGGCGGTCACGGCGGCGCGGACAAGTCGGCGCATGCTGCTCCTTCCGGTGACGAGGGAGGAGATGGGAGCGCTTCCATCGACAGTAGGCTACGTTCGGGGCGCTGGATAGAGGTGCCAACTGCGAGTAAGGTTCTGGCTTCATTGCGTGGCCCCTCGACCGCCTCGGAGGCTTCGTCCACATGCTCCCGTCTACGCTGCGCGTCCTCGTCGTCGGCGCCGGCATCGCTGGTCTCGCCGTGGCCCGGGCGCTGCGCCTGGCTGGCTACCGTCCCGAAGTCGTCGAGAAGCTTCCCGCCACCACCGTTCCCGGCGCCGGCATCTTCCTGCCCGGCAACGCGGCGCGGGCGCTGCGCGACCTCGGCCTCGATGACCCGGTCCAGCCACTCGGCGAGGTGGTCGAGCGACAACGCTTCTTCGACGAGCGCGGCAGCGAGCTCTGCGAGGTCGACCTCGGCAAGCTCTGGGCCGGCGTCGGCGAGTGCCGCGCGCTGCCCCGTGGCGACCTGCAGCGCGTGCTGCTCACCTCGCGTCGACGGCGACGTCCGCTATGAGACGTCGCTCGCCCGCCTCGACGTGGCGCACCGACGGCGCCGCCGTCGCCACCTTCGGTGACGGCTCGGTCTCGTCATACGACCTGGTGGTCGGCGCCGACGGCCGCAAGTCGTCGGTCCGCGCCCTGGCGGCCCTGGGCGGGCCGGCCCGCCCGGTGGGTCAGGTCGTCTACCGCAGCGTGGTCGCCGGCGGCCCGGCGGTCGCCGACTGGACGGCGCTGCTCGGCCGGCGCTCGGCCTTCATCGTCATGCCGATGGGTGACGGGCGCCTCTACCTCTACGCCGACGAGCCCGGCACCAGCGCACCGGCCGACCCGCTCGCCCGGCTCCGCGAGGTCTTCGGCGACTTCGGGCCGCCCGTGCCGGACATCCTCGACGCCGTCGACAAGGTGCAGGTCGCCCTGACCGACGAGGTCGAGTTCGCCTGCTGGTCGCGCGGCCCGGCGGTGCTGGTCGGCGACGCCGCGCACGCCACCTCGCCGACGCTGTCGGAGGGCGCCGCCATGGCGCTCGAAGACGCGGTGGTCCTGGCCGACGCGCTCACCGGTGCCGGCTCGGTGCCGGAGGCGCTCCGCCGCTACGAAAGCCGCCGCCGCCCGCGCACCAAATGGGTCCTCGACCGCACCCGCGACCGCGACCGCACCCGCGACGTAGCGCCGGCCCTCCGCGACCCGCTCCTGCGCGGCCGCGGCGACCGCATCTTCCGCGAGCACTACCGGCTCCTGGTCGACCCGGTCTAGCGCGGGCGCTGATCGCCTGCCGGTCGACCAGACCTGAGCAGCTGGCGCGCAGGCGCTGCCGAGCCGGTCGACCGAGCCGCGCACCGGGGACAGGCCTAGCGATCACGTCTGTGCGTGACCGCGGCGCGAGCCGGCGGCTCGATGACGCGGCGTGAGCGCGCCACTTCTGTCGGCCACGACTCGTGACCGACGGCGCGCGGCCACGCATCAGGCCGCGCCACGCCGTGCGGCGGTGCGGACCCGGCATGCGCACACTCGCCGCGACGGACCGGATGCCCGTTCGCGACCGCGGCATGACCTTTCGCCAGGTCGTATCGGCCTCGACGGCGCGGATCTGTGACGTGGCTGCGAGCGTTGCGTCACCGCCTTCGGCGACGCCATCGAAGCGTCCCTAACCGACCCCTGACCGGCGTTGGTCGGCGCGGGGTTCGAGAGAGGTTCTCACCACCCAGCGCGGGACCCCTGAGATGCGAGGACTATTCTGCGTCCGACACAAACGAGATTGCGGAGGCCTGTCGTGACCACCGTCGCACCGAAGCCGATCGTGACCCGGCCCTGGCCGGTCCGCCAGCCGGTGCAAGGGCTCGGCCTTCGCGCGGCTGCTGCGCACGACCGACGCGAAGCAGATCGGGATCATGTACCTGGTCACGGCTTCGGCGTTCTTCATGGTCGGCGGCGTCGATGGCGCTGCTGATGCGCGCCGAGCTCGCCCGGCCGGGGCTGCAGTTCCTCTCGCCCGAGCAGTACAACCAGCTGTTCACCATGCACGGCACGATCATGCTGCTGCTCTTCGCGACGCCGATCGTGTTCGCGTTCGCGAACTTCGTCGTGCCGCTGCAGATCGGCGCGCCGGACGTCTCGTTCCCGCGGCTGAACGCGTTCGCCTACTGGCTGTACCTGTTCGGCGGCTCGCTGGTCGCTCGCTCGGCTTCGTCACGCCCGGGCGGCGCCGCCGACTTCGGCTGGTTCGCCTACACGCCGCTGAGCAGACGTCGAGCACTCGCCCGGCGTCGGCGCCAACATGTGGATCGTCGGCCTGGCGATCTCCGGTCTGGGCACGATCCTCGGCGCGCGTCAACATGATCACCACGATCCTGACGCTGCGGGCGCCGGGCATGACGATGTTCCGGATGCCGATCTTCACCTGGAACATCCTGGTCACCAGCCTGCTGGTGATCATGGTCTTCCCGCTGCTGGCCGCCGCGCTGTTCGCGCTCGCGCGCCGACCGGATCCTCGGCGCCCACGTCTACGACGCCGGCGACCGGCGGGCCGATGCTCTGGCAGCACCTGTTCTGGTTCTTCGGCCATCCCGAGGTCTACATCGTCGCGCTGCCGTTCTTCGGCATCATCACCGAGGTCATCCCGGTCTTCTCCCGCAAGCCGATCTTCGGCTACAAGGGCCTGGTCGGCGCGACCATCGCGATCGCGGCGCTGTCGATGAGCGTCTGGGCGCACCACATGTTCGCCACCGGCCAGGTGCTGCTGCCGTTCTTCAGCTTCCTCAGCTATCCTGATCGCGGTGCCGACCGGCATGAAGTTCTTCAACTGGATCGGCACGCATGTGGCGCGGCCAGATCACGCTTCGAGACGCCGATGCTGTTCGCCATCGGCTTCCTGGTCACCTTCCTCTTCGGCGGCCTGACCGGCGTGCTGCTGGCCAGCCCGCCGGTCGACTTCCACGTCTCCGACTCGTACTTCGTGGTGGCGCACTTCCACTACGTGCTGTTCGGCACGATCGTGTTCGCCGTCTACTCGGGCGTCTACTTCTGGTTCCCGAAGATGTTCGGCCGGATGCTCGACGAGCGGCTGGGCAAGATTCACTTCTGGCTGACCTTCATCGGCTTCCACACCACGTTCCTGGTGCAGCACTGGCTCGGCAACGAGGGCATGCCCCGGCGGTACGCCGACTACCGGCCGAGCGACGGCTTCACCACGCTCAACACGATCTCCACGATCGGCGCGTTCATCCTCGGTGCATCTCGACGCTGCCGTTCATCTACAACTGCTGGAAGTCCTACAAGGCCGGCCCGGTGGTCGCTGGCCGACGACCCGTGGGGCCACGGCAACTCGCTGGAGTGGGCGACCTCGTCGCCGCCGCCGCTGCGCAACTTCGACCGGATGCCGCGGATCCGCTCCGAGCGGCCCGCGTTCGACCTGAAGTTCCCGGAGCTCGCCGCCGGCCGCTCGGTCGCCGGCCCGCCGGAGGGCGGCGCCAAGCCGCTGACCAGCGAGTCCGACGGTGGCGCCAGCTACCAGGAAGACACCGCGAACAACAAGTAGCCAAACGAAAAGGGGCGGCGCGTCGGATCGACGCGCCGCCCCTTTCGCTTGGGCTCTAGAGGATCAGGACGATCGCCGCCACGCCGAGGACGACGTCGACGACGCAGCACCACTCGGCGAACGAGCGCGGCACAACCCGATCGACCCGGTGGTGGTACGCGTCCCAGGCCGCGTGGGCCAGCAGCCCGATCGCGACCAGCACCCCACCGAGCTCCACCGAGCCGGCCTCGATGGCGATCACCGCGACGGCGGCGAACAGGACGGCCGCGACCGTCTGGAGGCCGAAGCCGGGCGCCCGCCGCACCGTGCCGATCACGACGAAGGCGACGGTCGCGACCAGCAGCGCGTACGCCGCGTTCAGGTCGAAAATCTTCAAGGGCGCGACCACGACGGAGCCGATGAGCACCGCGGGCCAGGTGATGCCCGGCCGGTTGAACGACGCCGGCACCAGGTAGGCGAGCGGCGACAGGACGAGCAGGAAAGCCAGGCCGCGTACGTCGTCGAGGCCGTACAACGACCCCGCGATGAGCGGTATGGCGGCCAGGGTGGGCCAACGGTGAGCCAGCCACCGCAGCAGCGACGGGTTCTCGTCGGTCGTCATGGAGGTCATGCTGTCGACCGTGCCAGCGGGGCGCCGCAGCCAGAACGATCCGCGACCCGCAGGTCCGAATCCGTGGGATCGGCGGCCTAAGGTCGGGGATATGGATCCGCGTCGCATCGTCATGGTCGGGTACGACGGCGCCGAGCTGCTCGACATCGCCTGCGTCACGTCGACGTTCGGGCTGGCCAACGCGATCGGACAGCTACGACCGGGCTACCGGGTCGAACTGGCCACCCCGGGCGGCCACCCGATCAGGTGCGACAGCGGCCTGGTGGTGCAGGCGCAGCTCGCGTTGGAGCGGCTGACCGGCCCGCTCGACACCCTCATCGTCTCGGGCGGCTTCGGCCACGAGACCGCCGCCGACAACGCGCTGGTAGTCGCGCACGTACGCCGCCTGGCCCGGGAAAGCCGCCGGGTCGCCTCGGTCTGCACCGGCGCCACCGTGCTCGCCGCGACCGGCCTGCTCGACGGCCACCGCGCCACCACGCACTGGCGGTTCGCGCCCCGCCTGGCCAGCCGCTACCGCGACGTGCGGGTCGACTCCGCCCCGATCTTCATCCGCGAGGGCCGAATGGCCACCGCCGCCGGCGTCACCAGTGGCCTGGACCTGACGCTCGCGTTCGTCGAGGAGGACCACGGCGCCGAGCTGGCCCGCCAGGTCGCCCGCGACCTGGTCACCTACCTGCAAAGACCGGGCAACCAGGCACAGATGAGCGTGTACGTGGCCCCACCCGCCCCCGACAACGACGTCGTCCGCCGCGCCGTCGACCACGTCCTCAGCCACCTCGCCGAGGACCTGTCGACCGCCCGCCTGGCCGACGCGGTCGGCGTGAGCCCTCGCCACCTGACCCGCCTGTTCCTCCGCGAACTCGGCGACCCACCGGCTCGCTTCGTCCGCTGCGCCCGCGTCGACGCGGCCGCCCGCCTGCTCGACTCGACCGACCTGCCGATGCCCGAGGTAGCCACCAGATCCGGCTTCGGCTCGGCCGAGGCATTACGCCAGGCTTTCGTCGCCCGCTTCCGCATGCCCCCGGCCAAGTTCCGCGCCGTCTCCCGCCGCCCGACAACAGACCCACAAGAACAAAGCCCAGCGCTGGCCAGCTAAACCCCAGCAATCCAAGGCCTAGTCCGAGACGGCCAGGGAGGGTTCGGGTGTGCGTTGCGAAGGTGTGGTGGCCGTCGGTGGGTGGCGCCGGGACAGGTAGATCGGAAGCACTGCCAGCGCGACCAACAACCCCGCGACGCCCGTGGCCACGAACCCCCAGCGCGGCGAACTACATGTCGATCACCCAACCCGCCAGGGGCGCGCCCAGGGCCAACCCGACCGTGATGGCCGAGCCGTGCAGACCCCATCGCTTCGCCGCGGACCGACGGTGGTGCCAGGTGGCAGACCGCGTCGGCCGCCGCCGCGAGGGTTGGTGCGCACAGTGCCCCCGCCGGGACCAGCGCCACCGCGAGCAGGAACCACTGCGGCCCCGGCCAGCGCGACCAGCAAGGTGCCGAGCGCCAACAAGCCAAGCAGCACCACCGGCGACGGCACCCGGCTCAGCGAGCCGTAGACGAACCCGCCGATCAGCGAGTAGACGCCCCACAGCGCCAGCACCACGCCCGTCCAGCTGACCTGGTCGGCCTCGCGGAGGACCGCGACGACCGTTACGTCGGTGCCGCCCAGCACCAGGGTGGTGGCCACCGCGATCGCCAGGATCGCCACCATGCGGGCCGACAGCCACGAGCGGCGCGGCGGGCGCGGGCCGGCAGCGGCGGCCGCTTCGGACTCGGCGCGGACCGGCGGGTTGAAGACGAACAGCGCGTGCCCGCGATGACCACTCCGGCGCCGACGGCCCACATCGTCGCGTGCGGGGAGATCGACGTGGCCATCAGACCGCCAGCGCTGGGCCGATCATGAAGGACAGTTCGACCGACATCGAGTCGAGGGCGTACGCCGGGCGGCGTTGTTCCGGTGGCACCAGCGCGGCCAGTGACTGGCGGACGACGGAGAACACCGGCAGCATCAGCACGCCGCTGACCAGGGCCAGGACGAGCAGCAGCGGGTAGGGCAGCGAGCCGGCGATCGACCAGAAGACGCCCTCGGCGATCGTGCAGACCACCAGCACCGGGCGCAGGCCGCGGCGGTCGACCATGCGGCCGAGCAGTGGGGCGCCGATCGCCGCGCCGACCGTCGACGCGGTGCCGACCAGGCCGGCGGCGAAGTAGCCGCGGTCCAGCTCGAGGACCACGTGCAGGGTCAGCGTCACCCCGGCCGCGACCGACGGGATGCGGGCCAGGATGGCGACGATGAGCAGCGGGCGGACGCCGGGCAGCCCGAGGACCGACCGGTAGGGCGCCAGCCTCATGCGGGTTTGACGACGGGACTGCCGACGAGCGTGACGCCCGCCTCGCGTAGCTGCTCGAGCGCGGCCTCCGTGGTGTCCGGCAGGACGCCCGCGGTGAGGTCGAGCAGCACGGTGGTCCGTAGGCCCCGGCGGGCCGCGTCGAGGCTGGTCGCCTGGACGCAATGGTCGGTGGCCAGCCCGAC
The DNA here is from genome assembly GCA_963840005.1 of uncultured Actinomycetota bacterium. Taxonomy (GTDB): domain Bacteria; phylum Actinomycetota; class Actinomycetes; order Mycobacteriales; family Micromonosporaceae; genus Asanoa. Next base: position 115,313 of record CAWIXO010000007.1, on the reverse strand, counting down.
CACCTCGACCTCGTCGACGTCGTGGTCGCGTCAGCCAGGTGCCCAGCCCGACGCCGTCTTCGGTGTGGCCCTCGAAGCCGCTGTAGGCGGCCGCGTGCTGGCCCTTGTGGAACACGGCCTCGACGCGCTCGGTCGACAGGTTGGGGTGGAAGTCGGAACCGGGCGTGCCGACCACCGTGTGCGCCGGCCAGGTGGTGACGAAGTCGGGGCTGTCGCTGAAGTGCGCGCCCGGGTCGATGTGGAAGTCCTTGGTCGCGACGACGTGGTCCCACCGGTCGGGCTGACCGGTCAGCGCGCGGGAGATCTCCGACGCCACGTCGGCCCCGCCGGCCACGGCCAGCGAGCCACCTTCGCAGAAGTCGTTCTGCGTGTCGACGATGATCAGAGCGCGGGTCATGGTCAGAACACTAACTCGCGGGTACGACAGTGACCGGCACGGCCGGATCGCCCGCCGACAGCTTGAGCCCCTCCCACGGGATCGAGATCAATCCCTGCCGCAGGTGCTCGCGGGAGTCGGCCAGCGACGGTAGGTCGACCGGCTCTCCGCCGACGACGTACGGGCGCTGCAGCAGCCGGTCCCCGGTGCGCTTCTCGGGCGCACCCTGGGAGACCACGATCTCCTCGGTCGCCGTGCCGGTCGGCTTGTGCCGGCGTACCGCCGATCTTGCGCCCGCCGATCGTGGCCTTGTGTTCCGAGCGCTTCACCACCGGCCGCCCGTCGACCTCGACCAGCTTGTAGACCAGTCCGGCGGTCGGCGCACCGGAGCCGGTGACGACGGAGGTGCCGGCGCCGTAGATGTCGACCGGCTCGGCGGCGAGCGCGGCGATCGAGTACTCGTCGAGGTCGCCGGAAACGATGATCTTGGTCTCGGTGGCGCCCAGCGAGTCGAGCAGCTCGCGGGAGTGGTGGGCCAGCACGGAGAGGTCGCCCGAGTCGATCCGGATCGCCCGCAGGTCGGGCCCGGCGACCGCGATCGCGGTGCGGATGCCCTGCGCGATGTCGTAGGTGTCGACGAGCAGCGTGGTGCTCTTGCCCAGGTACGCGACCTGTGCGGCGAACGCGGCGGCCTCGTCGTCGTGCAGCAGGGTGAACGCGTGCGCGGCGGTGCCGGCGGTCGGGATCCCGTACCGGATGCCGGCGGCCAGGTTCGAGGTGGAGGAGAAGCCGGCCAGGTACGCGGCCCGGGTCGCGGCGACCGCCGCCTCCTCGTGCGCCCGGCGCGAGCCCATCTCGATCAGCCCGCGGCCGCGGGCGGCGGTGACCATGCGCGCGGCGGCCGCGGCGATCGCGCTGTCGTGGTTGAGCACCGACAGCGCCAGCGTCTCCAGCAGTACGCACTCGGCGAACGTCCCGGACACGCGTCAGGATCGGCGAGCCGGGGAAGAACAACTCGCCCTCGGCGTACCCCTCGATCTCGCCCTGGAAGCGGAAATCCGCGAGCCAGGCAGCCGTGCGCTCGTCGACGACTCCGCGTTCCCGCAGGTAGTCGAGCTCCTCCGTCGGTCGAAGCGGAACTCGCGCAGGAGATCCATCAGCCGGCCGGTGCCGGCGACCACGCCGTAGCGGCGGCCGGGCGGAAGCCGCCGGGCGAACACCTCGAAGACGGACTGCCGGTCGGCGGTGCCGTCCTTGAGCGCCGCACCGACCATCGTCAGCTCGTAATGGTCGGTGAGTAAGGCGGGGTGGCCCATGGTCATCCACCCAGCCTAGGGGCCTGCCTCTCAGCTGTCGGGAACCATCCGCAATGCGGGGCCGAGCTCACCGCGGCCGGCCACGCCGAGTTTGGCGTAGACCCGCTGCAGGTGGTTTTCCACCGTGCGGGTCGACAGGTAGAACTGGGCCGCGATCTCGCGGCTGGACACGCCGGACGCGGCCAGCCGGGCGATCTGGCGCTCCCGGTCGCTCAGGGCGGGCCGGGACAGACCGAGCGCCGGCGTACGGAGCATGTCGCAGTGGCTCAGCAGCTCGCCCATGAGCCGGGTGGCGCCGGCGGCGTCGGTGCGGGAGTCGCGGAACCGGTTCGCGGCGCCGGCGGCCGCTTCCGCCGCGTACACCCAGAGGCCCTTGGCCCGGAAGAGATCGGCGGCGACCAGCAGGTCGGGGCCGGATCGGCGGGCGGCGGCCTGGGCGTACGCGGACATGATCTCCGGCAGGTCGCCGTCGAGCGTGCTCGCCAGCTCGGCGAGCCGCTGCGCGACGGTCTGGCCCGGATCGTGCTCGTCGGGCCAGCGCAGCGGCTCGGCCGCCTCACCCAGCCGCACCAGGTCGTGCAGCGCCAGCACCTCGTGGCCGGCGAAGCCGTCGGCCCGCAGCCGCCAGACCAGCGTGCGGAGCACGTCGGCCGCGCCCGGCAGTGTCGTCGGCGACCGCCAGCACGGCGGCCCGGGCCTGTTCGCGCCACGGGTAGAGGATCTCCATGATCGGCGAATGCGCCTCGTCGGAGTCGGCCATCGCGGCGCGGGCCTCGTCGGCCTCGCCGCGCAACGCGTGTGCCTGGGCCCGCTCGGCATGCGCCAGCCCGGCGTAGATCCGGCTGGTCGCCAGCGCGGCGCAGGCCTGCACGCTGGTGCGCAGTGCCTCGCCGGTCTGGCCGCGCAGGCGGGCGGCCTGCGCCCGCAGGATCGCCAGGTAGCCGGAGCCGAGCCGGAAGTCGCCGGCGTCGGCCAGGTCGGCGAACTCGTCGGCGACGATCGCGTCGATGCCGGCCAGATCGCCGGCGATGGCCAGCCGGGTGCCCCGGGCCAGTTCCAGGGCGAGCTGGAGGTAGGGCATGTCGGTGCGCCACAGCGGTGCGTCGGCCTGCACGCTCGCCACCGCGCGCTCGCTGGCCCGCGACTCGCCCTGCGCCGCCTGGAGGTGGGCGATCATGCACTGCGCCAGGCCGCGCGCGGCGACCGGTGCGGCCGGCCGGTCGAGGATCGAGCGGGCGATCCGCAGCGCCTCGGCCGTCTCCAGCTTGTGCAACCGCATGATCGCCTCGAACGAGCGGACCCGGGCCTGGTCGGCCGGGTCAGGCAGGGCCTTGGCCTCGACGGCCATCTCGTCGGGTGTCGACTCGCGGCTCAGTCCCCAGTTTCTGACGAGGCCGCGGACCACCAGCCAGCGGGCGCGAAGGTGGTTGGAGGTGGCCTGCTCGTCGACCGCGTCGAGCACGTTGAGCGCCTCGGACGGCTGGTCGCCGAACATCATCATGGTCGACAGCAGCTCGGCCGCGCCGAACCCGCCACCGGCGTCGAGGGCGGCCCGGGCCAGCCGGGTCGCCAGCGGCACGTCGAAGCCGGCGAACGCCTGCCCGCCGGCCATCAGGAGCTGCAGCGGGTCCTGCGCGGTGCCGGAGTCGAGTCGCCAGACCGCGACGCGCAACAGGTCGTCACGGCGGCGGGCTCCGACGGCTTCGACCAGGTCGGCCAGTTGCGCCTCGAGGCGGCGCTTGCGCACCACCGGGCAACGCCGGCGGACCACCTCGCCGTAGAGCGGGTGGGCCAGCCGGGCGTTGGACCGCCGGTCGCTCTGCACCACCCTGATCAGCTCGTCGCTCCTCGGCCACCTCGACGTCTTCCGGATTGGTCGCCTTGATCAGCAGGTCGATGCCGATCGGCTCGCCGAGCGAGGCCAGCTCGACCACCGTGCGTACGCCCGGCGTGAGCTGGCCGATCCGGGTGTCGATCAGGTCGGTCAGGCTGGGCGCCAGCTCGAGCCGGCCGGTCCACCGGTGCACGCCGAACGACTTGGTGAACTCGCCGGCCTGCTTGGCCGCCAGGACCAGCTCGCGGAGCAGCAGCGCGTTGCCCTCGGAGAGCCGCCACAGCCGCTCGGCGCTGGCGTTGTCGACGTCGCCCTCGAGCATCTGCCCGAGCAGCCGGCTGGTGTCGTCGACCGACATCGGCTCGAGCTCGACCAACTCGACCAGGTCGTCGGTCCACAGTGCCCGGATCGGGTGCGGGAACTGCTCGCCGCTGCGCAGGGTGGCCAGCACGGTCGCGCCCTCGTCGCGGGCCATCAGGTAGACCAGCGCGGCCGACGACGGGTCGAGCAGGTGTGCGTCGTCGATCGCGAGCACGATGGGCCGGCCGGCGGCCTGCTGGTTGAGCGCCTCGACGGCCCAGCGCAACAGGCCGGCCGCGGTCAGGCCGGGCGGCTGGTCGGTGGGCAGCACCTGGGCCAGTCCGCCGAACGGCAGGGAGGCGGTCGCGATGTTGGCCGAAGCGGTCCAGACGGCCAGCCGTTCGGTGGAGAGAGTGGCGACTCCCTCGCGCAGCAGGCGGCTTTTCCCGATGCCCGCACTGCCGTTAAATATGAGTCCTCTTCCACTTCCGTCCGAAGCGGTCGAGATGAGACGGTTGAGCTCTGCGGCACGGCCGACAAATCTCCACGGACCCATCACCGCAGCATATAGAGAGTAATGGCGATGGGTACTCCCCGTAACGGGTTGAAGTTGAGTAGCCCGCGAAGCCGGCGTTGAGTAGTGCCGTACCTGTCATGTTAGGTGGCGGTTCGCATAGCGTTCCGGTGCTCAATGGAATGCGGACGGTGATCGTCCGCGCGAACGTCACATCAGGGAGGCTCAGGCATGGGCTCAGACACGCTCAATCGGCTGACCGGGGCAGAGATCATCACCCTGCCGCTGCAGCGGCGCACCGGCCGGACGCGTGGTCCCGAGCTCGAGCCCATCCCCGACGAGCCGTTGGCCGTCGTGGCCCTCGGCGCCCGCGGCAGTGGCCGCAGCGACGTCATCGGCGCGCTGGTCGGCTCGGTCGGCCCGCTGCTCGACGTGCCGCCGGCCAGCTACCTCGTGGTCAACCACGGCCACGGCCAGGACATCTGCGCCTACCTACCCGGGGCCCGCAAGGCACACCCGTTCCGCTCCATCGCGCCGGTCGACGAGTCGGCCGCGGCCCGTCCGCCCCGCCGGGTCGAGCTGAGCCTCCCCGACCCGCTGCTGCGCCACTTCACCCTCGTCGACGCGCCCGACACCGAGACCCTCGGCGTCGCCGGCGGCCGGGTGCTGCACGACGCGGTCGGCCGCGGCGGCGCGGTGATGTACGTGCTCAGCGCCGGCCAGCTACCCGGCCGCTTCGAGCTCGACATCCTCGGCGAGGTCGCGCAGACCAACGCCGCCGTCTTCTTCGTCGTCACGCCGCGCGCCGACGGCACCTGGTTCGCGCCGGCCACCGCCCTGTCCACGAACACCGCCGAAGACCTCGACCTGCTCGCGCTCGGCGAGATCGCCCCCGGCCTCGACGACGACGACCCGGCCGCGGGCGCGGTCGAGGCGCAGCGGATGGCCATCGCCACCGCCATCCCGGCGCTGGCCGACGCGCCGTGGTTCGCGGTCGACCCGGCGGCCGGCGACACCGCGTTCCTGCGCCGGGCGCTCACCGAGTGGGCGGCCGACGAAGGCATGAGCCGGGCCAGCATCAACCCGCCGGTGCCGCCCAACGCGATGCGCACGGTCCGGGTCGCCGAGGGCACCCACGAGTCCGACTGGGCCGAGCGACTAGAGACGGCCGCCCGCGCCGAGACCCAGCTCGTCCGGCAGCGGCTGGCCATCGAGCTCGCCAACATCCACCTGCGTTGCGTCCAGGAGATCGTTTTCGGCACCGGTCCGGCCGGCCTGCCCGAGACCCTCGACCGCGAGATGCACGCGCTGTCGCTGAAGGCCGTCGCCGAGTGCGACGAGACCGTCGACCGCCTGCTGGCCCAGTCGGTCACCCAGGTCTTCGGCGTCGAACCCGACGAGGGTGTCCGGCGCCGGGTGGCGGCGGGCATACGCCGTGGGCTCGCCGACGACCGCAACGCCCGCGACCTCGACAAGGTCCTCCTGATCACCAGCACCGCCGGCGTGGCCACGGTCGCCGGCGGCGGTGCGGTGGCGGGGCTGGGCGGCTACCCCGTCGAGGTGGGCCGCACGATCCTCCCGTCGGTCGGCGTCGGGCTGGCCGGCGGCTGCTACGGGCAGTGGCGCCTGGCCGGCGCGGCCGACACCAACCGCGCCCGCTCATGGGCGCAGCGGTCGATCCGGGGCGTCGAGCTAGAGCTGCTCCGCGAGGTCTCCCGCCGGCTCGAAGCCACCCACCGGGCCCTCGCCGCGGTGCTGGCCGAAGCGGTCGACCACGGCATCCTGCTTGCATAACCGCTGCTAAGACACATGAGGGCTACTGAGACGCATGTGGCGGTCGTCGGTGCGTCGATTTGCTCGTACGATGGCGGTGTGGCAGCCCCGCAGACGACTCCCGTGCAGTCGCCGGACGTCGAGACGGTGCCGGCGACCGACCGGCCGTGGATCACGGTTGTCCATGACGACCCGGTCAACCTGATGACCTACGTGACCTGGGTTTTTCAGAAGCAGTTCGGCTACAGCCACGACAAGGCCACGTCACTCATGCTCGACGTGCACAACAAGGGCCGCGCGGCGGTCTCCGCCGGTGCCCGCGAGCGGATGGAATACGACGCGTCGTGCCTGCATGGCTACGGGCTCTGGGCGACGGTCGAGCAGCCCTGACTCATGTTTCGGCGCTATGGACAACACTGCGTCGCGACCTTCGCCCCCGACGAGGTTCGGGTGCTGCGCAAGGTCGCGACCGAGGTCGTCGGGCTGCTGACCGACGGCTTCGACCACGCCGACCCGGTCGTCGACCGGCTCTTCCCCGACGTCTACCCGACCAACACCGAGACTCGGCCGAGTTCCGCCGCTACACCGAGGGCGACCTCAAGACCGGCAAGATCGACGCAGGCCGGCGCCATCCTGGCCGCGCTGCCCAGCAGCACCGGCGGCGAGGTGCGGCTCGACGAGGAGGCGGCCGAGGCCTGGCTGCGGGCGCTCAACGACGCCCGGCTGGCGATGGGCGTGCGGCTCGACATCAGCGACGACACCGACCTGGGCGAGGAGCTCGACGACGCGGTGCTGAGCGACCCCTCGTCGTCCCGGGTGTTCCAGCTCTCCGTCTACGCCTACCTGGGCTATCTCCAGGAGTCGTTGCTCACCGCGCTCACGGAGTGACCATGTGACCGCGGCCACGTCCCGGCGCACGCCGCACAGACGGTAAGCTGGGCGTACGTGCTGAGCATCGACCGGTCGATCATCGACGCGATCGTCGCCCACGCACGCCGCGACCATCCCGACGAGGCGTGCGGCGTCGTCGCGGGCCCGGTCGGCAGCGACACGCCGGTCCGGCACATCCCCATGGACAATGCGGCCCGGTCGATGACCTTCTACGAGTTCGACTCGATGGAGCAGCTCCGGGTCTGGCGCGAGATGGACGACCGCGACGAGGAGCCGGTGGTCATCTACCACTCGCACACGGCGACCGAGGCCTACCCGTCGCGCACCGACATCTCCTTCGCCGGCGAGCCGGGCGCCCACTACCTGCTGGTGTCGACCCGCGAGCCGGAGACCGAGGAGATCCGCTCCTACCGCATCGTCGACGGCGTCGTCACCGAGGAGCCGGTCCAGATCGTTGAGCCCAACGTGGACCCGCACGCTGTTCAGTCATACATGTTCGGGCAGAGCCCGACGACGGTCGACTACGAGTGTTCGCCCGGCCGCTGACCCCCGCAGCCGTCCGACCACCCGACCGTCGTTCTTCCGTTCTCCCAGGAGCAAATGATCATGGCTATCGAGGTTCGCATCCCCACCATCCTGCGCACCTACACCGGCGGCGCGAAGACCGTCGAGGGCGCCGGCGACACGCTCGCCGAGCTGCTCGCCGACCTCGACAGCCGGCACCCCGGCCTGCGCGGCCGGCTGATCACCGAGCAGGGCGCGCTGCACCGCTTCGTCAACATCTACGTCAACGACGAAGACGTCCGCTTCCTCGGCTCGCTCGACGCCAAGCTCAACGACGGCGACAACGTGACGATCCTGCCCGCCGTCGCCGGTGGCGCGTTCGGCTTCGCCGCCGCGGCCGCGCTGCTGGGCCGCTCGAGCGCGCGCCCGTGGCAGCGCTGAAGGCGGCGCCGCCATGTCGCGGTACGACAGCCTGCTCGAAGCCGCGGGGGACACCCCGCTGGTCGGCCTGCCCCGGCTGTCGCCGTCGGTGCCCGAGGGGCACCGCCGGTCCGGCTGTGGGCCAAGCTCGAAGACCGCAACCCGACCGGCAGCATCAAGGACCGGGCGGCGCTGTTCATGGTCCGCGCGGCCGAAGCGCCGGCCGGCTCCGCCCGGGCGACACGATCCTGGAGCCGACCAGCGGCAACACCGGCATCTCGCTGGCCATGGTGGCCAAGCTGCGCGGCTACCGGCTGGTCTGCGTGATGCCGGAGAACGTCTCCACCGAGCGGACCCAGCTGCTCCGGATGTACGGCGCGGAGATCATCTTCTCGCCGGCCGCGGGCGGCTCCAACCAGGCGGTGGCGACGGCGAAGCAGATCGCGGCCGAGCACCCCGACTGGGTGATGCTCTTCCAATACGGCAACCCGGACAACGCCCGCGCCCACTACGAGACGACCGGCCCTGAGCTGCTCCGCGACCTGCCGACGATCACGCACTTCGTCGCGGGCCTCGGCACCACCGGCACGCTCATGGGCACCGGGCGCTACCTGCGCGAGAAGGTGCACGGCATCGAGATCATCGCCGCCGAGCCGCGCTACGGCGAGCTCGTCTACGGCCTGCGCAACATCGACGAGGGCTACGTGCCGGAGCTCTACGACGCCTCGGTGCTGACCCGCCGCTTCTCGGTCGGCACGCGCGACGCGGTCCTGCGTACCCGGCAGCTGGTCGAGGTCGAGGGCATCTTCGCCGGCTTCTCCACCGGCGCGATCCTGCACGCGGCGCTGGCCGTCGCGCACCAGGCGGTCAAGGACGGCATCCGGCCGACGTCGCGTTCGTCATCGCCGACGGCGGCTGGAAATACCTGTCCACCGGCGCCTACGGCGGCACCCTCGCCGAGGCCGAAGAGGCGCTCGACGGTCAGCTCTGGGCGTAGAACTCGCGCAACGCGCCGGTCAGGTCCGCGTCATCGACGCCGTGCCAGCTGCCGGGCAGGCTCAGGTGGCGACCGTCGGGCAGCGCCCCGACGATCGTCACCGCCCAGCCCGGCAGTGGCCCGGTGGTGCCTTCGCTGTCGATGACCAGCGTGGGCGTGCGTACTCGGCCGATCAGGTCCAATGACGTCTGGTCGCCGAGCAGGCAGTCGTAGACCAGCGTTGGCGCGACCGCGATCAGCCCGTCGTCCGGCGTCGCGTACTCCTCCGGCACCCCGATCGCGGCCAGGAAGTGGGCCGCCGCCTCCGCGTGCTTGCCTTCGCCGATCAGCGCCCGCATCTCGCGGGTGAGTGGCGACTCGCCGGAGTCCGGCTCGCCGAGCGGAGGCTCGAGAAGCGCCATCCGGTCGATCGGCACCCCCGCGGCGGCGGCGTGCAACGCGACCAGCCCACCGGACGAGAACGCGTAGACCTGGGCCTGTGGGCCGGCGGCAGCGATCACCGCGGCCAGGTCGTCGATTTCCCGCTCGACCGCATAGGGCGGCGTATCGCCGCTCTCGCCTCGACCGCGCCGGTCGTAGGTGAACACGGTGAACTCGTCGGCCAACGCGGACGCGATCGGCCGCATCGGACCGTGTTCGCGGTAGGCGCCCGCCGCGTCCACACAGACGATGGATGGTCCTTCGCCGACCCGTTCGAACGCGATCGCCGTGCCATCCGCGGAAAGCGCCGTCTCCGTCACGCAGCCGGTCCCTTCTCGACAGATCGCGAGATCCTTTCTCGACCAATTTCTTCGACCGATCGAGACGGACATTATTTCCCGGGTCCGCCGGTGGCGCGACCGTCGCTCCCGCCGGAGACCGCTCCGCTTCGCTCCGCTGCCAGGCCCGCCGTTGGTCGCGATCACCCCGTTTGCTCTGCACCCATATACGCACCACCGCCAGTTCGGGGGTGGTGCGTATATGGGTGCAGAGCAAACGCTAGAGAGCGATGATCGTCAGGGCGATCGAGACAGCCAGCGGGACGGTGGCGAACGCGAGCATCAGCCAGGGTGTGTAGCGGCGCTGGATGGTGACGAAGGCGCCCACCGTGAGCAGGACGCCGATCAGGCCGACGACGATCAGCGCCGGCTGGTACCAGCCCGGTGCGATGCCGCCGATGATCGCTGCCAGCCCCCGGATTCCGACACCGACGCCGGCCAGCGCCAATGCCGTTCCCCAGGCGCAGACACCCAACATGTGGGCGCTCTCGGGGGTGGGCCGGGATTCGGAGTGGACCAGGTCGCCGAGGCGGAAGATTCCGGTCTGGGCCGCCGCGGCGTGCTTGGCCTTATTGACGCTCAGCCGGGTGGGCAGACGCTCGACACTGACGGCGCCGCCGGGCTCACCGTCCGCCGGCTGGCCCTGCGTCGGCTCGGTCTGGATGCCGCCGGCCGGCGCTGACCCGGTCGTCGGCTGTCCTGACTCCTCGATTCCGGGCGGGGTGAGCGTCCCGCCGCGAACGCCGTACCCGTTCCCCTCGGCACCGAACCCGGTTGGCACGCCGCTCAGGGCGGTCCGGCCAGCCTCCGCCGTTTCGGGGCCGGCGACCGTGTCCAGACCGGTGATCACCGGTATGCCGGGTGTAGCGGTCTGCCGCTCGGACGTGCCGATGCCGCCAGTCTGGCTAGGCGCCGGATTGGGTCCGGTCGCCGGGACGATCGGCAGCATCTCGGATGCCGTCGCCGGGTGCCGGATCGGCGATCACGCCGGTGGCCGCGGACCCGTCCGTGCCCTTGGCGTGCCGGGGCGACGAAGGCTCCGCCGTACTGTTGTCTGATTTGTCTGCCGAAGGGGTCTCTGCCTGGCTCGACACACGTCACCGTCCCGCGCCTCCGTCGGCCCACCGCCTCCCGGCGGGCCCGCCACCGATTCAACGGCAGAATGTGACTACGCGTAACGGCATGATCTCGAACCGCGATCATCCAGAATTGCCGGAAAGGCCCCGACGCTGCGGTGTCACCTTCGCGACAAGTTCGATCAGATCTTTCATGAGGTTCCGGGCCACGGCGTAGGCTGCGCAGCGTGACAATCTCGTCGACTCCGATCTTGTGCCTCCGAAAGGTCGGCGGGCCTGTCAACATGCCGGGAACGTTCGGATGCGCCTGACGATCCTCGGCTGTGCCGGCAGTTTTCCCGGCCCCGAGTCGGCCTGCTCCGCGTACCTCGTCGAGGCGGACGATTTTCGTCTTCTCGTCGACTTCGGCACCGGATCGCTGTCCGCCCTGCAGCGCTACTCGAGCCTGCACGGCGTCGACGCCATCCTGCTGACCCACCTGCACTGCGACCACATGTCCGACGCGTGCGACTACATCGTGGTCCGGCGCTACGCGCCCGAGGGCGCCTACCCGCCGATCCCGGTCTACGCACCGGCCGGCGCGCCGGCCCGGATCGCCGCCGGCTACAACAACGAGGTCGAGGACGCGCTCGACGACGTCTACACCTTCTACGGGCTGCAGCCCGGTTCGTTCCCGATCGGCCCGTTCCAGGTCGTCGTCGACCGGGTCAACCATCCGGTCGAGACCTACGGCGTGCGGATCGAGCACCGGGGCAAGGTGCTGGCCTACTCGTCGGACACCGCGCCCTGCGACGCCCTGCTGCGCCTGGCGCACGGCGCCGACGTGTTCCTCTGCGAGGCGAGCTACCTCGACGGCGCCGACAACCCGCCCGACATCCACCTGACCGGTGGCGAGGCCGGCGAGGTCGCCACCAAGGCCGGCGTCGGTCGGCTGCTGCTCACCCACCTGGTGACCGCGTGGGGCAGCGAGGCGCTCACCTTCGAGGCGGCGGCGGCGACGTACGCGGGCCCCATGGAGATCGTCCGGCCCGGCGCCCGTTACGAGATCTGACCCTTCAGGCACTGTTCGCCGGCCCGACAACCGGCTGTCGCTCCCCGCACCGCACCGCCGCAGACGTGTGGCCCATGCGTATCGCGCTCATCACGGAGTCCTTCCCGCCGGACGTCAACGGCGTAGCGAACTCCGTCGTCCGCGTCGCCGAGCACCTCGTCGCCCGCGGCCACCAGCCGATGGTGATCGCGCCCGCGCCGTCGTCGTCGGCCCGCGGCGTGACCGGTGCCCGGCCGTACCCGGTGGTCCGCATCCCGAGCGTGCCGCTGCCCCGTTACCGGGGTTTCCGGTTCGGCATGCCCAGCGCCCGGCTGACCGACGCGCTCATCGCGCACGCCCCGGACGTCGTACACCTGGCGAGCCCGTTCTTCCTCGGCGCGCGTGGCGTCGCGCTGGCCAACCAGCGCAACCTGCCGACGGTCGCGGTCTACCAGACCGACATCGCGGCGTACCTGCGCAACTACCGGCTGGCCTGGGGCGAGGACATCACCTGGCGCTGGATCCGCACGATCCACAACGGCGCCGATCGGACCCTGGCGCCGTCCTCGACCTCGGCCGGAGGACCTGGCCGCACAGGGCATCCACCGCGTACACCGGTGGGGTCGCGGCGTCGACACCGCGCGGTTCGACCCCGGCAAGCGCAGCGCAGGGCGTGCGCCGGGCGCTGGCGCCGGACGGCGAGATGCTGATCGGGTACGTCGGCCGGCTGGCCGCCGAGAAGCGGCTCGACCTGCTGGCCCGGGTGTCCCGGATGCCCGGCGTCCGGCTGGTCGTGGTCGGCGACGGCCCCGGCCGCAAGGACGCCGAGAAGGCCCTGCCCGCACGCGGTCTTCCTCGGCCAGCGCGGCGGCGACCAGCTGGCCCGGATCTACGCCAGCCTGGACGTGTTCGTGCACGCCGGCCCGCACGAGACGTTCTGCCAGAGCGTGCAGGAGGCGATGGCCAGCGGCGTACCGGTGGTCGCGCCGGCCGCCGGCGGCCCGATCGACCTGGTCCGCCCCGGTCTGACCGGCACGCTGGTGCCACCCGGCGACGGACACGCCATCGCCGATCCGCGGTCGCGGAACGCTGGTCGCGCGATGCCGAACTGCGCCAGCGGTACGGCCTGGCGGCGCGCGACGCGGTCGCCGGGCGCACCTGGGCGGCGATCGGCGACGAGCTGATCGGGCACTACACGGCGGTGCTGCGACGGGCGGGCGGTCCGGCCCCGGCTCGCCGTCGCCGCATGAGTTCCGGCGCGACCGGGCTGCGCATCGTGCGGCTCGCGAACTTCATCATGCCCAGGTCCGGTGGTCTGCGGACGGCGCTGCGGAGCCTCGGCGCGGGATACCTGGCCAACGGGCACCAGCCGATCCTGGTGATGCCGGGGGAGCGGTACGCGGACGAGGAGACCGACCAGGGCCGGGTGATCACGCTGCCCGGCCCGATGGTGCCGCTGACCGGCGGCTACCGGGTGCTGGTCGGCCGCCGCCCGCTGGCCCGGCTGCTCGATCGGCTCGCGCCGGACCGGCTGGAGGTCTCCGACCGCAGCACGCTGCGCTGGACCGGGCGCTGGGCCCGGGACGCCGGGGTGCCCAGCGTGATGGTCTCCCACGAGAGCCTGGCCGGGCTGCTGCGGATCTCCGGGCTGCCGGGCGCGGCGGGACGGCGGGCGGCGGACGCGCTCAACGCGCGCAGCGCCGACGCGTACGACACGATCGTCTGCACCACCGGGTGGGCGGCACAGGAGTTCGTCCGGATCGGCGTACCCGTGCGGCGGGCGCCGCTGGGCGTGGATCTCGACACGTTCCACCCGGACCGAGCCGACCCGACGGTGCGCGCCCGTTATGTCCGCCCGGGCGAGGTGCTGCTGGTCACCTGCACCCGGCTGTCCCCGGAGAAGAAGCCGGAGCTCGCCGTCGACGCGCTGGCCGCGCTGGTCCGCTCCGGCGTGCCGGCCCGGCTCGTGGTGCTCGGCGACGGCCCGCGCCGGCCGGTGCTGGAGTCGCGGGCCGCGGGGCTTGCCGGTGACCTTCGCCGGCTTCCTGCCCGACCAGGCGGCCGTGGCGGCGCTGCTGGCCAGCGCCGACGTGGTGATCGCGCCGGGCCCGGTGGAGACCTTCGGGCTGGCGGCGCTGGAGGCGCTGGCCTGCGGCACGCCGGTGGTGGTCAACGCGGCGAGCGCGCTGCCCGAGGTGATCGGTGCGGCCGGCGCCGCGGCGCCCGGAAACGGCCAGGCACTGGCCACGGCCGTCGCCGGCCTGCTCGCGGTGGACGAGGATCTGCGCCGCTCACAGGCCCGATCCCGGGCCGAGTCGTTCAGTTGGCCGGCCGCGACGGCGGCCTTTCTCGGTGCGCACCGGGCAGCGGTCACCGCTGTGACAGCGGGCCGCGCGCGAGCGGACGCTGGAGGCCGCCTAGGCTGGCCCCCATGGCTCGACCAGACGGGCGGCGGCCCGACCAGCTGCGACCGGTGACGATCACTCGACAGTGGAGCATGCACCCCGAGGGTTCCGTGCTGGTCGAGTTCGGCGACACCCGGGTGTTGTGCACGGCCAGCGTCACCGAGGGGGTGCCGCGCTGGCGCAAGGGCAGCGGCCTCGGCTGGGTGACCGCCGAGTACGCGATGCTGCCCCGGGCGACCACGACCCGCTCCGACCGCGAGAGCGTCAAGGGCCGCGTCGGTGGGCGTACGCAGGAGATCTCCCGGCTGATCGGCCGCAGCCTGCGGGCTTGTGTCGACCTGAAGTCGATCGGCGAGAACTCGGTCGTCCTCGACTGCGACGTGCTGCAGGCCGACGGCGGCACCCGGACGGCCGCGATCACCGGCGCGTACGTGGCGCTGCACGACGCGGTGACCTGGATGGCCGGCAAGAAGATCCTGGCGGGCAAGATCGAAGAGGCGGTGCCCCGCTCGGTGTCCGCGGTCAGCGTCGGCGTCATCGAGGGCGAGCCCCGGCTGGACCTGATGTACCTCGAAGACGCCGCGGCCGACGTCGACATGAACGTGGTCTGCACCGGCGACGGCGACTTCGTCGAGGTCCAGGGCACCGGCGAGGCGGCGGTGTTCAACCGCTCCGAGCTCGACTCGCTGCTGGACCTGGCGGTGGCCGGCTGCGTGTCGCTGGCCGACGCACAGCGAAAGGCGCTGGCGTCGTGAGCCGCCGGATGCTGCTGGCCACCAACAACGCGAAGAAGCTCGTCGAGCTGCAACGCATCCTGGACGCCGCGCTCGGCGGTGGCACGGTCGAGCTGGCCAGCCTGCGCGACGTGGAGGAGTACCCGGAGGTGCCGGAGACCGGCCTGACCTTCGCGGAGAACGCGCTGCTCAAGGCCCGCGAGGGCGCGAGCCGCACGGGCCTGCCGGCGATCGCCGACGACTCGGGCATCACGGTCGACGCCCTCAACGGCATGCCGGGTGTGCTCAGCGCCCGCTGGGCCGGCAAGCACGGCGACGACACCGCCAACAACGACCTCCTGCTGGCCCAGATCAGCGACTTCGCCGACGAACACCGCGGCGCGGCGTTCGTGTGCGCGGTCGCCCTGGTCACGCCCGGCGGGCGCGAGCACCTGGTCGAGGGTCGGCAGCCGGGCCACCTGCTGCGGGCTCCGCGGGGGACGGGCGGCTTCGGCTACGACCCGCTCTTCGTCGGCGAGGGCCAGGACCGGACCAACGCCGAGCTGACGCCCGCGGAGAAGGACGCGATCAGCCACCGCGGCAAGGCATTGCGCGCCCTGGCCAAGGTCATCGCCAAAGAACAAATCCGATAAAGGTAAATCCAGGGCTCTATTGTCTGGGGTCGTGGCTTGTGGGGTGTTTGGGGTGGGAGTTGGCCACCGCGGACCTGGCAGCGGAGCGTTGTCTGGCGGGAGCGACGGTCGTGCCCAGCGCGAACCCGAGCCATCCCGATTCTGAATCTCGTTAGCATTGGCCGATGGATGCTCTTGCCGGGTTGCTGGACGGCCCCCGCGCGCGAGGGGCGTTCCTGCTCCGGTGCGTGCTGGATCCGCCCTGGTCGTTGCGGATCCGCGACGAGGCGCCGTTGTCGATCGTGTCGGTCGTGCGGGGCGACGCGTGGGTGATGTTCGACGGTGCTTCGCCGGTCTGTCTGCGGCCCGGCGACGTCGCGGTGATGCGGGGGCCCGATCACTACACCGTTGCCGATGATCCGGGCACCGTGCCGCAGATCGTCATTCACCCCGGGCAGCGGTGTACGACGCCCGACGGGGTCGATCTGCACGACGAGATGGACCTTGGTGTGCGCACCTGGGGTACCAGCGCGGATGGCGGCTCGGTGATGTTGACCGGGACCTACCAGGTCAACGGGGAGATCAGCGAGCGGCTGCTGCGGGCGTTGCCAACCCTCGTGGTGCTGCGCGCCGACGACTGGGACAGTCCGCTGGTCGGGTTGCTCGGTGCGGAGATCACCCGGGATGACCAGGGGCAGTCGGCGGTGCTGGACCGGCTGCTCGACCTGTTGCTGATCGCGGTGCTGCGGGCCTGGTTCTCGCGACCCGAGGCGGAGGCGCCGGCCTGGTACCAGGCGCAGACCGATCCCGTCGTCGGCCGCGCGTTGCGCATGCTGCACAACAATCCGGCGTACCCGTGGACGGTGGCGTCGCTGGCCGCACGCAGCGGGCTGTCGCGGGCGGCGTTGGCCAGGCGGTTCGCCGAACTGGTCGGTGAGCCGCCGATGTCGTACCTCACGAGCTGGCGGTTGGCGCTCGCTGCCGATCTGTTGCGCGAGCCCGACGCGACGGTGGCGGCGGTGGCTCGGCAGGTCGGCTACGGCAGTGCGTTCGCGCTGAGCACGGCCTTCAAGCGGGTGCACGGGGTCAGCCCCCAGGAGCACCGCAAGCGGTCAGCGGGCCAGGCTGAGCTAGCGGGCCAGGAAGTGGTAGCCGATCCAGCACCACCAGCCGAGGACCAGGACGCGGCCCAGCGGGGTTCGCATCGCGGCGGTCAGCGCGGTCGCGACCGGCTCCGGGCCCCGGCCGCGGCGGCGGCTGATGAGGTCGACGACCAGCATCGCGGCGAAGATGGCGATGAAGCCCGTGATGAGGACGGCGCGAGGGCTCATCGGTTCGCCACCCAGGCTCCGGTGCTCAGCCAGATCACGTAGCCGAGTACCCGGGCCGGATAGTTCTCCAGCGCCGGGTCGAACGCCAGGCTCAACGTGGGATGGGCCTGGTCGTTGCCCCAGGCGAACGCGACCACCTCCCAAATGCAGAAGAGGCCGAGCAGCACGAACCAGGTGGTGACCGTCAACCTCGTGGTCGTGACGGTTCGCTTGGGTGTGCGCCGGCTGCCCCAGATGATGAGAGCCAGCCCTGGGACGAGCACGGTGAACGACGCCGGCAGGGTCAGTGGGCGGGCTACCGCGGCGAGCAGTGCGTAACCCGCGATGAACACGACCAAGGCGGCGTACCTGTTGAGGAGGAGGGGACGGCTGGCGGTCTCCTCACGTTGTCGCGACTCCACCATGCGGACAGTCTGCCGTCGATCACCGTCGTCGCGATGCTCATTCGCGCGTGAGTTGCGGCTCAAGGTCCATCACGTCGCGACGGGTGTTACGGGACCACCCAGGGTGGCTCGTGATCAGCCTGCGGCGCTCTTGATCGCGGCCGCGACGGCGGCCGGTTGGTCGCGGTGGATGTAGTGACCGGCGTCGTCGACCACGACGTGCTGGCCCTGCTTGTACGCGGCCGCGGTCTCGTCGGCGAGCTCCGCCGCGCGGACCTGCAGCGCTGGCGTTTTGTCACGGGTGGCCGTCAAGATGATCATCGGTACGTCGGCCGGGACGTGGGCGGCGCGAGCCTGGCGGGCGCTGGTGACGTCGGTGGCCAGGCGGTTCTCGGTGCGGATGGTCGCGACCTGGCCCAGGCTGGCGTAGACCGCGCGGTAGGCCTCGATCAGCAGTTTCTGGACCGCCGGGTCGTCTGTGGAGGACTCGGCCAAACCCCGGCCGGAGGTGGTGAGCTGTTTGTCGAACAGGCCGACCGCCTTGAGCAGCACCATCCGGCTCAGCATCACATCGGAGCTGATCCGTAGTCGGGTCGGCACCGCCTCCATCACGCCTTCATGGGTCGGGTCGACCAGCACCAGGCCGGTCACCCGGTCGGGCCGGGCCGCGGCGGCGAACTGGGCGAGCAGGCCGCCCCAGCTGTGGCCGACCAGCAGGGTCGGGCCGTGCGCGTCGAGGACCGCGACCAGGTCGTCGACCTGGGATTCCAGGGTGAGCCGGCCGCGAACCGGATCGCTGGCGCCGAGGCCCGCCCGGTCGTAGGCCACCAGGTGGAAGTCGGTGGCCAGCGCCGGAAGGATCGTGCCCCAGTCGAGCACGGTGTCGCCGGCGCCGGCGGTCAGCAGGATGGTCGGCCCGCGTGCTGATGGTCTCGATCCAGCGGAGGTGTCGCCCGTCGGCCCTGGTCAGCTCGCCGCGGGTGAAACCGGCGCCGGGCGCCAACGCCGAGAGTGCCGTGATCACGGGGTCGTCGCTCTGCCGCCGGTTCGCCATCAGTCGCCTCCTGCGTTCGAGAGATTTCTTTCGAGACGATATTCTCGAAAGGATGGACCCGAAACAAGAGAGGATTTTGCGCGATGGCCGCACGACTTCAAGGCGCGGCGGCGATGCGAGCATTGGCACATCCGACCCGGATCGCGCTGATGGAGGCTCTCCACCTGCATGAATCGCTGACGGCGACCGAGGCGAGCACGCTGATCGGCGAGAGCCCGACGAACTGCGCGTTCCACCTGCGCGCCCTGTCCCGGTTCGGTTTCGTCGAGGAGGTCGGCACGGGCCCGGGCCGCCGCCGCCCATGGCGGGCGGTCGACGTGCCGCTGGCGTTCTCGGACGTGCAGGACGACGAGCAGTCGAGCGCCGCCGCCCGGGCGCTGTCGGACGTACTGATCCGCCACTGGATCGACCGCCTCCAGTCGGCGCAGGCCACCCGCCACACGGAACCGGCCGAGTGGCAGGACGTGCTTGGCGGCTCGGGAACGGTCGTCTACGGCACTGTGGACGAGGTCCGGGGGATGGTCGACGACATCCGGGCCGTGCTTGGTCGCTACGACGACCGATTGCGCGACGCGGCGGCCCGCCCGGCGGGATCGCGCCCGGTCGAGCTGTTGGTCTTCGCCCAACGATTCGCCGCCGGCGAGAGCTGAACCGATCTCCGTCAGACTTCGCGGACACAAGCCGGCCGCCCGCCCACCGCGCCGCGTCGCGTCGCGTCGCGCGGGCGCTGCGGTAGGTCTGCCGCCCCCCTCGCGGCATGGGCAGGTTGTCGTCGCCGCGGGTGCCGCCGGCTCCGTGGAACTGGCGTTGGACGGCACGACCGCGACGAAGCCCGCACCCGTTGGCCTGGTTGGGTCAGGTCAGGGGGCCGACCTCCGTTTCGATGGCGGTGCGTAGTTCGGTGCCGGCTGATCAAGGCGCGTGCCGACTCGATGATCGGGGCCAGGAAGACGTCGGGCCCCGGCTTGCCGGCGAATCGGGCGACCGCGGCCGTGGCGATCGTGCCAGCCGGCGACGGGGTCAGGGGTGCGCCGTAGCTGGATGCCGCGGACTCCGGCCAGCAGTTCTACCGCGAGCAGGCTGGCCAGGTTGTCGAGGACGTGCGCAGCTTCGGGTCGCGGCCCAGCCCATCGAGACGTGGTCTTCCTGCATGCCGCTGGTCGGCAGCGAGTCGACCGACGCGGGCGAGGCCAGGCGGCGGTTCTCCGCGACGATGCCGGCGGCCGTGTATTGCGCGATCATCAGCCCCGAGTTGACGCCCGCGTCGGGGGACAGGAACGGCGGGAGTTCGCGGGAGCGGCAGACGTCGAGGAGGCGGTCGACCCGGCGTTCGGCGATGGCACCTACCTCGGCGGCGGCGATCGCCAGGAAGTCGGCGGCGAAGCCGAGCGGGGCGCCGTGGAAGTTGCCCGTGGACTCGACGCGGCCGTCGGGGAGGACGACCGGGTTGTCGACGATCGAGCGGAGCTCGCGGCCGGCGATCTGGGTGGCGAACTCGAGCGTGTCGCGGGCGGCGCCGGCGACCTGGGGGGCGCAGCGCATCGAGTACGCGTCCTGCACCGCGTGGTCCAGGTCGTCGCGGTGCGAATCCATGATCGCGGAGCTCTGTAGCAGGCGGTGGATGTTGGCCGCCGACGTCGCCTGGCCGGGATGCGGCCGGATCGCGTGTAGCTCCGGCATGAACGGGCGGTCGGAGCCGAGCATCGCCTCGATCGAGAGTGCCGCGGTCAGGTCGGCCATCGCGAACAGGTGCGCCGCGTCGCCGATCGCCAGCAGCAGCATGCCGAGCATGCCGTCGGTGCCGTTGACCAGCGCCAGGCCCTCCTTGGCGGCCAGCTCGATCGGGCGCAGGCCGGCCCGGCGCAGCGCCTCGCCGCCGTCGATGCGGGTGCCGGACTTGTCGAGGACCCAGCCCTCGCCGAGCAGCACCAGCGCGCAGTGCGCCAGCGGCGCGAGGTCGCCGGACGCGCCGAGCGAGCCGTGCTCCGGCACCCACGGCGTGACGTCCGCGTTGAGCAGGTCGACCAGCGACTGGGCGACCAACGGACGGACGCCGGAGTGGCCCAGCGCCAGCGAGCGGATCCGCAGCAGCATCATCGCCCGGACCACCTCGCGTGGCATCGGGGCGCCGATGCCGGCGGCGTGCGAGCGGATCAGCGCGTGCTGCAGCTCAGCCCGACGCTCGCTGGCCACGAACGTGCTGGCCAACGAGCCGAAGCCGGTCGAAACGCCGTAGACCGGGCGGCCCGACTCTTCGATGCGGTCGACGTGGGCGCGCGACACCGCCATCGCCTCGACGGCGGTGGGGTGCAGCTCGACCAGCGCGGCGCCGCGGGCCACGGCGTGGACGTCGGCGGGCGTGATGCCGGTGGGCAGGACGGTGACAGTCGTCATTGGGGTGCTCCGTTGTGCAGGACCTTGTTGACCAGCGGTACGCCCGGCCGGTAGGCCAGGTGCAGATGGGTGGGCGCGTCGAGCAGCACGATGTCGGCCCGCGCGCCGGGGCGGATGGTGCCGATGTCGTCGCGGCGCAGCGCCCGGGCGCCGCCCGCGGTGGCCGCCCAGACCGCCTCGGCCGGTGTCATGCCCATCTCGCGGACCGCGAGGGCGATGCAGAACGGCATCGACGAGGTGTACGACGAGCCCGGGTTGCAGTCGGTCGCCAGCGCGACCGTGGCACCGGCGTCGAGCAGCCGGCGTGCGTCGGGATAGGCCGACCGGGTGGAGAACTCGGCGCCCGGCAGCAGCGTCGCGACGGTATGCGAGCCGGCCAGCGCGTCGATGTCGTCGCGGGACAGGTGAGTGCAGTGGTCGGCGCTGGCCGCGCCGAGCTCGACCGCGAGCTGCACGCCCTCGCCGGGGCCGAGTTGGTTGGCGTGCACGCGTACGCCCAGCCCGGCGTCCTTGCCCACGGTCAGGATCGCCCGCGCGTGGTCCGCGTCGAACGCGCCCTTCTCGCAGAACACGTCGATCCACTTGGCGTGCGGCCGGGCGGCGCGCAGCATCGGCCCGCAGACCAGCCCGACGTAGTCGTCGGCGCGCTCGGCGTATTCCGCCGGGACCGTGTGGGCGCCGAGGAACGTCGTCTCCCGGGTGAACTCCGCGGCGATCCGCAGCGAGCGGGCCTCGTCGGCGACCGTCAGCCCGTAGCCGCTCTTGATCTCGATGGTCGTGGTGCCCTGTCGCAGCGCCTCGGCCCGCAGTCGGGCGACGTTGTCGCGCAGGTTGTCGTCGTCGGCGGCGCGGGTCGCGGCGACGGTGGTGCGGATGCCGCCGCCGGTGTAGGCCTCGCCGGCCATCCGGGCGGCGAACTCGGCGGCCCGGTCGCCCGCGAAGACCAGGTGGGCGTGGCTGTCGACGAAGCCGGGCAGGACGGCGCCGCCCTGGGCGTCGATGCGGCGGTCGGCGGCCGGCGCGTAGCGGCTCGGGCCGATCCAGGCGATATCACCCTCTTCGACCAGCACTGCCGCTTTACGCCGGATGCCGAGCAGGCCGCCCTCGCCGGTGCCGGCAATGTTGGTCACCAGCTCGCCGATGTTGTCGATCAGGAAAGTCACCACAGGCTGTGCACCGCCTCTTCGAGTGCCGCCGGCACGTCTATCCGCACATGGTGCCCGTCGCGGACGGTGACCCGCCCGTCGACCACCACGGTCGTGACATCGGCGGCACTCGCGGCCAGGGCGCGCGCCGACCGGCGGGGCGCCGGCCGTACGCGGGCTGTCATGTTGATCGTGACCAGGTCCGCCCGCTCGCCGGCCGCGATTCGCCCGACATCGGTCCAGCCCAGCGCCTTGTGGCCGGCCACCGACGCGGCCCGGACCAGCTCGGCCGGCATGAAGTGGCCGCGCCGCTCGCTGCGCAGTCGCTCGTCGGCCTCCAGTGCGCGGGCCTCCTCGAAGAGGTCGATCACCGTCTGGCTGTCGCTGCCCAGGGAGAGCGGGCTGCCGGCGTCGGCCAGCGCGCGGGCGGTGCCGATGCCGTCGGCCAGGTCGCGTTCGGTGGTCGGGCAGAAGCAGACGCCGGTGCCGGTGTCGCCGAGCAGCGTGCGGTCGAGGTCCGTGAGGTGGGTCGCGTGGATCGCGGTGGATCGGGCGCCGAGGATGCCGCTGTCGGAGAGCAGCTCGGTCGGGGTGCGCCCGTGCGCGGCCAGACAGGCCTCGTTCTCGGCGCGCTGCTCGGAGAGGTGGAAGTGCAGCGGGCGGCCGGCGGTGCGTTCGGCGAACTCGGGCAACAGCCCGGCCGGCACGGCGCGGACCGAGTGCAGCGCGGCGCCGATCCGCACGTTGTCGGCGTTGTCGGAGTTGGCCGCGTCGAGCCGGTCGAGCCGGGCCAGGTACGCGTCGAGGTCCTGGTCGCCGAAGCGCCGCTGGACCCCGTCGAGCGGCTCGCCGTCGACGGTCGCGGTCAGGTAGAGCGCGTCGAGCAGCGTGATCCGGATGCCGGCCTGCGCGGCGGCCTCGATCAGCACGCTGCCCATCACGTTGGGTTCGGCGTAGGGCTCGCCGTCGACATCGTGGTGCAGGTAGTGGAACTCGCCGACCGTGGTGATGCCGGCCAGCGCCATCTCGGCGTAGGTGGCCCGGGCCAGCGCCAGGTACTGGTCGGGGTCGAGGCGCCCGGCCAGCGCGTACATCCGGTCGCGCCAGGTCCAGAAGCTGCCCCGGTCGTCGGTGGTGCGGCCGCGCAGGGCGCGGTGGAACGCGTGCGAGTGCGCGTTGGCGAAGCCGGGCAGGGTGAGGCCCGGTAGCCGGATCGCGTCGGGCGGCGGCGTCGCGACCCCGACGGTGATGGCCGAGAACCGCGAGTCGGTCACCTCGATCAGCACCCGATCCGTCGGCGCCTCGTCGGACCCGAGCCAGGCCCAATCGGCGATACCACAACCCGTCGCTCATGCCCGCTCCTCGCACCGCGAGGAGCGGCGGGAGCTACTGGTTCGCTCGTTCATGGCGCCACCCCCTCGTCATGATCAACGAGTGGCCGGGCGGACAGTTCCTCCAGGACCTGGGCCAGCGCTCGGACGCCGGCCGCGCAGTCGGCGTCGGTGGCTGACTCCGCCGGGGCGTGGCTGACCCCGGTCGGGTTGCGGACGAACAGCATCGCCGTGGGCAGGTGGGCGGAGAGCACGCCGGCGTCGTGCCCGGCACCGGTCGGCAGGATCGGCACACCGCCGAGCAGCGCGGCCAGGCGGTCGGCCAGGGTGACGTCGAAGCGGACCTCGCGCCGTCGTCGACTCGGCCGTGAACCGGATCCCGGTGCCGTCGCGGCCGGCCCGCTCGGTCGCCTTCTTGGCGACCGCCTCGACCAGCCCGGCCAGCGTCTCGTCGTCGGCGGCCCGGGCATCGAGCCAACCGCGCACGGCGGCGGGGATCGCGTTGGTCGCGTTAGGGGTGACCTCGACCCGCCCGACGGTCGCGTGCGCACCGCGTAGCCGCGCTTCCTTGTTGGCGGCGAGCACCGTGAACGCGTAGGTCAGCATCGGGTCGCGCCGGTCCGTCATCAGCGTCGTCCCGGCGTGGTTGCCCTCGCCCTCGACGTCGAAGCGCCAGCGACCGTGCGGCCAGATCGCGCTGGCCACGCCGACCGGGCCGGTCAGCGCGCGCCCCTGCTCGACGTGGAGTTCGACGTAGGCGTCGAAGCTGGCGACCAGGTCCGGCCGCGCACCGGCCGGCGCGGCACCGAAAACGTCGCCCAGGGCTAGGCCGTCGCGGTCGGTCAGCGCGGCCGCCCGCTCCGGGTCGATCGCCCCGGTGAGCAACCGTGACCCGAGGCAGGCCACACCGAACCGCGAGCCCTCTTCTTCGGCGAAGGCGGCGACGGTGATCGGCCGCACGGGCCGGAAGCCCCGCTCGCGCAGAAGATCGACGGCGAGGAAGGCGGAGACGATGCCCAACGGCCCGTCATAGGCGCCGCCATGCGGCACGGAATCGAAATGGCTCCCGGTCAACACCCCACCCGGCCCCGCAACACTGGCCGAGGACGCGTCGGTGTCGGGGGACCAGGTGGCGAAGAGGTTGCCGTTGCCGTCTTCGGTGAGGGGCATCCGGCGGTGGGCGGCCTGGGCAGCGGAACCAGTCGCGGAGCGCCACCTCGGCCGGCGACCAGGCGAAGCGGAGGTAGCCGCCGTCCGGCGCGCGGCCGATGCCCGACAGCTCCGCCCACACCTCGCGGAAGGTGTGGACCAGGGCGGGGTCGCTGGACAAGGGCCTCACTCCGCCATCGGGATGCGGACGCCGCGCTCGGTGGCCACCTCGGTGGCGCGGTCGTAGCCCGCGTCGACGTGGCGGATGACGCCCATGCCGGGGTCGTTGGTCAGCACGCGCTCGATCTTCTGGCCGGCCAGCGCCGTGCCGTCGGCGACGCAGACCTGGCCGGCGTGGATCGAGCGGCCGATGCCGACGCCGCCGCCGTGGTGGATCGACACCCAGGAGGCGCCGCTGGCGGTGTTGACGAGGGCGTTGAGCAGCGGCCAGTCGGCGATCGCGTCGGAGCCGTCGGCCATCGCCTCGGTCTCGCGGTACGGCGAGGCGACCGAGCCCGCGTCGAGGTGGTCGCGGCCGATCACGAGCGGCGCGGACAGCTCGCCGGAGGCCACCATGTCGTTGAACCGGACGCCGGCCTTGTCGCGCTCGCCGTAGCCGAGCCAGCAGATCCGGGCCGGCAGGCCCTGGAACGCCACCCGCTCGCCGGCCATCTTGATCCAGCGGGCCAGCGACTCGTTTTCGGGGAACAGGTCGAGCACCGCCCGGTCGGTGGCCGCGATGTCGGCCGGGTCGCCGGACAGCGCCGCCCAGCGGAACGGGCCCTTGCCCTCGGCGAACAGCGGGCGGATGTAGGCCGGCACGAAGCCGGGGAACGCGAACGCCCGCTCGTAGCCACCTAGCTGTGCCTCGCCGCGGATCGAGTTGCCGTAGTCGAACACCTCGGCCCCGGCGTCGAGGAAGCCGACCATCGCGGCGACGTGCGTCGCCATCGAGGCACGGGCCCGGTCGGTGAACTCCTCGGGCTTCGCAGCCGCGTAGTCGCCGGCATCGTCCGGGGAGACGCCCTCCGGCACGTACGACAGCGGGTCGTGCGCACTGGTCTGGTCGGTGACGATGTCGATCTCGACGCCCCGGCGCAGCAACTCGGGGAAGACGACAGCCGCGTTGCCGACGACGCCGACCGACAGCGCCCGCCGCGAAGCCTTCGCGGAAACCGCCAGGGAGACGGCCTCGTCCAGAGACGACGCCACCACGTCGAGGTATCGGTCCGAAACGCGGCGGTCCAGCCGAGCACGGTAGACGTCGACGATCAGGCAGACGCCGTCGTTCATGGTGACCGCGAGCGGCTGGGCCCCGCCCATGCCGCCGCACCCGGCGGTCAGCGTCAGCGTGCCGGCCAGCGTCCCGCCGAACCGCTTGGCCGCGACCGCCGCGAACGTCTCGTAGGTGCCCTGCAGGATGCCCTGCGTGCCGATGTAGATCCACGAACCGGCGGTCATCTGCCCGTACATGGTCAGGCCGAGCTTTTCCAGACGGCGGAACTCGGGCCAGGTGGCCCAGTCGCCGACGAGGTTGGAGTTGGCCAGCAGCACCCGCGGCGCCCACTCGTGGGTGCGGAACACGCCGACCGGCCGGCCGGACTGCACCAGCATGGTCTCGTCGTCGCGGAGGGTGTCGAGCGTGCGCACGAGGGCGTGGAACGACGGCCAGTCGCGCGCGGCCTTGCCGGTGCCGCCGTAGACCACCAGGTCGTCGGGGCGCTCGGCCACCTCGGGGTCGAGGTTGTTGATCAGCATCCGCTTGGCGGCCTCTTGCGGCCAGCCAAGCGCGGTGATGGTGCTGCCACGAGGTGCGCGCACGACTAAACCCCTAACTCACGAACAACTGACGGCGGGACGCGGAACGTTCGAACTCTTCGAGCCGGCGCTGCGACTCGGCCGGTGCGGCGTCGCAGAGCGCCTGTAGCAGGACCATGGCCAGCGCCATCGGCGCCGCGTGCAGGTCGAAGACGAGTTGGGCGCCGACGGCCGCGGTCAGCACCACGTCGGCGTGGTCGGCGGCGGGGCCGACCGCGGAATCGGTGATCAGCACGACCGACAGGCCGTCGGCCCGGGCCGCCCGCAGCGCCTCGACCGCCTCGCGCGGATAGCGGGGTAGGCACCATCGCCAGCAGCGCGGTCGCGCCGGCGTCGCGGGCCTGGTCGACCCGGTCGGCGAGCATGCTGCCGCCGGTGTCGAGCAGCCGGACGTCGGGGTGCACCTTGGCGGCGAAGTATCCGAAATAGGCGGCGAGCGGCGCCGCCGAGCGCAGACCCAGCACTGGCAGCGGCCGACTGGCCGCCAGCAAGTGCGCCGGCCCGGCTCAGTCGATCAGGATCTTGCAGGCGGCCGGCCAGGTCGTGCAGGTTGTCGGCCTCGGCGCGCAGCGCGACCTGGACCTCGTTGTCGCCGTCGGGTTTGACCCAGCCGACGTCGAGCGACGGGCTGACCAGCTCGCGCAGCTTGCGCCGCATCGCCGGATAGCCGTCGTAGCCGAGCGCGATCGCCAGCCGGGTCACGCTCGGCTGGCTGACCTGCGCCAGCTCGGCGACCTCGGAGGCCGAGAGATAAGCCGCGGACGAGGCGTTTTGCACGAGGCAGTGCGCGATCCGCCGCTGGGTCGGCGTCAGCCGAACCCCACGGAACAGATCCACCACGCGAACGCCTTCATTCACTCTGGGAGAGTATGCATAGAACCATTCAACAAACAAGTACGTGCGGCGATTCTGCGGTGACAACTAGCTGTGTGACGCAGGTATCACATCGTCTGGTACAACTGCCGCGTGAACCGGACGAGACTTCGCCGAGCCATCGCCCGTACGCCACTCGCACCTGTGGCGGCCTTCCCACACCGGCTGCGCCGGGTCGCCCGCCACGACGCGAGAGTCATCGGCACTTCGGTGCGGTGGCTCTTCACGTCGCGCGAACACCACAACTACACCTACGAGTTGACCAAACTGTCCCGCGAGCACCTGGCCTGGTTCGTCAGCATCACCTGCGCGGTGCCGGTCGCCACGGTCCGCGGCTACTTCGCCGAGCTCGACGGCGACGCTGACCTGCGCGACCACATCTCGGCGGCCACCACGGCATCCGCCCGCCGTGGGCTGGCCGACAAGCAGGTCAGATACGCCAGGCGGATCGGCTGGTACGCGATCGTGCGCGCCCGCCGCCCCGCCCACGTCGTCGAGACCGGTGTCGACAAAGGACTCGGCACCTGCGTACTCGCGGCCGCTCTGCTCCGTAACACCGCCGAGGGCTCGCCGGGCCGGGTCACCTCGCTCGACATCAACCCCGAGGCCGGTTACCTGGCCCAGAGCACGCCCTGGGCCGACGTCGTCGACCTGGTGATCGGCGACTCGATCGCCTCGATCGGCGCGCTCGACCGCAAGGTCGACCTGTTCCTGCACGACAGCGACCACAGCGTGGCGCACGAACGGCGCGAGTTCGAGGCCGCCGAGGCCAAACTGGCGCCGGGCGGCATGCTGCTGACCGACAACGTCACCGTGACCAACGTGCTCGCCGAGCACGCCGAACGCACCGGCCGGCGGTTCCTGGCCTACCGGGAGACGCCGTCCGGGCACTGGTTCCCCGGCGACGGAATTGGCCTCGCCTGGTGACACCGCTGGTGGCACCCTGAAGCGATGCGACTGGGCGCCATCTACACGTACCCCGTAAAGGGTTGTCACCGCGTCACCCACGACGACGCGCGCGTCGAGCCGTGGGGCCTGGCCGGTGACCGTCGC
The DNA here is from genome assembly GCA_963840005.1 of uncultured Actinomycetota bacterium. GTDB lineage: Bacteria > Actinomycetota > Actinomycetes > Mycobacteriales > Micromonosporaceae > Asanoa. The sequence goes on along the minus strand of CAWIXO010000007.1, from coordinate 87,243 downwards.
TGGATGATCGTCGATGCCGACGGCGTCGGGGTGACGCAACGGGAGACCGCCGCGCTCGTGTTCCTGCGCGCGGCGGTCCAGCCCGGCGCGCTGCACCTGGCGGCGCCCGGGCGGGACGAGATCACGATCCAGGAGCCGCCACCGGCGTACGACCTAGGCGTCAAGATCTTCAAAAGCCGGCGTGCACCCGTGCAGACGCGACCCGCCGGCGCTGACGCGGACGCGTGGCTCAGTGATTTCCTGGACCGGCCGGTCCGGCTGGTTTTCCTGCACGACCCGACCGCACACGTGCCGGGCGCCAGCGCGGATCGGCACGATGACGTTCGCCGACGGCTACCCGCTGCTGCTCGCCAACGCCGCCTCGCTCGCCGCGCTCAACGACTGGCTGCTGGAGTCGGGCGACGAGCCGGTGCCGATCACCCGGTTCCGCCCGAATGTCGTGGTCGAGGGTGCCGCGCCGTGGGCCGAAGACGGCTGGATCGGCGGCCGGCTGCGGGTCGGCGAGGTGGTGTTCAAGGCGATCAGCCTCTGCGACCGCTGTGTGGTGACCACGATCGACCAGGAGACGGCGGAGAAGGGCAAGCAGCCGCTGCGGGCGCTCGGCCAGCACCGCAACATCGACCAGGGCCTGATGTTCGGCCTGAACCTGGTGCCGGAAGCGCCCGGCCCGATCTTTCTCGGCGACGAGGTGGAGTTTTTGTAGGCCGGCTGTCGAAGCCGCGCGGCCCGCTCCGACCTCTGCGGTGAAGGAACACATTCGCGAAGGAGCGGTTGCCATGCGCAAGGTCATCTACTGGGTGCACACGTCGGTCGACGGGTTCATCGAAGGCCCGAACGGCGAGTTCGACTGGCCGCAGATGGGGCCGGAACTGTCCGCGTACTCGATGGAGGTCCACGAGCGCGTCGACACTTTTCTGTACGGCCGCGTGGTCTGGGAGATGATGTCCAGTTACTGGCCGAACGCCGAGGAGAACTCGGACCACCCGCACGACATCGAGTTCGCCCCACTCTGGCGGTCAACACCGAAGATCGTCTTTTCGCGTACGCTCCGCGGCCCTCTCGACCACGGCGCCCGCCTGATCGGCTCGAACCTCGTGGAAGAACTGACCGCGCTGAAGTCGGCGCCGGGCAAGGACCTGCTGTTGAACGGCGGCTCCCAGATCGGGGGCGTACTGGCCGAACAGGGCCTGCTGGACGAGATCCAGGTGATCGTCCACCCGGTGGTCCTGGGCGGCGGCAAGCCGGTGCTCCCGATCGGCAAGGACCGCGTCAACCTCGACCTGGTCGACACCCGCACGCTGGACGGCCGCGCGATCCTGATGAGCTACGTGCCCCGCTGACGCCGCCGACGACGGTCCGGTCAGACGTCCAACGTCAGCCGGACCGTCACGGTGTCGCCGACATCGATCCGCTCCGCCTTCCGCACAGCGGTCTTGAGCGGCACGATGTAGCGCCCGTCCTTGGGCCAGAGCGAGGTCGTCCAGTTGGTGCCCCCGATCCGCACCGCGACCGGAATCATCCCCCAGCCGTAGCTGACCAGGTCCGCGTTAGCCGCGAGTTCCATGCACTCAGTCTCCGGCACAGTACAAAGTGCCACGGCGCCGGCCCCTTCCAGAACCAGATCTCGCCGTCGAACTGCATATCCATCGGCCCACCATAGGAGCCGCGGGTGCGGCTAGAACAGCCTCCCGCGGTACGGGTGCTGCCGTTGCCAGTCTGCTCCCACAGCAGCACCTCGGCCTGTGCCGCGGGCAGCTCGGGCCAATACTCGCGCACGATGGCAGGGATCTTCTGGCCGGCTGGCGAGGAACGACCAGTACTTCTCGACGACCTCTCGGAACTCGGCGCAGGCTGTAGTGGCCCTGCTCGTCATCGGCCCAGTAGTTGCTGAAGGTCACGCCCTGCGGGGTCAGCGCCAGCGTCGTAGTGTTCGCTGCTCCACGGCTCCGCCGGGCCGCCCTGTCGCCACATCGTCGACCATCGCGAGCGCATCCAGGCAGACGCCCATGAGCAGCGAGATGTCGACGATGGCCCACGCGCCGAGGGCGCGATAGCGCTGGTCGTCGACCTCGAAGATCGGGAGGTCGTCGTCGGTCGAGGCGAGAAACTGATGAAGCTCATGGGCGCCTTCGCTGGTATCAGAGGAGCTGGCCAGCCGTGCTCCAACGCGCCCGTGGTCGGGTCAAGGTAGCCCTCGATCTTGATGCCGCAGTAGCTCGCCACGCCACATGCTAGTGGTGCCCGGACGTGGCGTGCGATTGCGAAAGGCGCCGTGATGGCCGCGTCGCACCTGGGCCGGGGTCCAGTGATCCGGAAAGAATGTGCTGACGCCATCGTTCCCTGCCTTGGGCCTCCACCTGCCCTGCGGTGGGTCCAAGGCCGGGTCGAAGAACTCGGGCCGTGCCGTGTAGACGCCGGTCTGGGTATCGCGAGTGACGTCGAGCCTGGCTTCAAACGGCGGCCGGGCAAGTCCTGGCCGCCCGGGCGATAGTGATAGCCGGACCCCTTCGGCTTCGTCGGCTTGACGTCCCCTCCGAAGACGTGCTCGCGGCCGCGCGGCGTCATTCGTCCGGGACGGTTCCGCCTCTCCGCGCGGCGTCAGATAGCGGAGCGCCGCCCGCATGAGCTTGCCGCCGGCCTTCGTCCTGGCCATCGTCACGCCTCGAGGAGGGTGGAGATGACCTGGTCGATCAGGGCGCCGACGGCAATGCGGGTCGAGTTGTTGGAAGATCGGGATTTCGGCCAGGGACGCGCCGAAGGTGACCGGGGCCGTGGCGATCGCTTGGGCGATCTGGATCGCCAGGATGGTCAGTTGGACGATGACCGCGACCTTCAGCGCCAGCACGATCGTGCCGCAGATGATCAGGCCGGTGCCGGTCAGTACCGCAGCCGGCATGCCGTCGCGCATCGAGGCCAGCGGACTGTCCTCATTGGTCCACCACTGCTCGAACGCGGCGATGTCGGCGCCGGTGTTGGCGGACCAGACGGGCGCGGCGCTGGCTTGGGCGGACGCCGTCAGGGTGTCCAGGGTGGTTGCGAACCTGAGCCACGCCTGGCCCATCTCCAACAGCTTGTCTTCGTCGGCCTCGGGCCAGGTGTAGCCGAGTACGCCGAGCAGCGACCGCAACTCCCCGGGGATCTCCAGCGACATCTCACCCTCCGAAGGCGTTGAACGCGTCGCGGATCCGCTCCTCGACCTCGCGGTAGCTGGTCGCCATGTCGCCCAGGTCGAAGCCGGCCGCTTCGACCTCCTCGGCCGCCGTCGCGAAGCACTCGAACGCCCACTGCGCCACCTCTTCGTGGGCCGCGCCGATCAGCGAGCCGATCTCGTCGGCGCCCCACGGCGCGCCGAAGCCGGCGAGTTCCGACTGGAAGGAGCGCAGGGCGGACGCGAACTCGCCGGCCACCCTGGAGAGGTCCGCGCCGGAGGAGCCGAGCGCGTGCGGGTCGACGGAGAAGCCCGGGCTGCTCATCGCCCGTCACCCGCCCGCCGGACCAGCGCGGCCTGCGCCTCGACCAGTGAGTCCGTGAACGCCGAGAACTGCCGCGATGTCCGCTCCTGCAGATCACGCAACTGACCACCGAGCGCGTCGAGGTCGACCGCACCGGACGGCACACCCGCCTGTGTCTGGAGATCGGCCAAGGACGCGTTGACGGCGGAGGTCAACTCGGCCGCCACGTCCTCAAGGGACAGCCCCGACACCCCGGGGTCGAGATGGATGCCGGTGACCCGACCCGGCAGCCCGGTGTGCACCACGATCAGCCCATCGGCCCCGACGCCCTCGCCGACGACGGGCTCACCACCGCGCGCCGCCGCCGTCGCGGCCTCCGCGGACGCGAGCAGATTGATCAAGCCTGATGAATCGGTCACGTGACGCACTGTAGTGCGTCGATGCATCCACAGTGACGCACAAAGTGGACGGTGCATCAATGATGGGATGAGTATTGACGGTGATCCACGGAGTCTGTGACCATTCCGTCACGACATCGAAACTTTCACAGCCCTGAATCTCCATAGAAGTGCAGGTCGAGTGCGTGGTGCCGGGCAAAACGGATGGCATCGCCGGTTTGGAGTGATCGGATGTTAGCGGCCGACGCGGTCATCACCGTCCACAATCCGGGAACGGGGGAGCGGCTCGGCGAGGTCGCGGCCACCACCGGCGACGGACTCAACAAAGCCGTCGAGCGGGCGCAACACGGTCAGCGGGCGATGGCCGCACATGCCGGCACACGAGCGGGCCGACCTGCTGCGACGCCATCGCCGACCGGGATCGAGGCCGAGCAGGAGAGCCTCGCCCACCTGCTCGCGCCGGAGAACGGCAAGCCGATCACGCAGACCCGCGGCGAGGTCGCGGCCGCGATCCGGATCTTCCGCGGGCTGCGCGGGCGAGGCGACCCGGATCTTCGGCCGGCAGATCCCGCTCGACGCCGTACCCGGCCTGGAACAGCACCTCGCCGTGACCATCCGCGAGCCGCTCGGCGTCGTCGCGGCGCTGGTCCCGTTCAACTACCCGGTCGAGCTGTACGCGCACAAGGCCGCCGCCGCGCTCGCCGCCGGCAACGCGGTGATCGTCCAGCCGCCCGCGCGCTGCCCGCTCGCCCTGCATCCGGATCGCCGAGATCGTCGAGCAGGCAGGCGCGCCCGGAGCACGCACACCAGCTGGTCACCGGCGGCGCGGAGGTCTCCCAGGCGCTGGCCGAGCTGCCGAGGGCATCGCCGCGGTCACGCCTCACCGGCAGCACCGCGGCCGGCAGGGAGATCGCCCGCGCGGGCCAGCGGCACGCTGAAGAAGGTCCTGCTCGAGCTCGGCGGCAACGACGCGCTGATCGTCTGCGCCGACGCCGACGTCGACGAGGCCGCCGAGGCGGTCGTGCTGGGCCGGCTCGCCCGCGGCAACGGCCAGATCTGCTGCGCGGTCAAACGGGTCTACGTGCAGGACGCGCGTGCACGACGAGTTCGTCGACGCCCTGCTCGCCCAGACCGCCAAGCTCACCGTCGGCGACCAGCTCGACGAGCGCACCGACGTCGGCCCGCTGATCGCCGAGGAGGCCGCCGCCCAGGTCGAGCAGGCCGTGCGCAACGCTGGTCAGCGACGGCGCGCACGCTGCGTCGCCGGCGGCCAGCGGCGGGGCGCGTTCGTCGACCCCGCGGTCCTGACCGACGTGCCCGACCGCGAGCGCCGCGTTCGCCGAGGAGATCTTCGGCCCGGTCGCGCCGGTCGCCCGGTTCAACGACCCGCAGGACGCCGTCCGGATGGCCAACGAGTCACCGTACGGGCTGCAGGCGGCCGTCTTCACGCGGGACATCTCCCGCGCCTTCACCATGGCCCGCGCAGCTCGACGTCGGCGGCGTGATCATCAACGGCTCGACCGCGCTGCGCGCCGAGAACCTGCCGTTCGGCGGCACCAAGGACACCGGCGGCTACCGCGAGGGCATGCACGACACGGTCCTCGACCTGACCACGCCAGAAGACGATCGTCGTGATGGACGCGTTCCAGTGACGTGACCGCTCTGGAGCTGCGAGGCGTCCACAAGGCGTACGCCGGCGTCGAGGTGCTGCACGGCGTCGACCTCGCCGGCGACCGCGGCGAGGTGATCGGCGTCGTCGGCGCCAACGGCGCCGGCAAGTCCACGCTGATCAAGATCCTCGCGGGCGCCGTGCCGATGACGCGCCGGCGAGCTGCGCATCGACGGCGAGCCGGTCGACCCTGGCTCAACCCGCACGACGCGCACGACGCGCGGCATCCGCACCGTCTACCAGGAGCTGACCCTGGTGCCCGCAGCTCATCGTCACCGAGAACCTGCTGCTCGGCCGCTTCCCGCGCCGGCACGGCCTGATCGACTGGCCGGCCGGCACACGCGCGGGCGGCCGCGCTGCTCGACGAGATCGGCTTCGGCGCGATCGACCCGCGCGCCACGTCGCCGGCCGGCTCTCGGTCGCCCGGCAGCAGATGGTCGAGATCGCCAAGGCGCTGGTCGGCGAGCCCCGCGTCCTCGTCCTCGACGAGCCGTCAGCGCGGTGCTCGCCGGCAGCGACCTCGACGCGCTGTTCGCGCTGATCCGCCGGCTGCAGCGAGCAGCGGCGTGCTGGTCGTCTACGTCTCCCACCGGCTCGTCGAGGTGCTCGACCTCGCCACCCGGATCGTCGTGATGAAGGACGGCGCGATCATCGCGACCACCGCACCCGGCCGACACCGACGAGGACGAGCTGATCCGCCTGATGGCCGGCCGCCGGCTCGAACAGATCTACCCGGACCGCCGCCCGCCCGCCGGCACGGCCTGCTCTCACGCGTCGAACGGCCTCAGCCGCGACAGGCGAGTTCGCGGACGTCGACCTCGACCGTGCACGCAGGCGAGATCGTCGGCCTGTTCGGCCTGGTCGGCTCCGGCCGCAGCGAGCTCGCCCAGTGCCTGTTCGGCGCCGACCCGCCCGACCGCGGGCCGGATCGCCGTCGACGGCACGCCGCACACCTTCGAACGCCCGCAGGACGCGATCGCCGCCGGGCCTCGCGCTGGTCACCGAGGACCGCAAGGGCAGCGGCCTCGTCCCGGACCTGACGGTGCGCGACAACATCGGGCTGACCACGCTGTACGCGACGACGCGGGCCGGCCTGATCGACGTCGCGCCAGACGGCGGCGCACCGTCGACGGGATGATCGACCGGCTCGACATCCGGCCCGCGCACTGCGCCACGATGCCCGTCGTCCGGCTCAGCGGCGGCAACCAGCAGAAGGCCGTGCTGGCGAAGTGGCTGCTGACGCAGCCGCGGGTGCTGATCCTCGACGAGCCGACCCGCGGCGTCGACATGGCCACCCGGGTCGACATCTACCGGATGATCGACGACCTGGCCCGCGCCGGCGCTCGGCGTGCTGCTGATCTCCTCGGACCTCACCGAGGTGCTCGGCGCCACCGACCGCGTGCTCGTGATGCACGAGGGCCGGATCGCCGGCGAGCTGCGGTCGGACGGCGCCACCGAAGACGAGGTCCTCGCGTACTCGATCGGGCGGGCGGCATGACTGCAACCAAACCGAGAGCAGGCGGCGGCGCCGCGCGAGGTGCTCGTCGCCGGGCGGCCGATCACCCTCGCGCTACGCGGCCATCGCGCTCGTCGTGCTCGTCCTGGCGATCGCGGCGGTCACCACCGACGCGTTCCTCACCCAGACCAACCTCACCAACCTGCTCAAGCAGATGGTCACCACCGGGCTGCTGGCGCTACGGCATGCTGGTGGTGATCCTGACCGGCGGCATCGACCTGTCGGTCGGCTCGGTGGTCGCGTTCGCCGGCATCATCACCGCCGGCCTCGTCGTCCGGGCTGCCGCTGCCGGTCGCGATGGCTCGTCGGCATCGCCAGCGGCGTCCTGTTCGGACTGATCAACGGCGCGCTGGTGGCCCGCTTCGAGCTGGCGCCGTTCGTGGTCACCCTCGCCGCGCTGACCACCATCCGCGGGCTGGCCTTCGTCTACTCCGAGGTGCCGATCGCCCCCGAAGACCGAGTCGTTCCTCTGCGCTCGGCTCGGCGATGCTCGGCCCGATCCCGCTCGACCACGGTCATCATGCTCGCCGTCTTCCTGGCGGGTGGCGTGTTCCTGACCCGGACCCCGGCCGGGCCGGTCGATCGTCGCGATCGGCGGCAACGCCGAGACCGTGCGGCTGGCGGGCATCAACGTGCGCAAGCACGTGCTCCTCGCCTACACGATCAGCGGCTTCTGCGCCGGCCTGGCCGGCGTGATCCTGGCCAGCCGGGTCGGCATCGCCCAGCCCAGCGTCGGCGTCGCGTTCGAGCTCGACGCGATCGCCGCCTGCGTGATCGGCGGCGCCAGCCTGGCCGGCGGCACGCGGCTCCGCCGTGGCCACCCTCGGCGGCGTGCTCGTGCTCGTGCTCATCAACAACCTGCTCAACCTCTACGACGTGCAGAGCTTCTGGCAGCAGGTCCTCAAGGGACTGATCATCATCGCCGTCATCCTCGTGCAGCGGGCGCAGCCGCCGGCGCACCTGAACCCCAACCAGGAGGCCACGCATCATGAAACGGCTCGCAAGTCTGTTCCTGGCCGCCGCGCTCGCGGTCAGCGTCACCGCCTGCGGCTCCGACGACGACGCCGGAGGCGGCGACGGCACGGCGGCGAAGGACTCGTACACGATCGGCGTCGCCAACTTCATGCTCGGCGGCCCGTACTTCAGCGGCATGGACAAGGCGATCGCCGCCCAGGCCAAGAAGAAGGGCAACGTCGAGATCATCAGCACCGACGCCAACGGCGACGCCGCCAAGCTCGCCTCCAACGTCGAGGACCTGCTGAGCAAGAACGTCGACGCCATCATCATCTCCGGCGGCCCGCTGGAGTCGGCGCCCGGCCGCGCTCAACGCCATCAAGGCAGCGGGCAAGCCGGTCGTGCTCGTCGACCGCAAGTTCCAGACCGGCGAGTACACCAGCTGGATCGGCCCGGACAACGAGGCGATCGGCAAGCAGGACGGCGAGTTCCTCGCCGAGCGGCTGACCGAGCGGCGGCAAGGTCGCCATCATCAAGGGCGGCCCGGCCGACAACACCATCGGCCTCGCCCGCACCAACGGCGTGAAGTCGCGTGCTGGGCAAGGCCAAGGGCATCACGCTGGTCGAGGCGCCCGACTTCGGCGACTGGAGCTCCGACGGCGGGCTGACCGTGATGGAGAGCCTGCTCGCCAGCCAACCCCGACCTGGCCGCGGTGTTCTGCGAGAACGACGCGATGTGCCTGGGCGCGCAGAGGGCCATCGCCGACGCGGGCAAGACGGAGCAGATCGTCATCGCCGGTGTCGACGGGCAGAACGAGGCGCTCAAGGCGATCCTCGACGGCAGCAACTACGTGGTCACCGGGCTCAACGACGCCGACATCATCGGCAGCGCTCGGGCTCGACCGGGCCGTCGAGATCCTCGGCGGCGCCAAGGTCGAGAAGGACACCGTCGTCGCCCTCGCCGATGATCACCAAGGACAACGCGAAGCAGTACATGACAACAGCGAGTTCTAGGGAGGACCCGTGGCGATCGGCGTCGCCACCCGAATGGATAAGGAGTGACCATGCTCAGCAGCAGCACACCGTCCATCCGTCGCCGATCGCTGGCTCTTGCCGTGGTGGGATCGTCGGACTCAGCACCGTGGTCGGCCTGCCGGGGCCGGCCGCGGCGGCCGCCGACGACCCCACCCGGCCCGGCTGGACGCTGCTCTACGACGAGAACTTCACGCAACGCCATCAACCCCGGGAACGCGCCCTGGGTACGGGAGAACTACGCCGAGCCGTTCGACACGATCATGGACGACAACGGGCAGTGGTACCGCAACGACTACGGGCCGGCCTGGACGACCGCGTTCAACTCGTTCCGCACCTACCGCAAGGAGTTCCCGGTCGGCCAGAACGGCTGGCTGACCGCGTCGCTGTCGGCCCGGGACTGGAACGCGGACGGCGTCATCGAGTCGCCGCCGTCGATCACCACGCGAGGCGCTGGGCGGCGCAGTGCGTGGCCGAAGATCAACGTGCCCGACCACACCGGCGGGGCGATCTTCCGGCCCACGCAACCAGCTGCCCGACCAGTACCGCATCGAGTACAAGCTCAAGACGATCGACTTCGGCGGCAAGCGCAACGGCTCGATCAACTACGACGGCAGGGTCAACGGCTACTGCACCGACGGGATGCAAGACCCAGCACCCGTGGGGCGAGGGCTCCGACAGCCCGGGCTGGAGCGGCGACGCCGTCCGCGCCCTACTGCGAGTGGCAGGACGTGCGGTCGGGACCGTACGGCTACAACGGCTTCCACTTCATGTCCATCGTGGACTTCGCGAACCCGGCGCCGCGCAACAACCACTTCTGGCACTACCGCCGCAAGGTGCTGATGGACTCGTTCTCCCAGCACCCGGACCGGGTCGGCACCGGCACCGGCGGCCGGATCTGCAACTCCAACACCAACACCGTACTACAACTACCGCGACGGCAACTTCAACACCGTCAACATGTGGATCAGCGGCATGCCCAACTGGAACGCCGGGTCGCGGCGGCCTGGCCGGCAACTCGCAGTGGTTCATGACCTCGCTGCTCCGGCGGCGTCGCCGAGCAGCAGCTCTCGTCGGCCGCCGAGATGCAGCCGGAGCTGATGCCGCAACAAGTACTACACGTTCGCGATCGAGCGCGGACGCCACCGGCTACGTGCTGGAGGCCAGCGGCAACTTCGCCCGCGTCGGGCCAGAAGACGCTGCGGTTCCACCGGCCGTTCGTCGTCAACAACGACGCCGATCTGGCACTACAACGTCAAGGCCGGCGAGTACGACGGCCAGTTCAACGGCAACCTGGTGCAGAACGACTATCAACGGCAGCACGACCTGGCCGAACCAGTGGCCGGCCGGGTCCGCGTACCCGGACTACTTCGTCATCGGCGACCTCTACACCAACGTGTACGAGGGCAGCGCGAGCCTGACGGACGTGCGGCTGTACGTGCCGGACAGCCGCAGCCGGCGAACCTCGCGCTGAACAAGCCGGCCACCGCCGACAGCCAGTGCGCGGCCGCACGAGGCGCCGGCGAAGGCGGTCAACGGCAGCTGGTACCGGCGGCAACGCCGACAAGTGGTGCTCGCTGGGCACAGTCGAAGTGGCTCCGGGTCGACCTGCAGTCGAGCGCGTCAGGTCGGGCGGGTGGTGCTGCGGCACTCCGGCGCCGGCGGCGAGAAGCCGGTCTGGAACACCCGCGACTTCGACGTGCAGGTCAGCACCGACGGCACCACCTGGACCACAGTGGCGTCGCCGCGCGGCAACACGGCCAACGTGACGACGCACACGTTCACGCCCGCGGACGGCCCGATACGTGCGGGTCAACGTGATCACCCCGACGAGCGACACCGACAGCGCCGCGCGGATCTACGAGCTGGAGGCGTACGCGTCGTGATGTTTTCGGGGAGGGGGTCGTTGTCGGACCCCCTCCCTAGACTGGCTCCCGTGACCACCACCCCGGCAGCTCTCGACCAGTGGCGCCGCCCCGGCCCGACGCCGGAGCAGCGGCGCGTCGACGTGCTCATCGGCCTGGTGGTCACGGTGCTGGTCCTGCTCAACATGACGCTCACGACGTCCGCCGGCGTGTCGCCATTCGGCGGGCATCTGCCGTCGTGGCCCGAGCAGGTGTTCTGGACCGTGGCGATCTGCCTGCCGCTCTGCTGGCGACGGCGCTGGCCCGACGCGGTCACGATCGTCGTCTCCGCCGTGTTCATCGCGGCGCAGGCCCGCGCCGCACCCGAGCAGCAGCTCACCTCGGGGGTGCTGTTCGCGGCGATCTACACGTTGGGCGCCTGGGGCCGGCACCGGCGGCGGTCGAAGTGGATCCGCATCGGGATCACCGCCGCGATGTTCGTGTGGCTCTTCGTCAACATGATCATCTACCTGGTTGGCGCGCCGGAGAGCGATTTCGAGCATGCCAGCGGCGTGCTGCCGCCGCTGTTCGCGATAGCCGTCAACGGCATCCTCCTCAACGTGCTGATCTTCGGTTTCGCTTATTTCTTCGGCGAGATCGCGTGGACGTCGGCGCGCCGCGAGCACGAGCTCGAGCTGCGGGCCGAGCAGTTGCGCGCGTCCCAGGCCGAGGCCCGCGAGCTGGCGGTCTCCGACGAGCGCCTGCGGATCGCGCGCGAGCTGCACGACGTGGTCGCGCACCACGTGTCGGTGATGGGCGTCCAGGCGTCCGCGGGCCGCCGGGTGCTCGACAAGGACCCGGCCAAGGCCCGGGTCGCGCTGGAGTCGGTCGAGCAGAGCGCCCGCACCGCGGTCGACGAGCTGCGCCGCATGCTGGGGCTGCTTCGCCAGCCAGGCGCCACGGCTCGACGTGACCACCGGCGGCGTCGACCGGCTCGACGAGCTGCTGGGCAACGCCCGCGAGGCCGGCCTGCGCGCGGAGCTCGGCGTCTACGGCGACCCGGTGGAGCTACCCGAGTCGCTGTCCCAGGCGATCTACCGGATCGTCCAGGAAGCCCTGACCAACACGCTCAAACACGCGGGGGCGGCCACCGTCGACGTCCGCATCCGTTACCTGGCACACGAAGTGGAGATCGACGTGACCGACGACGGCCGTTCGGCGCTGGTCGGCCAACGCACCGGGGGCATGGGCCTGATCGGCATGCGTGAGCGCGTCACCGCACACGACGGCGTCCTCGAGACGGGCCCGGTCGTCGACGGTCCCGGCCGGCGCGGCTTCCGCGTCCGTGCCCGCTTCCCGCTCACCCGCGTGGCGGTGGAGGCATGAGCCTGGATTCGGCGACCGCGATCCGGGTGCTGCTGGCCGACGACCACCACCTGGTCCGCACCGGCTTCCGGGTGATCCTGGAGACCGAAGACGACTTCGAGGTGGTCGGCGAGGCATCCGACGGCGAGCAGGCCGTGCGCATGGCGACCGCGCTCCGGCCCGACGTGATGCTGATGGACGTCGAGATGCCGGGCGTCGACGGCCTGACCGCCACCCGCCGCATCACCGCGACCCCCGACGGCCCCGCGATCCTGATCCTGACCACCTTCGACCGCGACGACTACCTGTTCGCGGCGCTGGAGGCGGGCGCCAGCGGCTTCCTGCTCAAGAACGGCACCCCGGAGGACCTGATCGACGCGGTCCGCGTGCTGGCCCGCGGCGACGCCCTGCTCGCACCCGAGCTCACCCGCCGGGTGATCGCCACCTTCGCCCGGCCCGGCGGCACGCCGCGCACCAGCGGCGAGCAGTTGCAGGAGCTCGACGGCCCGCGAGCACGAGGTCCTGGTCGCCATGGCCAGCGGCGCCACCAACGCCGAGATCGCCGCGTCGATGCACCTGGGCGAGGCCACGGTGAAGACCCACGTCAGTCGGGTCCTGACCAAGCTGGGGCTACGCGACCGCACCCAAGCGGTCGTCTTCGCCTACGAACACGGCGTCGTCACCCCGGGCGGCTGACCGTGCCGATCGACTGGCGGTCCGGGAGCTATCGGGAACAGCTCGCCGCGGCCGCGCACGGCGGACCCGCCGGCGAGGCGTCCCTGCTGGCAGCCTGGGCGACCGCGGCGCCAAACGAGCGGTCCATCCTCGTCGGCGCTCTCGGCGAAGCCACCGGCGGCGAGGGCGTTCCCTTCCTCCGCCGCCTGGCGGCAGACCCGGCGGCGGAGCGGGACGAACGCTGCGTCGCTCTGCTGGCGTTGGCGAAACGCTCGGGGGTCGACGCGTCGGACGTGCTGGCCGAAGCCCTTTACGACGACGACGAAGACGTGCGCAACTACGGGCTGATCGCCCTTTCGTGCGTGGGCGACGAGCGCGCCGTCGACCACGTCCACGCCCTCATGGCGCTGGATCTCGCGGACCCAGACCGGCGCGACCTGCCCTTCGCCACCCAGTACATGTCCATCCCCATGGCGACCTACCTGGTGCGGCACGCCAAGACCCGCGATCGCGAGGACGATCTCGCGACCTTGATCCGCGACAACCTGGCCCACCTGGGCAAAGCAGAGCGCGACTGGTTGACCGTCTTCTGGCCGGACGCGGTCATCCATCAGGAAACCGGCATGCGCCCACACGCCGCCGACATGGTCGCCTGGCAGCCGTTGCTGGCCACCATCTATCCGCGCTGATCCACGCAAGATCCATCGCGCGGCGGACCGCCCTGAGCAGGGCGGCGACGGCGGCGCGTAGCCGCGCGGCGGACCAGGGTCCGTCGCGCGGGGGACCCCGCGGTTCGATCTCGCGCCGGACGACGGTGAAACCGCCCGTCCATAGCCTTTGAGGCATGACGAAGGTGCTTCATCTTGAAGCGATCAGCCGGAGCTTCGGCGACCGCCAAGTGCTCCGCGACGTGACGTTCGACGTCACCGCCGGCCGGATGACGGGGTTCGTCGGCGCCAACGGCGCCGGCAAGACGACCAGCATGCGGATCATCCTGGGTGTGCTCGCCCCGGACTCGGGTCAGGTCAGCTGGCAGGGTTCCCCGCTGACCCGGGAGGACCGGCGCCGGTTCGGCTACATGCCGGAGGAGCGCGGTCTGTACCCCAAGATGACCGTGCGCGACCAGCTCGTCTACCTCGGCCGCCTGCACGGCATGACGTTGGACGGTGTCCGGCGCAAGGTCGACGAGCTGCTCGAGTGGCTGAGCCTGGGCGAGCGGGCCAACGACCCGGTCGAGAACCTGTCGCTCGGCAACCAGCAGCGCGCCCAGATCGCCGCCGCGCTCGTGCACGATCCGGACGTGCTGGTGCTCGACGAGCCGTTCTCCGGGCTCGACCCGATGGCCGTCGACACCGTCGTCTCCGTGCTGCGCGAGCACACCCACCGCGGCGTCCCGGTGCTCTTCTCGAGTCACCAGCTCGACGTCGTCGAACGGCTCTGCGACGACCTGGTGATCATTGCCGACGGTCAGATCCGCGCCGCCGGCAGCCGGGACAGCCTGCGCGAGGCGTACGCCCAGCGGCGTTTCTCCCTGATCGTGGCCGGCGACGCCGGCTGGGTGCGTGACCTGCCCGGTGTGGCGCTGGTCGACCTCGACGGCCCGCGGGCCGTGTTCGACCTGGCCGACGACGCCGACGACCAGGTGGTGCTGCGCGCGGCGCTGGAGCGCGGCCCGGTCCGCTCGTTCGGCCCCGTCACGCCCTCGCTCGCCGAGATCTTCCGAGAGGTTGCCCGATGAACACCTCGACCGCCATCAAGTTGGTCGCGGCCCGCGAGCTGAAGGTCAAGCTCAAGGACAAGACCTTCCTGATCAGCACGATCTTCTTCCTGCTGTTCGCGGTCGGCAGCACCGTGCTGCCGGCGATGCTGGGCGGTGGCGCGTCGAGCGTCGCGGTCGCCGACTCGGCCGCCGCGAGCACCCTGCGGGACAAGGGGCTCGAGGTCACCCAGTTCGCCGACGACGCGGCCGCCGAGCAGGCTGTGCGGGACGGTGATGTGGACGCCGCAGTGGTAACGGGGGGCGGCGACCCCAAGGTGCTGGCCATGGACGAGGCACCCAGCGACGTGGTCGAGGCGCTCAGCGCCCAGCCGCAGGTCCAGCTGCTCAACCCGGACGCGGTCGACCCGCTCCTGGCGTACTTCGTGCCGTTCGGCTTCGCGATCGTCTTCTTCTTCACCTCGTTGACGTTCGGCCTGCAGATCTCGCAGAGCGTCGTGGAGGAGAAGCAGACCCGGATCGTCGAGATCCTGGTGGCCAGCGTGCCGACCCGGGCGTTGCTGGCCGGCAAGGTGGTCGCCGGCGGCGTGCTCGCGCTGACCCAGATCGCGCTGATCGCGGCGGTCACCATCGCCGGCGTCCAGTTCACCGACAACGGCGGGCTGCTGTCGTTGATCGGGCCGTCGATCGGCTGGTTCATACCGTTCTTCGTGGTCGGCTTCGTGATGCTGGCGGCCCTGTGGGCGGCGGCCGGCGCACTGGTCAACCGCGTGGAGGACCTGCAGGGCGTCTCGATGCCGCTGCAGATGGTGGTGATGATCCCGTTCTTCCTGGTGATCTTCCTGAGCGACAACAAGCCGGTGATGACGCTGCTGTCCTACATCCCGTTCTCCGCGCCGACGGCGATGCCGGTCCGGTTGTTCACCGGCGACGCGGCGGGCTGGGAACCGTTGCTCTCGCTGGGCATCATGGTGGTCTCGGCGTTCGCGCTGATCGCGGTCGGCGCCCGGGTCTACGAGGGCTCGCTGCTGCGGACCAACGGCAAGATCTCGTTCGGCGCCGCCTTCCGCGACAAGGAGAGCCGCCGGCTCGCGGAGATCAACAACTGAGGTCCACCTCGGGTACGGCGAGGGAGTGCCGGAGATTCTCCGGTGCTCCCTCGCGCGTTCGTTTTTCGGTGGCGGCGCCGTCGTTCGGCCCGGATCATGCATACATGGCTGTTCCGCCGCTCGCCGCGTCCCTGTCCGACGCCGTGGTCGCCGCCCTGGCGACCGCGGGTGTCACGGAGGTCGCGCCGCGGATCCGCCGCTCCCAGCACGCCGACTTCCAGGCCGACGGGGTGCTCGCCTCGGCCGGCGCGCTGCACCGCGACCCGCGTTCGCTGGCCGCGGAGGTCGCCGCGGCGCTGCCCACCGGCGATCAGTTGGCCGGAGCGTCCGTGGCCGGCCCCGGCTTCGTCAACCTCGACCTCACCGACGGCGCACTGCTCCGCCAGCTAGCCGCCCGGGTCACCCACCCGCGGCTCGGCGTCGGCCTGCCCGAGACGGGCGTCACCACGGTCGTCGACTACTCGCAGCCCAACGTGGCCAAGGAGATGCACGTCGGCCACCTGCGCTCGACGATCATCGGCGACGCGCTGGTGCGCACCCTCGAACATCTCGGCGGCGACGTGCTGCGCCGCAACCATCTCGGCGACTGGGGCACCCAGTTCGGCATGCTCATCCAATATCTGGAGGAGCATCCGTCGCCGGAGGCGCCTTCGATGAGCCGGCTGCTGGCGCTCTATCGAGCGGCGCAGGCGGTGTTCGAGGCCGACACCGCGTTCGCCGACCGGGCCCGGCGGCGGGTGGTCGCCCTGCAGAGCGGCGACCCGGCGACGATCGCCGCGTGGCGCGACATGGTCGACGAGTCCGCGCGCTACTTCACCGAGGTCTACGACCGGTTGGGTGTACGGCTGACGCCGGCCGACGCGGTCGGCGAGAGCGCGTACAACACGGCGTTGCCCGGCATCGCCGACGAGCTCGAGCGGACGGGCGTCGCGGTGGTCAGCGACGGCGCGCTGTGCGTGTTCTTCGACTTCACGTCGTCGCCCCTGATCGTCCGCAAGAGCGACGGCGGCTTCGGCTACGCCGCCACCGACCTGGCCGCGCTGCGGCAGCGGGTCGGCGAGCTGCACGCCGACCGGCTCCTCTACGTGGTCGACGCCCGGCAGTCGCTGCACTTCCAGATGGTGTTCGCCGCCGCCGCACGGGCCGGCTGGCTACCGTCCACGGTGGACGCCGTCCACGTCGCGTTCGGCGCCGTACTCGGTCAGGACGGCCGCCCGTTTCGCACCCGGAGCGGCGGCACGATCCGGCTGATCGACCTGCTCACCGACGCGGTCGACCGGGCCCGCACGGTGGTCGCCGGCAAGAACCCCGACCTGACCGGCACGGCCCTGGACGAACGGGCCCGGGCGGTCGGCATCGGCGCGGTCAAATACGCAGACCTGGCGACCGGCCGCGCCCGCGACTACGTCTACGACCCGGCCCGGATGCTCGCCGTAACCGGCGACACGGGCGTCTACCTGCAGTACGCCCACGCCCGGATCCGCTCCATCCTGGCCCGCGCCGGCAGTGCCCGGCCGGCCGTCGACCCGGCGGCGCCGCTACACCCGGCCGAACGCGCGCTGATCCTGGACCTGGACGGTTTCGCGGAAACACTGTCGGACGTGGTGGCGACCTACGAACCCCACCGGCTGTGCGACTACCTGCACCGGCTGGCGCAGACCTTCACGACGTTCTACGACCAGTGCCCGGTCCTCCGCGCCGAAGGCCCCATCCGCGCCAACCGCCTGGCCCTGTGCCATCTGACCGGGGACACCCTCCACACCGGGCCTGACCCTCCTGGGCATCGAGGCCCCCGACCAGCTTTGACCTGGAAGGCCTATTCCAAAGGACCCTCGCCAACGTCCGCCGGGCCCACCGGCGTTAGGACCGATCCCTGGGGTCCTCGGCTTTGTCTGCCGATCCTTTGGAATGGACCGTTTGGACGAACAAAGTCCTTCCGGTCCGCGGCGGCGGAGCCGGGGGTGTTCGCCGCGGCCTGCATGTTCTGGCATGTACCCACGTGCCAAACATGTACGTGCGGGAGGACACCTGGCCCGGGGCCGGCCGCGGCCGGCGGGATCCAGGTTCACGGTGATCGTGTGCGGCCGATCGGGTCGCGGAAACCCTCGGGGCGTGATCGTGTGCGGCTGGTCGTGTTCCCGCGCGGCGTGTCGCCCAGACCCAGTGCACACGATCAGGAGGTAAGACCCCGACCTTCCAGATGAGCCACACATGATCACAGCGCTAGGCGGTCGCCTTCGAGTTCGGCGATCGACCGACGCAGGGCGGCGGCGTTGCTGGGGCTGCGGAGCAGATACTCCGTCTCCTTCATCGACGCGTACTCGGCGAGCGGCACGATGACGACGGGTTCACGCCCGGACCGCCTGACGACCAGTTCCTCGGCATCGTTGACCACGCGGGCTAGTTCGGCGGCGAGGTTCCGGCGTAGCCGAGTGACGTTCACGGTCCGCATGAGCACCTCCAGGTACGTACAGAAGCTGCACCTCGCTGGCCGACCGGCTGAGCAGGTGATATTTGAGAATCCGAATGTAGGGTCGACGGGACTCGAACCCGCACTGAAACGGACCTAAACCGTTTGCCTCATGCCAATTGGGCTACGACCCCTCCGTGGGCTGTGCTCCGGTATATCAGCCGGCGAATCTGATCGGTAGCCCAACGGTGCGCGCGCCCGGGCCTGCCCCGATCGGGTGACGACCGCCCAACGCCGGCCCGGGCCGGTCGGCCCGGGCACGCGCGGTGTGCGGCGTCCGGAGGGGCTTAGGCGTCGAGGGCTTTGGTGATCTTGCCGATCATGTCGTTGACGACCGGGCTGGGCTTGGTCTCGTGGACGGCGGCCTCGATCGCGGTCAGGACCGAGCCGCGGAAGTTGGCGGCCTCTTCCGGGGCCTGTTCGCGCAGCAGGCTCATCGCCTCGGTCAGGGCGGGCAGCACCCGGTCGGCGATCGAAGCCACCGACTTGCCGTTGAGGTCCTTGCCCTTCGGGTACGTCGCGAGGACATGCCCAACGAGGCCGGTCCCAGAACCCAGCGCGATACTGCCCCGGGTGGCGATCTTGTGCGGGGATCCGCCGGCCGCGCCGGCGGCGGACAGCAGCGTGACGGCGCCGTACGCCGCGATCCGCATGGTGGTCTTGTCCTGGTCAGAGAGGGTGATCGTCATGGTGAGCGCTCCTTGAGGCGGTGCGGAAGTGGTGTCTTCCGTCGTGCCTCCACCATCGGCGCCTACCCTGACGCGGCCCCGCCACCGCCCTGACACGCCCCTGACACGAGCGATCGGCTCCTCACGTCCCCATGGCGCGTGCGGCGATGGTCCGGGCGCACGCCATCGACTCGGCGTGCGTGGTGTCCACCTCCAGGTCGTAGACCACGCCCCGGTGGACCAGATCCGCCTGGGACGCGGCCATTCCGACGGTCCGATCGCCCCGGGCGATCTCGCGGTCCGTGGCGACGCCGGCGGCGCACCGGACGCCGACCCACAGCACCCGCCGGTCGTGCAGGGCCTCCTGCCACCGCTGCTGCGAGTACGCGCCACCCAGGAAGACCTCGTCGACGATGACCCGGGCGCCCGCGCGGGCCATCGCGGCGACGCCCTCGATCCACGCCGCCTCCAGCGTCCGGAACGCCGGCCCGACGGTAACCTCGCCCCCGGCGCCGAACTCGATGCCCGCCTCCGTTGCCCGCATGGACGCCGGCAACGACTCGACGAAGGTGTCGATGCCCAGGGCCAGCCACGGTTCCGGCAGGACCGCCTGCAAGCAGCGGACGATTCCGGACTTACCGGAACTGGAACCACCATTGAGAACGATCACCTCAGTTGTCACGACGCCACCGTAAGCGGCGGTGACCGCAGCAGGGGCGGGAGGCCTGTTCAGCCGCCGTGGCAAACTCTGGCAGGTGCAGATCAGGATGCTTGGATCGTTCGAGGTACGCACGGACGACGGCGTCCTGGCCGATGTGCCGGGCGCCCGGTTGCGCGCGTTGTTGATCGCGCTCGCGCTCGAACCCGGTCGCGCGGTCCCGAAGGCGACGCTCGTCGACTGGATCTGGGGTGAGCAACCGCCCGCCGACGCGACGAATGCCCTACAGCGGCTGGCCTCGCGGCTGCGGAAGGTGCTGCCGGAGGGATCGATCGAGGGTCAGCCGGACGGCTACCGGCTGGTGACGGAGCCCGACGCCGTCGACGCCGTGCGGTTCGAGCGCCTCATCGGCCAGGCCCGCAATGACGATCCACGGCGCGTAGACGTGCTCCGCGAGGCCCTCGCCCTGTGGCGCGGCGCCGCCATGCAGGACGTCGGTCTGCCGGACAGTGCCGCGTTCAACGCCGCCGTCACCCGGCTCGAGGGGCTGCGGCTGACCGCCATGGAGGACCGGTTCGACGCCGAGATCAGCGTCGGCAACGCCGCGGAGGTGGCCACCGAGCTCACCGATCTGGTGGCCGCGCATCCGATGCGGGAACGGCTGGCCGCCGCGCTGATGCGGGCCCTCGCCGCGACCGGTCGCGACAGCGAGGCGCTGCTGGTCTACCAGCGCACGCGCGAAGCCCTGGCCGACTCGCTGGGCGTCGACCCCTCGCCGGAACTGTCCGCGTTGCACGTCGCGTTGCTGCGTGGCGACGGGGCACGGCGGCAGGAAGACCGCAAGACCAACCTGCGGGCCGAACTGACCACCTATGTCGGCAAGGACGACGACCTCGCCGCGGTCCGCGAGCTCGTCGCCGACCATCGGCTCACCACCCTGATCGGGCCGGGCGGCTCGGGTAAGACCCGGATGGCCAGCGAGACCGCGCGTACGCTGCTCGCCGACCTGCCCGACGGGGCCTGGCTGGTCGAGCTCGCCGCCATCGGCCCGGACGGCGACGTCGCCCAGGCGACCCTTGCCGGGCTCGGCCTGCGCGACACGCTGCTCGGCGACGCCGTCGAACGCGGAGCCGACCGACCGGCTCATCGCCGCGATCCGCGACCGCGAGGCGCTGCTGGTCCTGGACAACTGCGAGCACGTCATCGAGGCCGCGGCCGCGCTGGCCCACCGGCTGCTCGGTGAGTGCCGGCGGCTGCGGATCCTGGCCACCAGCCGCGAACCGCTCGGCATCACCGGCGAGGCGCTGTGGCTGGTCGAGCCGCTGGCCTGCCCGCGGAGGGCACCGACCCGGGTTCTTCTCCGGCCGTCGCGTTGCTGCGGGACCGGGCGAGCGCCGTGCGCAAGGACTTCACGGTCGACGCACACACGCTGGCGACGATGGTGCGGGTCTGTCGGGCGCTGGACGGGATGCCGCTCGCGATCGAGCTGGCCGCCGCCCGGCTGCGCACCATGTCCCTCGACCAGCTCGCCAACCGCCTCGACGACCGGTTCCGCCTGCTGACCGGCGGCAGCCGCACCGCGCTGCCCCGCCACCGGACCCTGCGCGCCGTCGTCGACTGGAGCTGGGATCTGCTCACCGATCCGGAACGCCTTGTCCTGCGCCGACTGTCGGTGTTCACCGCCGGCGCGAGCATGGAGGCGGCCGAACGGGTCTGCGCGGGCGACGAGATCGCGCCGGAGGACGTGCTCGAACTGCTCACCTCGCTGGTCGAGAAGTCACTGGTGCGCACCGACGGCGGCGAGGCACCGCGGTACCGCATGCTCGGCACGATCAAGGAGTACGCCGGGGACCGGCTCGCCGAGGCCGGGGAATCGGACCAGGCCCGCCACGCGCATCTCGCGTACTTCACCGAGCTCGCCGAGACCGCGGAGCCACATCTGCGGCGGGCCGAGCAACTGGACTGGCTCTCCACGCTGGCGGTCGAGCACGACAACATCGTCGCGGCGATGCGGGGAGCGCTGGCGGCCGGCGAGGCGCACGGCGCGATGCGGCTCGCCGCGGGCGCCGGCTGGTACTGGTGGCTCAGCGGCCACAAGACCGAAGGCCTCGAACTGCTGCTCGCGGCCACCAGGACGCCCGGCGAGGTGACCGCGGACCTCCAGTCCATCGTGTACGCCCTGGTCGTGCACTTCGCGACCTCCGGTCGGGCCGACGAGCGCCAGGTGGCGGAGTGGATCCACCGGGCGTACGAGTCGAGCCTGCGGGCGAAGGAACGTCACCCGCTGTTGGGGTTCGTCGTCCCGTTGGAGCGCATGCTCCAGGCACCGGACGCGTTCCTGCCCGCGTGGGAAGAACTGCTCAACGACCCGGACCCGTGGGTACGCGCACTGGCCCGGCTGCAGCTCGGCAAGATGCGGATCATGCTCGGCGACGGCGGGCTGGACGCGGACGCGTACCTGGACGTGTCGTTGCTCGAGTTCCGGGCGATCGGCGAACGGTTCGGGATCTCGTTCGCGCTGACGGAGCTGGCGGACCGGATCGCCACGCGCGGCGAGTTCGCGGGTGCGTGCGCGTACTACGACGAGGCGATCGAGGTCGTCACTCCGGTCGGCGCCGTCGAGGACGTCATCCGGATGCGGTCGCGCCAGGCGCGGCTGTACTGGCTGTTGGGCGACGAGAAGTCCAGCGCCGCCGCCATCGCCGAGGCGGAACGGTCCGCGGAACGCGTGACCTGGCCGGACGCGCTGGCGGAACTGGCCCTTTCGAGGGCCGACCTCGCGCACTGGGCCGGCGACGCAGACGAGGCACGCCGGCAGATCGGCGAGGCGACGAGCATGCTGGGCGACGAGGCGGAGCGGCCGAACACCCGGGCGGCGACACAGGATCTGCTCGGCTACCTGACCGACGATCTCGACCGAGGCCCGGGCGCACCGCGCGGCGGCCTGCGCGGCCGCGGCCGAGGCGGGTCACGCACCGCTGATCGCGCTGGTCCTCGTCGGTGTCGCCGACCTGGCGCTGCGCCGCGAACAGCACGCGCAGACCGCGCGGTTGCTGGCGGCGAGCGCAGGCGTGCGCGGACTCCAGGATCGTTCCCACCCGGATGTGGCGCGGATCGAGCAGGCAGCGCGAAGCCGCCTCGGCGATACGGCGTTCGCCGAGGCGGCCCAGGAAGGCACGCTGACCGACTGGCGTCAGCTCGTCGAGGTCACGCTCCAATGACACGCATCACGGCCCGGCGCAGGGCCCGGTGAACAACCGGGTAGCGCGAACGCCACTCATGTAGCACCGTAGGCCGCTCGTGGACCGACGCGGACGGGGTGGCGCGCATGGCGGAGCCGGTGATCGAGGTCGACGGGTTGGCCAGGACGTTCAGAAGCAGACGAGGTCTCTTCCGTCGCTCCGCCAAGGAGATCGAGGCCGTCCGGGGCGTGTCCTTCTCGGTCGACCGCGGCGAGCTGTTCGGCCTGCTCGGGCCCGAACGGCGCGGGCAAGACGACGACCATCAAGATGCTGATCACGCTGCTGCTGCCGACCGTCAGGCAGGGCGCGGGTGCTGGGCCACGATGTCGTCGAAGGACGCGCGCGACGTACGCCGGAAGGTCGGTTATGTGTTCGGCGGCGACCGCGGCCTCTACGAGCGGCTGTCCGGTCTGGACAACCTGCGCTACTTCGCCGAGCTCTACGGCGTCCCGCCGCGCGAGTCGCAGCAGCGCATCGGCGAGCTGCTGGAACTCGTCGGGCTGGTCGGCCGCGAGAAGGAGCGGGTCGAGGGCTACTCGCGCGGCATGCGCCAGCGGCTGCACATCGCCCGCGGCCTGCTGCACCGGCCGGAGGTGCTGTTCCTCGACGAACCCAGCATCGGCATCGACCCCGTCGGCGCCCGGGAGCTGCGCGCGACGGTCAAGAATCTCGTCGAGGCCGGCACGACCGTCCTGCTGACCACGCACTACATGTTCGAGGCCGACGAGCTGTGCGACCGGATCGCGGTGATCGCGCAGGGCCAGATCGTCGCACTGGACACCCCGGCCGACCTCAAGCAGCAGGTGACCACCGGCGACCGTCCTCGAGATCGACGTCTTCGGCCTGCCGGACGGGCGTGGTCGAGAAGGTGCGGGCCGAGCCGAACGTGCAGTCGGTCGTCGTCGACGTGCAGGGCCAGGCCCAGGTGCTGACCGTGCACGCCCGCCCGGGCGCCGACGTGACCCAGGCGGTGCTGGGCCACCTGGCGGGCACCCGGTTCGGGCGCATGAGCACCCGCGAACCCACGCTCGAAGACGCCTACGTCGAGCTGGTGAACGCCGCGTGAGGGTCGCGCGCCTGGTCGCCGTCGCGTGGTGGCTCCAGCTCAAGATGCGCAGCCGCTCGGCCTTCGACGGGCTGCTGTCACTGCTCTACCCGGCGTTCTTCGCGACGACCATCTTCATGATGTTCCGGCAGGCCGACGCCGCCGGGCCGGCGCTGCTGTCGGCCGCGGTCGGCTCCAGCGCGATGGGGATCTGGTCCGCGGTGAGCACGACCGCCGCGTTCGCGCTGCAGATGGAGCGGCGTCAGGGAACGCTCGAGCTGCTGGTGCTCTCGCCGCAGCCGTTCGCACTCCTGCTGGTGCCGCTGACCCTCTCGATGGCGACGATCGGCGCCTACAGCATGGTCGCCACGCTGCTGTGGGGCCGGTTCGCGTTCGGCATCGACATCGACATCGCGAACCCGGGCGCCTTCGTCCTGTCGGTGGTCGTCACCGTGTTCGGGATCGGCATGCTGGGCATGCTGGTCGCCATCTCGTCGATTCGCTACCGCACAGCGTGGGCGCTGGGCTCGGCCATCGAGATGCCGATCTGGCTGATCTGCGGCTTCATCGTCGCGATCGGCGACCTGCCGGCCTGGGTGCGCCCGATCTCGGCGGTGTTGGCGCCGACCTGGGGCGTCGCGGCGATGCGGGCGTCCGCCAACGGCCAGAGCCCATGGCTCGACCTCGTCTGGTGTCTGGTGGCGGCGGCCGGCTACGGGCTCGTCGCGACGTTCGTCTCCCGGTGGATGGTGCACTCGGCCCGGGCCAACGCGACCCTGGCGTTGAGCTGATGAACAACCTGCGGATCTTCTTCATCGGGGGACTGACCAGCTACCGGGCCCTCTTCGGCTGGCTGTCGCCATGGATTCTCATCCCGACCTTCCTGATCGCCCCGCTGTCCCAGGTCCTCTTGTTCGTCTACATCGGACGCACGGCGGGCGTCGGCGACGACCGGTTCTTCCTGATCGGGAACGCGGTGGTCAACGCGGCGGTGCCCTGCCTGTTCGCGATGGGCAACACCATCGCGGGGCGAGCGCCGGGACGGCACGTTGCCACTGCTGATCGTGTCGCCGGCCAAGCGGTTGCCACTGTTCCTCGGGCGGGCCCTGCCGGTCATCCTCAACGGCTTCCTCGTCGCCGCCTTCGCGCTGGGCGTCGGTGCCCTGCTGCTCCGGGTCGACCTGCCGCCGGGCACCTGGGGCGGCATCGCCGTCGCGGTCGCCGCCTGCTCGATCTCGTGCACCGGCCTCGGCCTGCTCGGTGCCGCGATCGCCCTGCGCGTACGGGAGACGGCCGTGCTGTCGAACATCGTGCTTGGCATCCTGATCGTCTTCGCCGGCGTCAACGTGCCGATCGACGCGATGCCCGGCTGGATGCAGGACGTCGCCGTGTGGCTGCCGATGACACACGGCATCGAGGCGACCCACGAGCTCGCCGCCGGCCGGCCCCTGAGTGCGGTCAGCGGAGCCCTGCTCACCGAGCTCGCCCTGGGCGCTTTCTACGCCGGCCTCGGCCTGGCCCTGCTGCGCTGGCTCGAATGGGAGAGCCGCGCCAGAGCGACCCTGGACACGGCGTAGGAGCGCTATCGATTGAGATGGGCGAGCACGGCCAGGACGCGTCGGTCCCCGCTGTCCTGCGGGGACAACCCGAGCTTGGCGAAGATGTTGCCGATGTGCTTGTGCACGCCACCTTCGGTGACCCCGAGCCGACCGGCGATCGTGGTGTTGCCGTGTCCCTCCGCCATCAGGGCGAGCACCTCGCTCTCCCGCGCCGTCAGCGTGTCGATCGGGTCCCGGCCGGGCCGGACCAGCAGCTGCGCGATCACCTCGGGGTCCATGACCATGCCGCCGTCGGCCACCCTGCGCAGCGCGTCGACGAACTGGCTCACCCGGCTGACCCGGTCCTTGAGGAGGTAGCCGACGCCGCCGCGACCGTCGGCGAGCAGCTCTGCCGGCATAGACGCGCTCGACGTACTGCGACAGCACCAGCACGGGCAGGTCGGGAAGCTCGCGGCGGGCGGCCAGGGCGGCGTGGATGCCCTCGTCGCTGGAACGACGGCGGGAGCCGGACGTCGACGATGGTGACGTCGGGCCGGTGTTCCGCGACGGCGGCGAGGAAACCCGCCTGTTCCGTCACCACAGCGACGACGTCGATTCCCTTGGTACGCAGCAGCAGTTGCAGCCCTTCGACCAGCAGGACGTTGTCTTCCGCGATCACGACTCGCATGGCAGCTCCACAAGAATGACGGTCGGCCCGCCCGCGCGGACTGTCGACGCGCAGGCCACCGTCGAGGGCCTCCACCCGGCGGCGGATTCCCGCGAGGCCCGTGCCCCTGGCGCTGTCGGCACCGCCGATGCCGTCGTCGGTGACCTCGAGTCGCAGCCGGTCTCCGCGCCGGGCGATCGCGACCGTGGCCGTCGTCGCGCGGCTGTGCTTGGCGACGTTGGTCAGCGCCTCGGCGACCGCGAAATAGGCCGCCGCCTCGACCGGCGCGGACGGCGTACCGAGGTCGGACAGGTCCAGCCGGACCGGCGACCGGTGATCGGGCGGCCAGCGCGGTGACCGCGCCGGACAGCCCCTGGTCGGCGAGGATCGGCGGGTACGTGGTGCGGATGACCTCGCGCAACTCCACCATCGCCTCCTCGGCGTCCGCCTGGGCGACCCGCATGAGCTCGGCCGCCTGCTCGGGGTCGTCCGCCAGGGCCTCCCGGGCCATTCCGAGCCGCAGGGCGACGGTGACCATACGTGCTTGCGTGCCGTCGTGCAGGTCGCGTTCGATCCGGCGCAGCTCTGCGGCGAAGGCGTCGACCACACCCGCGCGCGTGCGGGTGAGCACCTCGACCCGCGCCGCGAGCAGGTCGGCCGCCGACGGTGCGAGCATCAGCCGGCAGAGTCTGGCGTGCCAGTGCGTCAGGAACGGCAGCAGGGTGGCGGTCAGCGCGCCGGCCGCGAGCGTGATCGCCGGACCGAGGGTGAGCGCCCGCGCCCAACTGGTGATCGGGATGTCGAACACCTGCGGCCGGACCTCCACCGGAATGGCCCACCACGCGGTGGTCGTCACGATGCCCAGAACCGCGTTGCCGACGAGCACCACCGCGAGCACGCCGAGGGGGATGGCGGTCGCGATGTTCGTGAGCGTCCAGCCGAGGTCCCGCCAGGTCACCCGCTCCGTCAGGACCTGACGCGACCGGGCCACGATGCCCGGCGCCAACGGTCGGTAGGGCGACGGGATCGTCGTGCCGAGCACCGCCCCCGCGCGACGCCGGTGCGCGTCGGCCCACCGACGAAGGGCGCGCAGCGCCGACGGGACGAGGACGAGACCGATGCCGCCGGCCGGGACCAGCGCGACGGCGCACAGCAGCAGCACGACGACGACCGAGGTGACCACGGCGGTCGCGAAGGCGCCGAGCAGGTAGGTCGTGGTCCGCCGCACCTCGTGATTCTCGCAGCCGTGCGGACCGGCGGTCACTACAGCAGGCTGCACCACCGCTGCTCCAGCCTCCTATGTGGACCGATTCGCGCCCGGACACCTAGCGTGGCCGCAGACGTTAAGGAGAAACAGATGAAGAAGGTGTTCAGCGCGGCTCTCGTCGTGGTGGCCGCGATCGGGTCGACACCACACGGCGGACCGTCGCGGCTGCAGCGGGATGTCGACGCCGTCCGGGCCGCCGGCGCGGTCGGCGTGTTGGCCCAGGTGGGCGGCCCGGACGGGCGCACCTCGGCCGTGCGCAGCGGCGTGGCCGACCCGGCGGACGGCCGGCCGGTGCCCTGGGATTCCTACTACCGGATCAACAGCACCACCAAGGCGTTCACGGCGGTGGTGGTGCTGCAACTCGTCGGGTCGGGCCGGCTCGCGCTGACGGACACCGTCGACAGGTGGCTGCCCGGCGTGGTCGTCGGCAGCGGAAACGACGGCACGAAGGTGACGGTCCGCCAGCTGCTGCAACACACCAGCGGCCTGCCGGAGGGCGCCGACGAACTGCCGATCTACCAGGCCCGCACGGCCGCCGAGTTCGACGCGGCGCGGTTCCGGGCGTACTCGCCGGAGCAGGTCGTCGAGCTGGCCATGCGGCGCCCGCCGCACTGGCTGCCGGCGCCCGACGAACGGCGGTGGGCCTACTCCAGCACCAACTACCTGCTCGCCGGCATGATCGTAGAGAAGGTGACCGGCAACTCGTGGGAGCAGGAGGTTCACGACCGCATCATCGGCCCCTTGGGGCTCCAGCAGTCAACGGTCGGCCGGACAGCGGCATCGTGAGCACCGTCGGCGACGTCAACCAGTTCTTTCGCGCCCTGCTCGGCGGCCGGCTGCTCGCACCCGCGCAGTTGACCGAGATGCGGCGCACCGTACCCGCGCTGCCGTGGCAGGAACTGTGGCGTGGCGCCGGCTACGGCCTGGGCCTGATGACCCGCCAGCTGCCCTGCGGCGACTGGGTCTGGTTCCACGGCGGCGGCGACCTCGGCATGACCAGCGACAACGCGGTCACCGCCGACGGACGCCGCAGCGTCGCGGTGCTCATCTCCGGCGAGCCGAAGGACGAGCAGGCGGCGCTGCGGCAGCTCCAGGCGTCCACCACGCTCATCGACCACGCGCTGTGCGCCTCCGGCTGATCCGCCCGCGCCCGGTCTGGCCCCCCGATACGTCGCCAGACCGGGCGCACCCGGCGTCAGCTGTTGAGCAGTTCGTAGGCCTCGTCCGTAGCGGCCTGGCTGTCACCGGCGGCCGGCGCGGTCACCTCGGGCGCCGAGCCGTAGGCGCCATAGGTCGCGTGGTGGGTGAACGCTTTGGCCTTCGCGTACGCCGGCACCTTGATGTCGAGGGTCGTCAGCCGCCCGGTGTCGTCGAGGACCGCGGTGAACGGCACCGCCTTCGCCTTGGCGCCCAGCGCCTTCAGCCCGTCCTCGTCGACGATCTGGGCATCCGCCGCCTTGCTCAGGTCGAGGGTCCCGGCGAACGTGCCCGGCTTCGTCTCCTCGGCGTCGACGATCGCACCGAACAGCATGCCGGCGGCGATCGGGTCGGGATCCTCGACGCCGGAGAAAGCGTCGTCCTCGACCTTCGCCGGGTCGACCTTGAGCCACTTCTTGGGCAGTCGCGGCATCCCGGGGAGCTGCTTGTCGAAGCTGATCTTGACCCATTGGTCCGCTTCGACGACGAGGTACGCCATGGTCATGGTGAAGCCCAGTTCGGGCTCTTTGTACGAGATGGTCATGCTGACCCGCTTGGCCTTGGGTTCGACCACGCCCTTCGTGCTGCTCGCGCTGTCCTTGAAGGAGAACGCGTAACGGCCGGCGGACCCGTCGGGCACCGCAGCCGCCAGTTTCTCCCGCGCGGTGGGCGGTGTCGTGGGTGTCGCGGTCCCGGCGCCGCCGCCGAGTTGGCCGCAGCCGGCGAGCAGCGCGGTCGCCGTGCCCGCGACGAGGGCGGTGATGATGCGTCGTCTCATTGCGATCTCTCCGTCGGTCGAGGTGTTCCGCCGGAGATGCTCCGGCCCCCCGCTGCCGTTCCGATGCCGTTATGCTGCGGTGCGCTGCCGACCGGCTGCCGTGTCGGGAAACCGGAGGTCAGCGCGGGGCGAGGGGAAGGGTTGTGCCGCACCGGTTCGAGATCCTGGGGCCGATCCGCGTGGTCGACGACGGCTACGAGACCGACCTGGGGCCCGGCAAGCAGCGCGCCGTCCTGGCCGTTCTGTTGCTCAACGCCAACAAACCCGTCCCAACGACACAGATCGTCGACGCGGTGTGGCAGGACGAGCCGCCGGAGAACGGCGCCAACGTCGTCCAGAAATACATCGCCGGCCTGCGCCGGGCGCTCGAGCCGCAGCGATCGCCGCGCACACCCGGCCAGACGCTCGCCCTGAGCGACGCGGGCTACCAGATCCGGGTGCCGACCGGCGCGCTCGACTTCGACCTGTTCGACCAGCGGGTACGCGCGGCGCGGGCCAGCCAGGCCGACGGCCAGCTCGACCGGGCGGCCGCCGAGCTCCGGGCCGGACTGGCGCTGTGGCGCGCGGAGGCCCTGGCCGGGTTGGCCGGCGGCTACTTCGAGGCGGCCCGCGACCGGCTCGGCGACGCCCGGTGCGCCGCGTACGAGACGTTGGCCGAAATAGAGCTCGTCCAGGGCCGGCACGCCGAGCTCGTACCCGAACTGACCCGGTTGGTCGCCGAGTTCCCGCTCCGGGAGCAGCTGCGCTACTACCTGATCCTGGCGCTCTACCGCAGCGGTCGGCAGGCCGAGGCGCTCGCGGCGTTCCGCGCTGTCCGCGAGTTCCTCGCCGACGGGTTCGGTGTCGAGCCCGGCGACCGGCTCCAGGAACTGCACCGCCGGATGCTGCGATCGGATCCTGCGCTGCTGCCGGCGTCGACCTCCGCACTCGAACCGACCCCGCCCGACCCGGCACCGTTCAGCCCAGCGCCGTTCAGCCCAGCGCCGTTCAGCCCGGGTCCGTACACCCCGGGTCCGTTCGTACCCGGCGGTCCGTGGCCGGCGCCGCCGCACGGGCCCCGATCGCGGGCCGGCACCGCGCTACCACCGCCGTACGGTCCGTGGCGCTGGGGTGATCCGCCACCCACCTGGGCGCGGGTGTGCGCGGTGCTGGGCACGCTCGCCGGCGTCGGCATGGTCACCTGGCTCGTCATCGGCGCCTACGCGGTGCACCGGCGCAGCCGGCTCCTCGGTGTGACGGCGGTGTGTCTACCTCGCGCTCGCCGCCGGCGGCTGCGCCATCTTCGACCAGACGATGGACGATCCGGACAGCGGCGGCATCGGCCTGGCGATGTGGTTCGTCGCGTGGTTCGGCGGCGCTGTGCACGTCGCGGTGCTCAACTTCCTGCCCAAGCGGGTGGCGCGCACCCCGGACGAGATTGCCGACATCGAGCGGCGGGCCAAGCGTCAGCAGGCGCTCCAGCTTTTCCGCCACCACGCCGCCATGGCCAAGGAGCTGGGCATCGGACGGCCCGACGTGCCCGGCCACTTCGACGACGGCGGTCTCGTCGACGTGAACGCGGTCTCCGAAGTGGTCCTGGCGGACCTGCCCGGCATCGGCCCGCAACGCGCGTACGCGATCGCCGCCGACCGTGCCCAGCGCGGCCCGTTCCGGACGATCGAGGACCTGGCCGGCCGCGGCCTGGTCCCGCCACACGACCTCGAACCCCTCCGCGAGCTCATGATCTTCGGCGGCTGAAACCGGGCCGGGTGTGACCGATCCGATGACTCAGGCAGTCATCACAGGTGAGAGTCCACCGAACCAGGGGAGACAGCGTTGGACCAGAACCTGCGGGTGCTCTTCGACCAGGCCCTGGCCGACGAGCCCGAGCCGCCGAGGGGAAACCTCGCCGGACATGTCATGGCGATCGGTCAGCGGCGCCGCCGACGCCGGTTCGCGGCCGCCGGTGGCGCGGCGGTCGCGCTGGTCGCGGCCATCGGAGTGGCGAACCTGCTCGCCCCGCCGACGGGCACGCCGCCGCTCGAGACGGTGCCGGCGCGGTTCGAGTCCGCGCTGAACCCGGCGTGCCAGTCGCCGGCGCGGGATCGTCCGACGGACGTCTCGGTCTTCCTCACCCAGGACATCACGGACGAGCAGCGGGCCGCCCTGGACCGCACGTTGCGGTCGGACCAGGCGGTGGCCACGGTGGCCTACGAGAGCCGCGACGAGGCGTACCTCATCTTCAAGAGGATGTTCTCCGACAACCCGGATCTCGTCGCGCCCGTCAAGCCGCATCAAATGCCGGAGTCGTTCCGGCTCAAGGTCGACGACCAGTCGCGGTACGTGGAACTCGTGCTGCGGATGCGAAAGACGCCCGGCGTCGACCAGGTGATCGGCAGCGCCTGCCCCGCCGGCGTCAGCGTCGGGACGGGCGGATGATCGGGCCGTGGGGTGCGACCCGGAGACGCGAGCAGCAGGCCGAGTTCACCGCGTTCGTGGAGGCCGCCGCGCCTCGGCTGCGCCGCAGCGCGTACCTCATGTGTCGGGACTGGCATCTCGCGCAGGACCTGACCCAGATCACCCTCGTGCGCATGTACGAGGCCTGGGGCAGGATCCGGCACACCGCCAACCTCGAGGCGTACAGCCGCCGGGTGCTGATGAACGCGGTGTTCGACCAGCGCAAGCGGCGCAGTGCCGGTGAGGTGGTGCTGGCCGACCTGCCGGAGGCGGCGCCGGAGCGGCCCGGCGACACCGTGGAGACGCACCTCGCCCTGCTGCGCGCGCTGGCCACGCTGCCCGTCCGCGACCAGGCGATCGTGGTGCTCCGGCATTGGGAGGACCTGAGCGTCGAGACGGTCGCTGGGATCCTCGACGTGTCCGTGTCAGTGGTGAAGACGCAGAACGGCCGGGCACTCGACCGCCTGCGGGTCGCGCTGGGCGAGGACTTCGCCCGGATCTGACCTTTACCGGCCGGCCGGCACGCCCTCGTCGAGCTGGGCGAGCAGCGGGCCGAGCAGGTCGTCGAGCTCGCGCGCGATGACCGCGACCGCGCGGCGGGCGGCTCGCGCGACCCCGTCGGCCGGCCCGCCGGGCGCCGGCGGCAGATGGTCGGCGGGACGGTGGCCGCGACCAGCAGCTGGGTGCGCAGGTGTGGCGCGCGTGCGACGTCGTGCTCGGTGGGCACGAGGTACTGGCCGAACGTCTGGGGCCAGTCGCGCCAGCCCCGGTCGCGCGTCCACTGCCGGCTCCAGGTCAGCTCGGCGGGCCAGGGTGCCACGATCGCGGCCTCGGCGGTGAGCGTGCCGTCCCAGGTGTTGCGGCGGCAGGTCACCTCGGTGACGCGGTCGTGCCAGCGGGCGTACGCCGGCTCCAGGCCCGTCGCGACGCGCCAGGCCGTGGCGGCGAACGTGACCGGCGCGATGTCACCCCACGCCTCGGCGAAGTCGGCGGCGGACTGGCCGACCGCGTTGTCGTAGGCGGCTTCGCGCGCCTCGTCGAGCCAGAACACAGCCTTCATGGCAACTCATCTTAATTTCTTCGGCGGTCGTGTCGATCCTCGCCGGAGCCGCTCGACCTTGGCGTGAAAGGGTCGAGAAGCGGCCCGGACGGTAGGGAGAACGACAATGGCCAAGTACATGCTGATCATGCGCGGTACGGACGAGACCACCGCGAAGATGATGGAGACCCCGTTCGACGAGATGCTCGCCTCGATGGGCCGGATCAACGAGGAGATGATCCGGGCCGGCGTGCTGGTCGCCGCGGAGGGTCTGGACGACCCGGCGCAGGGCGTGGTCGTCGACCTCAGCAGCGAGGCGCCGGTGGTCACCGACGGCCCGTACGGGGAGACCAAGGAGCTGTTCGGCGGCTTCTGGATGCTCGACGTGGCGTCGCGGGACGAGGCGGTCGAGTGGGCCAAGCGGCTGCCGTCGCTGCCCGGCGCGAAGTGTGAGATCCGCCGGGTGCCCACGATCGACGAGTTCCCGCAGGACAACGAGTGGATCGCCAAGGAGCGGGCGTGGCGCGAGCGGACCGGCCAGCTCTGATGGCGCCGACCACCGACGGCCCGCCGACCGCCGAGTCGGCGCGGCGGGCCGTCGAGGCGGTCTGGCGGATCGAGTCGGCGCGGATCATCGCCGCGCTGTCCCGCTACACCGGTGACTTCTCGCTGGCCGAGGATGTCGCCCAGGAGGCGGTGGCGGAGGCGCTGGTCAGTTGGGCGCGCGAGGGTACGCCGGACTCGCCGGTGGGTTGGCTGCTGGCCACCGCACGGCGGCGGGCGATCGACGGGTTCCGCCGGCGTTCCGGGCTCGACGATCGCTACGCGGCGCTGGCGGTTGCCCCGTCGCCTCCTGAAGATGATGTGCTCTGGGACCCCGACCGGGTCGAGGACGACATCCTGGCGCTGATGTTCATCGCCTGTCACCCGGTGCTGTCGCCCGAGGCCCGGGTGGCGTTGACCCTGCGTACCGTCGGTGGTCTGTCCACTGAGGAGATCGCGCGGGCGTTCCTGGTGTCGGTGCCCACGATCCAGGCCCGGATCACCCGGGCGAAGAAGACCATCGCCGCGGCGGGCGTCCCGTTCGAGCTCCCACCGGCCGCGGACCGCCGCGACCGCCTGGGCGGCGTGCTGAGCGTCCTCTACGTGATCTTCACGGAGGGCTCGACGGCGACGGCCGGTGATCGGTTGGTGCGCACGGACCTGGCGTACGAGGCGATCCGGCTGACCCGCATGCTGACCGCATTGCTGCCCGCCGAGCCGGAGGTGTTCGGCCTACTCGCCCTGTGCGAGCTGACCGCGGCGCGCTTCCCGGCCCGCACCGCCCCGGACGGCTCGGCGGTGCTGCTCGAGGACCAGGACCGGCGGCTGTGGGACCGCTCGGCGATCCGGCGCGGCCGGGCGGCGCTCGACCGGGCGTCGTCGTTGGGCCGGGGCCTGGGCCCGTACGGCCTGCAGGCCGCGATCGCCGCCTGCCACGCCGCGGCGCCGTCGGTGCTGGAGACGGACTGGGACCGGATCGTGCTCCTCTACGAGGCCCTCGGCCGGGTGGCCCCGTCCCCGATCGTCGACCTCAACCGCGCGGTGGCGGTCGCGATGGCCAGCGGCCCGCTGCCGGCATTGTCCATTGTGGATGAACTGGTGGCCACGGACCGGCTGGCTGGCTCGCACC
Organism: uncultured Actinomycetota bacterium; assembly: GCA_963840005.1. GTDB lineage: Bacteria > Actinomycetota > Actinomycetes > Mycobacteriales > Micromonosporaceae > Asanoa. Next base: position 52,835 of record CAWIXO010000007.1, on the reverse strand, counting down.
TGCTCCCGAGCGTGCGTGGCGAACTGCTGAGCCGGCTGGGGCGCACCCGCGAGGCCCGAGCTGAGCTGGAACTGGCCGCCCGCCTCTGCACCAACACCCGCGAGCGCGAGGTCCTCCTCCGCAAGGCCGCCGCCCTGACCTGACCTGTGTCAGGGGCGTGTCAGGGCGGTGGCGGGCCGGCGTCAGGGTAGGCGCCGATGGTGGAGGCACGACGGAAGACACCACTTCCGCACCGCCTCAAGGAGCGCTCACCATGACGATCACCCTCTCCGACCAGGACAAGACCACCATGCGGATCGCGGCGTACGGCGCCGTCACGCTGCTGGCCGCCGCCGGCGCGGCCGGCGGATCCCCGCACAAGATCGCCACCCGGGGCAGTATCGCGCTGGGTTCTGGGACCGGCCTCGTTGGGCATGTCCTCGCGACGTACCCGAAGGGCAAGGACCTCAACGGCAAGTCGGTCGCTTCGATCGCCGACCGGGTCCTGCCCGCCCTGACCGAGGCGATGAGCCTGCTGCGCGAACAGGCCCCGGAAGAGGCCGCCAACTTCCGCGGGTCGGTCCTGACCGCGATCGAGGCCGCCGTCCACGAGACCAAGCCCAGCCCGGTCGTGAACGACATGATCGGCAAGATCACCGAAGCCCTCGACGCCGCCTGAGTCAGTCGGATCGTGGGTCGGGCAGCGGCCGGTTGTCCACCACCTGCTTCATCACCAGGGTGGAGTTCAGCCGTTGCACGCCCGGTAATGCGGCGAGGACGTCGTCTTCGAGCCGTTGGTAGGCGGAGAGGTCCGCGGTGACGATGCGCAGCAGGTAGTCCGGGTCGCCGAAGAGGCGCTGGGCCTGGACGATCTGCGGCACGGCAGTGACGGCGGCTTCGAAGCCGAGCAGTGTGGCGCGGTCCTCCTGCCGCATGGTGACGAACACGAGCGCCTGGAACGCGAGCCCGACCGCGGTCGGGTCGACGAGCGCGCGATAGCCCCGGATCACGTTGGTGCGTTCCAGCTCGCGCAGCCGGCGGTGACAGGGCGAGAGGCTGAGCCCGACCCGGGTGGCCAGCTCTGTCACGGTCAACCGGCCGTCTTCCTGGAGCAACGCAAGGATCTTCCGGTCAATCGCATCCATGCAGAAGATTCTTCCAGGATCGATACCTGGAGCGGAAGGACTCGCAACCATCTTCCGCCCGTTCGGCGATAGCTTGCCGACATGGCAGTCGACGCGGTGCTCGCCTTCTGGGCCGTGGCCCTCGTCCTGATCGTCGTGCCCGGCCCGGACTGGGCCTTCACGCTGAGCGTGGGCGGCAGCGGCCGGTCGGTCGTGTCCGCGGTCGGCGGGCTCGCGATCGGCTACGGCCTGCTGACCGTTGCCGTCGCCCTCGGCGTCGGCGCGGTGGTCGCCGCGTCACCGGCGGTCCTCACCGTCCTGACGGTGGTGGGCGGCGGCTATCTGATCTGGCACGGCACGATGACACTCGTGCGGCCGTCCTCGCCGACGGCTCAGGACACCGGCCGCCGCGGCGGCGTCCTGCTTCGCGGCGTCGGGGTCAGCGCGCTCAACCCGAAGGGTCTGCTGCTGTTCGTCGCGCTCCTGCCGCAGTTCGCGGACCAGCACGGCACGTGGCCGGTCGCCGGCCAACTCGCGCTGCTCGGCCTCGTGTTCACGACCACGTGCGCGCTGTTCTACCTGGGCGTCGGCTCCGTGGCCCGGACGGCTCTGCAAGCACGGCCGGCGACCGCAAAACTGGTCACCCGCCTCTCTGCCGCCGCGATGCTCCTGGTCGGCGTGGCCCTACTGATCGAGCGAGTCGTCTAAGAACCAGCAGAGACAGACCAACGGGTTCGACTGCGAGAAGTGGTCATCGCCAGTCCACGCAGGACGTCCTCAGCCCGTTGCTAAGTTTTCGCGGCGGTCACCGTCTTACCTCTCAGGCCCGGCGGACGGCGTTGGGCGGCACCGGGACGGGAGCGCGCATGACGACGGACGACGCACACGTGGACCAGGCGGGCGGGACGGGCGCCGACCGCTACCGCGTGCTGGCCGCGGCCTTCACCGTGAAGATGGACGGCGCCGGTGAGTGGGACGCTCCGACGCCCTGCACCGACTGGTCGGTGCGCGACCTCATCGGGCACGTCGTGGCGATGCACGAGGTACACCTGCTCCAGGTGGACCGCCGGCCGCTCGCCCGGCCGGACGTCGACCGGGATCCGCACGGCGCCTTCGCGGTGATCCGGGATCAGGTGCAGGCCGACCTGGGCGACCCGCTCCGGGCCGACCAGAGCTACACCGGCCGGTTCGGCCGGTGGACCTTCGCCGAGGGCATCGACCGGTCGATCTGCACCGAGCTCGTCGTGCACGGATGGGATCTGGCCCGCGCCACCGGCCAGGACGATCGCATCGACCCGGCGGAGATCGCGCGGGTCCGGGCCGCGCTGACCTTGGTCGGCGACGACGTCGTACGGGGCATGATGGCCGGCCCCGAGGTCGAGGCCGGACCCGACGCCGACGAGCAGACCCGCCTGCTGGCGTACCTGGGTCGGCGGCGGTGACCACGGCGCCGGCGGCACTCCGGGCGACCAGCGCGGCAGTGGCTCGGACTGGCCGTCCTGTGCCTGCCGACGATGCTCGCCGCGGTGGACGTCAACATCACCTTCCTGGCGTTGCCGCACGTGAGTGCGGACCTGGGCGCGAGCGGCACCGAGCAACTCTGGATCTCGGACATCTACGGGTTCCTGATCGCGGGCTTCCTGATCACCGCGGGCAACCTCGGTGACCGGATCGGGCGACGGACGGTGCTGCTGGGTGGTGCGGCGCTCTTCCTGGTGGCGTCGCTGCTCGCCGCGTACGCGGTCTCGCCGGGCATGCTGGTCGGCGCGCGGGCGCTGCTCGGCGTCGCGGGCGCGACCCTGATCCCCTCGGTGCTCGGGCTGCTGCGCGCGATGTTCCAGGACCCGAGGCAGATGGGCATCGCCATGGGCGCGTGGGGCACCTCGCTGATGGCCGGCATGGTGCTCGGTCCGGTGATCGGCGGGCTGCTGCTCCGCTCGTTCTGGTGGGGATCGATCTTCCTGATGGCGGTGCCGGTCATGGCGCTGTTGCTGCTGACCGCGCCGTTCCTGGTGCCGGACTCCCGCGACCCGGCGGCCCGGCGTCCGGATCTGGTCAGTGTGGTGCTGTCGGTCGCGGCGATACTCCCGTTCGTCTACGGCCTCAAGACCTGGGCCCGCGGCGGTGCCGGAGCGGTGCCGGTCGTGGTCGGCCTGTTGTGCGCGGTGTTGTTCCTCCGGCGGCAGCGGCGGGTCTGCCAACCCGTTGCTGGACCTGGGTCTGTTCGGCAAGCGGGCAATTTCCGCCACGTTGGTGCTCGCGCTGCTCATCGCGTTCGCGATGGGCGGGGTCGGCCTGATGGGCACGCTGTACCTGCAGTTGGTCGCCGGCCTGTCCCCGTTCGAGACGGGGCTGTGGCTGCTGCTGCCGTCGACGGCGATGATCATCGTGGGAAGCGCGGCGCCGATGCTCGCCAGCCGGGTGCGCCCCGCGTACATCCTGATGACCGGCTCGATCGTCGCCGCGATCGGCATGGCCCTGCTGACCAGGGTGCCGAGCACCTCCGGCCTTTCGGCGCTGCTCGTCGGCGTCACGATCGTCTACGTCGGAGGCGCGGCGGTCGGCCCGATGGCGCCGTTCCTGGTGATGTCGGCGGCGCCGCCGGGGAAGGCCGGCGCCGCCGGCTCGCTCGCGTCCACCGCCGGCGAGCTCGGGGTCGCGCTCGGCGTGGCGATGCTCGGCATCGTCGGTACCAGCACCTATCGCAGCCGGATCGAGGTGCCCGACGGTGTGGCGGTGGACACCGCGGCCACCGCACGGGACAGCATCGCCGGTGCGGTGGCGGTCGTGCCGGGGCTGCCCGCGGACGCTGGTGCCGCGCTGCTGACCTCGGCGCGTGCGGCGTTCACCGACGGCCTGCACGTCATCGCGGTCGTGTCGGTCGTGATCTTCGTTGGACTCGCGGCGGTTGCCTGGATCGGCCTCGGACACCTGCCGCAGACGCTGGGCACGCCGGCCCAATCCGACCGGACGGGGGAACCGGAGCCGGTGACCCGCCCGGCAAGCTCATGACGACAGCAGAGGCCGGTCGCCGGCCAGCACGGGAGAGTGGAGGGCGGGTGAGCCCGGTCGAGTCTGCGTCCGCGGGACACGCGGTGGGCCCAGCGCTGCCGCTCGACGAGGCCGCGTTCACCGGCCTGGTGCAGGCGCACCGGCATGAGTTGCAGGTGCACTGCTACCGGATGGTCGGGTCCTTCACCGACTCCGAGGACCTGGTGCAGGAGACCCTGTTGCGGGCCTGGCGCAAGCGAGACACCGTCCAGGGCCGCTCCACCGTGCGTGCCTGGCTGTACCGCATCGCGACCAATACCTGCCTCGACTTCCTGGACCGCGTCCAGCGCCGCCCGCGCCCCGCCGGTGGTGCGGCGGCCCGCTCACCCGAACGGATCCCTTGGCTGGAGCCGTATCCGGACACGCTGCTCGACCTGGCCGCGCCGCGCGATGCCGAGCCCGACGTCGCGGTCATCGACAACGAAACAGTCGAGTTGGCGTTCCTGGTGGCCGTCCAGCACCTGCCGGCGCGGCAGCGGGCCGTGCTGATCGTGCGCGACGTCCTGGGCTGGCCGGCGGCCGACACCGCGGACATGCTCGGCCTCAGCGTCGCGGCGGTGAACAGCGCGCTGCCGCGAGCCCGGGCCGTGCTGCGGGCGCATCTGCCGTCCCGCCGCATGCAGTGGGCGGCCACCCAGGACCCGGCGGAGGCCGAACGCACGCTCGTGCGGCGCTACCTGCGGCTGCTGGAGCGGGCCGACATCGGCGCGCTGGCGGAGTTGCTCCACGAGGACATCCGCACGACCATGCCGATGGCGGAGCCGTGCGTTACCGGCAGCCGGGAGACGCAGTGGCTCGGGCGGGACGCGTTCACCCGGGCACTGAGCGAGATCCTCGACTCGGCCGCGCCTGGCCACGTCGGGCTCTGGCATCGGCTGCCGACCAGGGCGAACCGGCAGCCCGCGGTCGCCCACTACCTGCGCCGGCCGGGCGACGCGTCGTACCGCGCCCAGGTGCTCGAGGTGTTGTGGATCGTCGACGGCCGGATCGCCGAGATCACCTCGTTCGGCCCGGACCTGTTCCCCGCCTTCGAGCTGCCCGCGCACCTGCGTCTGGACTGAACTGTAGTCCTATCTGGACGGTGCCGAACCCGCTGTGGATGCGAGGCAGGACCGGGTGCGGGCCGGTGTTGTTCTACGGCGCCGACCTCACCGTCGCGCTGCCAGCCGTGACCTGGAGAGCCGCCGCTTCGGCTTCGCGCCGGTCGTAGGCGGCGCGTGCGGCGGCGATCTCATTCTGGTTGGCGTCGGTCCAACCGACGAGGGCCTGGACGGTCTGGTGGAGGGTGACGCCGAGGGCGGTCAGCTCGTAGTCCACGCGCGGCGGCACGGTCGGATGGACGGTGCGTCGCACCAGGCCGTCCCGCTCGAGGTGGCGCAAGGTCACCGTCAACATCCGCTGGCTGATGCCGTCGATCTCCCGGCGCAGCTGGGTGAAGCGCAGCTTCCGGTTCTCCAGCAGTGCGACGACCAGCAGCGACCACTTGTCGGCGATGCGGTCGAGGATCTGCCGGACCTCGCAGTCCTCGCGGGTGTCCCACTGAAAGGCGTCGTAACTCGCCCTCGGTATCGCAGCAGTAACCAGGTGACGTCGAAGTGCCTTCTTCCATGGTTCCCGATGGTCACCAACGATGGGGTCAGTTACAAGAGGTAACCGACCCACCATGGGGGAACCAGTGCCAACGAACATGACCGCCCGATCCAGGGCCCTGCTGCTCGTGCTGTGCGGGGCGATCTTCCTCGAGGGCGTCGACATCTCGATGATGGGTGTCGCATTGCCTGCCATCCGCGCCGACCTGGGCTTGTCGACCGCCGCGCTGCAGTGGGTGGTGAGCGGCTACGTGCTCGGTTACGGCGGTTTCGTGCTGCTCGGTGGACGCGCCGCCGACCTGCTCGGGCGGCGGCGGATGTTCATCGGTTGGCTGGTGGTGTTCATCGCGTTCTCCGGCCTCGGCGGGCTCGCGACCGAGGGGTGGATGCTGATCCTGGCCCGGTTCGCGACCGGGGTCGCGGCCGCCTTCCTCGCACCGGCCGGCCTGTCGATCATCACGACGACGTTCCCGGAGGGAGCGCTCCGAGACCGTGCGGTGCTCGTCTACGCCGGCGCCGCCGCGGGCGGATTCTCGCTCGGGCATGGTGGTCGGCGGGCTGCTCGACCACCGCCGGCTGGCGGTGGGTGTTCTTCGCGCCGGTGGTCATGGCGTCGCTGCTGCTCGCCGCGGCCCTGCCGTTGATCCCGCGCGACGACCCGGCCCCCGGCCAGGCCCGCTTCGACGTCGCGGGCACGCTCTCCCTGACGGGGGCGATGCTGCTGCTCGTGGTGACCGTCGTGCGCATGCCGGACGTGGCGCTGTGGGTCACGTTCGCGACGCTCGCCAGCAGCCTCGCGCTGTTCGCGCTGTTCGTGGCGGTGCAGCGCCGCTCGGCGTCGCCGCTGATGCGGTTGGGCATCCTCCGCTCGCTGCCGCTGCTGCGCGCCAACGCGGGCGCGTTCCTGCTGGTGGGCGGGTTCATCGGGTTCCAGTTCGTCGCCGTGCTCTACCTGCAGGAGTTGCGCGGCTGGTCGGAGATCGAAACCGGGCTCGCACTCGCGGTGATCGGCATCGACGCCATCCTGGCACCCACCCTGACGCCGCGCCTGGTCGCGCGGTTCGGCAACCAGCGGGTGATCGCGGTCGGCCTCGTGCTGGTCGCGCTGGCCTTCGCGTGGTTCCTGCCGCTCGGCATGACCTGGAGCTTCCTGACGCTGCTGCCTGGGTTGCTGGCGATCGGGTTCGGGTTCGCGCTCGCGTACGGCCCGCTCACGATCGCCGCCACCGACGACGTCGAGGCCGGCGAGCAAGGGCTGGCCAGTGGCATCCTGACCACGTCGTTCCAGTTCGGGTCCGCGCTGGGACTCGCGGTGACGACAGCGGTGGTGGTCGCGGCTGCCGGCCGCGACGCGCAGGCGACGCTGGACAGCTATCGGGCCGGCCTGGTGGTGCCGGTGGCTGCGCTGGTGATCGCCAGCCTGGTCTCCGTCGCAGGGTTGCGGTGGCGAGGCCCCGCGACTGCTGTCGGACTGACGGGAGCTCAGGCGTCGCAGGCCGCGGCGAAGTCGGCCTCGCCGGCCCGGCGCAGCTGAAAGCGGACGGTCGTGGATGCCCTGCTGGCGGTGCCGTCCGGGTCGATCTGGAGCAGCGAGGTGGAGACGGTCAGGCCGTCCTGGCCGTCCCATGCGCCGTCGAGCCGGCCCAGATAGAGCCCGGCGGCGTCACCGGTAGGTAGGGCGTTCAGCCAGAAGCGGGTGCCCCGGTAGTTCACCGCGTCGCCGGAGATCTCGTACGTCGCGTTCTGCTCGGCGCCGCATACCTGGGCGCCCCCGCCGATCTCCGAGCCTTCGTCGCCGCCGCCGACCCCATCTTTCAGGCGCAGGACCATCGTGCGGGTATCCCCAGAACCGTAGGCGACCTCGCCCTGCCAGTAGCCGACCAGGCCGGGCCTTCCCGGCGCGGACCAGGGATGCATCAGCCATTTCGCCGGGTAGATGAGGCCGAGCCCGACCACGAACACGCCGGCGACCAGAACGAGACGCGATCGCTCTCTTCGCGATCGCCGCGGACGCTGCTCGATAGCCATCGGCCCTCCAAGTCGCCTGACGCTACGGGCGCGCCGGAGACGGGACGATGAACGCCCGGGCGGCATTGTCAGAAGAGACGATGTCGATCTCAGCGCAACCCCGTCGCGAGGGCACAGCAACGGCCTTCTCAACCTGTCCGTCTAGGGTGACCGGCATGTGGGACGTTGCCGCCGTCCAGGCCCGGGTGGCCGATTTGGCCGCCGAGGACCCGGACCTGCTCCGTTACGGTGCCGACAAGCACCACTATGCGTTCGGTCCTACCGTGCTGGAGGCTCGGGTCACGGGATTCGAGGCACGTCATGGGGTACGACTGCCGGAGAGCTATCGGCGCTACCTGCTGGAGGTAGGTGACGGTGGGGTCGGGCCAGAGAACGGTGTCGTGCCCTTATCCGGCGAGGGCCTGCACGCCAGCCTCGATTTGCCGGAGCGGTCATGGTCAGGACACCTCGCCATGCCGTTCCCCCTTACCGAGCGGGAAAACCCGAGCATCGACGCGGACAACCCGATCCAGTGGCCTCGGGAGCGCGGCACCAACGGAGAGGACTTCTCCGAGAAGCGTTGGATCGCGGGCACGCTGATTATCTGCGATGCGGGCTGCGGAAGCGTCTACCGACTCGTCGTCACCGGCGAGGCCCGCGGTCAGGTCTGGTCCGACAATCGCTACGCCGACCTCGGCCTGACTCCGGGCCCTGACTTCCACACCTGGTATCTCAACTGGCTCGCGAAGCCGGGCCATATCCCGGCCTGGCGGAGGCGAAGGAGTCCCGCATGACCGGTGACGCCTGGTCGGACCGCACCCCGTCCCCGCCATTGCTGCGCGGGATCGCGCTGAACCCTTCTGCGCCGACGCAGGTGCTGTCGCGGCTTCTGGAGGCGTGGCCGGAGCAGGTGTGCGAGGGCTTGCGCCGACGCCGTGATCTGCCGGCGCCGGTGCGCGCGGCGATGCTGCGCCATCCATCACCAAGGATCCGCGGGGCGCTCGCGTGTCATCCCGAGGTCGACGCGGCGGCGCGAGCCGCGTTGCTCGCCGATCCGGATCGGCGCGTGCGATGGCGTGCGTTCGGCGTGCCCGGTCAGCAGCCGCTGTCCGACGCCGTGCTGATCCGGCTGTTCGGCGAGCTCGACGATGAGCCGGCCGACATGCGAGCCTCCCGCGACGAGTTACTCCACGAGGTGTTCGCGGCCACGCGGTACGACCGGCGCCTGTTCGCACTGGCCGCCGCGCACCCCCGGCCGGGGGTGCGCCGGTTCGCCGCCGGCTCCCTGGCCTTGCTGGACGAGCCGACGCGCCAGGCATTGCTGACGGACCTGGCACCCGACGTACGGGCAGCGGCCGAGTCATGGGTCGCCGAGGACCGCCGGGAGATGGAGCCTGTTGACCTGCCGACCAAGCACACCCACGGGTTCTGGTCGGTCTTGCAGCGCCGGCTCTCGTGCGATTTGGTCGATCAGGTGTTGGCCGGCGGCGACCACCTGGCGATGAAGGTGATGGGCGGCAACCCGACCGTCGAGCCGGCCGCGGTCGAGACGCTATCGCGTCACCCGCCGCCGCCACGCGCCGTGAATGCGCCGCCTACGTGCTCGGGCTGGGTGAGCTCGGTGAGGCGCCGCGCGAATGGCTGGACGACCCGCGTCTTGCTGTGCGGACCTGCGCCGCGCTAGCACCGGCGCTGGCCGACGATCCGCAGGCGGTAGAACTCTTGGTGCAAGTGGCCGAGGTCCCGAGGGCGTTCGACCACAGCTTCTCGTAGCCGCTCGCGCCGCACTCCGACCGTTTGCTGGTCCCGACCCGGGTCTGCCCGCCGACCGGGACCGCTGGCGTGAGGTCGAGGTGAAGCCGAACCCTGGTGCTGGAAAGGAAAAGTACGACGCCTCGACGATCCTCGGGCTAGGCCCGGGCATGGCCGTCCGCATGCGTCCGAGCCTGTATCTGGGGGTCGGCCGCACCGATCCCGAGCTGCCGGCCAGGCTGCTGGCGGCGTTCACGGACAGCGGCGTGCCGGTCCGGGTGCGCGGACCGTTGAGGTTCACGGCAAGGGGACCGGCGGGGTCGACGGTGCGCATGGACCAGGACGGCCTCAGCGCGGCACACATCGTGGCCCACCCGTGGATTCCGGCCACGACCGCGGCTGGGCTCAGTCTCCGGATGGCGGTGCACCGATGGGCCGACGGGGTGGAATACCGGCAGCAGTTCGTCGACGGGGCCGCGATGGGGCCGATGGAGAAGGTCGGCCCGGCCGACCAGGCCGACGGTGTCGAGTTCGAGTTCGAACTCGACGAGGACTGGCTGCCGCCCGGAGCACACCTGCCAGGCTGGTAGCGCACTGGGGGATCCCGCACCGCGTGCCGGCATCCCCCCGTCGAGGTCGAGCGCCGCTACCTGCGCCAACCACAATCACCAGCGATGAGCCACGTCGATGACGATTCTCGATCCTGTGCCGGGACCGTTCAGCGTGAAGGCTCGGAACGGCAGGCGGGCGCGTACGCCGAGACCGATGGTGCTCTCGCCCTCGTAGGTGCCACCCCAGCTCACTTGGCGGAACGTCCGCCAGCCCGAGACATTGGCCAGCTCGGCCGGATTCGCGGGTCGGTACGTGAGCCGGTAGTCGTCGTCGTGCGCGGGGGCGAAGGCGATGACGGCCAGGCGGGCGCCGCCGCGTAGCGGGATCGGTTGCCCGGACCCGCCGCGGTAGACCTGGGTCACGTACTCGACCCGGTATCCGTCGGCCTTGCCGGACGCGTCGACGACCAGTCGGTCGAAGCACGCATGCCGGCCGGCCCGCACGTTCACCAGCGGCGCCACCGCCGTCGCCGTGTGCTGCTCGAGCAGCGAGCCCCAGCGGAGCCCGCAGTACGGGGTGGCCGTGGCCGAGGTCGCGACGGCCTGGGCCGCCGGGATCGGGGCAGTCACCCCGACGTCGAGGACCACAGCGGCCAACCCGACCACCAACAATGTTCGCCAGTAACGCATGGAAGTTCCCTCCTCGTGTCCGCCGGTTCTCCGGCGTGTGGAGGTGACGCGCATGCGGGTTCCGGCGTTGTCCGGGCGTCGGCTTTCTGTCACCCGCTGCCCGAGCGGCCCTGCGGTCTAGGGACGGCTGGAAAGCTCCTGCCGCTTCTCGGGCGACTCGACCGGTGGGTGGCCGGGTGAGACCGGGGCCTCGACCGGCCGCTCGAGAGGCTGGAAGAAGCCCTTGAGGGCTGGTCCGAGGGCGCCGAGACGGTTCATCTTCTTCGGCACAACCCAACCGGCGTACTCGAGTCCGCTCTGGCCGTCGCCGAGCGGCTGGTGAACCTCGATGAACCGGCCATCCGGGAGGCGCCGGATGATGCCGGTCTCGACGCCGTGGGCCAGCACCTGGCGGTCGTGCTGCTGCAGGCCCAGGCAGATCCGGTACGTCACGTAGTAGGCGATCGGCGGGAGCGATCAGCATTCCGATCCGGCCGGCCCAGGTGAGCGCGTTGAGGCTGATCTGGAACTTGTCAGCGATCACGTCGTTGCCGCCGGAGAGGGTCAGCACGAGGAAGAAGGCGATGGCCATGGCGCCCAGCGCGGTGCGGGCGGGGACGTCACGCGGACGCTGGAGCAGGTTGTGGAACTGGTTGTCCTTGCGCAGCCGGGCCTCGAGGAACGGATAGGCCATCGGCAACATCGTGAGCAGCCCGACCAGGACGACGGCGGGCCAGAACATGGGCGGGATGACGTACCCGTCGCCGATCGGGATCGTGATCTCCCACGCCGGCATGAGGCGGATCGCCCCGTCGAGCACCATCACGTACCAGTCCGGCTGTGTCGCCGCGGACACGACCGCCGACTCGTACGGGCCGAACAGCCAGATCGGGTTGATCTGCAGTAGGCCCGGCGAGGAGCGCGATCACGCCGGCGACCATGCAGAAGAAGCCGGCCTGCTTGATCGCGTACCGCGGGAACATCCGCTCGCCGACCACATTGGAGTTCGTGCGTCCCGGCCCCGGCCATTGGGTGTGCTTCTGCTTGAACACCAGGCCGACGTGCGACCGCGATCAGCGCCAGCAGCAGGGCCGGGTATCAGCAACACGTGCAGGATGAAGAACCGGCCGATGATCAGGTCGCCGGGGAACTCGCCGCCGAACAGTGACGACGTCACCCAGGTGCCGATCACCGGAATCGACAGGATGATGCCCGAGGCGATCCGCAGGCCGGTGCCGGAGAGCGCGTCGTCCGGGAGCGAGTAGCCGGTGAAGCCGGCCAGGAAACCGATCCAGAACAGCAGCGAGCCGATGATCCAGTTGAGCTCACGCGGCTTGCGGAACGCGCCGGTGAAGAAGACCCGCAGCATGTGCACGACGATCGCGGCCATGAACAGCAGCGCCGCCCAGTGGTGCATCTGCCGCATGACCAGGCCGCCGCGCACGTCGAACGAGATGTCCAGCGACGAGGCGTACGCCGCGGACATGTGCACACCACGCAACGGCGTATAGCTGCCGTCGTACACGATCTCCCGCATCGAAGGGTCGAAGAACAGCGTCAGGAACGTGCCCGTCAGCAGCAGGACGATGAACGAGAACAACGCGATCTCGCCCAGCAGAAACGACCAGTGGTCCGGGAACACCTTGTTGAGAACCCCACGCAGCGGCGTGGCGACACCAACCCGATCCTCGACCTCCCGCCCTGCCCTGCCAGGCAGGGACGCCAGAGACGTCGCCCGACGTCGCATCGCTGACTCCGTCCCCCAACATCGTCTACTACGCGCTGTCGTTGACGAACGTTACACAAGGGGAGCGCCGCTGTCTACTACACCACGTCGTTGACGGCGATTACACGGTGGAGCTTCGGTTCGACGCGCTCTTTCGGCCATTGGTTGCACAACGTTCGGGTCTCTTGGGTCCGTTGGCGTGCCCGCCGCCCGCCTGGTGGCGGCACACCGTCCGGTCGTGCCGAGAACAGCGGTTCGGAACCCCGTAGGGTGTGGCGCGTGGGGTGGGAGGCGCTCGGACGGTGGGGTAAAGACGCCGCTCGGATCGAACCGCTTACTGGCGGAGTCGCCAACGACGTGTGGAGTGTGCGCGTCGACGGGCGCCGCGCGGTCGGTCGTCTCGGTGCCAGGAGCGACGCTGATCTCGCGTGGGAGACCGAACTCCTCCAGTACCTCGACCATGAGGGTCTGACCGTGCCGGTGCCGATCCCCACGACGGACGGCCGGCTGTTCGTCGACGGTCTGGTGGTGATGACCTATGTGGAGGGCGGACCGCCCGAGACGCAGTCCGACTGGCGTCGGGTGGCAGGCACGCTCCGCGAGCTGCACCGGTTGACGCGGGGCTGGCCGCAGCGCCCAGGTTGGCGATCGTCGACCGATCTTCTGCACGCGGAGGCCGGGACGAAGGTCGACCTCGGCGCGATGCCCCCTGAGAGCGTCGCTCGATGCCGAGCGGCGTGGGCGCGGCTCGCCGGACGTCAGACGTGCGTCGTCCACGGCGACCCCAACAATCTGGGTAACGTCCGGATGACCGCGGATCGGGTCGCCCTGATCGACTGGGACGAGTCGCACGTCGACGTCCCCGACCTCGACCTGGTGCTACCCGACAACGCCGCGGGCCTCGACGACGACGCGTACGACATCGCCGCGCAAGCATCGGCCGCATGGGAAGCCGCCGTCTGTTGGGACGACGAGTACGCGGTCAGGCGCCTGGCCGAAGTTCGAGCGATCTGAACGCCAGCTCGATCGCCACCACCGATTCCTGCGGGTCCTCGGGGAGCATCCGGTCGGGGTACGGCTGCAGGTACAGCACCTCGGAGTCCGACACGTCACTGATGAGCGCGAACCGCGCCATATCGCCTGAGCGCTGACCTCGAAAAGGTGTTTGCCGGACACCGTCCGGAAGTAGGCCTACCGTTTTGAGGGTGACTCAGACGCTGCCACCCGCGATCGGGCAGCTCTACGACCCCGCGTGTCCGGCCGCACCGGGCCCGCTCGTTTCGCGCGCTTCGGGGAGCGCATCCGGTGGCAGTGTCAGCCGTGACTGATCCGATGAAGGCCGTTGTGCTCGCCCGTTTCGGAGGGCCCGATGCTTTCGAGCTGCGCGACGTCTCCGTGCCGCAAGTCGGACCCCGCCAAGTGCGGGTGCGCGTCCATGCGACCGCCGTCAACCCGCTCGATTATCAGATCCGTCGCGGAGACTACCCGGATGATGTGCCGCTCCCGGCGATCATCGGGCACGACATCTCCGGCGTGATCGAGGAAGTCGGATCCCACGTGACCGAGTTCCGCGCCGGCGATGCCGTGTACTACACGCCCCGGATCTTCGGCGGGCCCGGCTCCTATGCCGAGCAGCACGTCGCCGACGTCGACCTCGTCGGCCGGAAGCCGGAGAACCTCAGTCACCTGGAGGCGGCGAGCCTGACTCTCGTCGGCGGAACGGTCTGGGAGTCCCTGGTGACGCGAGCACAGCTCACCGTGGGGGAGACGATCCTCATCCATGGAGGCGCGGGCGGTGTCGGCACGATCGCGATCCAGATCGCGAAGGCGATCGGCGCGCGAGTGATCACCACCGCGAAGGCCGGCGACCATGAGTTCGTGCGTTCTCTCGGAGCGGATGCGGCGATCGACTTCACGTCGACGGACTACGTCGATGCCGTGGCCGAGATGACGCGAGGCAAGGGCGTCGATGTCGTCTTCGACACGATCGGTGGCGACACGCTCGCACGAAGCCCGCTGACGCTCGCCGACTTCGGACGCGTCGTCAGCATCGTCGACATCGCGCAACCGCAGAACCTCATCGAGGCGTGGGGCAGGAACGCCGCCTATCACTTCGTCTTCACACGACAGAACCAAGGAAAGCTGGACGGGCTCACCACGCTGGTCGAGCGCGGTCTCGTGAAGCCGGTCATCGGCGCGACTCTTCCGCTCGCTCGAATGGGCGAGGCTCACGAGCTCCTGGAGAACAGGCGGTCGTACGCACTCCGCGGCAAGGTCGTGATCGATGTGGCGGGCGAAACCGTTGCGCTTCCCCCTCGCATCTCGTAGCGGAGCACTTGATCTTGGGCCGGTCAGAGCTCGCAGAGCTTACGGTGAGAGCTGATGTCGTCGAGTGCGTGGTGGAGTTCCGCGATGCGTTTGTGGGCTTCTGCGGTCAGTTCCGTATGAAGCCGCTTCCAGTCATCGAACGTCGGACTCGGCCCGAGGGTGCTCAGTAGGGTTGCGATCTCGTTGATGCTGAGCCCGATCCGCTGAGCGACCTGCGCGACTTTCACCCGGCAGGCGGCGTGGTCATCGAACCGCCGCTGGTTGCCGCTGGTGCGGATAGCTGTGATCAGGCCACGAGCCTCGTAGAACCGGACTGCCGAGGGACGCACACCGCTGTCACGGGCGACGTCTCCGACGGTGAACGTTGCCATCGGCCGCCTCACTTCCGCTTGACTTCAACCAATGTCGAAGTTCTAGCGTCACCGGCAGCAACTGTCAACGGCGGTCCGACACGGTGGGCAAGGCGAATCGGGGGAAGACACATGCGTGCGATTCAGGTTTCTGAGTACGGTGGCCCGGCGGTGCTGGTGCCGGTAGAGCTGCCCGATCCGCACGCAGAATCCGGTGAGGTCGTCGTACAGGCGGAGGCCATCGACACTATCTATCTTGAAACCCAGATCCGGGGCGGTTGGGGCGAGATGTTCGGCGTCACTCCGCCGTACGTACCCGGCGGCGCGGCAGCGGGAACAGTGGTCTCCGCCGGTCCAGGGGTCTCCGGATCCTGGCTCGGTCGACGAGTCGTTGCCGGCCCTGGTACGCGGGGTTCATACGCCGAGCTGGTCCGCACCGGCGTCGACCGGTTGGTTCCGGTCCCCGATGGCTTGGATCTGCGTGCTGCTGCGGCTCTTGCGCATGACGGCGTCACCGCCACCGGGATCATCGACGGCGTCGGCGTCAAGCCCGGCGACCGGGTACTGATCCTGGGAGCCGCGGGCGGCATGGGAACGCTGCTGGTCCAACTCGTACATCGTCTCGGTGCGCAGGTCGTGGGAGCGGCCCGCGGCAAGGTCAAGCTCGCGCTGGTGCGGCAGCTCGGGGCCGACGCAGTCGTCGATTACACCGAGGACGGCTGGACCGAAGCGGTACGCGACGCGTTTGGCGGCCTTCCGGTCGACGTGCTGCTGGACGGCGTCGGTGGCACCCAAGGCACGAACGCCTTCCATCTGGTGGTCGACGGCGGACGGGTGTCATCCCACGGCGCGGCGAGTGGCGCCTTCGCCACGATCGACCAGCAGAGGACCCGCGGCGTTTCTGTGCGCGGTATCGCGGACGTCCAGTTCGAGGCGCCGGACATGGTGCGCTACGCAGAGCGGGCCCTGACCGAAGCGGCGGCGAAACGGTTGCGTCCGGTCATCGCACGGGAGTATCCGCTTTCCTCGGCAGCCGAAGCTCACCGTGCGATGGAGGCACGGTCGGTCCCGGGTAAGGCATTGCTCATTCCCTGACGAATGCCTGAGATGGTCGAACGTCGGCTAGAGCGGATGGCGCAGGCGTGTGGACGACTATCCGACCAGGCGGAGACGGTGGGGCCCGGGGCGGGTAAGGCGGTCGAGCGCGGTGGACGTCGCCTCGTCGGCGGGCAGGTATACGACCAGGTGCTGGTAGTCGTCGGCGAATTCGAGCATCTCGTACGCGAGCCGCAGCGGGCCTGCCTCGGGATGGGCGAACGGGAAGGTGCCGGTGGCCTTCGGCAGTCCGGGGACTGTGTCGACGCGTCGCGTGAAGGGCTCACCGGCGGCGACCGTGAGTTCGTCGGCCAGCGCGGCCATCTGTGGATCGGCCCGGAACGGGCCCTGTTTGAGCGCCGCGACCTGTTCGTCGGCGACGCGCTCCCAGTCCGGGTACGCCACGCGGGCCCGGCTGTCGGTGAACACGAACCGGGCGAGATTCGGCGGCGTGCCGTCCAGCAGCCCGATCGGCTGGACCAGCCGCTCGTAGCCCGCTGTGTAGGCCAGGATGTCGCTGAGCTGATTGATGAGCACCGCGGGGGCCGGTTCCAACCGGTCGAGCAGGGCTTGCACGCTCGGTCGCACGGTCCGCGCCGGGGTCACGCGACCACGGCAGTTGAAGCTGGGGTCGGCTGCCTTGGTGAGCCGGTAGAAGTGCGCGCGTTCGCCGCCGGTCAGCCGCAACGCGTCGGCAAGCGCGGACAGCACCTGCGCCGACGGCCGTCGGTCGCGCCCCTGTTCCAGCCGGGTCACGTACTCCACGCTCACATCGGCCAGGGCCGCCACCTCGGAACGGCGCAGCCCCCGAGCGCGGCGCCGCGAACCTGCGGGCAGGCCGACCTCGGCCGGGGTGAGCGACTCACGCCTTGCCCGCAGGAACAGGCCGAGCTCGTTGTCGCTCATGATCCGAACGTATCAGGGCTGGTGAACCGGATGGTGTCCCCAGTACTACCACCATCACGCCGGTCTCCCTGACGGCCGTGCAGCGGACCAAAGTCGAGCCAGTAACTATTCACCGGCCGCTTCACCGAGCAGTTCGGCCCCACGGCCGCCTGACCATCGTCAAGGAAGGCAAGACCTTGTCCCT
The DNA here is from genome assembly GCA_963840005.1 of uncultured Actinomycetota bacterium. Lineage (GTDB taxonomy): Bacteria > Actinomycetota > Actinomycetes > Mycobacteriales > Micromonosporaceae > Asanoa. The sequence goes on along the minus strand of CAWIXO010000007.1, from coordinate 35,524 downwards.
CCCAGAGGTCGTTTTCGGCTTCGGCGCGCACAGCACCGTCGACCAAGGACCGCGCCTGCTGCACCTGATACAGCAGGCCGACCAGAACGGGCTCGACCTGTTCTCGCTGTCGGACCACCCCTACCTCGGCGCCCGCCTGGACGCGTACGCCACCCTGGGATTCGTCCTCGGCCGGACCCGGCACCTGGCCGGTTTCGCCAACGTGACCAACCTGCCCACCCGCCCCCCGGCCATGCTGGCCCGGACCGTGACGTCACTGTCGGCGCTGTCCGACGGTCGCGTCGTGCTCGGCATGGGCGCCGGCGGGCTCTGGGGACGCATCGCCGACATGGGCGTCCAGCCGCTGTCACCAGGCGACGCCGTCGACTCGTTCGAGGAAGCCATCACCCTGGTCAAATCACTGTCCGGCGGCGGGCCACCCGTCACCGTGAAAGGCCGCTTCCACCAGGTGAACCAGATCGAACCGGCGCCGACTCCCGTACCTCCAATATGGACTGGCTCGGTAGGCCGCAAGTCCCTGGCCGCCACCGGCCGAGTAGCTGACGGCTGGATCCCCGGCCACGCCGCGGACTGGCTCAGCCAGCGATACCAGACGTCACGGCCCGTCATCGACGAAGCGGCGGCGGCCATCGGCCGCGATCCCCGCGAGATCCGCACCGTTTTCAACTTCCCCGGGCGCATCACCGACCGGCCGCTGGCCGCCACCCGATCTGCCGAAGGCCGCTGGATCGGCGGATCCGCCCACCAGTGGATCGAGGAGCTGACCGGCGCCGTGCTCGACCACGGCGCGTCGGGCTTCATGCTCTTCGCGCCCACCGGCGGCACCCCGGACACCACGCACCTCGAACGCTGGGCCAACGAGATCGCTCCCGCCGTACGCGAGGCCACCGCGACCGAAACCGGCCAGCGGAGGCCGTGGCGTCCAACACGCCACGGTCTTATTGCCAAAGACTTGCAATAGTGTGGAGCCGTGACCGACACCTCGCAGCTGCCGCAGACCGCCCTGCCCGAACTGGTCTTGGCGTGGGGTCGTGGCTGGGCAGTCTCCCGCGGCGTGCCCGGTCCCGTCGAAGTCCCGGGTGGCTTCCGAGCCGACGTAGGCCTACCAGGTCACCGATTCAGGTACGTGCTGCACACCTGGGACACCGAGACGATCGCGTCCCTAGCACGCCATAACTCCGAGCCCGGAACCTGGATCAAAGTCAGTGGACGTGCCACCGACTTGCGCAGTGCCCTGCCCTATCTCTGGACGATGGACAGCGCCGGCTATCTGATGACCACCCGGTTGACGGTAGGCACCAAGAACCCCCCAGCGCCGTACGAGACCCGAGTTGCGACGGACGGCGAGGTCGTCGTTGCGACAGTCGTCGATGCCACCGGCGCTGCGGCGGCTTCCGGACGTTTGGCGCCAGCCGGCGAATACGGCGTCATAGACCAGGTGGAGACCGTGCCGGCGCACCGGCGCCGAGGCTTGGGCACCACTGTGATGTGGGCGCTGAGCGACCACGCCGTACGCAACGGGCTGGGTACCGGGATCCTCGTCGCCACCGAGGACGGACGCCGTATGTATCGCGCCCTCGGCTGGACGGTGCGATCCGAGATCGCGGCGGCGTACGTTCGGGAAGACTGACGGTGGTGGCTGCAAGCACGGCCGAGTTCGCGCATGTGCCCACGTCGGCCACCGTCGCACCCATCCGGACCCGGCGGGCGTAAGCATAAACGGCAGGAAGTCAGGTCAGAGCCAGCCGTTGTCGCGGGCTTTCGCGGCCGCCTCGGCACGGCTGGCGACGCCCAGTTTCGTGACGATCGCGGTGAGATGGTTGCGAACCGTGCCCGGCGACAGGTTCAGACGCCGGGCCACGACCGTCACCGGGACGTCCGGGCCGGCATATCGGAGCACGTCCAGCTCGCGCTGGGTCAGCGGGGACTCGGGCAGGGTCAGGGCGTCCGCGGCCAGCCCGGGGTCCACGTACCGGCCGCCGGCGTGGACCCGCCGGATCACGTCGGCCAGCGCGCCCCCCGGGGAGCCCTTGGGCAGGAAGCCCTTGGCGCCGGCGGCGAGCGCCCGCGGCAGCTGGGCGGGGCGGCCACGGCCGGTCAGGATCACGACGGTGCACGACGGCACGGTCCGCTGCAGTTCCGCGGCGACGGCGATGCCGTCCAGCGACGGCATCTGCAGGTCGACCACCGCCACGTCGGGCCGGTGGGCGCGGGCGGCCTCCACCGCCGCGTGGCCGTCCGCCGCCTGCGCCACCACTTCCAGGTCCGGCTCCAGATCGAGCAGGGCGGCGACGGCGACCCGGATGAGCTCCTCGTCGTCGGCGAGCAGGATTCTGATCACGGCGACGAGCGTACGACGGCTACGACCGTGAACTCACCGTCGCCCGTCCGGGTGCGCAGCGTACCGCCGGCCTCGGCGAGGCGGTCCGCGAGGCCGCGCAGACCGTAGCTGTGGGCCTCGGGTGCGGCGCCGGCACGCACGCCGTCGTTGGTCACCGTCATGCGCACCTCACCGGCGGCGTGCTCGATCGCGATCGCACACCAGCTGGCCCGGCTGTGCCGCAGCACGTTGGTGGTGGCCTCGCGCAGCACGGCGGACAAAACCGCGGCCGCCGGCAGGTCGTCGCTCGGCACGTTGACCGTGCACCGCACGCCGGACGACCGCAGGACCTGCTCGATCGCGGACAGCTGCTCCTTCAGGTCTACCTGCCGGTACCCGTGCACCACCTCGCGGAGCTCGGCCAGCGCCGACGCGGCCAGCCGGCGTACCTCCGCCGCCTCCCGCCCGGCCCGCTCAGCTGTCCGTACCGGCCAGCCGCTGCGCCAGCTCCGCCTTCAACGCGATGATCGACAGGTTGTGGCCGAGCAGGTCGTGCACGTCCCTGGCGAACCGCAACCGCTCCTCCGCAGCCGCCAGCTGCGCCTGCGCCGCGCGGCCCTGCTCGGCCTGCAGCAGCAGGTCCCAGAGCCAGACGTGCAGCGTGTTGATGGCCGCGATGCCCGCGCCGAAACTGGCCACGATGATCAGCGAATCGACCACCGAGCCGGGCGTGACCACCAGCGCGAGCGCGACCGTCACGGCGATGAGCACGGCCGCCCTGACCCTGCCGGTGAGCACCGGCACGTTGCCCACGATGCAGGCGGCCAGCCACGACCAGCTCGGCCAGTCGCCACCCACCGGGCCCAACAGCGGCAGCGAGGCGATCGCGGCCACCGTGAACGCCACGCTCGCGCGTCGCCGGGCCCGGTCGGTGAGCCAGGGTGTGACCAGCGCGTGCAGCACCGCGGCCTGCGCCGCGGAGAAGAGCACGATGCCGAGTGCGCCCAGCGCCGCCCGCGCCGGGTCCGGCTCCCGCCACAACCCGACGGCCGGCAGGAACAACGCCGCTGACGCGTTCGTGGCGAGCACGATCAGCGTGACGATGCGTACCCGTTCCAGACGCCGCTGCATGGGCCGACTGTAGGTGGTTGCCTGTCACGCCTGGACCGGGAAATGTTCAGGGGTCGGCTGCGCTCGTTCCGCCCGACAGTGACCGCATGACAACACAGCAGTCACACCCATGCCTCGCCCCTCGTCCGCCACTTCGTCCGCCGGTTCGTCGAGATGTTCTTGGCCATGGCCGTCGGCGTGCTGGTGCTGGGTCCGCTCTGGCCGCTGCCCGAGACGCTGGCCGTCCGGGCGGATGTCGCCTCCTTGGTGATGGCGACCAACATGTCCGTCGCGACGGCGGTGTGGATGTGGCATCGCGGCCACAGCAACGTCGCCATCGGCGAGATGATCGCGGCCATGTACGCGCCGTTCCTGGTCTTCCTGGTCCTGTGGTGGACCGGCCTGGTCACCGGCGAGGTCGTGCTGATCGGCAGTCACGTACTGGTACTGCCAGCCATGGTCCTGGCGATGCTGCGCCGCCCCGCCGAGTATGGGGCCGGCCCGCACATCGACGCCGACACGACGCGGGGCCGTGGCCCGGGTGCTGGCACGGTGGCCGAGTGTGCTGGGACTGCTTGCCACTGTGGACAACCTGGTGGACCCGCGGCCGCTGCCGGTCTACGCGATGATGATCCTGCCGGTCGGCTACCTCGCGATCGGCGCGATGCGGCGCACGCTGCGGCCGCGGCCGGTCCTGCTGGCACAACTCGGTGCGCTGTTGGGCTATCTCATTCTGCTGGGCGCCGCGGTGGTCGCCGGGCCGCAGTGGGGTCAGTACTTGGTGGGTGTCGGATGGATCTTCCACGCCGGCTGGGATCTGTGGCACCACCGGCGGAACCTGGTGGTCCCTCGGCCGCTCTCCGAATGGTGCGCGGTCGTCGACCTGATCATCGGCATCTCGGTCATCGCGGTTGCCGCGACCATGTGACATTTCCCCGCGCGCCGACGCGGCGGCTCGATCTGGAGCGGGACCGTGGACGGGTCCAGTTCGGCCAGCGTCACCACGCCGACGCTGGCCCCCAAGCCCTTCTTGATCAACGTTGATCTGGTGGTCGCCAAGGCTTTCGACGACGACGGTCGCATTCGGGCAACGATTTCTGCCATGCGAACCGCGCAGCCGCAGGTCGGGGCGAGATCACCCTATGGGGCGGGACTGAAGTGGCGAAGAGCATGCCGCCGACCAAACCTTCTCTTCGTGAAGTAAGCCGCGTTTCGCTGCGCCGACCACGGGTAAGCGACCAAACGTGGGCTCCACCAGGGCGGAAGTGTCATGAATCCTGGTGGGAGCACAGCGCTGGCGGTAAGCGTGGTGTGCCTGCTCGGAAGGCAGCACAAGCTTCGCGCTGCGCTCATGCTCGGTCGAAGCGGCGGGCGGTCGAATGGCCGCGCGGCCAGCGCGGGGAGCCCCGGCAACCGTCGGGGCGACCACTCATCGGCGTCGGGCCGAGGCCTCGTGAGCAAGTTCGGTCGCGCTGGGAAGTCTGCCGCGATCGGCGTCTTCGCGCGCTCCGCCGGCAGGCGGTGACCGCCTCACCGAACGGGCGGCGTCGATGCGGGGTTCCGGAGGGGACGACAGGTGAGCCAGGGTACGAGCGGTAACGGAAACGGTTCAATCGGCGGCAAGTTGGTCGCGGGCCTGCGGAACTACGTGGGCGCGCTCGCCGACCATGCTGTGTCCAGACTCACCGAATACTCCAGCGGCGACGCCGGTTCCCGCGATGGCAGGGAGTCCATCAATGAGGGCAGCTCGCCGGAAAATGCGGTTACGGACGACGGCGTGATCCGCGACAGCGAGGTGGTCTCCCAGGACGACCGCGCCGACGACCAGGATTTGGAAGACGGCGGCCAGGCCAAGGGTGAGACGGCCAAGAACGAGCCAGCTCGGGACGACCAGACCGAGGAGGACGAGTCGCCCGACGAGGAACCAGCCAAGGTGGCTACCAAGACCGCGACCGCAGTGGCGAAGGAGACCGCGACCGAGGTGGCGAAGGAGACGGCGGCTCGAGAGTTAACCAGGACCGCGACCGAGGTGGCGAAGGAGACGGCGGCTCGAGAGTCCGCGAGGACCGCGACCGAGGTGGCGATGGAGACGGCGGCCCGAGAGTCCGCGAGGACCGCGACCGAGGTGGCGATGGAGACCGCGACCGCAGTGGCGAAGGAGACTGCGGCCCGAGAGTCCGCGAAGACCGCGACCGAGGTGGCGAAGGAGACGGCGGCTCGAGAGTCCGCGAGGACCGCGACCGAGGTGGCGAAGGAGACCGCTGCCCGAGAGTCCGCGAAGACCGCGACCAAGGTGGCGAAGGAGACCGCTGCCCGAGAGTCCGCGAAGACCGCGACCGAGGTGGCGAAGGAGACCGCGGCCCGAGAGTCCGCGAGGACCGCGACCGCAGTGGCGAAGGAGACGGCGGCCCGAGAGTCCGCGAGGACCGCGACCGCAGTGGCGAAGAAGACCGCTGCCCGAGAGTCCGCGAGGACCGCGACCGCAGTGGCGAAGAAGACTGCGGCCCGAGAGTCCGCGAAGACCGCGACCAAGGTGGCGAAGAAGACTGCGGCCCGAGAGTCCGCGAAGACCGCGACCGCAGTGGCGAAGGAGACTGCGGCCCGAAAGTCAACCAGGACCGCGACCAAGGTGGCGAAGAAGACGGCGCCTCGAAAGTCAACCAGGACCGCGACCAAGGCGGCGAAGAAGACGGCGCCTCGAAAGTCAACCAGGACCGCGACCAAGGCGGCGAAGAAGACGGCGCCTCGAAAGTCAACCAGGACCGCGACCAAGGCGGCCAAGAAGACGGCGCGTCGAAAGGCCGCGAAAAGCGGTTAGTCGTCTACTGCTCCGCGGCTGGCGCCCGGGGCGGCCTGCGTTGCGTCACGGTGGCCGCTGGGCGCCAGTCCCCCGACGGCAACCTGGTCAACTTCTTCACCCCAGTGACCCCCGAGGCGATCGAGAAGTTCAGCCGCTGACCGGTCCGGCGCGGGCCCGGCGTGGGCCATGGTTTACGAACTGATTCGAGAAGGGCGTGAGCGGGTATTGCTCTTCGATGCCCCAGACTCCCAGCGGCGCGGTGGCGCCGGCCGGCACCAGCACCGGCCAACCCGCCAAAGCCCCCGGCAGGCGCTCGCGCCGCAGGACGTGGCTGGTCGGCGGCCTGGCCGTGCTCCTGGTCATGTGCGGTGGCGGGGCGGCGATCGGCGCGTTCTACGTCGACACCGTGCCGCCGCCCGACGAGTTGGTGCTGCCCGAGTCGACGACGCTCTACTACGCCGACGGGAAGACGCCGATGGCGAAGCTCGGCACGGAGAACCGCACGATCCTGGCGTACGAGCAGATGAACGACGCGGTCAAGCAGGCCATCGTCGCGGCCGAGGACCGGACGTTCTGGACGAACGAAGGCATCGACTTCCGCGGTGTCATGCGCGCCGCGTGGAACAACGTCACCGGCGGTGACCGGCAGGGCGCCTCGACGATCACCCAGCAGTACGCCCGGATCGCCGCCGACCTGAAGGGGGTCACCTACTCCCGCAAGCTGCGCGAGGCCGTCATGGCCTGGAAGCTGGACGACGAGCACAGCAAAGAGGAGATCCTCGGCTTCTATCTCAACACCGTGCCGTTCGGCCGCGGCGCGTACGGCATCGAGGCGGCGGCGCAGGCGTTCTTCGGCAAGACGGCCCGCAAGGACGCCCCACGCGAGAGCCAGCTGACGCCCTCGGAGGCCGCGGTGCTGGCAGCGATGGTCAAGCAGCCGGAGGCGAACCCGGATGACCCTGAGGGACAGCCCGGCTACGACCCGAAGCGCAACGACAAGGCGCGCCAGAACTCGCTCGATCGGTGGCGCTACATCCGCGACGGGATGGTCGCGCTCGGCTATCTGACGGCGGCCGAGGGCGCGGACCTCGCCTACCCGGATACGGTCCGGGACTACGATCCCCGGGCCGGTCAGTCCGGCCTCGACCGGCCCACCGGGCTCGTCGTCAACCACGTGCTGAGCGAGTTGCGGGGCACCGAGCCGTTCAAGGACCGCCCGTTCGACTACGTCCGCAACGGCGGCTTCCGGATCGTGACGACGGTCGACAAGCGGGCGCAGGACGCGGCCGAGGCCGCCGCGAACATCCGCGGCGAGAAGGCACCGGAGGTGGTCCGGGGACAGCCCAAGAACTGGCAGGCCGCGCTGGTGGCGGTGGAACCCGGCAGCGGTCGGGTGCTGGCGTACTACGGCGGCGACGACGGCCTCGGGGCCGACTACGCGGGGTGGTACTTCGACGACGAGGGCAACGCGGCCGGGTTCGGGCAGCACCCGCCGGGCTCGTCCTTCAAGGTGTACGACCTCGCGGAGGCGCTGCGGCAGGACATCTCGCCGAAGCAGCGGTTCGACTCCCCGGCGACCAAGGAGTTTCCGAAGAGCGGGCGCACCCGCGACAGCGCGGCCGGGCCGATCCGCAACTCCGGCAGTGCGGCGTGCCAACCGGAGTGCGCGCTGTGGGAGGCGACCGTCGCGTCGCTGAACACCACGTACTTCGGGCTCACCGAGCAGCTCGGCGTGCCCGCCGTCATCGACATGGCACGCAAGGCCGGCGTCGAGTCGATGTGGGCCAACGAGCGGGGCAAGCCCGAACCTGTGCGGGTCGACCTGCGCGAGACGCCGGGCCGGACGCCGCATCCCGGTTCTCCACCGAGGTCGGCATCGGCCAGTACGGCATCACCGTGCAGGACCACGCCAACGGCATGGCGACGTTCGCGGCCGGCGGCAAGCGCGCGCAATGCGCACTTCGTCCGGTCGGTGTCCAAAGGGGACGACAAGGTCTACGAGGAGCAGCTGACGCAGACGGACGTGGGACTGAACGCGGAGCAGGCCAAGCAGCTCAACTGGACGCTGCGCCGGGTCGAGGCCGCGAAGGTGCCGGACTGGGACGCTGCGGGCAAGACCGGCACCTGGCAGGCCGGCAAGAGCACCACGCAGAACCTCCACGCCTGGATGGTCGGCTACACCGGCGCGATCGCCGCGGCCGTGTGGCTGGGCACCAAGGACGGCAAGCCGCTGCGCACAAAAGACGGCGGCTACGACGTGTTCGGCGCGAGCCATCCGGGGCGGATCTGGCAGCAGTTCATGACGCAGGCGGCCAAGGCGATGGACCTCGACCCGGACGACTACCGGTTCGCGCAGCCCAGGTTCCCGCAGGAAACGCCGTCCGCGCCGCCCAGCGCGGAAACGCCAGCTCCACCGACCGCCAGCCCCGAGCCGACGGACACGCAGCAACCGACGCCGTCGACCGAGCCCACACCCGAGCCTGAGCCGACCAAGACGCCGAAGCCGACGCCATCTACGCGTCCGACCACCCCGCCGGCACCCCGGGAAGTCGTCCCGTAGAGCATGACCCGTCAAGTGGGGTGAGTCGGCTTCCAGCCCAGCGCGAACCGCACCCACCAAACCGTGGACCCGATGTGGCCCGACTCAAACCGGCGGTTGAGCTAGAGGCACGATCGCCTCCGTAGCTTCACCCCCGGTGGGCGGATGGGCTCTGGCATGTACTCCACGTGATAGCTCGTGCCGAGTTCGTCTTGAAGCTGCGAGACGAGTCGCTGGCCAGCGGCTACGAACCTCTCGACATCGTGTTCCGAATCGAATCCACCCGCTGCGGGCCAACCCGCCAACACGGCCGCGAAATGCGCGTCCCACCGAACGAGGTCGGAACGAAGGCTGTCGCTGATTTGCAGTGCTTCGGGATCGACCTCGAGGTTGTCGGGACCCGTCCTCTGTGTGAGCGGAGATCGTCCTCGAACGGCCATCAGTTTGATCCAGCGTCGAGGCGCTGGCCGAGCCAGCAGTTCTCGCGACAGCCGCGACCATTTCGGCCTCGAGTTGGTCGGCGTCCTCTGGGTGATCATCCAACATGGACGCCAAGCCCACAAAGATCCCCAGGTCCCCGCTGTCCCGAACCTTCAGATACGCCAGCCAGAGTTCCTCGGCGCCGTGGGCGGGCCTGATTCGTCCGGCCACAATGTCGCCCGCGGTTCGCCTGGCCAGGTGCCACTGCGCGCTGTCGGCATCGGGAAGATCGATGCCAAGCTCATCGAGAGCAACGCGGAACAGGTCCGCGAGTCTCGGACGTCGTCCCGCGACTGTCCGGCGAGAATACGAAGAGCGGGACTATCGCGGCCCCGGACGAGCGCCTCGGTCGCGATCTCGGGCAGATCTTCGGAAGCCAGGCTTCCGGCCGCCATCCGCCAGGCGGCTACCTCCAGCGGGTCTGCCTCAGTCACGGGCCCAGCCTAGGTACGCCTGCTTGTTGACGCGATTCGTTTGCGACACCGTGCACGTCGAACGGCGGCCCACGCGTATGCCACTCCGGCCGAACATTTGGCCGCTGACCGTGCGCGCGACTCGGCCTCCGCAGCCCGTGGCGACACTTTTTCGAGTCGTCGTGCGCAGGCTCGAGCCCCACCTTGACACGATCTTCATAACCCGAAACGCGCGCCCCAGACGCACCGAGGCACGGGCCCAGAGCTGGGCGGATGCCGCCGGCGGAGTGCTAGTGCGAATCAGGCTGAACCGCGGAGCTCGCGCAGGTTCGAATCACTGGAGCCGAGGCAGACGCGCCCCACACGGGCGCGGTGCCTCGTTCCAAGCGTGCAGATCAGTAGCGTTGAGCGACAGGGTCGCGCCGGTCGTTGTCGAGGGCGGGTCACGCCAAGCATGGGAACAGGATTTGATCAACGCTGACCTGGTCGTTGTCGCCGCGTCGTGGCGTTTGCCCAGCTAGCGGCTCGGCTTCGCTAGCGTCGGGAGGCGGCGCCAAAGGACGTGGCCTGCGCCGTCGCGGCGGTCCGGTGCACCTTTGCGCGGAGTGATCGGAACCAGTCAATCAGAAAAACATTGTCGGTGAGAACCGTCATTTGCCGGACCGCCCGGGTCGGGCTCTGACGTCGTGCAGGCGGGCCTGGTTTGCCTCGCGGACGATCGCCCAAGCGTCGGCGACTGGACCCAGGTGTGCGAGTTTGTCGGGGTTGATCACCGCTCGGATGGTCTGGATCTGTCCGTCGAGGATGTCGAGTGCCCAGCTGTTGACGACTTTGCCGTCTCGGTCGCGGAAGATCGCGCCCGGCTGGCCGTTGACCTCATGCGGTTCCACGCTGCCGCCGATGCGGATAAACGGTGCGGCGATTGTGACCAGCACGCGGGCCACGTTCTCGGCGCGGAAGACGCCCGTGCCCCAGAGCGGGGCCTTGCCACCGCTGTCGCCGACCATCTGCACATCAGCGGCGAGCAGGGTGCACAGTCCGTCGAGGTCGCCTTCCCGGAAGGCGTCGAGGAATCGCCTGGCGAGTTCTTTGCGCTCCCGCCGGTCGGCGGCGAACCGGGGGCGTCCGGCGTCCATGTGGCGGCGGGCTCGCACCGCCAGCTGGCGGCACGCTGCTTCGGAACGTCCCACAGCCGAAGCGATCTCGACGAACCTGAACCCGAACACCTCCCGCAGCACGAAGACCGCCCGTTCGACGGCGCTGAGCCGTTCCAGCAGTAGAAGGGCCGCCACGGACACCGAGTCGGCTAGTTGCGCCGACCGCTCCGGGTCCTCGTACGGGTCGTCAAGCAGCGGCTCGGGGAACCACGGCCCGACATACCTCTCGCGCCGCACGCGGGCCGAGCGCAGCACATCGATCGCGATCCGCGACACCGTGGCCGCCAGGAACGCCTTGGCTGACACCGGTTGTGTCGGGGAGGCTTCGTAGCGCAGCCAGGTCTCCTGGACTGAGTCCTCGGCCTCGCCCACGCTGCCGAGAATCCGGTAAGCGATGGAGAACAGCAGAGGCCGCAGCTGTTCGAACTCCTCCGTTCGGGTCACACCAGTTCCTCCTTGAAACCCTGCCGCCACGACGGGTAGCGCAGCTGCCAGCCGAGATCCCGCTTTGCCTTGGCATTGGAGAAGCCGCGTCCTTCTGTCATCATCGTCACCGCCGTTGGCCCAGCCAGTGGCCGGGCCAACCAGACGGGGATCCGCATCGGCTTCTTGGCTCCCGCGCATGCCGCCAGGTAGGGCAGCCACTCGCGTGCCGGAGCCGGCTCGTCATCGACGATGTTGAACACACCCCTCGCCTTGTGCTCGACGGCCAAGACGGTGGCGCTGGCCGCATCGTCGAGATGCACCCACGAGCTGTAGCCGGCACCGTTTCCGACGATCGGGTACTGCCGCTTGCGCACGAGCTCGACCTGATCATCGGTGGCACCCGGCCCGTAGAACGCGCCGTACCGCAAGACCGCGCCACCAGCTTTGACGACCACATCCTCAAGGTGGCGGATCGCCCGCGCTCCCTTGCCCGTGCTAGTCGGATCCAGCGGGTCCTCTTCGGTCTTCACCCATCCGCCCGCACGGATGCCGTTCCACGAGGCGTAGCCCTGCGCGACGAAATGAGACACACCAGTTGCTTCGGCGGCGGCCAGCAGGTGGTCGGTCCCCTCGGACCGTAGCCGGTTGGTGATGGCGAACCAGCGGTCGAAGTGCTTGACGTCAGGCTTGCCGGAGATAGCGGTCATCTGATGCACGATCGCATCCGGCCGGGCCCGACCTACCGCCTCACCGACCGACATCGCATCCAACCCGTCCATCACCACCGCCTCAGCGCCCAGCCTCTCCAACAGGCCCAGCTTGGTCGCGCTCGTCGTCGTCGCCGTCACCTCGTGACCACCCGCCACCAGCTGCGGCACCAACCGACGCCCCAACACCCCGGCCCCACCGGCCACGAACACCCGCATCACTACCACCCCGTCGACGTCAGCTTCTGTCTCCGCTACCCGAGACGAGATAGCCCGCCCCGAACGTGACAAGGAAGGCACGACAGCCGGGAAACGATCGCTCGCGGTCGCTGCTGGCCGATGCCCCCAGTGCCGCGGAGCTCGGAGGAAGCCTCCTGCCTCCGATGCCATGCGGCACAGGCTCTCCGGCCTCAACCCGGATCTCTCGCAAATGGAGTGCCGATGGCTCGCCGTCCAGGTGGCCCGCCGACCTGCACAGCTGTGTTGCCCCTCACGTCACAGAACGCCCGGTTACTTCGTCTCGGGGACGAAGAGGCTCGGGCCCCCCGTACGGAGCAACGGACGTGCGGAGAAACCGAAAGGCACGCCGAGCAAACCCCAACAATCGGGAAGGGCAGTAGTCATGCGTATCGCCGTCTTCGGAGCCAATGGTCCCACCGGCCGCTTGCTGACCGGCCAGGCACTGGCTGCAGGACATCAGGTCACCGCGGTCACCCGACAGCCGGACTCGTTTCCGCTGCGCCATGATCGGCTCGAGGTCGTCGGTGCCGATGTGCTCGATTCCGCGGCCGTTGACGCCGCGGTGGCGCAGCGGGACGCGGTGCTGTCGACCCTGGGCGTGCCCGCCAGGAAGGCACCGATCTTTACCTACTCGCAGGGTGTGACCAACATTGTCACCGCGATGAAACGGCATCAGGTGCCCCGGCTCGTGGTGGTCAGCTCGAGCGGCGTCGACCCGCACCCGTACTCCGACGGCGGGTTCCTGTTCAACCGGGTGCTCCTGCCATACGTGACACGGGTGCTGGGCAAGACGCTGTACGACGACATGCGGCGGATGGAAGCGGTGGTCCGCGCCAGCGAACTGGATTGGACGATCCTGCGCCCCAGTGGCCTCTACCACCTGCCGTCGGTCACCGACTACACCCTCGTCGAGGGCCACGCCGACGGCAGGTTCGCCGCCCGCGTGGACCTGGCCGCGAGCATGCTGGCCATGCTCGACGACGAACGCTACGCCCGCACCACCGTCAGCATCATGACCACCGTCGACAACCCCACCCTGCTCCAGTGGATGCGGCACGAAGCACTCGCTAGAAACTGAGCCGGTCCGCTTTGTGACCCGTGCCACATGCAGATCCTGTCAGCAGTTGCGGTGCTGCTCCGCTCAACTCACGAGTGCAAGCGAATCGACAGGAGCAAAGCACATGAAGCACCGCATCGTCGTCCTCGGCGCGGGCTATGCCGGGGCCTACGTGGCCGGAAACCTGGCCCGCCAGCTGTCCCCGGCGGACATCGAGATCACCGTTGTCAACGCCGAGCCTGTCTTCGTCGAGCGGATGCGGCTGCACCAGCTCGCCGCCGGCCGCGAGATCAAGGCTCCGAAGCTCGCCGACGTCTTCGCTGGCACGGGGATACGGCTGCGCGTGGCCCGTGTCACCGCGGTCGACCCCGAGCGCCAGGTCGTCGCCGTGGCCGACGCCGACGGCGGCGGCGAGATCGGCTACGACACGCTTGTCTACACACTCGGCAGCCACGTCGCCGCCCACGGCGTCCCCGGCGTGGCCGAGCACGCCTTCCACGTCACCGGCCGGCCCTCGGCGCTGCGCCTGCGCGAGCGCCTGGACAGCCTAAGCGGGCGAGGTAAAGGCGGCAGGGTGCTGGTCGTCGGCGACGGGTTGACCGGCATCGAGACCGCCGCCGAAATCGCCGAAGCCCGGCCCGGCCTGTCGGTCGCGCTGATCGCCCGCGGCGAGCTGGGCGCCCGGCTGTCCACCGGGGCCCGCGGCCACCTACGCCAGGCATGCGATCGGCTGGGCATCACCGTCCTAGAGCACACCAGCGTCGAAGCCGTCGAAGCGACGCGGGTGCTGTGTGCCGACGGCACCGCCCTGGCGTCCGACGCAACCGTGTGGGCGGCCGGGTTCGTGGCCGGCCCCATCGCCGCTGCCAGCGGGTTGGAGGTCACCGAGCACGGCCAGGTCGTCGTCGATCGCACCATGCGGTCGGTCTCGCACCCGAACGTCTACGCCGCCGGCGACAGCGTCTACATCATCGGCGAGAACGGCCGGCCGCTGCCGATGTCCTGCGGTTCGGCCGGCTTCACCGGCCGGCAGGCCAGGGACGCGATCGTGGGGCGCCTGACCGGCCGCGAGATTGCGAACACCAAGCTGGTCTACACCTACAACTACATCACCCTCGGGCGGCGGGACGGGATGCTGCAGACGGTCGACGACGAAGGGCACGCAAAGCCGAAGTATCAGGGCGGCCGGACGGCTGCGCTGGTCAAGGAGGGCATCAACAGGATCGCGCTGTGGACCATCTCGCACCCGACCTTCGGCCTGCCCAACCGCCGGCACCGCCTGGCCGCCGCAACGGACACGTCCCGCCGAGCAGGCGGTCGCGTAGCTACCTAGGTTGGTCGGCGTGGACAGCACCGCGAATGATCGCTTCGACACCAGTAGGTTCGAGGCCAGCCGCCACCGGCTGGCCTCGCTGGCGTACCGGCTGCTGGGCTCCGCCGCCGATGCAGAAGACGCCGTGCAGGATGCCTTCCTGCGCTGGCAGGCCGCCGACCGGCAGCGGATCAACGTGCCGGAAGCATGGCTGACCAAGGTCGTCACCAACCTGTGCCTCGACCGGCTCCGCTCGGCACACGCCCGCCGCGAACGCACCGTCGGCGCCTGGCTGCCCGAACCGCTCCTGGACGGCGACCCGATGCTCGGGCCGGCCGACACTTTCGAGCAGCGCGAATCGGTCTCCCTGGCTGTGCTGACTCTCATGGAGCGACTGTCACCCCTCGAACGGGCCGTCTACCTCTTGCGCGAAACGTTCTCCTACAGCCACGCCGAGATCGCCGAGATCCTCGACATCAGCGAGTCCGCAAGCCAGCAACACCTCCACCGGGCCCGGCGCCGCATCGCCGCCGCGCGCCCTCGCGGAGGCGACGTCGACCCGGCATCCGCCCGCAGGATCGTCGAAGAATTCCTCGCCGCTGCCTCCTCCGGCCGCACCGAACGGCTCGTGGCGCTGCTCACCGACGACGCGACCGCGATCTCCGACGGCGCCGGCCTGACCGGGACGCTGCTGCGGTACGACACTGCGCAGGGCATCGCCGCCGTCGCACGGGCCGGCTTCAAACCCACACCCGCGAAACGGCGATTTGCCGGCGGCACGCCCGCCATCCACTACGCGCTCGTTAACGGCGCCCCCGCCATCCTCTTCGTGGTCGGCGACCAAGTCGTCGGCGCCGTGACGTTCGACATCACCAACGGCAAGATCACAACCGTGCGCGGCATCGCCGCACCCATCCGCCTCGCCCGCCTCACCGAAGTTTGGCGGCAGCACGAACCGGACCCGCCGCTCATCACCCAGTGGTGACCTGACGATGGCGGCGCCCGGTCGCAGCGCCCGCAGTGCGACAAACCGCACCCGGCATGGGGTGTGCTCCCGTGCGCTCACCGGCTGGGCCGTCCTCTTGACCTATCGATGCTTGGCGGCGTCGGCGTGAGCCTGGCGAGTGACCTGGGTGACGCTGTTACGCCAGCGCCTCAGTCGGTGTCTTGTGGGCGAGCACCGAAACGAGGGAGTCACCATGACGGAGAACATCAGTGTGGTCGTGGTCGGCGGCGGATACGCCGGCGTCATGGCGGCCAACCGCCTGACCCAGCGCGACGACGTGACCGTGACCCTGATCAACCCGCGGCCGAACTTCGTTCACCGCATCCGCCTGCACCAGCTCGTCGGCGGAACCGGCGACGCGGTCGTCGGCTACCGCGACATCCTGGCTGACCGCGTCCGGCTGGTGGTCGACACCGCCAGTCGGATCGACGCGGCCGAGCGCACCGTTTCGTTGGCGAACGGTGGCGCGGTTGGCTACGACTACCTCATCTACGCGGTGGGCAGCGGAAGCGCCGACCCGGACGTGCCAGGGGCCGCCGAGTACGCCTGCAATATGGCCAGCCTGGAGGAGGCGCAGCGGCTGCGGTCGGTGCTCGACACCACATCCATGACGGACGTGGTGACGGTGGTCGGAGCTGGCGCGACAGGCATCGAGGTCGCCGCCGAGCTGGCAGCCGAGGGCCGCACCGTGACGCTGGTGTGCGGCAAGGTGCTCCACCCGTATCTGCACCCGCGGATTCGCCGCACGTTCGCCAGGCGGCTGTCCAAGCTAGGGGTGACCATCATCGACGGTCCTGGAGCGAAGGTCACCGCAGTGAGTCGCGACGCCGTCCTGCTGGCGGACGGCCGCGAGCTGCCCAGCACGGTGACTATCTGGACGGCCGGGTTCAGCGTCCCTGATCTGGCTGCCCGCAGTGGCCTCACGACCGACGCGGCCGGGCGCCTCCTGACCGACGAGACACTCACCAGCATCGACCACGACCGCATCGTCGCCGCTGGGGACTCGGCCGCGCCGTCGAATCAGCCGCTGCGGATGAGCTGCCAGGCCGCCAATCCACTGGGCGCACATGCGGCCGACACAGTGCTCAGCCGGATCGCGGGCAGACAACCCAAGACCATCGCCATCGGCTTCTTCGGGCAGTGCGTCAGCCTGGGCCACGGCACCGCCACCGTCCAAATCGCCTCGAGAAACGACATCGCCAAAGGGTTCGCTGTCGGCGGCTTTCTCGGCGCGAAGATCAAGAGCGGCAGTTTCACGGGCCTGATCGGACACCTGGCGCACGAGGCGCACAAGCCCGGCTCCTTCACCTGGAAGTTCCAGGACAACACCCGTCATGAGCGGCTCCAGGTGCTCGCCGCCCGTTGAGCTGACCATCGCATGGAAGGTCTCGCAGTGGATACACCGCCCACCGACCCCGCCACCGAAACCTTCGTCGCCCACCGGAACCTGCTGTTCACCGTCGCCTACGAGATGCTCGGTTCGGCGGCCGACGCCGAGGACGTCCTCCAGGAAACCTGGCTACGCTGGGTCAAGATCGACCTGGTGCGGGTCAGCGACCAGCGGGCCTACCTGGTCCGGATCACCACCCGGCAGGCGCTCAACCGGCTGCGCACCATGCAGCGCCGCAAGGAGACGTATGTCGGCTCCTGGCTTCCGGAGCCGTTGCTCACCATGCCGGACGTGGCCGACGACGTCGAGCTCGCGGAAAGCATGTCGATGGCGGTCATGCTCGTCCTCGAAACGCTGGCGCCGACCGAACGCGCCGTCTTCGTCCTACGGGAAGTCTTCGACGTCAGCTACGACGAGATCGCGGCCGCCCTCGACAAGAGCCGCTCGGCGGTCCGTCAGATCGCCTACCGCGCTCGCCGGCACGTCGACGCCCGCCGCCCGCGCCAGGTGGTCCCGGCGAGCCTGACCCGGGCGGCGCTGGACTCGCTGCGGCACGCGATCGAAACCGGGGACCTGCAGGGCCTGCTCGACGTGCTCGCCCCGGACGTGGTCCTGGTGGCCGACGGTGGCGGCATCAAACAGGCCGCGCTGCGGCCGGTCATCGGCTCCGACAAGGTGGCCCGCATGTTCTTCACCGGCATCGGCAAGGTGGACAGCATCCTCACCTCCGAGCCCACCGTGGTCAACGGCAACCCATCACTCGTGCTGCGCCTGGACGGCCAGCTCGACGGCGTTCTTGCCGTCCGCGTCCAGGACGCCCGCATCACCGGCCTCTACTACGTCCGCAACCCGGAAAAGCTGACCCGCGTCAACTCCGCAACCCCACTCACCTTGCGATGAGCACCGTCCCATCTGGAGGACACGACATGACCGTCCAGGCCCAGCCCGCAACCGATGCATCGCCGTCGCCCTGGTCGGCGATGGTCGGAGCCGTCGCCCTGCTCACGGCGGCGGTCAGCGTGCTGCTGACCGCGTTTGCCTGGCCCTCGGTACGCTCGTCGGTGCACGACGTGCCGATCGCCGTCGCCGGGTCGGCACCCGCGGTCAGACAGATCCGCGTCGCCCTCGACGAGCGCCTTCCCGCCGCCTTCGAGATCACCGAAGTCGCCGACACCGCCGCCGCCGAACAGCTGATCCGCGCCCGCGATGTGTACGGGGCGATCGACGTAAGCACCGGCGCCCCGCAGGTCATCACCGCCTCCGCCGCCAGCACGGCCGTCGCCCAGACCCTGCAGAACGTCGCGACCGCGCTCAGCCAGGCACAGGCACAGGGCACCAGCCCGGTGGTCGCCGTCCGCGACCTCGCCCCGCTGCCGGCCGACGACCCCCGCGGCGCCGGCCTGGCCGCCGGAGCGCTGCCCCTGGTCATGGGCGGCCTGCTCGCTGCGCTGCTGCTGACCAGACTCGTCCTTGACACCACCGGCCGGATCACCGCCGCGCTCGCCTTCGCGATTGCCGGCGGTCTAGCCGTGGCAGCGATCCTGCAGTTCTGGCTCGGCTCCCTGACCGGCTCCTACATGGCCAACAGCGGCGCTATCGCCCTGACCGTCGCGGCCACCTCCTTGAGCATCCTGGGGCTGGAGTCCCTGCTCGGATACGCCGGGCTCGGACTCGGCGCGGGCGCCATGATGCTCATCGGCAATCCCTTGTCGGGCACCGCGACCGCGCCCGAAATGCTGCCCAGCTGGTCCGGCACGCTCGGCCAGTTGCTCCCGCCTGGTGCGGGTGGCCAATTGCTGCGGTCCACCGCCTTCTTCAACGGCCACGGCGCCACCCACTCGGTCGTCGTCCTCGCAACATGGCTAACGCTCGGCGTACTGCTGTGTCTTGCCAGCGGCCTGCGCCGGCGACGCTCGGCCCCCGACCTAGCGAGCACGGGCGCACCGGCGACTGTATGAGGTGCAGCGGAGGTGGCAGTCGCATCGCTGTGCGCCGCCGTTGTCGGGCGGTTCCGCCATGACGTCCACGGGCGGGCCGAAGTCGGGCCCCGGCGCCGCCGGTCGCCACGATCTGCGCGCTCGCTCAACGCCGCGACGAGCGTAGCCAGGGCTGATCTACACCCTGCCCGCCATGCTTGCGATAGACCGGCTGGAGGCACGAGCGGGTTGTGCCAGGGGACGTGCGGAGTCGGGATTGGCGCCACCACCACAGCAGCCCGTCCTCGATGTCGGTGCACGTTCTGATCAGAGTCGATCTTCAGGAACGTGTTACCCACGGGGGGCCACGTGCTCGTGATGCGCAATGACGACCTCGGCCTCAATAACGTCGTCCATAGGTCGCGGGAACGACCATCGACGACACCGGGCTTAGCGCGTGCTACTCCAAGGCCTCGCGGCTTGCGCGAGTCGCCACGTCGACGTCCCCGCTGCGGCGCGACAACCGTTCCTGTTTCGCGGTCCAACTACGCCCAGCCGCGGCCTGTTGCGAACCAACCCCGAACGCGGCCTGACCAGCGGTTTTACCGCCTGCGCAGGCCGCGTTCGGGTACGCGTTTCGGGTGGACCCGATGTGGCAGAATCCGAACCGCATTCCAGCAGCTCAGGGGCCGTTTGTGGCCATCGCACCCGTGCGAAATCGGCGGTTGTAGCGCGATCGTGGCGCAGTCTTTCCTCTCCGTTGAGCCACGGGGCGGGCTAACCCGCCGTCTGCGGCACCGACCCCAGCTCTTGGCCAGAAGCCCGATCGGCGTGCACAGGTTCGGCCCACCGGTCGAGGTAGACGCCCCCCAAGAGCAGTCGGCGCGACTTCATATCCCCAGGTCAGCTATGCCCTGCGGTCGAACTCGTGCAGGCTAGAATCGAGGGCGGGATTCGAACGTGCGCACCCATCGCGACCGACCGCCGACCAACCGATCCGGACCGGATCGCCTTGGCAGCGTCGTGGCGTCTGTTCCACTAGATCCGTCCGCGCCGCGATCAGGTCCTGAAACGGCACCAAGACGCCGAGCCGGCGAGCTCGGACCCAACGGCAACGTTGGGGCCGACCTCGCGTACCGCGGACCGCGCCCACCAAACCGTGGGGTCTCCGGGGGTCGCCCCCGGAATAGGAATGCCAAATGGCTTCCTAGTCCGTGACCGCGAAGCGGACACGGACTAGCAAGCCATTTGGTGGGGTCGGCGGGACTCGAACCCGCACTGAAACGGACCTAAACCGTTTGCCTCCTGCCAATTGGGCTACGACCCCCGGGCGCGCGCGAGCGCGGCCCTCGACATTCTGGCGTACGAACGTACGGCTTGCTAGTCGAGCCCCAGGTCGCGCCGCAGCTTGGCGACGTGGCCCGTGGCCTTGACGTTGTACAGGGCGTGTTCGATGCGGCCCTTCTCGTCGATCACGAAGGTCGACCGGATCACGCCGGTGATGGTGCGGCCGTAGGACTGCTTCTCGCCCCACGCCCCGTACGCCGTCAGCACCTTCTTGTCCTCGTCGGACACCAGCGGGAAGGTCAGCGCGTCGTGTTCGCGGAATTTCGCCAGTTTTGCCGGCTTGTCGGGGGAGATGCCGACGACCTCGTAGCCCGCGGCCTGGAGCGACGCCAGCGAGTCACGGAAGTCGCACGCCTGCTTGGTGCAACCGGGTGTCATCGCCGCCGGGTACGCGTAGAGCACCACCTTCTTGCCGCGCAGGTCGGCCAGCGTGAGCGTGTCGCCGGTGTCGGTGGGCAGGGCGAAGTTCGGTGCCTCGTCGCCGGGGCTCAGGCGTTCGGTCATGCGCCCGACTCTACCGCCGGGCTTCCGTCGGGCTCGTCGCGCGCGGGCTCGTCGTGAGCTGGGCGGCGGGCCGCGGGCAGCGGTGGGCGCTCGGCGGTCGCCCGCATCCGCAGGGCGGCCGCGGCGGCCACGCCGGCGCCGGTCGCGATGACCACGGCGACCAGGAGGCGGCCGAGGACGCCAGACCAGGGCACGGGTACGACTCCGTTGCCGAATGCCGCCGCGTTGCTGACGCCGGCGAAGATCGCCACGCACACGCCGGCCAACGCCAGAGCGAAGTCGGCGGCCGGGCGGCGCAGCAGCGCGTACGCCGCCGCCGCCAGCGCGGCCAGGCCCGTCAGCACCGGCCAGATCTGGCCCGTGAACAGGCCGCCGAGCACCGCACCGAAGCCGTCGTTGCCGGCGTCGACCTCGCGGCCGACCGCGTAGACCACGGCCGCCACGCCGCCGACGGCGGCCACCGCGGCCAGCACCGGCAGCACCCAGCGGGCCGGGACGCCGGAGGAGATGGAGGAGCGGACCGTCAGCGACCCCAACAGCCGCCGCAGCCGCCCGACCAGGCCGAGGAACGCCACCGCCAGGCCGGCCACCACGGTCCAGGTCCACCAGACCGAAGAAGATGGCGGGGGCACCCAGTCGAGCGTCCCGCGTACCTCGACCGTGGAAACCCCGTCGACCCGCAGCGGCACGACCCAGTCACGGATCCGCTGGCCGTGCGAAGGGTCGGCCACGACCGACGGCGGCGGGGTCGACTGCATCCAGTGCGACCGGTGGTCATGCCAACGAACCACCGGCACCGAAGACGCCTGGCGCCACGACGGCGGCAACGTCGGGTCCGCCGTGGCCGGCAAGTCGGCCGAGCCGGTCAGGGTGGCGTTGAGGTACACGGCCGGGGAGTGCACGTTCTCGTACACCCCATCGGGCCGCACCGAAAGGTACGGCTCGCTCTGGTAGCCGAGCACCTCGACCGTCGTACCCGTGTGGTTGGTGAGCTCCAACCGGGCCCCGGCCTCGACCGCGCGGACCCGCAGGCCCGCGGCGGCCGGGCTGACCGACGTCACCGACGTGCGGTAGTCGGTGCCGTCCGGCGCGTCCCCGCCGTGCGCCCACGCCGGCGACGCCGACACCAGCACCGCGAGCCCCGGCACAGGCACAGGCCAGCAGAACCCGCACCGCTAGGCCGCGTTCACGGCCGCGACGATGGCGTCCGGCGTCGGGTTCGGGATGGTCTGGCCGTTGACCTTGACGGTCGGCGTGCCGGTCACGCCGGACTTGGCGGCCTCGTCGGTGACCGAGGCGACCCATGGCTTGTAGCGGCCCGAGTCGACGCACTGCCCGAAGCTGCCCTGGTCGAGGCCGACGCCCGTGCCGATCGAGATCAGCTGGCTGTCGGACAGGCCGGCGCTGCCCTCGGCGGGCTGCTGGGCGAACAGGGCGTCGTGGAACTCCTTGAACTTTCCGCCGTCGGCGGCGCAACCGCCGGCCGCGGCCGAACGGGTCGAGTACTCGGTCGTCGACGCCGGGTCCAGGTACGCCACGGTGTTGTAGGTGACCTTGATCTTGCCCTGGCTGACCAGGTCGTTGATCGCCGAGCCGCTGGTGTTCTCGAAGTCCTTGCAGTGCGGGCAGATGAAGTCCTCGTAGAGCTGCACCTGCACCGGACCGTTGCCGAGCGTCGGGCCGGTGGTCGTCGTGGCCGAGGCGGGCGCGACCAGCGGGCCGGCGTCGGAGCGCTGGCTCTGGAAGACCCCCCACCCGATCAGCCCGGCGATCACCAGGACGGCCACCGCGGCGATCGAGATCCACATCGTGCGCTTGCGGCGGCGTTCCGCCGCGAGTTGCTTGCGAACGACCTTCGCGGCGTTCTTGCGCTCTTCACGCTTGCTCATGTCGTGCCCTCCAACCACCTGTCGACGGACAACCGGGTGCGGGGCCAGACGAGAAGGAATGCGGCTAGGACCAGGAAACCGATGTCGCGCGCGATCTCAGGCGCGTAACTGGGACTCTGACCCGCTGCGAGTTGGCCCCCCGAGCCGAAGCAGCCGCAGTCGATGGACAGTCCGCGTGCCCACGCGGACGAGATGCCGGCGATGAAGACCAGGAGCAGCGCGGACGAGATGGCGGCGGCCGCGCGGGTGGCGAGGCCGAGCACGAGCAGCACGCCGAGAGCGATCTCGACGAACGGCAGGGCGGCCCCGATGACCTTGGCAACTTCGAAGGGCATCACCTGGTACGCGTTGACCGCGCGCCCCGAGCCGGCGAGGTCACCCACCTTGGCGGCGCCGGCGAACAGCCAGACGGCCGCCAGACCGAGCCGCACGAGGGTGCCCAGCCATGGGCGCAGGCCCGGCCAGGACACGCCACTGGTCAACGTCGTCACGCTCATATAGTCGCCCCGTATCGTGCAAAGGTTCCAATGCTCAGCTTTTTCCCAGTTTTCTCATGGCTGGGACTCAGCCGGCACCCGCCTCGTCCAACACCACCACGAGTTCGGCCCGGGCGCGTGCGACTCGCGACCGGATCGTGCCGACGGGCACCCCCTCGACCTCCGCCGCCTCGGCATAGGAGAGGCCGATGAGTTGCGTGAGGACGAACGCGCTGCGGCGGTCGGCGGGCAACCGGCGGAGCAGCTCCGCGCTGGCGAAGCGCTGGGCCGGGTCCGGCTCGGCGGCGGCCATCACCGAGCGTTCCGGCTCCGGGTGTGCCTCCAGCCGGGACCGCAGCCGCCGGCGGCGCACCACCGAGCGGAGGTGGTCGGCGCAGGCCCGCCGGGTGATGCCGAGCAGCCAGGTCCGGGCGCTGGATCGTCCCTCGAAGTCGGGTAGCGACCGGAACGCCCGCAGGAAGGTCTCCTGTGCCAGGTCGTCGGCGGCGTCCGGATCGACCAGCGCCGCGGCGAGCCGCCAGACCTCGGTCTGGGTCGCCCGCACGAAGGCCGCCTGGGCCACCGGGTCGCCGTCTCGAGCGGCCAGCGCCCACCGGGTCGCCGCGTCAAGCTCGACGCCGACGGTCGCGGCGGAGAGCGCGGCTTCGGGCGCACGCTGGGCGGGGATCACGGCAACCCAATGTACGCGCCCGACCCCTCCGTGGGGCCGAGCCGTGGTTGCCGTGTCGAGCGCCACCTCGACCTGAAAGATTGCCGGGAACCAATCGGTGTTCGCGGACGACTACCTGACCATGATGTGCGAGCACGTCCGAGGGGCGCTGTCCGCGCGCCTCGATGGGGAGGCGGTGCCGATCCCCGCTGCGGAGATCGACGCGCATACCGCCACCTGCGCCGGCTGCCAGACCTGGCTGACCAGTGCGCAGCGGCTCGACCGCCTGGTCAGGGCCACCCCGGCGGACGCGCCGGACCTGACCGCGGGTGTGCTCGCGGCGGTCGCCGCCGACCAGCGCCGCCGCGACCGGCGAGCCCGACGGCCGCCGCCAGGTGCTGCGGATCGCGGTCGGTGTGCTCGCCGTCGCCCAGCTCGTTTCCGCCGCTCCGGCCCTGTTCGGCCCCGAGGGTGACGGCGCGCACGCCACCCGGGAGATGGCGTCCTTCGACATCGCGATCGCGGTCGGCTTCGCCCTCGCCGCGCTGCGCCCCGAGCGGGCCCGGGCGCTGCTGCCCGTCGCGCTCGTGCTCGCCCTCTGCCTCGCCGTCACCAGCGCCGTCGACGTGGCGAGCGGCCGGGCCGCCGCCATCCACGAGATCGGCCACCTCGCCGCCGTCGTGCAGGCCGCCGCGCTGTGGGCGCTCGGCCGCGGCACCCAGCGCACCTCCCCGCTGACCACCGCGACCGCGGCAGGTCGCGGGTGAGCAAGGTCGTCTCGCGGCTCGTCATCGTCTCCGCGCTCTTCGTCGGTTGGGCTGCCCTCTTTCTCGCACCGGCGGCACCGGCCAGCGCGCACGCGGTGCTGGAGAGCACCAGCCCGGCCGCCAACTCGATCGTCCCGACGCCGCCGCCCGAGGTCGTGCTGACCTTCAGCGAAGGTGTCCGGCAGGTGCCCGACAAGATCCACGTGGTCGCGCCGGACGGCTCGCGGGCCGACACCGGCACGCCGGAGTTCGCCGGCGCGACGGTCCGGATCCCGCTCAAGCCCGGCGGCGCCAACGGCACCTACCTGGTCAACTACCGGGTGATCTCGGCCGACAGCCACCCGATCGCCGGCGCCTTCACCTACTCGGTGGGCGCGCCGTCGGCCGCGCCGACCGACAGCGACGCGCCCGTGATCGAGGAGAGCACCTTCCTCGAGATCGGCGTTCCCGATCGTCAAATACCTCGGGTACGCCGGCCTGGTGCTGCTGATCGGTCCGGCGATGGTGCTCGCGCTGCTGTGGCCGCAGCGGCTGTCCCGCGAGGGCCCGAGCCGGCTCGCCTGGCTCGGCCTCGGGCTGATCGCGCTGTCCACGGTGGGCGACCTGTTCCTCCAGGCCCCGTACACGACCGGCGGCGGCTACTTCGAGCGGCGCCGGCGCTGCGGGACGTGCTCGGCAGCACGTTCGGCACCGCGCACCTGATCCGGCTCGGCGTGCTCGCGGCGGCGGCCTTCCTGCTCCGCCCGCTGCTGTCCGGCCGCAGCGGGGTCGCCGACCGGGTCCTGCTGGTCGTCCTCGGCGTGGTCGGGCTGGCCACCTGGCCGATCGTCCGGCCACCCGGCCGCGTCGCCGGTGCCGGCGGTCTCCGTGGTCGTCGACATGGCGCACCTGGCCGGCATGGCGGTCTGGCTCGGCGGGCTGGTCATGCTGGCCGCGTTCCTGTTCCGGCAGGCCGCGCCGCGCGAGCTCGGCGCGATCCTGCCGGTCTGGTCGCGCTGGGCGACGCTCGCGGTGACCGCCCTCTTCCTCGCCGGCGTCGTCCAGGCGCTGATCGAGGTCTCCACGCTCAACGCCCTGTTCACCACGGCGTACGGGCAGCTGATCATCGCCAAGGTCGTGCTGTTCGCCGCGGTCATCGGGGTGGCCGCGTTCTCCCGCAACCTGGTCCGCAAGCGGGCCGCGCCGGACGACCCGCGCCCGCTGCGCCGGGCCGTGCTGATCGAGGTCGCCGGCATCGCCGTGGTGCTCGCGCTGACCTCGGTGCTGGTGCAGACCACGCCGGCCCGCACCGCGTCGGCCACGACGGCCGCCGCAGCAGCAGCCGGGCTACTACTCGGCCATGATCACCACCAGCCCGAAGCTCAACCTGCAGGTCGAGGTCGACCCGGCCAAGCAGGGCAACAACGACATTCACCTGTACGCGTACACGAAGGACAACCAGCCGCAGGTGGTCGTCGAGTGGACGGGCACCGCGTCGCTGCCCTCGGCGGGCATCGAGGCCATCGACATCCCGCTGCTGGGCTCGCGCCCACGCACGCCACCGGCGCGATCCAGCTTGCCCCGCCCCGGGCAGTGGCAGCTCAAGTTCGTCGTCCGGATATCCGACATCGACCAGGCCACGGTGACCGCCACCGTGCCCGTCACGTAGGAAGGTTCCACCAATGATCCGTAACCGGCTGGCCAAGGCCGCCGCCCTCAGCGTCGGCGCGCGTCGTGGTCGCGCTCGGCATCGCCGGGCCCGCGTTCGCGCACGTCACCGTCAACCCGAACTCGGCCACCCAGGGCGGGTACGGGCGGGTGGCGTTCCGGGTGCCGAACGAGAGCGACACCGCGTCGACCGTCAAGCTCGAGGTGAACCTGCCCGAGGACGCGCCCGTGGCGTCGGTGTCGACCATGCCGGTTCCGGGTTGGACGGTGGCGGTGGAGAACCGCAAGCTCGCGACGCCGCTGAAGGTGCACGGCAGCCAGGTCACCGAGGTGGTCGGCAAGCTGACCTTCACCGCGGCGGCCGGTGCCGGGATCAAGCCGGGCGAGTTCCAGGAGTTCCCGGTCTCGATGGGCCCGCTGCCCGAGAAGGACCAGATGATCTTCAAGGTCCTGCAGACCTACTCGGACGGCGAGATCGTCGCGGTGGATCGACGAGCCGGTCGAGGGCGGCGAGGAGCCGGAGAACCCGGCGCCGGTGCTGAAGCTGGCCAAGGCGGGCGACGCGGCGGCTCCGGCCGCCGGGCCGACCTCCGGGCCGACGGTCGCCGCCGTCGCCGTCCACCGACGACTCGATCTCGGGTGCGGCGGTCGGGCTGGGCATCGCGGGTCTGGTCGCCGGCGTGCTCGGGCTGGTGCTCGGCGGGCTGGCGTTCATGCGCGCGCGGCCGTCCTCCGCTTCGTAAGTCGTTAGCTTCCTCAGTCGTTTCCGGCGAACCCGCCGGTCCGGGGCGCTTGTCCCTGGACCGGCGGGTTTTTCTTTGTCCGCGTGCCACGCCATCTGCGTCGTGTGTTCGGATCGTCACGTTGGGTACAGTTTGTCCGGTAACGCGATCAAGGGGGAGACGCTGATGCGGGTCGTACGCACGGTCGCCGGGCTGGTGTTGCTGACCATCGGACTGCCGGTGCTGCTGGTCGGTGGTGCACTGTGGACACTCATGCAACATCGGGACGCGGGCGGCGCCTTCAGCGGCATCGCTGGAACCGGTTTCCACGTCCGGGCGCGCGATCGTCGTACCCGATGTCGACACGCTGCTCCGCGAAGACGCCGCGTTCGTCCGCGCCGGCGACACCGGCTGCGCCTGACCGTGCCCGGCGAGACGTTCCTGGGCCTGGCACCCGCCGCCGAGGTGCGCGCGTACCTGGCCGGCGCGGCGTACTCCCGGGTCGACGGGGTCACCGTCGCCCGCGGCGACCTGCCGGTGCGGATCGCGCCGGTCGGCCGCCGAAGGGTTGGCCGGTCCGGCCGCCTCCGAGGTCGCGCCCGGCACCCAGTCGTTCTGGACCCGGCAGGGCAGCGGCACGCTCGAATGGACGGCCAACGAGGTCGACGGCCGCGAGATGAGCCTCGTCGTGATGCGGGTCGACGCGACACCCGGCCTGACCGTCGACGTGAAGGCCTCGGCCACGCCCGGCTGGCTCCCGCCGACGACCTGGACCGCTGGTCGCCCTGGGCGTGCTGCTGCTCGGCGCCGGGATCGTGCGCTGGCCTGGCCGGTCCGATCGCGCGACGTGGTCTTCGTGGTCGACCCGAGCCAGGTGCCGGAGGTCTCCGCCCGGCTCGGCGCGGCCTCGAGGCGACCCGGTCGGCCCGCCGCCGGTCTGGCCGGCCCTGCCCGCGGCCGAGGTGGCCGAGCCGCTTCCGGTGCTGGCCGGCGACGAGCCTCGCCCGGCCGACGGTTCCTGGCCGGACTGGCCCTCCGACAGCCCGCCCGGCCGCCCGGCGACGTTGGCCGACGCCCTGGCCGGCGCGGGCAAGACGGTCCCGGCTCCGCCCGGCCCCGCGTGGCCGCCCGCGCAGCCCGGCCCGTCGGCCCTGGCCGCCGGTCCCGCGACTCGGCCGAATCCTGGTCCCGCCGACGGCGTCCCGTCGTCGCCGGAACGCGTGAGCGCCGTGCCGAGGCCGCGCCGGCTGGCGGGTCTGCCCGCCGTGACCGCGGCCGCGGCGCAGCTTTCGGTCGAGTCGGTGCCGACCTCGGGCGCACCGTCGGGCGCGGCTACCGCGATCCCGACGACGCCGACCCACCAGGTGGACGCGATGCGGCGCCGCGCACGCCGGCACCCCGCGCGGACGCCGGCGTCGACGCGGCCCAGGTGCGCCGGTGTGGCGCACCTGCGCGCGGTCAAGAGCGACGGCACGGAGCGCCCGGCCAAGCGTGCGGCCCGCACGGCGACCAAGAAGCGCCCGGTCGTCTTCGTCGACACGGCGACCGAGCCGACCGGCGAAAGCCCCGACCGCCCGGTCGTGCCGCCCGCACCCGCACCAAGTCCGCACCGCAGCCGCGCGACGCGGCCAGCCCGCAGACCGCGGCAACTGAATCAGCATTGGACGACACGCTGGCCGACTCGGCGGCGGGCGCCGCCAAGCCGGCGTCGGCCAAGACGACCAAGCGCAAGCCGCGTCGTGCGACAGCCACGACGACCGGGCCGGCGACCACCGACGCCACCACCGAGAAGCCGACCGAGCTCGAATTCGGCGACAACCGAGTCGGTCGAGGTCAACCGCTGCGGTGGCCGGGCCGGTCGTGGCCGATGCGGCGGCAGCCGAGCCAACCGCGCTCAACCCGGCAACAGCCGATTCGAGCGACGCCAACCCCGGCGGCCGGAACGGTCGTCGGCCACGCGGCCGAGGTCGAAGGCGCCGAACCCGGCGGCAGCCGAGTCAGTCGACGCGGCTAGGAAGCAGGCGAGCGGAGCAGGCGCAACGGCGGCGCAGCCGGCCGATGCGCCGGTTGCGCGGCTCAGAGGTGGGCGATGACCGCCGCGGCGCAAACCGCGACGGAGGTTGCGGATTCACAGGCAAGACGGCCGACGCCGCCGGCCGGAGCGGTGGGCGGTTGTCGAGTCGAAGGTGGCCAAGTCGGCGAAGCCGCGGAAGCGCGCGGCGACGGGCGCCGGCACGGCGGTCGACGCTGAGCCGACCATGAGGGCACCGAGGTCATCGAGTCGACCGGGTCGGACGCGGACCAGGTCGACGCGGAGCACGGCCCCGCGTCGGCCGGGGCCCCGGTCGGCACCGGCGCTCTGTCGGCACGACCGGGGACCCGGCACCGGAGGCGGCGGCCAAGCCCGCGCGCCGCACGACCCGCGCGAAGAAGACCACCGACGCCGAGCCGGCGAAAACCACCCGGGCCCCGCGCCGCAAGGCCACCGCACCGGACGGCGCCGGCCGCCGACGCCGCAGTTCCAGCGGGCCGAGGCCAGCCCGGAAGCCGGTGCGGACGGAACCGAGACGGGTACTCCGTTCGGGGGACTGCTCGGCACGAATCGCCGGCCAAGCCGCGGCGGCGGAAGACCGCCGCCGGTCTGCCATCGCCGGAGGCGACCGACGCCGGACCGGCTCACACCGCGGTGGCCGCACTGGCGGGCAAGCGCCCCACCACCCGCCGCCGTCCGACCAAGGCCACGACCAAGCGCCCGGCAGACAACCGGGCCGCCCCCACGGACCAGGCGAGCTAAAAGTAGGACCGGCAAAAACAGAACGTCCCTTCGCGCTGCCGACGCGAAGGGACGCTCTCACCGGGGGAACGGTGCAACCGGGAGAACTTGATCCGTTAATGCCAGTTTAGCCCCTCAGGTGGCTGACTGGCTAGGTCTGTCCAGTTTCTGCCCGGATCTGCTATGAGATCCGGGCGCTTCCGCGCCGGCAGGAGGGCGACCAGGGCCAGCGCGGCCAGCACGTACAGGTTCCGCAGCAGGAAGTCGCCGACCGAGCGGGTGGGGTCCGGCTCCACGCCCCAGTCGATGAAGGTGTTCACGCCGTACAGGGCCACCGCCAGCGTCCCGCCCGCCAGGGCCAGGTCGCGCCGCCGCCCCGAGTCGACCAGGACGACCAGCGCCGGCACGAACCAGAACACGTGGTGCGGCCAGGTGATCGGGCTGACCAGCGCGCCAACGAGGCCGGTCAGCGTCAGCCCGAAGAGCTCGTCGCCGGCCCGGAAGGCCCGGCGCCGCCCGCCACATGCCGACACGCCGTCACGGCCACGACCAGCAGGAGCCACCAGACCTTCGCGGGCTCCTCGGGCGCGACCAGCCGGGCCAGCAAGCCCTGCAAGGACTGGTTGCCCGTGTAGTCGGTGCGCCCGACCCGCTCGGTCGAGAACAGCGACGTCGGTCCAGAACTGCCACGAGTCGTGCGGCGCACCGCGGCGGCCAGCAGGGTGGCGCGACCGCGGCGCCGGCCGACACGGCCGCCTCCCGCCAGCGGCGGGTGACCAGGAAGTACAGGATGAAGATGCCCGGGAACAGCTTGATCGCCGTGGCCAGGCCGACGCCGGCGCCGGCCCAGAACCAGCGCTCGGGCACGGCGAGGCAGAAGTCGGCCAGGACCAGCAGCACCAGCACCATGTTGATCTGGCCGAAGAAGTACGTCTCGCGGATCGGCTCGAGCGCCAGCGCCACCGGGAACAGCAGGCCGGCGAGCAGCCAGCGGGGCAGGTCCGCGGCGGTCGGCGATCGGCGCGGTCAGCCACCAGGCGGCGACCGCCACGGCCGCGACCGTGAAGACGCAGAAGAACCCGATCGTGAACGCCGACCGGCACAGCAGCGAACGGGCGCAGCAGCAGGGCGGCGAACGGGGGATAGGTGAAGCACAGCTCACCCTGGACCCGGTCGGCTGGGCGTACTCGTAGAGCGGGTGCCCGTCGGCCCACCAGCGCATCGCGCTGACGTAGATGCGCAGGTCGAAGAAGTCGCGGCGGGCCGCGTACACCCAGATGAAGCGACCGACGGCGGCGGTGAGCGCGATCACCACGCGCGATCCGCCGCGCGGTGCCGGGTTTGATCTTCATAGGTGGGGCCGCTGCCTGCACGCCCGGCAGCCTAGTGGAGCGTCACTGACCGGCACCTGCGCGTAGGCTGTCGATCGTGGCTGATCTTCTGGTCTGGATCGACTGTGAGATGACCGGTCTCGATCTCGGCAAGGACGCGCTGATCGAGGTCGCGGCGCTGGTGACCGACCCCAACCTCAACGTCCTGGGCGAGGGGGTCGACCTGGTCATCCACGCGTCCGACGCGCAGCTCGACGGCATGCCCGACGTGGTGCGGGAGATGCACGCCAAATCCGGGCTGACCGAGGAGGTACGCCGGTCGACGGTCACCCTGGAGCAGGCCGAGGACCAGGTCCTGTCCTACATCACGAAGTACGTGAAGGACCCGCGCACGGCGCCGCTGTGTGGCAACTCGATCGCCACCGATCGCGGCTTCCTCGCCCGCGACATGCCCCGCCTCGACGCGCACCTGCACTACCGCATGATCGACGTCTCCTCGATCAAGGAGCTGTGCCGGCGCTGGTACCCGCGGGTCTACTTCGGCCAGCCGGCCAAGGGCCTGGCCCACCGCGCGCTCGCCGACATCCGGGAGAGCATCCGCGAGCTCGAGTACTACCGCCGGACGATCTTCGTCCCGCTGCCCGGCCCCGACGTCGAGAGCGCGAAGGCGATCGCCGCGGAGCTTTAAGCGCAACCCGTGTCGACGCGACCGGGTGGGCTATGGCTATCATTGGTCGGCGCCTCACCCGGCGGTTTGCCGGCGGGGTCGACATGGTGGCTGTAGCTCAGCTGGTAGAGCACCGGGTTGTGGTCCCGGGGGCCGCGGGTTCGAGTCCCGTCAGTCACCCCAATCTCGACGGTCTCGGTCCGGGTTTCCCGGCCGGGCCGTTCTGCTTTCGTGATCAACTGTTGATCGCCGCGGGACGGTGACGCTCGGCGGTCCGTCATACGGTTCGGCGGTGACCCAGCCGACCCGCCACCACCCGGACTACGGCCCGCCCCTCGGCTACGGGCCGCCAGGCCGCCGACGCCGGTGCCGCCGCGACAGCCGCCGATCTGGCCATGGCTCGTCGGCGTCGGCGGCGCTCCTCGTCGTCATGGTCTGTCTCGTCGCCGGTGGGCTGCTCCTGGTGTACCGCGACGGAAGCCCGCCCGCCCGGATCGTCGCCGCGGCCCGGCCAGAGCCGACGGAGGCGCCGATGCCCCGGCTGACCCGGCTGCCGGCTGACCCCACCGCGGAGCCGGATCCGCCCCGGGTGATCGGCCGGGACGTCACGGTCAGCGGGCGCGGCAACAAGACCGTCGAGGTCGCGCTCGACCCCGACGCCGCGTACGTCGCGACGATCACCCACGACGGCGACGTCCAACTTCATGGTCGAGGCGCTCGACGACGACCGGGCCGGCCGGTCGGGCTGATCGTCAACGCGATCGGTGACTACGCCGGCGACCGCACCGTCGGCCTGGCTCGAGCGCGAGCGCCACGGCGAGCCATCCGGGTCCGCGCCGACCGGCACCTGGAAGATCGTGCTGCGCGACCTGAGCAAGGCGCCGGCGTTCACCGGCGAGGCGTCCGGCCGCAAGCCGGCGGTGTTCCGGGTGCCCGACGGCGCCGCCGCTCGGCCGGCAGGATCACCACCACCTACTCCGGCCGCGACAACTTCGTCGTCCGCGGCTTCGGCGACGACGACCGGTACGGCCTGTTCGTCAACGAGATCGGCCGCTACCGAGGGCACCGCACCGCTGCCGCCCGACACCCACGTCATCGAGGTCGAGGCGCAAGGAGGCTGGACCCTCGAAGCGGCGTAGCGTCGAGATCATGGAGATTCGCGGGGTGAACTACGACACCGGGATGGCGCTCGACGACTTCCACACCCGGTCGGTGTTCGACGACGACGCCGTGCGGCGGGACATGGCCGCCATCGCCAACGACCTGCACGCCACGGCGGTGCGGATCTCGGGCGACGACCTGGAGCGGATCCTGGCCGCCGGCCGGCACGCCGCCGCGGCCGGGCTCGACGTGTGGTTCTCGCCGTTTCCCTACGACCTCGACGCGGACGAGCTGGTCGCCTATCTGACCCGCGCGGCCGGAGCGGCCGAGTCGCTGCGCCATGAGTCCGGGCTCGACGTCATGCTGGTGCTGGGCTGCGAGATGACGTTGTTCTGCAAGGGATTCGTGCCGGGGGAGGGGTTGGCCGGGCGCACGGCCACGATGACCGACCCGCGAACCTGGGCCACCGAGGAAGGGCGGGCGCCCTTGCTGGCCGGCTTCGAGCGGGCCAGGGAAGTCCAGCGCCGGACCGTCGCCGCGGCCCGCGAGGTGTTCGGCGGCCGGCTCACCTACGCGTCGGGCACCTGGGAGCAGGTCGAATGGGACCTCTTCGACGTCGTCTCGATCGACGCGTACCGGGACGAGGGCAACGCCGCGCGCTACGCCGAGGAGCTGCGCGCGTACCACCGGTTCGATCGTCCGGTCGTGGTCACCGAGTTCGGCTGTTGCACCTATCGCGGCGCGGCCGACCGGGGTGGTCTGGGTTGGACGATCGTCCGCGAGGACCGGACGATCCCGGCCGAGTACGAACGGGTCGAGGCCGAGCTGGAACAGCGGCGGATCGGCCGAGACGCCGTTGCCATAGAGATGCCGGGCAAGCGCGATGTGGCCGAGCTCGAACACCTCTAGCTCCGGCTTTACCCCGGTTTCCCGCACCGCCACTGCGATCCGCTGGATATGCTCGGGCGTATTGACGAAGGCGTGTTGGCCGAAGTTCATCGTCGCAACGTCGAGACTGCAGATGTCGGGCCGGAGTTCCAGCACATGGCTCATCCGGTCTTCCGGCAACGCCATACCCGGCGAAGCGTTGACGTTGGGATCGGCCTCGGCCGGCGAGAAGCGCGCCCCGATCCCGGTCGTCAGGTTGATGACCACCGGGCTGCCGGCGTCGCGGATGCGGCCGACGACCTCGCGGTAGAGCGCGATGTCCCGGCTCGGCGATCCGTCCGCCGGGTTCCGGACGTGCAGGTGGACGATGGCGGCGCCTGCAGCGTGGGCCGCCAGCGCCTCGTCTGCGATCTGTTTCGGGGTCACCGGCACGAAGGGGCTCAGCCGCGGCGTGTCGCCGGACCCCGTGATGGCGCAGGTGATGATGACCGGGCGGCTCATGCGCTTCTCCCTCTGTTCAGGCCGACCGAGCCGCGGTCATGCCGCCGTCCACCACCAGCTGCGTCGCGGTGATGTAGCCAGCCTCGTCGCTCGCGAGGAACAGCACCGCGTGCGCCACGTCCCAGGCGTCGCCCATCCGTCCCATCGGCACGGCAGCATGACGGCTCGCGATCAGGTTCTCGGCGTCAGCGGCGCCGAGCTGCTTTACCAGCCGATGCTCGACGAGCGGCGTGTGCATCGACCCCGGGATCACCGTGTTTACCCGAATGCCCTTGCGCACGTAGGCAATGGCCGTGGAGCGCCCGAAGGCCACCAGCCCCGCCTTTGCGGCCGCGTAGCCCGCGCTGACTCGGCCACCGAGCTGGAAGGTCATCGACCCGACGCTGCCGATGTTGACGATCACCCCGCCCCTGCCGGCCTCCTCGAACTGCCGGACCATCACCGGCAGCACGTGCTTGCAGCCGAGAAAGGCCGTCGTGAGGTTTATGTCGAGCTGCCGCTGCCAGAGGTCTTCCGGCATCGCCACCGGATCGCCTGGCGCACTGCCGCCGACATTGTTGACGAGGATGTCGAGGCGCCCAAATCGCTCGACGCAGCGGGCGACCACTCCCTCCACCGCGGCGCCGTCGGTCATGTCGCAGGTGAGCGGCAGCCAGCGTTCCGCGAGGCCCTCCGATTCCATGACCTCGGTGGTTGCCGCCAGAGAGTTCGGCCAGCAGATCGACGCCGCAGACCGCGGCGCCCTGTCGGGCCAGCAGAACGGCGGTCGCTTTCCCGTTGCCCCAGCCGGCGCCGACGGAGCCGGCACCGGTGACGAGGGAGACCTTGCCCTCCAGTCCGAAAATCATGTGTGTTCCCCCGCGTCGTTTTGGCCAAGAAAGCAGGCCCCGGCCGTTCGGCGACTTATTCGATCAGGCCGAGCTCGCGCACCTTGATGCCCATGGCGACGTACTGCGAATAGATCCGGGAATGAGCGAAGCCACCGCCGGCGAACCACAGGCCGGGCTGCGGCGTCGCGACGAACATGTTGGCGATCTCGCCGTTCGGACCGATGCCCCAGATTTGGCCGACCTTATCAGCGATCTGATCCCCGAGCATCTCACGGACCACCGCCTCCTGGTTCTGGTAACCGGTCGCGGTGACGATCAGATCCGCCTCCTCGACCGTGCCGTCCTTCATCAACAGGCCGTTCTCGACGAAGCGGTCGGTATCCTCGTGCTGGATCAGCCCGACCTCGCCGCTGACGATGAGCTCGGAGCAGCCGCAGTTTAGGTAGTAGCCACCGTGCCGCCGCCGGAACTTCATTTGGTGGCCGGTCTCGTCCTCGCCGAAGTCGAGCTTGAAGCCGCGCCCGCCAGCCCCTAGCCG